>NZ_JANIIC010000169.1 GCF_024519315.1 Streptomyces malaysiensis subsp. samsunensis | reverse complement strand
CGCAGCAGGGACCAACCCACCTCTCCGGCGCTCACCTCGGGGTCGCCGATGATGTGCCCGGTCAAGGCTCGCGCCTGGCCCCGTAGCGCCGCGTCGCTCTGTGCGGAGACCACCCATGGCACGACCCCCGCGACGTTCGATACGGGGGCGGGCCCGGTTGGCTCGGGGGCCTGCTCAAGGATGAGATGGGCGTTCGTACCCGAGATGCCGAAGGAGGAGACCCCCGCCCGGCGGGGCCGGTCGCCCTGGGGCCAGGGGACGGTTTCGGCGAGCAGGCGCAGGTCGCCCGCGGTCCAGTCGACATTCGGGGACGGTTCGTCGATGTGCAGTGAGGCGGGCAGCACACCGTGGCGCATGGCCATCACCATCTTGATGACTCCGGCCACTCCGGAGGCGGCCTGGGTGTGGCCGATGTTGGACTTGATAGAGCCGAGCCACAGCGGATGTCCCTCGGGCCGTTCCTGTCCGTACGTGGCGAGCAGCGCCTGGGCCTCGATCGGGTCGCCGAGCGTGGTTCCGGTGCCGTGTGCCTCGACGGCGTCCACGTCCGACGGCGACAGCCGGGCGTTGGCGAGTGCCTGCCGGATCACCCGTTGCTGTGAGGGTCCGTTCGGCGCGGTGAGGCCGTTGCTGGTGCCGTCCTGGTTGACGGCGGAGCCCCGGACGACGGCCAGCACACGGTGGCCGTTGCGGCGCGCGTCCGACAGCCGTTCCAGCAGTACAAGGCCGATGCCCTCGCCCCACACCATGCCGTCCGCCGCTGCCGCGAACGGTTTGCACCGCGCGTCGGGTGCAAGACCGCGCTGGCGGGAGAACTCGATGAACGCACCCGGCGTGGCCATCACGGTGACGCCACCAGCCAGCGCCATCGTGCATTCGCCCTGGCGCAGGGCCTGGGCCGCCAGATGCATCGCCACCAGGGAGGATGAGCACGCGGTGTCCACCGTGACCGCCGGGCCTTCGAGGCCGAACGAGTAGGCCACCCGGCCGGACACCACACTGCCGATATTGCCCGTGGCGACATAGCCTTCGACGTCGCTCGCCGTATCGCCGGTGAGGGACAGATAGTCCTGCGAGGTCACCCCCGCGAACACTCCCGTGTTACTGCCCGCGAGTGTGTCCCGGTCCAGGCCCGCGCTCTCGAAGGTCTCCCAGGCGGTCTCCAGGAGCAGCCGCTGCTGGGGGTCCATGGCGATCGCCTCGCGTGGGCTGATGCCGAAGAAGGCGGGGTCGAACTCGGCCGCGTGGCGGAGGAAGCCGCCCTCGCGGACGTAGCTCGTCCCCGCGCGGTCGGGGTCGGGGTCGTAGAGCGCGTCCAGATCCCAGTTGCGGTCGGTGGGCATCTGCGCGATGGCATCGCGGTGGGCGATGACCAGGTCCCAGAGATCCTGCGGGGAGTGTGCGTCGCCGGGGTAGCGGCAGGCCATGCCGACGATCGCGATCGGCTCGTCCTGGGCGGCCGTGGTGGGGCTGTGGGCGGCGACGGCCGTCTGCTGGCCCGTGAGTTCGGCGCGAAGGTAGGTGGCCAGGGCGTTGGGCGTGGGGTGGTCGAAGACGAGCGCGGGCGCGAGGTCGATTCCGGTGGCGGTGGCGAGCTGGTTGCGCAGCTCCACGGCGGTCAGGGAGTCGAACCCGAGCTCCTGGAACGGCTGGGCGGGCGGAACGGCGTCCGGCCCGGAATGTCCCAGGATCGAGGCTGCGAGGGACTGGATGCGTTCGAGCAGGAGCTGGTGCTGTTGCTCGGGGGTGCCGGCGGAGAGCCGCTGCTGGAGCGAGGTGCCGGTGGATGCGTCCGTGATGCGTTCGGTCGGGCTCTCGATGGCCGTGATCAGCTCGTCGAGCAGCGGGCTGGGGCGCTGGGCGGTGAACGCCGTCGGGAACTTCTCCCAGTCGATGTCGGCGACGGTGATCGTGGTGTCACGGTGGTCCAGGGCGTGCTGGAGCGATGCGACGGCCAGTTCGGGGCTCAGCGGAGACAGTCCACGTCGGCCGTAGAACGCGAGCGCGGTTTCGTCGGCGGCCATGCCCGCGTCGCCCCAGGGGCCCCAGGCGAGGCTGGTGGCGGGCAGGCCCCGGGCGCGGCGGTGTTCGGCGAGCGCGTCCAGGTAGGTGTTGGCGGCGGCGTAGGCCCCTTGGCGACTGCCGCCCCACGCTGCCGCGCCGGAGGAGAAGAGCACGAAGGCGCTGAGGTCGAGCTCCTGGGTCAGTTCATGCAGATGGGCGGCGGCCAGGGCCTTGGGCCCGAGCACATGCTCCAGCCGCTCCGGACCCAGATCGGCGAGGAGCTCGGTGTCCGACGTTCCGGCGGCGTGGATGACGGTGGTGAGGGGGTGTTCGGCGGGGATGGTGCCGAGAAGGCGCTGGAGTGCGGCGCGGTCGGAGGCGTCGCAGGCGGTGATGGTGACCGCCGTGCCCAAGTCGACCAGCTCCTCGGTGAGTTGGGCGGCCCCCGGCGCGTCCGGGCCGGAACGGCTGATGAGGTGGATATGGGGTGCGCCAAGGCGGGCGAGCCAGCGGGCGACATGGGCGCCGAGGCCACCGGTGCCGCCGGTGATGAGCGTGGTGCCCGTGGGCTGCCACGTCCTGGGGGCGGCGGTGGGGGCGCTGGCCTTACGGAGGCGCCGGGCGTAGCTGCCGGTGGCGCGGATGGCGGTCTGGTCCTCCGGCCGACCGGGGGTGAGCAGGGCGGCCAGACGATCGGCGGTGTGGTGGTCGATGACGGCCGGGAGGTCGATCAGACCACCCCAGCGGCGAGGGTGTTCCAGAGCGGCGGCGCGGCCCAGTCCCCATGTCTGCGCCTGCCGCGGGCTGGGGAGCGGATCGCCGGGACCGGTGGCGACGGCGCCCTGCGTGAGGCACCACAGGGGTGCCGGGATCTCGGCGTCCCCGAGGGCCTGGAGGAGCACGGTGGTCGCGGCCAGCCCGGAGGGCACGGCGGCATATTCGGGGTGCGGCTCCTCGTCGAGTGCGAGCAGGCTCAGCACTCCGGTGGGTTCGTCCTGCATGGCCAGACGCGTGAGGTGGTCCGCCAGGGCGTCGCGATCGACGGTGCGGGTGTCGAGCACACGGCGGATCGGGGTGGCACCGTGGGTGGTCAGGGCATGCGCGACGGTTTCCACAGCAGGGTGGCCGGACTGACCGGCGGGGATGATCAGCAGCCAGGTGCCGGAGAGGTCCGGAGGGGCGGAGGAAGCGGAAAGGCGCTTCCAGGCGATCTGATACCGCCAGGAATTGATGACCGACTGCTCCCGATGATGCCGTCGCCAAGCGGACAGCGTTGGGAGCACGGCACTCAGCATGGGCTGCTGGTCAGCCGGTGAGTCGATGGTCGCCGCCAGGGCTTCCAGATCCTCGCGCTCCACCGCCTCCCAGAACTTCCTGTCGACCAGAGCTGCCTCGGTGGGCGTCGGATTCGAGGAGGGGGCCGACGACAGCCAGTAGTGCTGGTGCTGGAAGGCATACGTCGGCAACCCGACCACCCGGGGAACCGGGGCGGCGGGATACCAGCTGGTCCAGTCGATTTCGACACCGGCGGTGTGGAGGCGGGCGAGGGTGTGGGTGAGGGCCCGCCGCTCGGGCTGTTTACGGGTGAGGGCGGATGTGATCAGCGGTGTGGGCTGGTTGGTGGGGTTTTTGGTGGTGTGGTGGTGGAGGGTGTGGTGGGTTGCGGTGGTGAGGAC
>NZ_JANIIC010000168.1 GCF_024519315.1 Streptomyces malaysiensis subsp. samsunensis | reverse complement strand
ACGGAGATCATCAACTCCACCGGCAAGGCGCTGCGGTACCAATACGACGACGAACACCGCGTCACATCATGGACCGACCGCAACGGCACCTCCTATGCCTACGTCTACGATCATCGAGG
This sequence comes from Streptomyces malaysiensis subsp. samsunensis, assembly GCF_024519315.1. Classification (GTDB taxonomy): domain Bacteria; phylum Actinomycetota; class Actinomycetes; order Streptomycetales; family Streptomycetaceae; genus Streptomyces; species Streptomyces malaysiensis. Next base: position 3,619 of record NZ_JANIIC010000168.1, on the reverse strand, counting down.
CCGCGTGCTGCGCGGCATCGGCCCGGACGGCATCCTCTCCGGCCGCCTGCACTACGACACACAAACCCGAACCACCCGCTACACCGACTCACAGGGCAACACCACCACATACCTCTGCAACGAGACCTACAAGGTCATCGCCGAGACCGACCCGCTGGGCAACACCACACGCACCGAATGGGACGAAACCAACCGCCGCCCCATCGCCATCACAGACCCCCTGGGCCACACCATCCGCTACCACTACGACGACCAGGACCAGCTGATCGCCGTCGAGCGGCCCGACGGCACCGTGACCGAAGCCGTCTACGACAACCACGGCCTACCTGTCGAGGTCCGTGAGCCGGGCGGCTCGGTGTGGGGGCACGTTTACAACGACCACGGGGCACTCACGGCCACCACCGATCCAACAGGTGCCACGACCCATTACGCATACGACGGGAAGGGCCACCTCTCAGCGATCACCGACGCCCTGGGCCACATCACCCACGTCACCGCCAACGCTGCCGGCCTCCCAGTAGCCATCACCGACCCTCTGGGCCACACCACCCACTTCCGCCGAGGCCCTCACGGCCAGGTTACGGCCGTCACCGATCCTCTGGGCCACACCACCCGCCACGGCTGGACCATCGAAGGCAAGCCCGCCTGGCGCGAGAGTCCCGACGGTCGCCGCGAAACATGGCAATGGGACACCGAAGGCAACCTCGCCCGACACACCGACCAGGCTGGACACACCACCACTTACACCCACACCCACTTCGATCAGCCCGCCACTCGCACCGACCCCGACGGCGCCCACTACGCCTTCACCTACGACACCGAACTACGTCTCACCACCGTCACCAACCCCCAGGGCAGGCAGTGGCAGTACACGTACGACGCCGCAGGGCGCTTGATTACGGAGACTGACTTCAACGGTGCGGCACACACCTACGAGCGCGATGCCGCGGGGCGCCTCACCGCACGGTCCAACGCTCTCGGCGAAACCCTGCGGTACACCCTCGATGCCGCCGGACGCATCATCGCGCAGAACGATGAGACCACCGGCGAGCAGACGACCTACACCTATGACGCAAACGGCGCCCTGGTCCATGCGGCCACGCCAACCACGGAACTAACCCGGGAACACGATCTACTCGGGCGAGTCATCTCGGAAACCATCAACGGCCGCACCACAGTTCACAGATACGACGCCCTCGGCCGACGCACTCTCCGCACCACCCCCACGGGACTGACCTCGATCTGGTCCTGGGATGCGACAAGCCGCCCGTCCGTCCTCACCATCGCCGACCACACCCTCGCCTTCACCCACGACGCCGCCGGCCGTGAAACTCAACGCACCACCGGAGAAGTCGCACTCATCCAAGACTGGGATATAGCGAATCGCCTTACCACCCAGACCATCGCCACCTCGCCTCATGACCTCCTCCAGCATCGTACCTACACCTACCGCCCTGACGGATATGTCACCCAGATCCGCGAGCTCACCACCGGAACACGCAACTTCACGGTCGACCCCATGGGACGGGTTACGGGAGTCCAGGCACACGGCTGGACGGAGAAGTACGCTTTCGACATAACAGGCAACCAAACCCACGCCACCGCACCCGACCACGCCGCGGCGGGCGACCGTGTCTACGAAGGCACCATCATTCGCCGCGCGGGGCGCACCATCTACGAACACGACGCCGTCGGCCGCCTGATCCGCCGCACCCGCAAGCTGCTCAATGGCCAGACCCGTACCTGGACGTACGTCTGGAACGCCGAAAACCACCTCACCAAGGTCACTACCCCGCAAGGCGACCGCTGGTACTACACCTACGACCCTCTCGGCCGCCGCACCTCGAAACAGCTCCTCCAAGACGACGGCACGGCCACCGAGAAAATTCACTTCACCTGGGACACTACTCGCCTGGCTGAACAAACCGCCTCGGATGGAACTGCGACGACCTGGGACTACGCGCCGGGAACCGACCGCCCGATATCCCAATCCACCCACCAAGGGTGTGAAACCGTTCCGCATAACACCCACTCACCCCTTGTCTTCTCCGACGCCACTCCCCAGTCCGAGTACGACACCCGGTTCCACGCGATCATCACGGATCTGGTCGGCACGCCCACCGAACTAGTCGCGCCCGATGGCACCCTTGCCTGGCAACTCCGCACCACCGTCTGGGGCACACCCCTGCCCGCACCACAAAGCGACATGGAGTGCCTACTCCGTTTCCCCGGCCAATACGTAGACCCGGAAACCGGCCTAAGCTACAACCACTTCCGCTACTACGACCCGGAAATCGCCCGCTACATCACGCAGGATCCCCTCGGTCTCAAACCGGCATCCAACCCCGGCGCCTACGTGCACAACCCGTACACGTGGAGCGACCCGCTCGGCCTCGCACCCAAGTGCCCTGTAGCGAAGGCCAAGGCTGCGGTGGACAAGATCATCGAGCGCGCCCAAGAGGGCAAGCTGAGAAAGTCCAGCAACTACCATCCACACTTCGACAACGACGAACGAGTCTTGGAGATCCTGAAGAACCCGGACGCGGTATACCTCTCCGAAGGCAACCGCGGAAATCTCATTTTCCGGCAAGGCGATGACATCGTGGTCACGAAGGGAGCAGGTGCCGGCGCAGGCGATGTCATCACCGGCTACGGCCCGTCCGGAGTCAAGGGCGAATCCGGAGCCGAAGCGCTGGGCGGCTCACCCACCGATCCCGGACACCCGGTAACCCATGACGACATCGTGAACGGTAAAATCCCAGACACCAGGGGTGGCCACATGGCCCCCGCCAAGCAGATCCGATGAGGCGACATTCATGGTGAGGTTCTCGGTCGGCGACACCGTGAATGCTGAAACCACGCGCAACCCGCTGACATTTACTCCGCGATTCGACTTCATCGATCTTCAGGTGATCGTCGCAGGATATACGGGCGCGAACGAGCGCGAGCAGCAGCTGGCCCATACCTTCGGCAGCATGCAGTGGCTGTGGTCGGAGAATGACGAGTTCCGGTTCGATCAGGGCAGTCGGGAGCTGTCCCACGCCACGTTCTTCGTGCCGCGGGATTCCACTCCCTCCCCCCTCTGCCACCGCGCGCCCTACATGCCACAGAGACTCCCCGGCGGGCTGCGTACAGACACCGCACAGAACTTCGCCCTCCCCCAGGCGACGATCTTCTGCTGCGACCCTGAAGCGGCCGTGTTGCGGTGCTACCGGGACCTCAGTGTTCTCGACGGAGAGCCGGACGCCCTGATCGGCATCGCTCCCGACGTGGGCCTCCTCGTCAAGGGAGGCGCGATAGCCGGCTGGAGCCTCACCGATCCCGCGCGGTATCTGACTGAGGGTTTCGCAGACCCTGAGGCCACGCCGCCCTCTCACACCACCCGGCTCCGGCTGGCCGAGTGTCTCAATCTGCTCACCGCGCCGCTCATCGACGAGGTGATGGACCAGGACGCGGACACCTGGCGCAGGCTCCGGGCAATCGAGCGCGCCCTACGCGGCCAACAGGACGACCGGAACCGCGCGGCCATCATGCACCGGGTCATCAGTCGTCTGATCGAGGACTACGAGTCTTAGAAGCCGTATCTCAACCGAACGTGTTCCCTTGATTCCTGCTGGTC
>NZ_JANIIC010000167.1 GCF_024519315.1 Streptomyces malaysiensis subsp. samsunensis | reverse complement strand
AAGCTCTACACCGACCGGGTTTGTCACTTCGCCCATGTGCGCCGTGAGGCGCTTGTTATTCGAGTGGAGGTGAAAGACCTCCTCCGCTGTCCTGTCGCAGCAGGATAGCGAAGCTGAGGGCAGCCCGACTCGGGAGGTGCCGAGGAGGGTGGGAGCAGCCCTGACAAAGCCGGGACGTCTCAGCACTGCCAGATGGGGCGGGTTCGGCAAGCGAGACGGAAAGGTATACGAGAGGAACCAGCGCTTTACGCTCCTACAAGTGACACTGGCTCCAACCTGGTGGATCTGGGCCGGAGGCGACGCAGACCCGTTCCCACAGAGAACGGAGAACTCCCCGGAGTTATATGTGTGCGGCGAAGGGGAGGCCGTGATGAAGTGCTGCGGGGTAGTCACGGCGATGTCGCAGGGGCAAAGTTGGGTGCCTAATCCGTCGATCGAATGCAAGTGAACACGGGAACCGTCCAGGCCCTCGCCTTCGGCCATGCAACCAGCGTGGAGTAAAGGCTGGGCACACCGTCAGTCGAACGGGCCTGGATGGGGCGGAGCCGCCGTAGTAGTTCGAGGCCGGGAAAGCCGGTCACATGGCGAAGGGCGGCAGCAGAATCAGAAGGGAAGGAGACTGCAATGCCGAAAGATGCACCGCCGAATGGCGATGCTTTGCTGGAAGGGCTCCCCGTGGGCTCGAGTCAGCAGGTATCGGAGATGCAGGCCAAACTTCACCGTTGGGCGGCGGCCCGGAAGGACCGCCGATTTGACGACGTCTTCAACCTCGTGCACGACCCAGCCACGCTGAAGATGGCGTGGTGGCGGGTCGAAGCCAACCGCGGGGCCCGCACTGCCGGTTCGGATGGGCTGACGCCCGCACGGATCGAGGCAGAGATCGGGGTGGCGCGGTTCCTGGAGGACCTTCGCTCGGCTATCAAGTCGGGTGAGTTCCGGCCACAGCCGGTGAGGGAGCGCAAGATCCCCAAGCCGGGTGGCTCTGGAAAGGTTCGCCGCCTGGGTATCCCCACGGTGGCGGATCGGGTTGTTCAGGCGGCGCTGAAGCTGGTGTTGGAGCCTATCTTTGAGGCTGATTTCGAACCAGTCTCATATGGCTTCCGACCCGAGCGGCGCGCACACGACGCGATTGCCGAGATCCACTTCTACGGCACCCGTGGATACCGGTGGGTGCTGGATGCCGATATCGAAGCCTGCTTCGATTCCATCGACCATTCAGCCCTGATGGAACGGGTTCGTGGAAGGATCAAAGATAAGCGCGTGCTGCGGCTCATTAAGGCGTTCCTGAAAGCCGGGGTTCTAACGGAACTCGGCACAGTTTCAGAAATGCGGAGCGGTACGCCGCAGGGAGGCATTCTCTCCCCGCTATTGGCCAACATTGCACTGTCTACGCTCGATGAGCATATGACGGCGCCGTGGAGGCCAGGAGGGGTGATGTCTACCGAGATGAGGCGTCGGCGTCGTGCCTGGAAGGGGCTCCCCGTTTGGCGATTTGTCCGCTTCGCGGACGACTTCGTCGTCTTGGCAAGGGGAGATTCCGCAGACGACATCGAGGTGCTGCGCGAGGAGATCAGCCAAGTGCTCAAACCTATGGGACTACGGCTCTCCGAGGCCAAGACCAGGGTAGTGCATATGGAAGAGGGGTTCGACTTTCTTGGGTTCCACATCCGGTGGGGTCGCAAGAGGGGAACGGATAAGTGGTACGTGTACACCTTCGTTGCCGACCGGCCTCTCAAGGCCGTTAAGGCGAAGATCCGTACTATGACCCCCAGGACGTCACAGCAAGACCTGCGGGACGTGCTTGAGCGGATCAACCGACTCGTGCGCGGCTGGACCGCCTATTTCCGGCATGCCGTGGCAAGTCAGACGTTTGCACATCTGCGCCAGTTCATCTGGTGGCGGATTGTACGGATGATGCGTCATCGGCACCGCTGGGCGTGGAAGGACGTCCGCCGTTGGCTCACCGGTCCCACTGGGAAATGGAAGCCGATCGCGGCGGACGGGATCGAGATGTTCAACCCAGCAGCGGTGACCATCGTTCGGTACCGCTACCGGGGCGAACGCATCCCCAACCCCTGGGCTCAGGCTGCCTGAATCAAGTCCACGGCGATTCTGTGGAGAGCCCGGTGCTCGGTAACGGGCACGCCGGGTTCGGCGAGCGGCCTGGAGAAACGGACAGCAGGCGACTGCTGCACCGCGCTCCAGGCCGACTCAACCACCCGGACCCGGACGGGCTGCCGCACGTGTGCCGGCGCCGTGCCCGGGGCGTGGCCAGCGCCGATCACCTGTACGTGAAGTCCGCGACCGCCACTTGGTTCCACGAGCGCGGGGAACAGGCCCACTTCGACTTCGCCCAGCCCGCCGGGGCACCGTTGGGATCGGTGGTGGACATCCGCTGGCGCAGTAGAGGGCTGCGCGTGCACCTGGACCGGGCTGTGCCCCCGGCGTGGGAGGACGACAGCGAGCCGGTGCTGGGGATGTCAGTGCCGGTGGACCGGGACACGCTGATCCGCCGCTGGTACGTTCACCGCATCCGGCTGGACAGCGAAGGCACCACCCGGCGGGTCCGTATCGGCACCGAGGCGTTCGCACGCCCCACCGAATGGTTCGGCCTGGACGAATGCGAACTGGGCGAGCGGGGCCTGTCCACACCGGCGGTCGAACAGATCGTCCGCTCCCACCGCACGCCTCCTCCGGCCCAGTGGCCCGCGCCCAAGGCCAAGAAGGCACCGGACGCCCAGGCACGCGCCCAGACCCTGCTGCGCCGTCTGGCCGACGCGCGGAAGGTGGAGTCCGTGATCATGGTGGACCGCATGTGCGGCGATATCGCGGCCCTGACTGGGGTGAGCAAGGAAACCCAGGAGCAGCTGGACGCCGCCGTGGACGAGGCGCACCGCTGGCTGGAGAGCCAGGTCGAGGTCCGCCGCGACCTGTTCACCCGCCTCGAGAAAGCGGTGGCCGGCCGACGCACCGAACAGGTCCGCGAGTGCCTGACCCTCGCCAACGCTACCGCCGACCACGACCGCACCGAGGACGAAGACCAGATCGCCCGCGCGGCCGCCGACTATCTCAACGCCCAGGCCAAGGCGGCGGCAAAGAACCTGACGCACATCCTCACGGAGCTGAGACTCGGCACCCCCCTGCCACCGGCCGCGCTGCGCGCTCGTGTGAAAGCGCTCGTCCAAGCGGCGGCCGAGGCGGGCAGCCATGTCAACGCCCGCCAGGCAACGCAGATCAAGCGCTGGAAGGAGCGCGCAGGCTTCAACAAGCCGATCACGCCCGCCCCAGCGGCACAGTCCTCAAGGTCAGCCAACAAGGAGAAGCGTCCGAAGGGGCGGCTGCCGCTGCACAAGCAGGTGGCACGACGGCACTGGATCAAGAGGGAATGCCCACGCTGCCACGTCGGAAAGGGCGCAGACTGTGTCATCGATGACGGGACCGGCACCGGTGAAGTGCGCGCAGTCCCTCACGATGAGCGGCTGCTGCCGATCGTGGAAGAACGCAAGATCAAAGCCCAGCAAGCCCCCCGCCCCTGGCGGGTCTACGAGGTCACCTGCCCTGACTGCGGCAAAGCGCCCGGTGCGCGCTGCGCATCGCCGAGCGGAGGCGTGCATCGTTCACGCGTCGACCTGGCACGGGAGAACACCCGCAAAGGGCTGCCGCGGTCCTGACTACCCGCGGCTGCAATGGCAACGGTTCATGGTGTTCCGCTGGCAGCGACGATGTGAACTCGCCACTCCCGCTCGAGGCTTGGCTACAGCCCAGCCCCTGGTCGGACCTGTGAGACCCAACAGGTCCGACCGGGTCTGACGTGCCATTGCGGTCTCAGCCGGGCGGCGGGTCGAGCCGCTGCCCGGACCGGTTAGATACCCAGCGTCACCGCTATGGGACTTAATGCCCATAACGCCGAGTCGGTCATCTTCACCGAGTACGGCTGACCCACCCGGCACGGCC
>NZ_JANIIC010000166.1 GCF_024519315.1 Streptomyces malaysiensis subsp. samsunensis | reverse complement strand
AAGAGGCCGCGCAAATAGGTGAGGCGGCGTCGCGGGCCGATGGCTCTCGCCTGGCGGCGTTGTCGTCGGTCGACCAGGAGGAGGAGCCGTGTCCAGGCGTCGAGGTCGGCGGCGGTCGTTGCGGTAAGGATCCAGGCCGTGCTGAGTTGCCAGGACGTGGAGGGCAGCAGCCCGAGACCGGTCCGCTTGGCCGCTTTCACGCGGTCCTCGACCTCGGCGTGATCGCGGTAGAGGGCGTCGACGAACCACACCTGCCCGGAGCCGGGTGTTCTGGAAAGACCCTGGTGGGCGGGGATGTTCGTGGCGACGATCTGCTAGCACCAGCCGGTGCGCCGTTCGAAGGCGGTCAGTTTCTTCAGATCCCGGCGTGAGGGTTTGAAACCGGCCCACGACCAGCCGTGTTCCCTCGGGCCGACCGGTCAGGTCACGCGGGCCGGTGAGCTCGGCGACCTGGTAGGTGACCGTGTCGCCGTCGGGTCCTTTGATCTCGTGGACCTCGCCGTCCTGCCGCAGCGCGGCCGTCCGCACCTTCTCCGGAAGCCTGGCGATGGCTTCCTCGTCGATGGTGTGGATGGCCCAGCCACACACCCACCGTACCCGCCTGCGGCTGGTGGTCAGGGCCTGGAGGTGGTCGAGCAGGGCGTGGCTGAAGCCGGCGCCGTCGATCCGGATCAGCAGCTTCGACCACGCCGGCAGCGGGAGTTGCCGCAGCGCTGTCTGCTCGCCCACCTGGACGCCCGCAACACACCGGGACCGTCGTCGCTGGTCAGGGTCCGTCGGCACCGCCATCGCGGGCGGCCGCCGCTGCTACTGCCGAGCCAGATCCAGGCGGTCCTGGACGGGTGCGCGAGGCCGGGCACCGGCGGGGAGTGGGTGGGGAACCTGCGGGACCGCCTGCTGTTCGCCCTGCTCGCGGAGACCGGCATGCGGCTGGGCGAGGTGCTCGGATTCTGCGGATCAGCGATTTCGTGATGGGCCGCGGTGGCACTCCCTATGTCGAGGTCGTCCCGCGCGAGGACAACGCGAACGGGACGAGGGTCAAGATGATGCGCCCGCGGCGCGTCTATGTCGGTGCTGACCTGGAGCGATTGTTCGCTGACTACCTCGTCCATCTCGCGGTCCGGGCCGCCAACACCGGGCTGGAGATCACCTCGGATTCGCCGCTGCTCGTGAACCTGGACCGGCCCCCGCTGCTGGCCGCGCTGAAGGAGGGGACGGTGCGGGACAAGACCGCAGCCCTGCGCAAGAAGGGCATCGGCCCTGCAGGGTGGACCCCACACTGGTTTCGGCATACTCACGCGACCGCGTTGTTGCTGGCCGGGACACCGGAGTGGGTGGTCTCCCGCCGACTCGGCCATGCCCACGTCCAGACCACGCTCGACCTCTATGGCTGGGTTCGGGAGGACGAGGCCCTGCGGGCCGCGGCGAACTGGAAGTCGTACGCCGCCGCTTGGCAGGTGACCGATGCCCGGCGAACCGCGCCACTGTAGATAGCCACTCAACATGCTGACGAACGGGCAGTGTTGTGCCATTGATGATGTTGATGAGGAAGAGTTCACAAGACGGCAATTGATCTTCTGTGTGCTGGGCGGCACCGTGATCATGTCCTGAACATGATCACGGCCCTCCCGCTCGTTTGGCGGCGCTCGGGAGGGCCGTGCGAGCGCCAACGGAGGGCGCTTTGGTCACGGTAGAGACGACAACCGCGGTTGTCGAACAGCGCCTGGTCGAGGGCGAGTTGTCGTGTCCGGACTGCGGCGGGGTGCTGGCCCGGTGGGGCTGGGGCCGGTCGCGGAGCCTGCGGGATCTGGGCGGGGTCGTGGTGGTGCGTCCGCGGCGGGCGAGGTGCCGTTCCTGCGAGGTGACACATGTCCTGCTTCCGGTGTTGTCCCTGGTCAGACGCGCGGACACGGTTGAGGTCGTCGGAGCGGGGCTGGAGCTGGCGGCGGCCGGCTGGGGCTGCCGGCGGATCGCCGGGCGGCTGGGCAGGCCGGTGACGACGGTGCGGGGCTGGCTGCGGTGCTGGTCGCGGCGGGCGGTCCAGACGGCGGCGGTGTTCACCGCGTGGCTGGTCGCGCTGGCGGACGACCCGGCGTCGGTCCTGCCGGCCCCGGCCGGAACGGCGGCCCGGGACGCGGTCAGCGCGGTGACGGGATTCGCGTTCGCCGCGAGGGCGAGGCTCGGGAAGTTGAAGGTGCCTACCTGGTTGCTGGTGTCGGCGGCCTGCCACGGCCGCCTGCTGGCGCCGGGCCGGCCGTCGGCCTGACCTCCGAAACGATCAACACGAGCTGGCCCTGACGAAGATCGTCGGGGCGGCTCATCCTGGCGGCTGCCATGTCCACAGCCGTTTCAGGAGGGCGCCGGATGGCGTTGGTCGATGAGGAGGGGCGACGGCGGGCCGAACGGGCCCACCAAGTCGCCTTGTTCCGTTACCAGTTGATCCGTGAGGCGGCTGACGCTGCCCTCAGCCCGCGCCAGCGCGGGGCGATGGTCCGCGCGATCGCCGCCCGGGTGCACACCGATCCGTTCGGGAAGCCGGTCAAGATCACACGCGGGACAGTGGACCGCTGGCTCAGGCTCTGGCGCGAGGGCGGCTTCGACGCGCTGCTGCCGCCGACCAGGCAGGTCACCCCGCGCACGCCGGAAGAGGTCCTGGACCTGGCCGCGGCCTTGAAGCGGGAGAACCCGTCGCGGTCGACCGCGCAGGTGGTGCGGATCCTGCAGCAGCACCTGGGCTGGGGCCCGTCCTACCGCACCGTCCACCGGCACCTTCAGCGCCTCGAACTGTTGACCCGCCCGGACGGCCAGGCGCCGGAGGCGTTCGGCCGGTTCGAAGCCACGCGCCCGAACGAACTCTGGGTCGGCGATGCACTGCACGGCGCCCGAAGATCGCAGGTCACAAGGCATATCTCTTCGCGTTCGTGGACGACAACAGCCGGGCGGTGGTCGGGCACCGCTGGGGCGGCGCCGAGGACAGCGTCCGTCTCGCCGCGGCGCTTCGGCCGGCGCTGGCGGCGCGCGGGGTCCCCGAGGGCGTCTATGTCGACAACGGGTCCGCGTTCGTGGACTCCGCCCTGCTCAGGGCATGCGCGAGGCTGGGGATCAAGCTGATCCACTCGACGTCGGGGCGCCCGCAGGGCAGGGGCAAAATCGAACGTTTTTTCCGGACCGTCCGGGAACAGTTCCTGGTCGAGGTCGACACGGAGAAGGTCACCGACCTGGCCATGCTCAATCGTCTCTTCACAGCGTGGGTCGAACAGGTCTATCACCGGCGGGCGCACTCCGAGACAGGGCAGCAGCCGCTGGAACGCTGGCTCGCCGGGGCGCCGTTCCTCACGCCGACCCCGGACGCGCTGCGGGGGGCTTTCCGCTGGTCAGCGACTCAGCGCACCTTCGGTGCGCGCCGGGGGCGTGGTAAATGTCTTGGCGCGCGCCGGGGGTGCTTCTGTCTGCCCTGACGGGGGCTGATGGGGTACGGGACGCTGAGTTGGTTCGTTCCGGCCGAAACCGAAGCCTCTGTGATGCCGGTGAGCTCGCAGGTCAGCATGGTGCTGGGGACCGCCCACGGGAACCGTGGAGTGTTGCTGCGAAGCACGTGCGTCAGAATTCCTGATTCACCCTGGTCCTCCCGGAACGGCGTACCCGGCTGCCCGGCGAGGGAGGGAGCAAGTCCGTGGACGTGCTGCACGAACGCTGTGCCGACCTGGACATCAGCAAGAAGGACGCCAAGGCGTGCGTCCGCACCCCGAGTACCAAGCGGCGGGGATCCTTCACGACCGAGACCACGACCTGGGGGTCGACAACGAATGCGGTCCTGGCCCTGCGGGATCACCTGCTCGCCGCACGGGTGACGCTGGTGGTCATCGAGGCGACCTCGGACTACTGGAAGCCCTTCTACTACCTGCTGGCCGAGGACTTGAACGTGATCCTGGTCAACGCGCGGCAGGTCAAGAACCTGCCCGGCCGCAAGACGGACGTCC
>NZ_JANIIC010000165.1 GCF_024519315.1 Streptomyces malaysiensis subsp. samsunensis | reverse complement strand
GCAACGCGGTCGTCGGAGGTGACGGTGGTGCCGCGGACGACGGCGGGCGTGTCCTTGCCGGTGGCCAGGCTGTCGAGCGCGTCGCGCCGTTCGGCGGTGCTCGCGCCGAGGACGACCGCCCGGTGGTCGAAGCGGGCGCGGGTGGTCGCCAGCGCGTGGCCGATGTCGGTGGTGGACATGTCTCCGGCGAGCAGCGGCAGCAGCCTGCGGGCCTGCTCCCGCAGCGCGGCCTCGGACTTGGCCGACAGCGTCCAGGGCACGACCGTGCCCTCGGGGACGGCTCGGCTCTCCGGGGTCGCGCGGGGGTCCGGGCCCTGCTCGAGGATGACGTGGGCGTTCGTACCGCTGACGCCGAACGAGGAGATCCCCGCGCGCCGCGGACGCCCGGTGTCCGGCCAGTCGCGCGGCTCCACCAGGAGTCGTATGGCACCGGAGGACCAGTCGACGTGTGGCGAGGGTTGATCGGCGTGCAGGGTACGGGGAAGCTGTGCGTGGTGCAGGGCCAGCACGGTCTTGATGACACCGGCCACTCCGGCGGCGGCCTGGGTGTGCCCGATGTTGGACTTCACCGACCCCAGCCACAGCGGCCGCCGCGGGTCCCGCCCCTGGCCGTACGTGGCGAGCAGCGCCCGTGCCTCGATCGGGTCGCCGAGCTTCGTCCCCGTCCCATGCGCCTCCACCACGTCCACATCGCCCGCGGACAGCCCGGCGTCCGCCAACGCCGCCCGCACCACCCGTTGCTGTGCCACGCCGTTGGGTGCGGTCAGACCGTTCGATGCCCCGTCCTGGTTGACGGCGCTTCCCCGTACGACCGCCCACACCCGGTGCCCGTTCCGCCGGGCGTCCGACAGCCGCTCGACGACCAGCACGCCCACCCCCTCGGCGAAGCCCGCCCCGTCCGCGTTCGCGGCGAACGCCTTGCTGCGGCCGTCGGCGGCCAGCCCGCCCTGGCTGGTGAACTCGGTGAAGATGCCCGGTGTGGACATGACGGTGACACCGCCGGTGAGCGCGAGGTCGCACTCGCCCTGCTGGAGCGACCGGACGGCGAGATGCAGGGCTACGAGGGAGGAGGAGCAGGCGGTGTCGACGGTGACGGCCGGTCCCTCGATGCCGAGCGCGTAGGAGACCCGGCCGGACAGCACGCTGCCGATGTTGCCCGTGGCAGCGTATCCGACGGCCTCCTCGGGAACGTTATGGCCCATGGCGAGGTAATCGCCACCGTTGGTGCCGGTGAAGACGGCCGCGCGGGTGCCGCGCAGCACCGTCGGGTCGATGCCCGCGCCCTCCAGCGCCTCCCAGGAGGTCTCCAGCAGCAACCGCTGCTGCGGATCCATCGCCAGCGCCTCCCGCGGGGAGATACCGAAGAAGCCGGCGTCGAAGTCGCCCGCGTCCGACAGGAAGCCGCCCTCGCGGGTGTACGAGGCGCCGGCGCGGTCGGAGCCGGGGGCGTGGAGGGCGTCCAGGTCCCAGCCGCGGTCCTCGGGGAACGGGGTGATGGCGTCGCCGCCCGACTGGAGCAGCTGCCACAGGTCCCCGGGCGAGCGGACGTCGCCGGGGAACCGGCAGCTCATACCGACGATGACGATGGGATCCTCCGCCTCCTCGGCGGCCGTGGTGGGCGCGGCCGGGGGCGTGGGCAGGGTGTCGGGGGCCGGGGCGCCGCCGAGGATCTCGCTGTGCAGATGCGCGGCCAGGGCGCGGGCGTTGGGGTGGTCGAAGACGATGGTGGGCGGCAGTCGCAGGCCGGTGACGCTGTTGAGCCGGTTGCGCAGTTCGACGGCGGTGACGGAGTCGAAGCCCAGATCCCGGTAGGCCGTGCCGGGGTCGACCGCGTCGGGGCCCGTATGACCGAGCACCACGGCGACCTGCTCGCGGACGGCGGTCAGGAGCACGGCCTGCTGTTCGGCGTGGCCGCCCAGCGTGGTGAGCCGGGCGACGAGGTCCCCGGACCCGGTGGCGGCGCGTGGCGCCGACTCGTCCGCCGGTGTGACCGTGGTGAGCCGTCGTACCTCGGGCAGGTCCGCGAGGAACGGACTGGGCCGGGTGGCGGTGTAGGCCACGTGGAACCTGTCCCACTCCACGTCCGCGACCATGACGGTCGGCTCGGGCTCACCGGCCACCACGGTCAGGGCGGTGGCCGCGAGATCGGGTGCCATGACGAGCAGGCCATGGCGGCGGGCCAGCGTCCCGATGCCGTCCTCGGTGGCCATGCCCCGCTCGTCCCAGATGCTCCAGGCGACGGAGGTGGCGGGCAGTCCGAGGGCGTGCCGCTGTTCGGCGAGGGCGTCCAGGTAGGCGTTGCCGGGGGCGTAGTTGCCCTGCCCGGAGGCGCCGAGGGTGCCGGCCACGGAGGAGAACAGCACGAACGCGTCCAGGTCGCTGTCCCGGGTCAGCTCGTGCAGATGCCAGGCGCCGTCGGCCTTGGCGCGCAGGACCCGGTCGATCTGGCCGGGGGTCAGGCGCTCGACGACGGCGTCGTCGAGCACGGCGGCGGTGTGCACCACGGCCGTCAGCGGGCAGTCGCCGGGAACGGCGTCGAGCAGCCGGGCGAGGTCCGCGCGGTCACCGACGTCGCAGGCGGCCACGGTGACACGTACGCCGGCGGCCTCCAGTTCGGCGCTCAGCTCGGCTGCGCCGGGCGCGTCGGGGCCGCTGCGGCTGGCCAGTACGAGGTGTTCGGCGCCGGACCCGGCCAGGTGGCGGGCCACCCGGGCGCCGAGTCCTCCGGTGCCGCCGGTGACCAGGACGGTGCCGCGCGGGCGCCATGCGGGGTGCGAGCCGGTGGCTGCCGCGCGGGCCAGGCGACGGACGAGGGCGCCGGATGGGCGGAGGGCGACCTGATCCTCGCCCGTGGTGCCGGAGAGGAGCGCCGCGAGGAGGCGGCCGGTTCGGGCGTCGGGCCGGGCGGGCAGATCGACGAGGCCACCGAACCTCTCGGGGTGCTCCAAGGCGACGATCCTGCCCAGGCCCCACACCATATGCTGCGCCGCCGCACTGTCGCGGTGCGTCCGCAGGTCCTGGTCGGTGGCGGTGACCGCGTCGTGGGTCAGGCACCACAGGGGCGCACCGGTCCCCGCGTCGCCGAGGGCCTGGAAAAGGGCGACGGTGGCCGTGAGTCCGGTCCGCGGGATGCCGTCGGCGGTGGCGGGGCCGTCGGCGGCGGACAGCAGGGACAGCACGCCCGCGTACGTTCCCCCGGGCAGCCGGCGGGCGATGTCCTCCCGGGTGGCGGTGGCCGACAGTTCGAGCGTGGTGACCTCACCGCCGTGGTCGCGTACGGCTGCGGCGACCTCGGCCGCGCGGTCGGCCGCGACGGCGGAGCCGGCGGGTACGGCCAGCAGCCAGGCGCCGGTCAGGGCAGGGGTGTCCGGCAGCGACGCGGGGACCCAGCGGGTGTGGTAGCGCCAGGAGGCGACGGTGGCCGCCGCCGTACGGTGCCGGTGCCAGTTGCGCAGGGCGGGCAGGACCGGGGCGAGGGACGCGCCGTCGATGTCGAGGGTGCCCGCCAGGGTCTCGGTGTCGCCGCTTTCCACGGCCCCCCAGAAGCCGGTGTCGTCGGCGGGGCCGGCGGCGTCCCGTGGGATGGCGGGCTTGCGCAGGGCAGCGGGTTCCCACCAGTAGCGTTCATGTTGGAAGGCGTAGGTGGGCAGGTCGACGCGGCGGGCCCCGGAGCCGGCGAACACCTGGGACCAGTCCACGGGGACTCCATGCACGAAGACCTCGCCGAACGAGGTGAACAGGCGCCGGGCCCCACCGTCGTCACGGCGCAACGTCCCGGCCACCACCGCCTCGTGACCGGCCGCGTCCAGCGTCTCCCGCACCGCGGCGGTCAGCACCGGGTGGGGGCTGCACTCGACGAACGCGCCGAAGCCTTCGGCAGCCAGCGCACGAACGGCCTCCTCGAAACGGACAGGACGGCGGAGGTTGTGCACCCAGTAGGAAGCGTCCGGCACCCCATCCCCCAGCCAGGCGCCGACGACCGTGGAGAAGAACGGAACCTCCGCACGACGCGCCCGGATCGGGGCCAGATCCGCGAGAATCCGGTCCT
>NZ_JANIIC010000164.1 GCF_024519315.1 Streptomyces malaysiensis subsp. samsunensis | reverse complement strand
CGTCAATGACAATGGGATCAAGTGGAGGGCCGTTCCCGTCGACTTCGGGATCCCCTGGCGCACGGTCTACGGGTTCTTCCAGCGATGGCGGGCGAGTGGGGACCTGGCCCGCATCCATGCCGAACTGCACCAGAAAGTCCGCGTCCACGACGGCCTCAATCCCCGCACCGTCGCGGTGATCCTGGACTCCCAGTCCGTCAAGGGCGCCGAGACCGTGAGCCAGGACACCCGCGGCTTCGACGGCGGGAAGTTGATCAACGGCAGGAAGCGGCACCTGGCCGTAGACATGCGAGGCATGGCTCTGGCCGTCATGGTCACCCCTGCGTCCCCACACGACAGTATCCCCGCGCGCGACCAGCTCTTCCGCCTGCGTCTGACCCATCCCGAGATCGCCGTCGCCTGGGCGGACTCCGCCTACGGCGGAACCCTCGTCGACTGGTCCCGCTCCTTCCTCGGCATCACCCTCAAGACGGTGCCCCGCCGCAAAGACCAGGACGGATTCGCCGTCCTGGCGAAGCGGTGGCGCGTCGAGCGGGCGATCTCGTGGGTCATGAGAGCCAGGAGAAACGTCCGTGACTACGAGCGGCTTATCTCCCACAGCGAGGCCCACATCACCTGGACCTTCATCACCCTCATGGTCCGCCGTCTCACCCGCCCTCCCCGACCACCGCGCACCACGCCGCACCCCGTCGAACCGGTGAAAGCGGCGGGCAAGCCCAAGCCCATACGCATCCTCACGCAGCCACAGACGATCCGACTGGCCCCCACCACCTTGCGCTGACCGGGGTCACGGGGTCCGTACCTGGCAGCTGGGCCGTGTCGTTGATACCCCCCATACGACTGATGTCGGGAATGGGTCCGGCCGGTCGGGGCAGGCCCGCCGCAGTGGTCGCCCGACAGCAATTCTCCTCTGCCGCGCCGCCGGGCGGCCTGACTACCACCGAAGGTGCTCATGCCCTGTTCCAGGCAGTCCCTCGCCCGCGCTGTCCTGCCATCCTCAAGCTCTCCGGCATTCCGCGACGTCCGCGCCAAGGTCCTGGATCTCCTCCACATGACGCCCGAGCAGGACCGACGGCTGAGCGGCCGGGCGTGTGCCCGGTGCGGTGCCACCGAGGGCCTGCACGAGGGTGGATACGCCTACACCGCCAGCGGCCCCGATGGACGGGGCCGCCTGGGATGGCCCGTAAAGGTCTGCCGCGACTGCCCGGCAGACCCTGGACACTCCAGCACCCATAGCAGGCATTGAAACCGGGGTTGCCCACCACAGCCAGGCCGGCGGGCGTCCTTCGCCATGGTCGCGGACAGCATAAATATCGGTCTCGTTCCTCTAGATTCCGGGTGCCGCCACACGGGTGTAGACGACGTTGTTGCTGGTGCCGCCGGGCGTGGTGACCGTCACGTTCACCGGTCCGGCGGGCCCGGCCGGTGCGAGGGCGGTGACCCAGATGTCGGAGACGACGGTGAAGGATGCGGGTGTGGTGCCGAAGAGCACCGAGTTGGTCGTGGTGAGTCCGCTGCCGAAGAGCGTGACCGTGGTCCCGGCATCGACCGGCCCCTCGGTCGGCGACAGTCTGGTGAGGACGGGCGTGGCGACATAGGTATACGGGATGCCGTTGCTGGTGCCGCCCGGGGTCACCACCGTGATCTGCACGGTGCCGCTGCCCGGTGGCGCCACCGCCGTGATCTGCGTGGCCGAGACCACCGTGAACGATGAAGCGGACGTCGGACCGAAGCGCACCGCCGTCGTACCGAGGAGGCTGGTGCCGGTGAGGGTGACGGTGGTGCCGCCGGAGACGGGGCCCGTGGTGGGTGAGGCGCCGGTGAGGGTGGGGACGCCGACGTAGAAGTAGGTGACCCCGCTGCTGGTGCCGCCCGGTCCGGTCGCGGTGATCTGCACCGGCCCGGCGGCCCCCGGCGGGGCGAGGGCAGTGATCTGGGTGGCCGAGACCACGGTGAACGACAAGGCGGATGTGGCGCCGAAGGTGACGGCGGTGACGCCCGTAAGGCCGCTACCGGTGAGCGTCACAGCGTTCCCGCCGCCGACGGGGCCCTGCCCCGGGGAGACGGAGGCGAGCACCGGCACCGGCGCCGACACATAGCTGTATGCCACCCCATTGCTCGTCCCACCCGGCGTCGTCACCGTGACCTGCACGGTGCCGCTGCCCGGCGGGGCCACCGCGGTGATCTGGGTAGCGGAGACCACCGTGAACGACGAGGCGGGCGTCGAACCGAAGCGCACCGCCGTCGCCCCCGCGACGCCGCTCCCCGTCAGCGTGACGGTCGTACCGCCCGAGGCAGGACCCGAGGCGGGCGAGATTCCCGTGAGCACGGGCGCGGGCACGGATACGTAGCTGTATGCCACGCCGTTGCTGGTGCCGCCCGACCCGGTCACGGTGATGTGCACGGTGCCGCTGCCGGGCGGGGCCACCGCGGTGATCTGGGTAGCGGAGACCACCGTGAACGATGGGGCAAACATCTGGCCGAAGCGGACCACCGTGATCTGGGTGAAGTTGCTCCCGGTCAACGTGACCGGGGTCCCGCCGCCGGGGGAACCGGCGGCAGGAGTCACGGAACTGATCACAGGAGGGGACGCCACGGCCGTCGAAGGACCGGTGTCTGTACCTGTTTGAGGGGTGCTCAGGATGGATCTCCTTCTGGCGCGTCGTACCACGGCGTGATCAGATGCCCGGACCAGCCACGTACTGGAACGGGGTCGGGGATGTCGCGCTGCCGGCCACAGTGGTGACCGTGATGTCGGCGGGCCCGGGCGCCCCGTCCGCCGTGGGCGGCGAGACCGCGGAGACGGTCGTGTCGTTGATGACGGTGAACGGCGCCGGGACACCGCCGAAGGTGACCGACTGGGTGGTGGCGAAGCCGGTGCCGGGGATGGTCACCGCCGTGCCGCCGGAGGCGGGCCCGGAGGTGGGGTTGGCGGTGCCGATGGTGGGCGTGTCGACGTAGGTGTAGGAGAAGCCGTTGTTGGTGCCCCCCGTGGTCGTGACGCTGACCCCGACCGCGCCGGCCGCCGCGCCCGCCGGCACCGCAACAGTGATGACGCTGTCGGAGACGATAGTGGGCGTCGCGGTGTTGGCGCCGAAATGCACCGCTGTGGCCGTCGACAGCCCGATGCCAGTGATGGTGACGATGTTGCCGCCCCCGAGCGGACCGGCGGTGGCGCTCAGAGCGGACTTGAAGGGCGCGCCGACGTAGAAGAAGTTCAGCGGGTTGCTGGTGCCGCCCGGCGTGGTCACGGTCACGGGGACCACTCCGTTGCCGGCCGGTGTGGTGACCGTGACCGAGGTGGGGGTGTCTGCGGTGATGGTGGCCAGCTTGGAGCCGAAGTGCACAGCGGTGGCTCCGCTGAGATTGCTGCCGGTGATGGCGACGGACTGACCGCCACCGCTCGATCCTGAGCTGGGGTTGATGGGCATGACTGCCTCCATGGTCGATGGGGTGGAGCCGCGCAACGACGCCCCTGGGGACCAGGCCGGATACCATCGCGGTGCGGACAACGGTCCACAGCGATGCCGAGTCAATCGGTGAGGGCCGAAACCGCGGGCTGAGCGCACAGCGGGTGGCCAGCCGGTACCGCCGACGTCCGCCTGCGAGAACGGCTCGATCCCGAAGGTTGTTGCAGATCGCGGGTAATACGGGCGGGCACTCAGCCCGCCGGGAGAATCCACGACACGGTCGCCGCCGGTGCAAGACGCCGATCAGGCAATACGGCGTCAACCGCATCCAGGGAGGGACAACCCACCGGATGGGACGATTCCAGTAACCCACCGGGGTAACCCTGTGCCAATACTCTTGACCTGGGAGTCACCCCAATGGCGGGCGCGCGCATCATGGGTCGCCACACGTCACGCGCCGGGCCCACAGTCGCCACCCAGGGCACACAGAACGCACCATACGTCTTGCGAACACGCCCTCATGGAGCATCGGCTTCGGCTGAATGATCAAAGAGTCAGACGGCGCACACTCCAGCCCTGAGTTCACAAAAAGCTTCCCACTGATCCCGTTTCCGCACAGGGACGCTTCCGGAGCCGTTCACTCCACGGTAATTCGCCGCGTCCTGACGCTCCGAGTTCCGGCACCCCACAAGCCCACCAGTTACAGAACGTCACAGATCACCGGTTCTGACACAGCTT
>NZ_JANIIC010000163.1 GCF_024519315.1 Streptomyces malaysiensis subsp. samsunensis | reverse complement strand
AAGTTGTGCTCCCATGCCTGTCCACTGAGCACCTTGACCGGGGAAGACGAACACGGTCTTGCCGTCGGTGCCGGTCTCCCCGGTGGTGAGGGCGGGATGGGGCTGCCCTTCGCTGAGGGCGGTGAGGGCGGCCGTCGCCTGGTCCATATCGGTGGCGAGGACCACCGCACGGTGTTCCAGGGCAGTGCGGGTGGTGGCCAGGGACCAGCCCATGTCCACCGGGTCGGTGTCGGGGTGGGTGCTCAGGTGGGCGATCAGGCGATCGGCCTGCGCCCGTAGCGCCGTGGGATTCTTTGCGGACAGCACCCACGGCACGGCGCCTCCCGTGGCCACCAGCCCGGGAGTCTCGGGTTCCGTGGATTCCGTTCCGGCGTCCGTCTCGGCGGGCGCTTCTTCGGGGGCCTGTTCGAGGATGAGGTGGGCGTTGGTGCCGCTGACGCCGAACGAGGAGATCCCGGCGCGGCGCGGGTGTCCGGTCTCGGGCCAGGGCCGGGCCTCGGTGAGCAGGGACACCGCGCCCTGGGACCAGTCCACCTTGGTGGTGGGCTCATCGGCGTGGAGCGTTTTGGGCAGTACGCCGTGGCGCATGGCCTGGATCATCTTGATGACCCCTGCGATGCCCGCGGCGGCCTGGGTGTGGCCGATGTTGGACTTCAGCGAGCCGAGCCAGAGGGGCTGGTCGGCGGGGCGGTTCTGGCCGTAGGTGGCCAGGAGTGCCTGGGCCTCGATGGGGTCGCCGAGTGCGGTTCCGGTGCCGTGGGCCTCGACGGTGTCGATGTCGGTGGGCGACAGTCCGGCGTTCGCCAGGGCTTGTCGTATCACCCGTTGCTGGGAGGGCCCGTTGGGTGCGGTGAGGCCGTTGCTGGCCCCGTCCTGGTTCACGGCGGTGCCGCGGATCACGCCCAGTACCTTGTGGCCGTTGCGGCGGGCGTCCGAGAGCCGTTCCAGCAGTACGAGCCCGACGCCCTCGCTGAACGTGGTGCCATCCGCGCCTTCGCCGAAGGACTTGCTGCGGCCGTCGGGGGCGAGCCCGCGCTGGTGGGAGAAGCTCACGAACCCTTCCGGAGTGGACATCACCGTCACACCCCCGGCCAGGGCCATCGAGCATTCGCCCTCGCGCACCGCCTTGGCCGCCCAGTGGATGGCCACCAGCGAGGAGGAGCACGCCGTGTCCACCGTCACCGCCGGGCCGGTCAGGCCCAGTGCGTAGGCCACCCGCCCGGACACCACGCTCGCCGACTTCCCCGTGCTCAGATAGGTCTCGGAGCCCTCGGGCAGCTCACCGGTGTTTGTGCCGTAGTCGTGGTAGATGACCCCCGCGAACACACCGGTGTCGCTGCCCCGCACCGCCCGTGGGGCGATACCGGCCTGCTCGAAGGTCTCCCACGCGGTCTCCAGCAGCAGCCGCTGCTGTGGATCCATCGCCACGGCCTCGCGCGGGGAGATGCCGAAGAAGTCCGCGTCGAACCGGGTGGCCCCGTCCAGGAAGCCACCCTCGCGTACGTAGGTCGTGCCCACCCGGTCCGGGTCCGGGTCGAACAGCATGTCCAGGTCCCAACCGCGGTCGGTGGGGAAGGCCCCGATGCCGTCCGCCCCGTCGGCCACCAGCCGCCACAGCTCCTCCGGATCGGCCACGTGCCCGGGGAGTCGGCAGGCCATGCCGACGACAACCACGGGGTCGTCCGCGTCCGCCCCCGGCCCGGTGACTGCGGCCGGAGCCACGTCCGCCGAGCCGAACAGCTCATCCCGCAGATACCCGGCGGTGATCGCCGAGGTGGGGTAGTCGAACACCACGGTCGCGGGGAGCCGCAGTCCGGTGGCCGTGTTGAGCCGGTTGCGCAGCTCGACCGCCGTCAGCGAGTCGAATCCGACCTCGCGGAAGGGCTGGTCCGGCCCGATGCTGTCGATCGTCGTATGCCCGAGCACGGCGGCCGCCTCTGTGCGGACGAGCTCGGTGAGATGGCGTAGCCGTTCGGCGTGGTCGAGGACGGCGAGCCGTTGGGTGAGCGACGAGGCGTCGACGGGGGTCGGTATGTGGGCCGTGCGGCGGGTGGGACGCCGTACGAGATGGCGGAGGAGCGGGGGAACGGGCCGCGCCGTGTCATCGGCCCGAAGGGCGGCCGGACTGATCTTGATGGGGACGAGGTGGGGGTGGGCGGTGGTCGTCAGGGCCGTGTCGAGGAGGGCGAGCCCCTCGTCGTCGGTGAGCGGGGCGACACCGCCGCGGTGGGTGCGCCGGCGGTCCCCGGTGTTCATGGTGGCGGTCAGCGCGCTGGTGGTTTCCCACAGGCCCCAGGCGAGAGAGGTGGCGGGGAGTCCGGCGGCGTGGCGTTGGTGGATGAGGGCGTCCACGTAGGTGTTCGCGGCGGCGTAGTTGGCCTGACCGGGGGTGCCGAGGGTGCCGGTGGCGGAGGAGTAGACGACGAAGGCGGTCAGGTCGTGGTCGTGGGTGAGGTCGTGGAGGTGGGTGATGGCGTCGACTTTGGGGCGGAAGACGGTGTTGAGGCGGTCGGGGGTGAGGGCGGTGAGGGTGCCGTCGTCGAGGGTTCCGGCGGTGTGGATGACGGCTGTCAGTGGATGGTCGCTCGGGATGTTGGCGAGGGTGGTGGTGAGGTGGTGGCGGTCGGCGGTGTCGCAGGCGGTGATGTGGACGGTGGCGCCGAGTTCGGTGAGTTCGGTGCTGAGGTCGGCGGCACCGGGGGCGTCGGGGCCCTGGCGGCTGATGAGGAGGAGATGGCGTGCGCCGTGGTGGGTGATGAGGTGGCGGGCGGTGAGGGCGCCGAGGGTGCCGGTGCCGCCGCTGACCAGGACGGTGCCCTCGGGGTCGAGGGGGAGTGGCTCGGCCGGTGTGCTGGTGGGCGCGGTGGTGAGCCGGGGCGCCCAGAGGGTGTTGTCGCGGAGGGCCAGTTGGGGCTGGTCGGTGGTGAGTGCGGTGGGCAGCACCTGGTCCGATTGGCCGTCGGTGTCGATGAGGTGGATACGGCCCGGGTGTTCGGACTGGGCGGAGCGGACCAGACCCCAGATCGCCGCCGCCGCGGGGTCGGTGACCTCGGCGGAGTCGTGTACGGCCATCGCACCGCGAGTGAGGACCGCCAGCCGGGTTTCCGACAGCTCGGGCAGTGTCACCCACCGCTGCAACAGGTCCAGTGCCCGCGTGGTCAGCTCGCGCGCCCGGGTCGGGAGGTCGGCGTCCCGGGACTCCCATGCGGTGGTGTCGGCGACGATCAGGGTGGGCCGCCCCTGCTCGGCCTCGGCGATCTCCGTGACATCGGCGAAGGCCGGGGCTTCCGCGGCGGCGAGGGCTGGTGAGACGTCCCCGACGGTGCCCCACCGGAGGTCGCTCGTGGTAGCGGTGTGTTCGGCCCAGGTGACCGTCCACAGCGCGTCGTTCACCGATGTGGAGGTGAGCGCTTCGAGATGCCGGGCGTCGACCTCCCGCAGGATGAGGGAGCCGATCGACGCGACGAGCCCTCCGGCCGTGTCGACCAGGGCCACGGAGAGCCCGCCGTCTTCGGAGTAACGGGCGTGTACGCGCACCGAAGTGGCACCGGTGGCGTGCAGGCGTATGTCGTTCCACGCGAACGGCAGCAACATGCGGCTGCCGGGCTCCCCGGGCAGGCAGTAGTTGCTCGCGTGCAGTGCGGCGTCCAGCAGTGCCGGGTGGATGCCGAACCGGCCGGCGGTCTCCGTCTGCTCCTCCGGCAGCGCGGCCTCCGCGAACACCTCGCCGTCGCGGGTCCATACCGCCCTCAGGCCCTGGAAGGTCGGCCCGTAGTCGTAGCCCCCCTCGGCCATCTGCTCGTACAGGCCCTCGGCCGCCACCGGCTCGGCGCCGGTGGGTGGCCACTCGGCCACGGTGGGTGACGGTGGAGAGGCGGTGTCCTGGGCGAGCGTCCCGGTGGCGTGCTCTGTCCACTGCGTGCCCTCTTCGCCACACGAGTAGATGCGCACATCCCGGCGCCCGGACTCGTCAGGGCCGCTCACGACCACCCGGATGTCCACGAAGCCACTGTCCGGCAGGGCCAGTGGCTGCTCGATGACCAGCTCTTCCAGGGTGGGGGTGGCGGTCTCGTCTCCGGCGCGAATGGCGAGTTCGGCCATCGCGGCGCCGGGGAGGAGTACGGCGCCGGACACGGTGTGGTCGGCCAGCCAGGGGTGGGTGGTCAGCGAGAGGCGCCCGGTGAGGACGGTGCCACCGGTGTCGGGGAGGTGGACGGCGGCCGTGAGAAGCGGGTGCGCGGGGTCGTGGAGACCGGCCGAGGCGATGTCCCCT
>NZ_JANIIC010000162.1 GCF_024519315.1 Streptomyces malaysiensis subsp. samsunensis | reverse complement strand
ACACGCTGCCCGAGGAGGTGACCGCGCCGATTCGTCCCGGTGCCGTGCTGCCGTGGGTCCTGTCCGCGCGCACCGAGACAGCCCTGCGCGAGCAGGCCCGCCGGTTGCTTGACATGCTGGCCGCCGAACCTGAGCGTGAACTCGACGCACTAGCACAGGCACTTGCCACCACCCGCACCGAGTTCGAGCACCGTGCTGTGATCCTGGGCGAAAGCCGTACGGAGATCGAAGCGGGGTTGTCCGCGCTGATCAGCGGTGCTCCGATGGCCGGCCTGGTCCAGGGGGTGGCCGTCGGCAGGATCGACCCGGTCTTTGTGTTCCCTGGCCAGGGTTCCCAGTGGGCGGGCATGGCACGGGAGCTGATGGCCGACTCGCCAGTCTTCGCCGAACGCCTGAAGGAGTGCGTGCTGGCGCTGGAACCTGTCACCGGCTGGTCCTTGTTGGATGTCTTGAATGAAGCACCCGGTGCGCCTCCGCTGGACAGAGTTGACGTGGTGCAGCCCGCACTCTTCGCGGTGATGGTCTCACTTGCGGCGCTCTGGCAGGCCGTCGGCGTTGAGCCCGCAGTGGTGATGGGCCACTCACAGGGTGAGATCGCCGCTGCGTGCGCCGCAGGTGCGCTGACCTTGCAGGACGCCGCCCGGGTGGTGGCACTGCGCAGTCGTGCCCTTACCTCCCTCGCCGGGCAGGGCGGGATGGTATCGCTGTCGCTTCCGACCGACCAGGCCCGTCAGCTGGCCGCCGAATGGCCGGAGAGGATCACCCTCGCCGCAATCAACGGCCCCGGTTCGGCGGTGTTCTCCGGTGAACCGAGGGCGCTGGACGAACTAACAGCTCACTGCGAGCGCCAGGGCGTCCGAATCCGCCGGATCCCAGTGGACTACGCCTCCCACTCTCCGCAGGTCGAGTCCCTCAGGGACGAACTGCGGGCCGCGCTCTCCGGGCTCGCTCCCCGTGAACCGGAGACCACCTTCTGGTCAACCACCACCGCTGCACAACTGGACGCCACGACCCTGCTCGACGCCGAATACTGGTATCGAAACCTACGGCAGACCGTCCGTTTCGAGGAGGTCGTCGTGGCGCTCGCCGAACACGGCCACCGGCTATTCGTCGAGTGCAGCCCCCACCCGGTGCTGGCTCATGCGGTCCAAGGGGCCCTGGACGGCTTGGACGACGGAGTGGCGTACACAGCCATTGGCACTCTCCGCCGTGAGGAGGGCGGCCGGCGGCGCTTGGTGCAGTCTCTGGCGGAGGCGTACGTGCTCGGTGCCCCCGTCGACTGGCGTACAGTGTTCGCCTACCGAAGGCCCGCCGCAACAGACCTACCCACCTACCCCTTCCAGCGTGAACGCTACTGGCTCGAACCGAATCGGCTGACGAGCACCGCGACACGGGGCTGGGAATCCACCGACCATCCGCTGCTGACGGCAGAAATCCGGTTGGCGGCAGCCGAGGGCATCGTGTTCACCGGCGAACTGGCGCTCGCGGAGTACGCGTGGCTGGCCGACCACGCCGTGGGCGGGGTCGTGCTGCTGCCCGGCACAGCCCTGCTGGAGCTGGCCCTGCACGCCGGCAATCGGCTGGACTGCCCCGAGCTGGAAGAACTCGTCTTGGAGAGCCCAGTAGTGATCCCGGCCGAAGGAGCAGTCCGGTTGCAGCTCCGGGTCGGGGCTCCCGACCCGGACGGCCGACGCCAGGTGACCCTCCACACCGCCCCGGGAACCTCCACGGCGGAGGTTCCGGAGAGCGATGAATGGATTCGCCGAGCGGTCGGCACCCTCCGGCCCAGGAGCGCCGCAACTCCGTCGGTCAGCACCGCGGCCTGGCCTCCCAGGAATGCCGTTCCCCTTGACAGCACCGACTTCTATCCCCGGCTCGCGGCGTGTGGCTACGATTATGGACCAGCCTTCCAGGGGCTGTGCGCCGTGTGGCGGGACGACGACTCCTACTGCGCCGAGATCCGGTTGCCCGGCCCCCAGCCCATGGCGGAGGGGTTTAATCTCCACCCGGCGCTGCTGGACGCGGCTTTGCACGTGTTGGCGCTGGACGCGGTGGCCGATCCTGCCGACGGCATTCGCCTTCCGTTCGCTTGGAGCGGCGTTCGCCTCCACAGCATCGGGACTGCCGAACTCAGGGTTCGGATCACTCCGAACGGGCCGGACACCGTGTCGCTTTCGCTGACAGACCCCACAGGCGCACCCGTCGCCACCGTCGACTGTCTGACTGTGCGGCCGATCACCCCGGAACACCTGGCTGCCGTACGGTCCAGTGGCACCACGCCGCTACACCATCTGGCGTGGGTCGAGCTGCCCACGACGACGGACATACCGGACGTGACCTTCGCCGTACTGCGCACGGACGTCCAGAACACGGTCAGTACCGGCGGCCCCGGTGGAGGCATGACGCCGATGCCACTGGACGTACTGTTGGCGGATGAGGCAGCCGCTCCGGACCTGGTGCTCGTAGAAGCCACGGCGCAGACCCGCGACGGGACGCCCGCAACGGTGCACCATGCGGTCCGCACCGCACTGGAACTGATCCACGTCTGGCTCAGGGAAGACCGATTCGCTTCATCACGGCTGGTCGTGTGCACCCGCAGTGCCGTCTCCGTGCACTCCGACGAGCCGCTGACCGGCCTCGCCGACGCGGCTGTCCAAGGCATGCTCCGGTCCGCCCACTCCGAACACCCCGACCGGTTCGCGCTACTCGACCTCGACGCCGATGCAGCCCTGCCGGACACCGCGTCTCCCACGCTGGCACACCTGGCAGCTGGAGAACCACACGTCGCCCAACGTGGCAGTCGGCTCTACGTACCCCGGCTCACCCGTATCCCGGCCCTCGACGAGTCGCCCGCCCTCTTGGCTCCGCAAGGAACCGTGTTGATCACTGGAGGCGCAGGCACCCTGGGCACGCTGATATCCCGTCACCTGGTTCGGCACCACGGAGTACGGCGTCTGCTGCTCCTCAGCCGCCGCGGCGATGGCGCTCCAGGCGCAGCCGCGCTGCGTGCCGAACTCGCGGCGCTGGGTGCCGAGGTGACGGTCCTTGCCTGCGATGTAGGGGACCGGGAGGCACTGCGTGCGGCCCTCGAATCGATCCCCCAGAAACACCCGCTGACCGCGGTCATGCACCTGGCGGGCGCGCTGGACGACGGCACCGTGGAAACTCTCACCTCAGAACGGGTGACCGCCGTCCTACGCCCCAAGGCCGACGCCGCCTGGTACCTCCATGAGCTGACGCGAGACCTGCCGTTGTCCGCCTTCGTCCTGTTCTCCTCCATCGCCGGGACCATCGGCAGCCCCGGGCAGGGCAACTATGCCGCTGCGAACGCTTTCCTGGACGCGCTGGCAGAGCACCGCCGGGCCGAGGGCAGGCCGGGGCTCTCACTGTCCTGGGGGCTTTGGGACGAAGCCAGTGGCATGACCGGTCACCTGTACCGGGCACAGCGGGACCGTATGCGCAGTGGCGGACTCGTGCCGCTGTCGGACGACGAGGGGCTGGCACTGTTCGACGCGGCACTGGGGAGCGCGCGAGCGTTGCTGACGCCGGTACGGCTCGACCCAGCGGCGCTGCGCATGGCAGCGGGCGACGGCTCGCTTCCGTCGGTCCTTTCTGGCCTGGTCCCTACCCCGGCCCGGGCGACCTCCGACCAGGCCCCGCTGGCGGACCGGCTCACTGACCTTGCCCCGGAACAACAGAAGCGGGTACTGCTGGCACTGGTGCGCTCGACCGTGGCGGCTGTACTAGGGCGCTCCAGCGCGGAGGCGGTCGAACCGCTGGCGTCGTTCAAGGACATCGGCTTCGATTCCCTCCTCGCCGTTCAGCTGCGTAACCGGTTGAACGCCGCAACCGGATTGCGCTTGGCTTCCGCCATGGCGTTCGACCATCCCAACGCGGTGACGCTTGCCGAATACCTGCGCAACGAGTTGGTCGCCGTGCCGCCAACTCCCGAAGATGTGGTGCACCGTTGGCTCGAAGAGCTGGAGGACATCCTGCCGACCATCGAGGCCGATGGTCCGGCTAGAGCAGCCGTGACAGCCCGCCTGGAAGCCGTGCTCACGCGTTGGCGGGGTGGCGGTGCACAGCAGCAGGACGATGAGCAGTTGCACAGCGCCTCGGCGGACGAGGTATTCGCGTACCTCGACAAGATTCTCTGAATGGACACGGTGAATGCGGCGGGCACCTCTTATGAGGAGGCAGGGCTGGGTTCCGGGCTGCTGAACTCCACGCGTCCGTGCGGCCGTAGCATCGGCCTGGGCGTTGTAGGTGCCAAGAACTACGTCCGGTACTGGTCACGCAGCACGTCGGTACTCGTGCAGGAGGCCTGA
>NZ_JANIIC010000161.1 GCF_024519315.1 Streptomyces malaysiensis subsp. samsunensis | reverse complement strand
GGGAACACCCCCGCCACTCCGCCCGCCAGCGCCAGGGAGCATTCGCCCTGCCGCAGCGCCTGCGCGGCGAGATGCAGCGCCACCAGCGACGACGAGCAGGCGGTGTCGATGGTCACGGCCGGGCCTTCGAGACCGAAGGTGTAGGCGACCCGGCCCGATGCGATGCTTCCGGACCCACCCGTGGCGAGGTAGCCCTCGGCGCCCTCGGGGACGCTCCGGAGCTGGGATCCGTAGTCGTGGTACATCAGACCAGCGAAGACACCGGTCGCGCTGCCCCTGAGGGTCGTCGCGTCGATTCCGGCTCGTTCGAACGCCTCCCACGACGTCTCCAGCAGCAGCCGCTGCTGCGGGTCCATCGCCAGGGCCTCGCGTGGCGAGATGCCGAAGAACGCCGGGTCGAACTCTCCGGCGGTGTGCAGGAAGCCGCCCTCACGCGCATAGCTCTTGCCGTCCGCCTCCGGGTCGGGGTCGTACAGCCCCGCCACATCCCAGCCACGGTTGGCGGGAAAGCCGGAAATGGCGTCATCGCCCGCCGCGAGCAGCCGCCACAGCTCCTCCGGGGACCGGGCGCCGCCCGGGAAACGGCAGGCCATGCCGACGATCGCCACCAGGTCGCTGTCGGTCGTCAGGTCGTGGCCGGTGTCCGCCTTGCCGGTGGGCAGGGTGGGCTGGGCGGTACGTACGCCGTCGTCCCCGCCGGTCAGCTCCTGGTGGAGATGGTGGGCGAGGGCGGTCGGCGTCGGATAGTCGAACACCAGCGTGGCCGTGAGGCGCAGTCCGGTGGCCGTACCCAGACGGTTGCGCAGCTCCACCGCCGTCAGCGAATCGAAACCGAAGT
This sequence comes from Streptomyces malaysiensis subsp. samsunensis, assembly GCF_024519315.1. Classification (GTDB taxonomy): domain Bacteria; phylum Actinomycetota; class Actinomycetes; order Streptomycetales; family Streptomycetaceae; genus Streptomyces; species Streptomyces malaysiensis. The sequence goes on along the minus strand of NZ_JANIIC010000161.1, from coordinate 3,532 downwards.
CCTTGAAGGCGCGGCCCGGCTCCACCGCGGCCGCCCCACCGTGCCCGAGCACAGTGGCCACGCACCGCCGTACCAGGTCGAGCACCAGGCGTTCGCCGTCCTCCGACGACGCCATGGCGAGTCGCTCCCGCAGGTCACCCGCGGCACCGGTGCCATCCGCCGCGGCCCGGCGCACGATGGGCCGCACCAACTCCCGCATGATGTGCGGCACTTCGCCGTCCGTGCCGCGCGCCTTGGCCGGGGCCAGCCGCATCGGGACGACCACGGGCAGTTCCCCGGCACATCCCGCGTCGAACAGGGCCAGGCCCTCCTCCGGCGACAGACCGTCCACTCCGACCCGGCCCATGCGCCGCAGATCCGCCTCGGCCAGCCCTCCGGCCATTCCGCCGCGCTCGTCCCACAATCCCCACACGAGCGACAGGCCGGGCAGGCCCGAGGCCCTACGGCGCCGTATCAGCGCGTCGAGGAGGGCGTTGGCGGCCGCGTAGTTGGCCTGCCCGGCCGTGCCGAAGGTTCCGGCGGCCGAGGAGAACACCACGAACGCCGACAGGTCCATCGCCTCGGTCAGCTCGTGCAACGCGATGGCCGCGTCCATCTTCGGGCGCAGCACCGCGTCCATGCGCTCCGGCGTCAGCGATGCGGTGACGCCGTCGTCGAGCACCCCGGCCGTGTGGACCACTCCGCGCAGCGGATGTGTTTCGGGGACGCCCTTCACCACGGCGGCCAGCGCGTCCCGGTCGGCCACGTCGCAGGCGGCCCAGCCGACCGAGGCACCCGCCGCCACCAGCTCCTCCTCCAGCTCGCGGGCGCCGGGGGCGTCCACGCCCCGACGGCTCACCAGTAGCAGATGGCGTACGCCGCGCTCGGCCACGAGATGACGGGCGACCAGCCCGCCCAGTGTGCCGGTGGCGCCGGTCACCAGGACCGTGCCATACGCGTCCCACACCGCCGAGGCCATCGCGGTCCCGGTGGTTGGGGTGGTCGGGGCGGGCGAGGTGGTCGGGGTGGTCGGGGTGGTCGGGGTGGTCCCGGCGGTCGGGATGGATCCGGTAGTCGGGATGGATCCGGCGGTCCGCACCCGGCCCAGACGAGGCGCCAGCAGTCGCCCTTCGCGCACCGCCACCTGGGGTTCGCCACTCGCCACCGCGGCGGACAGCAGGGAGAGGGTCTCGGAGGTCAGCGGACGACACCCGGGCTCCCGCGATTCCGGCTCCCGACCATCCAGATCGACGTCCATGTCGACGTCCAGATCGACATCCAGGTCGACCAGGACGAACCGGCCGGGGTGCTCGGTCTGCGCGGTCCGTATCAGTCCCCATACGGCGGCCGCCGCGAGATCCACCGCGATCCCGTCGTTCTGGCGCTCCTCGCCGTCCTCGACGGTCACCGCGCCATGCGTGGCGATCACCAGCCGCGAACCGGCGAACCGCTCCTCGGCCAGCCACCCTTGGACCAGCCCCAGCGCCCGATGGATCACGCCTCGTATCTCATCGCTCCCGGTCGGCTGATCGCCCTCGACGGTGGGTACGGATGGGACCACACACACCACCGCCGGAGGCACGGACCCTTCGGCGCCGATTGCCTCACCGAACGCCGCCATGTCGTGCCAGTCGGCACCGCCCAGCGTCGCCACCTCGGCCGCGGCGCCGTTCACCTGCGCCTCGGCGCCCGGCAGAACGCTCCAGTTCAGCTGGAAGAGGGACTGGTGTACCGCACCGCGCGCCGCGTTGATCTGCTCAGGGGAGACGGGGCGCGTCGCCAGCGAGTCCACCGTGGCCACCGGGACGCCGGTCCCGTCCCGCACCTCCATCGACAGCGCCATGCCGTCGGTCCCCGTCGGGCTGAGGCGTACGCGCAGCGTGGCGGCGCCCGCCGCGTACACCGACACCCCGCTCCACGAGAACGGCAGCCGGATCTCCTCCGGTGCATCGGTGGCCTCGGACGTCCCGGTCGCCGCCGCGGCGCCCACGGCGTGCAAAGCGGCATCCAGCAAGGCCGGGTGCAGGCCGAAACGGCGCGGCTCCTGCTCCGTTTCGTCGGACGGCGCGACCTCGGCGAACACCTCGGTTCCGCGCCGCCACACACCACGCAGCCCCTGGAACACCGGCCCGTACCGCAATCCCGTTTCGGCGAGCCGCTCGTAGTGCCCCTCCAGCGCCACGGGTTCGGCGTCCTTCGGCGGCCATACGGAGTCGGGGACGGCCGCGTGGGTGGAGACGGCCGGCTCGGGGATGACGCTGCCCGTCGCATGCCGAAGCCACGGCCCTTCCCCACCGTCCTCGCGCGAGTGCACGGTCAGCGCCCGGCGCCCCGAGTCATCGGCGTCCGAGACTGTCACCCGCACCTGGACGCCACCGTGCTCGGGGAGGATCAGTGGTGCCTCGAGCGTCAGCTCCTCCAGCCGGGCGCATCCGACGCGGCCGCCCGAGTGCAGCGCCAGCTCGACGAACGCCGTTCCCGGCAGCATCACCGCCCCCAGCACCTCATGGTCGGCCAGCCAGGCGTGCGTACGCGCGGACAGCCTGCCGGTGAACAGGCAGCCGTCGGAGTCGGGCAGCGTCACCGCGGCACCGAGCAGCGGATGCTCCGCGGACCCCAGCCCCGCCGAGGCCACATCCGCCATCGCCGCGGCCGGCTCCAGCCAGTACCGCTCCCGCTGGAAGGCATACGTCGGCAGCTCAACGGGACGGGGGCGCGCCGGTGCGAGCAGCGCGGCCCAGTCCACGGAGCGCCCCTGGACATGGATCCGAGCCAGCGCTTCGAGCAGCGAGGCGGCCTCGTCACGACCGGTGCGCAGGGCCGGGGCGAAGACGGCGTCGGGAGCGCACTCCTGGCCCATCCCGGACAGCACTCCGTCCGGACCCAGCTCCAGATGGGTCGTGACGCCCTGGTCCACCAGGCTCCGCACCCCATCGGCGAACCGCACGGTCTCGCGGACATGCCGTACCCAATACTCGGCCGAGCACAGCGCCTCGACGTCCGCGACCTGGCCCGTCACATTCGACACGACGGGAATGCGCGGAGCCGCGTACGACAGCCCCTCCGCCACCTGCCGGAACTCCGCCAGCATCGGCTCCATCAACGGCGAATGGAAGGCATGCGAAACACGCAGCCGCTTCGTCTTGACGCCCTCGGCCTCCAGAAGCCCGGCAACCTCGGACACCGCCGCCTCAGCACCGGAGATCACAGTCGAGCGCGGACCATTGACCGCCGCCACACTCACCTCGGCCTCACGACCGACCAGCAACGGGAGCACATCCGCCTCGGCGGCCTGCACCGACACCATCACCCCACCCGACGGCAACGCCTGCATCAACCGCCCACGAGCCGCCACCAACACACACGCGCCGTCAAGCGACAGCACACCCGCCACATACGCCGCCACCAACTCACCAATCGAATGCCCCGCTACGAAATCCGGCCGCACACCCCACGACTCCACCAGCCGGAACAGCGCCACCTCCACCGCGAACAACCCACACTGCGTAAACGCCGTCTCGTCCAACACGCCCGCATCCCCACGGATCACCTC
>NZ_JANIIC010000160.1 GCF_024519315.1 Streptomyces malaysiensis subsp. samsunensis | reverse complement strand
CAGTCAGGTTGCGATGCGGATGTGGTGGTATTCGACGCGGAGCACGTCACCGATTCCGCGACCTACCAGCATTCGGTGCGTCCCTCGACGGGATTCGCCCACGTGATCGTCAACGGCGTATCCGTCGTCAGTGAAGGCAGGTTGGAGGAGCATGCCCTGCCTGGGCGACCCGTAAGGGCTTGGCGGTGAGCGCATGCGCGCACACTATTCGGCCGTCACTGAGTGACGGTATCGACGACGAAGTATTTCGCCACCGGAGCAACCGAAGGAGCCCCCGTATGCAGGTCGCGATCGTTCTCTATCAGTACCTCAGCACCTCGGCCTTGCTGGCCTGCTTCCAAGTGCCGGCTCCCTCCTCGGACCGCACCGAGGAGCCCGCCGCCTGAAGCGCCCACCCGCCAGGGTCACAGGCACGGCGCCGGATCGACCCAAGGAAATCTTTTGCCCGTGCCGCCGTCCGGATGATGAGGTGGCACGGTGACCAACCACGATGAGGTGGCGGCCGTCCGACCGTTGACACTGGCTTGGGTGAGCCGACACCTGGAGGTCGGCGAACGGATCGTCGGAACCGAGGCGCTGCACGGCGGCATCACTGCCGAGATGCGGAGGCTGACCATCGGCGCGCGGGACGGAGGCACCCGTGACCTGGTGCTGCGGACCTTCGTCGACGTGGAGCACGCCGAGGACTGGCTGAACAGGGAGGTCGGCGCCCTGACCCTGCTCAGGGGGACCGGCGTGCCGGCTCCTGGACTGGTCGCGGTTGATCCGACCGCCGCGCACTGCGAGTACCCATCGCTCCTGATGACCCATCTGGCGGGGCGGACGGTCCTCGACGATGAGGGGGTGGAGACGCGCGTTCCTCTGTTGGCCCGTCAGCTCGTGGCGATCCACGCGGTGCGGCCCGCCGAGCGGCCCCGGGGATACGTGGCGTTGACGACCGCCGACACCGTCGTCGTTCCGAAGGGCGCCGACGCGGCGGCATGGGCCGCGGCCATCGACGTGATCCGCGAGCCCGCGCCGCCCTATGAGGGGCGGTTCCTGCACCGGGACTTCCAACCCGGCAACGTGCTGTTCGACGTGGAGCCCCCAGGGCCGGCAGGTGCCCGGATCACCGGCGTCGTCGACTGGGCGGGGACCTCCTGGGGGCCGGCGGATCTCGATGTGGCGCACTGCTCCACCAATCTCGCGTTGCTCCACGGCCCGGCGTGGGGTCTGCGGTTCGCTGAGGCGTATGAGGAGGCCGGCGGGGTGCTGGCCGCGGCCCCGAGCGAGCGGCTGTACTGGTGGGTGCGGGACGCACTGGCGTTCTCGGAAGAAGTGCGGTTGGTGTCGCGGCCATGGCGGGAGGCAGGGAGGACGGAGCTGACGGCGCGAGCCGTGGAGGAGCGGCTGGACGCCTATGTCACCGCCCTGATGGACGCGCTGGGCTGAGCCGAGGCGGACCCGGGCGCGGGCCCGGCGGTGAGCGCCGGGCCCGGCTGCCACGTCCGCCGGCCGCGCGCACCGGACGCCGCTCCTTCTCCGGCGGAGATCCGGCGGAGGCCCCTGGGCAGGCAGATCAGTCGAAGAGGGAGAGGTCGATGGATTCCGCGAGGGCCGCGTAGCCTGCGTCGTTACCGTGAAGGCAGTCGCCCATGTGCAGGTCGCCGCGGATGTGGGTGGGGTCGGCGGGGTCGCGCCAGACGGCGTCGAAGTCGAGTACGCCGTCGAAGGCGCCGCTCGTGCGGATCCAGGTGTTGAGCTGCTCGCGCGCCTTGTCGCCCTCGGGCGAGTACATGTCCGAGCCGCCGTAGGGAGCGACGGTCGCGGCATAAGCCTTGGAGCCGTGGGCGCGAGCGCGAGCGGCCAGCTGGAGGTGGGCCGCGATGATGTCGTCCACGGTGACGGGCGCGCCGGGGAACATCGCGAGGAATCCGGCGGTCTCCTCGGTGCGCGGGGTGAAGGCGAAGACGAGGTCGTTGCCCACCGCGATCACCACGTGGCCGAGGCCCGGCGTGGCGAGTATGTCGCGGTCGAAGCGGGCGAGGGCGGCGGTGCCGATGCCGTCGGCGAGCATGCGGTTGCCGCCGATGCCCTGGTTGAGCACGCAGAGCGGCTGTCCACCGTGGGCGGCCAGGCGCTCTGCGAGCAGGTCCGTCCAGCGTCGGTCCGCGCCGGGGGTGGAGCCTATTCCGTCAACGCGAGAGTCACCGATGACGGCGATGGCCTTTGTCGGTGGGTTGGGCTGCACTTCCACGGCCGTGATCAGGGCTTGCGCCGGCAAGGGGGCCGCGTCCGTGGGAAGAGACGCGAGTGCGGTCGTGTCGCCGGGGATGATCCAGCCGAGTGCGTTGAAGGTCCCGTGACAGGTGCATGTGTCGACTCGGTCGGGTAGGTAGAGGCTGATCGTCAGCCGCGACAGCGCGGGGGTACGCAGCTCGACGGGGTCGCTGAGGATCGGCGCGCCCGTCGGTACGGTGGTGGTCAGCTCGCCGCTGAAGGTCACCGCTTGACCGCTTCCGTTCTCGGTCCCGCCGTCGGAGTCCGCGATGGCGACACGGGCGGCGCCGATAGTGAGTGGCGCGGTTCCGTACTCGTTGCTGATGCGGATACGGATGCTGTGTCCGCCGCCGCTGACGCGGACGACTTGCCGCAGCGTCGCGTTCTCGAAGGGTTCGACGCAGCTGACGGAGTTGTCCGGCGCCTGCGGCGAGGCACTCCAGGTGCGGACCCATGCGGACGTGTCCGCGTTCGACCCCTCGGAGCTGGAGGGTTGGGTGATGGCGGCGGTCATGGTCGATGTCCTTCGATTGTCGGTATCGCGGCTGGTGTTGGGGTAGGCGATGCTCGCGGAATGCGGGGTCAAGCGGCTTGACCCGTGGTGATGGAGGGTGCGAGTGGCGCGTTCACGGTCTGCCGCTTCCGGAGCGATGCTCCGGCGCAGATGAGGCCGATCAGGAACGGGTGAACGGCGCCGCGTTCGATCAGGCCGATGATGCCGATGGGGGTCTCACCCGCGGTGAAGATCATCGCGAGGTAGAGCACCGTCGAAAGCAGACCGATCACGCCTATCGTGATCAGCGCCCTTCCCATTCGCGGAGAGCCGCTGATGCGCCGCCATCTGCGTCCGAGCACGATGGCCAGCGCGTTCCCGCCGATGAAGCCGGCGAAGGCGCCCATGCTGTGGAACTCGCCGGTGCCGTCTTCGAGCGCCTCCCCGGATCCGGGAAACAGCGCGAGCAGGACGCCGCCGACGGCCAGCAGCGTCGCGGGTACGAGCGTTGCCCAGCGGCGCCCTCCCGACGGATCGCGCAACGTGGCGACCCCGGCCAGGATCGTGATCCCGAAGAGGAAGAAGCCAGTGTTCATCACCCAGGCGAGGGGCGAGTACATGTACTGCCCGAACAGGGTCGAGGGCCCGTGGACTCCGAGGTTGCTGATGAAGTGGTGCGTATAGCTGTAGGACGGGTCGGTCCACGCCGCGGCCGCGATGAACTCCCCGAGCAGGAAGATCGCCGGCCCGGCGACCAGGAACGCTCCCGCGGTTCCGCGCCGCGGTGGCAGGTGCGCGTCGGAGGCGGGCCTCTCGTGTCCTGCGGCGTTCATGGGTTCTTCCGGGGTGGCGCGCGAGTGGGTGGTCTCGGTCATGGCCGCTGTCCCTTTCCGCTGGTGGTGCCGGAGTTGGCGCGAGGATCGCCGGAGACCGGCATGGACTCGGTAGTGCCTGCGGCGTCGTTCTCCCGGTCAGCGATGACAGCGGCGGCCATTGCGGAATTCGTCGGCGCCGGAGCTGTCGCGCGACGGGGCCAGGACCTCGTGGCCAGGAGTTCGGTACCCATCAGAGCGATGAAGGCGGCATGTACGTGATCGCGAGGCCGCCTTCGCTTCACTGACACGATTACTATATCGAGACTACTTTTACTGTCAATGTAGGTAGTGTTCGAGGGTAGAGTGAACGCATGGTGGATGGAGCGGCGGTTGGGCGACGCGAGCGCAAGAAGGCGGCAACGCGGGCGGCGATCCTCGAGGCGGCGACGACGCTCTTCCTCGCGCGCGGCTTCGACGCGGTGACAGTGCGCGAGATCGCGGATGAGGCCGATGTGTCACCCAAGACGGTCTTCACGCACTTCCCCCACAAGGAGGCACTTGTCTTCAGCGACGAAGGCGAGCGGCATGAACGCCTCATTGCCGCGGTGAGTGGCCGCTTGCCGGGGACCACGATCTCCGACGCGCTGAAGGCCCATTACCTCTCCGAGATCGCCGAGCTCCAATCCGAGCCCCAGCGCCAGATTCTCGCCCTCATGGAGGACACACCGGCCCTGATCGACTACGCGGAGAAGATGTGGTTGCGCCACGAGGATGCCCTGGTCGCGGCGATCACCGAGGAACTCGGGCTGGAGGAGCCGAGTGATGAGATCCGCCTCTACGTCCGGTTCGCCTTGCAGATCCAGCTCGTAGCCACCCGCGAGGCCGATCCCGCGCCGACCATCGACGCGGGATTCCGACTCCTCGACAAGGGCTGGGCGTCCTACGGCGACCCCGGAGGGGATGACGCGCAGCCGTGAAGGTGCGCGGAGCAACGTCATCGCTTCGGCGATGAGGAG
>NZ_JANIIC010000016.1 GCF_024519315.1 Streptomyces malaysiensis subsp. samsunensis | reverse complement strand
GGGGGGCGGGCCCGGGGGGGGCGCCCCCGGCCCCGGGGTGCGGGGCGGCGACCGCCGCCCCGCAGGCCCTCCAGCCGTCCGTCGTCCCCCTCACGGCCCCGACCCTGCCGTTGTGGCCGGCGGCGGGAGTCCTGCTGGGCCTCCTCCCGTCCCTCGCGGCCCCGGCCCCGCTTTCGCCTTCGGCACCGACCCGCGAACCACCTCCGCCGAACGAGCTCCCCGCCGCTCCGGCCCGGGTAGTGCGCAACCAGCGCCGCCCGACCCAACCGGCCCCCGACCCACACCCACGGCCCGGCAACACGACGACGAAACCGCACCCCGACCCGCAGCCGACCACGTCCCGCGAACCGCTTCCGGCGGACGAAGCCCCTGCCGGACCGGCCCGAGGGCGGGGTCGGCGGTGCGGCCCGCGCTCCGATGCGCCGCCCGACTCGCGCCCGGCGGATGACCCCGACAACCACCCCACCGCACACACCTCGCCCGGTGGCGAGCGCGGGAGCGCGCGAGCCGAGGCGGGGCCCGAGGAGGCCACGCAGTGATCCGGTTCGAGCAGGTGTCGGTCCACTACGAAGGGGCGGCGCGGCCCGCCCTGGCGGGGGTGGACCTGACCGTTCCCGAGGGGGAGCTGTGTCTGCTGGTCGGGCCGTCCGGGGTCGGCAAGTCGACACTCCTGGGCGCCGTCTCCGGTCTCGTACCGCATTTCACCGGCGGCACCCTGCGCGGCCGCGTCACCGTCGCGGGCCGGGACACCCGTACCCACAAGCCGCGTGAACTGGCCGACGTCGTCGGCACCGTGGGCCAGGATCCGCTCGCGCACTTCGTCACCGACACCGTCGAGGACGAGCTGGCCTACGGCATGGAGTCCCTCGGCATCGCCCCGGACACCATGCGCCGCCGGGTCGAGGAGACGCTTGACCTGCTGGGCCTCGCCGAGCTGCGGGACCGTCCCATCGCCACGCTCTCGGGTGGGCAGCGGCAGCGCGTGGCGATCGGTTCGGTGCTCACCACCCACCCCCGCGTCCTGGTCCTGGACGAGCCGACCTCCGCGCTCGACCCGGCCGCGGCCGAGGAGGTGCTGGCGGTCCTCCAGCGGCTGGTGCACGACCTGGGCACCACCGTGCTGATGGCCGAGCACCGCCTGGAGCGGGTGGCGCAGTACGCGGACCAGATGATCCTGCTGCCCTCCCCCGACGCCGCCCCGCTGACCGGCGCACCGGCCGAGCTGCTGCCGGTGTCGCCCGTCCAGCCGCCCGTGGTGGCGCTGGGCGGGCTGGCGGGGTGGCCGTCGCCGGTGCCGTTGTCCATACGGGACGCACGCCGTAAGGCGGGCGCGCTGCGGGAACGGCTCGCACAGCTCGCCCCGCGGCCGGTGGCCGATCCGCCGCCGGGCGAGCCGGTGGCCGAGGTGGCGCGGCTTTCGGTCCGCCACGGCCGGGTGGAGGCGTTGCGCGGGGTGCAGCTGTCGGTGCGGCCGGGCGAGACGGTGGCGCTGATGGGACGCAACGGGGCGGGCAAGTCCACGCTGCTGGCGAGCCTGGTCGGACTGCACGAACCGGCCTCGGGGTCGGTACGGGTCGGCCCGAGCCGGGTCGTACCGCACCGCACCCGCCCCGCCGAACTGCTGCGCCAGGTGGGCCTCGTACCGCAGGAGCCGCGCGATCTGCTCTACGCGGACACGGTCGCCGCCGAATGCGCGGCGGCCGACCAGGACGCGGCCGCGGCGCCCGGCACCTGCCGTGAGCTGGTCGGCCGACTGCTGCCGGAGGTGGCGGAGGTGGCGGACACCGCGCATCCGCGCGATCTGTCGGAGGGACAGCGGCTGGCGCTGGCCCTGTCCGTCATCCTCACCGCGCGCCCGCCGCTGCTGCTGCTCGACGAGCCGACGCGCGGGCTCGACTACGCGGCGAAGGCGCGCCTGGTGGAGGTGGTGCGTGGGCTGGCGGCGGACGGCCATGCGATCGTGCTGGCCACCCACGATGTGGAGCTGGCGGCCGAGATCGCCCATCGTGTCGTCATCCTGGCCGAGGGCGAGGTGGTCGCGGACGGGCCCACGGCCGAGGTGGTGGTGTCCTCCCCCGCCTTCGCCCCACAGGTGGCCAAGGTCCTGGCGCCACTGCCATGGCTGACCGTGCCGCAAGTACGCGAGGCGCTGGAGGAGGCGCCGTGACCGGGCGCCCCCTGAGCGACAAGCCACGCCGGACGGAGAACGAGCCACGCCGGGCCGGGGGCGAACCACGCCGGGCCGAGAGCGAGCCGCCCCAGACACAGGCCGAACCACCCCAGGCACAAGGCGCAACACCCCGGACACAACGCAAACCGACCTCAACGGCGCCCGGCGGCCGTGGCCGCATCCGTGCCGTGCGTCTCGGCCCGCGCTCGGTGGCGGCGCTCGTGCTCGTCTCCGCCATCGGTGCCGTCGCCTTCGGCTGGCCGCTCTTCGCACCGGGCGACTCCGGGATCACCACCCACGCCGCCGACGCCCCCTGGCTGTTCGCCGCGCTGCTTCCGCTGCTGCTGGCCGTGGTCGTGGCGACCATCGCGGACACCGGTCTGGACGCCAAGGCCGTCGCGATGCTCGGGGTACTGGCGGCGGCGGGGGCGGCCCTGCGGCCGCTGGGCGCGGGGACGGCCGGGATCGAGCCGATGTTCTTTCTGATGGTGCTGTCGGGGCGGGTGCTGGGCCCCGGTTTCGGCTTCGTCCTCGGCGCCGTGTCGATGTTCGCGTCCGCGCTGCTCACCGGCGGGGTGGGGCCGTGGATGCCGTTCCAGATGCTGGCCATGGGCTGGGTGGCGATGGGCGCGGGGCTGCTGCCGGGCGCCGCCCGGCTGCGCGGCCGGGCGGAGACGCTGCTGCTCGCCGGGTACGGGGCGGTGGCGTCCGTGGCCTACGGAACGGTCATGAACCTCCAGGGCTGGACCCTGATGCAGGGCATGGCCTCGGGGATCTCCTACGTCCCGGGCGATCCGCTCGACGAGAACCTCGCCCGCTTCGTGGCGTACTGCCTGGCCACCTCGCTGGGCTGGGACCTGCCACGCGCCGTGGTCACGATGGTGCTCACGCTCACTCTCGGCGGCGCCATCCTCAAGGCCCTGCGCCGCGCCACCCGCCGCGCGGCCTTCGAGGCCCCGGTCGCCTTCGAGGACAGGTAACCGGACGGGCCCGGCGCGTTGTCCGGACGCTGTTGGTTTATTCGGGCCCGTGTGTGACGTCGGCTCCCAAGACCCGGTTGTGGTCTTGGGAGCCGACGTTGTCGTATGGGGTGGGTGTCGATGTCTATGCAGCCGAAGGGGCCGGGGGATGTCCCGGCGGAGACGGTGCGGGTGGCGCGGGCCGCGTTCCCGAAGTGGATTGACGATTCCAGGCATACGAAAACGGCGGCGCCCCAAGGGGCACCGCCGAGGAATCGTTACCGCCGAAATCCAACCCCAGGATTCCGGTCGATCAGCGCTCGACCATAGCCACACTCTCGCCGATGGCGGGGCGCGGCTGGAATCGTCCTCCGGGCTGCGGTCGAGCCAGTAGGGTGCGCGGGGTGAACGAACCTGCTTCCCGTCTGTCGAGTACCTTCCGCCTCATCGTCACGGGCGGAGGTACCGGCGGCCACACCTACCCTGCCTTGACTGCGGTTCGGGCGTTGCAGGCCCGGCTGGCAGCCGAGGGCCGCGCGCTCGATGTCCTCTGGATCGGCACGCCTGACGGGCTGGAGGCACGCGTCGCCCCGGCCGAGGGCATCGCCTTCAAAACGGTCGCGACGGGCAAGATCCGCCGGTCCGCGAACCCGCTCAAGATGATCAGCCCGGCGAATGTCAAGGACATGGCGCGGGTACCGCTCGGTGTCGCTCAGGCCCGCAAGATCGTGTCGGACTTCCGGCCGGACGTCGTCCTCGCGACCGGCGGGTACGTCGCCGTCCCGGCCGGGCTGGCGGCGCGGATGTGCAAGCGTCCGCTGGTGCTGCATGAGCAGACCGTGCGGCTCGGTCTGGCGAACAGGAAGCTGGCCGGTTCGGCGGCGCGGATCGCCGTGTCGTCGGAGTCGACGCTCCCCCTCCTCCCAGAGGCCGTACGGTCCGCGGCCGTCGTCACCGGGAACCCGGTCCGCCCGGAAATGTTGGCCGGCCACGCGGAGAAGGCGATCGCCGGGCTCGGGTTGGTCGGCTTCGACCGGCGGCTCCCAACGCTCTACGTCACCGGCGGCGCCCAGGGCGCGCAACAGATCAACACCGTCGTGCGGGACGCCCTCCCGTGGCTCCTGGAACGGGCCAACATCATTCACCAGTGCGGGCCGACGAACGTCGAGGCCCTGCGCACGACCGCGGCCGGTCTCCCGCCGCACCTCACCGGCCGGTACTACCTCACCGGGTTCGTTGGCCCGGAACTCCCTGACGTCCTGGCGCTCGCCGACGTCGTGGTCTCCCGCAGCGGCGCCGGCACCCTCGCCGAGCTCACCGCCCTCGGCAAGCCCGCGATCTTTGTGCCGCTCGCCTCCTCGGCGGGGAATGAGCAGGCGCACAACGCCCGGCACCTCGAGGACACCGGCGCCGCCGTCGCGCTCACCGGCGACGTCACCGCGGACCGGCTGCAGAACGCCCTCGGACCGCTCCTGACCGACCCGGCGCGGCGCGTCGGGATGGCGGAGGCGGCCCGGGCACACGGACGGCCGGATGCGGCGGACAGGCTCGTGGACGTGATCCTGTCCGCCGCGTCCGGCGGGTGACTGGCCGGGGCCGGGTCTACGGGAGGTGCCGAGGGGCGCCGCCCTCGATGAGTCGGACGACGTTGGCGAAGACCTCCGGCTCCTTGTCCCAGGGGTCGGGGACGTCCCGGTCTCCGAGGTAGAGGCCGAGCTTCGGCGCGGTCGCCTCGTCGGCCAGGGTGCGGAGGGCGGTGAGGTTGGCACCGTCCATGGCGAGGACGGTGTCCGCCCAGTCCAGTAGGCCGGGGGTGAGGTGCACGCCGCGGTGGGCGGTGAGGTCGTAGCCAGCCGCCGCCGCGGCGGTCACCATCTGCCCGTGCGCGGGCTTCCCGACCCACTTGTCCCGGGTGCCGGCCGACCGCACGTCAACGGCGGGACCACCGAGCTCGGCGAGGATGAGCGCGGCGAGCGGTGAGCGGCAGTGGTTCCCGAGGCACACCGTGAGCAGCCGCCGCGGCCGGGCGGCGCTCATCGGCCGGGCGGCGCTCATCGGCCGGCCCCCGCCGCGAGGACCTGCCGGAGCTCGTCGGCGGCGTGCCGAGCGTCCGCCTCCGTGAGGTGCTGGTGGAACGGCAACGTCATGACCTCCCGGCCAAGGCGCTCGGTGAGCGGCAGCGGCCGGTGCCACTGGGCGAAGGCCGGCTGCGTGTGGTTCGGCGGGTAGTGCACGCCAACACCGATGCCGCGCTTCCGTAGCGCGCGGAACACCTCATCGCGTCGGCCGTCGAGGACGCGGACGGCGCACATCGGCGGCACGGTGTGTTCAACGTCGGCGTCGACCAGGACGACGCCGCCGACCCCATCGAGGGCAGCGGCGTAGGCGCGCCACAGCGCGCGGCGCCGGGTCTCCGCCTCCGCGAAGTGGTCGAGTTGCACGAGGCCCACCGCGGCGTTGAGCGGCGACATCTGCACGCGCATCCCGAAGCCGTCAACCGTGTACGTCGTCGTCTCCGCCCGGCGGGCCGCAGACTCGATGATGCCGAGACCGCGGAGCTGTCGGTAGGTGTCGGCCTCCATCGGCGTGCGGGGCACGATCGCGCCGCCGAGCCCGCACGTGAGGTTCTTGACCGGGCCAAAGGAGAAGCACGTCACTTCGCCGGTCGCGCCGACCCGGCGCTCCTGCTGCCAGGAGCCGAACGCCTGCGCCGCGTCCTCGACCACGGTCACGCCCTGCTCGTCCAGGGCGGGCCGGGCCGGGGCGAGGTCGACGGCCCGGCCCCCGTAGAGGACCGGCATCACAGCGCGGGTGTCCGGCGTGAGGGCGCCCAGGACCTCGGCGGCCTCGACGCAGCACGTGCCGGGGTCGACCTCGATGAACCGCGGCCGGGCCCCCGTCGCGACGATTGCCTGAACGGTCGCGCAGAACGTGAATGACGGAACGAGCACTTCGTGCCCGGGGCCGACGCCAGCGGCGAGCAGGGCGACGTGGAGGGCGGCCGTGCCCGAGGCAACCGCGACGACGTCCGGAACGCCGAGGAAGGCTGCGATGCGCTGCTCGAACTCTTCCGTGAGCGCGCCGTGGTTGTACTGCCCTGCGCTCAACGCCGAGGCGATGGCGGCCTCCTCGCCGCCGTAGAGGTACGGGCGCGCGATGTGCGCGATGTCCGGGGATTCGGTGCGGGTCATCGGGCCGTTCCCTCGCTGGTGGTCAGCGTCTCGACGTAGCGCGTGAGAGTGACGTCCGGCTTGTACGTGAGCCGGTCATGGTGGATGTCCTGGCGGAAGAGGCCGCGGAGGTATTGTCCGACATAGTCCGCGCCGGCCGCGACGGAGGCAGGGAAGCCTCCGGCCACCCGGGCGTTCGCCTCCGTGATGACGATCCGGCCCAGGCCCTCCTCGTCGCGGATGAAGCCCTGGACGCAGCAGGCCCCGGTAATCCCGGTCGCGGTGAGCGTGGTACGGACGCGCTCGGCCGCCTCGGCGTCGGTGAACGTGCGGCTCACGACGGCGAGCCCGCCCTTGACCAGGAGCCGGTAACGAAGGATCACCGAGGCCCGGCCAGCGCGGTCCACGAGGCAGTCCGCGGTGAACTCCCGCCCGCTGACGTGCTCCTGCACGATCGCCGCCGGGACGAGCTCGCACAGCACACGGGCCTGCTCCCGCGTCCGGCACACGTGCACGTCCTTCGCGCCCTGCCCATGCCGCGGCTTGATGACGAGGAGGCCGTCCGGCGCGCGGTCGAGATCGTCCGGGAGGACGGTGCGCGGTGTCGGCACCCCGTGCTCGGCGAGCACCGCGGCAAACCGGGCCTTGTCGCCGCACGCCGTGACCGCTTCCCGGGTCGGGAGCCAGGTGATGACGCCCAGGTCCGTCAGGGGTCGGCGGAGGCCGATGAGCTGCGGGAGCTCCCGCTCGACGGTCGAGAGGATGGCGTCCGGGCGGGCCTGCGCGCACAGCCGGAGCACGGCTGCGCGGTAGGCGGCGTCCGCCGCTGGCGGGAGGACGTGCGCGGTGACCTCCGGGAGGAGGAGCCCGGCCGCGTATGGGTCCGCGTCGGCCGCGAGGACTTTGCAGCCGAGCCGCTGGAGGGACCGGGCGAGGTCGAAGCCGGGGGCGCCACCGGCACCGGTCACGAGGATGCGCTTCGCCACCACCGGTCACCGCCCGGCCGGAGCGGCGGGCACGGCGCGGCGCTCGGGCGGAGGCGCGGCCTGCGGGTTCCGCATCAGCGGCGCCCACCGGCCGGGGTTGCGGCGGTACCAGTCGACGGCCTCGGTCAGACCGTCCTCAAGATCCCGCCCAGGCCGGTACCCGAGCTGGGCGGATGCCTTTGACCAGTCGATCGAGTACCGCAGGTCATTCGCGGGCCGGTCGGGGACGTGGGTCACCGCCTCCCAGGTGGCGCCGCAGATGCGCAGCAGGTACTCGGTGAGCTCCCGGCCAGTCAGGTCCGTACCGCCGCCGAGGTTGTAGACCTCGCCCGGCGTGCCGCCGCGGAGGACGGCCTCGATCCCGGCGCAGTTGTCTTCGACGTGGAGCCAGTTTCGGACGTGCTCACCCCGGCCGTGGAGGGTGACCGGCTCCCCGCGCAGGAGCCGGGTGACGAACAGGGGGATGATCTTCTCAGGGTGCTGGTAGGGGCCGTAGTTGTTCGAGGACCGTGTCACGCACACCGGCACCCCGTAGGTCTGCCAGTACGAGAGGGCGATGAGGTCGCTCGCGGCTTTCGACGCGGCGTAGGGGACGGACGGGCGGATCGGGAAGTCCTCGGTGGCCGTGCCTTCCAGGAGCGGGCCGTAGACCTCGTCCGTCGAGACGTGCACGAACTTGTGCACCTCGTGCCGCATCGCGGCGTCGAGGAGGGTCTGCGTGCCGAGGACGTTCGTCTCCAGGAACGCGGCGGCGGCGAAGAACGAGCGGTCGACGTGGGACTCCGCGGCGAAGTGCACGACCGCAGCGTGCTTGGCCATCAGGCCGTCCACGAGTTCGGCGTCGAGGATGTTGCCGTGAACGAATGTCAGCTTCGGGCTGAGGAATGCTGTCCCCAGGTTCTCGATGTGGCCGGCGTACGTGAGAGCGTCGAGGACGGTCACCGACGCGACGTCCTCCGCTGCGAGGATGCGCTTGACGAAGTGGGAGCCGATAAAGCCCGCCCCACCGGTCACGAGCACGTGTTCCATGGATGCCTCCCTGGGGGAAGGTGACGGCACAGCCCCAGCCGCGCCGTCGGGAGCTCCCCGGCCGATCGGCCGGGCGTGGACTCACCATGCGGGCCCGCTACCAGGGGGCGGGAGGTCACCGACACCCGCCCGCACACGGTGTGCGAAGTCCGCATACGGCGTGCATCCGTACGCCCTCCCCACGCCCGGACGTTGGCGCTACCGTCGACCCCCAGCCGTTCCGTAGGAGGCGCCTATGGACGTCACCAGACCCGCGCGAGAGATCGGGGCGGAGCTCCGTGGCGCGCGGTGCCGTGCACGGCTCACGCAGGCCCAGGTCGGGGAGGCAGTCGGCTACTCCGCCTCCGCCGTCTCCCGGATCGAGGCCGGCCGCATGCGGCTGGAGTACAACCGGCTCCGTGCGTTCGCCGCGTTCCTCGGTATCCCGCCCGACAGGCTGACCGGGACTCCTGTTCCCGGCCCGGCCACGGTCGATACGGTGAGGAGTCCAGCGGACGAGGAGGATGCGGTGCGTCGTAGGAACCTGCTCACCGGGGCGTTGGCGGCCGGCGCAACGGCTGCTCTCGGCGCCCCTGCGGCCAGTGCCGCATCCGCCGGGGGCGACCCGGCCGCGCCTCTTGAGGACTTTCTCTTCCGGCTCCCCTCCGCCTCGCCGGTGCCGCTGGCGCGGCTGGTGCAGAAGACGGCAAGCGCGCGGGCGGACTTCCGCGCCGCCCGGTACAACGCCCTCGGCCGCGCCCTTCCCGGCCTGCTCGCCGCCGCCTCCGCGACGCGGGAAGAGGCGACCGGACACGAGCGGGAGAAGGCGAGCCTTGTCCTCGCCCGCTCCTACGTCCTCGCCGCGGAGCTCGCACTCAAGCAGCACTCCGACGCGGCATGGGCCGCCGCCGACCGCGCTCTCACCGCAGCCCGCGCGTCCGGTCACCCGGTTCCGGTAGGGGAGGCATCCCGCGTGCTGGCGATCACCATGCGCCGCTCGGGGAACTGCCCCTCCGCCGTGCGGCTCCTCACTCGAGAGGCCGGAGACCTCGACGCCGGGCAGGAGCAGACGGGGGCGGTCCGTACGACGCTCATGCTCACCGCGGCGTACAGCGCGGCGACAGGCGGGGACCGCACGACCGCGCTGGACCTCCTCGACGCAGCCGAGGAGGAGACCGCCCGCCGCGAGGCGACACCGTCTGGGCTGTTCACCGTCGATGCGACGCGCACGCAGGTCGACGTCTACCGCATTGGCGTCCTCAACGCGCTCGGCACCCCAGATGAGGGGGTGAGCGTGGCGCGGCGGATCAACATCGACGGCATGCCGACGCCGGAGCGGCGGGCTCGCGCCTGGACCGACACCGCCCGCATGTGGCACGCCCTCCGAGATGGTCGGCAGACCTTCGCAGCACTGCGGCATGTCGAGCAGGAGGCGCCGCAGGAGGTGCGGCGGCCGGCGCTACAGGCGCTGACCACTGACCTGCTGTACGCGTCGGCCCGCGTGCCCGGGGTGCGGGAGTTCGCGGCCCGTACAGGTGCGATCTCCGCATAGGGTTCTCACCTTTCGCGTGCCCGGCGACACCGGGCACGCTCCCGAAGACCCGCGCCCGCCGGGCGGACGTCGGGGACGGTCAAGGCCCCGGCCGCGACGGCAGCCTGACCGCCCCCCTACAGCCGCTGAATGATCGTCCCCGTGGCCAGCGCCCCGCCCGCGCACATCGTGATGAGCGCGAACTCCTTGTCCACGCGCTCCAGTTCATGCAGCGCCGAGGTGATCAGGCGTGCCCCCGTGGCTCCCACGGGGTGCCCCAGCGCGATCGCGCCGCCGTTGACGTTCACCTTCGCCAGGTCCTGCTCGAAGACCCGCGCCCAGGACAGCACCACCGAGGCGAACGCCTCGTTGATCTCGATCAAGTCGATGTCCTTCAGCGTCATCCCGGCCTTGCCCAGCACGGCCTTCGTGGCGTCGATCGGCGGGGGCGGCCCTGCGGCCGCTGGGCGCGGGGACGGCCGGGATCGAGCCGATGTTCTTTCTGATGGTGCTGTCGGGGCGGGTGCTGGGCCCCGGTTTCGGCTTCGTCCTCGGCGCCGTGTCGATGTTCGCGTCCGCGCTGCTCACCGGCGGGGTGGGGCCGTGGATGCCGTTCCAGATGCTGGCCATGGGCTGGGTGGCGATGGGCGCGGGGCTGCTGCCGGGCGCCGCCCGGCTGCGCGGCCGGGCGGAGACGCTGCTGCTCGCCGGGTACGGGGCGGTGGCGTCCGTGGCCTACGGAACGGTCATGAACCTCCAGGGCTGGACCCTGATGCAGGGCATGGCCTCGGGGATCTCCTACGTCCCGGGCGATCCGCTCGACGAGAACCTCGCCCGCTTCGTGGCGTACTGCCTGGCCACCTCGCTGGGCTGGGACCTGCCACGCGCCGTGGTCACGATGGTGCTCACGCTCACTCTCGGCGGCGCCATCCTCAAGGCCCTGCGCCGCGCCACCCGCCGCGCGGCCTTCGAGGCCCCGGTCGCCTTCGAGGCCCCGGCCTTCGAAGCCCCAGTCGCCTTCGAGGACCCCATCACTTTCGAGACCCCGGTCACATTCAAAGCTCCGGCCGCCGCCCAGGACCCGGCTCCCGCCCGCCGGGCCGACGGCGGTAGTTCGGCCTGAGCCCCTGAACGCCCACCGGACACCATAAGAGTCTCCTGGCCACCGCCCCCCAACAGTGAAACCACCCCACCCGCACCGCTCAGATAACATGATCGGCCTCACGACGAGCGCCCCCATCGCCCGCCTTTCACCGGAAAGCCTCGCTATCCGGTGCAAAAAGTGACCCACATATCCAACACCAAGCAAATCGGCCAAACAATTGATACCCATATCATCGCGGGTGATTTCGCGAATAAAGCACAGAACAAGGTTCACCGCATGGCGTCAACCACGGGCGATGCTGTGGGCCACGGCAGGTGTGGCGACCCTCGGATTCCTCATCGCGCTGGAGATCGCGTCCCGCCGCTATGGCCTGCCGGGGCCGATCACCAACCAGGCACGCGAGGTGATATTTCCCCCCAAATCAGGCTTCCTCCTCTACGCCGGTATGGCGTTGATGATGGTGGTGCTCACTTGGCGGGAACGTTTCATCGCGTTCGGTATCGCGGTCGGCATCGACTTCGCGTTCGTACTGACACGGTGGGCGGCCGACGTAAAGGTGACCGACGGCCACCCCTTCGGCAACGGTGCGCTGTGGGTGCTTCTGGGCTACGCGGTCATCGCCGTCACCCGCCGCACCGGCCGGGAGCGCGCCCTGCTGCTGAAGGGCGTCGGGCTGGCCCTGTTGCTGGTGGCCGGCCGCAAGACGGGTGATACCTGGCTGCTCATCACGTCCAAGACCCGCCCGGCGGTGCTCGACCAGTACGTGGCGACCGCCGATCACGCACTGGGCAATCCATCGTGGGTGGTGGGCCGCCTCGTCAGGGCCACCGGCCCGATCGGCGCCCATGTTCTCGACTACGTCTACATACAGCTCGCGGTGGCCGCGGTCGTCGTCGCGCTCTACCAGCTGCGCAACGTGGCGGCCGAGCGCCGCTTCCCGGCCCACCATCTGGTGCGCACCTTCCTGGCGATCGGCCTCCTCGGCCCGGCCATCTACATGGTCTTCCCCGTGGTCGGACCGGTCTTCGCCTACGGCGCCGACGGCGGGCACTGGGCGGTGGCCAACGTATGGCCGGAGACGGCGCCGGCGCTCATTGCCCCGCATCCGATGCCGTTCGACCAGATCACCCCGCGCAACTGCATGCCCAGTCTGCACACGGCATGGGCCACCACGATCTTCATTCACTCCCGCAGGGGCCCCCGAATTCTGCGCTTCGCGGGCACGTTCTGGCTGATCGCCACGCTCGGCGCGACGCTGGGATTCGGTTACCACTACGGCGTGGATCTCATCGCCGGCGTGGTGTTCGCGCTCACGGTCGAGGCGGCGCTGCGCTCGCTCGCGCACGGCTGGGACCGGGCGGGAATCCAATTGGTCGCACATGGCGCGACGGTCTTCGCCGCGCTTCTGGTGGCTTATCGCTATCTGCCGATGGAGATGGCCACATACCCGTGGCTGTTCGGACCGCTTCTCCTTCTGGCGATGGCCTCGGTGATCCACGGCTATGTACGGACCACCAGACTGTGGGAACCGAAGGCCGCACCGGCGCCGCGGCCGGAACCTCAGCCCGAACTGGTCTGAGTCATCCGTCCCTAGAGCCGCTGAATGATCGTGCCCGTGGCCAGCGCACCGCCCGCGCACATGGTGATCAGCGCGAATTCCTTGTCCGCGCGCTCCAGTTCATGCAGTGCGGTGGTGATCAGGCGTGCCCCCGTGGCCCCCACGGGGTGCCCCAGCGCGATCGCGCCGCCGTTGACGTTCACCTTCGCCAGGTCCTGCTCGAAGACCCGCGCCCAGGACAGCACCACCGAGGCGAACGCCTCGTTGATCTCGATCAGATCGATGTCCTTCAGCGTCATCCCGGCCTTGCCCAGCACCGCCTTCGTGGCGTCGATCGGTCCGTCCAGATGGAAGTGCGGATCGGTGCCGACGAGGGCCTGGGCCACGATCCGGGCGCGGGGGCGGAGCTTGAGGGCGCGGGCCATCCGCTTGGAGGCCCAGAGCACCGCACACGCGCCGTCGGAGATCTGGGAGGAGTTGCCCGCGGTGTGCACGGCGGTCGGCATGATGGGCTTGAGCCCGGCCAGCCCCTCCATGGTGGTGTCGCGCGGCCCCTCGTCCCGGTCGACGGCCCGCCACATGCCCTCTCCGGCGGTCTGCTCCTCCTCCGTCGTGGGCACCTGCACCGCGAAGGTCTCGCGCTTGAACCGCTCCTCCGCCCAGGCCCGCGCCGCCCGCTCCTGGGAGATCAGCCCGAGGGCGTCCACGTTCTCCCGGGTCAGGCCGCGGTTGCGGGCGATCCGCTCGGCCGCCTGGAACTGATTGGGCAGATCCACGTTCCACTCCTCGGGGAACGGTTTGCCCGGTCCGTGTTTGGAGCCGCTGCCCAGCGGCACCCGCGACATGGCCTCGACCCCGCAGCCGATGCCGATGTCGATGACACCGGTGGCGACCATGTTGGCCACCATGTGGTTGGCCTGCTGCGAGGAGCCGCACTGACAGTCCACCGTCGTCGCCGCCGTCTCGTAGGGCAGCCCCATGGTCAGCCAGGCGGTGCGCGCGGGGTTCATCGACTGCTCCCCGGCGTGGGTGACCGTGCCGCCGACGATCTGCTCGACGCAGTCCGGCTGGATGCCCGTACGGGCGAGGAGTTCGCGGTAGGTCTCGCCGAGCAGATAGGCGGGGTGGAGGTTGGCGAGCGCGCCTCCGCGCTTGCCGATGGGGGTGCGTACGGCTTCGACGATGACGGGTTCCGCGGCCATGGGTGTCTCGTCCTCTCATCGCATCCGCGGGGCTCCCGGCAGCGCCCGCGCCAGAACTAGTACGCGTTCTAGTTCTTCGACTCAGTCTGCTGAGGCCCGACCCAAGGGCGCAAGGGTTGTGCAGGGGTTGAGCGGACCTGGGGCTCCACCATTCCCCCGAAACAATGGCCGCGTTTTCTCTTGCTACTTGTAGAACCCGTTACTACCTTGCGGACACTTCTGATAGGCCGTCAGATATCTGGAGTGGCCGATGACCTGTCCAGCGCTCCCCGAAGGCTTTGACCTCACCGACCCCGACCTCCACAAGCATCGGGTGCCACTCCCGGAGCTCGCCCGGCTGCGGCAGACCGCTCCCGTGTGCTGGATCCCCCAGCCACACGGCATCGCCGGGTTCGACGACGACGGCTACTGGGCCATTACCCGCCATGCCGACGTCAAGGAGGTCTCCACCCGGCCGGAGATCTTCTCCTCCCACGCCAACACCGCGATCATCCGCTTCAACGAACACATCCAGCGCGATCAGATCGACGTCCAGAAGCTGATCATGCTCAATATGGATCCGCCCGAGCACACCCGGGTCCGCCAGATCGTCCAGCGCGGTTTCACCCCGCGCGCCATCCGCGCCCTCGAGGACGCCCTGCGCGACCGCGCCACCCGTATCGTGGCCGGGGCCAGGGAGAGCGGCAGCGGGGACTTCGTCACCGATGTCGCCTGCGAACTGCCGCTGCAAGCGATCGCCGAGCTGATCGGCATTCCCCAGCAGGACCGGACCAAGATCTTCGACTGGTCCAACAAGATGGTCGCCTACGACGATCCGGAGCTGGCCATCACCGAGGAGATCGGCGCCGAGTCGGCCATGGAGCTGATCTCGTACTCCATGAACCTCGCCGCCGACCGCAAGGCGTGCCCCGCCAAGGACATCGTCAGCCGGCTGGTGGCCGCCGAGGACGAGGGCAATCTGGGCTCCGACGAGTTCGGCTTCTTCGTGCTGCTGCTCGCCGTCGCCGGCAACGAGACCACGCGCAACGCCATCAGCCACGGGATGCACGCCTTCCTCACCCACCCCGACCAGTGGGAGCTGTTCAAGGCCGAGCGCCCCGCCACCGCCGCCGACGAGATCGTGCGCTGGGCCACCCCCGTGATGTCGTTCCAGCGCACCGCCACCCAGGACACCGAGCTGGGCGGTCAGCGCATCGAGGCGGGCGGGCGGGTCGGCGTCTTCTACTCCTCCGCCAACAACGACCCCGAGGTCTTCGACCGCCCCGAGGTCTTCGACATCGCCCGCGACCCCAACCCCCATCTCGGCTTCGGCGGTGGCGGACCGCACTTCTGCCTCGGCAAGAGCCTGGCGGAGCTGGAGATCCGGCTGATCTTCGAGGCCATCGCGGACACCCTCCCGGACATCCGGCTCGCGGGTGAGCCCCGGCGGCTGCGCTCGGCCTGGCTGAACGGGATCAAGGAGCTGAGGGTGACCTACACGTAGCCTGTTCGTGCCGCGCCAGGAGTCCCACAACCCCCCCGGGCGCGGGCACACTGACCGCCATGAGCGAGATGAACGGCCCGCATGGCGCGGCGGGCGATCGGCGAAGACTCTTCGACTTCATAGCCCCCACCGCCCGCCTCCGTGAGATCGAGCGCGCCAACAACGCCACCGCGGAACGCAAGGAGAGCGTCGCGGAGCACTCCTGGCACCTGGCGATGGTGAGCTGGATACTGCACGCCGAGTTCGAACGCGAGGCCGGGCAGCGCCTGGACCTCACCAAGATGCTCAAGCTGTGCCTGATGCACGACCTCGCCGAGCGGCGCGGGGAGCGAGGACGCGGTGGAGCGGGGCGCCGCGGGCGGTGAACCCCCGCGCTTCGCCTCGCTCCCCGCGCCGCTGGGCGCCGAACTGCTCGCGCTGTGGCGGGAGTACGAGGAGGGGCCGTACGCCCGAGGCGTGTCCGGTGCGCGGGGTGGACCGGCTCAATCCCACCCTGATGCGCTGTCTGACCGGTCAGGGCTGGGGCGACATGGCCACCGACAGCCACGCTCCCGTGGACGCCGAGGCGCTCGACGGGCTGCATCTGCCACGGGTCGCCGTGAGCGAGACGCTGCGCGCGCTGTACGAGGAGATCAGGAACGCCTCGGTGGAGGGCGGGCTGCTGCCGCCCTGAGCCGCGCCGCCCCCGGAACCCCGCGGTCCCGAACCGTCCGGACCCTATGAGCCGTCCGGACCGAGGGGGCTGTCCGAACGCCGCTACTTGAACGGTACGTTCACACACGCCACCCGGGCGCCGGCCTGCCCGGCCTTACCCGATGTGGTGCCCGTGGCATTCTTGTGGATCACCACGGAATGGGCCTCCCCTGACCTGAACTGCCACTTCACCCACGACTTGGCCCAGCCTTTGCCGGCCTTGTTGGTGGTGACGTCGAGCCACACCTCATTGTGCGGGTTGGCGTACTTCGGGTTGGTCGAGGGCTGCTTGGGGTCCGGCTTGTTCTGGTAGTGGGGCCCCGACGAGTCGGGCTTGGTGCCACACGGCTTCGTATGGACATGGATCCCGAAGTGGTGGTTGCGCGCGAGGCCACGCAGGCTGATGAACACGAACGTGCCCTTGTGCATCTTGTACTGGCCGTGGCCCTGTGCGCCCTCGCGGTTCTTCATGCCCTTGCCACCCACCCGCGCCTCCGCGATGAACACGCTCGCGGACGTCGGCACCAGCGACTTGTCGTACGTCACCGCTCCGGCGCTCTTCGCCTGCGCGGCCGGCTGGAACCTGTCGTGGACGAAGACGAAGGGGTGCGGCGGCGCGGCGACCGCGGGTGTCGCAATGGCCATCGAGGCACCCATCGCCACCGCCGCGGTTACTGCCTTCACCAGGGACATCGTTGATCCCTCCTCAGTCGGGGTCCCCGCTCCCCGTCTCGATTCCCAGATCCCCCCGTTTTAACGCGCTTGTCCGACTTTCCGCCCCCTTCTCACCACGCTAGACCCGCTGGTCATGCCGCTCAACGCGAGCGTCACCCCCCTTTGGGGGCTCATCCGCGGCGGACGGGGCCTGCTCCGCGGACCGGGCCTGCTCGGCCGGCTCGGCGCCGTCGTGCCCTCCACCGCGCTGCCGCACCAGCCCCGGTACCAGCCCCCGGGCGCGGGCGACCGCGGTGCCCATCGCCGCCGACAGCGGTGGCGCCTCCTCATGCGGGCGCCTGCCCACGCCGAGCAGCAGATACTGGAGCCCGAACCCGGCCGAGACGATGGCCGCGCCGCCGATCGCGTCCAGCACATAGTGGTTCGCGGTGCCCACGATGACCGCCGTCGTCAGCAGCGGATACAGGATGCCGAGCACCTTCGCCCAGACGTACGGCGCCACGATCGCGATGACCACCCCGCACCACAGCGACCACCCCACGTGCAGCGACGGCATGGCCGCGTACTGGTTGGACAGCTTGGTGAGCGCGCCGAAGTCCGGGTTGTTCAGGTCCTGCGGGCCGTGCGCGGTGTCCACGTACCCGAGCCCCATCAGCCGCGGCGGGGCCAGCGGGTAGAGCCAGAAGCCGACCAGGGCGAGCAGTGTGGCGAAGGCCAGCGGGGTGCGGGCCCAGCGGTAGGTCGCCGGGCGGCGCAGATACAGCCAGCCCAGCAGGGACAGCGGAATCAGGAAGTGGAAGGTGCTGTAGTACCAGTTCATGAAGAGCTTGAGCCACTCGGTGTCCGCCACGATGGCGTTGAACCAGTGCTCGATGTCGATATGCAGCCAGCCCTCGAGGGTGAGCACCTGGTCTCCATGCCCCTCGGCCACACTGCGCTCGTCCGGGGCGTGGCCGCGGATCCAGGAGTAGGCGAAGTAGCCGACGCGGATCAGCATCAGCTCGAGCATCAGGTTCGGGCGGGACAGCGGCCGCTTGAGCAGGCGCAGCAACGGCACCCAGGCGAAGCGACTCCTGGCCGGCTCGGCGATCGGCGTCGGCTCGGGTTCGTCCCAGCGCGGCGAGGTGCGGGAGAGGAACGGCACCACACAGGCGGCGGCGAGCGCGGCGAGCAGCGGCGCATTGTAGCCGATATGGCCGAGGATCTCGATGTCGGGCAGCAGCGCGGTGCGGTTGAGCGACATCGCCAGCACCACCAGCACCGGCCACACCAGCCGGTCGGAGCCGCGCCGCCCCACCCGGCCGACCACGGCCAGCAGGATCCACAGCTGCTGGTGCTGCCAGGAGGTGGGCGAGACCGCGAGCGCCACGCTGCCGGTGATGGCGGCGGCGAGCAGCAGCTGCCCGTCCTGGGCGTAGTGCACCGCGCGCCGCAGGCCGATCACCGCGACCGCGACCGCGAGCACGGCCAGCAGCGTCAGCTCCATCGGGCCCTCGAGACCGATGCGCAGCAGCAGCCCGTGCAGCGACTGGTTGGCCAGGCTGTCGGCGGGAGCGCCGAGCCCGGCGCCGCCGATGTGGTGCACCCAGTACGTCCATGAGTCGTGCGGCATGGCCGCGCAGGCGAGCGCGGTGCACGTGGCGAACGTGGCGCCCGCGAGCGCCGCGGCCCGGCGCCGTCCGATCAGCCACAGCACGACGGCGAACAGCAGCAGCGCGGGCTGGAGCGCCGCGGCCACCCCGATGAGCACCCCGGCCTGCCGACCGGAGGTTCTGGGCAGCACGGTGAGGACGACCAGCAGCACCGGGATGATGCTGGTCTGGCCCAGGGTGAAGGTGTTGCGCACCGGAAGCGACAGCACCAGCAGGCTGATGGCCAGCGGGGCGGCGATCAGCGAGGTGCGGCGGGAGACCGGACCGGGCAGCGCGCGGGCCACCACCAGTCCGAGGATCACGACGAGCAGCAGGGTGCCGAAGGTCCAGGCGACCCCGAGGTTCTGCTCGGCGGCCCGGGTCAGCGGCTTGAGGACGAGCCCGGAGAACGGGGTGCCGGTGAAGGAGTCCCCGTCATACAGCGACCCGCTGACGTGCAGCACACCGTGCTCACCGATCCAGGTCTCCAGATCGGTCAGCCGCTCCTCGGGCGGCAGCCGCAGCACCGCCGCCGCCTGACGGACCGCCAGCAGGCCCGCCAGGAGCCACAGGGCCGCGAGTCCCATTCTGGTCCGTGACGTCCGCACCCCGACGGCGCCGGGGCCCGACCCCGTATCCGGGGTTCTCCCCAGTCCGCTCCGCTCCACGTTCGCCACGCCCTGCCGCTCCCCCACTCGCCCTCTTCATCTGTCCCGGATTCTGGAGACCCTACTGAGCCCACTACTCAGACGCGGAACACCCCCTCTTCACCTGACCGTCGTCCCGGGTTGTCCGAAAGATGTCAGGCTTTGGCAGGGTGCTTGCGCTCCGCACGAGTCCGTATGGTCCGGCCCAATTTCATCAGGGCTGGGGGGTGCGCCGCGAATCGGGACTCGCCGCGCGCTGAAATGTTCCCGGCGTCACTCCGAAGCACCGCACGAACCACCGGTGGAAGTGGCTCTGATCGGCGAACCCCGCCTGGGCCGCGGCCTCGGCCGCGCCATGGCCCGCCACCAGCAGCCCGCGCGCCCGGCGCAGCCGAAGCTGCCGCTGGAAGTCGCTCGGCGCCATCCCGTACGCGGCGTGGAACGCCCGGTAGAGCGCGAAGCGGCTGCATCCGGCGGCTTCCGCGAGCCGCGCCGCCGGGATCTCCTGTGCGTACGCCTCCTCCAGCAGCGCCCTGGCGCGCCGCGCCGCCCGCGCCTGCCCACCACCCCCGCCCGGAAGCTCCCGGGTC
Organism: Streptomyces malaysiensis subsp. samsunensis; assembly: GCF_024519315.1. Lineage (GTDB taxonomy): Bacteria > Actinomycetota > Actinomycetes > Streptomycetales > Streptomycetaceae > Streptomyces > Streptomyces malaysiensis. Next base: position 138,033 of record NZ_JANIIC010000016.1, on the reverse strand, counting down.
CGCAGCGCCCCGGTGGCCCCGCGCCGCACCATCGCCCCGATCGCCGTCATCGTCCGTACCGACCTCGCCGACTGGCAGAAGCTGAATGTGACCGCCTTCCTCTCCAGCGGCGTGGCGCACGCCACGGACGAGATCGTCGGCAAGCCGTACGAGGACGACAACCGCGCGGCGATCCGGGCCGTCGAGGCCGACGCGCTGGACCTGGTCGGCCTCGCGGTCTACGGGCCGCGCAACCAGGTGGACAAGGTGACCAGGGGCTTGAGGCTGCACGGCTGAGCCACGCTACGCGGGTCCTGGACGCGCCGACCGCACGCGCCAGGCGCCGGGCGTGACGCCTTCCCGGTTCGAAAAGGCGCGGCTCAACGCGCTGCCGGTGTCGTAGCCGACCCTGACCGCGATCTCCTGGACACTCAGCGGTGTCTCCCTGAGCAGGAGCTTCACCCGATACATGCGCCATGACGTGAGGTAGCCGAGCGGGGTGTCCCCGGTCTTCTCCTTGAACAGGGCGGCGAACGCCGAGCGTGACATCCCCGCCTTGCGGGCGAGTTCGTCCACCGTCCACGGATGGGCCAGATCCGCGTGCAACTCCCGCATGGCCACCGCCAGCCGTGGATCCCGCAGCGCGGCGATCCAGCCGACGGTACCGCTGCCGACATCCGTACAGCAGGTTCGTAGCGCCTGGACGAAGAGCACATCGGACAGGCGGCTCATGATGAACCCGCCGCCGAGCGCGCCCGCCGCGCTCTCCCGTGCGATGAGGTCGAACGTGCCGCGCAGGAGTTGACCGGACGTGTTGTCCAGATTCAGCCGGAACACCGGGGGCAGCAGCGCGAACAGCGGTTCCGCCGCCACGGAATCGAAGGCGAACCGGCTGGAGACGATCCGGGTCAGCTCCCCGTCGCCCCCGACCCGCGCCGCGTTGCCGGGGGCTTGGGAGATCAGGCCATCGCAGTCGACCACCTCGCTGCCCGTCTCGTCCTGAAGCGTGAATCCCACCCCCGCACGGACCAGGAAGCAGTCGTTCGCCTCCAGCCGCTGCGACCCGGGGAGCGTGTCCGCGACGAGCCGGCACGAACCGCTGGAGATCAGGACCAGCCGGGCGAGGTGCCGGGGAGGGAACGAGATTCCCCATGGTGCACGGGCGTCCACCCGCACATACCGGGCGTCCTCGATCCTCATCGTGGCGAGGAGGTCATCGATCGGATCCATCTCCACTCCCCTGGACGATCTGCGCCAAACAGTGGACGCCAAGATACATATCGTCCAGCCCGGCGCGCCTATCGTGGAGGCGAGATACGAACGAAGGGCAGCAAATGCGAACTTTCCAGGTGAGAGCGGGCGGCGGCCTGATCACCTCGGCGGAGCGCCCGGTGCCGAGCCCGTCGGCGGGCGAAGTACTCGTACGAGTGAAAGCCAGCTCCCTCAACGCACGCGATCTGCTGATCGTCACCGGCAGGTACTCCGTCGACGTACCGCCGGGGCGTATCCCGCTCTCCGACGGCGCGGGCGTCGTGGAGGCCGTCGGGGACGGGGTCTCGCGGTTCCGAGTGGGAGATCGTGTCGCGGGCACCTTCCATCCCACATGGCTGTACGGCCCGTTCCCCGAGTGGGGACAGCTGCGCGGCACCCATCGCGACGGCTGGCTCACCGAATACATCGTCCTCGACGAACAGAGCGCGGTCGCCGTACCGGACCATCTGACCTTCGAGGAAGCCGCCACGCTTCCCTGCGCCGCGCTCACCGCGTGGTCGGCCGTGAGCGGAGTCGGCCCGGGGGACGCGCTACTGGTCCAGGGCTCGGGCGGGGTATCGGTCTTCGCCCTACAGCTCGCCCGCCTGGCCGGCGCCCGCGTCCTGGCCACGACATCCAGCGACGCCAAGGCCCGGCGCCTCAGCGCCCTCGGCGCATCCGACGTTGTCGACTACACCAGCACACCCGAGTGGGGCGTACGGGTACGCGCACTCACCGGCGGCGGTGCCGAACGCGTCGTGGAGATCGGCGGCGCCGGAACGCTCTCCCAGTCCATCGACGCCGTCGCCCACGGCGGCCAGATCGCCCTCGTCGGCAATCTCGCGGCAGGCGACGGCATGGATGTGAACCGGTTCTTCCGCCGCGCCGCGACCCTCAGATCGATCAGCGTCGGCAGCCGCGGCGACTTCGAACGCATGAACAAGGCCATCGCCCAGAACCGGCTCCGGCCCGTCATCGACCGCGTCTTCCCCTTCGACCAGGCGCCGGAGGCGTTCTCCCACTTCGCAAAGGGACCCCGCTTCGGCAAGGTCGTCATCAGCCACTGACCGACGTCTTCACGCGTCTTTGACCATCGGATGTAGCAGACTGCGCCCAAAGAGTCGAGCTCAGGGCGCCGACCAGGCGCCCGCCGCGTGAGAGGTGTCCTGTGCCCAGCGTCGTAAAGATCAATGTCCTGACCGTGCCGGAAGAACAGCGCGAGGTGCTGGAAAAGCGCTTCGCGTCCCGCGCCGGGGCCGTGGAGAACTCCGACGGCTTCGAGTGGTTCGAGCTGCTGCGCCCGCAACAGGTACGCAGATGTACCACTAGACCCAGATCACCGTAGCCTCGGGAGTGGGGCAAGATGAGGGCATGAGTGTTGTCAAGATCAATGTGCTGACGGTCCCGGAGGAACAGCGCGAGGTGCTGGAAAAGCGCTTCGCCGCACGCGCCGGGACGGTCGAGAACTCCGACGGCTTCGAGTGGTTCGAACTGCTGCGTCCCGTCGAAGGGACTGACACCTACCTCGTCTACACGCGCTGGCGCAGCGAGGAGGACTTCCAAGCCTGGATGGAGGGCCCCATGAAGGCCGCCCACCAGCGCGGCGGCGAGGACGCCCCGAAGCAGAAGCCCGCCGCCTCGGGCTCCACACTGTGGTCCTTCGAGGTCGTACAGCAGACCGGACCCAAGCAAGGCTGACACGAGCCCCTTGGAACCAACGCTAGCCCCCTGACCCAGGCCAGGGGGCTTAAGGGGATTCGACGAAGTCCACTGCTGATCTCGTGCCGCTCCTGCTGGCCACGAAGCCTTCAGGGGATTGAGATTAGCGATGGACTTCGTGTCATCTGCTCAGCGACGGTTCCTATGGCTGCCGTTCCAGGGCGCCGTCTGGATCGTCCAGGGCAGCTCGTGCCAGTTGGCGGAAGTGGCTCAAGCTCGGCCAATGGGTAGGTGTGAGTGATGGTGGGTCGCCTCGCCTGGCTTGCTCCAGCCCCCACCTCACGAAGGTGCTACGCAGGATGAACCCGTAACCCCGTGTTACTGATTTGGCTTCCGCAGCAACGCTGTCAGGTCCCGCCAGCGCCACGGCGTTGTCGGCCTTCGCGAGCGCCGACATGAGCCGACGCGCCTCGGCGGCTCGCTCCGGCAGGTCTGCCGGTGCCGAGTCCTCCATCCGGGCAAGCGCGGACATCACTGGCGCAAGTTCCTCCGTTGCGTTCACGAACTGAGCATAGGCATCAGCGCGAGTTTGCCGCCGCCAGTGCTCGTGCTGCGAGCGGCGCTGGGAGTTCCCCGTGTTCTTAGCCGCACGTACGGCCCCAAAGGCGCCAAGTCCGGCCCCAACTACAGCCGCGGCGGCGGCGATTGATGCTGTACCCCCTAGATCCATTGGCGCATTATTCCAAGCACTAGCGGGATCAGCAGTGGACTTCGCCGGATTCGCTTAGTGGTTTTGTGCTGTGCCCGTCAGGCGGCTGTGAGCTCGCCTGCCCGTTGGCTGCACCGTCCGGGGGCGGCTCATGCACCGCGGGGATCGCGCCCGCTGACGGCTGAAGCGGCGGCTTCGAGGGCCAGGTGCCACGGATAGTTCTCCGGTCGGCCCTGGCCCGGCTTGTTGGGTACGAAACCGCCTTCCCCGTACAGCACGCGCACTCCCATCGCGCGGAGCGTGGCAACGCTGGTGTCGAACTGGGTGTGCTGGACGTAGGCGGCGTTGACGCACGGCATGGCCACAGTCGGGATGCCCTTGCCGATGGCCTCGGCCACGAATCCGACGATGAACTTCTCGGTGATCCCGAGAGCCCACTGGTTGATCGTGTTGAAGGTGGCGGGTGCCAGGACGGCGGCATCCGCCAGGGGCCAGACGTCCGGCTCTCGGGGCAGCTTGTACTGGCTGCGCACCGGGTGTCCGGTCAGTTCCTCCAACGCTGGCAGCTCGTCGTCAAGCCAGCGTGCGGCTGTGGGGGTGAGCCCGAGGCAGACATCCCACTCGGCCGCCTGCGCTCGTTCGATGACGCCAGCGATGTTCAGCACGGGCGGGGCGGCGCTTCCGAACAGGTAGAGGACACGGTTCGCGGTCATGCGGGCAGTCCACCGTGTGGCGCCCCGTATGCGCAAACCCTGCCAGCCAGGGAATGAGATCGCCGTTCACCGTCTTCTGCCGTGACCGGGCGGGTAGCGTTTCCGCTGAGAGTGAGTCACGAAAGGGAGGGATGCATGCCGCTCCCCGACGACGAGCACACGGGCGCTCGGATCGCACATCACCGGAAACGGGCTGGGCTGACTCAGCGTGGGCTGACTCAGAAGATTCCCTACTCCTACAGCCTGCTCACCCAAGTTGAGTCCGGGCACAAGCCAGCCAGCCCCGACCTGGTGGCCGCTGTCGCGAAAGCGCTATGCATCGACGTCACGGCACTGACCGGCCAACCCTACGTGACCGAGCTACAGCAGGACCGGTTGGCCGCGTTGGTCCGCCCGATCCGTGAAGCCCTCGACCTCTACGACCTGGGGGCCGATCCGGCGATCACACCGCGCCCCGCTCCTCAGCTCGTCGCCGCTGCCCAAGCCCTGTGTCAGCAGGTCCGGGCGACGAAGCTCCATGACGCTGCTCTTGATCTTCCAGGAACGATGGCGGAGATCACTACAGCCGCGTATCGGACGCCGTCGTCCGAGTTGTGGGCTGCCTTGTCGAGTACCTACCGCACCGCGCATGACCTGGCCGTGAAGCTGGGCTACTACGACTTGTCCACGGTGGCTCTGGACCGTATGGACTGGGCCGCCTCGCGGGCCTCCGATCCGTTGCTCTCCGCAGTGCGCCAGTACATGCGCGCCCTCGTCTACTTCCGAGAGGGCGAGTACACCATCGGTCAGCGGCTCGTAGCCTCCGGGCAGGGGCTATTGGAGCAGTCTCCGCAGACGCGAGAGCGGCATGCCGTTGCCGGGCAGCTTCACCTTGGAGCAAGCATCATCGCTGCCCGCGCTCATGATGAAGACGCGGTAAAGAACTACCTCACCGAGGCCCGGTCTTACGCGGACCGGACAGGCGAAGCGACGGACGTGCACTGGCTGTCCTTCGGCCCCACGAACGTCACCGTGCACGCGGTGTCGGCTCATGTCGAGATGCGGCACTACGGCGAAGCTCTGCAAGAGGCCGCGAAGGTGCGGATACCGCAGGACTGGGCTGTCTCCCGCGCCGCGCACTTCTACGTGGACCAGGCACGCGCCCAGATGGAAGCGGGGCGCTCTGAAGCGGCCTTGAAATCGATCGTGACCGCGCGGAAGCTGGCGCCGCAGCAGACCAGGTACCACGCGGGCGCTCGCGAGACCATCCGGGGCCTGATCCACTTGTCCCGTCGCACCCCGGACAGCCTGGATCACCTGGCTGCTTGGGTGGGCCTCTGACACTTTCACCGCAGTAGCCCCCGGCTTTCACTCAACTGTGAAAGTTGGGGGCTTCGCATGTCACCAGCATGAATACTCAGCCGGTTTTTCATCCGCCACAGGACCCCGGCGACGCGGGCGTGCGCCCCGGGGCGTGGCCAACCTGAGGAAGCAGGTCAACATGCGGAACTGTATCGGCAGGGTCTTCGAACCGTTGGTGAGAGTGCTACGGCCCGGCCGGGGACGTCATCGCACGGTTGGGACACGTCAGCCGATGGACTGTGCTGATGCCCCGACGTTGCGGCTGCCTCGTGTGCACCAGCTGCCACGTAAGCCTCTGCTGCGTGGTGAGGACGTGCACCTTGTCCGGCCGTATCTGGTGGCTCATGAGCGTCAGAAGCACGTGCCTCGGGTGGAGCTGTTGTGCGCGCCGCACGGGATGGTGGTGGTCAGGTGAGTGCGCAACCGCGATTGCTTCCGTGGCCCGGCCCTGCCGGGAAGCCGTGCTACCTGATGTCGGATGAGGACGGCACGGGGTATCTGTCGCGACTGGCCGACGAGATGGAAGCGGTACAGCTTCAGATGGGCGCTGAACTCATCGGCCACGCTTGCCTACTGCTCCGCGACCGGAAGGCGGACCCGCGAGAGCTCCGCTACCTCTCGAACCGCCTGATCGAAGCGCTGCAAGACGCTCTCCGGATCGCGGAGAGTCGCGGCGGGCGCCTTCCTGGGCCGGGCGAGTGCGAGAGCGACGGACCGACTCAGGCGAGCAAGGGGCCCGAATGAGTAGGGCGTCAGAAGGCTGGCAGGTCGGTCCCGCACCGGGGCGCGGTCTGCGTCCTGGCAAAGACGGTCTGCTTGAACTGCCGCTTCAAGTCCTCCGGCCCGGTCGCGCATCCCTGGCATCGCTGGTGCTGACGGTGGTCGAAGCGGAGCAACTGCACGCCGCCTTGTGCTACGCGCTCGGCGGCGAGCCCGCGCCCGAGGACGCGCCAGAGTGCCGGAAGCCGGTCCGTTACCCGGGCGGCCGACAGAAGTACTGAGGTCGCTCGGCAGAGTCGCGCGCAACAACCGAAGAAGCGATACCGGACCACCCCTTTTCGCCTGGACAGCTACCGGGGTGGTCCGGCTGGGGATCGATCACGAACCCCGGTGCCGATGGTACCGGGGTCGTCGTCGTGCTCCCGCTCGACGCGGCCCGGTCGTTGATTGTCAGTTGGCTTGCAGAGAAAGGGACTTGACCAATGTGCGGCCCAGGGGACGACGGGTGCGAGGGAGAAGCGGCAGACCTGGAGGCGGGGATATGGGTGCGCGGAGTGGACTACCTGAGCGGCTGGCGGGACGCGCGGGAAGCGACGGCCGAGCTGGGCGACGCGCTGAGCCTCGTCGGCGTGGAGGCGGCAGGGCTGCGGCTGCGTGCCGCTTCGGACACGGACGGCTCCGGGGTGGTGAGGCTGGAGTTGTCGGCGGCGTCGGCGCGTGAGGTGGCGATGCTGGCACGGGTGACGGCGGCCCGGCTGGGCAGGGCGGGGTGATCGGGGTGGCCGGTGGCGGGCGTGCGGTGCTGGATCGGCGCGCTGTGGGCACCGCCGCCGGCCGTAGCGGATTTTGGGCGGGAGCTGCCACGGGGCGAGAGAACAGGGGGCCTTACGCTGGCCCGGCGAATCGGGCGGGTCTGTGATCCTGCCCGCGTTTGCGACCGATTGGCCCCCTGTTCTTAGAGGCTCGCCCCGTGGCGGCTGCCTAAAATCCGCGTAGGCCGTCGGCCCCAGCCACAACGCCCCCGCCCTGAACGGCGGTCGGCTCCCCGGCGAACGATCGCGGGTGCGCTGAGAGGTGCGGGCGGTGGGCGCCCGACGGGACCGGCGGCCACGCCGCAGCCCGGCGGGGCGGCCAGACCGCCCGGCGCGCCGCAGGCGCGCCCTTGAGTAAGTGAAGACAGGTTTCGACAGTTCGCTGGCCCGAGGGCTCAGACGGCTCGGAGTTGGCAGGGCCGTCGGCAGTGATGCGGTAGTCGAGTTGCGCGGTCAGGTCATTGACGCGGTGACGCGGAAGTACCGGGGAGACGGTCACCCGCGACGGCGGCCCTCGATGCAGAACCGGTTGCCCTCCGGGTCGGCCAGCACGAAGTACGGTCGGCCACCGGGGGGCGGGGGACTATCCAGGACGGTTCGGACACCGTGCTCACACCAGCCATGTCCTGATCATCTCGCGGTGCTCACACCACGGGATCTGCCATCGATTCGCCTCGAGCAGGCCACCTCGGCAAGGCGCTGCCGATTCATTTCGCCCGGCGCCCTACTCGCCGACCGCTCCGTCGATCGCTTCGCGCAGCAGGTCAGCGTGGCCGTTGTGACGTGCGTACTCCTCGATCATGTGCGTAAGGGCGTAGCGCAGTGAGATGGACTCCCCCTGGAACTCCACCGTGTCATCGAGGGACTCGAAGGCGTCCGTGACAGCGCGGGAACCCTCACATGCCTCCCGCCACAACGTGAACGCCTCATCCACGTCGGCGTCATCCACATGGAACTCGCCGAAGACCCCATCGACCGCGGGCCACGGGGCCGCACCCTGCTCTCCACTCAGCACCATGCGGAACCAGCTGCGCTCGACCACGGCGGCATGGCGGACGAGGCCGAGCAGGGACAGGCCCGAGGTCGGCACTGTCTTCTGCTTCAGCTGCTCATCAGTCAGCCCCTGGCACTTCATAGCCAAAGTGGCGCGCTGATAGTCGAGGAAAGATGCCAGCGACGCACGGTCGCCAGCCACTTTGGAGGGTGCTGTGCGCTGGTCATCGCTCACCCGGCGATCATGGCAGGGGATCGGCCTACCGGGCCACCCCGCTCCGGAGGACGGACATAAAACCCCAGGCCTCAGGGGCGCCCCACACGTACTACGGCCAATTGCCGCACAGCTCTTAGGTGGCCTTTGAAGGTCAAGACACTGTCTGGCGCACAGCAAATTCCGTAACCGGATTGACGTTACCTTTCGGCGGCACCCGATGCCTGACGCAGTCAAAGGTCCCAGTTTCACGCCCGAACCGCGCGCAGTGCACGGGGGCTGTCGGCAGTGATGCGGTAGCCGAGTTGGGCGCGGTCGGCGCTGGCGCGGAACTCTTCGAGGATCAGCGGCCGGTCGTCGGTGCCGAGTGTGACGCGGGCGGTGTAGAGGATCGGGGTCGCGTCGGGGATGTCCAGGGTGCTGCGCTCGTCGGGCAGCGGCATACGGGCACTCACGGTCTCGTGCCAGGTCAGCTTGTGCCGGGCGGCGGTGAGGATGGCGTAGATCTGTTCCGGCTCGGTGTCCGGGGCCTCGGCCAGCTGCTCGATCTCGTCGGCGGTGGCGAACGGGATGAGCATGCGGTGGAGGGCGCGGCTGCCGGTGTCGGGGTCGGTGAGTAGCCGGTCGATGCCGAAGAGGGCTTCCCCCTCGCCGAGTCCGAGGAGTGGGGCCGTGGTCGTCGTAGTCGTGGTGCGGTACACGGCCGGTTCCTCCGCCTGCTCCCACGTGTGGTGGCCGGTGTGGAAGGTTGTGCCGCTGCGGGTGATAGTCCGCTCGATGGTGACGGCGGGGGCGGGCAGGGCGCGGACGTAGCTGCCTTTGCCGTGGATGACCTCGATGAGTCCTTCGGCGCGGAGTGCGGCGATGGCCTTGCGGACGGTGGGGCGGCTGACCTTGTAGCGCTCGATGAGCTGGGTCTCCGAGGGGAGTGGGGCCCCGGGTTTGTACTCGCCTGCGGCGATGCCGCTGCGGATCTCGGCTGCGACCTGCTGGTACAGCGCTCCGGGGCGCTGGATCTCTCCCATGCCGGGCTCTCCTCGTCACCTGTCGTATGCGGTTCTGACGTGAGCTGATGTCACTCGTAAGCATAAGTACTTGCCTCCCGGCGTCAAGACAGGCATAGTCGTAACTCGTAAGCATGAGTGACGTCACGTGACGTGTGGCGTCTCGACTGGCCAAGGAGGCCCACAACCCATGCAGTCCATACCTGTGGACACCACCCGGCTCGGCGTACTGCGGTGCGCGGTCGGGCCTGAACCGAAGATCGCGGATTTTGAGAGCAAGGAGGTCAAGAAGGACCGGGACGGCAACACGATCTACACCGTCGCCGTGACGGTGCGGCAGGACGGGCGGCGCGTCTCGGTGATCGAAATCGCCGTCCCCGGAGAGCCCAAGGGCGTCGTGGAGGGCTCGGAGGTGCGGGTGACGGGCCTGGAGGCGTTCGCCTGGGCCATGGGCGACCGTCACGGCATCAGCTTCCGCGCGTCGGCCATCACCCCTGTACCGGCCTCGTCGGCAACGGCGGGTAAGGGCGGTGGTGCCTGATGAGTCAGCTCCTGTTCGCCATCGTGCTGGTGGCGCTGGCTTGGACAGTGGCGCTCGCCACCCGCCTGCCGGAACGGTGGCCCCACTGGCGCTGGTACCTGACCGGCTACCCGCGCACCGCGCTGCGGGTGATGGTCACCTGGCGCAAGGTCGCTCACCTCAATGACCTCACCGTCTCCCACCAGCCCAACCGGCGTCTGCTGGGTGACCTGGCGGTCAAGGGCGACCCCTTGCGCACCCACGCGCCGCGCTGCTCCATCCCCCGTCCTACACCGAACGGGCTGTCGGTGCGGGTGCGGCTGCACGCGGGGCAGACCCCGGCCCCGTTCCTGGCGGCGGCTGAGGCGTTAGTGCACGCGTGGCGGGTGCACGCGGTGCGGATCGTCTCCCCTGAACGCGGCATCGTGCTGATCACCGCGACGGCGGCTGATCCGCTGGAACACCCCGACCGGACCACGGGGGAGGTGTCGGCGTCGCTGCTGTCGGCGGTGGTTGGCGCACTGGAGACCGGTGGCGCGTGGGTGATGAACTTCCGCCGGGTGCCGCACTGGCTGATCGTCGGCGCAACCAGGTCGGGGAAGTCCACGCTGATCGCCCGGCTGATCACCGAGCTTGCCCCGCAACCCGTCGCCCTGGTCGGCATCGACTGCAAAGGCGGCATGGAACTGGGCCTGTTCGAACAGCGGCTCTCGGCCCTGGCCACCTGCCGCAGTCAAGCGGTCGCCGTGCTCGGCGCGCTGGTGGTCGACATGCAAGACCGCATGCGCACCTGCCGTGCGGCCGGGGCCCGGTCCATATGGGAGCTGCCCGAGAAGGAACGCCCCCTGCCCGTGGTGGTGGTCGTGGACGAGATAGCCGAGCTGTACCTGACCAACGGCAGCAAGGAGCAGCGGGCGGAGGCTGAGCAATGCTCGACCTACCTCCTGCGGTTGGCTCAGCTCGGGGCGGCGCTCGGGATGCATCTGGTCGTGGCCGGACAGCGGGTTGGCTCCGATCTCGGGCCGGGGGTGACGGCGCTGCGCGCCCAATTGAGCGGGCGTGTCTGCCACCGGGTCAACGATCCGGGCACCGCTGAGATGACCCTGGGCGACTTGAACAAGGACGCCGTGGCGGTGGCGCAGTCCATCGGGGAGGCCGAACAGGGCGTCGCCGTGACCACGGGTGAGACAGGCGGCTGGATGCGCGGGCGGTCCCACCTGACCACCCCCGCCAAAGCCCAAGTCACGGCGGCTGAGTACGCGGGGCTGGCGTTCCGCCTGTCCGGGGTCGCCCGTGCGCTGGAAGAACTGGACGGAGGTGAGGGCGCATGAGTCAATCCCTGGTCCTCTCCCTGGCACTGCTCTTCGGGCTCGCAACGGTCCTGCTCCTGCGCTCCCGCGCGGTGCGGTGGTGGGAAGCGCTGTTGATCGGCCTGTTCGGCATGTACCTGGGCCAGACCCCCGTCATCGACAGCACCAACGGGCTCGTGAGCTGGCTCCTGTCCGGCTTCACCCACAACAGCTAGACCACCCCGGGAGGCCCCACCAGATGACCATGCACCGCGTCCGCTGCCCCATCTGCAAGGGGGAGCGCTACCGCAGGACCCGCACCGGACACCGGCGGCGCTGCCGCTGCTGCCGAGGCACCGGAACCATCCGCTAACCCACCCATTCGGCCCGCGAACCAGGGAGTGATCGCCATGGACGACACCCACCCAACCGCATCCACCCATGCCGCTGCGGCGGCCCACCCTGGGAGGTCCCCACCATCACCGCCGAGACCACCTCGGCTGACAGGCGCGCCCACCTCGACCGTGCGGCGCGCCTGCGTCAGCTCTCCGAAGTTGACCAAGACCTGATCCGCCTCGTCCAAGACCCCCGCTTCACCCGCTGGATAGAGCAGATCACCGCTACCGGCGGCTGCGCCCACCCGATCCACCTCACCGGCTCCACCACCACCCGCGAAACGCTCACGGGCGAAGTACTGCACCACTACGACACCCGCGACGAGCCTGGCGAACGGCTCCTGATCCGCTGCCGCAACCGCCGCCAAACCGTCTGCGCCCCCTGCTCCCGCCTCCATGCCGGCGACACCTTCCACCTTGTCAGAGCCGGACTCCTCGGCGGCAAGACCGTACCGACGGACGTGCGGGAACGGCCCCGGCTGTTCCTCACCCTCACGGCCCCCAGCTTCGGCCCCGTTCACCGTCTCACGACGGACGGGCAGCGCTGCCGACCGCGCCGCGAGGGCGGAGAGTGCGACCACGGCCGTCGCCTCGGCTGCCCGGCCGTCCACGAGGCAGACGACCCGCTCACCGGACAACCGCTGTGCCCCGACTGCTACGACTACCCGGCACACGTCCTCTGGCACGCGCACGCGGGACGGCTGTGGAAGGCGTTCACCGACAACCTGTACAACCACCTCGCTGGCCGCGTCGGACGCACCCGCACCGGCCTGCGCCGCAGCCTGCGCATCTCCTACGCCAAAGTCGCCGAGTACCAAAAGCGCGCGGCCGTGCACGTCCATGCTGTGGTGCGGCTCGACGGCGCACGCGGGCCGGACGATTCGCCCCCGGCCTGGGCAACGGCCGACGTGCTCACGGCCGTGGTCCGCACCGCCGCTGCGGCCGTACGGCTCCGTACCCCCTTCAGCGCGGCCCTGGGGGAACACGAACTGCGCTGGGGCGCCGAACTCGACGCCCGGCCGCTCCGCGCCTTCGGCGACGGTGAGGGCCTGGCCGACGACGCGGTAGCCGCATACGTCGCCAAGTACGTCACCAAAGGGGCCACCGACACCGGGGCCGGACTCGACCACCAGATCACCAACCCCGCCGACATCACAGCCGCCCCCGTGTCGGCACACGTACGTGCTCTCATGCGCACCTGCTGGCGCCTCGGCGGCCTGCCCGAATTGGAACCCCTCCGCCTACGCGCCTGGGCTCACACGCTCGGCTACCGGGGCCACATCCTCACCAAGTCACACGCCTACTCCACCACCTACACCGCGCTACGCGCCGAACGAGCCGACCACCAATCCCGCGGGACCCAACCCGCCGACGAAGCGGACGTGCTCACGGACGCTCACTGGCGCTACGTCGGCTCCGGCCACACTCCCGCCGCAGCTCTCCTCGCCGCTGGAATCGCTGAAGACCTCGCCCGAAACCGCGAGATCGCCCAAGAAGAGATCGCGTACAACGGGGTGATGTCCGGTGACTGATCTGAACGAGGAACTTCGTGAGTGGGCCCGTGCTCATGCCCGTAGCTCTCCGAAGTGGTCCGATCGGAAATGGCGGCGGATCAATGCGACCCTGCGGATCGAGACCACCCGCCGCCCACGTCCGCGTCAGTCTTCTTCGGACTCCTGAATGTCGTCCTCGGTGCGGAAGAGCGGAGTCAGGCGCGTCTGTACCGGCTTGCGTCGGCCGACCGCTGGCGCGATGAGTACCGCCGTCAGTGTCTGCTCCACATGCGAACGCTTCTCGACGATGGTGAGCCCGTCCCAGTCTTCACGGAGATTGGCGGGCTCACCCTGGCTGGCGTAGCGGCGTTTGAACCACTGGTTCCGCTCCCGCTGCAAGCGTCGCTCCTCAGCGGTGGACCTCTGAAGCAGGGAGAAATACTGCTCCTTGGAAATGATGCGCCGTTCACGGGCTTCCTTGGCTTCCTCGATGTCCTCGCGCACGCGGGCCAGCTCGCTCTCACCGCTCCACTCCTGGGGCACCGCTGCCGCCTCGCGCCGGGCAGCTTCTTCCTCCCATTTGGCGAACACCAATTCCTTGATCGCCTCATCCGTTTCCGGCCCCGGAATCTTCGTCCCGGCGCATCCACCCTGCCCCTTGTCGGCGCAGGCGTAGTAGAAGAACCCTTCGGGCTTCTTCGCGCTCTTGGGTGCCTTCACCACTCGTAGTGCTGCGCCGCACTCGTTCTTGTCGCACCGCAGAGTCCCCGTTCCCAGATACTTCCGGCTGTTGTGACCGTCACCGGGACCCATGCTCTCCCCGATCACGTCAACCAGTGCGCGCCACTCCTCAACCGTGATGATTCGGTCCCACTGACCGACCACGGGGTGTCCATCGTCGTCGTGAACGATCTCCCAGCGCTGCATTTCACCGCCAGTGACTGGGTTGGTCTGCCAGACCTTCCGTGATCGGTAGCCGCACAGCCGAGGATTCCGGAACATCTCCTTCACCTTGCTCGGCGTCCACTTGTTGCCCCTGGGTGTCATCACCCCCGCTTCGTTCCACTCAAGCGGAATCGCCCGGAACGGGGCACCGCCCAATATGCGCTCGACCGCCTTGCGGATGTGCTTCGACTCCTCCGGGTGAAGCGTGCGTTTGTCGTCATTCCAGCCGAACGGCCGGGCGCCTCCGGTGGGTATTCCCTCACGTTCCAGAGCGCGATGCTTGCGGCGCACTCGCCGTGCCGTATCGGCGGACTGCTTGTTGCTCATGGTGACGACCAGGCGGGCGACGGCGCGGCCGTTCTCCGTGAGCAGATCGAGGCTTCCCGTGATGTCGAGGATCGGGCGACGGCTTCGCTCCACGACGTCGATGGCGTCTTCGAGGTGACGCGGGTCCCGCGTGAGGCGGTCGATGTCATAGACGATGAGCCCGTCGAGCCGTTCGCCGTTGGGCGCCTGCCCGGCCTTCAAGTCGTCCAAGGCGCCTTCGAAGATCGGCCGCACGACGCGATACACGATCCGGCCGTCAGCCTCTCGTACGCGCCGTTTCCTCCACGCCGACGTGTCGGGCTCGAAGTAGGTGTGCACGACGCGCCCGCCGCGCTCCTCCACGAACTTCCGCCCATCTCGGTCCTGCTCTTCGGTGCTCTTGATGTCCCGGCCGGTGAGCGGCGCGCGTCGGCCGTGCTCCGGTACGTCCTTGGCGGTTTCGCCATCACTCTCATCGGTAGACAGCCGGGCGAGCACCGCCCAGTTCTGCCCGGTGAGGTTGCCCCATTGCGCCCGCGTCAGGAGGTCGTCATCTGCCATGCGGGCAAAGGTACATTCGTGAACCTGCTGCCCGGTCGAGGGGACCGACCAGTACCTCGTCTACACGCGCTGGCGCAGCGAGGAGGACTTCCAGGCGTGGATGGAGGGCCCCATGAAGGCCGCCCACCAGCGCGGCGGCGAAGACGCCCCCCAACAGAAGCCCGCCGCCTCCGGCTCCACCCTGTGGTCCTTCGAGGTGGTCCAGCAGGCCGCCCCCAAACAAGGCTGAGCCGAGTCCCCGCGCGCCCCTCGCCGGCCCCCTGCCCTTGGCGCAGGGGGCCGGCGGTTCCGTACCGCGCCCGTCAGAACGACTGGCGGCCGGCCACTCGCGCCGGTACACATCGGACGCACTGGCATGGCGGCCACACCGACGTCTCCAGCGGCCTCAGGGGCTCGGTGGACTTGACCACGCGTGTCGGCCCGTAGGTCTTCCCGCTGTCCCGTGACACACGCATGGTCATCATCGCGCGGCCCGTCACCGGGCCGCCCCACCGTGAAACGGGCCCTCGTGGTGCCGCTGGAGTTCGATGAGACAGATGGTCGCCCACTTTTGGTCCCCGTTACGCCTTGCTTCGGCTTGCTGCCGTAACAGCGCCCCGCACACATCGCAGTCGCCGTCGGGCGGCATGTTCGCGGGTGGGGTGGCTGGGCTAGTGTCCGACACGTTGTCGCTCCTGTTAGCGATGGCCATGCCCCCGGGCCGGTCGCACGGTCGCGGGGGTCCTCACGTACGTAAAGACAACCGTGAATGTGCGGTCGCGGGTGGTGACCGCGTGGTGACTACGAGGTGACAGCCGTACCCTGGTCACCATGGACAGCGGGGAGTTCAGCCAGAGAGTCCGCGACTTGCTTCGCGACCGGGACATGAGCGTCCGGGCGGTTGCCCGCCACCTGAACTACGACCACGCCTATCTGTCCCGCGTGCTCTCCGGGAAACAGCGGCCATCGACACAACTCGTCACGGCGTTGGACCAGTTGCTCAGGGCAAACGGGGAACTCGCCGAAATCGCGGCACGAGTGACGCCGCCAACGGTTTCGCCGGAAGTTGCTGAATCACCGGCCATCACTGATCGGATACTCAGACTCAACGAGGCACGCGGAGCCGACTTCGCACACGCCATCCGGGAGACCTCCCATCGGCTGGTCGTCCTGGACAACGAACTCAGCGGAGTATCCATCGCAGAGCCCGCAGGCCGCGCGTTCAAGGTCGTGCATCGGCGGCTCGGAGCCGGAGACTACGAGCCGCGGTATGAGCGCGACATTCAATCGGCCGCCGCGGAACTCGCCGAAGTCGCCGGCTGGGCTCTTTGGGACGCGGAAAGAGACGACGCGGCCCAGCGCTTCAACCACGAGGCGCTGTTCCTCGCGAAGCTCTCAGGGGATCGCTCCATCGAATTGCTGACGCTGCAAAACATGGCGATGCGCAGTGAGTGGCGTGGGCGGAACCAAGAGGCGCTGTCCATCGCCCGGTCGGTACTCCACCGTAGACGGCTGTCCCCGCGCGTCGAGGCGATGTTCCGCATCCGTGAAGCGAAGGGACTGGTCGGCACGGGACGTACGTCGGATGCCATCGAGTCGCTTCAACGCGCCCGCTCGCTCATCGAGGATGGTAGCGACGTCGGCGAACCGGACTGGGCATGGTGGGTGACCCAGGGGGAAATCGACCGCCAGTGGGGTCACACACTTCAGATCGCGGGTGACATAGAGAAAGCCATCGAGCTGCTGCTGCAATCCGTACAACCAGGACGTGACGTCACGACCGGCTACTCGAGCGAGCGAGTCGCACGGCTCGCACAATGCCTACTGGACGTCAATGCCTGGCACGACGCGGAAGACGTCACCAGGTCCCTGGTCACCGCCGCACCCGGAATCTCCTCAGGACGGACCCTCCGCCTCATCGGTCACGTCGCCAAGCAGCACGAAAGGCTGAACGGCGCGCCGCCAAGCCTTACGGACACTCTTGAGCACCTGGCGGAAAAGCTCGACGAGGACCCATTCACGCTGTGATGTGGGAACGGCGCGCTGTGGGCACGCCGTCGGCCGTAGACGGCGTCCCCGGCCCTGTCCGGATCTCGTCGGTCGCGGTCAAGGCCCCCGTGCCCCGGAACGGTCGGTTCACGTAGTGTCATGGCGTGTACGGGAGTGTCAGCGAGAAACCGGCGCCCGCCCGTGGCAACGGGCAGCGCATCCTGGTCGTCGACGATGAATCGAGAATCGCCGAACTGCTCTCGACCACCCTGGAGCTGGCCGGTTACCGGGTCGGCACCGCGGCCACCGGCGGGGAGGCGCTCGACCGGGTCGGGCGGGACCGGCCCGACCTGGTGATCCTCGATGTGATGCTGCCCGATCTGGACGGCTTCACGGTGTGTCGGCGCTTGGTCGCGGCCGACGAGAACCATCCGCCCGTGCTCTTCCTCACCGCCCGCGACTCGCTGGACTCGCTGGTCACCGGCCTCGGCATCGGCGGGAACGACTACGTCACCAAGCCGTTCCGGATCGCCGAGGTGCTGGCCCGGGTGCAGGCCCTGCTGCGCACCCGGAACCAGCGGCGCGAGGAGCCGTCGCCGAGCTACGCGGATCTGGTGCTGGACGATACGACCCGTCAGGCGCTGCGCGGGCGGCGGGCGCTGGAGCTGACCCCGGCCGAGTTCAGGCTGCTGCGCTATCTGCTGGTCAACGCGGGGCAGGTGCTGTCCAAGGAGCAGATCGGCGAGCATCTGTGGGTCGCGGACCACGGGCGGTACGGGGACAACGCCATCGAGAAGCTGGTCTCCCGCCTCCGTCACAAGGTCGACGAGACCGGGCCCGCCCTGATCCACACCCGCCGTGGCTTCGGCTACTGGCTCGGCCGCCTCGCCTCCGCGTGAACGAGGGCCATATGGGCGAAGGCCACGAGGACGGCCAGGCCCGCGGCGAGGACGCCTACGAGCGCCAGCAGCGGCTCGAGGTCCTGCTGCACGAGCTGCGCACCTCCCTGACCACCATCCGCGGCTGGGCCGAACTCCCGCTGCAAGGGCTCAGCGACGACCCCGAGCTGATGGTGCGCGCCCTGCGCCGTATCCAGGACGAGGCCGACCATATGCACCAGGCGGTGCAGCAGGTGTTTCCGCCGACGGATTCCTCCTGGGTACGGCCGCTGGACCCGGAGCCGGTGGATCTGCGGGACGTGGCCGACGAGGCGGTGGCGGATCTGGGGCTGCTCGATCCCGAACGTCCCATCGCGCGCGAGAACTGCGGCCGGGCGACCGTCGTCGCGGACAACCGCATGCTGCGGCACGCCGTCCGCAATCTGCTGGGCAACGCGCTGCGGCACACCCCCGCCGGGTCCCCGGTGACCGTTGCGGTGCGCGGTCCGGTGGCCGGGGCCGGTGGCCGGCCGCATGTGGAGCTGTCGGTCAGCGACCAGGGGCCGGGCATGAGCCCGCGCGATATCGCCCGGCTCACCTCCCCCCGCGCCGAGGACGGCCGGGTCGAGCTGGGCGGCGGCCTCGGCCTCACCATCGTGCGGCGGGTGGTGGAGCGGCACGGCGGCGAGGTGAGCGTGCGCAGCGCACCGGACCGCGGCACGACGGTCACTGTGGCCTTCCCCACAGTCGGCACGGTCAGCGATTCGTCAGGTAACTGACCGGGGGGTGTCAGGTCGAGCGGGTTCGCTGGTCATCACGTCCCCGTAATTGCGAAGGTTCCCGTTCCCCTGACGCGAAGGGTTCAGGCTCCGCTCCCGTCGGAACCCCACCCGAGGAGAGACATGACCGAGACGCTGGCAGAGACCACGGCCGAAGCGGAAGAGCAGCTTCCGGAGTTTCCGATGCCGCGGGCGGCCGGCTGCCCCTTCGACCCGCCCCCGACCACACGGGCGCTGCACACCGAACGGCCGGTCACACGCGTACGGCTGTGGGACGGCAGCGCCCCGTGGCTGGTGACCGGGTACGCCGACCAGCGCGCCCTGCTCAGCGACCCGCGGGTCAGCGCCGAGGCCACGCTGCCCGGCTATCCGCACGCGAGCGCCGGCGTCCGCGAGAACGCCAAGCAGCGGCGGTCCTTCCTCACCATGGACGACCCCGAGCACGCCCGGATCCGCCGGATGGTCACCGGACCGTTCGCGATCAAGCGGATCGAGGCGCTGCGGCCCGAGATCCAGAAGATCACCGACGATCTGATCGACGCCATGCTGGCCGGACCGACCCCGGTTGACCTGGTACACGCGCTCGCGCTGCCGCTCCCGTCGCTGGTGATCTGCAAGCTGCTCGGGGTGCCGTACGAGGACCACGACTTCTTCCAGCGGAACAGCTCCGTCCTGATCAACCGGCACTCCTCGGTCGAGGACATGGTCGGCGCCAACGAGGCGCTGACCGACTATCTGGAGGGGCTGGTCACCGCCAAACTCGCCGACCCCGCCGACGACATGCTCTCCGAGCTGGCCGGGCGGGTCAGGGCCGGTGAGCTGACCCAGCGCGATGCCGCCAACATGGGCGTACTGCTGCTGGTCGCCGGTCATGAGACCACCGCCAACATGATCGCCCTCGGCACCGTGGCCCTGCTGGAGAACCCCGACCAGCTCGCCGTCCTGCGGGAGACCGACGACCCGAAGGCGGTCGCCAGGGCCGTCGAGGAACTGCTGCGCTACCTCACCATCGTGCACAACGGCCGGCGCCGGGTCGCGCTGGAGGACATCGAGATCGGCGGCGAGACCATCCGCGCCGGGGACGGGATCATCGTCTACACCGGCACCGGCAACTGGGACGCCGAGGTCTTCCCCGAGCCAGAGCGGCTGGACATCGGCCGCGACGCCCGCCGCCACATAGCGTTCGGCTTCGGCGTCCACCAGTGCCTGGGCCAGCCGCTCGCCCGGCTGGAGCTCCAGGTGGTCTACGGCACGCTCTACCGCCGTATCCCCACCCTGCGGCTGGCGACCGGGATCGACCAACTACCGTTCAAAGACGACGGTTTCGTCTACGGCGTCTACGAGCTGCCGGTCACCTGGACATCATGAGCGGCGCGGGCGGCGGTGCAGGCAGCGGCGAGGACAAGGGAGTCACCATGCGTGTGGAAGTCGATGTTCCCAAGTGTGTGGCGTCGGGGCAGTGCGTGATGATCGCGCCCGATGTGTTCGACCAGCGGGAGGAGGACGGCATCGTGGTGCTGCTGGACGAGCGGCCCGCGTCCGAACTCCATGCCGATGTGAGGGAGTCCGCGGTGGTCTGCCCGGCGGCGGCGATACGGGTGGTCGAGAAGTGAAGCACGTGGTGGTGGTCGGCGCCTCCGCCGCCGGTCTGGCGGCGGTGGAGACGCTGCGCCGGGAGGGCTACGAGGGCACGCTCACGCTCATCGGCGATGAGCCGTACCACCCGTACGACCGGCCACCGCTGTCCAAGCAGATCCTCGGC
The DNA here is from genome assembly GCF_024519315.1 of Streptomyces malaysiensis subsp. samsunensis. Classification (GTDB taxonomy): domain Bacteria; phylum Actinomycetota; class Actinomycetes; order Streptomycetales; family Streptomycetaceae; genus Streptomyces; species Streptomyces malaysiensis. Next base: position 117,742 of record NZ_JANIIC010000016.1, on the reverse strand, counting down.
GGCCAGTGGGAACCCGACCGGGTGCCGCTGCGCTCGGCCGCCGATCTGGACGCGCTCGGCCTCGATCTGCGCCTCGGCGTCACCGCGACCGGCCTCGACCTCGCGGGCCGTACGGTGGCGCTGGCCGATGGGGCGCGGGTGCCGTACGACGGCCTGGTCATCGCCACCGGCGTCCGCCCCCGCCGGCTGCCCGGCGACGGCGCGGAGCGCGCGCATGTGCTGCGCACCCTGGACGACGCCCTGGCCCTGCGGGACCGGCTGGGCCCGGGGCGGCGGCTGGTGGTGGTCGGCGCCGGGTTCCTCGGCGCCGAGGCGGCCGCCGTCGCGAGCGGACTCGGTACGGAGGTGACGCTGCTGGAGCCCGCGCCCGTGCCGCTGGCCCCGGCGGTCGGCGAACGGGTCGGCCGGATGCTCACCCGCGCCCACCACGACCACGGCGTCGATCTGCGCACCGGGGTCATGGTGGCCGAGGTGGCCGACGGCGGGGTACGGCTGTCGGACGGCACGCTGGTCGAGGCCGACGAGGTGCTGGTCGCGATCGGCTCGGTGCCCAACACCGGCTGGCTGGAGGGCAGTGGCCTGCCCCTGGGCGACGGCCTGGAGTGCGATGAGTACAGCGCCGCCGCGCCGGATGTGTACGGCGCGGGGGATGTGGCCCGCTGGCACAATCCGCTGTTCGGCACGGCGATGCGGATCGAGCACCGGACCAACGCCACCGAGCAGGGCATGGCCGTGGCCCGCAACCTCCTCAGCCCGGAGGCGCGGAAGCCGTTCGCGCCGGTGCCGTACTTCTGGTCGGACCAGTACGACTTCCGGATCCAGGCGCATGGCTGGCTGCGCGGCCATGAGGAGGTCGCGGTCGTGGAGGGCGCGCTGGAGGAGCGGAAGTTCCTGGCCGCCTACCGCTCGGGGGACCGGGTGGCCGGTGTGCTGGCCGTCGGGATGCCACCGAAGGCGGTGCGCACGTGGCGGCAGGCCGTCGCGACGCGGGCCGCGTGGCGGGACGCGGTGGGGGAGCTGGTGCCGGAGGGGGCGTAGCCGGGACGGCTGCGGTGAGTCGGGGGCCGTGAGCCGTGGGCCGTGGGCCGTGGGCTGGGCGGTACGGCCGCCGTGCGCCGTGGCTTGGGCGGTACGGCCGCCGTGGGCCGTGGGCTGGGCAGTACGGCCGCGTAAGCCGTTGGCTGGGCGGAACGGCCGCCGTATAAGCCGTGGCTTGGACGGTACGGCCGCTGCGAGCCGTGGGCTGGGCGGTACGGCCGCCATGCGCCGTTGGCCGGGCGACACGGCCGCCGTAAGCCGTGGCTTGGGCAGTACGGCCGCGTAAGCCGTTGGCTGGGCGGAACGGCCGCCGTGCGCCGTGGGCCGGTGTGGTCCGCCGCCGGAAAATTGCCGGGCGGGCCGCGCCGGGCCTTGCTACCGTGATCGGCATGAAGCGCGCTGGCACTGCCATGACGACGACGCCGGAGAGTGTCCCGGCGCGCTGACCGATGTTCTGATCCGAAGCCCCGGGGCGAGTGCCCCGGGGCTTCGCCGTGCGGTCACTCACCCGATGTCCATCGGCGTACCCCGACGTCCGCCGATGCGCACCGACGTCCAACGAGGAGACCGCGATGCCCGACCACCGCAAGCTCGGCCGTGAACTGGGCCTGTTCGACACCGATCCGCTGATCGGCGCGGGCCTGCCGTACTGGCTGCCCGACGGCGCGACCGTACGGCACACCCTGGAGGAGTACATCCGCGACGCCGAGCGGCGGGCGGGCTACCGGCATGTGTACTCGCCGGTGCTCGGCAAGCGGGAGCTGTACGAGCTGTCGGGCCACTGGTCGCACTACAGCGACGACATGTTTCCCCCGATGGAGCTGGGCACCGAGCCGGGCGCGGAGCAGGTCGTGCTGCGTCCGAGCCTGTGCCCCCACCATGCGGTCATCTACCGCTCCCGTGGCCACAGCTACCGCGAACTGCCGCTGCGGATGGCCGAGTTGGGCGGGATGTACCGCTCGGAGCTGTCGGGGGTGCTCGGCGGGCTGACCCGGGTCCGGGCCATCCAGCTGAACGACGCCCATATCTTCTGCACCCTGGACCAGGTCGCCGACGAGGCGGGCGCGGCCCTGGAGCTGATCCGCCGGGCCTATGAGGCGCTCGGCATCGCCCCGGCCCGCTATCGGCTCTCCCTCCCGGGGCCCGGCGGCAAGTACGTCGCCGCGCCCGGGATGTGGCGCCGGTCGACCGCCCTGCTGACCGACGTCCTGGACCGCTCCGGCCTGCCGTACGAGGCCGAGGAGGGCGAGGCGGCGTTCTACGGCCCCAAGATCGATGTGCAGGTGGCGGACGGCGCCGGCCGGGAGTCCACCCTGTCCACCGTCCAGGTCGACTTCCACCAGCCCGAGCGGTTCGATCTGCACTACATCGGCCCGGACGGCGCCCGGCACCGTCCGGTCATGGTCCACCGCAGCATCATCGGCAGTGTGGAGCGGGCCGTGGCCCATCTCATCGAGGAGCACGGCGGGGCCTTCCCCGCCTGGCTGGCCCCCACCCAGCTGGTGGTCCTGCCGATCTCCGAGGCGGAGCTGGAGCAAGCCGAGGAGGTGGTGCGGCGCTGCGAGGGGCTCGGGCTGCGCGCGGAGCTCGCCGGACCCGAGCGGGGCAGCCTGGGCGCCCGGATCCGCGAGTCCCGCCTCGTCCCGTACCAGGCCGTCATCGGCGCCAGGGAGGCGGGCGAGGGCCAGGTGGCCCTGCGGCTGCGGGACGGCCGCAGGCTGGACCCGCAGCCGGCCGGGGAGGCGCTGGCCCGTATCGGCGCACTGGTGGGGGCGCACGGCACCGAGCTGTGGGACGCGGCGTAGCGGCGCAGGGGGGTGCCCGATGGATCGCGCCGCCTGCGGCGGGCTGTTCCCCTCCCCGCCCCTTCCCACAACTGGGGCTCCGCCCCAGACCCCGGGTTCCGGGGGAGCCTCTGCCACGCGGCGGAGCCGCATATCGCTGCTTCGGCGTCACCCATCCCAGCCCCTCCGGCGATTGAGGAGCGGGGCCCGGGGCGGAGCCCCGGTTTCGGGGAGGGGCGGGGTGGGGAACAAGCAGCCGCCCACACACCCTCGTACGGCCGTCAGATGCTGATGAGGCGCTCCAGCACATTGCGGTAGCCCCGCATCGCCAGGCGCAGCTCTTCCGTCTCCGTGACGACCCCGTCGTTCTCGTGCCAGGCGGCTCGGAGCGTGGCGCGGCGTTCGGCCAGGAGGTCGGTGAGCCGGGTGACCGCCTCCGTGAGCAGGGTGTCGGCCTCCTCGACGGCGCCGCGTGGGGAGTCCACGAAGCCGCTGACCGAATACCGCAGCCGCTGGACCAGCTTGTCGTGCACATCTGTCGGCAGCACCGGAAAGCTGGGGCCGTTCGGGGTGCTCGACGGCTGGGCGGGTGCGGTGGGTTCGATGGGTTCGATGGGTTCGATGGGTTCGATGGGTTCCGTCGGGTCCGTCGGGGCCGTCACCACGCGCCGCCCTTCCTGGTGTGGCCGAACCCCGTCCCGGTCCCGGCGCCGCCCCCGGGCAGCCACCGCTGGAGCCGGTTCCCGCTGTGCCGTTCGCCGTGGTGGTGCTGCCGTGCGGTCTCGGGGCGGGTCGTGGCGTGGTGCGGTGGCCTGACCAGGTCCTCGAAGAACGGCCGGGCGTGCACCACGGCCTCGCGCAGCTCCTCGGTGTCGGCGCGGCCCTCGCGGGCGCGTGCGGCCGAGTCGTGGATCTGCCGGTACCCCTGGATGTGGTCGGCGTGGTGTACGGACAGCGCCGCGATCTGCTCCTCGTAGCGGTCCGATGGATAGCCTCGGTCGTGGGCGAGGCGGGCCAGCAGCCGATCGGCGCCGGTCACCGAGCGTTCCGGGGATTCGATGAACAGCTCCTGCATACCGGCCCACTCGGCCACGTACCGCTCGCGCAGCTCACCGGGCAGGGGCTGGGTCCGCAGCTCGCCGTAGAGCCGCAGCCGCTCCTCGAGTTCGCGCTGCGCCGCCTTGGTGTCGCCCGCGTGCTGGGCGACGTTCAGTTCGTACTCGGGTCCGAAGCGGCGTCGCAGAGCGCGTTCCCTGCGGCCTGCGCCCGCACGGACGACGCGGACGGTGAGTGCGGCCGCGAGGACGACCGCGACGACAACCACGATGCTGATCGCACCAGTTGACATGTCTGCTTCTGCCTTCCCGCTGGCTTCCCCCTCCGCGTTCGGGGGCTCCTTAATCCGGGTAGCCCGGTCTTCGGCCCTCAAACTGCGGTGCGGCGCGGGGGTGGTGGGTGCCAGGATGCCGACCATGACGAGTACGCCCTATGCCCAAGCCGGTTCGCGCGGCGACGCGTACCCCGCGTATCCCGCGTATCCCGCGTATCCCGCGTATCCCGCGTGGACGGTGGCCGCGCGGCCCGTCGACGATCCCGTCTCGGCCGTGCTGCTGCGTGAGTACCTCGTCGATGTCGCCGACCGCTACTACCAGCTCCACGAGGGTCGGGACTCGACGCGGGAGGAGATCGAGCAGGCGCACGCGGAGATGCCCAGCGACGATCTCGCCCCGCCGGGTGGGGTGTTCCTGCTGGCGCACCACGACGGCGAACTCGTCGGTTGTGCGGGGCTGCGGCTGCTGGACGCGCGTACGGCGGAGCTGAAGCGGGTGTTCGTACGGCCCGCCAAGCGGGGGCTGGGCGGGGGCGCCGCCCTGCTCGCGGCCGTCGAGGCGGCGGCGGGCGCGCTGGGCGCCGGGCGGATCGTGCTCGATACCCGGCGCGATCTGGTCGAGGCGCGTGCGTTGTACGCGCGGCACGGGTATCGGGAGGTTCCGGCCTTTACGGAGGGGCCGTATGCCGAGGTGTGGATGGGCAAGGAGTTGGGCTGAGGCGGGTATGCGCCGGGGGCGCCGGGCGTGGGGGTGCGGTGTGTGTTGGGGTGCTGTGCGTCGGAGTGCTGTGTTCGGTTGGGTGCGGCTTTCGTCTCGCGCCTTCGGCGCATTTGAGCATGGGCCCGGGGGCGACGGCATCCGTTCGTCTCCGGGCGACGGGCTCGTGGGCTGACGGGCCGGTGGTCGGTGGGTCGGTCCGCCGGCGGGCGCGTGGGCCCGGGGGTCTGGGTACCCCTTCGTAAAAATGCTTGATGTGGCGCAACTACCTCATCAAGGGTCTACGGCCCGAAGCGCCCTACGTTCGCGGTGGGGGCGGGCGGCGGTGGTCGGGGCGGGGGCTGCCCTCTCTGGGTTGTTCCGCGTCGGAGCCGCACAGCTCGTGTGTCAGCTCGTTCACCAGCTTGGTCAGGTCGGTGGGGCGGTCGGGTGACCACCAGTCGCCCAGGAGTTCCGCGAGGGATGCCTCACGGGCCCGGTAGAGCCGGGTCGCGGCGTCGCGGCCGTCGTCGGTGAGGATCAGTTCCAGCCCGTAGCGGCGGCCCAGGCCGCGCTCCTCGATCTGCCGGGCCGCCTCGGTGATCTCCCGCAGCGGTACGGACGAGCGCGCGGCGAGCAGGGCGGGTTCGACCGAGCCGTAGTGGTGGATGCGCAGCAGCATCCAGCTCGCGGCCGGTCTGATGTCGAGGTCGGCGCGCCGGGTGATGTCCACGTAGATCTTCCGGCGGCCCTCCCGGCTGCCGAGCAGGGACAGCGCCCGCGCGCATTCGTCGCGCGAGGTGCGTTGGACGGGGTTGCTGGCCAGTATCTCGCTGCCGTCCGGCGCGGTGACGCTGCCGCGCAGCGGCTCCTCCCGGAGGTACCAGGCGAGGAGGAAGGCGACCAGCACGACCGGCACCGCGTACAGGAAGACATCGGTGATGGAGACGGAGAACGCGTGCCGCACCGCCGCTTGGTCCGCCGGGGGCAGCCGGCCGAGGGTCCGGGGGTCGGAGGTGAGGGAGCCGGGCGTGATCCCGGCCGGCAGACGCCGCCCGGCGAGCGCGGTGGCGATCTGCGGGCCGAGGTTGTTGGCGAAGATCGTGCCGAAGACGGAGACGCCGAACGAGGCGCCGATCGAGCGGAAGAAGGTCGCGCCGGAGGTGGCGACGCCCAGGTCCTGATAGCGGACGGAGTTCTGCACGATCAGCACCAGCACCTGGATGACCAGGCCGAGACCGCAGCCGAAGACGAAGAAGTACGCGCTCATCTCCACCAGCCCGCTGGACTCCCGCAGCTGGTGCAGGAGCAGCAGGCCGACGGCGGTGACCGCGGTGCCCAGGACCGGGAAGACCTTGTACCGACCGGTGCGGCTGACCAGGTGGCCGGAGACGGTGGAGGCGAGCAGGGTGCCGAAGACCAGCGGCAGCAGATGGAGGCCGGACATGGTCGGCGAGACGCCCTGCACGATCTGGAGGAAGGTCGGCAGATAGGTCATGCTGCCGAACATCGCGAACCCGACTATGAAGCCGATGACCGCGCAGATCGTGAAGGTGCGGCTGCGGAAGAGCGCGAGCGGCAGCACCGGCTCGGCCGCGCGGGTCTCCACCCGTACGAAGGCCGCCAGCAGCAGCAGGCCGACCACCGCGAGCCCGACGATCTGCCAGGAGCCCCAGCCGAAGGTGACTCCGCCCAGGGAGGTCATCAGCACCAGGGCGGCGGCGACCACGGCGATCAGGAAGGTGCCGAAGTAGTCGATGGTGTGCGGGGCGCGGCGCACCGGGATGTGCAGCACGGAGGCGACGACGAGGAGGGCGACGATGCCGATCGGCAGATTGACGTAGAAGACCCAGCGCCAGCTGAGATGGTCCACGAACACCCCGCCCAGCAGCGGCCCCAGCACACTGGCGGCGCTGAAGACGGCGCCGAAGAGGCCCTGGTAGCGGCCGCGCTCACGGGGCGGGACGATATCGCCGACGATGGCCATCGACAGCACGATGAGGCCGCCGCCGCCCAGCCCCTGCACCGCGCGGAAGGCGATGAGTTCCGCCATGTTCCTGGACAGCCCGCACAGCGCGGAGCCGATCAGGAAGAGGACGATCGCGGTCTGGAAGAGCTTCTTACGGCCGTACTGGTCGCCGAGCTTGCCCCACAGCGGGGTGGCGGCGGTCGAGGCGAGGAGATACGCGGTGACGACCCAGGACAGATGCTCCAGACCGCCGAGGTCGCTGACGATCGTGGGCAGCGCGGTGGAGACGATCGTCTGATCGAGCGCGGCGAGCAGCATGCCGAGCAGCAGCGCGCCGATGGCCACCAGGACCGAGCGCTGCGGCCCACCCTCTCCTGGGCCGCGGGTCACGGCGCCGGGGGCTCCGGGGGGCGGAGCCGGGCTGCCGGCGTCCCGCGCCATGGCTGTTCCTCCTCGATCCTCCGTCCCCTCCTCATCCTCACCCCATCCTCACCTTTATGCCCTGTTACGGCCCGCCGGGCCGGTCCGCACGGCGGGCGAACACCTGCGCGGAAGGGGATCGCCTGCGCATAATCGCAGCGACTCCAGGGAGGGAAAGTTCCGTGACGGCAGAGTCCTGCCCGCACTGCTTCGCACCGGCGCGCGCCAATGGCCGCCCCGGTTGTACGTGCGCCGAACGCGCCGCCGCGTCCGTCGCGACGGCAGGCGAGACCGATGACCAGACCCATACGCAACCCATCGCGACGCTCTCGGAGGAGCGCCCGGACGGACCGGATCCACGTGATCTGCGGCTGTTCGAGGAGGCCGAGAGGGCGGAGCGGGAGAAGGCGGAGAAGGGGGGCACCGAGGAGACGCGGATGATCGACCGCGTCGAGGAGAGACCCCGCGGGGACGAGGGCGGGGACGAGGACGAGGAGGCGGCCGGCGACGCCGACGGGCACGCCCCCGGCCACGCCCGTCACCGCAAGAGCAAGCGCAAGGTCGTGGCGACCGTGCTGGCGGGGGCTGCGGCCGTGGCCGTGGCCGGTTCGCTGGCGATCGGCACCGGGCTGCTCGGCGGTGACCAGAAGGACGACGGCGGCAGCGGCGGGAGCGACCACACGCTGGCCGACAGCACCGTCAGCCCTCCGGCCGAGGAGGAGCTTCCGGCCGAGGAGGCGGGCGCGCCGTCCGGCACCCCCTCGCCGAGTGCGACGCCCCTCCCCTCCGTGTCCGGCTCGGCGCGGGCGAGCGCGAGCCCCCGCGAGGACGGCCCCCCGGCCACCGCCCGCTCCTCGGCGTCGGCCTCCGCGACCAGCGAGGCGACCAAGCCCGGACCGAGCGCGTCCGGCGGCCCGACGGCCGACCCGTCCGAATCGCCCGAGCCGCCCGGCCCGCCGGTGCTGCATGAGGGCGACAGCGGGCCCGAGGTGGCCGAACTCCAGAAGCGGCTGACCCAGCTGCTGCTCTATATCGGCGTGGCGGACGGGGAGTACGACGCGGGGCTGCGGAGGGTGGTCTCCAGCTACCAGAACCAGCACGACATCACGGATGATCCGGACGGCGTCTACGGCGAGAACACCCGCCGCGACCTCGAATCCAGAACCGACGAGCCGTAGAGGGGCCCCGCCCCCACTGGCGCAGATGGGCCACGCTTTGTATCGTGAAGGAACAAAGTGGTTCCGCCCGCTCTCCCTGACCGGCGGGCGGAGCCGCTTGTCTCCTCGCTCATCCCGCGCCCGCGACCAGGAGTCTCGATGTCCCTCACCGCCCGCGCACTCCTCCTCGACATGGACGGCACCCTCGTCAACTCCGACGCCGTGGTCGAGCGCTACTGGCGGCGGTGGGCGGCCGAGCAGGGGCTGGACGCGGAGCGCGTACTCGCGATCGCCCACGGGCGGCAGGCCCACGCGACGATCGCGGCGCTGCTCCCCGACCGGCCGGTCGAGCAGAACCTGGCCGACAACCAGCGGATGCTGGAGGCGGAGACCACCGACCTCAACGGCGTCGTGCCGGTGCCCGGCGCGCCCGCGTTCATTGCCTCGCTGACCGGTCTGCCCCACGCCCTGGTGACCTCCGCCGACGAGGCACTCGCCCGCGCCCGCATGGGCGCCGCCGGGCTGCCGCTGCCGGAGATCCGGGTCACCGCGGAACACGTCGGCGCGAGCAAGCCGGACCCGGAGGGCTTCCTCAAGGGCGCGGCCGAACTGGGCTTCGCCCCCGCCGACTGCATCGCCTTCGAGGACTCGGAAGCCGGCATCGCGGCGGGCCGGGCAGCCGGAATGCGCGTGATCGGCGTGGGCCCACGCGCCGCGGCACACGCCCCGGACGTACACGTCCAGGACCTGGAGCAGGTGCGCGTCGAGGCACTCCCGGACGGCATGCTGCGAGTCCACGTCCAGGACTGACCCTCGGACCGCCACACCCCACGCCCGCGGGGGGCGCCGCCCCCGGGCACCGGAACGCACCGGACGCACGGCCGTCCGTACACCCCGGGCGTACGGACACCCCGGGCGCACGGACACCCCGGGCGCGCGGTCGCGCAACCGCCCGGACACGCGAACCCCGGACGCCGGACACCCAGGACCCGAGGTGTGCGGAAGCCCGGCCTTCGAACGCCACCCGGAAGCCCTTACGCCCAACACCCCGGGCACACGACCCGCAGATGACCCGGGACACCCGGGCCCGCGGGGGCGCCCCGCAGTCGCCGACCGCACGGACATCCGGACACCCCAGACGCACGGAATCTCGGGCACGTCGGAAACCCGGACGCCCGGAACCCCCGGACGCGCGAGCACGCGGACGCCGCACGGACACCCGGGATACCCAGGCCCGCGGACACCCATCCCGCCCGGGACACCCCGGACCTCCGGCCGTGCGGAGCCCCGGACACTCCTCACACCCGAGCGCCCGGACACCCCGGGACTCGCGGACACCGGGACCTCGGACGCACGGACATCCAGACACCCCGGACCTCCAGACACCCCGGACGCCCGGCCGCCCGGCCGCCGCGCCGCCGCGCCGCCGGGGCACCGGGCCACCGGGGCACCGGGCCACCGGACCGCCGGGCCACCGGACCACCGGGCCACCGGACCACCGGGGCACCGGGCCACCGGGCCACCGGGCCACCGGGCCACCGGGCCGCCACCGGGCCACCGGGCCACCGGGGTGCCGGGGTGCCGGGCCACCGGGCCACCGGGGTGCCGGGCCACCGGACCGCCGGGCCACCGGACCGCCCCGGGGTGCGGAGACTTCGGCACGCCGCCCCCACGCTCGGACGCACGGAACCCGGACGCCTCGGAAACCCGGACGCCCAGACACCCCGGAGACCCGGGCGGGCAGATCCCGTGCAGGCGCCCGGGGCACCCGGGCCCACGGAAACCCGCCCGCCGAGACGCTCCCAGGCGCCCCGGACGGCCACGCGCCCGGATATCCAGACGGCGCGAACCCCACCGAAGCTCGAAGGCCCGCGTGCCCCGTGGTGCCCGGGGCACGCGGGCGTGTAGCCGCCGTACGGGCACCCGGGGCACCCGACCGCGGAAACCTATCCGTGGGGACTCCCCGCGTGCCCCGGACAGCCACGCGCGGGTGCCCAGGCGCGAGGAAACCCCACCGGGCGCCCAAACGCCCGGCCAGCCCGGCGCCCGGGGGGCTCGCAGACGCCCCACGCCCCCGGATGCGCAGAAACCCCGCCCGGCGTCCGGGGCGCTGGGGTGTCCGGACACCCCAGCGCCCCGGACGCCCCCCCGAAACCAAGCCACCGTGGGCGCTCAGGCCGCGATGGCCTCGTACAGGCTGAAGGCGCCCAGGGCCAGCATCACCAGGGCCGCGATCTTGGTGATCAGTCGCAGGGGGACGTATCGCATCAGGGTGCGGCCGCCCAGGATGCCCAGTCCGGCGACGGCCCACAGGGCCAGCAGGGCGCCCACGCCCACGGACAGCGGGTCGTCGTAGCGGGCGGCGAGGTTCGCGGTCATGATCTGGGTCAGATCGCCGAACTCGGCCACCAGGATCAGCATGAAGCCCGCCCCGGAGACCTTCCAGAAGCTCTGGTCGGCGGGCTTGCGGACCTCCTCCTCGCCGTCGTCCTTCTTGAGGAGCAGCACCGCCGCTCCCCCGAGGAAGAGCGCCCCCACGATCGCCTCCAGCAGCCGGTGCGGCAGCAGGGTGAGCACACTGCCCGCCGCGATCGCGAGCCCGACGTGGATGGCGAAGGCGGCGGCCACGCCGACGAAGACGTACGACGCGCGGTAGCGGGTGCCGAGCATCAGCCCGGCCAGGGCGGTCTTGTCGGGCAGCTCGGCGAGGAAGACGACGCCGAAGACCACGGCGGCGACGGTGATGCTGAACACGGAATGGATACCTCGTAGATCGGGCCGCACCAAGGGCCCCGGGGAGGGATCGCTTCGGCACGGCAGCGTCGGACACTGCGGCCGAAGGTCTCGCTGGCGCACGACCTCCGCGTCCCGCGGTGGTTCCGTACGCTCCGGGCGCCGGCCCGCACCTCGAGGGGCGGGCAGTATGTCGACGGTCCGGCGAGGAGCTACTCCCCTTCTGCTGCCGACAAGGATACGGGAACCCTCCGGCGCGACGGCCCCCGGTCCACCGGAACCGGCCCACCCCCGCCGGGAAGTGTGACCAGTCCCACAGTCCGGGCGGGGCTCGCGGCCGGATCGCCGGGCCGGGCCGTAGATCGCCCGCCCGGTGGCCCGGGGCGCGCTGCCGCCGGGGCCCGGCAGTGACTCCACTCCGCCGTGGCGCGGCCCGCCGCCGGAAACGCCATCAGCGCCCACGCGCCCGGGGCCGGATCGCAAGGGTGGCCCCAACCGCCCTTTGAACCGTTCCTGGGCAGTGAGCGGGAGTGAGTCCGCTCACTGGCACGCCCCGAACGGTTTTGGGCGTACTGGTCGTCCGCTTTCGCGTCCCGGGCGGCGACACGGATCGCGTCCGTGGTCCGAGCCGGGTGGGCGGAGTCCCTCACGACCTGGCCATGTGGGTGCGGCCAGAGGCGACGGGGAGGCCCTGAACCATCTCTCTGGTGGAGCAGGGGCCCCGCACGCTGGCACCGCACCCGGCGTCCCAGATCGCACAGCCACGCTAACCCAACCCGCCTGTGGCGCCGCAAGGCCAGAAGCCGACCATCACACGATCGAGGTAAATAGCCTTATGCGCACTCCTGGTGAGCAGTTGTCAACCCCTTGCGTTGACATGACCGCGTCGTCACCCTGTTACCTGACGCCCACCCCACAGCAACCCGGCGTCGCCACCATGGCCGGGCACCAGCGGCCAACGACCCCCCACCCTCAAGGGAGTTCGCATGTCAGACATGCAGTGTCATCCCACTCGCCGTCGCGTCTACGCGCGTCGCGCCTCCGTCTTCGGCGGGTTCGTCGCCCTGCTGGGCACGCTCGTCCTGAGCGGGCCCACCGCCCAGGCGTCTCCGCCCGCCCCGCCCAGCGCCGCCACCGCCCGCACCCAGCTGGCCTCGCTGACCGTCAAGGCCGAAGGCTCGTCGGACGGTTACAGCCGCGACAAGTTCCCGCACTGGATCACCCAGAGCGGCTCCTGCAACACCCGCGAGGAAGTCCTCAAGCGGGACGGCGAGAACGTCCAGACCGACTCCAGCTGCGCGGCCACCAGCGGCACCTGGTACTCCGAGTACGACGGCGAGACCTGGTCCGCCTCCTCCGACGTGGACATCGACCACGTCGTGCCGCTCTCCGAGGCGTGGAAGTCCGGCGCGAACAGCTGGACCACCGCCCAGCGCCAGGCGTTCGCCAACGACCTGACCCACTCCCAGCTGATAGCCGTGACGGACAACGTCAACCAGTCCAAGGGCGACCAGGACCCCGCCGAGTGGCTGCCGCCCCGGAGCGCCTACCACTGCATGTACGCCCGTATGTGGGTCTCGGTGAAGTACACCTACGAGCTCACCCTCGACTCGGCCGAGAAGTCCGCGCTCAGCGGCATCCTCAACGGCTGCTGAGACCGCACACCGAACCGCACACCAACCGCACACCAACGGCGCACCGCCCGGTGGAACCGCCGCACCTCCTCCGTCGTTCCGTACCGTACGCATGACGTGCACATCGAAGAACGACGGAGGAGGTCCGGATGGCCGGGCTGCGCCTGGGACCACTGCTGCGCCATGTCGACTGGGAGACCGGCACCGGCGCGACCGTCTGGGTCGAGGCCGACCGCCCCTGTGAGGCCGAGGTGCGGTGCGCCGACGGTGCCGGCGGCACCGCCCGCACCTGGCGGATCGCGGGCCATCACTACGCGCTGATCCCGGTCGCCGGGCTGCGGCCCGGCGGGGAGACCGCGTACCGGGTGCTGCTGGACGGTGAGCAGGTCTGGCCGCTGCCCGACTCCCCCTTCCCGGACAGCACCATCCGCACCCCCGCCCCGGGTACGGACTCCCCCGGCCCCGCGCCCGTGCGCGTGGCCTTCGGCTCCTGCCGCTGGGCCGCGCCGCCCTCCGACGCCTCGCACGACCCGGTGGGGCCCGACGCGCTCGACACCCTGGCGCAGGCGCTGGCCCGCGCCCCGGAGCTGCCGCGCCCCGATGTGCTGGTGCTGCTGGGCGACCAGGTGTACGCGGACGAGACCTCCGCCGAGACCCGTGCCTGGCTGGCCGAGCGCCGCGATCTGAGCGAGCCGCCGGGCGAGCAGGTCGCGGACTACGAGGAGTACACCCGCCTCTATTACGAGTCCTGGCTGGACCCCGAGGTGCGCTGGCTCCTCTCCACCGTCCCCAGCTGCATGATCTTCGACGACCACGATGTCATCGACGACTGGAACACCAGCGAGGCGTGGCAGCGCCGGATGCGCGCGACCCCGTGGTGGCGGGAGCGGATACTGAGCGGGCTGATGTCCTACTGGGTCCATCAGCACCTGGGCAACCTCTCCCCCGCCGAACTGGCCGCCGACCCGCTCTACGCGGAGGTGCGCGCGGCGGAGGACGGCACCGAGGCGCTGCGGGAGTTCGCCGCCCGCGCCGACGCCGATCCGGCGTACACCCGCTGGAGCTACCGCCGCGACTTCGGCCGCACCCGGCTGCTGATGGTCGACACCCGCGCGGCGCGGGTGCTGGAGGAGGGCCGGCGGGCGATGCTCACCGACAAGGAGCTCATCTGGGTGCGGGAGCAGGCCATGGACGGGCTGGGCGGCGCGTCCGGCTTCCCCGGTCCGGGTCCGGAAGGGCCCGGGGCCCCCGGTCCGGAGGAGCCCGGGGTCCGCGGCGGCTATGACCATCTGCTGCTCGGCACCTCGCTGCCCTGGCTGCTGCCGCATTTCGTCCACGACGTGGAGGCGTGGAACGCCTCGGTGTGCGGCGGCAGACGCGGTGGGCGCTGGGCTCGGATCGGCGAGGACCTGCGGCAGCGTGGCGACTTGGAGCACTGGGCCGCGTTCCCCGAGTCGTTCGACGCGCTCACCGACACCATCGCCGCGGTGGGCGGCGCACCGGGGGCACCGGCCACGATCAATGTGCTCTCCGGCGATGTGCACCACGCCTATGTGGCCACCCCGGACTGGTCGCGGTGGCCGTCCCGGCCGCCCCGCAGCCAGGTGCGGCAGTTGACCTGCTCCCCGGTCCACAACAGCATCTACGCCTCGATCCGGCTCGGCTTCCGCTTCGGCTGGAGCGCGGCGGGCCGCGCCCTGGGCCGTGTCTTCAAGCGCCATGGGCGGGTGCCCCACTCCCCCTTGAGCTGGCACAAGACGGGCGGGCCCTGGTTCGGCAACCAGCTGATGACGCTGACCCTCCAGGGCCGCAGCGCCCATCTGCGGCTGGACCAGGCGCAGTCGGACCCGGCGGGCGGCGGGGCCCGGCTGGTGGCGGCTCTGGAGACGGACTGGGCGGGGTAGTCGGCCCCTTTGGGTGCCATTCCGTGGCATATGCCACGTGATACAGGCCACAACGGAGCGCTACGTTCCGGAGACCGGCTCGAATCGTGTCGAGCGAACGGCATGATGGGCGCGCATCCTTGCCTACACGCGTCACATCTGCCCCGGGAGACACAACCTTGGCCGGAGATCTCCACGCGATAGCCGTCGTCGGCGCCGGGCCGCGCGGCACCAGCGTGCTGGAGCGCCTGTGCGCCTCGGCCCCGGAACTGGCGTCCGGCACCCCGCTGACCGTGCATATGGTGGACCCCTCCCCGCCCGGCGCGGGACGGGTCTGGCGCACCGCCCAGCCGGACGAGCTGCTGATGAACACCGTGGCCTCGCAGGTGACCCTGTTCACCGATGCGAGCGTCGAATGCGGCGGACCGGTGCGGACCGGGCCGAGCCTGTACGAATGGGTCACGGCGCGCGGTCTGGCGCCCGGTCTCGGTCCGGACGACTACCCCAGCCGCGCGCTCTACGGCCGCTATCTGGAGTGGGTGTTCGGCGAGGTGGTGCGGGGCGCGCCGGACACCGTGACGGTCCGCACACACCGGGCCCGCGCCGTACGGCTGGAGGAGCGGGCCGACGGCGAGCAGGTGCTGACGCTGGACGACGGAAGCCGTCTGGCGAGACTGCGCGCCGTCGTCCTGGCGCAGGGCCATCTGCCGGCGGCCGCCGACCCCACGGAGCGGCGGTACGCGGCCCACGCGGAGCGGCACGGGCTGCGCTACTACCCGCCCGCCAACCCCGCCGATATCGACTTGTCGCCCATCGCCCCGGGCGAACCGGTGCTGTTGCGCGGTCTCGGCCTCAACTTCTTCGACCATATGGCGCTGTTGACGGCGGGCCGGGGCGGCACCTTCGCACCGAACGGCCAGGGCGGTCTGGTCTACCGGCCCTCGGGCCGCGAACCACGGCTGTACGCGGGGTCGCGGCGCGGCATCCCGTACCACGCGCGGGGCGACAACGCGAAGGGGCCGTGCGGCCGGCACACCCCGCTACTGCTGACCCCCGATGTGCTCGACCACTTCCGCAAGCGCGCGGACTCCGGCGATCCGCCGGACTTCCTCACCGAGATCTGGCCGCTGGTGGCCAAGGAGGCCGAGACGGTCTACTACGAGGCGCTGCTGGCCCTCCGCGCGCCCGACACCCACGCCCCGGCCGCCCCAGAAGCCCCCGAAGCCCCCGGGCCCGGCTCCGGCACCCCCGTCTCGTTCACCCCAGCACGCTTCAGGGGTCACTTTTTGGCCACCGGCCACGGCAGCCCCGAAGAGGCCACGGTGCTCTCGGAGTACGGCATTCCGGAAGCCGAGCGCTGGTCCTGGGACGCGGTGGCCCAGCCGCTGCGCGGACGCAGGTTCACGGGGCGTGACGACTTCCGGCGCTGGCTGCTGGCCTACGCCCACCAGGACGTGGCGCACGCCCGGCTGGGCAATGTCGAAGGCCCGGTCAAGGCGGCCCTCGACGTTCTGCGCGACGTCCGCAACGAGGTGCGGCTGATCGTCGACCACGGCGGGCTGACGGGGGCGTCCCGCCGTGCGCATCTGGACCGCTGGTACACCCCGCTCAACGCCTTTCTCTCGATCGGCCCGCCGCGCCGCCGGATCGAGGAGATGGCCGCGCTGATCGAGGCGGGCGTCCTGGACGTCCTCGGCCCACGGCTTGAAGTGACCTTGGAAAGTCCAGACCAAGGGGCCGCCATGGCTGGATTCGCCGCGCGGTCGGCCGAGGTGCCGGGTGCACCGGTGGCGGCCACGACCCTGATCGAGGCGCGGCTGCCGGAGCCCGATGTGCGCCGGACCGCCGATGAGTTGCTGAACCATCTGCTGGAGACCGGGCAGTGCCGTCCGCATCGGGTGGAGGGCTATGAGACCGGCGGCCTCGACGTCACCACCGCCCCCTACCGGCTGGTGGACGCCCACGGCCGCCCGCATCCGCGGCGGTTCGCCATCGGGGTGCCGACCGAGGGGGTCCACTGGGTGACCGCCGCGGGCGCGCGGCCGGGCGTGAACTCGGTCACCCTCTGCGACACGGACGCGGTGGCACGGGCGGTGCTCCGCGTGGTGACCACCGGGGAACCCCGTCAGGAAGGTGCCCCGATGTGCGCTGTGGGGCTCTGAGGAGCGGCTTCCAGGGCGGGACAAAAGGTGCTCCGGGGCCTCCACTTTGGCAGGAACTTGAACTTGCAACAAAAGGTGAGGGGTACCTAACCTGGCGGTTCCGCTGTTCTCCGTCCCCGGAGCAAGGAGCTCCCCACTCATGCCTTCTTCCACCCCCCGCAACCTCGGCGAGGCGCTCGACAACGCCAAGCCGTACGTCCTGTCCCTCTTCCGCATCGTGGTCGGACTGCTGTTCTTCTGCCACGGCGCCTCATCGCTGCTCGGCTGGTTCGGCGGCATCATGGGCACCGGCAAGACCATCGACGCCGGCACCTGGCCGGGCTGGTACGCGGCCGTGATCCAGCTCATCGGCGGCGCGCTGGTGATGCTCGGCCTCGGCAGCCGCAGCGCGGCCTTCATCTCCTCGGGCTCGATGGCCTACGCGTACTTCCATGAACACCAGCCCGAGAAGCTGTGGCCCATCCAGAACGGCGGCGAGCCCGCCGCGATGTTCTGCTGGACCCTGCTGCTGCTCGTCTTCACCGGCCCCGGCCCCTGGGCGCTGGACCGAATATTCGGCTCGGGCCCGGCTCGCGAGAGCGAGGCGGCGCCCGAAGCGCGGCGCGAGCCGTCCGTCGTCCGATAGATTCCGGTTCGCCGTATTCGGTATTCGGATCCGGCGTCACATCACCCATCGCGCCATGCGGGGCCGAACGCCCCGCATGGCGTGATTCGAACAACATCATCACAACCCTTACCGTTATCCTCTTCAGTCACAGGCGTACGCTGTATGGCTGTTACAGGCTGACGCCTGCCGCTTCCCGGCGACATGCGCAGCGGGGGGACCGGGATCGGGAGTCGAACGTTGTTGGAACATTTGGGGTCACTGACCAACACCCCATGGATTTACGCGGTGATCGGGGCATCCGTCCTGCTCGATGTCTTTCTGCCCGTTCTGCCCAGCGGAGTTCTGGTCATCACCGCCGCCACCGCGGCCGCCGGCACCACCGTTGACGCCGTCGGCGTGGTGCGCCAGGCGGGCGCGGCCGACTTCCCCGCCATGTTCGGGCTGATGCTGTGCGCCGCGACCGCCTCCGTCCTCGGGGACATGGTCGCCTACCGGCTGGCCTGGCGCGGCAGCGACCGGCTCGACCGCGCCATCGCCCGCTCCCGCAGACTCACCTCCGCCCAGGAGAAGTTGGGCACCGCGCTGGTGCGCGGCGGCGGTCCGCTCGTGGTGATAGCCCGCTTCGCGCCCGCGGGCCGCTCGGTCGTCAGCCTGAGCGCGGGCGCGGCCCACCGGAGGGTGAAGGAATTCCTGCCGTGGTCGGCGGTGGCCGGGCTCGCCTGGGCGGCCTACAGCGTGACCCTCGGCTATGTCGGCGGCCAGTGGCTCGGCGCCACCTGGCTGGGCACCGCGGTCTCGGTGCTGGCGCTGTTCGCGGCGGGCGCCGGTGCGGCGTATGTGATGAAGCGCCCGGCCGAGGGCGGGTCCGGCCCGCTCCCCGCGGCCCCCGCCGGGCCGCCCATGCCCCCGGCCCACCAGGCACGATAGGACCGTGTCGGCGACCGATTACGGATCGGCCCGCGATACCGGCTACGGTCCCTGCATGCGTACCCCCTCCGTGCCGGTTCCGGCATGCTGACCCGCGCCGCCGGGATGGCCGCGGCCTTCGTCGCCGGCCTCGCGCTGGTCGTCGCCGCGGTTCTGGTCGTACGGCATATCACCGAGCCCTCGGAACCGGAGCTGCCGGTGGTCCCCGACACCCGGCGCCCCGTGCTGGAGGCGGCGGTCCGCGGCGCCTGCTCCCCGCTGAGCGTGCCGCTGCTGGCCGCCCAGATCGACGCGGAGAGCGGCTGGCAGCCGGACGCGGACTCCGGGCACGCCCAGGGCATTTCGCAGTTCTCCCCGGTCACCTGGAAGGAGTGGGGCAAGGACGGCAGCGGCGACGGCAAGGCCGATGTCTGGGAGCCCCGCGACGCCATCCCCTCACAGGCCCGCTACATGTGCCATCTCTACGAGGTTGTCAAGGCGGTCCCGGGCAGCGGGACCAGGCTCGGCTCGACCCGGCTCGCGCTCGCCGCGTACAACGCGGGGCCGAACGCGGTGCTCCGGGCGCGCGGCATCCCCAAGATCCTCGAGACCCAGGAATATGTCGACAAGATCTTGACGGATCTGCTGCCCAAGTACGAGGAGAGCGAGGAGAGGTACCAACGGAGCGAGGCGAAGCACCGGCGCACCGACCGCGCCTCCGCCGCACCGTCCGCCCCGTCCGCCCCATCCTCACCCTCGCCCTCCACCGATCCGTCCGCGACCGCCTCCGGCGTCTCACCGTCGGCTACGCGTCAGCCGTGATGAAGTCCTCCACGGCCCGCACCAGTTCCTGTGGTGTCTCATCGGCCGGGTAGTGCCCGGCGTACTCCAGCTCCACCAGCTCGGCGTTGACATACCAGCGCAGCCAGGTCTGCCGCATCACCTCGGCCGTGAGCGCCGGGTCATGGGCGCCGACCACGATCCGCACCGGCACCTGGGCGCCGGCTATGTCCTCGTGGAAGTCCTCCAGCGCCCAGGAGTCCAGCCATGCGCGGAGCGCCTTGGGGTCGCTGTGTTCCAGTGAGTGGCGCACCATCAGGTCCAGCCAGGCGGCCGGGTGGCGGCCGCCGGTGGTGCGGTCGATGATCGCCCGGCGGTTCTCCGGGCGGTCGGGGGCGGCCGCGAACAGCTGCCACTGCTCGCCCTCCATCGGCACCCCGCTGGCCGGCACCGGCGCGACCCCGACCAGCCGGCGGACCCGGTGCGGGGCGGCCGCCACCACGCGCTGCACGACGGCCCCGCCCATCGAGTGGCCGATGAGCGAGAATCGCTCCCAGCCGAGGTGATCGGCGAGCGCGAGGAGGTCGCCCCCGGCCTCGCCGGTGGTGTACGAGCCGGGGATGTCGCGGGCCTCGCCGTAGCCGCGCAGATCGGGCAGTACATAGGTGAATCCGCGCCGGTCGACATGCGGCAGCATCGCGGCGTACGCGGCCCGGTCCGAGAACCAGCCGTGCACCGCCATCACCCGGTGCGGCCCGTCGCCGACGGTCTCATACGGTGGAACGAGGGGTGGAACGATCGGTCCCATGGCACCTCCGATCCCAGTCGAATACGGGCGCGCGGCGCGTGCCCGTGGGGGTCAACGGTGACGTCTCCCGCAGAGGTGGGCAAGCCCGGTGCGCATATGCGTGCCCGCGATACGCCCCGGGAAGGGGCCGTATCGCGGGCACGGGGTCGTCCGTTGGGCGGGGGCCTCTACGGATAGTTCACGAGGTTCGCCACCTTGCTGCCGGAATTGGAGGGCCCGCCCGTGTTGTTGATGACATGGCTGATGGTGCCCGTGCCGCCGAGCGACACGGTGACCATGTGGTGGAAGCGGACGCCCGGGGTATCGGGGACCTCGGCCACCTGGAAGGACTGGGCGGCGCTGCCGTTGCAGGTGTACTGCTGGAGCCGCACCCCGTCCTGGGTGGAGGCACCGGGCACATCGAGGCACTTGCCGCTGTTCCGGTTGACGAAGTGATACGCCCCGCCGCCCTCGTCCACGGCGCGCCACTGCTGGTTGGCGCCGCCAACGGCGCGACGGCCCTGACGGCGCTGCTTCTGTCGGCGATCATCGCCGAACGGAACGCCACCCGCCGCCAGATCGAACGCGTCTGCGCCCAACTGACCGGAGTGGTCTTCCGCCTGACCCCGGACGAGCGGCGGCCACCGGAGGGCGAGCGCAAGTCCACGGACCGGAGGTAGCGGGCTCGCCGGACGAGGGGGCCGGCCCGCGCTGTTGGGTCCGGCCCCCGTCGTGTCCGAGTACGCAAGCAGCCCAGCAAGCGTGAATAAGGACAGCCATACGGTAGGGCCCGGCACCGACAACGGGGGTTTCTGATCCGGTTTGCCATGTTTTGGGGCGTGGAGTCGGTCACAAGTGGGCCGTACGCGGGCCTGCGCGGCGGGGCGCCGCAGGGCCCGCATGGCCGGACGCGGCCGGGCCCGCGCGGCCGGGGGACCGGGCCCGCGCGGCCAAGCGGGCCGTACGCGGTCGGGCTTGCCAGGACACGTAAGCCGAGCCCGTCCGGGCTGCCGGGCCGCGTACTCCGTATCCGGCGCACGCGGCCGGGTCTGCGCCACCCGGCCGCACCCGAACGCTTGAGCGATTCGCCAAGGGCAGAACGTTGTCCCCTTCCCGTCGGGCGCGGCGCTCCTACCCTGAGGGGGTGAGCAGCCACGCGTCGAACCGAGCCCGCGTCATTCCCCTGCGTCCGGCCACCGCGGACCCGGCGCCCCGGTCGGGAGCCACCGCCGGGGCCGAAGCCCCCGCGGCCGCCCCCGCCCCGGCGGCCCCCGCCGGTCCGCGCGTTCCGGCCGTCCCGGCCGGGCGGGAGCAGCCCGGCCGGGAGCCGGTGAAGGAGCCCCTGTGGCGGGACCTCGTCGGCGGTGTGCTGCGGCGCGAGCGGCTCGCCCAGCAACGCACGCTCAAGGACGTGGCCGAGGCGGCCCGTATCTCGATGCCGTACCTCTCCGAACTCGAACGCGGCCGCAAAGAGGCGTCGTCCGAGGTCCTCGCGGCCGCCGCCCGCGCGCTCGGTCTCGGTCTGGCCGACCTCCTCGCCATGGCGCAGGGCGAGCTGATCCGTCTTGCCTCCGGTCCGCGGCGGCGCGACGGCGCGGCGATGTCCGTCGCGTCCCTCACGTCCGTCGCGTCCACCACATCCGTCACCTCCGTCGCGTCCACCACATCCGTCGCGGACCGTGGGCCGTCCCGGCACGCCGGACGGCAGGGCGACGTACGCCTGGCCGCCTGAGGCACCGACCCCCGCCCCCGTCCTCCCTCGGGGACGGGGTGTCAGAAAGCCCCGGCCCTCCTGTCAGAAAGCCCCCGCCGTCCGCCGGCTCAGCACCTCGTCGGCGAGCCCGTACGCCACCGCCTCCGGCGCCGTGAAGACCTTGTCGCGGTCCATGTCGGCGCGGAGCGTGGCGGCGTCGTGGGGCGTATGGCGCGCGAGCACCTCCTCGACCTGCGCGCGGATCCGCAGCATCTCCTTGGCCTGGAGGCTGAGGTCCGAGACCGTCCCCTGCTGACCGCCGCTCACCGGCTGCCCCAGCAGCACCCGGGAGTGCTCCAGCACGAACCGCCGCCCGGGGTCTCCCCCGGCCAGCAGCACCGCCGCGGTCGAGGCCGCCTGCCCCACGCAGAACGTCGAGATGGGCGCGGTCACGAACGTCATCGTGTCGTAGATCGCCATCAGCGAGGTGAAGGAGCCGCCCGGCGAGTTGATGTAGATCGCGATCTCCTGCTCGGGGCTCGACGATTCGAGGTGGAGGAGTTGCGCGATGACGACGTTGGCCACGCCGTCGTCGATCTCGGTGCCGAGGAAGATGATCCGCTCGGACAGCAGCCGGCTGTAGATGTCGTACGCCCGCTCCCCCTGCGTGGTGCGCTCGACGACCGTCGGAATCGTGTACTGCCCCATGTCAGATCCCCATCCTGCGCCGCGTACCGGCCGGCCGTACGTCCGCGAGCGACTCCACGACCCGGTCGACCATTCCGTACTCCTTCGCCTGCTCCGGGGTGAACCACCGGTCGCGGTCGCCGTCGCGCGAAATGGTCTCCACGCTCTGTCCGGTGTGCTCCGCCGTGATCCGCTCGATCGACCGCTTCATGAATTCGAGATTCTCGGCCTGAATCGCGATATCGGCCGTGCTCCCTCCGATACCGGCGGACGGCTGGTGCATCATGATGCGGGAATTCGGCAGTGCGTAGCGCTTTCCGGTCGTTCCCACGGTGAGCAGAAACTGCCCCATGCTCGCGGCGAATCCCATGACGAGCGTGGACACGTCGTTGGGAATCAGCCGCATCGTGTCGTAGATCGCCAGGCCCGCCGTCACCGAACCGCCCGGACTGTTGACGTAGAGGCTGATGTCCGACCGCGGGTCCTCCGCCGACAGCAGCAGCATCTGCGCACACACCCGGTTCGCGGACACCTCGTCCACCTGCGTGCCGAGAAAGACGATGCGCTGGGTCAGCAGTTGCGCGGCCAGATGATCGTCGAACCGCGTGGGAGCCGTCTCCCCCTCCGCGGCTCGTGGACTCCTTGCCGGCTCCCAGCCGGTGGCGAATGTTCCCATCGGACCTCCTCGTGAGTGCCGCGGCCCACACCGCCGCGGTCCTTTCACCATCGGCCCAATTCGCTTGTCCGGTAAGGAATCTCGGCCCGCAGCAGATTCGCCCACGGCAGACCCGATCCATAAGGCGGCGTCCATAAGGGGCCCGAAAGGCGCTCTTGCGGGGGCGGCCCGCCACTCCCGAAACTGCCGGGAAGAAGCCGACAGGGGGGCGCGATGGCTGTGCGACGGCGACGTGGAGCGGCGTTACGGCGGGCGAAGGCGCGGCTGCGCCGCACGGCCTGGACCGGCGGTGCCGTGGCGGTCCTCGCACTGGCCCTGACCTGGCAGACGGTGTGGCCGTACGTCGTCGGGGTGGTCCTCGTGGGCCTGCTCGGCGGCGTCGGCTGGTGGCTGTGGCGAACCCATCTGCGGACCATGGCGGAACACCGGGCCTGGCGGGCCGAGGAGGAGAACGCCGCACGTGAGCGCTCCATGGCCGAGATCGACACCATGACCTGGCAGCGGTTCGAGCGGTACGTCGCGGAGCTGTGCCGCCGGGACGGCTGCACCCACGTCATCGTCTCGGGGAAGTCGGGCGACCTGGGCGCCGATGTCGTCGGCCGGATGCCGGACGGGCGCCGGCTGGTGATCCAGTGCAAGCACTACGCACCCCACCGGACCGTGCCGAGCGGCGATATGCAGAAGTTCCTCGGCACCGCGAAGGCCGAACACGGCGCGGATGTCGCGGTGTTCGTCGCCACCTGCGACTTCACCCGGGCCGCGGAGAGGCTCGCGGTGAAACATGAGATCCTCGCCATGCACCGGAACCTCCTCGGCGCCTGGGTGCGGGGCGCCACCTTGGAGTCCTTGATCCCGCTCAACGGCACGGGCAACGGCGGCCGGCCCCGAAGCCGATAGCGGCTCTCGATCGGCCGCAGGATGGGCGGATATCGCGCCCTGTGACACCCGGCGCACCCTCGCGGTAGCGGCGTAGACCCGCGGTTCTGCTGTCCCAGGCCGTCCGGGACATGTCCCGGACGGCGAATCCGTGGACGTCGGCACGCGCTGCCCACACGATCGGGGTGTTCCTCCGCACGTCGACCGCCTCTGGTCCGCGTGTCACCGCGTCACACATCACCCAGGAGACACCCATGCTCAAGAAGTACCTCGCGACGGCCATCGCCGGCGCAGGGCTGTTGGCCGCGTTTCCCTTCTCGGCTGCCCACGCCGCAACGCCCACCAGCGCATCCTCGGTCCAGGTCCCCGGATGTCCGCACAACTGGACCGTCTCGAGCGCGGAGGGCGTTGCCTCCGGCCAGTGGTGCTACAACAAGAACCTCGCCATCGGCACCGTCACGGACACCAAGGCCGACGGCCGGTGCCCCTACGTGCGTGGGTACACCTCGTACGGCCGGACCGTCGACAGCGACTGGGCCGGGCCAAAGGGCGACTCGTCCCCCGTGTACCTGGATGCCGGGACCGGTGACCCGTTCGTACGGCTCGCCATGAAATACGTCAACTGCTGAACGGGCGACGGCCGCCCGCGCCCCGTCGGCACGTACGCCGGACTCGTGCCGACGGGGCACACCACATCCTTTCGCCGCCGCCGACCGCCGCCCCGCCACGCGGCCGCCGTGATCGCCCTGAGCCCCTTCCTCGACGCGCCCCTGACCGCCCCGCTCGTTACGCTTGTGCGGGGGCGTCAGAGGCAATGGGACCGGCCCATCACTCCGGGGAAACGAGACCCGGAAGCGTTCGGCCAGCGCGTCTTGAGTGAGGTCCAGCTGCTCCCTTATGAGCCGTAGGACATAGCCGGAAACGACGCCTCGGCGGGCTCGATCGGCCTTGCCCCGACCCGTGGTCAGGGTAGGCGGCTGACGATTCGCCATGAGTCCCCCAAGCTCGGTCGTGGATCCGTCATCATCCCGTACTCGCGGTCGGTTCATACCCAATGCGCTGATTCATAACGTGATGAGCAGGGACGTCCGCTGAGTAGGTCAGCGGGTTAACGACCCAACCACGGACGATGTAACACGCCGCTACGGAGACACCTGATGATGACCAGAACCCTGCCATGGACTCCGCCGCCCGCCATGGATGTCGAGGCGTTACCCGCAGGCGATCGGTGGGACGCCGTCCGCGCGGCCCAGGCCATCGGCGAGCGCGCTCTGAAGACACTCGGCGACGCCACCGGCGCCGTGATCCAAGACAGACACGGCACCCTGTACTGGCTCGTCGAGGTGGGCTCCGCTACGAGTTGGCACCTGCGGCAGGTCCGTGTCCTCACCGAGCTGGCCGATGAGAGCACGTACCTCGGCGTACCGCCCATCTCCTGGACGGAGGGCCCCAGCGCCCACTGGCGCGTCCCTCTCTCGGCCGACCATTACCTGACCGACGCGGGGAAGTTGTGGGAAGCGCTGGCCGAGGCCGATCGCGCCGAGTTCGGCCCCACCCTCCAGGGCCGACAGACGTGCCATCGTTGTGAACTCCCCACCGATGAGCCGGTCACCGTCGACATCCAGCACGGCGGCAGCGGCGCCGGCCGCACCGTCTACGCCTGCCCCGTCACGCCCGGACCTACCAACGTGACGCAGTCACCGAGGCTGCCGCCATGCGCCGCGTCATCGATCGGGGCAGGACCCGATGACGGCCGTCGAGCAGACCTCCGAGGAGACCAGGGCCCCGTTCACCGACGAGTGGCGCGCGGCCATCGAACACGCCGCAGGCTGCCTGGCCTGCCGCACGCCCGGCACCGTCTGCCGGGAAGGGCAGCAGCTTTTGCGCGCCTATGAGGAGGTCGCGAGGCAGACGCGGTCAGGAGGTGACGAGTGAGGCATCGTCGCCAGGCCCCCGCCACACGAGCCACGTTGCTCGCCGTTCGCGCCTAGCCCGGCTGGGCCACTGGGCTCAGCCACCCCACCGGAGCGGCGGTGTCAGCGGCCCGCCCTCCCGGACACCCTGCGGTCGGCGCAGCCAGGCACGGCCGCCGATCGCGGGGCAAGGACTCCGGCCCCGACATTGGACCGCGGGGCCGGAGTCCCCTCACAGAAGATCCGCACACGGCGGACTCAGCGGACCGTCGGGCCCGGCGGCGTGACCGTCTCGCGCAGTTCGGCGGCGGCCTGGGCGACGAGTTCGGAGAGCGCCGCGTCCGGCTCGGCGAGCCAGCGGGATGTGGCGCGCCGGGAGATCGCTATCGCCACGTCGATGATGAAGCGTGCCTTGCCGGGCTCGACGCCGCGGCGTTCGAGTGCCCGCGCCAGCGCGTCGGCGATGTCGGCGAGCTTGATCAGATCACGCTCGGCCAGTGCCGGGTTGGCGGCGATCACCTTGATGCGGCGCAGCAGAAAATCGCGCGGATGAAAGACCTCGTCCGCGGTTCCCAGCGCGGTCAGCAGCGCCTCGATCGGCCTGAGGCTTGGGTCGGCCGCCTCGACCTGGGCGACGAGGTGAGCCTCCAGCTCGTTGTCGGCGAAGAGGACTTCCCGCTTGTCGGGGAAGTAGCGGTAGAAGGAACGCTCGGTCAGACCGGCGGTACGCGCGATCTGCGCGACCGAGGTGCGCTCGAACCCCTGCGTCTCAAATAGTTCGAGCGCCGCCCGCTCGAGTCGGCCCTGTGCGTCGGATTCCCATCGTGGCATGCCCACCAGGATATGACAGCAGATGCTGTCGTCATGGGTGTTAGGGTCGATGACAGCAGATGCTGTCATCACACAGGGAGATCGTCATGAAGGCTCTTCAGTTCGACCGGTTCGGATCCCCGGACGTGATCGTGCTCCGCGACGTCCCGAAGCCGGAGCCGGGCCCCGGTCAGATCCGGATCGCCGTGCGGGCGTGTGGTCTGACCCCGTCCGATTGGGCGGTGATCGACGGCCTCTTGGCCGACCGTCTGCCGCCGCTGCCGCGCGGGATCGGCTTCGAGATCGCGGGCACCGTCGACGCGCTCGGGGAGGGCACCACCGGCGTGGAGATCGGCGACCGCGTGTTCGGCCCGGCGGCCTTCGACGGCCCGACGGCCGGCGCCGCCGAGTATGCGCTGATGGCGGCCTGGGCGCGGATTCCCGAGGGCGTCACCGCCGAGCAGGCCGCCGCGCTGCCGATGGCGGCCGAGACGGCGTGGCATGCGCTCGACGACCTCGGCGTCCAGCCGGGTGAGGTGCTGCTCGTCCACGGCGCGGGCTCCACTGTGGGTGAGGCGGCGGTGCGCCTCGCGCTGCACCGGGGTGTCCGGGTGATCGCCACCGCCGGGCCGGCGCGGGCCGCCGCCCTGGAAGAGATCGGCGCCCGGGTGACCGGCTACGGCGACGGCATGGCCGACCGCGTCGCCGCACTGGCCGGAGGCCGCCTCGACCGCGCCCTGGACACGGCTCCGACCGGCGGCCGGATCGACCGTGCCGACCAGGCCGCCCCGGCCGGCGGCTCGCTGCCGACCCTGATCGGGCTCACCGGCGACTCCGACCGCGTCCTCACCGTCTCGGACTTCGCCGCCGCGGCCGAGCTGGGCGCCAGGATCACCCAAATCGACCTGCGCTACGACCGGATGGACGAGTTCGCGCGGCTGGCCGGTGAAGGCGTCCTGGTCGTATCGGTGGCCCGCGCCTACGCGCTCGACCATATCCAGGAGGCGGCCGAACTCAGCCGGTCCCGCCGACCCGGCGGCAAGCTCATACTCGTCCCGTGATCGCCTCGCCGGCCTGATCGGACAAGACCCCTGTTGCGGCTACTCCCCCTCGGGCTCGAAGTCCTCCACGAAGTAGCTGTCGTGCCGGATGCGAAACCGCTCGAGTTCCTCCCCGCCGCGCCGCGTCATCTCCGCGACCCGCTCGAAGTATTCCTCGCGTGGGGCGCCCGGGGAGAAGAGCAAGAGCATGGACATGGGTTCGTCGGTTTCGTTCCTGAAGGCGTGCAGGCCGCCGACCGGTACATACAGAAAATCGCCCTCACGGCCGGTGACCCACCTCTCGCCGTTGTAGAGCTCCAGTTCACCGGAGAGGATGTAGAAGGACTCCGACATGGCCTTGTGGAAGTGGGTCTTCGCTCCGGCGGACCGGGCGCCCAACTCCATCTTGTACAGGCCGAATTCCCCACCCGTCGATTCATTGGTGGCGAGGTAGTGGGTAGAACCGCCGGGCGAGGAGATGTCGGGTGGGGTATTGGCCGGGCGGAAGGCCGCGTTCACTTCGCCCGTGTCGCCGTGGTAGCGGGGCTCCGGGTACTCGAGGAATTCCGGATATGACATGACGCGCTCCTCTTCGCAGGTCTCCACCAGCATGGTGGCTCCCGCCGGCGGAAGGAGGCATCGGGCTTGCGAATGATCGTGTGTCGGCCGGAGCCGAGGACCGGGGACCTGGTACCGCAGTGCTGGTCGGTGGGCCGGCGGATGCCGGCCGGTTGCCGCGAGCGGTCCCACGGGCGACGGCCGAGTTGTGGATCTCGGGCCGCTGCCGACAGCTGTACGAGTGCCGGATGTCCGGAGCGGCCACCCCGACCGTCGGGTCCGATGGAGGAGCCGGGGCGACCCGCACGGCCGCGCGCCCTCGAAATCCAACTGCGCCGAGGCCGCCGGAGCCCATAGGGTCCACCCCATGGTGATGGCGACCGTCCGCGAGTGGAGCGACGAGGAAGGGTGGGGCGTGCTCGATTCCCCCGAGACCCCCGGCGGCTGCTTCGGCCACTTCTCCAACATCCAGGCGACCGGCTTCCGCACACTCTCGCCCGGACAGCGGGTCGACCTCGTATGGGAAGCCCCCGGCTTCGAACAGGACGGGTACGACTACCGTGCGGTGAGCATCGTGCCGCTGCCGCCGGACCAGACCTTGTGACCCGATATCAGCGATATCGGCACAGTTCAATTGAAGGCACCGGTAAGCACATACACGGGACCATGAGGCCCCAACAGTGGGACATTCCCCACAAGGTCATCGCTCCCGCGCAATTCGCACAGCACCTGCTCGAGAAGTACCTGGCCTCCCGCCTTGACTACCCACAGTTATGTTCAGTGAAGTTGGATGTCAAGGAACCGCCGCGGAGGCAGACTCCAATAAGTGCAACTCTTGATCCGACCGCATGTATGGCATGACCATCTGAGGGGCAACAAGCACCTTGCAAGCAGTGCGGGAGGCCACGCGGAGGCTCTGTGCGTGTACGGGGGACGCGACCAGTGGGAGCACAATCATGCAGTCGAACCCCCCAAACCATCTGTGTTTCAAAATTCTCGGCGCGCTGGAGGCATGGGACGGTGACAGGCGATTAAATCTCGATGGCCCTGTCAACGAGCGCGTCCTCGGGTTGCTGCTCCTCGAGTCGGGATGGGTGGTGCCGATTCCCCGACTGGTCGAAGCGGTATGGGGCGAAGACCCCCCTTCCACGGCGACCCAGCAGATCCGCAAGGCCGTCGCCCGGCTGCGACACCAGATCCCGTCCGGCCAGGAGATCATCCTCACCGAGCGCCATGGGTACCGCCTGGTGGTCGACGACGACAGCCTGGATCTGCGGCTCTTCGACCTCTGGACGCATCGTGCGCAGGCCGCCCACGCGGAGGGGCGCCTCAAGGACGCGGTCGCCGATTTGACTGCCGCATTGGGGCTGTGGCGCGGTTCCATACTCGTCGGAGCGGGCGGACCGTTGATCGACACCCTGCGGCCCGCCTGGGAAGAACGTCATATCGCCGCGATCGAGCACTGCTTCGACCTACGGCTGGACCTGGGTGAGACGAGCGAACTCATCGCCGACCTCCGGGAGTCCGTCGTCGCCCACCCCTTCCGGGAAACCCTGATGCGTCAACTCATGCTCGCCCTGTACCGGGCGGGCCGGCAGGCCGAGGCGGTGGAGGAATACGCCAGGATACGGTCACTGCTGGCGGGGGAGCTGGGCATCGACCCCAGCCCCGAGCTGACGGAGCTGCACGAGGCGATCCTGCGCGGCGAAGCCTGGCTGACCGCGGGCCGGGACCAGAAGCCTCCCGCAGAAGAGCCTTCGATCGTGGCCGCTCCACGCTCGATCCCGCGCGACCTCGCCGATTTCACCGGACGCCAGGACGAGTTACGCCGGCTGACGACGATGGCGCACCCCGTGGCCGAGCAGACGGGCCCCCGGATCGTGGTCGTCGAGGGAATGGGGGGAAGCGGCAAGACGGCCCTCGCCATGCATGTCGCACATCGGCTGGCGGGCGACTACCCGGACGGCCAGCTCTATCTCGACCTGCGCGGCTTCGCCTCGGCAGAGGAACCGCTCTCCCCCGAGCGGGGTCTCGGCGATCTGCTGCGGGCCCTGGGAGTGGCGGACGAATGCGTCGCCGATGACAACGACTGCCGTCTGACCAAGTGGCGGATGACCAGTGCGAAACGGCGGATACTGCTGATCCTGGACGATGCGTGGGATGTCGCCCAGGTGAGACCGCTGTTGCCCACCGCGGCGGGAAGTCTCGTGCTCATCACCAGCCGCGTCCGGCTGCCGGAGCTGGAAGGTGCCGAGGAGCTCTCGCTCGCCGTGCTGGGCGAGGAGGACGGTGTGGAGCTGATGCGCCGGCTCCTGGGCCACGAGCGGGTGGCCGCGGAACCGAAGGCGACCGCCCGCCTGGTCAGCCTCTGTGGGGGCCTTCCGCTGGCGCTGCGGATCTGCGCGGCCCGATTGCGCAAGCGGCCGCACTGGAGCGTGCGTCATCTGACGGACCGGCTCGAAGACGACACCCACGCCCTGAGGGAGTTGGAGTCGGGCGACCGTAGCGTCGCCGGGGTTCTGCGCACGTCCTACCGGGTGATGGAGCCGGCCCATCAGGACGCCTTCCGGCTGCTGACTCTGCACCCGGGCGCCGATTTCGACGTGTCCGCGGCCGCCGCCCTGCTGGGCACGGGTCCGGACAGCGCGGAGCGGATCCTGGAGTACCTGCTGGATGTGAACCTTCTTCAGCAGTTCGAGTTCGGCAGGTACTCCTTCCATAGCCTCGTCCACAGTTTCGCCCGCTCCCTGCCCGCCCCGAACTCCGCCGAGGAGACCGAGGCCGTCGGGCGGTTGGCCGCCCAGACCGTGACACGCGTGGAGAGTGCCTGTGATGTGTTGCTGACCGGCCAGGTGCGTTACCGCCCGGCCTGGTCGATCGGCAACGGCAGCGCGTCGCCGCCGCACGGCGGCCCGGACCACGCCCTGCGGTGGTTGGACCGCGAGCGGAGCAACATCCTCGCCATCATCAGCCAGGCCCGCCAGTGGGGTCTGAGCCATCACGCGGCCAAGCTCAGCAGAGCCATGGCCCTCTGCCAACAGGCGCAGAACCCTTCGGCCGACAGTGCGTCGCCCGCTCGGCCAGGACGGGCGGTAAAGGGCGGCTGATGGGCGGCTGACGGGGAGCTGAGGTGTCAGAAGTCCGGGGCGGTGTGCCTACGAGCGGGGGCTCCGGGCTTCTCCCACAGCAGCGAGTAGCGCCACATGAGACGGCGGCGCCATCGCGAGCCCGGGAGCAGAAGGTGAGCGGTGTGGCGGACCTGGGACCAGGTCATATCGGGCTCGGCCACGGGAAGGCCGTCCTGTGCGCGCTTCCCGCCGTGCCGCTTGGCCTCGCGGCGGATGGCGAGGAGAGCGGGAACGAGCGCCAGCCAGTCGACGGCGGAGCGGGGCGCGGCCAGGCCGACCACGACGAGCCGCCCACCGGGCGCCAGGAGCGAGGCGGCCGTCCGGATCGCGCGGTCCGTACCCAGGTGGTGGGCGACGGCGACCATGGTGATCACGTCGTAGTGCTCATGCGGCAGGGCCGTGCCGGCCAGGTCGAAGACGTCGCCCTCCACGAAGTCGGCGTTCGCGATGTCCCGGTTGGCGGAGCGTGCGTGCTCGACCATGGCGGCCGATGAGTCGAGGCCGGTGACATGCCGCACCCGATCTGCCAGGGCCCGGACCAGGCGACCGTCGCCGCAGCCGATGTCGAGTGCTTCACGGGGGTGGTCGCCGATGCTGTCGAGGATCCACGGGTGGTAGTGCACATTGGGGTTCCAGTAGTCGATCTCCATGATCCATACCTTCGGAGGAACGGTCGGAGCGGCCCGCGTCCCACGGTGCTTCCGGCATCCGCGTCATCGCACCGTGTCGCCGGTGTCCGGCGTCTCGGCCAGCCGGAAGCCCATGGCGTAGATGAGCCGGTGGTGATAGCCGTGTCTGCGGGTGCAGCGGGCGAGGTCGTCATAGCGGGTGTGGCTGCCGCCCCTGCTGACCCGGTAGGTGTCCACACCGCTGCCGAGGTCGTCGTCGATGGACCGGCCACCGGGGTAGGGCCGGTAGTCGTCGGCCACGTACTCCTCCACGTTGCCCGCCATGTCGTCGGCGCCGAACGGCCCGCGCCCCGCGGGATACATCCCCACGGGTGTGGTGGACAGCGGCCCCGTCTCCACGGTGTTGGCATGGTCCTCGTTCGGTGCGTCGCCCCAGGGGTGGTCACGGCCGTCACCACCGCTCGCCGCGTACTCCCACTCCGCTTCCGTGGGCAGCCGGAACGCCCTGCCGGTGCGGCGCGCGAGCCAGGCGGCGTAGGCGTCGGCGTCCCGGGGTGCGACGGTCCACACCGGGTGGTTGGACAGGTGGGCCGGATACACCCCGAACGTCCATGACGTGGGGAGCGAGGCGTCCGGGTTCTCGCCGAGGAAGTCCCGGTACTCCTGGTTGGTCACGGGATAGCGGGCGATGCGGAACGCGCCGATGTCCGCCTCGTACCTGGGGGTCTCCTTCTCGATCCAATCGCGCACCACACCGACGTGGCCCCATTTCCGCACGACCGCGTCGACGTCCGCCAAGTCGAGTCCGAGCCATACGCGGGCCGCCGGTACGTCGACCATGGCCGGGTCGAAGGTGTCGATACGCGGATCCCCGAGCAGGCCGAGCAGTCTGCCCGCGGTGAGCCGGCTCGTCGGGGTCCGGGCCGGGTCCTGGACGAGACGTACCAGTGTCGTCGGCGATTCACACGCCAGACGGCGTGTGTGGGCGGTGAGTCCCGCGTGGTCGGTGCGGTCCACGAAGGAGTCGGGCAGTCCCATGGCGGCCCGGTCGGAGAGGTCGTTCGGATTGACGACGGATACGGTGGTGCTCATCCGGCCGCCCCGACCGGTGCGAGGTCGACGGGGTGGACGGATCCGTCGTACGACGAGGCGAGGAAGCGGGCTCCCACCGCGTCCCAGTGGAGGGAGGAGATGCCCGCTGTCGTCGGGCGGCCGATGAACGGCCACGCGCCGGTGCGGAGGTCGTGGACGGCGATGGCGCCCGCGTACGAGCCCGTCGCGACGAGACGGCCGTCGGGAGATGCCGCGACGCACTTGACCGAGTGGTCGTGGGGCGTGGGAATGGTGTCGCACTTCTCCTGCTGCCAGGTGCGCAGCGTCAGGTCGCGGGAAACGCTGACGAACACGCCGCCGGGCAGGGCCGCACAGCCGTTGGCGATCCGCCGGTGGGCGTCGTCCAGGCGGCCGGTCTCGGTCAGGGTGTCCAGCGAGAACCAGGAGACCGAGGTGTCCGCGCACACCGCGAACAGGGTGTTCCCGGAGACGGCGACGCCCTTGACCGCGTTGGTGTGCAGCGGCAGCGTGGCGACGAGCTCGAAGGTTCCCCCCTCGGTGAGCTGGAAGACCAGACCCTCGCCCGTGTAGGCGCCGATCACCACGTGCGGCCTGCCGTCCCTGGTGAAGGCGGCACCGCAGTTCAGCGGCGACCTGTGCTGATGGATGACATGGCCGTCGGCCGCGTCGAACACCTGGCCGAGCTGACCGCCCGTCAGCATCCGACCACCGGCCTCGACGAGGAAGTTGCACAGGCTGCCGGGGCGCGAGACCTCTGCGCCGTCCCGCCACACGATCCCCGCGTCACCGACCGTCCACACGCGCCCCGCCGCATCGGCGACCACGGAGTTGACACAGGCGGTGGGCATGACGCCGGACAGGTCCCACCGCTGATCGGTGAGGTGGTAGGTGGCGTAGGTGGAGCCGAACGTGGCGAAGACGAGTGTGGTGTCGTCCAGGAAGTCACAGGAGCGGGCCCACACCTCGGCCGGATACTCGCTGGTGTGCAGGAGGTTGAGCTCGCCCCCGGGGCCCGAGGTGTCCCAGACCCGCAGCGTCCTGTCGTAGCTGAGGCTGACCAGCGACCGCGACGAGGCGTTGTGCACGAGGCGCTTGATCCCCGCCTCGTGCGCGGGGGTGGCGTTGGCGGTCCCGTCGGCGATGATGACGATCTCGCCATCGTCGTTGCCTGCGTACACGGTGCCGGTCGGGGTGATGGCGATGGTGTCGGTCTCCGCCCCGCCCAGGTCGACCTCGGAGACGAGTCCGCCGGCATCGAGCGACCAGCGCTTGACGGTCCCGTCGTCGCTCGAGGTCAGCAGTTCCCTGCTGTCCCCCGCCCAGGCGACGGAGATCACGTCGGCGGTGTGCCCCTCGAAGGAGGCCGTCAGCCTGCCGGAGAAGTCGAACACCCGCACTCCGTGGTCGCGGGAGGCGGTGGCGACCAGTTCGAGGGTGGGGTGGAAGGCCGACATCTCCACGTCGTCCTTGTGGTCGCTGAGGACGGCGATGAGCTTGAGGTCGGGCACGGACCACAGCCGTGCCGTGTAGTCGCTCGACGAGGTCACCAGATGGCGCCCGTCCGGGCTGAAGGCGGCCTGGTTGGCGAGGTGGTCGTGGTGGACGCGGCTGATCGAGGTGCGGGTCGCGGCGTCCCAGAGGATGACCTGGTTGTCGTAGCCCGCGGTGGCGATGAGGTTCCCACCGTGGGCGGCCACGCCGCTGATGGGTCCGAGATGACGGATCATGCTGACTCCTCGAGCCGAATGGTGTGCGCGGTGCGGGCGACCTTCGCGGTCAGATACCCCCTGTTGTGGGGGTTGGCGTACACGCCGGTGGACACGGTGTGCCGCACCGCGATGCCGTAGTGGCGCAGTTGTTCGCGCTTGTCGGGGTTGTTGGTGAGCAGGTCGATCTCGACCTCGCCGAGCGCTCGCAGCATCTGCGCGGCCACCCCGTAGTCCCGCAGGTCGTCGTCGAGGCCGAGCGCCCGGTTGGCGCTGAAGGTGTCCAGGCCCTGGTCCTGGAGGCTGTAGGCGTCCAGCTTGTTGTACAGACCGATGCCGCGGCCCTCCTGCCGCAGGTACAGCAGGGTGCCACCGGCGGTATTGATCAGGCGCATCGCCTCCCGCAGCTGCGGCCCGCAGTCGCAGCGCGCCGAACCGAGCACCTCACCGGTGAGGCACTCCGAGTGGACCCGTACCAGGGGCACTTCGGGGTGCCTGGGCCCGAGCCGCAGCGCGAGGTGCTCGCGTCCGTCCAGGAGCCCGCCGAAGGTCATCACGTCGGCTGCGATGGGTTCCGCCGAGCCGTGGTGCAGCGGGATGCGCACCTTGCGGCGGATCCGTGCGGCGGGCAGCGCGCCGGTGTCGCCGTCCAGCAGGCTCACAGACGGCTCGGCCTCGGCCTGCGGATGGGCGTCGTCGCGTGGCTCGATCATGGTTCGTTCGTCCTCCTTGCCGGTTCTTGCGGCCTCGGCACGGGCCGCCACGCGGCACGCGTGAGTCGAAGGTGCAGCAGCACCGTCGTAGTGGCGATCCCGAGCACCAGGAAGGTGGGGGGCGTGCCCACGACATCGTCAAGTGCGGACACGAACACGGGGGACAGCAGGGCCGCACCGCCGGTCAGGAGCCAGATGAGACCGGAAGCACGGCCCAGGACACCGGGCGGGAGGTACCGGACGCGTGCCATGACCACCGTCGCCATCACGGCGCCCTGTCCCAGGGCCCCGAGCACGACCGCGAACATGAAGACAGGCCATATCGGCACGATCATCAGAATCAGCGCGACGGACCGCGCGGCCACACCGAGCGTCATCGGTGTCCATGGCCGCAGTCGGCGGCGCTGGGAGACCAGCAGGTTGCCGACCAATGACGCCACGTTCATCCCCGCGATCGCGAGGCCGGCCTGCTGGCCCGAAAGGGCCCACCCATGCCGCAGGTGGTAGACGATGAGCGAGGTCAGCCCGGTGCCGCACACCGCGCTGAGCACCATGTCCGCCACGAGCATGACGCTGATGCGCTTGTCCTGCCTGATGGCGTCCCAGCCGTCGCGGATACGTGACGGTGGCGCCTCGGCCCCGGCCCGCGCCTGGGCCCCGGCCGCCCGCCGCTTCACCCACCGCGGTGCCGTACGCCGGGGCCCGCCCTCGGTCCGGCCGCCTTCGTGCGAGGGCGCGGGGGCGGTCTTGTCCGGGGATACGGGAGCGGTTTCGTCCGGGGATACGGGAGCGGTTTCGTCCGGGGATACGGGGGCGGTTTTGTGCGGGGACGCGGGGGCGGAGCGTGCGGGCCTGACCCCCACGGCCCAGACCACCAGCGGGGCGAAGAACGTGGGCAGGTTGAGCCACAGCAGCCCTTGGTACCCCACCCAGGGCAGCAGCGCGGCCACGAGCAGCGGGCCCGCCAGAGTGGTCGCCAGGAAGAGGCTGTTGAGCGTGCCTCTGGCCCGTACGGGACAGTCGGGGAACTGGGCGGGGACCCCGGTCATCCAGCCGGTGCGGTAGGCCAGCCCCCCGGTCTCCAGCACCACCGCGCACAGGAACAGCAGCCACGGTGCCGAATGACCGCCGAGCAGCAGCAGGTTCATGGCGAGCGCCGCGCCGGCCTGCGCCAGCAGGCCCTGGACGATCAGGCCGCGCACGCCCCGCCGGTCCGCCCACGCCCCGAGGGCGGGGGCGAACAGGTCGCTCACGGGGACGGCGGCGGCCAGCCAGGCCATCACCACCAAGGAATCGGTGAGTTGGTAGGCCAGCAGGGGCAGGGCCGTGGCGTACAGGGCTTCGCCGACGTTGTTGGCCGCGTTGCCCGCGGCGAAGACGAGGAACCTGCGGTCGGCGAGCGGGTTGGGTTCCACGGACTCGTCGGCCGCGTGCGCGCCCGCTCCGTCCGGTGTCACGGAGCCCGCTTCCTCCGCGGTCCCTGCGTCGGTCATCGTACGGCGGCCTCCTCACCGGTGGCACCGGCGGAACCGGCGGCACCGGCGGCACCGGCGGCTCCCGCCGAACCGGTGGCACCCGCCGAACCGGTCGTACCGGCGGAGGACACCGGCCGGTCCGAGAGCGGCAGCCACAGGTCGCGCAGCGGAGTGAGGACTCGGCCACGGCCCGTGCGCTCCATCAGATACAGCCGCAGGAATCCGCCGCGGCCACCGACCACGACATACGCACGGCCGTCCGGGCCGTGCAGTGCGGCCATGCCCTTGCCGAAGTCGGGCAAGTCCTCGTGGAAGTCGAGCAGTTCGGCGGTGTCGTAGTCGAACGCGGCGACCTGCATGCCGTACGTGACGACGCAGAGCACCCCGTCGATCAGGGCGCAGTTCTCGGCGGTGTTGTCGAGCAGTTCGGTGAACTGGCGGGTGGGCTTGTCCTCGCCCACCACGATCTCCTTGACGCCGCCGCCCCCGGTGATCCGCACCCGGTCGCCGTCGGTGATGAGCCGCTTGGGGTAGCTGTTCAGCTCGGCGTACCAGGATGGTTCGGCCTGGTCACCGTAGGCGGTGAGCTGTCCGTTGCGCGTGGCCAGCAGCCGGCGGCCGTCGTCCAGGTAGGCGCAGGCCCACGCGCTGGCGGGCAGGTCCTCGACCTGCCAGGTCGGCTCGCCGGTCGCGGCGTCGAACTCGTATCCGCCGGCGTTGCAGGCGGCCAGCACCCGGCCGCCGTCCGGCGACACGGCCACGGTGTGGATGATGCCGGGAAGCTGTGCCTCCCACACCGTGGTGTCCGCGGTGGTGAACCGGCGCAGTCGCGATGGCCAGAACGCCCCCACCAGGTCGTCGGAGGCGGCGCGGATCCGGCGGGAGAAACCGAGCCCGGTGCGGTGGCGGCCCGTCACCTCGAGCGAGGCGTGGCCCGCGGGCGAGGTGCGCATACGGGCCTCGAAGGCACCGTCGTCGGTGGCCACGACGAGCGCCCCGGGCTCCGCCGGGTGCGGCTGGATGTCCCATACGCACTGGCGGGGATGGCCGAGCCGGGTGAGGACCTTGCCCTGCGGGGAGAGGGCCGTCACCTCACCGTCCTGGGTGAGGGTGTAGATCCTGCCGTCCTCGTCGACGGTGACATCGATGATCTGGTGGCTGAAGCCGCGGATGCGCTGTTCGATCCTCAGTCGCGGCGTGGAGTTGTCGAAGACGACCAGTTCCCCGTCGAAGCCGCCGATGTAGGCCCGGGAGAAGTCGGGCGAGAAGACGAGACCTTCCACGTCGTTGCGCGCGATGTCCATGCGCTGGTCGATCTCGCCGTCCAGGCCCAGGGTGACCACGCCGTTGCTGATGTTGCGCGTGGGGCCGAGCCCCGCGTCGCAGATGGCCCAGTACCTGTCGTGGCGCTCGTCGTAGACCACGCGGTGCACATTGGAGGTGTCGACCTGCACCACCGTTGGGAAGTCCAGGTCGGGCAGGGAGCCGAGATGGATATGGCCGCTGCGGTCGGAGACCGCGTGCACACCGGGCGCGTCCGTGCAGAACCACTCCAGCATGTCGTAGCCGTGCGGCCACAGGGAGATGCGGTCGACGGTGAACGACTCGACGTCCAGGACGACGACCTGGAAGTACCCGTTGTTGAGGTACGCCTTGCCCTGCCACACGCCGATGCCGCGCAGCATGGTGGGCGACGGCTGCTCGCCCTCCAGCAGATGTTCGGTGTTGGCGGTGGACGCCGCATCGAGCCGATCGCTCAGACGGAGCGTCTCGGTGTCCCAGCGGCAGATGTTGCCGGCCTTGTCCCGGGTGATGATCCAGTCGCCGACGACCTTCACCGCGTAGACGGGGTCCCCGGAGGGGGCCTGGGCAGTCGCCGGGAGGGGGGACGAGACGCGGATGTTGAGGTTGCGGTCGAGCCAGTGCAGCCCACCCCGGACGTCACAGGCCAACAGTCCGTGTCCGGGTTGACTGACGATGCGGGTGATCCGTTCAAGCGCGCCCATGAGACCGGACTCCTCCCTGTCTGGACGGCTACGATGCGATGCGCCCCCGGGGGGAGGTGACCTCCCCCCGGGGGCAAGACCCTCGACAAGGTGCGTCAGGGCTCAGGGCGGGTCAATCACGTGGCCGAGCAGCCTGGCTGTCGGCGGCGTGTCCTGTTCCCGCAGTACGGGTCCGGTGGAACCGGATCCCTTCTTCAGATGGCGGCGCGAGTCACGCGGCGGACGAGCTTGGTCATCTGAATTCACCTCCTTCGCCGAATCGAGGGGCGCTTTTGTGAACCCACACACCAGGGCTTGATCCGGGTTACGGATCGTCACCCACGAACATTCCGTGAAAACGGATGGGGCGGGTTGCACGCCCGGAGCCCAACGGCGAAACAAAACGCGTTGTGACGCCGCGAACTTCAGGCAGGGACTAGATTGCCCACCGGGGCTACCAGTCCGATTCCTTATCGGTACCAGTTCCATACCACCGCTCTCACCAGGGAGTTCTCCGCGAATCACGGCCGAACCCCCATCACCCTCGACGAATCCCGGCGCCCTTCTCACTGCATTTGTGGCAGAGCGACCGATTCCGGGTGAAGTATGTTTCCTGTTTTATTTACACGGCCGGTGTCAACAATGAGTGAGTCGGCGTTGCATGATGGAGAGGACCCCTGCTCGCCGTACTCCCGGAAAACCAAGGAGAGAGCAGCATGACCAGGATCGTTCTCATTTCGGGCAGCCTTCGTCACGACTCGCTCAACACCATGGCGATCGCGACCATCGAACGAATGCTCACCGGTCGCCCCGAACCGGCGGCGGCCGTACGGCTCGCCATCGAGGAACTGCCCTACTACCACCAGAGCGATGACGAGAGCGGCAAGCGACACGAGGCCGTACATGCCGCACGCCACCTGGTGACGGCCTCCGACGCCGTCCTGATCTCCACACCGTCCTACAACGGGCTGGTGTCCGGGGTGCTGAAGAACGCGCTGGACTGGCTCTCCCGGCCCTGGGGGGACAGCGCCCTGACGGACAAGCCGGTCGCCATGCTCAGCGCGAGTACGAGTGCCCGCGGCGCGATGGAGGCCCAGTCGGGACTGCGGACGGTGCTGGAGCGCTCGGGCGCGGTGCTCATCGCCGCGCCACAAATCGCCCTCGCACGCGCCGACGCGATCGCCGCCGAGGACGGCCGGTTCACCGAACCGGCCACCGTCGCGGCCCTGGAAGCGCTCGTAGAGGCGCTGCTCGCCCACCTGAGTCCGGAGCCGGCGGTCATCCATGGCATATCGAGCCTTTGAGCCGCGGTCAGCCGGGTACGTCCAGGCGCTGTATGCCGATCACCGACAGCAGCCGCAGAGCCTCCTCCGCCGGGGAGCCGGGATCGGCCGTGTAGATCACGACCCGCTGATCCCGGTCGGCGATGTCCAGGACATCGCAGTTGAGCGTGATGGGACCGATCAGGGGGTGCCGAAAGGTCTTCTGCGGGGCGGGTTCCACCGACATGTCGTAGGCGGCCCACAGCCGGGCGAACTCCGCGCTGCCGGCGAGCAGGTCCTTCACCAGCGCGGCGACTTCGGGGTCGTCGGGGTACCGGGCAGCGGCGGCCCGCAGGTGCCGGGCCGCGGTGCGGCCGAAGATCTCCATACCGGAACGGCTGTACCACTGCCGCTCCCCCGCCGAAGAATCGAGGAACGTGCGGCGCAGGAAGTTGCGCTCGTGCCGGGGCAGGGCGGAGAAGTCCTCCAGGAGGGCGGCCGCCAGGTCGTTGTGCGCGATCACCTCATAGGCCGCGGACAGTACGAGCGCCGCGGCGTGCGGTAACCGCCGCAGCAGGTCCAGGATGCTCGGGCGCACCTCGCGGGAGGGCCCTGGCGGTGGGGCGGGCGGGGCACCGGCGAGGTAGTGCAGATGGGCGCGCTCGGCGTCCGACAGGCGCAGGGCACGGGTCAGTCCGGCCAGCACCTCGCGCGAGGGGCGCGGGCCGCGGGCCTGCTCGAGCCGCGTGTAGTACTCGGTGGAGATGAACGCCAGCTGCGCCACCTCCTCGCGCCGCAGCCCCGGGGTACGGCGCCTCGGCCCGGCGGGCAGCCCCACATCGGCGGGGGTGATCCGCTCGCGCCTGCTGCGCAGGAAACCGGCCAGCTCTCGCCTGTCCATGTCCCCCAGTGTCAGCGGGCCGACGAAGCCGATCCAGGTACCGCCGGTGCCTGGATGCAGGTACGCGGCCGGGCCCAGGCTCATCGGCATGGACAACACCCACACCACCGACACCTCCGCCCCCGCCGCTCCGGGTCTGCTGGCGGGCAAGGTCGCCTTCATCAGCGGAGCCGGCCGCGGCATCGGCGCCGCCGCGGCGCGCCTCTTCGCCCGGGAAGGCGCCCGGGTACTGCTCGCGGCCCGTACCGAGGACCAGCTCGAAGCGGTGACCGAACAGATCCGGGCGGCGGGCGGCACCGCGGAGTACGCGGTGTGCGACCTGGCCGACGCGACCAGCGTGCGCGCCGCCGTCGACCGCACGGTGGAGGCGTACGGCCGACTCGACGTCGCCTTCAACAACGGGGCGATCGGCACGCGGCGGCCCGGCCCGATGGACCAGGTGCCGGAGGCGGACTTCGACGAGCAGTACGGCGTCAACCTCAAGGGCGTCTGGCTGGCCCTGGCCGCTCAGATCGCCGCGATCAGGGCGACCGCCGGCACGGGCGCCATCGTCAACACCTCGTCCGTCGGCGGCTGGAAGGGCAACCCCGTACTGCCCGCGTACAGCGCGATGAAGCGAGGTGTCCACAGCCTCACCGAGTCGGCCGCCGTCGCCTACGGCCCGGAGGGCATCCGCGTCAACGCCATCGCCCCCGGCACCACGCTGACCGAGATGATGCGCCACTGGGAAGCGGAGTCGCCTGGCATCGTCGACCAACTCAACGCGCGCACCCCACTGCGCCGCGCGGCCCAGCCCGAGGAAGTCGCCGAGGCCGCCGCCTGGCTACTGAGCGACCGCGCCTCCTACGTCACCGGAGTGGTCCTCTCCGTCGACGGCGGCATGCGGGCGTCGTGAACCGAGGCGAGGCGCCGACGGGCCAATGTTCCTCACCGGAAAATGAACAACGGAGTTCCCCTGCTACGGTGCGCCGATGTCATCGATCAAGCAGTTCCAGGTCACTTTCGACTGCGCGGAACCCGAGCGCGTCGCTCGCTTTTGGTGCGAGGTGTTGGGGTACGCCGTACCGCCGCCACCGGAGGGGTTCGCTACATGGGACGATTTCGATCGATCTCTGCCGCCTGAGCGGCAGGGTTCGGCGTTCGCCTGCGGTGATCCCTCAGGCGTGGGCCCGCGACTGTACTTTCAGCGCGTCCCCGAAGGCAAGGTCGTCAAGAATCGGCTGCATCTTGACGTACGAGTCGGCACCGGGCTCGTGGGGGAACAGCGCCTCGCCACGCTCGAAGCCGAGTGCGCACGACTGGTCGCGCTCGGCGCGATACGCGTGCGGCTGCTGCTTGCCGATGACCACAATGAGTCGTGCATCGTGATGCAGGACATCGAGGGCAACGAGTTCTGCCTCGACTGAGCACGGGCCGGTAACCATTGCTTGAACCAGCATG
The DNA here is from genome assembly GCF_024519315.1 of Streptomyces malaysiensis subsp. samsunensis. Lineage (GTDB taxonomy): Bacteria > Actinomycetota > Actinomycetes > Streptomycetales > Streptomycetaceae > Streptomyces > Streptomyces malaysiensis. The sequence continues at coordinate 75,289 of NZ_JANIIC010000016.1, read as the reverse complement.
GTCTCGGCACGCTGCTCCTGGCTGAGCTCCGCATCCCCGATGAGCCGCTCTGCGGCTGGGTAGCGGGAGAACTCGAGCGGCTGATCGAAGTGGGCTCGCAGATGGGAGGACGTCGTCTCCCACGACTTGACGAACGTTCGGCTGACGTATTGCTGTCGTCGCGCCACTCCGGCGGCTGGCTGGCGATCAGGTTGCGGCGAGGAACTCCACGGCCCGCTCATCCAGATCAGCCGCACAGCGCACACCGCGGGCGCGGAAGCGAGCGAGCCCACTGCGCATCCCCGTCACAGCCTTGCGGGTACGGACGGACCGCACACCGTCCATGTGGTCCATCGCCCTGTTCCAGGTGGCACACGCCTGCTCGATGCTGCCACCCTTGAGCTGCATCTCCGCGCTCGCCACCAGGTCGAGGGCGACGATTCGCGCATAGCTTGCCGGGCGGGATGCGGCGGCCCGCGCGTACTGCTCCGCTGCGTTCCTTCGATCGCCCAACGTCTCGTAGACCTTCGCGTTGCGCGAGTAGACCGACGCGGCAGGCGGGCCCCAAGCGAGAGCCCAGAACGGCATCTCGCCCCCACAGTCGGCGGCGAGGAGAGTACGCGCCCGCTCGGCCTCAACGACGGCCGCCTGCCTCTGCCCGGACTTGGCCAGGGTGTGGGCGTGCACGACACGGAAAAGGGATTCGGTCTGCACGTCCACCTTGCCCTTGGCGCGGTTCAACCCGGTCTCAGCAAGGGCCTGGCAGTGCTCGGGCCGGTGCAGCTTGAGCCCTTGCATGGCCATCGTGCGCATCACGAACCCATCGTGCCCGGGAACACCGGACTCGACGGCGAGTGCGTAGGACTGAAGGTAATAGCGCTGGGCCAGGCCCTGCTGTCCTGCGTCGTAGGACTTCCAACCGAGCAGATGCACACCGCGGCTGGCGGGGGAGAGCATCTGCTGCCGGATCTCGTCGGTTCCCCGCCCCACACTCGGCGGCTACGGCGCGCACCTCCTTGGCCAGGGCCTCGTACGTCAGCCCGGACTCGGCGACCAGGTTCCTCAGCTGGTGATTCGGCGTGCACTTGGTCATGAGTACCTGCCCCGTATACCCGATATACCGCTTTGCCTGCCCGACACCGTACCGCCGAAGCCGCAACCTGAGTTGACTGGTTGTCAGGGCCAGCGGCCGGGGACATTACGGCTTTCCCGACCCCGGCCGCGTGGCGAGGTACGACGTCCACAGCGCGCCCATTCCCGGGCGCGAGGGACGGAACACCATGAAGGCAGGAATCATGAACACGCAGACCGCCGCTCCCGTGTACACCGCTCCGGTCGTCCTGGACGCCGGTGACGTCGTCAAGGTGACGCTGGGCACGAACAACTTCGACACCGCCGACGACACCCAGTACAAGAACGCCTGATCCATCGGCTGCCTGGGGCCGGGCGGATGTGCGCCGCAGCCCGGCCCCAGGCGGACTTGAACGGGCGCCGGGGCTTCGGAGAGGACCGTGTTGGGGCACGGCCGCCAGCAGCCCGGCGCCCGTTCCGTTTCGACCACCAAGAACGAGAGCGACGAGAGCGGGCTGCTGATGCGGTGGAGCACAGGATGGTACGGAGCGAGCCGACACGATCGGCTACCGAGGAACAGAAAGCCCGTACCGGGCCTGGCCGCGGCATGGACCGTGGGCTGGGCCACCGGCCAAGTACGATCGGCAGGCTCCGGCCCGCTGGCACTGGCGGTCATCGGTGACTGCGGCGCCGACGACCAGCAGCTGCACCAGGCACTGACAACCGTGCGGGCAAGAAACTGGGCGGCGCTGACTCGCTGGCCCGGCTCGTATCAGGCACGAACGTCGCCGAATTCGGCACCGGGTCCGGCTACTCCGGCGCCCTACTCGCACAACTCGTCGGGCCCACCGGCCAGGTGACCAGCCTCGACATCGACCACTACCTGACCCGCTGGGCCAACCTCATCCACCACGATCGGGGCCTGCGCAACGTCCGCTGCTACACCGCCGACGGCACGGCCGGCTTCCCCAGCCGGGCCCCGTTCGACAGGGTGGTGGCGTGGTGCACGCCACCACTACTGCCTGAGGCATGGGTGAGCCAAATGGTCGACGGCGGGCTCGTGGTGGCTCCGCTGCCGATTGCGGCTGTGCCCAACATGACAGTCGTTGCCAGGATCCGGGTCCGTAACGGCCAGCCGGACGTTGAGGCGATCTTCACGGGCGGATACATCGAGGCGACCGCCTCGCCGAAGGGGGATCTCGATCTGCCGGGACGGTGGGTGGACTGGGAGAACCGTGTACCCGCGCCTTCCTGGATCTCTGTCGCTTGGCGCGGCAAGGACAATTGGCGGAACAGCGGTGCCCGCGCCACGCTGGATCGGCTGGTGAAAGACGCGCACATCGAGCCGTACGACGGACCTGAAGTGGACTGGCCATCCTGGCGTACTTTCGTCGCGGCCAAGGGCAACCCGTACGTGACCATGACTGGTCTGAGCCCGGACCTGTGGGCCCTGGGGCACTCGACCCCGACCACGGCAGCTGTGATTCAGCAGGACGGCATGATCGTTGCCGACTGCTCCGACTCCCCGTCTCTGGCAGTGCTGCGCGGGTGGCTATCCGAATGGGAAGCGGCCGGCCGCCCAGCCCCCGACGTCCACACCCCGATCCTGGTCCGGCGCGACAGCGGGCAAGGCCCAAGTGGCTGGGACCTGCGACTCATCGACACCTCCGGGACGCGCAGCTTGCGCAGGTAGGCGTTGGAGAGTGGCAGGCACTTGTGGCGTCGGCCGGTGGCGGGGTCGACGCGGCCGGCGACCGTGATCTTCCCTCTGGGATGGCGCTGACCCCGTTGGAGCGAATGCTGCCGCGCTGGCAGCGCGTGGACTGGGTGTTCGCCATGGCTGCGGAACCCATTCATGGTCAATGCGATGGCTACGGTGGTGTCTGCTCGACCCGCCAGGACCAACTTGGCGTGCGTCTCCCGGTCGGCGCATGTGAACGTCTCGGAGACGAGGGGCAGGCGGACACGCACTCGTAGCCGGAACGCCGTAGATGAGCGGCTCAGGGTGTAGGTCGGAGGCCGTCCATCAGAATATTCAGCAGCCGTCTTGCCCTGGCCTCGTGCTCGGGCGAGGGGGCCACAGTGAAGATGCCGATGAGGCTGGCAGCGATGTCTTCGGCGGTGACATCGGCACGCAGCTCGCCCGTCGCGCGGCCGGCGTCGAGGATGTCGTCGATGGCCGCGAGCAGTTCGGTCTGGGTCCGGGCATGGGCGATCTCGCCCGATTCGATCATCGCGAGCAGCGTGTCGAGCATGCCGTTCTTCGTCGCGATCCATTCGCCGAACAGATCCATCCAGCGTCGCAGCGCCGCGGGCGGGGGCAGCTGAGCGAGTAGTTCGCGGGCACCGGCGGTGAGCCGCGCGACCTGATCGCGATAGACCGCGTCAACCAGGGACTCGCGGTTGGGGAAGTGCCGGTAGAGCGTGGCGATGCCGACCCCGGCTTCGCGTGCGATCGCGCGCATCGACGGCTCGGTGTCGGCAGACACGAACATGCGGGTTGCCACTTCGAGGAGTTGGTTGCGGTTGCGAGTCGCGTCCGCTCGAAGTTCGCGAGTCTGCAACTCTTCCAAAACGGATCACGCTCCGATTGCGCTAGGGTGTCGCTTGTAAACGGAGCATAGTCCACTTTTCTTTCGCTCCTCTCGTTCGTCCCTGAGGGAAACAAGTGAGCATGCAAGAACCGAGCGTCAACACGTCGGCGACCACCAGCAGAGCGGTCCGGCTCGAGTCATTCGGCGGTCCTGAGGTCCTGAACATCCGCGAAGTACCCGCGCCGCAGGCCGGCTCGGGGCAGATCCGCGTGCGAGTCACCGCGGCTGGACTGAACCCGATGGACTGGTTCATGACCTCTGACGCGGACACCGCCACCCGCTTCGGCTTGAGCCTGCCGTCCGGGTTCGGAACCGACTATGCCGGGGTCGTGGACCAGGTCGGTAACGGCGTGACCGAGTTCGCGGCCGGCGACCGAGTGTTCGGCGGCGCCCTCTCCCGCGCGGTCGCCGACTACGTAGTCATCGACGTGGCAGGGACCATTGCGGCGGGCGGCGACGCACACCACACCCCCGACGGCGTCGACGACCGCACCGCCGCCACCCTTGCCATAGCGGGGTGCACGGCCGCCGCCGCCCTCGCCGTCGTCAACCCCGGCCCGGGCGACACGCTGCTCATCGGCGGCGCGGGAGGCGGGGTCGGCGTGTTCGCCGTCCAGCTCGCTCGGCTCGCGGGCGCCCGAGTGATCGGGACGGGATCGGCGACATCGGCCGATGCCCTGCGCGCCCTCGGGGCCGAGCCGGTCGCCTATGGCGACGGCCTGGCCGACCGGCTCCGCGCCCTGGCCCCCACCGGCGTCACCGCGGCCATCGACCTCTTCGGGACGGACACGGTGCGGGCAGCACGAGAACTCGGCGTTCCGGACGAGCGCATCACCACCATCGCCGCACAGGTCGACGGGATCACACCGGCAAACGGCGCCAACGCCGCCCCCGGCGCCATAGAGGAGATTGCCCGCCTGGTCGCGGCGGGCCGACTCCGTGTGCCCATTGCGGCGAGCTTCCCGGTGGAGCAGATCCGCGCGGCAGTCGAGCTGCAAGCCGGCCGACATGTGCACGGCAAGGTCGTCATCGACCTCTAGCCGTACTGACCATGGACGTTACGCGCGGCGCGTCGCGCGCCGAACTCGTCGAGGACGAGGCGACCGAACAATGCAACGATCTTTACGCCGAGCGCGCGGGCGATCAGCATGAGACTGCCCCCAACTCAGCCGAGTTGGGGGGGCAGCTACCGCCTCTTACCTGCGGTCAATCGCTGTGGGCGCAGACGGGTTCGAACCGCCGACATCTGCCTTGTAAGTTCGGCTCGCGGTCCGTCCGGCGCCTGTTCAGCGGCACCTGTCTGGGGTCGTCGTGGTCGCCCTGAGTCGCCGTTGTGTGCCGACATCTGTGCTTGTTGATGTCAGATGTGGATGTCAGCCGGAGCCTGCCCGCGCGGGTGGTGGGAGAGAGTTTGAGGTCTGGTGATCTGCGGGGCGAGAGCATGAAAGGGGGCCATTACACTTGTACCAATGGAGAGGGATGGAATCCCTCACCGCTCTTGTGGTCACTCGGCCCCCTTTCTTGCTCTCGGAGGGGCCCCGCTGATCAGCAGACCTTAAAGTCTCTCTCAGCGCCCGCCCCAGCCATCCATGCACCCCACCACCCACTTACCTCGACCTCCCCTTGCCGCCTTCGGGTTCTCGGTGGGCGTGGTGTCGCCTCCCGGGCCTGTGTGCGTCTGGACTGCGCCTCTCGTGGCTGGGTGCTGCCGGTGGGTTCGGCTGTGTCGGTGGGGTGTCTGAGGTGGTGGGGTGACTGCTCGGTCCGGCGCCGTTCTGAGGCGGACAAAGTGTGAGGGTCACCCCGTGGCGACTTCAGGTGGCGCGGGGCCGGGGGCCGGGCGAAGCGGGCCGGAGGCAGGAGCGGCGCCCGAGTCCCCGTGCCCGCGCTGGCCCGTGTGACGGGCCAGTGGGGTGTGATCCGTAGCGGCGGCTGTCAGGCCGTTGGCCAGCGCGCCGGATGCCCAGGGGGCAAGAGCACCCGCCGACCGAGGAGCGGCCCCGTGCCGACAACGCGACGGCCCGTCCGCGCGCTTCCCTCGCACACGGACGGGCCTGTTGGTCCTCGCGCTTTCACACTGTCCTGGCCTGGCTTTCAACGATCATCCCGACCAGGGTCCGACTGGTTCCGCAAGAAGCGGCCCTCCTGTTCACGCGGGAGTCCCCGGAGGGTCTTCCCCACCCCCTCCCCCGCCCGAAGGGTGGGGGCTTGATGAGGTAGAGAAATCTGTAACAGCCCATCAGGGCAGGTCGTACTCCGCCGACAGTTGGCGGCCGACTCCGAAGAAGTCGGTGGCGTACTCGGTCATCGATCCGTGCTGGTCCCAGTAGAAGTTGCTCATCGTCAAGGCTTGCGTGCCCGCCTCTATACCGAGCAACTCGGCCGCGTCTTCGGGCACGGGGCGTAGCTCCACAAGGTCCCGCCTCCGCACGGCGCGTCGTCCAGTGCGCTCCTCCACCAGACCGAACGTCATCTTCGGTAGCGGCCCCGCCTCGATCAGTTCTGGCGCAGTCTCAGCGAAGTTGCCGGGTAGCCACGACGTTGACAGGGCAACGGTCCCCTGATCGTCCAGGTATCTCCGCTGTCGGCGGATGACTTGGGCCCCGCTTTCCATGCCCAGCGTGTCAGCGACTTCCGTAGGTGCAGGTACTAGCCCAGCACTCACGATCTCCACTCGCTCTCCAGGGCGGAAGCCGCTTCCGCCTACGCGGAGCATCTGGAGTCGATCGGGGCCGGTGGTCTGCCTCTGTCCGAGGTCCACGAACGTCCCCTGTGTGGAGGATCGGACGTACCCCTCCGCTTGAAGCTGCTTGATCGCCTTCGCGGCGGTCGCCGTGGCGACTCCCCACTCATTGGCGATCTCAGCAATCGGCGGCAGCTTCGCGTCTTGGGCTAGCACCCCGTCGTTGATCTGCTGCCGAAAGTGGTCTGTGATCTGCACAAACGGCGGCGGTTCTCGCCGTACTCGTGGTGCCATCTCTCCCTCCCATCATCGTCTGCTAGTTCACATACAGGTTACCCCCGAAACGACTTGACGCACGTGTACTAGCACGCGCATACTCGACGTGAGCTAGTACACGACTCCGAGCAAAGGGAGTGGCATCAATGCCGTCCTTCAAGATCGACACTTCGACCGCCGTGGTGTTCGTCGCGACCGCGCCGACGCACAAGATGAAGAACAAGAAGACTGGCGAGATCGCCGTTGACGCTGAGACCGGCGCCAACATGATGACCGTGGGTCTGCTGATCTCCGATGAGGGTGAGGGCAACCTGTACCAGGTGTCCGTGCCCGAGACGGGTATCCCGGAGGGGCTGACCCCGGGTACCCCGGTGTCGGTGGTGGGGCTGAGGGCCCGGGACTGGGAGAACGAGATCAACGGCCAGAAGCGTCACGGCATCGCGTTCCGCGCCGCCTCGGTCGTGGCGGGGGTCTGAGTCGTGTCGGACCTGGTGACGCTGCTGGAGATCGGCACCCCGCTGGCTGGGACTGCCGGGGGCCTCGGGTACGCCCGTGTCAAGGCCCCTGCGGTCTACTGGTCACTCGTGGGCATGCCGATCGTCCGCACCCGGTTCGCCTTCACCTACCGCACCACGATGGACGTGTGTGGCCTGACGGTCGCCCCGTCCCGCCTCCGCGCCTTCCTCTCCCGCACGGTCACCCGCAGCCGTGAGGCACAGCCCGTGCCGCCGAAGGTCCGCCGCGTCCGCTCGACCTCGACTGGGCTGCGGGTGACGCTGCGACTGCCCGCCGGGATGGAACCGGCCGACATCGCCGCCGCCTCCAACCGGCTGCGCCACGCCTGGGGTGTCCACGCTGTGCACGTGGTGGAGGGCAAGCCCGGCACGGTCGAGTTGCGGATGACCGGGTATGACGTGCTGCGCCGGGTGAAGATGCCGCGCCGGGTATCGCGTCGGCCGATGGTCATCCCGGTGGCGCGTCGGGAGGACGGGACCGCGTTCGTCCGGGACTACCGGGCCATCCCGCACGGGCTGACCCTCGGAGCCAACCAGTCGGGCAAGTCCATGTACCAACGCAACCTGATCAAGGGCTTGGCCGAACACCGGATCGCGCTGGCGGGGATCGACTGCAAACGCGGCGTCGAACAGGCCCCGTACGCCCCGCGCCTGTCGGCCCTGGCCACGAACCCGGAGGAAGCATCGGGTCTGGTGGATGCCCTGGTCGGCTTGATGGACGACCGCTTCGACCTGCTCAAGGAACACCAGGGCCTCACCGCCAGCACCCCGGACGCGGAGATCACCTCCGACATCTGGGGACTCCCGGCCGACAAGCGGCCGGTCCCGATCGTGGTCCTGATCGATGAGGTGGCCGAGCTGTTCATGGTCGCCACCAAGAAGGACGAAGAGCGCCGGGACCGCATGGTCACCCAGTTGATCCGCATGGCCCAGCTCTCCCGGGCGGTCGGCATCTACCTGGAGATCTGCGGGCAGCGCTTCGGCTCCGAGCTGGGCAGGGGCGCCACCATGCTCCGCGCGCAGCTCACCGGCCGTGTGGTCCACCGCGTCAACGACAAGCAGACAGCAGAGATGGGCCTTGGCGACATCGCGCCGGAAGCGGTGTCGGTCGCGACCACGATCCCGCCGGACCGCCCCGGCGTGGCCGTGGCCGGTGACACCTCCGGCGGCTGGTCCCGCATCCGCACCCCGCAGATCAGCATCAGCGAAGTGGCTGCCGTCTGCCGCCAGTTCGCACACCTGACCCCCGACGTCCCCGCGATCGCCGCATGGCGCCCCATCGCCCCGGCCATCTCCAACCCGGCCGAGGGTCCGTCGCTGGTCAAGCCCAAGCCCGTTACCGAGTAACACCCCTCGCACCACGGTCGGCGCGACCGCTTCGCGCCGGGTCCCTACCACCGCCATGCCTGAAACACGGGAGTGATCGCCATGGCCGCACGGAAGACCACCACCACCCGACGCACCACGAAGAAGACCACCGCCCCGGCCAAGTGCCCCACCTGCAAGGGATCTGGTGAGACCGCCACCGAGGTCCGTGTCGGCCGTGGTGGCCGGAAGACCGGACACCACCAGACCGGACTCTGCCTCGATTGCTTCGGTTCCGGTCTCGCCTCGTCCTGAAGTACCGCCCCTGGTGCCGGGCGATAGGCCACGGTCTCTCGCCCGGCCCCGGCCGACACCTCAAAGGAGGTGACCACCATGACCCGCTCACTCCGACCCGACCCCGTACTGATCCAAGCTCTCATCGCGGGCGCGCTGTCCTTCGCTCACCTGCATGATCTGGCCGAAGCCGCTGGACAACACGGCTGGAAAGCCTGGGCCTACCCCATCTCGGTTGATCTGCTGCTCGTCGCCGCATGGCGCCGGATGCGCGCGCTACGGGCCGTTGGTGCCGACTCGGCCAGCGCCGCCTGGTTCTGGTTCATCATCGCGCTCACCGCATCTCTCGGTGCCAACATCGCCACCGCCGGACTGCTGGACATGAACCACATCCCGGCCGTGCTGCGCATCATCGTCGCCGGATGGCCCGCACTGGCCTTCCTCGGCGGCACCCTCCTGGCCCACACCCCCGCACCCGTCGGCACTCCGGAGCCTGCCCCCGCCCCCACGGCGGTGCCGCCCGCCCCGGAACCGGCCCCTGACATCACGGTGGACCGCACCCCGGAACCCGCCCCCGAACTGCCCGCACCCGCCCCGAAAGCGCCCGCGCCCGCCATGCAGGTGCCCCCGGCCCTGGTCGAGCACGCCCGCAAGATCGCCGACGCCCACCGCGCCACCACCGGCGCCCCGATCGACACCGACACCTTGCGCGCCCGCCTGGGCGTCCCGCCCCAGATGGCCGAGGCCATCGCCGCTCAACTCACCTGACCCGAAAGGAAAAAGCCTTGCGTGCTTCGATCCGCTCCGCGTTGGAACAGTCCGCCGAACTGACCCGTCAGGGCCGTCTGGTCGATGGCCTGGCCGTTGGCGAAGCGGCAATCAACCAGTCCACCGACGACGAACAGTCCGAGATCCGGCAGTGGCTCAACAACCACGCCGACGACTTCACCGGCCAGGTGAGCTGAACCGATGCTGCGCCCGCACCGCTTCCGCGACGTGATCCGTATCGGCCCCGTCCGGGTCGGCACCTACAACGACCACCGAGGACGCGTGAAGCACACCGCCGCCTGCACCGCCCCCGGCTGTGGCTTCTCGGCTGACTACCGCGACCGCACCGCCGCCGAACTCGCCGCCCGCACCCACCGCTGCACCTGACCACCAGAAAGGAGGTGACCCCCGATGCGGCACCCCGACGCACAGCTCAGGGCCGGGCACCGCCCCGCGCACCTGATCCCGCCCGGCGTCGATCCGCGCAACGTGGTCGTCGTCCAGGCCCCCGCCCGCTCCTACACCGGACCGATCCTGCTCACCATCACGATCACCAGCGGCATCGTCGTCATCATCATCGTCGCCGCCATCACCTTCCAGATGGCCATGGCCGCCGCCGCTGCCGCCGTCCCCACCGTGGGCGGCGCGGGCGTCACGATCCGCCTCGCCAAGAAGGGCCGATAAGCCATGGGAATCCGCGACCTGTTCTCCAGCAAGAAGGAAGAGCCCCCGGCCAACCCCGCCATGGCCGAGCTGGGCCGGGAGTACGCCAACGCCAAACGGCACGGCGACCGCAAGACCGTGCGCCGGATCGCCCGGCAGTTCGCTGAGCAGTCCAACGGCGACACCGACGCCGCCTCCTTCGAGCACGGCAAGAGCACGTACGAGGCCATCCCGCCCGGCTACTCCAAGCCCCGGCGCGGACGCCGCCGCTAACAGCCCCCGGGACGGCCCTGTCGCCAAACACCGCCGCCCCGGGCGCCTCAACCACCTTCCAGATCCACCGGACCCGAAAGGGAACCACCATCATGCAGCACACCCATGCCCACACGCGCCCCTGCCCGGCCTGTGGCGGCTTCCCCGTCGCCGCCGTCACCACCGGTGCCCGCCACCGCGACGGCTCCCGCGTCACCATCCGCGTCACCTGCCCGGCCTGCCACGGGCGCGGCTACGCCCTCGTCCAGGTCGCCGACTCCACCCCGGTCGGGAAGTGACCGCCGTGACTGACCTGACCCCCACCCCGAACACCCCGGGCCTGCACGTCAGCAAGCCCTCCCCGTCAGCCCCCGCCCGAGGATCGGCTATCTGCCATTGCGGCGCCACCGCCACCGCCACGGGCGACGCCCAGGTGCGCGCCCTGGTCGAGGGCTACACCGCCAACCACGGACCCGCTCACCACAAGGAGCAGGGCCGCTCATGACCGAATCCGCCACCCTGGCGGGCCTGGACCCGACCACCCTGGGAGACCTCTTCCGGGTGGCCGGGTCCCCGGGCCTTGACCGCTGGATGGACCAGACGCGCCGCAACGGCGGCTGCGCCGACCCGATCCACCTCACCGGCTCCACCAAGACCCTCGACCCCACCACCGGCACGGTCCTGCACCACTACAGCACCGACGTCGAACCAGGCGGACGACTCCGCGTCGCCTGCGGAAACCGCCGCGCCTCCCGCTGCCCCTCCTGCGCCTGGACCTACGCCGGGGACACCTACCACCTCATCCGCGCCGGACTCGTCGGCGACACCGCCAAAGGCACCCCCGACACCGTGCGCGACCACCCCCGCGTCTTCGCCACCTTCACCGCACCCAGCTTCGGCCCCGTCCACAACCGCCCCACCTCCGGACGCTGCCGCTGCGGCACCCCACACCCCGAAGGAGCCCCCGAACTGGGCACACCACTGAACCCCCAGACATACGACTACGCCTCGGCGGTCCTGTGGAACAACCACGCCTCGGACCTGTGGCGCTACGTGACCATCTACCTCCCGCGTGAACTCGCCGCCCGCGTCGGCATCACCCAGCGTGAACTACGCCAGCAACTCCGCATCTCCTACGGCAAAGTCGCCGAATACCAGCGCCGGGGCGCCATCCACTTCCACGCCGTGATCCGCCTCGACGGCCCAGACGGCCCCGACACACCCCCACCCGCCTGGGCCACCTTCGACCTGCTCTCTGACGCCCTTCGAGCGGCCACCGCCCGAGCCAAGGTGACCGTCCCCGGCACCGAAGACAGCGACATCCCCGGCCGGGTGCTGCGCTGGGGCGAGCAGCTCGACATCCGGCCCATCGGCGCCTTCGGAACCGGTGAGCTGACCGAACAGGCCGTGGCCTCCTACGTCGCGAAGTACGCCACCAAAGCGGCCGAGACCACCGGCACCGTAGACCGCCGGATCGGCGAACTCGCCGAACTCGACAAGCTCCCCGACCTGCCCGACCACACCCGCCGACTCATCCGCGCCTGCTGGGACCTGGACGAGCACTACCCCGACCGCAAGCTCTGGCAATGGGCTCACATGCTCGGCTTCCGGGGCCACTTCTCCACCAAATCCCGCCGCTACTCCACCACCCTCGGAGCACTCCGACAGGCCCGCGCCGACTACCGCGCCGCCCAAGAACGACGCGAACACGGTCTGCCCGACCCTGACGACCATCCCGAGGCAACCACCCTCGTCATCGCCCACTGGGCCTACGCGGGGCACGGCCACACCCCCGGCGAATCCTGGCTCGCCGCCAACATCCGCCGCGACATCGCCGACGCCCGCGAAACCGCCCGACAAGCCCTGTGTGACCTACAAGCCCAGGAGGGGGACACCGTATGACCGCCGACACCGAAGACCTGCTCACCGTGCCCGAAGTGATGATCCGCCTCCGGCTCGGCCGCTCGAAGGTCTACGACCTGATCCGCTCCCGTCGCCTCCCCTCGATCACCATCGATCGCGCCCGGCGCATCCCCGTTAGCGCCGTCCGCGACTTCATCGCGGACAGGCTTGGGGAGGCCGCCTGATGGCCGCCCAGCGCAAGCGCAACCCCAACGGGGCCGGAACCATCACCAAGCGCAAGGACGGCCGGTATCAGGCTGCTGTGTACGTGCTCCAGCCGGACGGTACCCGGGCCCGCAAGTTCGCCTACGGCAAGACCTGGGCCGAGTGCGACGCCAAGCGCCGTGTGCTGCTGGCCAAGGTAGACAGTGGCATCGCTGTGCCGACACGGTCGGCCAAGCTGAGTGAGTGGCTGCCGTACTGGCTGGAGCACATCATCAAGCCTCGCCGCTCACGGACCACTTGGGCGAAGTATGAGACCCATGTCCGGCGCTATCTGGTGCCCCAGCTCGGGAAGAAGAGCCTGGAACGGCTGAGCGTGCGGGACGTGCGGACGGCCCTGAAGATGATCGCTACCGCGTCCTCGTCGGCCACCGCCAAGGAGTCGCACAAGGTACTGCGGTCGGCGTTGTCGGCGGCGTGCCGCGAAGAGCTGATCACCCGCAACGTGGTGACGCTGGTGGAGGCGCCCAAGGTGGACCCCTACGAGGGCCAGTTGTGGACGCTGGAAGAGACGCTCGCGTTCATCCTCACCGCACGCCGTGACCCGCTCTACGCGGCCTTCATGCTGGCTATCGGCCTCGGGCTGCGACGCGGGGAACTCGTCGGCCTGCGGTGGCAGGACATCGACTTCGACGGCCGGACACTCACAGTGCGCAAGCAGCGTCAGCGAGTCCGGGGCGAGAACTACGAAGCCGACACCAAGAACCGCCGCAAGAGGACGCTCCCCCTGCCCGTGCTGTGCATCGCGCCGCTTCGGTGGCAGCGCATGAGGCAGCACGCCATGCGGGTCAAGGCAGGGGCCGACTGGTACGAGACGGACCTCGTGTTCACCACCCGGACGGGACGCTCCATCGAGGGGAGCAACGTCCTTCGGTCGTTCCACCGTCTGAGTGCCAAGGCTGGTGTCCCCCGCATCCGGGTGCACGACGCTCGCCACGGTGCCGCTACCCTGCTCGCAACGGGCAACGTGCACCCCCGCGTCGCGATGGAGATCCTGGGTCACAGCAAGATCAGTGTCACGATGGATGTCTACACCCACGTACCCGACGCGCTGAAGCGGGAAGCGATCGCCCACATGGATCGGATGCTCGGCCGCCGCCGACGTTGATGTCATCTGTGGATGTCAAAGACCCCCAACCATGACCGGCTGGGGGTCTTTCCGCTGGTGGGCGCAGACGGGTTCGAACCGCCGACATCTGCCTTGTAAGGGCAGCGCTCTACCGCTGAGCTATGCGCCCCAGGGGAGCTGTCAGCCTACAGGGTTCCCGGGGCGGGGCCGCAATCGTGCGGTCGGTGGGGAGGGCCTGGGACGGGGCGGGGTTGGGGTCGGGGGTCGGGGGTCGGGTTCGGGTGGGAGAAGTCCGCAGATCGCGAACCGAACCGAGCACTGTGTTCGTCAGTGTCGGGTGGGAGAATGACATTCGGACCTGGGCGATCCATCGGGAGCGGGTAGTGGCGGCGACATCTGGACACTCTGCGCGTCCATCGCGCCGTCCGCACCGTCCACTCCGTCCGGCCGGCGACCGCGTGCGCCGTGCGCGGCGTCCCTCCGTGCTCGGGCTGGTGCTGCTGCCGGTCCCGTTGTTGGCGGTGGTGGGGGCGTTGTCGTTCGCCGGTGGAAGCGGGGGGCGGCGGTGGTTCGGGGGGCGCGGGGAGAGTCAGCGGGCGGAGGCGCAGGCGGCCAAGGACGCCGCGGCGGCGGCGTTCTATGAGCTGGACACCGCGCAGCGGGATCTGCGGATCTCCATCGAGACGATCACCGCCGTGGACGATTCGCCCGCCGCGCGCCGGACGGCGGCCGACTTCTCGGCGCTGGGGCAGCGGATCGACCAGGTCAGCCGGGACTACATCACGGCGGTGGACGCCCATGATCTGGACCGGGACGATCTGGACGGGGCCACGGCCTCCCGCGCCCGCGCCGATCTGACCAGGGCGAAGGACGCGCTGGAGCGCACCAAGGCGGATCTGGACCGGTTCGCGCAAGGGCTCGGGCCGCTGCTCGAGCAGGCCGAGACGCGGCTGGCGCGGCTGGCGCCGGCGGTGGAGCGGGCACGGCAGGCGCTGCTCGCGGCCAGTAACGCGCTGGACGCGGTGCGTGCCTCGGGGCTGCGGGCGGACGATCTGGCGGCCCGGCTGGCGGCGCTGTCGCCCGAGCTGACCAAGCTCAACCAGGGGGCCGGGCAGCACGGTGTGCAGGAGACCCTGCGGCGCGCCGACGATGTGCTGCGCAGGGCGGAGGCGGTGCGCGGGGAGGCCGAGCGGCTGCCGGAGCGGGCGGCGGAGATCGACAAGCGGCTGGTGTCGCTGCGCACCCGCGCCCAGGCGATCACCACCCGGGCCGCCGGGGTCGAGCCCGTCCTCAGCGAGCTGCGCCGCCGCTACAGCGCGGCCTGCTGGCAGGATCTCCAGCCGGTCCCCGCGCAGGCCGCGCGGGATGTGGCACAGGCCGAGGAGAAGCTCAAGGAGGCGCAGGCGGCGCGCGAGGGGCAGCGCTGGCCGGACGCCACCGCGCTGCTGGCCACCGTACGGGCGCTGCTCAACAGCACGGACGAGGCCGTTTCGGCGGCCGGGGACCGGCTGCGGCGGCTGGACGAGGTGTCGTACGACCAGCAGAAGGAGATCGAGCGCACCCGGTTCGCGATCCGCGACGCGCAGCGGCTGGCCATGGCCGGGCGCAGCACCCCCGATCCGCGCCACGCGCGCCCGCTGGACGACGCCGTGGAGCGCCTGGACCGGGCCATCGCGGGGCTCGAGGGGCGGCATCCGGACTGGTGGCACTTCCTCTCCGAGACCGAGGCTGTGCGGCAGACCGTCGCCCGGGTCGTCCAGGAGATCCGGGAGGAGCGGGGCGGGCCCCATTGAGCCCCCGCCGCGTTGGGCCGCCCGGCCGCGTTGGGTCCTCGCCGCGTTGGGTCCTCGCCGCGTTGGCCCGGCCGCGTTGAGCCCCCACCACATTGAGCCCCGGCCACGGTGGGCCCGGCCGCATTGCCCCGGCCACGTTGAGCCCTCGCCGCATTGGGCCCCGGCCGCGTTGGCCCGGCCACGTTGAGCCCGGCCGCATTGAGCCCCCGAAGCTCCGGGCCCCGAAGCTCCCGGCCCCGAAGTCCCTCAGCCCCCAGTCCTTCAGGCCCCGTCCGGGGGCCGCAGGGCTCAGGGGTGGGCTGTCCGGGGGCTGAGCCGCGTTTCGGTGGTTATCCTCCTGCCATGCCTCGCTATGAGTACCGCTGCCGCGCCTGCGGAACCACCTTTGAGCTGAGTCGGCCTATGGCCGAGTCCTCCGCTCCCGCGTCCTGCCCGGACGGGCACGACGACACGGTGAAGCTGCTGTCCACCGTGGCCGTCACCAGCGCCTCGTCCTCGTCCTCTTCCTCCGCCGCCTCCTCCGCCCGGCCCCCGTCCGGCGGCGGTGACGGTGGCGGTGGCGGCTGCTGCGGGGGCGGCTGCTGCGGCTGAGGCCGGGACGGGATGGGGCCGAGATCGGGCCGAGGTTGAGGCTCGGGGGGCGCGGGCGGATGCTGGGAGGTACGTACCCGTGCCGCGCCCCCGGACGTACGCGACGCCGCCGGATGTGCGCGTGTACCTCGTGTACGCGACGGTGACGTGGCCACCGCGAGTACGGCCTCGACCGCGAAGAGCGCGAAGCCGAGGTCCGGCGCCAGCAGAAGGAGGCCGCAGATGGCTACGGGCCGCCCCTCCCCCATCGGTCCCCACCCCGCCGGAGTCGCACGGCACTGGCCGGAGCGGATCGGCGGGCACACCACCCTCGATGAGCACCTGCCGATCGATCACCGGCTCAGCAAGTTCTATCGCGTCGGCGCCGGGCTCATGGGGCTGGTGCTCGTCGCCTTCGGCATCCTGGGCCTGATCGACCGGGTCGGCTTCTTCGACATCGGCGGTGCCACGGTCGCCGGACTGAACACCAACGGCACGCTGAGCGTGCTCTCCATCGCCATCGGGCTGCTGCTCTTCATCGGCATGCTCATCGGCGGCAACTTCGCCTCCACGCTCAACCTCGTGCTCGGGCTGCTCTTCCTGCTGAGCGGGTTCGTCAATCTGGCACTGCTGGAGACCTCGTTCAACTTCCTGGCGTTCCGGTTGCAGAACGTGCTGTTCAGCTTTGTGGTGGGGCTGTTGCTGATGTGGTTCGGGATGTACGGACGGGTCAGCGGCGGGCTACCGCATGACAATCCGTACTGGCGGACCCGCCACCCCGAGCAGGCCGAGCGCGAGGCCGCCCACGCGCGTGAGCTGATCGCCGCGCGTGAGTTCGCCGCCGAACAGGCCGGTGCGGCCGTCCCGCCCGGCACCCCGCTCACACCGGGCGCCCCGCTCATGCCCGGCGCCGCGACCGCACCCGGCGCCCCGGGCAGCCCGCGTGGGCCCGGGGAGGAGCCCGGCGAACGGCCCGCTCGGCCGCCCGGTAAGTGGGGCGAGCTGGACCGGCCCGGCGGGGCCGAGCACGCCGCACAGCCGCCCCCCGCCGAACGAAACGAGCCGGCCGAAGAGGCCAGGCGGGCCGAACGAATCGAGTCTGCCGAGCAGGCCAGGCGGGCCGAACGAACCGAACCGGCCGAACGGACCAAGCCGACCGAACGGACCGAACCCGCCGGCGGGCCCGGGAAGCCCCACCGCTGGACGCGGCCGGCCCCCCGGCGCTGGGCCCGGGTCTGGCGGCGCGTCCGTCCCCGGCGGCTCAGCCCCCGATGCCTCCACGCCCGGCGGCTCAGCCCTCGGAGGCTCCGCGCCCGCCGCCACGGCCGAGCCGACGCGCGAGCGTCAGGCCGTCGGCGACGGTGAGCATGACCGCCTCCATCCGGGCGTCCGCCGCCACATGGTCGTTGAACGCCTGGATCGCGGCGCCCGCGGACGGCGGCGCCGCCTCCGTGACCTGCCCGTGGTAGAACACGTTGTCCGCGACGATCAGACCGCCGGGGTTCAGCCGCGGGACCAGCTCCTCCCAGTACGGGATGTAGTTCTGCTTGTCCGCGTCGAGGTAAGCGAGATCGATATGGGGCTCGGCGGGCATCGCGCGCAGGGTGTCGAGCGCGGGCGCGATCCGCAGGTCGATACGGTCCTCGACGCCCGCCTTGGCCCACGCCTTCCGCCCGTACGCCGTCCACTCCTCAGACACATCGCAGGCGATCAGCCGGCCGTCGGCGGGCAGCGCCCGGGCCATGGCCAGCGCGGAGAAGCCGGTGAAGGTGCCGACCTCGACCACGTGGCGGGCGCCGGTCAGCCGGACCAGGAAGGCCAGCAGCGGGGCCTGCTCCTCGGCGGACTGCATTCCGGCCTGCTGGGGGAGGTTGCGGTGGGTGACCTCGACGAGCTCGCGCAGGACGGGGTCGAGCGGCGGATTGTGCCGCAGGACGTAGTCGTACAGCTCGGCCGTCACCGGTGTGCTCTTGCTCTCGGCCATCGCGGCCTCCTCTTCGGCTCCTCGGCTCCCCGACCCCTCGCGTTCAGCTTCCCAGATGGCGCGGAACGGCGAGCACCCGGCGGCCGCAATCCGGGTTCCCGGAGTTCGAGCTTCTCGAAGATGGCGTTGATCTGCTTCTCGACGGCGCCGCGGGACACAGTGCGACCGCCGCCGCCGGACCGGCGCCGTCCGGTCGGCTCACCGGCCGGGCCACCGGCCTGGTGGACGCGCCGGACGGCCGCCGCCGGTCCGGCCCGCCGATATCGGCCGGACCGAGCGCCGCTTCGGGCCGCACGGCACCAAGGCGGTCTTCTTCGGGCGCGAGGTGCCGGTCTTCCGCGGCGTGATCTCGGTTCCGGCCGGTATGGGCGCGGCCGTCCCGCTCGGGGGTGATGTGGTCAGTCCCGGCCGCGGGAGACGGCGCGGATGACCTGGCTGCGGGCACGGGCCCAGGTGACGGAGGAGCGCTCGCCCAGAGCGCGGACGATGGCCTCGCCGGCCGCGACGCCCGTCTCCTCGACCACGGTCAGCTGGGGTGCCGTCCAGCCGACGTCGGCCAGTTCGCCGTGGCCGGGGCGCCAGGCGCGGTCGGCGGCGAGCAGCAGATCGGCGTCGAGCAGCGAATCGCCCGCGGCGAGCACCTCGTCCGCCCCGGTGCGGCTCTTGATCTCGGCGACGGCCGCGCTCTTGGTGAGCGGCTTGGGCACGGCGTAGATCTTGCGGCCTTGCAGGGAGACCGTCCAGCCGCGCGGCTCGGCCCACTGGGTGAGCTCCTTGACGTAGCTCCCGGGCAGCAGCTCCCGTTCGACCACGAGATAGGCGAACAGGTCCTCGGCCACTCGCTCCTTGAGCAGCCAGGCGGGGTCGGCGGTGGCGCTGAGGTGGGCGCGCACCTCCTCCAGGGGCGCGCATCCGTCGGCGAGCGCGGTGCGCACCCGCTGCTGCCAGTCGGTGTCGGGCTCGCCGTTGACCAGCAGTTGGCCGCCGTTGGCGCAGATCGCGAAGCGGGGGTCGGGGCCGGGGAGGCGGATGCGGCGGTACTGCTCGACGGTGCGGGTGGTCGTGGGGACGAAGACGGAGGTGCGGACCAGCTCGGCGAGCAGACCGGCGGCGGTCTCCGTCATGTACGAAAGCGGCCGGCCCTCGTACGTCTCGACGCACAGCAGCCGCGGGGCCTCGGCGTCCGGCATCTCGAGGCCGAGCGCGGCCGCGGAGTAGATCAGGGTGCGGTCGAGGTCGCTTGCCACCAGAACGCTCATCGTGCCGCCACCGTTCTCTCGTCTCTGCCGGCGATGTCCGCGGTGCTCGCCTTACCGGTGCTGTCTGCCGTGTTCGCCTTACTGGTAGCTGTGTGCGCCGTGCCGACCGCCTTACCGTCGGCTCCGGTGGCGCCCCGGGTGTAGCGCGGGTGGATCAGCCCGACGCAGGTGTACGGAAGCCCGTCGATCTCCTCGACCGGCACTCCGCGCTGCTCGGCGAGCAGCCGCACATGGTCCAGGTCCGCGCCCGCGCCGCGCTGGGCGAGGATCTTCCACGGGACGCGGCGCAGCAGCACCCGGGTGGTCTCGCCGACGCCCGGCTTGACGAGGTTGACGTCGTGGATGCCGTATTCCTGGCTGATCCGCTCGACCGCCGCCCACCCCTCCCAGGTGGGGGTGCGGTCGGTGGCAGCGAGCCGCCCGGCGTCGGCCACGGCCGCCTCGGCGACCTCGGTGAAGCGGGCCGAGACGGTGTCCAGGAAGTGCCCGGAGACATCGGAACCGGCCAGTTCGCGGTAGTACTTCGCGCCGTGGAAGTCGTTCGGCCCGACGAGGTCGGCGCGCAGCACGGTGCGCGATATCAGCCCGGAGACGGTCGAGTTGAGGCATGCGGAGGGGACGAGGAAGTCGTCCCGGGTGCCGTAGGTGTCCACACAGCGGCCGGGGTCGGCGAGCACCGCGATCCGCGGATCGAAGTCCGGGTACGGGGCGACGGCGTCCGACAGCTCGCGGGTGATGGCGCCCTTACCGGTCCAGCCGTCGACAAAGACGACGTCGGACGGGTCGTGGTGGTCGGCCAGCCAGCGCAGCGCGGCGGTGTCGATACCGCGGCCGCGCACGATGGAGATCGCGTAGTGCGGGAGGTCGAGACCGTGGGCATGGCGCGCCCAGCGGCGCATCAGCACCCCGACGGGGGTGCCGGCGCGGGCGAGCGAGACCAGGACGGGGCGTGGGGAGCGCTCCGCGAGCACGAGCTCGGTGACCGCACCGACGGCACGGGCGATCCGGGCGGCGGAGGCGTCCAGGGCTGCCCGGAAGAGCTCCTGGTAGCGCTCGTTCGGCTGGTACTCCACGGGCAGCGACTCGGCGTAGTGCGCGCCCCCGCTCTGGATCGCCTCCTCCCGCTCCTCGGTGGGCGCTTCGAGGGTGACGTGGGAGAAGTCCTGGAGCAGCCAGCCGACCTCTTCGGGCGCGTAGGACGAGAAGTCCGGTCCGCGCAGGGGCTCGTACGACGGTTGGTGCATGTGCGGGGCCTGTCGTTCGGGGACGGAGCGGGGGGTGGGTGGGGTGTGGGGGCGGTAGGACGGCAGGGCGGCCAGCACCAGCCGGTCCGTCTGCGCGCCCAGCGCGGCGAGCAGCCCGTCGGGGGCGTGCAGCGCGGGCGTGTCCGCGGTCGAGTCGACAACGGCGACGACGGCGTCGAAGCGGCGGTCCGGATCGGCGCCGGGCGCCACGTTGTAGGCGTAGCGGGGACCGGGGCCGTCGGCGGGCCCGTCGTGCGCGGGGAAGGTCAGCCGGGTCCGGATGGCGTACCCGGGGTCGTCCACGGCGAGCACGGGCGAGCGGGTGGTGGTCGAATACCGCACCTCGACCCCGTCGAGCGCCTCGTCGAGCGCCTCCGCGATACGCAGCGGCGCGTACATCAGCTCCTCGAACCCGAGGACCAGGACGCGGCGCAGGGGGCGGCGGGGCAGGTCCGGCCCCTGCGTCAGGGCGGCCGTGAGGCGGGTCGCCATGGTGGGGAGGGCCGCTTCCAGGCGGGCGCGGTGGGCGGGGGTGAAGCCGTGACGGCCGCCGTCCGGGAGCCCTTCGGGCCAGCCGAGGTCCACGCGGAGGGCTGCGCCTGCCGGGGGTGCCGTGGGGCCGGGCGCGCCCTCCTGGTCCGCCGCGGCCGCCTCGTGCGCGGCCACCAGTCGCGCGCCGCGCTCCAGGACGTCGTCGGGGAGGTGGACCGCTCCGGCCGCGGCGGCGACCAGGTCGACGCGGGCGCCGAGGTCGGCCGCGAAGGCGTCCAGGCGGGCGCGGTCCCCGGGCGAGCGCATGTCCACCAGGGCGACCACCACATAGTGGTCGCGGGGGAAGCGGCGGTGGAGGGCGGCGATGGTGTTCAGGACCGTACGGCCCGTGGAGAACTCGTCGTCCACGAGCACCAAGGGGCCGGTCGAGGCCAGCAGTCCGGGGTCCTCGGGGAGCAGCAGATGGGAGGTGGCGTGGCTGTGCTCCTCCTCGAAGCCGCCCACCGTGGCGACGCCCGGGACCGGGCGGCGGGTGGAGTGCAGGTACGGGGCGAGGGCGAGGCCGTCCGCGACGCTGTGGCCGAGGCCGGTGGCGGTCTCCGCGTACCCCAGCACCACGGCGCGCGCCGCCGCCTCGTCGCCCAGCAGCTCCCGCACCCGGCGGCCGAGCCGCACCCCCGCGCCGTGGACCGTGGCGGGGCGCTGCGGGACATGCTTGCCGAGGACGTTGGAGACCAGCAGATGCGCCCGCTTGGGGTTACGCCGCAGGGCGAGCCCGAGCAACTCGCGCAGGGCAGCGCCGCCGTCGCCGCGTTGGACACCCTGACGGTCATCGCCGTCGCCGCCGTCCTGGATGCCCTGACGGCCGCCGCCGTCGTCGCCGCCGCCCCGGACACCGTCGCCGTTCCCGCCACCGGCACCGTCGCCACGCTGGGCGCCCTGACCACCGTCGCCGCCGCTGCCGCCGACCCGGACACCGTCGCCACTGGCACCGCCGCCGCCGTCGCCACTGGCACCGCTGCCGCCGTCGCCACCCGGACCGCTGCCGCCGTCGCCGCCGAGGGCGCCCTGGCAGCCGTCGCCGACCCAGCCGCCCGCGCCGCCCCAGCGGCCGTCGCCATCGCCGTCCAGCCGTACTCCCAGCCGGTCCGCGACCCACTGCCCCGACCACACGTTGCCCACGCTCACGCCGTCCTGCGCCTCGTTTCCGTCGTCAGTCGCCCGGGGACGCCCCGGGCCCGTCCCGTCCCGTCCCGGCCCGGTTCGCTCTACGTCCGCAGGCTCGCCGCCAGCAGTTCCACGAAGCTCACATCCTCCCGGGCCACCCCGAAGACCTCCGCGCGGCGCAGGGTCCGCTCGGCCCAGGCACGGTGCGGCTTCACCTCGTTCATTTTGTTGGTGTACGAGGAACGCAACACCCCGCCCCCGCCGCGCTGGGGCTCGAGGATGTCCACCGCGTCGCTGAACTCCTCATGGCTGACGACGGACAGCGCGTGTACGGGGGCCACATGGGTGGGGTGGATGCAGGTCTTGCCCTGGAGGCCGTTGGCCCGGTCCAGCTCGATCTCGCGGAGCAGCCCGTCCATGTGGTGTTCGATCAGCGCGGTGCGCAGGGATTCGGCGCGGCCGCTGCTGAAGGGGCTGATCCGCAGCTGCGGTTTGAACATCCGCTCATGGGGTGTGAAGTACTCCCACACAGGTCCGGTGATCGTGAAGCCCGTGCCATCGGCCCGGCCCAGCATGTTCACCACGTCCGCGATCACGGACGCGACCAGCTGGACGTCGTAGGCGGTCATGTCCGGCGCCCGGCGCAGCCCGTACGCCGAGCACAGATCGGTGACCCCGAGGCGCAGCGCCAGCACCCGCTCCCGGTACTTGTCGACAATCCGGCTGATGCCGCTCAGGGTGTCGGTGCGCGTCTCGCGGTGCATCAGCTCGGGCGATTCGAGAACCGGCATGGCGAAGAGCGGCCGACCGCCCAATGCCTCGGTCACCTGGGCGTTTTCGGCCGACATCAGCGCCTCGAAGAAGGCTCCGCCACGCTCTTCGGTGAACTTCGGCAGTACGAATCCGGACAGCAGTCGTACGCCCGCTCCGAGCCGGTCGATGAGATCCACGATCTGCTCCGGGGTGCGGACCCGGATGAAGAGCAGCGGCAGCTGGGTGCCGGGGCCGAGCCGGGACAGCTCCGCGAGCTGCCGTACGAGGTTCTCCTCCGCCCCCGGCACCTCGGCGTCGTCGATGGAGTCCTCCAGGCACAGCACCATGGACACCACGCCGTGACCTGCCTGTTTCACGATGTCCTCGGCGAGCCGGGGCCGGGTCGCCGGGCAGTACAGGGTCGCGCCGAGCGCGACGGCCAGCGTCCGGGCGGGGGAATCCACGCCGAATTCACCGGGCTCCTGGTGGAAGAGGCTCGCCCGCACCTCGCCCGGCAGATGTTCGAAATGCCGCATGTTACTCCCCGTACTGCCGGTACGCCGCCTCGGTCACGCCGACCCGCGGTTGGCCGATAATCGTACGTGTGGCCATGGGTCAAAAGTTCCCCAAGGGCGTGAAAATCACGTAACCCATGTGCGTCCACGCGGTGTCCGGCATGCCCGCCCTGCCGTCCCGTACCACCTCCGCACCGCCACCCGCCCCGCACCCCTGCGTTGTCCCGGCACCCCCCGGGAAGGCAGGATTGCCGCCATGACGCAGGCGATGCTCAAGGGATCGAACATCCCGCTGGAGGCCACAGCCATACGCGCGGTGCTGCGCTGGACCCCCGGCACGGACGTACCCGATGTCGACGCCTCGGCGCTGCTGCTGGGCACGGACGACCGGGTGCGCTCGGACGAGGACTTCGTCTTCTACAACCAGCCGAACCACCCCTCGGGTCTGGTCCGGCATCTGCCCAAGAAGCCGTTCCAGGACGCGCTGACGGACACCATCGAGGCCGAGTTCTCCGGGCTGGAGCCGGGGGTGCGCCGGGTGGTGCTCGCCGCGTCCGCCGACGGGGGCGCCTTCGGGCAGGTACGGGACCTGAGCCTGCTGCTGTACGACGCCTCCCCCGGTGCGCCGGACGGGCCGGACGCCGAGCCGATCGCGATCTTCGCGGTGCTGCCGGAGACCGGTAAGGAGGCCGCGCTGATCTGCGGGGAGCTCTACCGGCGCGGCGACTCCTGGAAGTTCCGGGCCCTCGGGCAGGGCTATGAGTCGGGACTGGTCGGGCTGGCCACGCAGTACGGGATCTCTGTGGAGGACGGCGAGGACGAGGGCGGCTCGGAGGGCGGCGGAGCCACGGACGCGCCGGGAGCCACCGCCGCTCCCGAGCCCATGGCCGCATCCGCTCCCGAGCCCCCGGCCACCGGGGCGCCCGAGCCCATGGCCGCCGCGGCGTCCGCACCCCCCGCACCGCCTGTCGCGGCGTCCCCGGCGGCCCCCGGCACCACGCCCCCGCAGTCGTCCGAGGAGCCGACCCAGGCCCACCCGCCGGCGTACGGCTATCCGCATCCTGCGCCCGACCCCTGGGACCCGCATCGCACCCAGCCCATGCAGCCCCCCGGGCCGGGCGACAGCTACGCCTATATGCCGTCGCAGGCGCCGCCACCGCCCCCGCAGGCCCCGGGCGCCGGTTACCCCCAGCCGCCCGCCCAGCCCCCGGCACAGCCCGGCTACGGCTATCCGCCCCCGCAGCCGGCGTACGGCTATCCGCAGCCGCCCGCGTACGGCTATCCGCAGCAGGTGCAGCCGACGGGGCCGGTGCCGCCGCCCCCGCCGCCGATCCCGGCCCAGGTGCCGGACCCGCACTTCGTCCTGCCGCCGCAGGGGCCGCAGTTCCAGAACAGATAGCGGACGAGGGGCGG
This sequence comes from Streptomyces malaysiensis subsp. samsunensis, assembly GCF_024519315.1. Lineage (GTDB taxonomy): Bacteria > Actinomycetota > Actinomycetes > Streptomycetales > Streptomycetaceae > Streptomyces > Streptomyces malaysiensis. The sequence continues at coordinate 50,506 of NZ_JANIIC010000016.1, read as the reverse complement.
CGGGGCCGCGGGACGGGCCTGCCGCACCCCGGACCGGGGTCACACCCGGCCCGGGGCCGCGCCAGGGCCCCGGGCCGCACCCCGGACCCGGGTCACACCTTGGACTTGTAGCCCCGGCCCCACTGGAGCCCCCATCCGTACAGCCGGTCCAGCTCCGCCTGGAAGCCGTAGACGTACTTCACCTCGCGGCGGACCGTCATCTCGCCCTTGACGTTCTCGATCAGCACGACGGCGCAGGAGCGCGCCTGCGGGGCCCGCTCGTCGAGCGGGATCTCCACCCGCGGCCCATTGCTCGGGTAGAGCGTCACCAGGCCGTGGGTGCGGTCGAAGGCGGGGGTGCCGTCGTAGATGTAGACGAAGACGAGCAGTCGCTTGATGTCGTCCTTGTGGTCCATGTTGACGTAGACCGTCTCACCGGACCCGGAGCCGAACCGGTCGTCCCCGCTGAGCTTGATGTACGGCGGTTCGTTGAGATTGCCGAAGAACTCGCCCAGTGGCTGCACCACGCCCTTGGCGCCGCTCTTCAGCTCGTACATGACCGCGAGGTCGAGGTCGACATTGACCATCGCGGGCCCCTGGGCCTGCACCGGCTCGGGCTTGAACATCCGCAGGGGGTGACGCAGCGAGCCGCGCCCCGCCCTGCTGTTGAAGTCCGAGGTGCGCATCTGCCAGGAGAGGTTGATCCGCAGATTGCCGGTGGCGGCCCCCTGCTTGGTCAGTGAGATCGTCGCGTTCCTCTTGGTCAGTTCGACCACACCGGACGCGTCACCGCTGTCGAACTGACGCCATGCGGACCGTCCCCAGTTGCTCCAGAACGCCATGGTGCGCACCCCCACCCTTCGTGGCTCCGCTGCTTCAAAGCCGCCCGAAAACCTGCCCAACTGCCGCGGGGCGGCCGGGAGGTCGAAGACCTCGGCCGCCCCGCTGAGAGCGTTCCTCAAACGCCGCCGCGTCACACTCCCGGAGGTCAGACTCCGGAGGTGACTTCCGTCTTGGTCTCCGAGCCCTCCCCGGCGGCCGCCTCCCGGCGGTTGCGCACGACCGAGGACCAGTACGAGGCGGCGATCAGCACCACGCCCACCAGGCCGGTGATGACCTCGTTGATCTCGTACTTGATCGTGACCAGCAGGATGACGGCGAGCGCGCCGATCGCGTAGTGCGCGCCGTGCTCCAGGTAGACGTAGTCGTCCAGGGTGCCCCTGCGGACCAGGAAGACGGTCAGCGACCGGATGTACATGGCGCCGATGCCCAGACCCAGCGCCATCTCGAAGATGTCGTTGGTGATCGCGAAGGCGCCGATGACCCCGTCGAAGGAGAAGGACGCGTCGATGACCTCGAGGTAGAGGAAGAGGAAGAACGCGGCCTTACCGGCGAGGCCGACCACGGAGGCGCCGCTGGAACCACGGGCGCCATTACCGCCCCGCTGTGGGCTCGCGGCGGTCTTCACGCCCTCGCCCTCCTCCACGGCCTCGTCGCCCTCGGCCTCTTCGTCGTCCTCCTCGTCCTCTTCGAGCTTGTCCTCGAAGTAGCCGGAGATCCCGCCGACGATCAGGTACGTGAGCAGACCGGCGACGCCGGACAGCAGGACGGTGGCGCTCTTGTCACCGCCGCCATGAGCCACGTCGGTGGCCACGGTGGTGGCGGCGATCAGCAGCGCGACCAGGGCGACGACGATGGAGAACGTGTCCAGCTTGCCCAGCTTGGCGAGCGGCCTCTCCAGCCACCCCAGCCACCGGATGTCCCGCTCCTCGAAGATGAAGTCGAGGAAGATCATCAGCAGGAACATCCCGCCGAAGGCCGCGATGGCCGGATGCGCCGCCGTGACCAGGTGCTCGTACTTGTCCTTGTCGTTGATCGCGAGATTGACGGCCTCGATGGGGCTCAGCTTCGCCGTGACGGCGACGATGATCACCGGGAAGACCAGACGCATACCGAAGACGGCGATCAGAATGCCGATGGTCAGGAAGATCTTCTGCCAGAAGGCGTTCATCTTGCGCAGGATGCCTGCGTTGATGACCGCGTTGTCGAATGAGAGCGAGATCTCCAGGATCGAGAGGATCCCGACGATGGCGAGCCCCTGCCACCCCCAGAGGACGCCGGCCAGGGCCAGACCGATCGCCGTGACGGCGAACGACCAACCAAAGGTTTTCAGGAGCACTGCCTACCCAATCCTTCGTCGTAAGGTCTCCCCCGCGCGAGATACGCGGCTTTACGAAACGTTGACTCCGAAGTCTAGAGCGATGCCACGCAGACCCGACGCGTACCCCTGCCCCACGGCCCTGAACTTCCATTCGCCGCCGTAGCGATAGACCTCACCGAAGATCATCGCGGTCTCGCCGGAGGCGTCCTCGGAGAGGTCGTAGCGGGCCAGCTCCTGGCCGTCCGCCTGGTTCACCACCCGGATGAAGGCATTGCTGACCTGCCCGAACGTCTGGCGCCTGGCCTCGGCCTCATGGATGGAGACGGGGAAGACGATCTTGTCGACCTCGGCCGGGACCTTGCTCAGATCGATCAGCAGGGATTCATCGTCGCCCTCGCCCTCACCGGTGAGGTTGTCGCCGGTGTGCTCGACGGAGCCCTCGGGGCTCTTGAGGTTGTTGTAGAAGACGAAGTACTCATCGCCGAGCACCCGCCCCGACCGGCACAGCAGCGCGCTGGCGTCGAGGTCGAACGGCGCTCCGGTGGTGGAGCGCGCGTCCCAGCCCAGGCCGATGAGCACCTGCGTGAGATTCGGAGCGGCTTTGGAGAGGGAGACATTGCCCCCCTTGGCGAGTGTGACGCCCATGATGCTGGTTCCTCCCCGGGGTGATGCGTGGGTGATGCGCGTCCGGCGCCGCACCCCTGCCTCTGGGGCCAGGGATGCGGCGCCGGATATGGCCTCGTACGGGCCGGACGCGGCCTCGCGGGGCCCGATACGGCCTCGTACGGGCCCTTGACCGGCCTCCGCCGGTTTTCGACAGCCTGCGGCGGCTTTCGACGGCCTGCGGCGGTCGCGGGACCTACCCGCTCAGACGTTGACGCCGAAGTCCTGCGCGATACCGCGCAGCCCCGAGGCGTACCCCTGGCCGATGGCGCGGAACTTCCACTCCGCGCCGTTGCGGTACAGCTCGCCGAAGACCATGGCGGTCTCGGTCGAGGCGTCCTCGGAGAGGTCATAGCGGGCCAGCTCATTGCCGTCGGCCTGGTTCACCACGCGGATGAAGGCGTTGCGCACCTGGCCGAAGCTCTGCTGGCGGGTCTCGGCGTCGTAGATCGACACCGGGAAGACGATCTTGGCGACATCGGCGGGGACACCCGCCAGGTTCACCTTGATCTGCTCGTCATCGCCCTCGCCCTCACCGGTGAGGTTGTCACCGGTGTGCTCGACGGAGCCGTCGGGGCTCTTGAGGTTGTTGAAGAAGACGAAGTTCTGGTCGTTGGCGACCTTGCCCTCGGTGTTGGTCAGCAGGGCGCTGGCATCGAGGTCGAAGTCCGTGCCCGTGGTGGTACGGGCGTCCCAGCCCAGACCTACGACGACCGCGGTCAGGTTCGGGGCTTCCTTGGTCAGCGAGACGTTGCCGCCCTTGCTGAGGCTGACTCCCACGAGTCCTCCCAAAAAAGGTTCGTCAGGAGCACTGCGTGCCCCTTCATCAAAGGTTTCCCATCAGGATCAACGCGTCGATCCTAGTGAGCGGTTCCCGGGCGCTACAGGGTTTCGAGGGCCTTGACGTAGTCGTTCAGGTCCCGGGCGTCGGGCAGGCCGTTGACGACCGTCCAGCGCACCACGCCCTCCTTGTCGATCACGAAGGTGCCGCGCACCGCGCAGCCCTTGTCCTCGTCGAAGACGCCGTAGGCGCGGCTGGTCTCGCCGTGCGGCCAGAAGTCCGACAGCAGGGGGTAGTCGAGACCCTCCTGCTCGGCGAAGACGCGCAGGCTGAAGGGCGAGTCATTGGAGACCGCCAGCAGCTGGACCTCGTCGTTGACGAACTTCGGCAGCTCATCGCGGAGCGCGCACAGCTCGCCGGTGCACACGCCGGTGAAGGCGAACGGGTAGAAGAGCAGCACGACGCTCTTCTCGCCCCGGAAGTCGGAGAGCCTGACCGACTCGCCGTGCTGGTTCTTCAGCTGAAAGTCGGGGGCCTTCGCGCCGACCTCTATCGCCATGGGGATATCCCTTCGTTCTCGTTCGAAAGATCACGTTCGAAAGATCACGTTCGAAGGACGCTCGAATTGATCACGCTCGAATGATCATGTGGTGCGCGTCCACCCTATGTGCAGAGCCCCCCTCCGAAAGGGCACGGAGGGGGGCTCTGGGGTGTGGATTCGCCGGCTTCAGCGCTTGCCGCTGCGAGCGGCCTTGGGCGTGACCAGACGGCTGCCCGTCCAGTCCTTGCCCGCGTTGAAACTCTTGGTCTGGGACAGGCCGGCGGTAGTCGCGGCCTCGTTGATGTCGCTCGGCTCGACATAGCCGTCACGGCCGGTCTTGGGCGTCAGCAGCCAGACCGGTGCGCCGTCGTCGATCATCTGGATGGCGTCCACCAGCGCGTCCGTCAGATCGCCGTCGTCCTCCCGGAACCACAGCACAACGGCATCGGCCACATCGTCATACTCCTCGTCGACGAGCTCCTGGCCGGTGATCTCCTCGATGGCCTCGCGGAGCTCCTTGTCGACATCGTCGTCGTAGCCGATCTCCTGGACCACCTGTTCGGGCTGGAAACCCAGCCTCGCGGCAGGGTTGGTCCGCTCCTCCGCGTGGTCCGCGGTCGCGCTCACGGATTGCCTCCTGTCATCTTGCATTCACTCTTCGAGTCTGTACGTCCCGCGCGCGTACGCGGGGGCTTGGGCGTAGTCCACACGGGCCGGGCGGATCGCGCAAGTACCCGGCCAGCGATCCCGCCCAAACGTTGACGTGTCGCCGCAACTCCCATCATGGAGGAACGACACGCGACGCCGCACGGCCGACCGGATTGCCCGGAGATGTCCGGCTTACGTGTGTGACTAGCCACCTTACGCCGCCACGGGGCCGAACGGTCGTACGCAGACGACCCCGGTCGTGGGCGTAAGGTTGCGATTCGGCCGTCGCACGCCGAGAGCCGTCGGAGCGCCCGTCTCCCCCGGTGATGGTTACCACTGGGTAGAGGTGACGTATCCCGTACCCGAGGTACACGATGGAGAACGGCGCGACAGCAGCAGAGCACGAATCCATGTCCGTGCACAGCACGACCGAAAAGCGAAGGAATAGCGTGGCTTCCGGATCCGATCGCAACCCGATCATCATTGGCGGCCTTCCCAGCCAGGTCCCGGACTTCGATCCCGAAGAGACCCAGGAATGGCTCGACTCGCTCGACGCAGCCGTCGATGAGCGAGGCCGGGAACGTGCCCGCTACCTGATGCTTCGCCTGATCGAGCGCGCCCGCGAGAAGCGCGTCGCCGTGCCCGAGATGCGCAGCACGGACTACGTCAACACCATCGCCACCAAGGACGAGCCGTTCTTCCCGGGCAACGAGGAGATCGAGCGCAAGGTCCTCAACGCGACCCGCTGGAACGCGGCGGTGATGGTCTCCCGGGCGCAGCGCCCGGGTATCGGGGTCGGTGGCCACATCGCCACCTTCGCCTCGTCCGCCTCACTGTACGACGTGGGCTTCAACCACTTCTTCCGCGGCAAGGACCACGACAGCGGCGACCAGATCTTCTTCCAGGGCCATGCCTCCCCCGGTATCTACGCCCGCGCCTTTCTGCTCGACCGGCTGAGCGAGGACCATCTGGACGGATTCCGTCAGGAGAAGTCCAAGCTCGGTCACGCGCTGTCCAGCTACCCGCACCCGCGGTCGATGCCGGACTTCTGGGAGTTCCCGACGGTCTCCATGGGCCTGGGCCCGCTCGGCGCGATCTACCAGGCGCGGATGAACCGCTATATGGAGGCGCGCGGCATCGTCGACACCTCCAACTCCCATGTCTGGGCGTTCCTGGGCGATGGCGAGATGGACGAGCCGGAGTCGCTCGGCCAGCTCTCCCTGGCCGCCCGTGAGGGCCTGGACAACCTGACCTTCGTGGTCAACTGCAACCTCCAGCGGCTCGACGGCCCGGTGCGCGGCAACGGCAAGATCATCCAGGAGCTGGAGTCGCAGTTCCGCGGCGCCGGCTGGAATGTGATCAAGCTGGTCTGGGACCGCACCTGGGACCCGCTGCTGGCGCGGGACCGCGACGGCATCCTGGTCAACAAGCTGAACACCACGCCGGACGGTCAGTTCCAGACGTACGCGACCGAGACCGGCGCCTATATCCGCGAGCACTTCTTCGGTGAGGACCAGCGGCTGCGCAAGATGGTCGAGGGCATGACCGACGACCAGGTCCTGCACCTGGGCCGCGGCGGCCACGACCACAAGAAGATCTACGCGGCGTACTCGGCGGCCAAGGCCCACAAGGGCCAGCCGACGGTGATCCTCGCGCAGACCGTCAAGGGCTGGACGCTCGGCCCGAACTTCGAGGGCCGCAACGCGACCCACCAGATGAAGAAGCTGACGGTCGACGACCTCAAGCGCTTCCGCGACCGGCTGCACCTGCCGATCCCGGACAAGGAGCTGGAGTCCGGCCTGCCGCCGTACTACCACCCGGGCCGGGACTCCGAGGAGATCCAGTACATGCACGACCGCCGCAAGGCGCTGGGCGGCTACGCGCCGACCCGTGTCGTGCGGGCCAAGCCGCTCCAGCTGCCGGGCGACAAGACCTACGCCACGCTGAAGAAGGGCACCGGACAGCAGCAGATCGCCACCACCATGGCGTTCGTACGGCTGCTCAAGGACCTGATGCGGGACAAGGAGATCGGCAAGCGGTTCGTGCCGATCGCGCCCGACGAGTACCGCACCTTCGGTATGGACTCGCTCTTCCCCTCTGCGAAGATCTACTCCCCGCTGGGCCAGACATACGAGTCGGTCGACCGTGAGCTGCTGCTGGCCTACAAGGAGTCGGCGACCGGTCAGATGCTGCACGACGGCATCTCCGAGGCGGGCTGTACGGCCTCGCTGATCGCGGCGGGCTCCGCGTACGCCACGCACGGCGAGCCGCTGATCCCGGTCTACGTCTTCTACTCGATGTTCGGCTTCCAGCGCACCGGCGACCAGTTCTGGCAGATGGCCGACCAGCTGGCGCGCGGTTTCGTTCTGGGCGCGACCGCCGGCCGTACGACCCTGACCGGTGAGGGCCTCCAGCACGCGGACGGCCACTCCCAGCTGCTGGCCTCGACCAACCCGGCGGTCGTCGCGTACGACCCGGCGTTCGGCTTCGAGATCGCGCATATCGTCCAGGACGGTCTGCGCCGGATGTACGGCGAGAACAGCGAGGATGTCTTCTACTACCTCACCGTCTACAACGAGCCGATCCAGCACCCGGCCGAGCCCGAGAACGTGGACCGCGAGGGCATCCTCAAGGGCCTCTACCGCTACCGGCAGGGCGAGAAGGGCGCCATCCCGGCGCACATCCTCGCCTCCGGTGTCGCGGTGCCGTGGGCCGTGGAGGCCCAGCGCGTCCTGGCCGAGGACTGGAACGTCAAGGCGGACGTCTGGTCGGCCACGTCCTGGAACGAGCTGCGCCGGGACGCCGTCGAGACCGAGGAACACAACCTGCTCCACCCGGAGGAGGAGCAGCGCGTTCCGTATGTCACCCGGAAGCTGGCGGACGCGGAGGGCCCGAAGGTGGCCGTCTCCGACTGGATGCGGGCGGTTCCCGACCAGATCGCGCGCTGGGTGCCCGGCACGTACCAGTCCCTGGGCGCGGACGGCTTCGGCTTCGCCGACACCCGCGGCGCGGCGCGGCGCTTCTTCCACATCGACGCCGAGTCGATCGTGCTCGGTGTGCTGACGGAGCTGGCGCGTGACGGCAAGATCGACCGCTCGGTCCTGAAGCAGGCGATCGACCGCTACCAGCTGCTGGACGTCGCCGCGGCCGACCCGGGCCCGGCGGGCGGCGACGCGTAGCCGTCTACGACGGCAGTGACCCGTGACGCGGGGGCGAGCTGGATTCCCAGCCCGCCCCCGCGTCGTCGTACGCCCTGCCCTGGCCAGCACAACCAAGCACGGGGGCTTAGCCCCCGCACCCCGGGTTGGGGTACGGGGGACCCACCCCCGCACCCCCACCCGGCCCGAGGCCATGGGACCCGCCGCGGCGCGGGCCGGGGTCCAGGCGGCTGGGTTTGGGTTCGCCCGGCGCTTCTCGGCGCGGTCATGGACGCGGTGCCGGGCGGCGGGGTCGCATCGGGTCATGGGCGTCCGGCGGGCGCGGACCGGTCGGATGAGCGTCGGGGTCCAGGGGCGGAGCCCATGGTTCGGGAAGGGGCGGGGTGGGGAACGATCAGCCCCCGATGACCGACCGCCCGGGGGCCGGGCAGAGCCCCGCACCCCGGGCGGCGGCGGGATCCGGTGCAGGCCCCGGCCGGGTCAGCCTTCCCAGATCTTGAAAGCCCGTACCTGGTACGGGGTTTCGGGGGACCAGGAGCCCGTGGGATAGGTGTGGAACTCCGCCGTCTCGGCGCATTCGCGGCTCTGATACGCCGTCACCGGACGGCCCGTGCGGTTCGCCAGGGAGGCCGCGGTGGTGCCGGCCGGCAGCGGCACACAGCTTTCGATGTCGACATCGGCCAGTTCATGGGCCTGGCGCGCCCCCGTGAAGCCGTCGCCGCGCCACAGGCACAGCTGACCGGCGGCGCAGTTGCCCAGCCGCGGTGGCGCCGCGGACCGGGCCGCCGCGGCCGGGGCGAGGGTGGCGGTGAGGGCCAGTGCCGAGACGGCGGCCGTAATGATCTTGCGCATGGTGCTTTCGCTCCCCGTGTGGAAAGAACAGAACGGGAGCCAGCGTGTCCGCCGGCTCCCGTTCCCCACCATGGGGTCGATCAAGGTCCACCCTGATAGGGGGTTGACCGCGAGGGGTCAGATATGAACGGCCCCTCCGGCCGCGTCCGCGTTCTCGCCGCGCTTGGTGAAGGCCGCGACCAGGGCCGCGACCACCGAGACGACAGCGGCCACGGTGAAGGCGAGGCCCATCCCTGACACGAAGGTGTCATGCGCGACGGCCGTGATCTTGCCCGCGATCTCCGGCGGAGTGCCCTTGGCGACCGGGGCGATGCCGACCTCGACGGCGTCCGACGCCTTGGACTCCGCGCCCTCGGGCATCGGCGGCAGCCCGGCGTCGGCCCACTTGTCCGACAGCGTACTGTCCACCCGGCCCGCCATGACCGCTCCCAGGACGGCCGTGCCGAGGCTGCCGCCGACCTGCATCGCGGCCTGCTGGAGGCCGCCGGCGACACCGGCGTGCTGAATCGGGGCGTTGCCGACGATGACCTCGGTGGCGCCGACCATCACCGGGCCGAGGCCCAGGCCCAGCAGGGCGAACCACACGGCCATCTCCAGGCCGCCGCTGTCCACGTCCAGCCGGGACATGCCGAACATCGCCACGGCGGTGATCACCATGGCGATCACCAGCGGCGTCCGCGGCCCGAACTTGGTGATCACCGCACCGGCCAGCGGCGAGGCGACGATCATCATCGCGGTGAGCGGCAGCAGCCGCAGTCCGCTGTCGACGGGGCTCATCCCGTGCACGTTCTGGAGATAGAAGGTGACGAAGAACAGCCCGCCCATGAAGCCGAAGGCCATCAGCACCATCAGCACGGTGCCCGCGCTCAGCGGCACCGAGCGGAACATGCTGAGCGGCAGCAGCGGCTCCGGCGTCCGGCTCTCCCAGAAGACGAAGAGGCCGAAGCAGACCACCGCCAGCCCCAGGAAGAGCAGTGTGCGCTGGTCGGTCCAGTGCCAGTCGGCGGCGTTGATGAGCGCCCAGATGAGGCAGAACATCGCGCCGGACAGCAGCACGATGCCGGGGATGTCGAAGGACCGCGGGGCCTTCTCGGCGCGGTGGTCCACCAGGAGCAGCAGTCCGAGGACCACGGCCAGCACGCCGACGGGCGCGTTGATGAAGAAGACCGACTGCCAGTTGACATGCTCGACGAGCAGTCCGCCGACGATGGGCCCGGCGGCGGTGGAGGCGCCGATCACCGCGCCCCAGATGCCGATGGCCATGTTGAGCTTCTCGGCGGGGAAGGTGGCGCGCAGCAGCCCGAGCGCCGCGGGCATCAGCAGCGCGCCGCACAGCCCCTGGAGCACCCGGAAGGCCACGACGAGCGAGACCTCGCCGGAGAAGCCGATGGCCGCGGAGGAGATGGCGAAGCCGACGACGCCGATCAGGAAGGTCTGGCGGTGGCCGAAGCGGTCGCCCAGCTTGCCGGCGGTGATCAGCGCGACGGCGAGGGCCAGCAGATAGCCGTTGGTGATCCACTGCACATCGGCCAGCGAGGCGCCGAGGTCCTTCTGGATGGCCGGGTTGGCGATGGCGACGATCGTGCCGTCGAGGGCGACCATCGTCACGCCGAGGGCGACGGTGAGAAGCGTCAGCCATGGATGACCCCGAAGCCCCTTCGGGCGTTCGGTTATGGGAGGTTCCGGCGCCGAATCGGCGACGGCGGTCGAAGAGGTCATGACCGGAGGCTAATGTCAGCATCTGACAATTGACAAACTGATTCATCCGCCGGTAACTGACGTTTTAGTCACAGGTATCCTGAGCAGCCGCGACGCGGCCCGAAACCGGTAGAAAGCGAGCCGATAGGTGACGACGGACGAGGCAGTGGCGGACACGGGGACACCGCCACCGGCCGGGTTGCGCGAGCGCAAGAAGCGGCGGACGCGGAACGCCCTGGTGCGTGCGGCACTGGAGTTGTTCACCCGTCAGGGATACGAGCGGACCACGGTCGACGAGATCACCGAGGCGGTCGAGGTCTCCCAGCGCACCTTCTTCCGGTACTTCACCAGCAAGGAGGACGTCGCCTTCGCCAGCCAGGAGGCGGCCGAGTGCCACTTCTTCGCCGCCCTGTGCGGCCGCCCCGCGGACGAGGCGCCGCTGGCCGCGCTGCGCGGTGCGGCGCTCGACGCCTGGGGGAGCATCGGGGACTCCATCGAGCAGATGGTGCCGCCCGAGCTCCACATCCGGATGTACCGGGTGATCGAGTCGACGCCGAGTCTGCTCGCCGTGCATCTGCGCCGTATCGCCGAGATGGAGGAGCGGCTGGCGCGCGAGATCGCCCGCCGCGAGGGGCTGGACATCGACGCCGATCCGCGGCCGCGGCTGGTGGTCGCGATGTTCGGCGGGGTGATCCGGGTCGCCGGGAAGCTGTGGGGCGAGAGGGACGAGGGAGACGAGGAAGAGGGGGACAGCGTGGTCACATTGCGAGACCTCACCGCGTTCCATCTTGATTACGTGGGCCCCAGTCTCGCCAAACAATGGGATAAATAGCATCAATTCCGACATAGCTCCCAGGAATTCCCACCCTCAAACGTGAGATGAATCACGGCATTTGGCGCCCGGCACCACGCTTCTCCTAGGGTGTCCCGCGGTGACTTCCTTCTCGGAGCTCGGCTCCCCCTCTCCTGGTTCCACCGCCTGGCGCGCCCTGCTCGCGCTGGCGGTGGTCTTCATCCTCCTCGCCACCACCGGCTGGACGGCCGTGAAGAGCCATCGAGGAGCTCCGGACGCGCTCTCCGCGTCGATCAGCGCCTGGCGCCACGGATCGCTCGGCGGCCGCGCGCTGCCCGATCCGTACGGCTCGCCGCGCACCCTCGGCCGCTGGTTGGACTCGCTCACCACGGCCCAGACGGACCGTCTGGTGCGGCGCTATCCGCTGGCCGTGGGCAATCTCAACGGCGCGCCGGTGGACCTGCGCTACCGCGCCAACCGCGTCGCCCTGACCCGGGCGCGCGCCGATGAGCGCAAGCGGATGCACGACACCCGGCTCACCCCGCTGGGCCGCTCCGACGCGGCCCGCCGGATGCACCGCTATGAGGACCTGCTGATCGCCGGGCGGCAGATCCTCTCCTTCGACCCCTCGGGCGCCGGACGGGCCGCCGAGGTCTTCGGCGACCTCGCCCACGCCAACCGGGTCTCGATCGTGGTGCCGGGCGTGGACACCGACATACTGACGTTCCAGAAGACCGGGCGCCCGTACACCGCGACGGTCGGGATGGCCCGAGCGCTCTACGAGAACCAGCGGGCCGACGCCCCGGACGCCAAGACCGCCGTCATCGCCTGGGCCGACTACACCTCCCCGGCCGGGATCGGCATGGACGCGGCCACCGGCAAGCTGGCCGCCCAGGGCGCGGTGCGGCTGCGCGCGCTGGTCGACGCGCTGCCCTCGCTCTCCCGGGTCTCGCTGATGTGCCACAGCTACGGCTCGGTGGTGTGCGGGGTCGCCGCCCGCGATCTGCCGCCCAAGGTCACCGATATCGCGGTGGCCGGCAGCCCCGGGATGCGCGCCGACCGCGTCTCCGATCTGGGGACCGGCGCCCGGGTGTGGGCTGATGCGCGACTCCGGCGACTGGATCCAGGACATTCCGCATCTGGAGTTCGGCGGGCTCGGCCATGGCGCGGACCCGGTCGCCTCCGGGTTCGGCGCCCGGGTGCTGTCCGCGGACGGGGCGGATGGACACGCCGGATACTTCGAACCGGGCACGACCAGCCTGGACAACTTCGCGCGGGTGGGAATCGGTGCCGTCCAGTCCGTGAGCTGCGGCAACGGCGACGACTGCACCGCGGGGCTACGCTGAGGCCGGGCGCAAACACCGGAAACTCTAGTGACGCGCGTAGCCTCAAAGGGGGACGGGCGGGCCGCCGCCGCATACGATGAGCCGCATGGGTGATGTGCTGGCCGGTTTTCAGACCGTCTGGGAGTTCGACACCGACTCCATGCTCATCCGCTTCGAACGGGGGATTCGTACGCCGAAGCTGCTCCAGGCGCTCGGCGAACGCCGCATCCCCTTCGAGGCGCTGTCCGGGGTGGAGCTCGCCGTCGGCAAACGGGGCACGGTGGTGCTGCGCGCCGTGCCCAGACCAGGCGCCGACCCACTGATGGACGCCGCCGACGGCCAGCTCAAGGACGCGTACGACCCGTACCGCCTGGTGCTGCCGGCCGAGCGGGAGACGCTCGCCGACTACTACGCCGAGCGGATACGCGAGTCCCTCGGCCCCGAGGCGGACCTCCCCGCCGAGGCACATCTGGTGACCGTGCCGACGCCGCCGCTGTCCTTCAAGGCGTACGACGGCAAGGCGTCCTTCGACGGCAAGGCGATCTCCTTCCGCTGGTTCTGGACCGGCGCCTCCTCGGAGAAGTGGAAGGTCGGGGACCAGCGCTTCCGGATCGACGAGCTCACGGGTGTGGAGTGGCGCTCCCCGGAGAGCCGGGGCTCGGCGGGCACCGCCCCCAGGGAGGGCGCCGCCAAAGGCGGTGCCGCCAAGGACGGCACGGCCAGGAACGGCATCGGCAGGGGCTCCCCCAAAGGCGGTGGCCACGGCCATCTGCGGCTGCTGCTGCGCGCCACCGAGAACCAGCCCCCCGGCCGCCCCGACCAGGACCCCGCCGCCGTCGTCTTCGGGATGGGCTACGGCCTCGTCCACCAGTCGCTGCCGTTCGCCGCGGCCGTCCTGGAGGCCGTACGGGCCTCCTCCCCCGTGCCGTGTGCCGAGGGCGCCCCGGCCCCGAACCGGGCCGCCGCCCCGCGCCGCGACCCCGCCGACATCGCCGAGCGCATCCGTCATCTGGGCGAGCTGCACACGGCCGGACTGCTGACCGACGACGAGTTCAGCGCGAAGAAGGCCGAGCTGCTGGCGGAGCTGTAGGTGTCCGGCCCCTCCTCCGCGGCCACCGGCCCGGCGCCGGCCGCCGCCTCCTCCACCGCGCACGAGAGCCTGCCCAAGGCCGCCCGGCGGCAGGCGGGCGCCCTCGCCCGCGCCCTGGTGACCCCCAGTTATCCGGCGACCCCGCTGTTCGCCCAGTCGCCCAGGCGCCGGCTGCGCCGGGTGCCGTACGGCGTGGCGATGGTCCTCACCGCGATCCTGGTCCCCAGCACCGCCCAAGTCCTCTCCCATGACTACGGGGTGGGCGGCGGCGTCGCCACACTGCTCGGCATCGCCCAGACCACCCCGCTGCTGCTGTCCGTCACCCGCCCCCTCCAGGCGTGGTGGATCGTCTTCCTCTCCGATCTCGTCTGCGCCTTCGTGGTGCTCGGCACCGCGGACCACCTCCAGAACCGGGTGTGGCCCTGGCTGCCGGGCGGCATCATCGGCTATCTCTTCCTGCTGCTCGCCCTCGCGCTGCGCGAACCGCGCCGCACCCTGGTGGCGGTGTGGCTGGTCACCGGCGCCGCGGGACTGGCCCTCGGCATGGCCTTCCCGGACAAGAGCAACGGCAGCAATGTGATCCTGTTCGTGCTCAGCGGGGTGGTGCTGCTCGTCGCCGGGGCGCTGCGCGAGCGCGGCGACGCCCAGCGGCGGCTGGCCGAGCAGGAGACGATCAGCGAGGCCGAACGGGCCCGTCGCACCCTGCTGGAGGAGCGCGCCCGGATCGCCCGTGAGCTGCATGACGTGGTCGCCCACCATATGTCCGTGATCACCGTGCAGGCCGACAGCGCCCCGTACCGGATCGGCGGGCTGCCGTCCGACGCGGAGCGGGAGTTCTCCACCATCGCCGCCACCGCCCGGGAGTCCCTCGCCGAAATGCGGCGGCTGCTGGGCGTGTTGCGCAGCGAGGAGACCCGTGGCGAACGGGCGCCGCAGCCAGGTCTCGGGCAGGTGCCACAGCTGGTCGAGGCGACGGTACGGGCCGGGATACCGACCACGCTGACCGTCGCGGACGATGTGGCCGGGCTCGAACCGCTACCGCAGGCCGTGGGGCTGTCCGCGTACCGCATCGTGCAGGAGGCGCTGGCCAATGTGGTGCGCCACGCGCCGGGCGCCGCGACCCGGGTGGCCATCTCGGCCGAGGACCGCTCGGCGCTGACCCTGCTGGTGGTCAACGGCCCGCCCGACAGCGCGCCCACCAAGCCCCTGGAGACCAGCGGCACCGGCCATGGCCTCATCGGCATGGTCGAACGCGTACGGCTGGTCGGCGGCGTGCTCGACACCGGCCCGCTCCCCGACGGCGGCTTCCGCGTCGCGGCCCGCCTGCCCCTGGTAGACCTCGAAGAGACGGACCCGTCATGACCATCAAGGTGATCATCGTCGACGACCAGGCGATGGTGCGGGCGGGGTTCGCCGCCCTGCTCGCCGCGCAGAGCGATATCGACGTCGTCGGCGAGGCGCCGGACGGGCGGGAGGGCGTGGCAGTCAGCCGCCGCACCCACCCCGATGTGGTGCTGATGGACGTCCGGATGCCCGAGATGGACGGGCTCGAGGCGGCCCGGAAGCTGCTGGACCCGCCACGCGGAGTCACCCACCGGCCCAAGGTCCTGATGCTCACCACCTTCGATGTGGACGACTACGTCTACGAGGCGCTGCGCGCCGGGGCCAGCGGCTTTCTGCTCAAGGACGCCCCACCGGCGGATCTGATCTCCGCGGTCCGGGTGGTGGCGGCGGGCGAGGCGCTGCTCGCCCCGTCCGTCACCCGCCGGCTGATCGCCGACTTCGCCCGCCAGCGCCCCGCCCCGCGCCGCGCCGGCCCCGCCCTGCGGCTGGGCGGGCTGACACCACGGGAGACCGAGGTGCTGGAGCTGATCGCGCGGGGCCTGTCCAACCAGGAGATCGCCGAATCGCTGGTACTCGCGGAGCAGACGGTGAAGACCCATATCGGCCGGGTGCTGGCCAAGCTGGGGCTCCGCGACCGCGCCCAGGCGGTGATCTTCGCCTATGAGTCCGGCCTGGTGACCCCGGGTCAATGACCCCGGCCCGGCCACGACCCCTACTGGGGTATGACATCCCACTTGGCACCGGGGGGTGACGTACCGCCACCCGACGGCTCCCTACCCTTCCCTCCGCCACCGATGGAACCACCGAGGGAAGGGGTGAGGACGCGGCCATGTCCCAGACGCCACGCACCGGGCACTACGCGCGACGCCTGATCACCGCCGCGCTCACCATCACCGTCATGGCCGGGACGGCCGGCTGGACCGTGGCGCACGAGGAGCAGGCCATCACCGGGCCGCCGCCGGGGACCGCCGCATGGCGGTCGGACCATTCGCTGGGCGGAGCCGGGCGCGAGCTGCCCGATCCGGCCACCGCCTCGCCCGCCGAGATCGCCCGGTTCTTCGGCCGGCTCACCGACGTCCAGCGGAAGGCGCTGGTCATCCGGCACCCGGACGTGGTGGGCAATCTGGACGGCGCACCGCTGGGCCTGCGTTACGAGGCCAACGCCCGGGCGATCCGGGCCGCCTGGCACAAGGAGCGGACCTCCGACCCCAAGAGCACGCCGGCCCGGCGGTACGCGGCGCTCCTCGAACCCGGCCGCCAGATCCTCGCCTTCGATCCGCGCGGACGCGGCCAGGTGGCGGAGGTGTACGGGGACCTGGCGACGGCCCGGCGCACGGCCGTGATCGTGCCGGGCTCGGACATCGACCTGGACGACTTCGACCGCGCGGGCGACCCGTACGGCGCCCCCGCCGGAATGGCACGGTCGCTGCGGGCGCGGATGGCCGAGGACGCGCCCGCCACCCCGACCGCCGTGATCGCCTGGGTCGGCTACACGACCCCGGTCGGGCTGGGCCCGGACGCCGCCACCAGCCGGCTGGCCAGGGCGGGCGCGCCCCGCCTCGACCGGTTTCTGGCCGGGCTCGCCGTGGCCACCGCGGCGACCGCCGACGCCCCGCCCACCGTCTTCTGCCACAGCTACGGCTCGGTGGTCTGCGGCCTCGCCGCCTCCGCGATGGACCGCGCCCGCGTCTCCGACCTGGTGGTGCTGGGCAGCCCGGGGATGCGCGCGGACAGCGCCGAGGGGCTGCGCACCGGGGCCCGGGTCTGGGCGGCGCGGGACCGCACCGACTGGATCCGGCGGGTGACCGGCTACGACTTCCTGGGCCTGGGCCACGGCGACGACCCGACCGATCCGTCCTTCGGCGCCCGGGTGGTCTCCGCCGAGAGCGCCCACGGCCACACCGGCTACTTCGCCCCGGGCACGGACTCGCTGCGCAACTTCTCGCGGATCGCGCTAGGGGACTTCGAGGCGGTCCGATGCGCAAACGAAGACCGACCCGATCCGGCCCCGGGCCCGGGGCGGGGGCCGGGCCCGGACTGCCACGCGGGCCTCACCTGACCGTGCCCCTCACGGACGGGCCCCGGGCCGCCGCCGCGCCACGCGCCACCACGCCACACGCCACCACGCCACACGCCACCACGCCACACGCCACCACGCCACACGCCACCACGCCACACGCCACCGCGCCACACGCCACCGCCGCGGTCGTCACGCTGTGCGTGAGACCGCGGCGGCGGCAATCCGCCAAACCGCGCCGTCCGGCGCTATTCGCGGCCCGCGCTCGTCGCGCTCATATCGGCGTAGCGGGCGCCCGCCACCTGTGCCGCGATCGGCTCCAGCGCGGCCAGTTCCTCCGCGCTGAGCTTGATGCGGGTCGCGCCGGTGTTCTGCTCGACGCGGGCGCGGGTGCGGGTGCCGGGGATCGGCACCACGGCGAGCCCGTGCACCTGAGCCTGCTGCTGCACCCAGGCCAGCGCGATCTGGGCGAGCGTGGCCCCGCGGACCTCGGCGATCTTCCGGAGCGGCTCCAGCAGCGCGGCGTTGGTGGCCGCGTTGTCGCCGGTGAACCGGGGCTGGAGGCGGCGGAAGTCGCCCTCGCCCAGTTCCTGCTCGGCCTGGACGAAGGAGCCGGTGAGGAAGCCGCGGCCGAGCGGCGAGTACGGGACGACGGTGACGCCCAGCTCACGGGCGGTCCCCACGACGTCCTTCTCGATGTCGCGGCTGAACAGCGACCACTCCGACTGCAACGCCGCGATCGGATGCACGGCGTGCGCCGCGCGCAGCTCCTTCGCGGTGACCTCGCTCAGCCCGAGGTGCTTGACCTTCCCCTCGGCCACCAGCTCGGCCATGGCGCCGACGCTCTCCTCCAGCGGCACCTCGGGGTTGCGCCGGTGCATGTAGTACAGGTCGACATGGTCGACGCCGAGCCGGCGCAGGCTGCGCTCGATGGCCTCGCGGATGTAGGGGCGGTCGTTGCGGATCCGCTGGCGGCCGAACGGATCGTTCTCCTCGCGCACGATGGCGAACTTGGTGGCCAGGGTGATCCGATCGCGGTTGGCCCGGACGAAGGGGGAGATGAACTCCTCGTTCCGCCCGAAGCCGTAGACATCGGCGGTGTCGAAGAGCGTGACGCCCAGCTCCAGGGCCCGCTCCAGCGTGGCCCGCGCCTCCGCCTCGTCGTGGGTCGGTCCGTAGGCCCAGCTCATGCCCATGCAGCCCAGGCCCTGGACGCCGACCTCGGGACCGCCGACTCCGAGGGCGGCGGTCGCGATCGTCTCGTTGGTGCTGTCGCTCATACGGGGTTCAGACCCTCTCCGACGCCCTTCGGGCGTCAGCGTAGACGTCGATCTTGTGGTCGAGGACTTCGAGCGTGCTCCGGAGCTCGGCGATCCGCTCCCGCACGTTCTCGCGGTGCGCGGTCAGCAACTCCTCGCGCTCGGCGAAGGTGTGCTCGCCCTCCCGCACCAGCTCGGCGTAGCGGACCATGTCCGCGACCGGCATCCCGGTCAGCCGCAGCTTGCCGACGAGGTCGAGCCAGTCCAGGTCGCGGTTGGTGAAGCGGCGCTGGCCGGTGTGCGTACGGTCCACGTGCGGCATCAGCCCGATCCGCTCGTACCAGCGCAGGGTGTGCGCCGTCAGCCCGGTGTGGGCGACGACCTCGCTGATCGAGTAGCGGTCCTGCCCGGTGGGCCGGGGGTGCCCGGTGTCCTCCGCGCAGGTGTTCCGCGCCTTCACCGGAGCTCTCTCCATCACGGTCATGCCGATTCACCTCTCGCAGGTCGCCGATCCGCACGCCTCATCGACGTCCTCAACGCTATTGACTTGGAGTGCACTCCAAGCAAGGGGAGATTTGGGGGAACCTTGGGCGCCGTGAGTCGGCGCGGTGCCCGGCACTAGGCTCTGGGTCATGGAGAGCCTGCGGATGATCGAGAACTGGCCGGTCCCGACGGCGGCGGCCGCCGTCGTACGCGCGGACGGCACCCTGGCCGGATCGTACGGCCCGACCGGCCACCGCTTCCCCCTCGCCTCGGTCACCAAGCCGCTCGCCGCGTACGCCGCGCTGGTCGCCGTGGAGGAGGGCGCGGTGGAGCTGGACGAACCGGCGGGGCCCGAGGGCTCCACGGTGCGCCATCTGCTGGCGCACACCTCCGGGCTCGCCTTCGACGAACACCGCTCGGTCGCCGCGCCGGGCAACCGCAGGCTCTACTCCAACGCCGGGTTCGAGGTGCTGGGCGACCATATCGCCAAGGCCACGGAGATCCCGTTCCCGGAGTATCTGCGCCAGGCGGTGCTGGAGCCGCTCGGCATGACCGCCACCGAGCTGCCCGGCTCGCCCGCCAAGGACGGCGTCTCGACCGTGGACGACCTGACGCTCTTCGCGGCGGAGCTCCAGGCCCCGCGGCTGCTGGCGGCCGAGACGCTGGCCGAGGCCACCTCCGTGGTCCACCCGGGCCTCACGGGTGTGCTGCCCGGCTACGGACACCAGCGGCCCAACGACTGGGGGCTCGGCTTCGAGATACGCGACGGCAAGTCGCCGCACTGGACCGGGGCCTCCTCCTCGCCGCGCACCTTCGGCCATTTCGGCCAGTCGGGGACATTCCTCTGGGTGGACCCGGACGCCCGCGCCGCCTGTGTCACCCTCACCGACCGGGCCTTCGGCCCCTGGGCGATCGAGGTCTGGCCCACGTTCACCGACGCGATCCTGGCCGAGCTCCAGCCCCCGGAGCCTCAGGGGCTCGGGCACCCTCAGCCGTAGACCGGCTCCGTGTGCATCTCCCAGATCAGCAGCTCGGCGGGGCCCTCGGCACACGCCTCCAGCCCCTCGGCGCCGGAGATCCGGGCCGCGTCGCCGGGGGTGAGGGTCTCCCCCTCGATGCGCACCGCGCCACGCACCGCGTGCGCGTACACCCAGGGCGCGTCCGGCAGCGCGGTGCGCTCACCGTCCGCCAGCCGCCGCACATGCAGCACCGCCTCGGTGCGCTCCAGCGCGTACGGGGTACCGTCGGCGATGCCGCGCACCACCTCGTACCCGGGGTCCGTCGCGGCGGCGGGGCCCGGCATCAGCCACATCTGGACGAAGGTGAGGGGTTCCACACCCGCGTTGCGCTCGGTGTGCCGCACTCCGCTGCCGGCGCTGAGCCGCTGTACGTCGCCGGGGCGCACCACGGTCCGCGCACCGGTGGAGTCCTCGTGGGTGAGCTCGCCCTCGACGACCCAGGTGACGATCTCCATGTCGCGGTGCGGATGTTCGGCGAAGCCCGCACCGGGGGCGAGCCGTTCCTCGTTGCAGGCGACGAGGGACCCGAACCGCACATTGCCGGGGTCGTAGTGCCCAGAGAAGGAAAAGGCGTGGCGCGTCTCGATGCCCGCGCCCTCCCCGCCCGGATACCGTGCATCGGACCGCTGTATCCACATCACCCGGTCCACGGTAGTGCGCCCCGGACCGCCCGCCCCTGCCCCACCCCCTACCCCCGCGTAAACCTCCCGCCCCCAGCGCACACCACCCGATAAGGCAGTCTTGTCCTCGTGCCTGAACCAGCCTCGAACGCCCCGCATCCGCACAGTGCCACCCTGCGCCGCCTGGAGAAGTCCTCCGGGAAGCTCGCCGCCAACGCCATCGCGCGCATGGACGAGCAGCTGCCGTGGTACCGCGCGATGCCGCCCGAGAACCGCTCCTGGATCGGGCTGGTGGCGCAGGCGGGCATCGCGGCGTTCACCGAATGGTTTCGCCACCCCGAGGCGCCCCAGGCGATCAGCACCGATGTGTTCGGCACCGCGCCGCGCGAGCTGACCCGGGCGATCACCCTGCGGCAGACCGTGGAGATGGTCCGCACGACCATCGAGGTCATGGAGTCGGCGATCGACGACGTGGCGGCCCCGGGCGATGAGTCGGTGCTGCGCGAGGCGCTGCTGGTGTACGCGCGGGAGATCGCCTTCGCCACCGCCCAGGTGTACGCGCAGGCGGCCGAGGCGCGCGGCGCCTGGGACGCCCGGCTGGAGTCGCTGGTGGTCAACGCGGTGCTGTCCGGCGAGGCCGACGAGGGGGCGCTGTCCCGCGCCGCCGCCCTGGGCTGGAACTCCCCCGAGCATGTGTGTGTGGTGCTGGGCACCGCCCCCGACGGGGACAGCGAGCTGACCGTGGAGGCGATCCGGCGGGCCGCCCGCCATGCCAAGCTCCAGGTCCTCACCGGGGTGCTCGGCGACCGTCTTGTGGTGGTCGCGGGCGGTTCGGACAATCCGCTCCAGGCGGCGAAGGCGCTGATCGGGCCGTACGCCCCGGGTCCGGTGGTGGCCGGTCCCGTGGTCTCCGACCTGCTGGCCGCCACCCGCTCGGCGGGGGCGGCGGCGGCCGGGCTGAAGGCGTGCACCGCCTGGCCGGACGCACCCCGCCCGGTGCTCGCCGACGATCTGCTGCCCGAGCGCGCGATGGCCGGAGATCCGGCCGCCCGCGAGCAGTTGGTGGAGGAGATCTACAGACCGCTGGAGGAAGCCGGCTCGGCCCTGCTCGAGACGCTGAGTGTGTACCTCGAACAGGCGAGCAGTCTGGAAGGCGCGGCCCGAATGCTCTTCGTTCACCCGAACACCGTCCGCTACCGGCTACGACGTGTGACGGACGTCACCGGATGGTCACCTTCGGACGTCAGGTCAGCGTTTACTCTGCGCATAGCCCTGATCCTGGGCCGTCTCGCGGACGCGAACATATTGCCCTGACCGTTTGTCGGACCCCCACAATTCCCCTGACGGTTCTTCGTCCTTGTCCTCACGGGCGATTCGACCCGTCCGCAAGAGAGAGTGTGAGAGTGCTCGTACTCGTCGCTCCCGGCCAGGGTGCTCAGAAGCCCGGCTTCCTGACCCCCTGGCTCGACCTCCCCGGCGTCACCGAACGCCTGACGTGGTGGTCGGCCGTCTGCGGCCTGGACCTCATCCACTACGGCACCGAGGCCGATGAGGAGGAGATCCGCGACACCGCGGTGGCCCAGCCGCTGCTGGTGGCCGCGGGTCTGGTCGCCGCCCACGCGCTGTTCGAGGGCATCGGGGGCGCGACCGGACTCGCGGGGCTGCCGAACCGTATCGGCGCGGTCGCGGGCCACAGCGTCGGCGAGATCACCGCGGCCGCGGCCGCCGGTGTGTTCACCGACGAGGCGGCCATGGTGCTGGTCCGCAGACGCGGACTGGCCATGGCGGAGGCCGCGAGCCGCACCGAGACCGGAATGGCCGCCATACTGGGTGGTGAGCAGGACGATGTCGTCGCCCACCTCGACAAGCACGGACTGACCCCGGCGAACGTCAACGGCGCCGGGCAGATCGTGGCCGCGGGCACCGCCGAGCAGCTGGCGGCGCTGGCCGAGGACAAGCCGGAGGGGGTGCGCCGCGTCGTACCGCTCAAGGTGGCCGGCGCGTTCCACACCGACCACATGGCTCCGGCGGTCGCCGCCCTCGAGGCTCTGGTCGCGGGTGTTCCGGTGGCCGATCCGCGGACCGCTTACGTCTCCAACCGTGACGGCGGGGTCGTGACGTCCGGGGCCAGGGTGATCGAGCGGCTGGTCGCCCAGGTGTCCAACCCGGTGCGGTGGGATCTGTGCATGGAGACCTTCCAGAAGCTGGGCGTCACGGCGCTGGTCGAGGTGGCCCCGGGCGGGACCCTCACCGGCATCGCCAAGCGCGCCCTGCCGGGCGTCACCAACCTGGCGCTGAAGACTCCGGACGATCTCGACGCGGCCCGTGCGCTGATCGAGGAGCACGCCGTCCCCGCCCTCGCCACACCGGCCGAAGAGGAGCTCCGAGAAGCATGACCGCGAAGATCAAGCCCAGTAAGGGCGCCCCGCACGCGCGCATTCTCGGCGTCGGTGGCTACCGTCCCACCAGGGTGGTGCCGAACGAGGAGATCCTGAAGCACATCGACTCCTCGGACGAGTGGATCCGTTCCCGTTCGGGCATCGCCACGCGTCACTGGGCCGGTCCGGACGAGACGGTCGCCACCATGTCCGTGGAGGCGGGCGGCAAGGCCATCGCCGACGCCGGACTGTCGCCGGAGCAGATCGGCGGCGTGATCGTCTCGACGGTCTCGCACTTCAAGCAGACCCCGGCGATCGCCACCGAGATCGCGCATCTGCTGGGCACCGGCAAGCCGGCCGCGTTCGACATCTCGGCGGGCTGTGCGGGCTTCGGCTACGGACTGACCCTCGCCAAGGGCATGATCACCGATGGCACCGCGGAGCATGTGCTGGTCATCGGGGTCGAGCGGCTTTCGGATCTGACCGATCTGGAGGACCGGGCGACGGCCTTCCTGTTCGGCGACGGCGCCGGCGCCGTGGTGGTCGGCCCCTCCGAGGAGCCCGCGATCGGCCCGACCGTCTGGGGCTCGGAGGGCGACAAGTCCGACACCATCACCCAGACGCTGCCCTGGGACGTCTACCGCGAGCAGGACGCCGCGGAGGTGCGCTACCCGGCGCTGCGCCAGGAGGGCCAGGCCGTCTTCCGCTGGGCCGTCTACGAGATGGCGAAGGTCGCCCAGCAGGCCCTGGACGACGCCGGGGTCAGCGCGGACGACCTCGACGCGTTCATCCCGCACCAGGCCAATATGCGAATCATCGACTCGATGATCAAAACCCTCAAGCTGCCGGAGCACGTCACGGTCGCCCGTGATGTGGAGACCACCGGCAACACCTCGGCCGCCTCCATCCCGCTCGCCATGGAGCGGCTGTTGGCGACGGGGCAGGCGAAGAGCGGCGACACCGCGCTCGTCATCGGATTCGGAGCGGGTCTCGTCTACGCAGCGACGGTCGTTACCCTCCCTTAGGCTCCATAGTCCATATCCACGCAGCCCCGCAGAAGTCGGACGCTGCGCCACCACCGCAACACACCGAAGAAGGAGCGCCGCAATGGCCGCCACTCAGGAAGAGATCCTCGAGGGTCTCGCCGAGATCGTCAACGAGATCGCCGGTATCCCGACCGAGGACGTCCTGCTGGACAAGTCCTTCACCGACGACCTGGACGTCGACTCGCTGTCCATGGTCGAGGTGGTCGTCGCCGCCGAGGAGCGCTTCGACGTGAAGATCCCGGACGACGACGTCAAGAACCTCAAGACCGTCGGCGACGCCGTCGACTACATCCTCAAGCACCAGGGCTGAGCCCGAATCAAGGCCGGTTGTCGCCACCCATGCGGTGGCAGGTCCAGCACCTTCTACACGTGGAGTAGGAATTCCTGTGAACTCGACCAATCGCACCGTGGTCGTCACCGGTGTTGGTGCCACGACGCCGCTGGGTGGCGACGCCTCAACAACCTGGGAGGCCATGCTGGCCGGCCGGTCCGGCGTCCGCCTCCTGGAGGAGGAATGGGCGGCCGAGTTGCCGGTCCGCATCGCCGCGAAGATCGCGGTGGAGCCGGGCACGATCATTCCGCGTCCGCAGGCCCGCAAGCTCGACCGTTCGGCGCAGTTCGCGCTGCTGGCGGCTCGTGAGGCATGGGCGGACGCGGGCTTCACCGCCAGGGCGGGCGAGGACTCGTCGATCGACCCCGACCGGCTCGGCGCGGTCGTCGCCTCCGGCATCGGGGGCGTCACCACCCTGCTCGACCAGTACGACGTGCTGCGCGAGAAGGGCGTCCGCAAGGTCTCCCCGCACACCGTGCCGATGCTGATGCCCAACAGCCCGGCGGCGAACGTCAGCATCGACCTCAACGCCCGGGCGGGCGCGCACACCCCGGTGAGCGCGTGTGCCTCCGGCGCCGAGGCCATCGGGTACGCCATCGAGATGATCCGCACCGGCCGTGCCGATGTGGTCGTCGCGGGCGGCACCGAGGCATCCATCCACCCGCTGCCCATGGTCGCCTTCGGCAACATGATGGCGATGTCCAAGAGCAACGACGACCCTCAGGGCGCCTCGCGCCCGTTCGACGTCGACCGCAACGGCTTCGTGATGGGCGAGGGCTCGGGCGCCATCGTCCTGGAGTCGGCCGAGCACGCGGCCGCGCGCGGCGCCCGGGTCTACGCACAGGCCATCGGCCAGGGCATCTCGGCCGACGCCCACCACATCACCCAGCCCGAGCCGTCCGGCAACGGCATCGGGAACGCGCTCCAGAACCTGGTGGAGAACACCGGCATCAGCAGTGCCGAGATCGCGCACGTCAACGCGCACGCGACCTCGACGCCGCAGGGCGACCTGGCGGAGATCAAGGCGCTGCGCAAGGTGTTCGGCGACGATGTGGACCACATGGCGGTCTCCGGCACCAAGTCCATGACGGGCCATCTGCTCGGCGGCGCGGGCGGTGTGGAGACGGTGGCCAGCGTGCTCGCGCTGTACCACCGGCTGGCCCCGCCGACGATCAACATCGGCACGCTCGACCCGGAGGCGGACGCGGACATCGTGACCGGCGAGGCGCGGGCGCTGCCGGCCGAGGGCCCGATCGTGGCGCTCAACGACTCGTTCGGCTTCGGCGGCCACAATGTGGTGCTGGCCTTCCGCACGGTCTGACGCGTTTGACACGTTTGACACATCTGACGCGTCCGGCGCTCCGTCGGCCTGACGCGGCGATACGCGGGTGCGGCCCGCCCCCGGCTCCGGCCGGGGGCGGGCCGCTCGTATGCCGGGTTCGTGTGTCAGGGGGCCTCGCCGTCGAAGCTGGCGAAGTACGAGGCCACCATGTCCTCGTCGCCGTGGCCCGCCGCCATGGCGCGGTGGAACCGCTCACTGCCCGCGGCCGCCAGATCCAGCCGCACTCCGGCGCGCTCCCCGGCCTCCACGATCAGCCGGGCGTCCTTCGCGGCGGTCTTGGTGGCGAAGCTGGGCTCCAGGTCGCCCCGGAGCACCTGGGCCGACTTGGCCCGCATATAGCCGTTGTCCAGCGGTCCGCCCGCCACCCCGTCCAGAAAGCCCTGCCAGTCCACGCCAAGCCCCTTGGCGAGGGCCACCGCCTCGGCGGTGGCGTGGGTGACGTTGAGAACCCAGCTGTTGAGCACCAGCTTGAGCCGGGTGGCGGCGGCGGACTCCGCGCTGTCGCCGACCCACACCGTACGGCTGCCGATGGCGTCGAAAACCGGCCAGACCACCGGGCGGACGGAGGCGGGCCCGGCGGCCAGCACCAGCAGCTGACCGTTCTCGGCGGGCTGCTTGGTGCCGAGGACGGGCGAGTCGATGAGGGCGAGTTCCTTCTCACGGGCGAACGCGACGATGGGTTCCAGCGCCTCCAGCCCCGCCGTGGTGGCCTGGGCCCATACGGTCCCGGGGCGCAGCGCGGAGGCGGCCCGCCGCATCGTCTCGAGCGCCACGGCGCCGTCGTAGAGCATCGTCAGGACGACATCGGCGCCGTCCACGGCCTCCGCCGGGGTGTCGGTGACGCGTACGCCGTCCGCGGCGAGCGGCTCGGCCTTGGATCGGGTGCGGTTCCACGCACGGACCTCGAGCCCGGAGCGGGCGAGGTTGCGGGCCATTCCGGAGCCCATGATGCCGGTGCCGAGGACCGCGACGGACGTTGCCGGGAGTTGTTCGGTCATTCCGCCACGCTAAGACCCGTAGCGCGCTCCGGGCCAAAGGGATGGCGGCGCGTCAGGCGATCAGACGACCTGGTGCAGCCAGCGGACGGGGGCGCCCTCACCCGCGTAGCGGAACGGCTCCAGCTCATCGTCCCAGGGCTTGCCCAGCAGCTTGGCGATCTCCGCTTCGAGGTCGCTCTCGCCGCGGACGGAACGGGCGAGGGCGGCGCGCAGCCGGTCCTCGGGGATCAGGATGTCGCCGTGCATTCCGGTGACCGCATGGAAGATGCCCAGCTCAGGGGTGGAGCTATAGCGCTCGCCCTCGGCGGTGGCGCAGGGCTCGGCGGTCACCTCGAAGCGCAGCAGATGCCAGCCGCGGAGCGCGGAGGCCAGTTTGGAGGCCGTACCGACCTCGCCCTGCCAGGAGAACTCGGCACGCCAGGTGCCGTTCGCCGCGGGCTGCTTGATCCAGTCGAGGGTGACACGCACGCCGAGGACGCCCGCGATGGCCCATTCGACATGCGGGCACAGCGCGCGCGGAGCGGAGTGCACATACAGAACTCCACGTGTCGTCACCGGGGCCTCCTGTGCGGTTCGAGGTGCGCCTTCCCCAGCGGCCTCGCGCCCGTAACGGTTCCGCCCGGGACATCGGATCACATTCTGCCCTAGTGATCACTCCCACACCAGTCTCGACGTCACCTTGTGTGAAATTTATCGCGCAGAATTCTCTAGAAAGTGGACAGGATGTGACGGGGCGTAATGTGCTCGTACCGCATAGCGCGTCATGTCGCCGGGGCGGCGCTCATCCGGACAAGAAAAACGTACCGTGGGGACCAGCCGGAGGAGTGACGTACCGTCGGTCCGGATAGATATCACCCAACAGCCGGAGGGGGAACAGCCATGCGGGTCAGTGCGACACGCCGGAAGCGATCGGCGGCCGCTTCTTCGACCACGCGTACGATCGTGCGCCCGTCCCCGCGCACCACCTCACGTACCACCCCGCGCGCCTTCGGGCGCGCCGGTGCGGTGCTGTTCACCACCGCCGCGGTGCTGAGCTCGGCGGGCTGTTTCGGCAGCTCGGACAACCCCTCCCGGCACGGTCCGACCCGTGCGGACAAGAGCCCCGGCGCCAAGCCGGCGATCGTCTGGAACACCAAGCCGACGTCGATCGCCTCCCTGGGCGACTCCATCACCCGCGGCTTCGACGCCTGTTCCGTGCTCTCCGACTGCCCCGAGGTGTCCTGGTCCACCGGCACCGATGTGGACAGCCTCGCCCAGCGGCTGCTGTCCGCCGCCACCGCCCGCGCGGGGACGCACAGCTGGAACTTCGCCAAGACCGGCGCCGTCGTGGCCGACCTCCCCGGCCAGATCGAGGCGGCCGCGGCCCGCAAGCCGAAGCTGATCACCGTGATGATCGGCGCCAATGACGCCTGCCGGAACTCGGCCGACGACATGACCTCCACCGAGCAGTTCCGCACCACCTTCACCTCGGCGCTCACCCGGCTGCGCCGCGATCTGCCGAAGACCCAGGTGTATGTGGCCAGCGTGCCGGATCTGAAACGGCTGTGGTCGGAGGGCCGGAAGAACGTCTTCGGCAGGCAGATCTGGAAGCTGGGCATCTGCCCGTCGATGCTGAAGGACTCCCAGGACCTGGACGCGGCCTCCAACGACCGCAGGCAGCGGGTGGCGGACCAGGTGACGGAGTACAACAAGGTGCTGAAGGACGTCTGTGGGCGGGATGTGCTGTGCCGGTACGACCCGGCGGTGCACGAATACCGCTTCACCACCGATGAGCTGAGCAAATGGGACTGGTTCCACCCCAGCAAGGCGGGCCAGCGGCAGCTCGCCGAAATGGCCTACCGCCGCATCACCGCCTCCGCGCCCTGACCCCGAACGGCGGCCCGGCTTCCCGGCCGGGGCCGGGAGGCCGGGGCGCCCCTCCCTTTATGCGGCTCCGCCGCACGGCAGGGACTCCGCCTCTGGCCCCCGGGGCCAGAGGTGCGGCCCCTGCCCTCCGGGGTCTGGGGCAGAGCCCCAGGTTCGGGAAGGGGCGGGGAGGGGAACAGCCCGCCGCAGGCGTCGCGATTCGTCGGCCCCCCTCTGACCGGCGGACACGAGCATCCTCGCCGCGCGCCGGACGGCGTAGCTCAGCTCGTCGTCCGCACGGGCACCGGCGCCGATACGCGCCGGTCGGCGACGCTGCGGCCTGCTTCCGCCGTGTAGTCGCCCGGGATCAGGCGCCAGGTGCCTGCCGTCTCGTCCCAGATCTCCGCCGCCCGGCGGGGCAGGGGGATGACCGCCTCCGCCGTCTCCCCCGGGTCCGCGGTGAGCGAGGCGAAGCCCGCGAGGCGCCGGACCGGACGCTCCTCGGCGTCGTCCTGGGCGTCATGCTCGGCGTCGCGCTCGGGCACGGTGAGGTACAGCTGCACGACCTCACGCCCGGCCCGGGTCCCCGTATTGCGGACCCGCACGGTCACCGTGCCCAGCGATTCGCCGTCCTCCGCGGGGGTGAAGTCCATCGCCTCGTACGCCCAGTCGGTGTATCCGAGGCCGTGCCCGAACCAGTACGCCGGAGCGATCCCGTCCCGCCGCTCCCAGGCCCGGTAGCCGATGAACACGCCCTCGTCGTAGGCGAGTCGGCCCTCGCTCGGTGTCACCTCGCTGACCGGGGCGTCCTCGAGCCGCTGGGGCCAGGTGGTGGGCAGCCGGCCGCCGGGCTCCTCCGCGCCCAGCAGGACATCGGCGAGCGCGGCCCCCGCCTCCTGGCCCGGGAACCAGCTCAGCAGCACCGCGGCGACCTCCTCCCGCCACTCCATCTCGACCGGGGAGCCGGCGTTGACCACCACCACGGTGGGGGTGCCGGTGGCGGCGACCCGCCGCACCAGCTCGTCCTGACGGCCCGGCAGCCTCAGATGGCGGCGGTCGAACCCCTCGCTCTCGACCCGCTCGGTGGTGGCGACCACCACCACGGCCACCTCGGCCGCCGAGGCCGCGGCGACAGCCTCCCGGATCAGCTCCTCGCCGTCCCGCTCCGGGACCCGGTGCAGCAGGCTGAAGGAGACGGCGTCGAGCAGGGCGTCCTCGGGCCGGGCCACTGCACAGGTGAGGCTGACCTCCACCGGCTCGCCCGCCGTGAGCTCCACCTGGCCCCGGGGCACCGGTGAGCCCATGAACGCCTCGAAGGGGTCGTCGACGTCCGGCGGGAGCTCCTCCCCGTCGAAGACCACCTTGCCGTCCACCACCAGCCGGAGGCCGCCCAGCCCCCTGGTGCCGAAGAAGTGCGCGCCGCTCTCGCGCGGGGTGAAGGTGCCGACCGTCTCCACGGTGTGCAGCTCCTCGAAGCGCACGCCCTCGGGGAAGTCGCCGATCCACTGGACCTGCCCGCCCGGCAGCCGGGTCTCGCCGAGCACCCGCCCGTCGGCCGCCCGGACGACGGCGCGCAGCTCGAACCCCTGGGCGGCGGGGGCGAGTTCCTTGGTGGGGTCGGCCCCCACGGCGTAGTCGAGCCGGATGTCCGGCGGCAGGGCGGCCCGCAGCCCGTCCAGCGGGGAGACCACATGGTCGGGGAAGACCACCGCCGAGCCGCCGCCCAGCACCCGGGCGTCGCGCGCCGCGGCGCCGATCAGGGCCAGCGACCGCACCCCGCCGGGGGCTGCGGTGTCGAGGGGCAGCACCGCCTCCCGGCCGCCCGCGGGCTCGTTCCGCAGCAGCACGAAGGACCGCCGGGCGATCTCGCGGGCCAGCGCGTCCCCGTCGATGGGGCCGGGCCGGTCGGCGGGGGCGACGGCCGGGGCCGCGCCGTCCAGGACACCGACGCGGGCGGCCAGGGTGAGCAGCCGCCGCACCGCCTCGTCCAGCTCCGCCTCGGTCACCCGGCCCTCGCGCACCGCGGCGGCCAGCGCCTCGCCGTAGACGGTGCGCGGGCCGGGCATCGCGACATCGAGCCCGCCCTTGATCCCCCGCACGGTGTCACGGGCCGCCAGCCAGTCGGAGACGATGAAGCCGTCGAAGCCCCACTCTCCGCGCAGCACCCCCTGCTGGAGCTCGCGGTGCTCGGTCATGCTCGCGCCGTTGACCCCGTTGTAGGCGGCCATGACGCCCCAGGGGCGCGCGTTCTTGACGATGGCTTCGAAGGGGGCGAGGTACAGCTCGCGCAGCGCCCGCGCACCGATCTGATTGTCGACGGTGAAGCGCTCGGTCTCGGCGTCGTTGGCCACGAAGTGCTTGACGGTGGTGCCCACTCCGCCTTCCTGCACCCCCGTCACATAGCCGGTGCCGATCTCGCCGGTGAGATATGGATCCTCGCTGTACGCCTCGAAGTGGCGGCCGCCCAGCGGGGAGCGGTGCAGATTGACCGTGGGCGCGAGCAGCACATGGACGCCCTTGCGCCGCGCCTCCTGCGCGAGGAGGCGGCCCGCCCGCCGGGCGAGCTCCGGGTCCCAGGACGCGGCGAGCGCGGTGGGGCTGGGCAGGGCGATGGAGGGGTCGTCGGCGGTCCAGTGGACACCGCGGACGCCGATCGGGCCGTCCGACATCACCAGGGAGCTCAGCCCGATCTCCGGAACGGCGGGCAGGCTCCACATGTCCCGCCCGGACAGCAGCCGCGCCTTGGTGTCCAGATCCAGCAGGCCCAGGGCCTTCTCCACGGCCTGGGCCGTGCCGTCCTCGCCGATCGCGTCCGCCATCGCTCGCCCCTCCCGGTGCGGTTCCCGTCCGGTCTCGTTCAGTCTCGTCCGGTCTCGTTCGCGGCCATCGTGGACCCGAGAACCTGTCACCCGGTAGGTACCGTTATCGATTCGTTACCAAACATGCTCTACGGTACGAGCATGGAGAGGGCGACGGAGCGCGGTACCAGACGCGGTGCGGAACGGCGCGCGGAGATCGTCCGCTCCGCGCTCGAAGTGATCGCCGAGCGCGGCTACCGAGGCACGACCCTCGCGGCGGTCGCCGAGCGGGTGGGGCTGACCCAACAGGGGCTGCTCCACTACTTCCCCACCAAGAACTCCCTGCTCATCGCCGTGCTCGAGGAGCGAGACCAGTGGGACACCGGCTCCGCGCGGCGCGACGGGGGGAACGTATGGCCGCTGGACCTGCTCACCTCGCTGGTGGAGTACAACGCGATGCGCCCCGGTATCGTCCAGACCTTCTCCGCGCTCCTCGGCGAGAGCGTCACCGACGACCACCCCGCGCGCGGCTTCTTCACCCAGCGCTATGCGAAGGTGCGCGCCGACATGGCGGCCACCCTGCGCGGCGAGTTCGGCGACCGGCTCCCCGGCGGGCTCACCCCCGAGGCCGCCGCGCCGCTGGTGGTGGCGGTGATGGACGGGCTCCAGTTCCAGTGGCTGCACGACCGGGACGCGGTGGACATGCCCGCCCTCTTCCGGGCCTTCGTCTCCCTGCTGGGGCAGGGAGACGAAACGGCCCGGGGGTGACGGCGCCCGCGGGCCCTCCCATGACGCCGGTTCAGCCGTCGGCTGCGCGGTGGGCGCGGCTCAGCCGTCGACGGCCGTGGGAACGGACGAAGTCCCCCGGCTCGCCACCAGTCTGACCTCCCGCTCGACGCCGACCGTGGTCCTCGGCAGCGGAACGACGGAGTCGCCGCCGTCGAACTTCAGCAGCGTGCCCTCGGCGTCCGCGGGGCCCGGCCCGTACTGCCCCACATCCGCCCCGTCGATCATCCAGCGGTGCCGCTGTCCGTCGCAGACCGCGTTGTGGCCGCCGAGGCCGTGGCGCTCCTGGCCCTGGGCGAGGGTGATGAGAACGCTCGCCCGTACGTTCTCCGATTCTCCCGGGACACACCGGTAGCTGCCGTACAGCGAAACCGACCCGTCCGGGGTGACGTCCCCGGTGCGGTCGATGGTCAGGTCGTCGGTCCAGAGCATGGGCAGACGCGGCCCGTCGGGCCGCTCCCCCCAGGCGGCCGGGCCCGAGCCGGGCCGCGGTGACGGGCGGTCGGGCACGGCGGGCGCGGCCTGGGCGGCCGGTGCCGCCATGAGGAGAGCGGTAAGGGCGCCGAGGGCGCGGCGGCGGTTGCGCATGGACGTACGTACCTCCTGGGGCGGGGAGCGGATTCCCGTTGCCGATTCCCGCGGCGGATGTCCCACCGCGGGCTCCCGCCGCGGATTCCGCCGCGTCCTCCCGGGCGGAGTCGCCGGAACGGATGCCCGTGAGCGGGAGCTCATTGCCCGTACAGCTACCGGGCGCCCGAATCCGTCCGGGGGAACCTCACCCCCGGGCGGCGTGTCCGGCACCGCCCAATGGGTGGCCGCCGGGCGCCCTGTTGACTCCGCGGCGCCCTTACGGTGCCCGTCCCTCCGGGGCCGCCTCTCCGAACGTCTCCTCCGCCGGGGTCACTTGGCGCGGTGTCACGGGATCGCCCCGCAGCCCCGGGGCCAGGGTCAGGGTGACGGCGACGGAGACCGCCGCCATCACGGCCATCGCCACGGCCGGTGAGGTGGGCTGGGCCAGCGCGCCCGCGAGGGCGGCGGACACGCCCTGCATGGTGAGCATGCCGGAGGAGTGCAGCCCCAGGGCCTGGCCGCTCATCTCGTCCGGCGTCAGGGCCATCAGCCGCTGCTGGAGCGGCAGTGTGGCCGAGAAGCCGATCGAGGCGAGGGCGACGGCGGCCAGTGCGAGCGGCAGCGGCGGATGCAGGGCGAAGACCAGATACGGCGCGGCGAGCAGCAGCCGCAGGGGCGCCGCGAGCCGCTCCCGCCGGTGCGGCGGCAGCAGCCGTCCGGTGAGGAGGTCCCCCGTCAGCATGCCGAGGGAGCCGACGGCGAAGAGCAGTCCGGCGTGGCGGGGAGCGTAGGGCACGAAGAGGGATTCACAGCCGACGATCAGCCCGTTGGGCACCCAGAGCGCGTAATAGACGTGGCGGCGGGGCGCGGAGGACCACAGCCGGGCGTTGCCGCGCCAGGTCTCGGCGACCGAGGGCCGGCCGCCGGTCCGGGCCGGGCGCGGGCCCAGGCCGAACCGGGCGACGGCCGCGGCCAGCAGATACAGCGCGGCGGCGGTGAGCAGGGTGCCGCGCGCCGAGAGTGCGGTCACGAGGAGGCCACCGGCCGCGTATCCGCCGATCTGCATCGTGCCGCCCGACATGTTGATCACCGAACGGCCCAGCAGATAGCCGTCCTTGGGCAGGATCTCGGTGAGCAGTCCGTAGCGGACGGCGCCGCCGAGTGCGGCCACCGCGCCCAGCCCGAACACGATGGCGAGGACGGCCGCCATGGGCAGCCCGGGGAGGGCCAGCGCGGCGGTCCCCAGGGCGAAGAGCACCGCGAGAGAGGACAGCGCGGCGCGCGGCGGCAGCCGGTCGGCCGCCGACAGCAGCGCCAGCGCGCCCACCACCTGGGCGAGCGAGGGGCCGAACATGCTGAGCGCGGAGAGCAGCGGTGAGCCGGTCGCCGCGTAGACCAGGGTGCCCAGGGCGAGGCCGCTCGCCGTCGAGGCGGCCACCTGCGTGGCGGAGGTCAGGAACAGCGGGGTGAACTCCGGCGTCCGGAACACTTCTCGATAGGTGCGCATGGCCTCAGGCTCGGGAGTCCCCGCGCGACGGCGTTAATGTTTCGCGCGGACGCGAAAGGACGCGGGACCACGGGGTGGCGGGGGTGGCCGGATGGGGCTGTGGCTGGTCGACGCGGATACCCTCGCGGGCAGCCGGTTCGTCCTCTCTCCCCTGGCCGAGACCACCGCGGCCCTGATCACCCTGGAGCGTGCCGCCGCCGCGCACCCGGGCGAGCGCGCCTGGCTCGACGCCCATCTGCCCGCCTACCGGGCGCGGTTGGCCGACGACCCGGTCACCGCGCTGCTCGTGCGGGCCGCGCTGGGCCGGACCTGGCTCGCGGACTTCCTCACCCTGACGCCGACGGGCGGGGACGAGCCGTCCCTCGAAGAGGGGCTGGACCGGATGCGCGCCACGGCCCCGGCCGCCGCGCGCCGCGACCTCGCCGTCTCCCTGGGCCGCTCCCCGCTCCCGGCCGCGCTGTGCCGCGACGATCTGCCGGGGCGGCTCGCGGATCTGCTGGAGTGGGTGTGGACGGAGGCCGTACGCCCCTCCTGGCCGCGCCGCCGCCGGATCATCGAGGCCGATGTGGTGGCGCGCACCGGCCAGGTGAGCCAGGGCGGCTGGGCGGCCGTGCTGGACGGTATGCGGCCGGGGATGCGGTGGTTGGGCGGGAGCCGGCTCCAGATCAACACCCATGACAACCCGCCCCGCGCCGTCCACGGCGCCCAGTTGCTCTTCGTCCCCGTCACCCCCGTCGCCGGATGGGTCTCCTGGGACGCGCCGCACCGCTACGCCGTGGTCTACCCATGCGCCGGGGCGCTGACCTCCCCCGGCCCTCCCCCGGCCCCCGACTCCCTGGCCCGCCTCCTCGGCCCGGCCCGCGCGGGCGTCCTGCTCCTCCTCGACACCCCGAAGAGCACCACCCACCTGGTGGCCCTCACCGGCCAGACCCTGGGCTCGGTCGGCCGCCATCTGCGCGTCCTGCGCGAGGCCCGCCTGGTCCGGCGGCGCCGGGCGGGACGGTCGGTGCTGTACGACCGGACGACGGCCGGCGAGGTGCTGGTGGCGGCGCAGCGCGGCGGCCGGTAGTCCACGCGCCGCAATGAACATCCCTATAGCCATGTTGTCGTGCGGGATGATCGGTCATGATGGTTATTGATCGGTCATGATGGGTCGTCACGTTCGAACGTCAGTCGACGCACAACCATTGACACCCCCGACGTGCCCTGACTACGGTCACGCCAAGATTTCGAACGTATGACGAAATATCGAACATCGCGAAGGGTCGATTGCTGTGCGCATCACCGGTATCAGTACGCATGTCGTCGGCACCCCCTGGCGCAACCTCACCTATGTGCAGGTCCACACGGACGAGGGGATCACCGGCGTCGGCGAGACCCGCATGCTCGGGCGGACCGATGCGCTGCTGGGATATCTACGGGAGGCCGAGACCAATCACCTGGCCGGATCGGACCCGTTCGCGGTGGAGGACCTGGTCCGCCGGATGAAGTACGGCGACTACGGCCGGGCCGGTGAGATCGTGATGTCCGGGATCGCCTGTGTCGAGATGGCCTGCTGGGACATCAAGGGCAAGGCGCTCGGGGTGCCCGTCTGGCAGCTGCTCGGCGGAAAGGTGACGGACAGGGTCAAGGCGTACGCCAACGGCTGGTACACCGTCGAGCGCACGCCCGAGGCGTTCCACAAGGCGGCCGCCAAGGTGGTCGAGCGCGGCTACCGGGCGCTGAAGCTGGACCCGTTCGGCACCGGCCACTTCGAACTGGACCACGCCGAGACCCTGCATTCGATCTCCCTCGTGGAGGCCGTGCGGGACGCGATCGGGCCGGAGGCCGAGCTGCTGGTGGAGATGCACGGGCGGTTCAGCCCGGCCACCGCCGTCCGGATCGCGGGGGAGCTGGAGCGGTTCCACCCCTCCTGGCTGGAGGAGCCGGTGCCGCCGGAGAACCTCAAAGCGCTCGCGAAGGTCGCGGACAAGACGCCGCTGCCGATCGCCACCGGTGAGCGCATCCACGACCGGATCGAGTTCCGCGAGCTGTTCGAGTCGCAGGCCGCCGACATCATCCAGCCCGACGTCGGCCATATCGGCGGCATCGGTGAGACGCGCAAGCTGGCCGCCACCGCCGAGACGCACTACGTACTGATCGCCCCGCAC
The DNA here is from genome assembly GCF_024519315.1 of Streptomyces malaysiensis subsp. samsunensis. Lineage (GTDB taxonomy): Bacteria > Actinomycetota > Actinomycetes > Streptomycetales > Streptomycetaceae > Streptomyces > Streptomyces malaysiensis. Next base: position 14,324 of record NZ_JANIIC010000016.1, on the reverse strand, counting down.
AATGTGGGCGGTTCGGTGCTGACCGCCGCCTCGCTCCAACTCGCCGGGTGCACCCCGAACTTCAAGATCCTGGAGCACTTCAACGACTTCGCCGACGCGGAGATCAAGAAGGTGGTCAAGGGCGCCCCGCAGGTCGTGGACGGCTACTTCCAGCTCTCCCATGAACCCGGTCTCGGCGTGGAGCTGGACACCGACGCGGCGGCCGAATTCCCCCAGCAGCAGGCCCGTTTCGACCTGTGGGCCGAGGGCTGGGAGAAGCGGGATCCCACCGGGGGGCGAGGCGAATGAGCGCCGCGGAACCTCGCGCCGCCGCCGGGCATATGAGCCGCGCCGAAGACGTCCTGGTGCTCGACGGGCCCGGCAGCCACCGGCTGGAGAGCCGGGCGGTGGCCGCACCCGGCCCCGGGGACGCCCGGGTGCGGGTCCACGCCTCCGGGATCTGCGGCAGCGACCGCGAGCTGTACCAGGGGAACCGGCCCGAGGGGTACGTCCGCTACCCCGTGACCCCCGGCCATGAGTGGTCCGGGACGGTCGAGGCGGTCGGCGCGGGCGTCCCGGAGGCGCTCGTCTGCCGTAAGGTCGTCGGCGAGGGGTTCCGCAACTGCCAGGTGTGCGACCGCTGTCACGCCGGGGACACCACCTTGTGCACCGCCGGGTACGAGGAGACCGGCTTCACCCAGCCCGGGGCGATGGCCGACACCCTCACCCTGCCGGCCCGGCTGCTGCACCCGCTGTCCGACGACGCCGACCTGGGCGCGGCCGCCCTGCTGGAGCCCGCCGCCTGTGTCGCCGCCGCCGCGCTCAAGGCCCGGGCCCGGCCCGGTGAGCGGGTCGCGGTGGTCGGCACCGGCACGCTCGGCATGATCGCCGTGCAGTTCCTCGCCGCCGTCTCCCCCGCGCGGCTGCTGGTGGTGGGCACCCGCCCGGACCGTGAGCAGCTCTCGCTGTCCTTCGGCGCCACCGCCTTCCGCGTCCGCGACCAGCTGTGCGACCAGCTCTCGGGCTATGACGTGGTCATCGAGACCGCCGGATCGGCCTCCGCCGCCCGTACCTCCGCCTCGCTGCTGAGACGCGGCGGCAGGCTGGTGCTCACCGGCATTCCGGCGGCGGGCGCGGAGGGTCTCGACCCCACCGATCTGGTGGTCCGCCAGATCGAGGTGCAGACGGTCTTCGGGGCCCCGCCCGCAGCCTGGTCGCACGCCGTACAGGTCTTCGACGCGGGGCTGCTGACCCTGCGGCCGCTGATCACCCATGAGCTGCCGCTCACCGACTTCGCCTCCGCGATCGAACTGGTCGGCGGCGGCGATCCGGCCGTCGGCAAGGTGCTGCTGCGCCCGCGGGGCGTCGGATAGCGCAAATGGGCACATGTGGCAAGCCTCCCGTACCCGTCTCCAGTCATCCCACCAGACTCCCGGACCGTCTCTAGTCATCACCCCAGCCCCACCCGGACAACGATGTCCTGGGCAGCACCAGCCGGACGCCGAACCACCGGCCATCACTCCACAGGGAGCACCGTGACCGCCGCCTCATCCGCCTCTCCCGGCCCCCGCCGCCCCGCCGACGCGGCCCTCGCCCCGCTCGGCCACGCCGCGCCCGCCCCCGACCCCGCCGACGCCTCCGCGCACACCTTCCCCGACGGCGGCACCTGGCGCACCGAGATCCCGTCCGTCGAGGGTCCGGAGGCGCTGGCCACCGTGTTCAAGGAGGCCGGGCGGCTGGATGTGCCGATCCACCGGATCAGCCAGGGCAGCGGCGTCTGGATGCTCACCGATGCCGAGATCACCGAGATGGTGGAGTGCTGCGCCGAGCGGAACGCCGAGCTGTGCCTGTTCACCGGCCCCCGCGGCACCTGGGACATCGGCGCCGCCACCCGCTCCGACTCCGGCGGCGGGGGGCTGCGCGCCCGTGGCCATGACGCGGTGGCCGGATGTGTGGAGGACGCGCTGCGCGCGGTCTCACTCGGTGTGAAGTGCCTGCTGGTCGCGGACGAGGGGGTGCTGTGGCTGCTGAACCGGCTGCGGCAGCGCGGCGAGCTGCCCGCGGACACCACCTTCAAGCTGTCCGCGCTGGTCGGCCCGGTCAACCCGGCCTCGTTCGCGGTGTACGAGCAGCTCGGGGCCGACTCCATCAACATCCCGTCGGACCTGACGCTGGAGCACCTCACCGAGATCCGCCGGGTCTCCCGCGCCCCGATGGACTTCTACGTCGAGGCCCCGGACGACCTCGGCGGCTATGTCCGCCTCTATGACGCGGCGGAGCTGATCCGGCGCGGCGCCCCCATCTATCTGAAGTTCGGGCTCAGCAAATCCCCGGGGATCTACCCGTACGGCGCCCAGCTGCGGGACGTGGCGCTGGGCAGCGCCCGTGAGCGGGTGCGTCGCGGGCGGCTCGTGCTCGACCTGCTCACCCGGCTGGGCGCGGACGGCGGGATGTCCCCGCTCGGCTCCCGGCTGCCAGGTCCGCTGCGGCGTTTCACCGCCGACGCGGACCATCGCGAATCCTGACGTCCCGACATCCCGACGCAACGACGCTCCAGGGAAGGACCCCAACACCATGCGCACGGTAAGAGGAGCACGAGCCGCGGCGATAGGCGCCGGCCTCCTCGCGCTCTCGCTGACCGCCACGGCCTGCGGCCAGGAAGCGGTCGGCGGCAGCCGGTACAAGAGCAAGGAAAAGGGAGGAACGATCGGCATCGCGATGCCGACGAAGTCCTCCGAGCGGTGGATCACCGACGGCCGCAATGTGGCCAAGCAGTTCCAGGCGGCGGGCTACAAGACGGACTTGCAGTTCGGCGAGGACGACGTCCGCACCCAGGTGGCCCAGCTCGAAAACATGATCACCAAGGGCCACCGGCTGCTGGTGATCGCGCCGATCAACGGCGGGGCGCTCAACGACGTCCTGAAGCAGGCCCATGACGCCAACATTCCGGTGATCTCCTACGACCGGCTGCTGCTGGGCACGCCGAACGTCGACTACTACGCGACCTTCGACAACGAGAAGGTCGGCAGGCTCCAGGGCCAGTACATCGTCGACAAGCTGGGGCTGGCCAAGGGGCGCAAGGGCCCGTTCTCCATCGAGCTGTTCGCCGGCTCGTCGGACGACAACAACACCCGGTACTTCTACAACGGCGCGATGAGCGTGCTCAAGCCGTACATGGACAAGGGTGAGCTGATCGTCCGCTCCAAGCAAACGAGCCTCAACCAGCTCTACACCGAGAAGTGGAGCGGAAGCGCGGCGCAGGACCGCATGGAGGACCTGCTCAACAAGTCGTACAGCACCGAGGACGTCGACGCCGTCCTCTCGCCGTACGACGGCATGTCCATCGGCATCCTCTCGGCGCTCAAGAGCGCCGGCTACGGCACGAAGGCCAAGCCGTTCCCGGTGGTGACCGGGCAGGACGCCGAGCTCGCCTCCGTGAAGTCCATCATCCGGGGCCAGCAGACACAGACCATCTACAAGGACCTGCGCAAGCTGGCGAAGGCGACCGTGCAGATAGCCAAGGCGGAGCTCACCGGCGGCAAGGCCCCGATCAACGACACCAAGTCGTACGACAACGGCAAGAAGGTCGTGCCGACCTATCTGCTCAACCCGGTCAGCATCGACAAGTCCAACACCCAGGTGCTGGTGGACCAGGGTTACTACACCGCGTCGCAGCTGAAGTAGGGCGGTACCGGGCTATGAGCACCATTCTCGAACTGCGCTCCATCACCAAGACGTTCCCCGGTGTGAAGGCGCTCTCCAATGTCAATCTCCAGGTCGGCGAGGGCGAGATCCATGCCCTCTGCGGGGAGAACGGCGCCGGAAAGTCCACCCTGATGAAGGTGGTCAGCGGCGTCCATCCGCACGGCAGCTACGAAGGCGAGATCCTCTTCGAGGGCGAGACCTGCGCCTTCAGGGACATCCGCGCGAGCGAGCAGCGCGGCATCGTCATCATCCACCAGGAACTCGCGCTGATCCCCTATCTGTCCATCGCCGAGAACATCTTCCTCGGCAATGAGCACTCCAGGCGCGGCCTCATCAGCTGGAACGAAACGCTCAGACACGCGACCGCGCTGCTGAAGCGGGTCGGTCTGACGGATTCCCCGCAGACCCGCGTCACCGATATCGGCGTGGGCAAACAGCAGCTGGTGGAAATCGCCAAGGCGCTCTCCAAGGAGGTGAAGCTGCTCATCCTGGACGAGCCGACAGCGGCGCTCAACGATGAGGACAGCGGAAAACTCCTCGATCTGCTGCTGGAGTTCAAGGCGCAGGGCATCTCCTGCATTCTGATCTCCCATAAGCTCAATGAGATCCGCCGTGTCGCCGACTCCGTCACCATCCTGCGCGACGGCCAGACCATCGAGACGCTGACCGTCCGGGAGACGCCCGAGGCGGCCCCCGAGGTCTCCGAGGACCGCATCATCCGCGGCATGGTCGGCCGCGACCTCGACCACCGCTTCCCCGACCGCACCCCGTACGAGGGCGAGGACGCCTCCGAGGTGGCCATGGCCATCGAGGACTGGACCGTCCACCACCCCATCGACCAGCAGCGCAAGGTTGTGGACGGGGTGTCGCTGAACGTGCGGCGCGGGGAGATCGTCGGCATCGCCGGGCTGATGGGCGCCGGCCGCACCGAACTCGCCATGAGCGTCTTCGGCCGGACCTACGGGCGCTACTCGGGCGGCCGGGTGTTCCGGGACGGCCAGGAGGTCCGCACCCGTACCGTCCCGGAGGCCATCGACCACGGCATCGCGTACGTCACCGAGGACCGCAAGCGCTACGGGCTGAACCTCGAGGACACCATCAGCCGCAACGTCTCGCTCTCCTCGCTCGGCAAGGTGGCGCGCCGCGGTCTGGTCAACGAGCACGAGGAGTCCCGGGTCGCCGAGCGGTTCCGCAAGACGATGAACATCAAGGCACCCACGGTCTTCGAGCGGGTCGGCCGGCTCAGCGGCGGCAACCAGCAGAAGGTCGTGCTCAGCAAGTGGATCTTCGCAGGTCCGGAGGTGCTGATCCTCGACGAGCCGACCCGCGGCATCGACGTCGGGGCCAAGTACGAGATCTACACGGTCATCAACGACCTGGCGGCGCAGGGCAAGGCCGTCGTCTTCATCTCCTCCGAGCTGGGCGAGCTGCTGGGGATGTGCGACCGGATCTACACGATGGCGGCCGGGCGGCTGACCGGGGAGGTTCCCCGGGCCGAGGCGAACCAGGAAGTCCTGATGCGCCATATGACAAGGGACAGAGGAGACGAAGGATGAGCACGGCCACCCAGAAGACCGAGAGCCCGGCCCCACCGCCGGCCGAGGGCTCGCCCAGCGTCGGGACGTTGCTGCTCCAGGGCCTGCGGTCCAATATGCGGCAGTACGGAATGCTGGTCGCGCTCGCCCTGATCATCGTCATCTTCCAGATCTGGTCCGACGACATCCTGCTGCGGCCCGGCAACGTCACCAGCCTGGTGCAGCAGAACGGCTACATCCTCATCCTCGCGATCGGCATGATGATCGTGATCATCGCGGGGCATATCGATCTGTCGGTCGGATCGCTCGTCGCCTTCGTCGGCGCGGCCGCCGGCGCGATGATGATCAAACACGATATGCCGTGGGGCCTCGCGGTCGTTCTCTGCCTGCTGATCGGCGCGGCCGCCGGGGCGTGGCAGGGCTTCTGGATCGCGTACATAGGCATCCCGTCCTTCATCGTCACCCTGGCCGGAATGCTGGCCTTCCGCGGCGGCACCCAGATCCTGCTGGACGGTCAGTCCCTGTCGCCGTTCCCCGACGGCTTCGAGAAGCTGAGCACCGGCTTCATCCCGGAGATGGGCCCGTACACGCAGTACCACAACCCCACGATGGTGATCGGCCTGGTCGTCTGCGCCGCCGCCGTCTGGCAGGAGTGGCGCGCCCGGCAGCAGCGGGCCGCCTATGAGCTGGACATGGTGCCGCTGGGGCTGTTCTTCGTCAAGTGCGCCGCGATCGTGGCCGCCGTGATGGCGTTCACCATGACGCTCTCCAGCTGGCACGGGGCGCCGTACGGGCTGCTGATCCTGGCCGTGCTCTTCGTCCTCTTCAGCTTCGTGATGCGCAACACCGTGGTGGGGCGGCATGTGTACGCCCTCGGCGGCAACCAGCCGGCGGCCAAGCTCTCGGGTGTCCGGGACAAGCGCGTCACCTTCATGGTCTTCGTCAACATGGGTGTGCTGGCCGCCCTCGCCGGTCTGGTCTTCGCCGCCCGGCTGGGCTCCGCCACCCCCAGCGCGGGCCTCAACTTCGAACTCGAGGCCATCGCCGCCGCGTTCATCGGCGGCGCCTCGGCCAGCGGCGGCGTGGGCACGGTGCTCGGCGCGATCATCGGTGGTCTGGTGCTCGGCGTGCTCAACAACGGTATGTCCCTGGTCGGCATCGGCACCGACTACCAGCAGGTGATCAAGGGTCTGGTGCTGCTGGCCGCAGTCGGCTTCGATGTCTGGAACAAGCGCAAGGTCGGGTCGTAACCCATCAGCTGTCCCTCATGGAACTAGCCTTATGGAGCCGCATATGACCACGAGCAGACGCACGGTGATCACGGCGGCGGCGGCCGGACTGGCGGCTTCGGCCGCCACGACCGGCACCGCCTACGCGAAGGGCGGAGGAGGAGCGGTGAGCGAGGAGAGCGCCGGGCGCGGAGCGGACTCCGCGGGCCGGGGAGGCGCGGTGAAGGAGCACTTCGGCACGCTCGAGGACGGCACCGCGGTCGACCGCTGGACGATCGAGAACGGCCGCACCCGGCTGCGCGTGCTCAGCTACGGCGGCATCGTGCAGGCCCTGGAGATCCCCGACCGCCACGGCCGCCGCGCCAATGTCTCGCTCGGCTTCGACGACCTGGACTCCTATGTGGCGGACAGCCCGTACTTCGGCGCCCTCATCGGCCGCTACGGCAACCGCATCGCACGCGGCACCTTCACTCTGGACGGCAAGAAGTACCAGCTGCCGATCAACGACGGGCCGAACAGCCTGCACGGCGGCGACAAGGGCTTCGACAAGCACGTCTGGTCCGTGGAGGCGTTCCGCAAGGGCGCGGACGTGGGGCTCACCCTGCGCCGGGTGAGCCCCGACGGCGAGATGGGCTACCCCGGCACGCTCACCGTGCGGGTGGACTACACGCTCACGGTGGCGGGCGACTTCCGCATCGACTACGAGGCCACGACCGACAAGGCGACGGTCGTGAACCTCACCAACCACACGTACTACAACCTCGCCGGGGAGGGCGGCGGCTCCGTCTACGACCACCGGCTGGAGATCGCCGCCGCCCGCTACACCCCGGTCGACAAGACCCTCATCCCCACCGGCGAACTCGCCAGGGTGGCCGGGACCCCGTTCGACTTCCGCCGCGCCAAGGAGATCGGCCGGGACATCCGGGAGGCGCATCAGCAGGTGCTCTACGGACAGGGGATCGACCACAACTTCGTGCTGGACAAGGGCATCACGAGCCGTCCGGAGCACTTCCTGACGGTGACCGAGCCGGAGTCCGGCCGGGTGATGCGGATCGCCACGACCGAGCCCGGTGTGCAGTTCTACACCGGCAACTTCCTGACGGGCACGTTCGCGGGCACGTCGGGGCGGGTCTACCGGCAGGGCGACGCCTTCGCCCTGGAGACCCAGCACTTCCCGGACTCGCCGAACCAGCCGTCGTTCCCGTCGACGGTGCTACGGCCGGGGCAGACCTACCGGTCGACGACGGTGCACTCGTTCTCCACGCGCTGAGCGGCTCCGCCGCGCGCGGCCCTGTAGTTCATCGGTTCCCCTCCCGTCCTGTGCTCAAGAGCACGGGACGGGAGGGTTTGCCGTCTCCCGCAGTCCCCCGGCCTCCGGCCCCCGTCATCCGTCATCCGTCACTCCTCACCCGAGAGGACCCCCGTATGAGACCGATACGCCCCCGGCTCGCCCTGCTCGGCGCCGCCCTGCTCGCCGCCGCTCCCCTGGCCCTCGCCACGCCGACGACGGCCGCAGCCGACGCCATCGCCCCCACCGTCGCCCCCACCGTCGAGGAACAGCGGCTCGACCAGGCCGCGCCCCAGGAGATCCTGCGCCGCAGCGGTTTCGGCGATGTGGCACCGGACTTCGCCCGCGCCCTGGCGGGCACGCACTCCACCGCCGAGGCCGAGCGCGTGATCACCCGTGACGGCCGGGCGCTGTGGCGGCGTGCCGTGGACCGCGTCCAGGGCCGGGGGCCCGCGGGCGGGGACCTCAGCAGGGGCGACGACCGGCCGCTGTACTGGGCGCGGCTCGGGATGACCCGCGCGCTCGGGCAGTGGCAGCCGGGCTTCCCGCTCACCGACGCCCGCCGCGCCGCGCTCCTCGCCGCGCTGGAGCGCACCTCACGCGGACAGGACTCGCTGGACCTCCCGGCCGGTACGAAGATCAAGCGCATCGTGGTCACCGGCTTCGACCCGTTCCAGCTGGACGCCGACGTACGCCGCTCCAACCCCTCCGGCGCGGCGGCGCTCGCGCTGGACGGGACGACGATCCGCACGGACAGCGGCACAGCCCGCGTCGAGACCACCGTCTTCCCCGTCCGCTGGGCGGACTTCGCGGACGGCACGGTCGAGCGGACCCTGCTGCCCTCCTTCGGTCCCGGTCCGCGCCGGGTGGACGCGTTCATGACGGTGAGCCAGGGCCGGGCGGGCCGCTTCGACGTCGAGCGCACCAACGGCGCCTGGCGGGGCGGCTACCCGGACAACGCCAATGTCTCCCGCACCGAGACCGTCCCCATCCCGGCCGGTGTCCCGACCCCGAACCCGCAGCCGCAGTGGACGACGACCACGCTCCCCTACGAGAAGATCGTCGCGGCGGCCACCGGTCCCGTTCCCGTCTACGACCACACCGAGGTCACCGAGATCCCGGCGGGCGCCACGACCCCGGTGGTCCGCCCGGACGGCCCGACGGCCGGCTCGACGGCACGCGCGGGCGGTGGCGGCGACTACCTCTCCAACGAGATCGCCTACCGCGCCACGCTGCTGCGCGACGCGGTCGGGCTGAAGGCCCCGGGCGGCCATCTGCACACCCCGGTCCTCCAGTTCGGCGCGGGCAACACGGACCCCGCCACCGGCCAGGTCACCGACCCCGACTTCGTCCGTAACCGCGAGGCCATCACCGCCCAGGTCCGCTCGGTCCTCACCGTGGTCGCGACGACGACCCGTTGAGACGGGCGGGCCCCGTGACGCCCCCTGTACGACTTGCCTCGTACCTGCATGCGTGATCCACTGCGATGTACGAGATACTTCGTACATTGAACGCGGAAGGAAGGCTCATGTCTGAGCAGGCACGCGCCACGGTGGCGGTCACGGGCGTCACCGGGGCGCTGGGCAGTCGGATCGCGGCCAGGCTCGCCGAGCGCGGCGTTCCCCAACTGCTCGTGGGGCGCGACACCGATCGCGTCCCCGAACTGCCGGGGGCCGAGCGGCGGGGGCCGGCCGCATACGCCGACGCGTCCGCGATGCGCACCGCGCTCGCGGGCGCGTCGACGCTCGTGCTGGTCTCGGGGCGTCCCCTGGGGCGGCGGCTGGAGGAGCACGCCACCGCGGTCGAGGCCGGGGTGGCGGTCGGGGTGCGGCGGGTGCTGTATGTGTCCCTCATCGGGGCGGGGCCCACCGCCACCTACCGCAACGCACGCGACCACTGGCTGACCGAGCGGTTCCTGGTGGAGTCCGGGGTACGCCACACGGTGTTCAGGGCGGGCATCTACGCGTCCACACCGGCCGCCCTCGCCGATGAGGAACTCGTGGTGAGCGGGCCCGGAGGCGACGGCCGGGCCGCCTTCGTCACCCACGACGACATCGCCGATGTGATCACGGCCGTCGCCCTGGACGACGGACCCCGCTCCGAACACGACGGGGCGACCCTGGAGGTCACCGGCACCGAGGCCCTCACCCTGGAGGAGATGGTCTCCCGGATCGCCACGGCCACCGGGCGGCCCTATCGCTATGTCCCCGAGAGCGTGGAGGAAGCCTTCGCACGGCGGTGGCGGCAGGACATCAGCGGAGTGCAGATCGAGAGCTGGATCTCGTGGTACCAGGCCATCTCGAAGGGCGAGGTGTCCGCGGTGACCGATGTGGTCCCGCGGATCACCGGCTCGCCCGCGACCCCGGTCGAGCGGGCAGGGTGGTGGCCAGCGCCCGGGAGCGCGGGGCGGTAGCCGGTCGGCCGTATGCCGCTTGGTTGTCACGGGGGTTGTGCGCCGCTTGGCGTGTGTCGCTTGGCTGTTGTAACGGGGTCGTACGCCGTATGGCCGTCGCGGGGACCGTGCACCGCATGGCCGTACGTCGCTACGACCCGCCGTTGGCGCCGTTCAAGGCGCCCGCCGCGGTCTCGCCCTGCGGTGCGGGCTCGTCCTCGCCCGTCAGATCGCGCACCAGCAGGGTCGCGCCCGCGACGGCGCCCGGCATCAGGAAGACCGCGACCAGGGGGAGGAGGAAGAGGACGGACAGCGGGACGCCGAAGCCGAGGGAGAGCAGGCGGCGCGAGCGCAGCATGCGGCGGCGCTCCGTCAGCAGGATGCCGCGGCGCAGCAGGGCTATCGAGGTCAGCTCCTCGGTGAGGAAGAAGGCGGTCACACAGAAGGCCAGCGCGGGGATCACGGTCTGGCCGACGCCCGGGATGAAGCCGAGCGCGAAGAAGAGCACGCTCCAGAGGGTGACGCGGATGAGCAGCACGATGGCCTCGCGCAGGCCGATCCACACCTCCGCCCAGACCGACATCCCGGACTCGGGGACCGCGCCGCCCTCGGAGCGGTCGACCTCCTCGGAGAGCGACTCGTAGAAGGGCTGGCCGACCAGGAGCGTGACCGCGGTGAAGGTGATGATGGCGAGGAAGAGGCAGATGGCGGCGAAGAGGATCGAGAGCGCGCCGCGGAAGATGCCGAGCCAGGGTGAGGACCAGTCGTCGGCGAAGGGCGTGGCCCATGCGATGACGTCATCGGTCCAGAGGAAGAGGGCGACGAGGGCCGCCGCGTATCCGACGAGGGTGATCAGGGCGGGAATCATCCCGAACCCCCACCATCTCCCGTGCCGGGCCACCCAGCGCTGCCCCTTCATCAGATAGCCGAAGCCACTCACAAGATCACGCATGGGCCGAAGCCTACTGGCCCGGTGTGACACGTCGGGGGGTGCCAGGAGAAGTCGACTCCGACTCCCCTGACGTGCACGCCGGCACCGCGACGACCGGGGGCTGACGGCTTTCAGAGCCTGCCCGCGCCCGACTGGGCGGTGACGGTCGCCACGACGGAGGACGCCGGTTCCGCCGTGTACGCGTACGGCGGGGTGGTGAAGCCGCCCGTCCGGGAGATCTCGGTGGCCGCCCCGCCCAGGTCGTTGCCGCGCAGCACCGCATAGCCGTCGACATCGCTGTCCCGGCTGGTGGTGACGGCCACCTCGGTGTCACGGAAGACGTTGTTCTCGACCAGCGTCTGCGCGCCCATCCGGGAGTGCACTCCGGTTTCCGCGCCCTGGACGTAGTTGTCGTAGAAGTGTCCGGTGCCGAAGCGCAGGCTGGGGATGCGGGAGTACACATTGGTGAACCAGTTGTGGTGGTACGTCACCTTGAGGTGACCGGTGTCCTCGCTCGCGTTGTTGTCGCTGTGGCCGACCAGGCTGCCCTTGAAGTGGTCGGCGAACTTGTTCCAGGAGACGGTGATGTTGTCCGAGCCGTGGTTGATGTCCAGCAGACCGTCGTAGCAGTCCTTGTCGTGCTCGCGGTCGGCCGAGAAGGTGTTGTGGTCGATCCACACCTTTGTCGACTTCTGCATGGTGATGCCGTCGGACGGCTTTCGGGGCTTGCTGATGTTGGGGTTGCGGACGATGACGTTCGTCGACTCCTTCAGCCGCAGTCCGCCGCCGGTGAAACCGGAGCCCGAGCCCACACCCAGCACGGTGGTGTTGGAGCCGATGTCCACCTGACCGGTGAGGGAGATCAGCCCGGAGACCCTGACCACCTTGGCCTTGTCGCCCGTGACGGCGGCCTTGAAGGCGTCCAGGGAGGTCACGGTGGTGGCGGTGGCGTTCCCGCCGCCCGTGGTGCCGGCGCCGAAGCCGATGGGGGTGGTCTCGGCGGCGGGGCGTGTGGCGGTGGCACGTGCGCTGTTGGAGCGTGCGGAGTCGGCCGGGTCCGTGCCATGGGCGGAGACCGTGGAGAGGCCGCCGAGGGCGAGCGCCGCGGACCGGCTTTGCCGCGCCGGGGCCGGGCACCAGATTCCGGGTGCCCGGTCCCGGCTCGGGCTCAGGATCAGGCTCAGGCCAGGCGGATGACGTTCCAGGACAGCGGCTCCAGCGTGGCGCGCAGGGCGCCGTCCGCGAGCGCCGTGCCCTCGCCGGGGTGCGGGGTGACGCGCTCGGGGTCCGCGAGGGTGTTACGGGCCTCGGAGTCGGCGTCCGCCAGGACGGTGTGCTCCACCACACGGGTCACCGGCAGCGCGTGCAGGGCGATCTCCAGCGGGAGGGGCCGGTGCTGGTCGCGGTTGACCGCGAAGACGGTCACCGCGCCGGTGGACTCGTCGAGGACGGCCGTCGCGTGCAGCAGCGGGACCTCGCCGTGGACGGCGGTCTCGTACGTCGGGCTGTCGACGTTGACCTGGAGCACCCGACCGCGCCCGTGGGCCGACGCCTGCGCGAAGGGGTAGAAGGTGGTCTGCCGCCAGGCGGGGCCGCCCGGTTCGGTCATGATCGGAGCGATGACGTTCACCAGTTGGGCGAGGCAGGCGACGGTGACGCGGTCGGCGTGGCGGAGCAGGGCGATCAGGAGCGAGCCGACCACGACGGCGTCGGTGACGGAGTAGCTGTCCTCCAGGAGACGCGGGGCCTCGTCCCAGTTGGGCGGTTCGGCGTTGTGGTGGTGGGTCTGGTACCAGACGTTCCACTCGTCGAAGGAGAGGTTGATCCTCTTCTTCGACTTCAGCCGGGCGCCGATGTGGTCGCAGGTGGCGACGACGTTCTCGATGAAGGACTCCATGTCCACGGCCGAGGCGAGGAAGGAGTCGCGGTCGCCGTCGCGCTCCTCGTAGTAGGCGTGCAGCGAGATGTGGTCCACGAGGTCGTAGGTCTCCCGCAGGACCGTCGCCTCCCAGGTGGCGAACGTCGGCATCGACTGGTTGGAACTGCCGCAGGCCACGAGCTCCACATCCGGGTCGATCTGGCGCATCGCGCGGGCGGTCTCGGCGGCGAGCCGTCCGTACTCCTCGGCCGTCTTGTGGCCCGTCTGCCAGGGGCCGTCCATCTCGTTGCCCAGGCACCACAGACTGATGCCGTACGGGTCCTTGTCGCCGTGGCCGATCCGGAGGTCCGCGAGCGCGGTACCGGACGGGTGGTTGACGTACTCCTGGAGCTCAAGGGCCTCGGCGACACCGCGTGTGCCGAGGTTGAGCGCCATCATGGGCTCGCCGTCGACCTTACGGACGAAGTCCATGTACTCGGAGAGCCCGAACCGATTGGTCTCGGTGGAACGCCAGGCGAGATCGAGCCGCCGCGGCCGCGCCTCGACCGGGCCGACGCCGTCCTCCCACTTGTAGCCGGAGACGAAGTTGCCACCGGGATACCGGATGACACTGACGCCCAACTCCCTGATCAGCGCGAGGACATCGGTACGCAGCCCGGCCTCGTCGGCGGCCGGGTGGCCCGGCTCGTGGATGCCGGTGTAGACGCAACGTCCGAGGTGCTCGACGAACGAGCCGAAGAGGCGGGGGTTGACGTCGCCGACGGCGAAGGCGGGGTCGAGGGTGAAGCGGGCGGAAGCGGAAACGGAAGTGGAAGCAGCAGAGGAAGCGGAAGCGGTTTGCGGCGGCATGGCGGCCCATCTCTTCGGGTGTCGCGAATACGCGGCTACACGGCCAACACGGCTATTCGATATCTCGACCAGCGCTCGTTTCTCCGAACGCGACCGTAAGATCTCGCCACGGCGTGCGTCAATGGCGGGGCGAGTCGGGTTGTCCGGGCTGCGCGGCTTGGTTGGACGCGGGTTTCGTCTCGCGCCTTCGGCGCAAATTGAGCAGCGGGGGCGGGGGTTCCGGGGCGCGGCCACGCCGCCGACTGACGGGCCCCTGGGGCGCGATGCCGGTGGCGGCTGCCGTCATCCGGGGGCCAGGCCCTCGCCGGACTGACGGAAGTTGGGCGCCGGGGCGCGGCGCCGTCGGCCGACAGGCCGGGGTCCGGTACCCCCTTCTTGAAAACGTTTGATCTGAAGCAACTAATTTATCAAGCGATTTCGAGAAGGTACCCCCCAACCCCCGCTGTCCGGCATCGGCCCAAGCCCCCGGCCGGGGAAGCCGCCACCGGCGCTCACCCCCACCGGCCCGGCGGCCGGCGACGCAGCCCGCGCCCCCAC
>NZ_JANIIC010000159.1 GCF_024519315.1 Streptomyces malaysiensis subsp. samsunensis | reverse complement strand
TCGTACAACTCACGCCCCATCCCCAACCGCTGACTCCCCTGCCCCGTGAACAGGAACGCCACCCGGCCACCGGCGGCCCCCCCCCCCCCCCCCCCACCCACCGACATCAGCGCAATAGTCACCAGCGCCGTAACCGCCGTACCGCCAACCACCGCGACAAAGAACATCGGCACCCCGCCAATCGCCCCGAGCACCGCGACGATCGGCCCGCCGTGCGGCACGTTGTCCTCGACCGACGCCACCCCGGCTATCGCCCCGGCGACCGCACCGCCCAGCATGTTCGCCGGGATCACCCGTGCCGGCCGCGCCGCGGCGAACGGAATCGCGCCCTCGGTGATGCCGAAGAAGCCCATGAAGAGCGCCGCGAGCCCGGTCTCCCGCTCCTGGTCGTCGAACATCCGGCGGCGCAGCAGCGTGGCCAGCCCCTGGCCCAGCGGCGGAACCGGAATGGCCGCCGCACACGCCCCCATGACCTCGGGGTTCTTGGACACCAGCCCGGCGCCGAAGAGGAACGCGGTCTTGTTGACCGGACCGCCCATGTCGAACGCGATCATCAGCCCGAGGATGATGCCGAGCAGCGCCGCACTGGTACCGGTCAGCCCGCCGAGCCAGTCGGTGAGGTTCTCGAAGACCCAGGAGATCGGCTCGCCGAGGACGTAGATGAAGAAGAGGCCGAGCGCCGACGTCGCCACGATCGGGATCACGATGATCGGCATGATCGGCTGGACGAACTTCGGAACCCTGATCCGCTTGATCCACAGCACCAGATAGCCGGCCAGGAAGCCGGTGACGATCGCCCCGATGAACCCGGCGCCCGCCTCGCTGTCGTACAGGTCGCCGTGCGCCGCGATCCAGCCGCCCACCATGCCGGGCACCAGCGCGGGCCGGTCGGCGATGGCGTAGGCGATATAGCCGGACAGGGCCGGGATCATCAGCTCGAAGCCGATGCTCCCGATGTCGTTGACCGTCTTCCAGAAGGAGTCGTCGGGGATGACGATGCCCTTGGGCGTCGTATCACCGCCCAGGGCGAGCGAGACCGCGATCAGCAGACCGCCGACCACGACGAACGGGATCATGTACGAGACGCCGTTCATGAGCGCCTTATAGGTGACGCTGCGCCCCTTACCGCCGCCACCGCCCGCGCCACCGCCCGCGCGACCCCCACCGCCACCGCCACCGCGACCCGCCGAGGCGGCGCCGCGCCCGGCGTCCTGGCGGTCGCCCTCGTAGACCGGCGCGTCAAGCACCTGCTCGATCAGCCGCTCAGGCCGGTGGATGCCATCGGCGACCCCGGCGACGAGGACTCTCTTACCGACGAAACGACTGCGGTCGACATCCTTGTCGGCGGCGATGATGATGCCGTCCGCCTCACTGACATCGTTGTCAGACAGTACATTCTCGGCCCCGATCGAGCCCTGGGTCTCCACCTTCATGCTGTGGCCGAGCGACTCCGCCGCCTGAGCCAGCTTCTCGGCGGCCATATAGGTGTGGGCGATGCCCGTGGGACAGGCGGTCACCGCAAGCAGCTTGAGCCCTGGTCCGCTGGCCCCCGCACCGTTGGGGGGATCGGCTGGACTGGTCACGTGGTTCTCCTTACAACGCGTTGAGCGGGCGCGGGAAGCTGCCAGCGTCCCCGCGCTCGCGGCATCGTGCAATACATCCGGCGGGGATCAAAGCGATGGGGTGAGCCACCGGCTCCGGAAGCGCCGCGGCCGTCGCCGCTGGTCATGACCGTACGGCCGAAGATGGCCGATGGGGGCTGGGGTTCGCCGCATCGATCGGTGTAGATTCGTGACCGAGCCAGACGTCGCTGCTGATGGCGGTCGGGCGGCCCGCACACCGGGTCGGCCGAGGGAGAGAGGGCCTCCGACGGACTGCGCACTGTGAGGTAGAAGGGGACAGGTGTGCCCGCAAGCGCGGGTGCCTGCCCGGCGCCTCGCATGCCCAGCCGAACCACTCTCGCTCGCACCCGATCGAGGAGGAGCAGCACTCATGACGAAAGCCGTCTCCGGTCAGGACTTCAAGGTCGCGGACCTCTCCCTGGCTGCCTTCGGCCGTAAGGAGATCACTCTCGCCGAGCATGAGATGCCCGGCCTGATGTCGATCCGTAAGGAGTACGCCGAGCAGCAGCCGCTGGCCGGCGCCCGTATCACCGGCTCGCTGCACATGACGGTGCAGACCGCCGTGCTGATCGAGACCCTGGTCGCCCTCGGCGCCCAGGTCCGGTGGGCCTCCTGCAACATCTTCTCCACCCAGGACCACGCCGCCGCCGCGATCGCCGTCGGCCCGGAGGGCACTGCGGAGAACCCCCAGGGCATCCCGGTCTTCGCCTGGAAGGGCGAGACCCTGGAGGAGTACTGGTGGTGCACGGAGCAGGCCCTGACCTGGCCCGGCACCCCCACCGGCGGGCCCAACATGATCCTGGACGACGGTGGCGACGCCACCCTCCTCGTCCACAAGGGCGTGGAGTACGAGAAGGCCGGCGCCGCCCCTGACGTCGCCACCGCCGAGAACGACGAGCACCGCGTCATCCTCGAGCTGCTCAACCGGACCATCGCCGAGAACCCGCGCAAGTGGACCCAGCTGGCCTCCGAGATCCGCGGAGTCACCGAGGAGACCACCACCGGCGTCCACCGCCTCTACGAGATGCAGCGGGACGGCTCGCTGCTCTTCCCGGCGATCAACGTCAACGACGCGGTGACCAAGTCCAAGTTCGACAACAAGTACGGCTGCCGCCACTCGCTCGTCGACGGCATCAACCGCGCCACCGACGTGCTGATCGGCGGCAAGGTCGCGGTCGTCTGCGGCTACGGCGACGTGGGCAAGGGCTGCGCCGAGTCGCTGCGCGGCCAGGGCGCCCGGGTGATCATCACCGAGATCGACCCGATCTGCGCGCTCCAGGCCGCGATGGACGGCTACCAGGTCGCCACCTTGGCCGACGTGGTGGAGACCGCCGACATCTTCATCACCACCACCGGCAACAAGGACATCATCCTGGCCGCTGACATGGCCAAGATGAAGCACCAGGCGATCGTCGGGAACATCGGCCACTTCGACAACGAGATCGACATGGCCGGGCTCGCCGCCGTCCCGGGCATCGTGAAGGACGAGGTCAAGCCGCAGGTCCACACCTGGACCTTCGCCGACGGCAAGAAGATCATCGTGCTCTCCGAGGGCCGTCTGCTGAACCTCGGCAACGCGACCGGTCACCCGTCGTTCGTGATGTCCAACTCCTTCGCGAACCAGACCATCGCCCAGATCGAGCTCTTCACCAAGCCGGAGTCGTACCCGACCGATGTCTATGTGCTCCCCAAGCACCTGGACGAGAAGGTCGCCCGCCTCCACCTGGACGCGCTCGGGGTGAAGCTGACCACGCTCCGGCCCGAGCAGGCCGCCTACATCGGCGTCCCGGTCGAGGGCCCGTACAAGCCCGACCACTACCGCTACTGATCGCATCCGCTGATCGCGGCGCCGCCGACCGCACCGTCGGCGGCCGCTGACCCGGCCCCCGCCCCGGCGGGGGCCCCAGGGCCCGTCCGCGCCATCCGGCCGGACGGGCCCGACGCTCGTCAAGGACCTCACCATGCCCCGCGGCCGCTACTCCCTCCACGACCCGCACGATCACACCCCCCTGGGCGAAGAGCACTTCCAGTGCGCGCCGGGCCCCAGCGGATGGCGCTACGTCGCCCAGCGGACCGCGCCCTCCGGGGATCATTCCGGCTCCGTGGACCTCACCCTCGACGAACTCGGCCGACCGCTCAGGGTCGAGCTGCACTCGGCGAGCTGGCAGGTCAGGGGCGCGGCTCTGGACGGGGTCACCTGGGTCCGCACGGACCCCACCGGTGAGCACGCGACCGAGGGCAACGTCCGCGCCCACTCCTTCACCGGTGCCTCCCCGGCCTTCCTGATCGCCCTCTCCCGCCTGCTACGGCTGGAACCGGGCGCCGGGGCCGTCCGCGTCCGCCTCGTGGCCTTCACCGATCCGGTCCTCGCGCCGATCACCCTGGACCAGTCCTGGGCACTTCTCGACAGAACCGGGCACGCCACCGACACCGGCCCACTCGTCGTGGACGAGTACCAGGTGAGCGAGATGGACACCGGAGAGGTCCGGAGGGTTCACATCGCGGGGGACGTGGTGCTCGCCGCTCCCGGTATCGAGCTGGAGGAGCTGGAGAGCCCGCCGTCGTCCTTCGCGACCTGACGGCCATCCCACCCGCTCTGACCTGCGATGTTTAGAATCTCTTGGGAATCTGTTGACCCGGGAAGCGCGGATGCGTACGTTGGACTGTCGCGGTGAACGGAGGGCGCAAGCGCTCCGGCCGTGCCGCAGAAAGAATCTTGCCCGGAGTCCTTGACCAGGGTCATCCGGGGAGGTAGGTTTAAACGGTTGTGGTGAGCAGGGTCTGCCCACCAATGAACGTCGCACCTGAACCGCTCCGCAGACTGGATGGAAATCCAAACGGAGCACCTTTGACACCCCGTAGGCATCACGCGAAGCCGATTAGGTTCCGCGGATGTGTGTCTGCTAAAGTCAAAAACACGCCGAAAGGCAAGGCCCCTCCAACGGCCACTGGAAACGGAATTCGGATC
>NZ_JANIIC010000158.1 GCF_024519315.1 Streptomyces malaysiensis subsp. samsunensis | reverse complement strand
TGGCACCGACGTTCCTGCTGACGGTGTCACCACGGGGCAGATCGCGTTGCGCGGCAACAACCTCATGCTCGGCTACCTCGACGACCCGGAGGCCACCCTGGCAGCGGTGCCGGACGGATGGTTCCGGACCGGGGACATCGGCATCCTGCACCCCGACGGGTACGTTGAACTGCGTGACCGCTCGAAGGACGTGATCATCTCCGGAGGAGAGAACATCGCGTCGGTCGAGGTGGAGCAGGCGATCATGGATCATCCGGCGGTACTTGAGGCGGCGGTGATCGCGGTGCCGGACGAGCGCTGGGGCGAGGTCCCTGCCGCCTATGTGAGCCTGCGGGAAGGTGCTACGGCCACCGAGGCGGAGATCATCGAGCATGTGCGGGGCAGACTGGCCCGGTTCAAAGCGCCGAAGGCGGTCACGTTCACCGAGTTGCCGAAGACCTCCACCGGGAAGATCCAGAAGTTCGTGTTGCGGGACGAGGCATGGGCCGGGAGCGAGAGCCGCATCCGGTGAACGACGTGAACGGTCCGGTGGCACACGAGGTCGTCGTCAGGGACTCCCCGAACGCGTCCGGTCGGCCCAGGTCTCGGGGCCCGCGGCAGGTAGTCGCCGTCATCCTCATGTGGCGAGGGCGCATCGGGTTGTTCAAGCGCAGTGGATCTGTCCAGCATGATGCGGGCTTGTGGCACTGCATCACCGGATATCTGGACGCTGACAACGACCCGGTGCGGCAGGCCATCCAGGAGATCTGGGAGGAGACTCTGCTCCCCGCCCGCGCTCTGGAGCAGCTGACCGCGGGTCCCACGCTGCGTCTCGCCGACCCTCGTGGCGGGCCGGACTGGACCGTGCACACCTTTTTGGCCCGCACCGGTCAACGCCGGCTCACTCTCAACTGGGAGCACAAGGCATACCGGTGGGTACGGCCCTGGAAGCTGGCACAGTTCGACGGGCAGGTCGCATGGCTGACGGATGTCCTGCGAGCGGTCGACTCTCTGCCGTCGGCCACGGCGCGTGATGGGGCCGCGTCTTAAGGCCGGTGCGAACCGGCCCAGCGCCCCGGGCCAGCCGATCACATGGCCCGAATTCGAGCAGAATGCTCGATCTCAAAGAAACATCTTGTGCAGTCGCAGAGTTATCCATCCTCTGGCGGAGCATAACGCGAAATTCCTCAGGCATGGTGCCGAATACGGAGGTGGTCTGTGATGGTTGTGGAACCGAGGTCGGCCGGCGGCAACGGCTGTCCTGCCCAGGCGGCGGAGCTCGCCGCGCTGGAGTCGGTCGAACAGCGGGTGCTGTGGCTGTCCACCGCGATCATCGACCACGCCAACCGGGTGCGGCCGAACCCTTCGGGGCTGAAGGTGGGCGGTCACCAGGCGTCCAGTGCCTCGATGACCTCGATCATGACGGCGCTGTGGTTCCATGCGCTGACCGCCGAGGACCGGGTGTCGGTCAAGCCGCATGCCTCACCGGTGTTGCATGCGATCAACTACTTGCTGGGCGAGCTGGACGAGTCCTACCTGACCACGCTGCGCGCCTTCGGCGGCCTCCAGAGCTACCCCAGTCGCTCCAAGGACCCCGATCCGGCCACTACTCCACCGGTTCGGTCGGCATAGGCGCCACCGCCCCCCTGTGGGGCGCCCTCGCACGGCGCTACGTGGAGGGGCGCTTCGGCGGTGCCGGGAGGGGGCGCCAGTACTCCCTGCTCGGTGACGCCGAGCTGGACGAGGGCGCGATCTGGGAAGCCATCCAGGATCCGATGGTGCCGGGCCTGGGCGAAGTGGTGTGGGTCGTCGACCTCAACCGGCAGTCCCTCGACCGAGTCATCCCCGGCATCGCCGCGGACAAGCTGCACGGCATGTTCGCCGCGGCCGGCTGGCAGGTGATCTCCCTCAAGTACGGGCATCTCCTCCAGGAGTTGTTCACCCGGCCCGGCGGCGAGGCCCTGCGCGCTCGTATCGATGCCATGGGCAACCCCGAATACCAGCGCCTGCTGCGCTGCTCCGCCGACGTGCTGCGCGAACGCCTGCCCGGCACCGGCTCCACGGCCGGGCCGGTCGCCGAGCTCATCGCCTCCCTGGACGACGCCTCGCTCCTGGCGGTGCTGCGCAACCTGGGCGGCCACGACATCGGCGCGCTGTCGGATGCGTTCGCCGGTGTCGACGACACCCGCCCGACCGTGATCTTCGCGTACACGGTCAAGGGCTACGGGCTCCCCACCGAGGGCCATCCGCAAAACCACTCCTCGCTCCTGACGGCCGGCCAGATGAGTGCACTTGCCGACCGCCTGGGAACCAATCTCGACGGCCCGTGGACGCGTTTCGGTGGGGGTTCGGCGGAAGCGGCCCTGTGCGCGGCGGCCGCCCGGCGGCTGCACCGCCCCGAACAGGCGCCCCAAAAGCCCCCCGCGGTCCCCGCCGACCTGGCGCGCCCGGCCCCTGCCGGCATCGGGAACACTCAGCAGGCTCTCGGCCGCGTCCTGCTGGATCTCATGCGGCGGGCGCCGGAGGCGGATGCCCAGAGAGGAGTGCCCTTTGACTCTGTATCCGGTCCGATGCGTTCTGGACGGCGTCAGTCTGTCTCGCGGTCAGGCCGGACGCGAACGTGGCGGTCGCGTCCAGCGCCATAACCGGCGGCGGCCATGACCAGGCTCAATGCGGTGAGGAGCAGGAGAGCGCCAGTCCAGCTGCCGGTGGTGTCGTGGAGGACGCCCAGAAGAAGGGGTCCGGCCGCGGCGACGAGATAGCCGATGGACTGAGCCATCCCGGCCAGGGCTGTGGTCTCGCTGGGACCAGTGGCACGCTGGCTCTGGAAGCTCAGGGCGAGCACGAGACAGACCCCGGCGCCCAACCCGAGAAGAGTGCACGCAGCGAGTGCGAGCGCCGGAAAGAGGAGCAGAAGCGCGAAGCCCGCGGCGACGATCGCTGAGCCCGCGGCAGCAGCGAAGCGCTGGTCGTGTCGGCCTCGAGTGATCAAAGGCAGCAACATGCCCGTGACCAGTGCGACGAGCTGGTAGTAGAACAGCGTCCAGCCGGCAGCCGTGGTGCTCATGCCCTGCTGACTGAGGATGCTGGGCAGCCAGGCGACGGCGGTGTAGAAGGCAAGGGATTGCAGGCCCATGAAGAAGGACACCTGCCACGCCAGCCAGGATCGCCATGGGGTTCGGGCGTGTGTCCCACGAGACCGCACGTCGCCGTCGGGCCGGGACCCGCGTAGCCGAGGCAGCCACACGGCGAGAGCGGCGACGGTGACGACTACTCCCCAGGCCAGGGCGGAATGCCAGGTTCCGGGTAGGACCCCGGCAAGCGGGACGGAGATGCCGGACGACAGAGCGGCGACCACTCCCATGGCGGTGACGTAGAGAGCGCTGACGGTATGAACCTGCGGGCCGGGCACGTGGGTGCGAATCACCGTAGGCAGCAGGACGTTGCCAACTGCGATCGCCACCGAGAGGATCACGGTTCCGACGAACAAACAGGCGAGCGAAGGCAGGGACCGGATCACGGTGCCCGCTGCCAGCACCGCGAGGGCGGCCACGAGGAGGCGGGTGGTGCCGACCCGGTGCGAGGTGCGCCCGACAAAGGGCGAAGTCACAGCAAACACGAACAGCGGCAGGGTGCTCAGCACGCCACCCTCTGACGCGGTCAACCCGGTGTCGTGCTCGATGGCCGGCAGCAGTGTGCCCACACCCGTCAAGGTCGCGCGCAGGTTGGCCGCCACCAAAAGGATCGCGATCAAGAGGCCGACCGAAAGGGTGGGCGTAGTAACCGGTGTCTTCGGGGTTGCGATCCGGTCGGCCTTCGTAGCCGTGGTGAGGCCGGCGCGGGAGTTCCTCGAGGTGGTCACTGCTGTCGTTCCGTTCCGTTCTCGGTGAGCTTCACGATCTCGGTGGCGCAGTAGCGTGCGCCGACCTCGTCCTGGGCGGCGATCGCCTCGACGAGACGCCTGTGCAGAAGGCTGTGCTCCGCGGCCGTGGCGCTGGGCCAGACCGTGCCGCCGATCTGTTCGGTGACCGCGATGCTGAGGACGTCGTACACCTCGGTAAGCAGGGCGTTCCCGCTGGCACTCACCACGGCCTGGTGGAAGCGGGTATCGACCTCCGCGCTGGCGGCCACCTCCGGTGCATCCGCTGCCGCCTCGGCCTCGTCGAGGAGGTGCCGCAGGCGATTCAGGTCGTCTTCGGTACGCCGCAACGCGGCCAAGCCCGAGGCGTACTCCTCCAGCACTGCGCGCAGTTCCAGCACGTCGCTCCGCCTTGAGCTGTTGGCACGTCTCATCAGTACCGAGTGCATTTCGCTCGATGTCCGGACGTATGTCCCGTCACCCTTCCGAGCCTCCAGCAGGCCCAGATGCACCAGCGCGCCGAGCGCCTCGCGCACCGTCGTACGCCCGACTCCGAGTTGCTCGACCAGGTCATGTTCGGGCGGAATCCGCGTCCCTACAGGCCATGCGCCGGATGTGATCTGCTCACGAAGGGTGTCCACCAGTTGCGCCGACAGGCTCGCGACACGGCGCGGCGCACGAAGATCTTTCATAAGGCGACCCTAACACCGAATGTCTGACATCTGTACGTGATGTAGGTCGCCACCCGCCTTCGGCGGGCTGCGTGCGGTCCGCGCGGCAGACGTGTCACCCGCGTCTGGTGGAGGCGGTCAAGGGGAACTGAGTGGAGCCACAGCGATCATTCCT
>NZ_JANIIC010000157.1 GCF_024519315.1 Streptomyces malaysiensis subsp. samsunensis | reverse complement strand
GCGTGGGCGGAGAAGCGAACAAGAAGACGGCTGCGAGCGACGTGCGCGCGGCCGCCGGGTCGCAGTTGACGACGATGCCCGCACCTCTGCGCCGCGTGGGCGGAGAAGCGAACAAGAAGACGGCTGCGAGCGGCCACGCGAAACAAGAGGAGGCCGGGACGGCCTCGATCACCTCCGCAACCCCTGAAGGAGCCGCCATGCCCGCCTCGAGCCCGTGCGTGCTCGCCGTGATCCCCGCCCGTGGCGGGTCGAAGGGCGTCCCCGCCAAGAACCTCGCCGCCGTGGGGGGCGTTCCGCTGGTCGCTCGTGCCGTCATGGAGTGCCGGGCCAGCCGCCTGGTCACGGACGTGGTCGTCTCCACCGACGACGCCGGAATAGCCGCCGCGGCACGCGGCGCGGGCGCCGTGGTCGTCCAGCGGCCCACCGATATCGCGGGGGACACCGCCACCAGCGAGGCCGCGGTGATCCACGCCATGGACGCGTACGAGGCGTCCCACGGCGCCTCCGTGGACGTGGTGCTCCTGGTGCAGTGCACCAGCCCGTTCATCATCAGCGAGGACATCGACGGCGTGGCCGCGGCGGTCGCCGAGAAGGGCGCGGACACCGCCCTGACGGTGGCACCCTTCCACGGCTTCGTCTGGCGCGAGGGCGAAGACCGCCAAGGAGACGCGGCGGACGGCGGCGACGGCGTCAACCACGACAAGTCGTACCGCCCGCGCCGCCAGGACCGCCCCCAGGACTTCCTGGAGACCGGCGCCGCCTACGCGATGGACGCGCGGGGCTTCCGCGAGGCGGGGCACCGCTTCTTCGGCCGCACCGACCTGGTGCGCACCGACCCCGCACGGGTGCTGGAGATCGACGATCCGCACGATCTGGCCCGCGCCCGCGCGCTCGCCCCGCTGTTCGACGCCGAGCGGCCGGGCGCCCTCCCCACCCGCGAGGACATCGACGCGGTGGTGCTCGACTTCGACGGCACCCAGACCGACGACAGGGTGCTGATCGACTCCGATGGACGCGAACTCGTGGCCGTGCACCGCGGCGACGGGCTCGGGATCGCCGCCCTGCGCCGTGCTGAGCTGGCGCTGCTGATCCTGTCCACGGAAAAGAACCCGGTCGTCGCCGCACGGGCCCGCAAGCTCCAGGTTCCCGTGCTCCACGGCATCGACCGAAAAGATCTCGCACTGAAGCAGTGGTGCGAGGAGCAGGGCATCGCGCCGGAGCGCGTGCTCTACGTCGGCAACGACGTCAACGACTTGGCCTGCTTCGGCCTCGTCGGCTGGCCGGTCGCGGTGGCCACCGCGCACGAGATCGTGCGCGGAGCCGCACGCGCAGTCACTTCCACACCCGGAGGGGACGGAGCTATTCGGGAGATCGCTTCGTGGCTCCTCGGAAAGGAACTGTCTTAAATCAACTTCTCAGCCGTGAACGACTCGCCCTCAGCACAGTCGCTCGCGCCTCGTCGCAGCTCGAATCGTCACTGGCTGTGGCGGGACCGGCCGCATCACCCACAACTGGATCGCAGGTCGGGACGGTTGATAGCGCCCCAGGTGCGTCAGCCCGATCAACGCCCCAACCGTCTCCCCGGGCAAGCCGGTTCGTGCCTTAAGGCTCACAGGCCGATCCCGGGATCCTACGGCACCGTCCAGCGAGGCCGCAGGCAAAACCATGTCTCGCCCCGGACTTCCACGCCGGGTTCACCCCGAAAGGTTTCAAGTGAGTTCCAACTCTCGCCTCCGCACCCTCGGTGACAAGATCGCCGGACCCGGCCACCCGGTCTATGTCACCGGTGAGATCGGCATCAACCACAACGGCGACCTGGAGAACGCGTTCAAGCTGATCGACGTGGCCGCCGAGGCCGGCTGTGACGCGGTCAAGTTCCAGAAGCGAACCCCGGAGATCTGCACCCCCCGCGACCAGTGGGACATCGAGCGTGACACCCCCTGGGGCCGGATGACCTACATCGACTACCGCCACCGCGTGGAGTTCGGCGAGGACGAGTACCGCGCCATCTCCGAGCACTGCAAGAAGCGCGGCATCGACTGGTTCGCCTCCCCGTGGGACACCGAGGCCGTCGCCTTCCTGGAGAAGTTCGACGTCCCGGCCCACAAGGTGGCCTCCGCCTCGCTGACCGACGACGAGCTGC
Source organism: Streptomyces malaysiensis subsp. samsunensis (assembly GCF_024519315.1). GTDB lineage: Bacteria > Actinomycetota > Actinomycetes > Streptomycetales > Streptomycetaceae > Streptomyces > Streptomyces malaysiensis. The sequence continues at coordinate 2,696 of NZ_JANIIC010000157.1, read as the reverse complement.
TGCGCGCCCTGCGCGCGACCGGCCGCACGATCATCCTGTCGACGGGCATGTCCACCCCCAAGCAGATCCGCCACGCGGTGGAGGTCCTGGGCAGCGACAACATCCTGCTGTGCCACGCCACCTCCACGTACCCGGCCAAGGCCGAGGAGCTCAACCTGCGCGTGATCAACACGTTGCAGGCCGAGTACCCCAACGTGCCGATCGGCTACTCCGGCCACGAGACCGGTCTCCAGACCACGCTGGCCGCCGTCGCCCTGGGTGCCGCGTTCGTCGAGCGCCACATCACCCTGGACCGCGCCATGTGGGGCTCGGACCAGGCCGCCTCCGTGGAGCCGCAGGGTCTCCAGCGGCTGGTGCGGGACATCCGCATCATCCAGGAGTCCCTCGGTGACGGCGTCAAGAAGGTCTACGAGAGCGAGCTCGGCCCGATGAAGAAGCTCCGCCGTGTCGCGGGCGTCGTCGCCGAGTCCGAGGCCGCCGACCGCGAGCCCGCCGCGGTCTGAGGCTCTCTGCCGTGAATCCACCGGCCGGTGAGACCGGCCCTCGCCCGGAAGCGGCGGGCACCCCTGACTCGTCGGGGGCCGCTCGCCGCTTCCGGGCCCTGCCTTTGGACGGTGCGATGGTCTCCGCTGCCCCCCTTGCCCCTCAGGCCACACTTGCCTTCGTGGAGAGCCCGGTCCAGTTGCTGAACGTGCTGGAGTGGGCATACTCCGATGTTCAGCGCGCCCGGCGCGCCGGGGGCCCGGAGGCCACGGCGCCCCAGGACCTGACCGTGGTGGTGCTCTCCCCGCACGATCCGATGACCCGCGGCCAGCTGCGCCGGATGGCCGAGCTGGCGCGGGACGAGGGCGTCATCGTGCGCTGGGAGGACGCGCGCGGCGGGGCCGGTGCGCCGATCAAGACCATCGGCGGGCTGCGCGGACCGCTGCGCCGGGCCGCCCGGATCGTGATAGGCGACCCGTTCTCCCGCTATGTCCAGCTGCTGCTGACCCTCACCCGGGCCAAGGACCTGGTCGTGGTGGACGACGGCACGGCCACCATGGAGTTCATCTCCCAGCTGGCCAAGGGGGAGCCCCTGGTGCGCTGGCACCGGCGCGGCAGCCGTGGGCCGCGCGACCTGGTGTTCGCACCGGTCTCCGCCACCGCTCGCCGCCGGCTCACCCCGGGCGACAAGCGCCGGGTCGAGGTCTTCAGCTCGATGCCGGTGGAGCCGCCCGCCGGGGTCACCATCACCGCCAACGACTTCGCCTGGACCCGGGCCCGGTTCGGCCCGCCCCGGCTCACCGGGGGCACCGACCTGGTGGGCACCTCCCTGGTCGAGACGGGTGTGGTGGACCTGGAGCGCTATCTGGAGGCGGTCGGCTCGCTGACCCGCGCCCATGGCGCCACCCGCTACTTCGCCCACCGCCGGGAGAGCACCGAGAAGCTCAGCCGGATCGCGCACGAGGTGGGGCTGGAGATCGTACGGCCCGATCTGCCGCTCGAGCTGATAGCCCGCCGCGGCCCCATCGGCCATACGATCGTGAGCTTCCCCTCGACCGTGGTGCACACCCTGCCGCTCGCGCTCGTGGGCACCGGCGTCGAGGTCGCGGTCTGCGATGTGGACCCCGCCTGGCTGACCAGCAACGCCTCCCCGCGCGCCCAGGGCTTTCTGTCCGGGGTCACCGGGACGGCCCGCGATGTGCGCCGGCTGAACTCGGGCCCGACGGCGGGTTCGTCCCAGCCCAGGGACGCGGCCCCGCCGAGAGACCCCGCCCCGCCGAGAGACCCCCCCCCGCCGAGAGACCCCGCCCCGCCGAGAGACCCCGCCCCGCCGAGAGACCCCGCCCCGCCCGCGAACCCCGGTCCGCCCGCGGCACCGGTCGCCGCGTCCTGAGACCGGTCGCCGCGTCCTGAGATCTGTCGCGGGGTCCCACCCACCCTTTCGTTCGCTTCTCCGCCCGCGAGGCGACAGCGCGGGCCTTCGCCCACGTGCCGCCCGGCGGCCTCGCGTGCGACGCTCACGGCACCGTCGCCCGTACGGCCGTGTGGCGCTTGTCACCCACGGCCGACCGGCAAACCGGTCGTTATACCCCCTGACTAGGGGGATCATGCACCGGGCGGGGTACTTTTGCGTACCCGAACAGATTGAATTTTTGTTGATCGACATTCGGTGGGCCCACCTGGCGTTCTACGCTTCTTCAGGTGAAGCAATTGATGTCCCTCGATGCGACCGATGCCACACCCACCACCGCGCCGGCCCTGCCCGGTACGCTCCCCGATGAGCTGCGTACCGAACTCATCGCCTTCCGGCGCGACTTGCACATGCACCCCGAGCTGGGCAACTGCGAGTTCCGCACCACCGCCGCGATCAAGGCGCGGCTGGAGCAGGCGGGACTCGAACCGCGGGTGCTGCCCTCGGGCACCGGTCTCATCTGTGACATCGGCCCGCGCGATGGCGTAGCGCCCCTGCTGGCGCTGCGCGCGGACATCGACGGACTGCCCATCCCCGACACCAAGACGGTGGACTACCGCTCGACCGTCGCCGACCGGGCCCACGCCTGCGGTCACGATGTGCACACCACCGTGGTGCTCGGCGCCGGTCTGGTCCTGGCCCAGCTGGCCCGTGAGGGGCGGCTGGCGCGTCCGGTGCGCCTGCTGTTCCAGCCCGCCGAGGAGGTGCTGCCCGGCGGCGCGGCCGACGCGATCGAGGCGGG
>NZ_JANIIC010000156.1:0-2500 GCF_024519315.1 Streptomyces malaysiensis subsp. samsunensis | reverse complement strand
GAGCACGGTCGTGACTGCGTGCCTTTTGAAGAATGAGCCTGCGAGTTTGCGGTGTGTTGCGAGGTTAACCCGTGTGGGGAAGCCGTAGCGAAAGCGAGTCCGAATAGGGCGTTTTAGTAGCGCGCTCAAGACCCGAAGCGGAGTGATCTAGCCATGGGCAGGTTGAAGCGGAGGTAAGACTTCGTGGAGGACCGAACCCACCAGGGTTGAAAACCTGGGGGATGACCTGTGGTTAGGGGTGAAAGGCCAATCAAACTCCGTGATAGCTGGTTCTCCCCGAAATGCATTTAGGTGCAGCGTCGTGTGTTTCTTGCCGGAGGTAGAGCACTGGATAGGCGATGGGCCCTACCGGGTTACTGACCTTAGCCAAACTCCGAATGCCGGTAAGTGAGAGCGCGGCAGTGAGACTGTGGGGGATAAGCTCCATGGTCGAGAGGGAAACAGCCCAGAGCATCGACTAAGGCCCCTAAGCGTACGCTAAGTGGGAAAGGATGTGGAGTCGCAGAGACAACCAGGAGGTTGGCTTAGAAGCAGCCATCCTTGAAAGAGTGCGTAATAGCTCACTGGTCAAGTGATTCCGCGCCGACAATGTAGCGGGGCTCAAGCGTACCGCCGAAGTCGTGTCACTACAGCGCTAGGTCTAACGACTGTTGTGGTGGGTAGGGGAGCGTCGTGTGCCGGGTGAAGCAGCCGTGTAAGCGAGTTGTGGATGGTTCACGAGTGAGAATGCAGGCATGAGTAGCGATACACACGTGGGAAACGTGTGCGCCGATTGACTAAGGGTTCCTGGGTCAAGCTGATCTGCCCAGGGTAAGTCGGGACCTAAGGCGAGGCCGACAGGCGTAGTCGATGGACAACCGGTTGATATTCCGGTACCCGCTGTGAAGCGTCAGCGCTGAACCAGGCGATGCTAAGTCCGTGAAGCCGCCCTGATCTCTTCGGAGTTGAGGGGAGTGGTGGAGCCGACGGTCCAGACCTGTAGTAGGTGAGTGATGGGGTGACGCAGGAAGGTAGTCCAGCCCGGGCGGTGGTTGTCCCGGGGTAAGGGTGTAGCCCGAGGGGTAGGTAAATCCGTCTCTCTTGTGGGTGAGACCTGATGCCGAGCCGATTGTGGCGAAGTGGATGATCCTATGCTGTCGAGAAAAGCCTCTAGCGAGTTTTATGGCGGCCCGTACCCTAAACCGACTCAGGTGGTCAGGTAGAGAATACCGAGGCGTTCGGGTGAACTATGGTTAAGGAACTCGGCAAAATGCCCCCGTAACTTCGGGAGAAGGGGGGCCATTGCTGGTGATCACCCTTGCGGTGTGAGCTGGTGGTGGCCGCAGAGACCAGCGAGAAGCGACTGTTTACTAAAAACACAGGTCCGTGCGAAGCCGTAAGGCGATGTATACGGACTGACGCCTGCCCGGTGCTGGAACGTTAAGGGGACCGGTTAGTGGGGTTTTTGATCCTGCGAAGCTGAGAACTTAAGCGCCAGTAAACGGCGGTGGTAACTATAACCATCCTAAGGTAGCGAAATTCCTTGTCGGGTAAGTTCCGACCTGCACGAATGGCGTAACGACTTCTCGACTGTCTCAACCATAGGCCCGGTGAAATTGCATTACGAGTAAAGATGCTCGTTTCGCGCAGCAGGACGGAAAGACCCCGGGACCTTTACTATAGCTTGATATTGGTGTTCGGTTCGGCTTGTGTAGGATAGGTGGGAGACTGTGAAGCATTGACGCTAGTTGGTGTGGAGTCGTTGTTGAAATACCACTCTGGTCGTGCTGGATGTCTAACCTGGGTCCGTGATCCGGATCAGGGACAGTGTCTGGTGGGTAGTTTAACTGGGGCGGTTGCCTCCTAAAGGGTAACGGAGGCGCCCAAAGGTTCCCTCAGCCTGGTTGGCAATCAGGTGTTGAGTGTAAGTGCACAAGGGAGCTTGACTGTGAGACCGACGGGTCGAGCAGGGACGAAAGTCGGGACTAGTGATCCGGCGGTGGCTTGTGGAAGCGCCGTCGCTCAACGGATAAAAGGTACCCCGGGGATAACAGGCTGATCTTCCCCAAGAGTCCATATCGACGGGATGGTTTGGCACCTCGATGTCGGCTCGTCGCATCCTGGGGCTGGAGTCGGTCCCAAGGGTTGGGCTGTTCGCCCATTAAAGCGGTACGCGAGCTGGGTTTAGAACGTCGTGAGACAGTTCGGTCCCTATCCGCTGTGCGCGTAGGAGTCTTGAGAAGGGCTGTCCCTAGTACGAGAGGACCGGGACGGACGAACCTCTGGTGTGCCAGTTGTTCTGCCAAGGGCATGGCTGGTTGGCTACGTTCGGGAGGGATAACCGCTGAAAGCATCTAAGCGGGAAGCCTGCTTCGAGATGAGGGCTCCCACCCACTTGATGGGTTAAGGCTCCCAGTAGACGACTGGGTTGATAGGCCAGATATGGAAGCCGGGTGACCGGTGGAGTTGACTGGTACTAATAGGCCGAGGGCTTGTCCTCAGTTGCTCGCGTCCACTGTGT
>NZ_JANIIC010000155.1 GCF_024519315.1 Streptomyces malaysiensis subsp. samsunensis | reverse complement strand
AAGCTGCGGCGATGGGGTAGTTGGGGCGGTGCCCGGCTCTACGGCTGCTTGTCCTGTGCACCTGTGGGCTGGTCGACGGCTTCCTCCGTGAGCGGCTGTCGGGGCAACGGTCCGGAGATGTAGGCGTCCATGCCCGCTGTGGCCAAGGGATGGGGAGGAGCCGTCTCCAGACCGCCGTGCAGGCGCAGCAGTACGTGGTCGTCGCCGACCAGGCAGTCGGTGTGCGGAAGGGCGTGGGACAGTAGGCGGGCGAAATCGTCGCAGGTGGCTTGGACGTCGACCTTGTCGAGGCCGAGCCAGACGTGCAGTGTGCTGTTCTGAACCGTCAGCTCGACGTCGATGCGGGTGTTGGCCGCTTCGGCGGCTTCGCCGCACCACGTCAGGGTCTCGTCCAGCGCGCCGAGGTGGGCGGGAAGCGGCTGGAAGACTTCCTGTCGCATGTCGTCGCGGACTGTGACGCCGGTGGTCGGGGCCTGTTCGCGCCACCATTCCTGCACGATGTCGCGGACCGAGGCGGCCTGAGGTCCGCTGCTTAGCGCCCGCCGTACGGCGTCCGCCGCATTTCGCCGGACGACGCTCGCGGCGTCCGGCCCGGGGGCGGCGGCCATGCGGCGCAGGAGCGAGCCGGGCCCGATGCGCATGTCGTGGAGAACCTTCTGGTACAGCTCGCGCAGCGTGTCCGGTACGGCTGTGTCGTCTGGCCCGAGCAGGGGGCGGACGCGTTCTGCCCAGGCTAGAAACGCCTTGGTGTCGCCGGTGGTCAGGAGGTCGGTGCCGAGGTCGCCGCGAGCGAGCATACGGGCGCGCTGCCGTTCCGTCGGCCAGCCGAGGCCATTGAGCTGGGCACGTAGGAGGAAGACGAGCAGGTCCCGTTCCGGGGCAGGGAGATCGTCGACGACACCGCTGACGGGGGTGGCGAGGATATCGAGGACGGCCTCGGCGGTCCCCTTCTTCGCCTCCGGCTTCCCGGGGGTTCCGGGCAGACGCTCGGTCCACTGGTGAGCCCGGCCCTGAGCGTCCCGCAGCCTGATCGTGGCGGTGTAGCTCTTCAGGTGGTCCGGCCCCGAGACGTCGTAGGTGTACTCGTGGTCGATGCCGTACGTGGTGGCCATGGCGGCGAGGACGGTCGCCGGATCGTGCTGGTGTTCCAGGCCGGAGAGCCAGTCGTCGAGGGCGGCAGGCCGACGTCCAAGCAGCCGGGAGCCGTGGACGCGCCAGGCCGCGGCGATGATTGCCTGTGCGGCGTCCGACACCGTCGTGCGGCCCTGTCCGCTCTCACCGCGGCTCGTCAGCAGCCCTTCCGCGAGCTGGAGGTCAGCACCGAGCCGGGCGGTGTCGTCATCGGAGGAGGTGAGAATGCGTGCCTCGTCCTCATCGGGGGTGAGGCCGTGCGCGAGGGCTTGGCGGGCGCGGGCGTGGGCAACGAGGTAGTCCACCACGTGCGAGCCGTGGTGGGCGAGGAGTTGGTTGTCGCGCTGGCGGGCGGCGGTCGCCGCCGCCTGGTTCTCGTGGACCCAGGATGCATGGGTGAGGGCTTGAGCGAGGAGCCCGTCCGCGCGATGGCCGAGTTCGAACATGGTCGCCAGGTCGCTCACTGCGTGCCGGTGCCGGTTGCCCGGCTGCGGGTACGGCAGCGGCGATGCGGTCAGCACGGTCGCAGGCGCCGCCTTCGGCCCTGCGCCCGCCGCCACAGCCACCTGCGGGTATGCGTCGAGGAGCGCTCGCGCTGCCGCCGCCCGCGCCGCCTTCTTGGACTGGCCGGTGCCTTCCGCTGTGCGGCCGGTTCCGGTGCGGACCACGACGCGGAAGACCTTGCGGTGATCCGGGCCCTCCTCCCGGTACTCGTAGGCCAGTCCCTCTTTACGGAAGGCCATTTGCGCCAGAGAGCCGGGATCGACCCCCGTCTCCGCGGACGGGCGGTCGATGTCGGGCCACACGGAGACGACCAGCCTCCGGGCGACCTCATGCTCGCCCCAGAGGCTGAGCACGCCGAGGATCTGCCGAGCCACTCCCGCGAAGACAGACCTGGCAGGCTGCTGTGCCTCCCCCGCGCCCATGCGCGCCAACCCCCGTTCGGTAACCCACACGCCGAGCGCGAGCTCGGCGGCGGCGCGCCGCCGAGCGTGCTCGCTCGACTGTTCGCCCGACTTCCGAGGGGTGGCCCATCGTGCGTAGGCGTCGAGCAGAATCACATCGAGCGCGTTGGCACCGAGCCGGTCAAGCAGACCGAGCACGTGCGGTGTGACCTGCTCGGTGTGGTGACTCTCGTAGAGGTGACTGCGGTGTTCGGCGGCCAGGCCAAGCCAGGCGGTAACCTCGGGGCCGGCGTTCCATCCAGGCACAGCCTTTTCCACAAACTCGCGCACTTCTCGCTCATATGTGCCCACCAGTGACACGGGCGGCTCGCACAGGGCCGGGTACGTGACGTCGTGGACGTCGAGTCGCCGTTCGGCGCGGGAGTAGGGCCAGACCGGCTCGGGCGAGGCCGGCTGCGCGGGCCGGGCCGGACGGCGCGCTTCGGGCAGTGTGCTCCGGCCCTGACGACTGGACGCTGGGCGCTGGTGGGAAGGTCGCGAGGTGGTGCGTCGAGGGGCCGTCTGCGCCCGCCGCCCGCCAGTCGGCGGTGTGCTGGACCTGTTGTTCAAGAGGTTCTGGAGTTCGTTGGTGAGCCAGGAGGGCAGTCTGGTCGGGGGGAGGCCGCCGTCGAAGAAGTCGCCGGCCAGATCGACGCAGTATGCGTATCGCTCCCACTCGTGGTGGCGCGCGTGCTCCTGACCGAGCGTGCGCAGCGCCGACCGCATCCGCGCGTAGGGCACCGTCTGGCCGGCCAGCTGGTACGACGTCCGGTTCCGCGCGGCCTCGATGGCGAGCGCGATGCGGTGCACGGGTGTCGGCGGCGGGGTCTCGCGCAGCGACACGATACCGACCCAGCGGTTCACGGCCCTCCCCTTGCCGGGTGACGCGGCCCTGCCTGGCCACGGTACGCGCTGCCGGGGAGGCGTTGGTGCGTTGTCCCGGTGCTTGCGTCACGGGCGGGCGGCCTGCCCCGGTTCTGCTGTCCCTCCTCCCACCGCGCATCACAACTCTCGGTGATCACGGCGGCACTGACTGGTCAGCGTATGCCGCCTGGCGCGGTGTCGGGAAGAGGGGGCGCTCGACGTGGATCGTCCCGTATGCCCGGTGGTGCCGAACTGGCATGGCGGGGCGGTGGGCAGGTCGTCACCCCCAAGGGGGAGATACCGGGGCACTTCGCGCTGACCGTCGCCCACGGCCAACACTGCGCTGGCGACGTTGATGCATGCCCGCAGCACACCGCCATCGACCAGCTGCCGCGCACGCGAAGAGCAGTGCCATATCACGGGGCAGGTCGACCGGGTCCCTTGCGGGACGGCAGACTTGGCCGGACGGAAAGGGGCCACTCGATGAGCGCTCAGCCGATGCGCACGCGCGGGCCGGACCGGGTGCCGCGGAACGCCGAGAGCATCGCGGCCGCGCTCGAGGGCGAGCGGCGGATGGAGTTCTACCGCGAGCTCCTGGCGGCCGCGCCGGAAGACGCCGAGGGCGTCCTGCGCCGCTGGTGGTGCGAGGCGATGCTGGACACCGACCCGGCCGCCAGCCGGGTCACCGAGACCGCGCTGAACGGCACCCTGCCCACGAAGAGCGTCGCGGCGGCCATCGCGCGCCGCCAGGCAGCCGGGCTGCCCGTTGAGTGAGCCGCACGGCCAGGAGCCGGAAGGCTGGCCTTGTGAACTGTCCGAAGAGGTCGACGCGCTGCTGGCCGACTTGTCCCTGCCCGGTGAGGTCTTCGGGGCGATCATCGCGGCGACCGTTCAGATCAAAGAGACCCGGGGCATGGTGCCAGGCAGCACGGCCTCGGCAAAGTGGCCCCAGCAACGACGCATGCCGCTCGGCCGGGACGGAGTCCTCGGCGTCGCCGAGTACGTCATCGTCGCCGACCCGGCCATACATCGTCCTCACCCGCATCCAGCTGTACTGACGCGTCGGTAACACCACGGCCTGCCCCTGCCGCTCTAGCCCGCACTCCCGCGCGCCGTTGACGCCTCACCGGTGATGCGTGACGCTCAACCCACCAGCTACTCGGGAGGCCCCGTGTCCAGAGACCAGGTCAACGGTTACCCGCTCCTGGATGAGGAGACCGTGACCGCCTCCAGTGAGGACGACGAGGACGAGCAGGACGACAGTGGAGAGGGATGAGACAGGGCGGCGCTGGGCTGCCGCGTACCTCCACACCCCCACACCCCAGCCGACCGCTGCGGCGGTGCCGAAGTGCCCCGACCATCCCAAGACGCGGCTCATCCGGCTCCTGGGAAAAGCCTGGACCTGCCCGGCGTGCGTCCGCTCCGAGCGGCAGCCGGACTCCTGAATCTCTGAAATCTCCGACGCCGACCCGCCGTACATCGTCCTCACCCGTATCCAGCTGTACTGACGTGCCTGGTGCCCGAAGGGTTTAGCGAGTCGATGGTGTCGGCGGTGGGCCGGTTCGCGGTTCCCAACGGCGTCGATGAGCCAGTCCTCGGGGTGAGCTTGTTGAATGGAGCGGACCTGGGCTCCGGGCGATGGTCCGGAGCCCAGCGTGCGCTGCGTCTCCCGTATCGGTGTTTGACCGGGAGGAAGTCCAGTGGCGGGCCAGGTTTGAGGCTGCCTAGCCACTGGGGAGTCCGTCCCGCTGCAACAGGCCGGCTCCATGGATCCGAAGGTGCGTGTCCGGAGCAGTCAGACATGCGCCTCACGCGAGCGACATGCGCGGAACTGGCCGCTGGGTCTTACCCGCGTTGAACGATCTCTATCGTGATGCCTGTCCCGGCTCCAGGCAAGGAGAACGCGACGGACTTGTTGGAATGGGGTGGGTCTGTAGCGTTCTGACCTGCGGAGATTCCCTGAAAACCTGTTGGAGTAATCGGGTTGTTCAGCGGAGCGACTTTCCATCCTGTAAATAATCGCGACCCATGCCCTAAATAACAGTCCACCCTGTTATT
>NZ_JANIIC010000154.1 GCF_024519315.1 Streptomyces malaysiensis subsp. samsunensis | reverse complement strand
CAACACGGCGCCCGAATCCGCGTCCGTTCCTGCGAACTCACCGACCGCACCGCACTCGCCACACTCATCGACGACATCGGACCGCTGACCGGCATCATCCACACCGCCGGAGCCCTCGCCGACACCACCATCGACCACCTGGACACCAACGCACTCACCACCACCCTCATCCCCAAAGCCAACCCCGCCTGGTGGCTCCACGAACTCACCCAAGACCACGACCTCGCCCTGTTCGTCGTCTTCTCCTCCTCGGCAGCGGTGCTGGGCAGCCCCGGACAGGCCAACTACGCCGCCGCCAACAGCTTCCTCGACGCCCTGATCACCCACCGCCGCCGCCAGGGCCTGCCCGGCACCTCACTCGCCTGGGGCTGGTGGCAACGAACCGGCGCCATGTCCGCCCACCTCACCCAGGCCGACCACGACCGAATGACCCGCGCCGGTCTGTACGGCATCACCGAAGCCGAGGGCACCGCGCTGTTCGACACCGCCCTCGGCCGCGGGCTGGGCGCCGTCGCACCGGTCAAGCTCCACCTGCCCACCATCGCGCGTTCCGGCAGTGTGCCACCGGTGCTCCGCGCGCTGGTGCGCGCCGCCCGGCCAACCGCCAGCCAGGCAGCCGTCCAGGACGGCACCTGGGCCGACCGCGTCGCCGCGGTGGCACCCGAGGAGCGTCGGGCGGTCGTCCTCGAGTTGGTGCGGGCGCAGGCGGCCACCGTGCTCGGCCACTCGGGCGCCGAGCATGTCAGCCCGACCCAGGCGTTCAAGGACAGCGGCTTCGACTCGCTCACCGCCGTCGAGTTCCGCAACCGCGTCACCACCGCCACCGGACTGCGGCTACCCGCCACCCTGATCTTCGACCACCCCACGCCGAACACGCTGGCCGATCACCTGTTGACGCAGTTGGCCCCGGCCGACACCGGGCCCTCGCTGGCCGACCTGGACGGTATCGAGGTGACGCTGCGGGCGCTTGCCGAGGACGGGGAGCGACGGCCGGCCGTGGTGGCGCGGCTGAAGCAGTGGCTGTCGACGCTGGGCGCTGCCCAGCCCGCCGCCGACACCGCGCTGGACCTCGACGCGGCGAGCGCCCGGGAGATCTTCGACTTCCTCGACGGCAAAGCGGGTTAGGGCATGTCCCACTGATCTTCGACGGGTCGACCCGAAGAGCGTCGTCCCCACGGTCCGGTCCCCGTCCTTCCGGTTCACGTATGGAGCTGAGCACCGATGGCGAACGAAGACGAGTTTCTGCACTACCTCAAGAAGGCCGCCGCCGACCTGCGTGACGCCCGGCAGCAGCTCCAGGAGCTGGAAGCCAGGGACCGCGAGCCCATCGCGATCGTGAGCATGGCCTGCCGACTGCCCGGCGGCGTCGACTCGCCGGAGTCGCTGTGGGATCTGGTCGCCGCCGGTCGCGACGGCGTCTCCGCGTTTCCCATCGACCGCGGCTGGGACCTGGAGGGCATCTACGATCCGGACCCCGACCACCCGGGCACGACATACGCCCGGGAGGGCGGCTTCCTGGACGACGCGGCCGGGTTCGACCCGGCGTTCTTCGGCATCTCGCCGCGCGAGGCGCTGGCCATGGACCCACAGCAACGACTGCTGCTCGAGACCACCTGGGAGGTCCTGGAGCGCGCCGGTATCGACCCGGCGGCCCTGCGCGGCAGCCGCACCGGTGTGTTCACCGGCGTGATCCACAATGACTACGCCGACTGGTCGGCTGACGACACGGACCAGTTGGAGGGGTACCTGGGCAATGGCAGCGCGGCGAGCGTGGCGTCCGGCCGCGTCTCGTACACCTTCGGCTTCGAGGGCCCGGCCGTCTCGCTGGACACCGCCTGCTCCTCCTCCCTGGTCGCCCTGCACCTCGCCATACAGGCCCTGCGCTCCGGCGAATGCACCCTCGCCATCACCGGCGGCGTCACCGTACTGGCGTCGGTGGCGCCGTTCATCGAGTTCAGCCGACAGCGCGGCCTCGCCGACGACGGCCGCTGCAAAGCCTTCGCCGCCGACGCCAACGGCTTCGGCATGGCCGAAGGCATCGGCCTACTGCTCGTCGAACGACTCTCCGACGCCCAACGCCTCGGACACCCGGTACTCGCCGTGGTACGCGGCACCGCCGTCAACCAGGACGGCGCCTCCAACGGCCTCACCGCCCCCAACGGCCCCTCCCAACAACGCGTCATCCGCGACGCACTCACCAACGCCCAACTGTCCGCAACCGACATCGACCTCATCGAGGCACACGGCACCGGCACCAAACTCGGCGACCCCATCGAAGCCCAGGCCCTGATCGCCACCTACGGACAACACCGCGACCAGCCGGTGCGGCTCGGATCGCTGAAGTCCAACATCGGCCACGCCCAAGCCGCCGCCGGAGTGGCCGGCATCATCAAAACCGTCATGGCCATGCGCCACGGCATCATGCCCAAGACCCTGCACATCGACGAGCCGACCCCCGAAGTCGACTGGTCGGCGGGTGCGGTCGAACTCCTCACCGAACCCCGCGACTGGCCCACCACCGACCAGCACCCCCGACGCGCGGCCATCTCCTCCTTCGGTGTCAGCGGCACCAACGCCCACGTCATCCTCGAACAGGCCCCCACCACACCAGAACCCGACACCTCGGAGGCACCCCCGGCAGGACCGGTGCCCTGGATACTCTCCGCACACACCGAACGCGCCCTGCGGGAGTTGGCGCGGCGGTTGGTGACGCGGGACGAGGGATCCGTGACGGACGTGGCCTACTCGCTGCTGCACGGTCGCGCGGCGCTGCCCTGCCGGGCCGTGATGATCGGCGCGACACGGAAGGACTTCGCCGCCGAACTCGACGCGTTGACCTGCGGGTCCGGTCGGGCGTCGAAGGTGGTCTTCGTCTTCCCCGGCCAGGGTTCGCAGTGGATCGGTATGGGCCGCCGGCTGTGGGAGAGCTCCGCCGTCTTCCGCGACAGCGTGCTGCGCACCGACCGCGCGCTGGCCGAGTTCGTGGACTGGTCGGCCGCGGCCGTGCTGGCCGGCGAGCCGGGCAGGCCGGACCTGGACCGGGTGGACGTGGTCCAGCCGGTGCTGTTCACGGTGATGGTGGCGCTGGCCGACGTGTGGCGGTCCTACGGCGTGGAGCCCGCGGCCGTGGTGGGGCACTCACAGGGCGAGATCGCCGCCGCACACGTGGCGGGCGGCCTGTCGTTGCGGGACGCGGCCCGGGTGGTCGCACTGCGCAGCAAGGCGCTGACCGCGCTGGCCGGTGAGGGCGGCATGGCCGTCGTCCAGCGGTCGGTGGCATACGTGGAGGATCTGCTGACCCAGTGGGAGGGCCGGCTGTCGGTCGCGGTGGTGAACGGGCCGGAGGCAGTGGTGGTGTCCGGTCAGGTCGCCGCGCTGGAGGAGCTGCTGGCCACCGAGGACCGCGCCCGGCGAGTCGCGGTGGACTACGCGTCCCACTCGGCACAGGTGGAGCGGATCGAGGAGGAGCTGTCCCGAACGCTGACCGACGTCCAGCCGATGACGTCGCGGGTGCCGCTGTTCTCCACCGTGGAGCGGGACTGGATCGACACCGCGTCGATGGACACCGGCTATTGGTACCGGAACCTACGCCAGACGGTGTGGTTCGACGATGCGGTCGGCCGTCTTTCCGAGGCCGGTTTTGATGTGTTCGTCGAGGTCAGCCCGCATCCGGTGCTCACCGCGAGCGTACGGGAGAGCTGCCCGGATGCGGTGGTCACCGGGACGCTGCGGCGTGACCACGACGACGTGGCGACGCTGCTCGCCGCGGCGCGCGAACTCCACATCGGGGGTGCCCGGGTGGACTGGGCCGCGGTGGTCGGGGAGGGCCGGCGGGTGGACCTGCCGACCTACCCGTTCCAGCGGGACCGGTACTGGCTGGAGCGCGGGTCCGGCTCGGGCGGCGACGCCACCGGGCTGGGGCTGCTGCCGACGCGGTATCCGCTGCTGGGCGCGGTGACCACGATCGCCGGAAGCGGCGCGGTCGTGCTGTCGGGCCGGCTGTCGGTGGCCTCCATGCCATGGCTGGCCGACCACGTGGTGGCCGATACGGTCGTCCTGCCGGGCACCGCGCTGGTCGACATGGCGATCCGGGCCGGCGACGAAGTCGGCTGCGGTGTCCTGGACGAGCTGGTCGTACAGACCCCGCTGGTGCTCGACCGGGCCGCCTCCGTGCAGGTCAGTGTGGGACCGGCGGAGGCGGACGGGCGCCGCCCGGTGTCCGTGCACGCCCGGCGGGACGACGGCGACTGGGTCGAGCACGCGGTGGGTTCCCTCGCCGAGGAGGCCGACGTGCCCGTTCCGCCACGGAGTTGGCCACCCGCCGGGGCGGAGGCGGTCGACCTGACCGGGCTGTACGAGCGGTTGGCGGACGGAGGGCTGGCTTACGGACCCGCCTTCCAGGGACTGGAAGCGCTTTGGCGGCAGGACGGCAGCCTGTACGCGGAAGTCACCCTGCCCGAGGCGGCCGGGGACACCGCCGGATATGCGGTGCACCCGGCGCTGTTCGACGCGGCGCTGCACGCGGTCGTCGGCACGGCCGAGCTGGCCGGGATCAGGCTGCCGTTCGCCTGGACCGGCGTCGCGGTGCACGCCACCGACGCGACAAGGCTGCGGGTCCGGCTGGACACCGACGACACCGGCGCCGTCCGCCTCCTGGCCACCGACACCACCGGCGAGCCGGTCGTCACCGTCGACGCGCTGGTCACCCGGCCGGTCACCGCCGACCAACTGCGACGAGCCGACTCGGGCCCGGACGGCCTGTACGCCGTGGAGTGGGTCTCCCACACTCCGGCGACGCCCGCGACCGTACCGGTCTTCGAGCGGTACGTGGTGGAACCGACCGGAGACGACGTAGTCGCCGACACCCACCGGGCCACCACCGACACACTCGCACACGTCCAGCGACACCTGGCCGCGACCACCACCCCGCTCGTCGTCCAAGCGCCCTACGACGACCTCGCCGCCGCGGCCGTCTGGGGGCTGCTCCGCACCGCGCAGACCGAACACCCGGGCCGCATCGTGCTGGTCGACACCGACGACCGCCCGGCCTCCCAAGAGGTCCTGCCCATCCTGGTCGCCTCCGGCGAACCCCAGGCCCGCATCCGCGACGGCGCCGTCACCCTCCCCCGACTCGCACGCCTGTCGGCGGACACCGAATCGGTCGCGATCGG
>NZ_JANIIC010000153.1 GCF_024519315.1 Streptomyces malaysiensis subsp. samsunensis | reverse complement strand
GGGGAGGGGAACAGCCCGCCGCAGGCGTGAGGAGGCGGGTGAGGCGTCAGGCGGCGATCTCGAAGGCGTCGCAGGGGTGGTGCGGTGCGATTTCGAACCAGAGCAGCTTGCCGCTCCGCCCGAAGAGCTCATCGGCGAGGGCGTAGCCGCCCCAGTTGTCGGCGCAGATCCGGACGATGAGCAGGCCACGGCCGTACGCGGCCTCGGTGTTCGCGGCGGCTTCCGCGAGGGCGGACGAGCGGTCGAAGAGGGCCGGGGGCTTGTCGAAGGGCGGCGGGATGTCCGGATTGGTGTCCCACACACTGATCCGCAGCCGCCCCTCCTCCACCGCGCGGATACGCATTTCGGCCGGGCCGGTGGTGTGGCGGTAGGCATTGGTGACCATCTCGCTAGCGACGAGGGTCGCGGGATCGGTGAGTTCGTCCAGCCCGTGCCGGGCGAGAACCGCACGGAGGGTAATCCGGGCGATGGCCGCGGCGCGGGGGTCATGGGGCAGGCGGAGCGAGTACGACCAGGGGGTTTCCGGGGTGTCCGGTGCTTCCGGCGTGGGGGTGGGCATGAAGTCTCCGGTTGGCGCGAGGAGTTGGACTGTGTCCGGGCACACACCGTAGCGCTGTGCGCATAAGCTATTCGATGGCAGCGGTAGAAGTGCTTGGAATGCCACCCGTGTGAGTGACGCGCCCGTTGCGCATGAGCAGAGAGAATCGGCGAATGCCTCAGAGAAGTGTTCCGACAGCACGCCAACTCCGCCTCGGCACCGAGCTGCGCAGGCTTCGGGAACGCGCCGGTTTGACGTCGACCGAGGCCGGGCGCCTGCTCGGCACCAATCAGACGGCCATCAGCAACATCGAGGCGAGCCGGTTCGGAGTCAGCGCGGAGCGGCTGCGCGCGCTGGCGCGGAACTACTCGTGCGGGGACGAAGCTCTTGTCGCGGCGCTCATCGACATGGCGGTGGAACGCAAGCGGGGCTGGTGGGAGGAGTACCGGGAGATCCTGCCCACCGGGTTGCTCGACCTGGCCGAGCTCGAACACCACGCCGTGTCACTGCGCACGGCGTACATCGCGCACGTACCCGGTCTGCTTCAGACGGCCGAGCATGCCCGGGAGATCTTCCGGCAGGTCGTACCGACGCTGCCTCCGCCAGAGGTGGAGCATCGCGTCTCGCACCGCATCAAACGCCAAGGCATTCTGTACCGGGACAAGCCCACGCCGCTTACGGCCATCGTCCATGAGGCCGCTTTGCGCATGCGCTTCGGAGGACCGGACATGGCACGGGCGCAGTTGCAGCACATCCTGGACATGAGCGAGCACGGCCATATCAAGGTGGTCGTGATCCCCTTCGAGGCCGGATCGTTCCCCGGCTCGGGTCAGTCGATCCTCTACGCCGCTGGGCAGGTCCCACAGCTGGACACCGTGCAGCTCGATACGGAGCATGGTTCCGAACTCCTCGACGCAGCCGCCCAGTTGGAGAAGTACCGCGTCGTGCTGGATCGTATGGAAACGGTCGCGCTCCCGGAGAGCCGATCACGTGATCTCATCCAGAGCATCATCCGCACCCTGAAAGGTGAATGAGTTGTCCGCTCGCGAATGGCAAAAGTCCTCGTTCAGCGGGGAAGGCAACGCCTGCCTCTACGTCTCCGCACTCGACAACGCCACCATCCGGCTCCGCGAGAGCGACCAACCCAACACGGTCCTGACCACCAACCCGGCCGCGCTCAGCGCCCTCATACGCAGCGCCAAGAAAGGGCAACTGGACCACATCAGCAAGGGATAGGGCGGAACCCATGCCCACCCACCGCTGGCGGAAGTCCTCGTACAGCGCCCAAGGGGCCAACTGCCTCTACGTCTCGGCGCCCGACGGCGCCACCGTCCGGCTCCGCGAGAGCGACCAACCCGACACCATCCTCACCACCGACCCCACCGCCCTTGGCGCTCTCATACGCTGCGCCAAGGCGGGGCAGCGGCACAGCGTAAGGGCGGGCGACGACCCGTGGGGCGGAGGCGCTACCGTCCTCGGCGCGAGCCCGCCACTACCGTGTCCCCCATGTCTGACGAGAGCCTGTGGGACCACCCCTCCGATGAACCGGTCGAGCGGCACGGCGAGTTCACCCTGACCGTCGTGCACCCGCCGTTCCCCGGCCCGGATGGCGTGCTCGGGGCCCATGACGAGGCGCGGGCGCGGACGTTCGCCGAGGCGTTCGGCACCGTCCACCAGGTGCTGGACCAGCAAGGGACGATTCCGGTCACCGAATTCATCGACGTGGACGCCCGCGCCGACCTGGATGTGATCCGGGTCGGCTGCTGGGGCGGTGTCACCGAGATCAACGACCCGGCCCTGATCAGCCTGTCCGAGCGGTTCCCCATCCAAGAGCAGGCCGAGGCGCTCGCCGACCGCCATCCCGACGCGGTCATCGTCGCCGCCGCGGAGATGGACCTCCCCGGCGCCGACTACGGAACCTGGAAGATCGTCCACCCGGATGGCGCCCGCATCTTCGTGGCCGGTTTCTCCGGTGAGGAGGACTGGGACGTCGAAGGTGAGGTGACCGCGGTGCTCGACGCCTTCGGGATCACCCCGGAGCGGGCCGCCGCCGTCGGGGTCGACCCCGCCCAGCCGCCGCGGAGCTTCGCGTGGGACGCTCTCGCGCGCCTTGCGCTCAAGGCCGTTTCGCCGACCGACCGGCGCGGTCTGATGGCCTCGGTCTTCCGGGTGCGGCACACCGAGGACGCCGTCGTGGCGATGGAAGACACGTGGTTCGAACGGTAACGATCCGGGAACCAGTCAGTTTTGACGCGGACACGCCGAGCAAAACCCCGGGGCAACACGCGCCCCAGCCACTAGCGTTGGGCCGCCGTCGGCGCGACCGACACCCGGACGCAGCCTCGGAGCCGCCTCACGCGCCGCGGTCTTGAACGGGGGCTCCAGGGGGAGGGCGCACGTTGAACAGCCTCATATCCCAACCCACTCATCCACGGCGCCTCTGGGCGCGCTTGGCGGTCGCCTTCACCGCGGCCAGTGCCGTCACGCTGGCCGGTCTGCCCGGCCTCCACACCGACGAGGCCGAGGCCAAGCCGCGTACGCAGCGCTGTGACGAGAAGTACCTGGGCCAGAAATTCGACCGCACTCCGGCGAACTCCGGCCCTCCGGACAACCTGGAGTACGACCCCTGGCCCAACGACGAGACCTACACCTACGACAACCCGGCCAAGGCATACGACGGCGTCCTGCCGCCGACGGAGAAACAGCTCGAGAAGGCGGGCACCGATTACCGCAAGTGGCAGCGGATCGCCGATAAGTCCGGCAAACCGGCGGACCGCGTCATGGAGATCTACGCCCGCTTCCAGGAGCAGCGCGACCGCGGCGGATACACGGACTTCAAGCGCTATCTGGACGTGAAATACATCGGCAAGCCGGGCAACAACTACCGCGGCGAAGCCTTCATGGCCCGCATGGTGAAGAAGTACAACATGATCGGCCCCGACTGGTGGTGCGAGGACCCCGTCGACTACACCGACGAGGACGGCAAGAAGAAGCGCCGCTGGGTCGACGCCCGCAACCGGCGGACCAATGTGCACGTCGAGGGCAAGTCCAACGGCGAGGTCAAGCAGGGCCAGATCGACGCCGATCGGCAGATCGCCAAGCAGAACGAGAAGGTCACCAACCGGTACCTGACCGGCGCGCGCACCGATCAGGGCACCAAGGACCGGGTCTCCCAGCTCAACAAGGACGTCCAGCAGTACCGCGGCACCACGCGCACGGTGGCCGGGATCAACGAGCGCCGCTCGAACGCGATCGAGCGCACCCGGAACCCGAACAACTACACGCGCTATGACCCGCGGTTCAACCCCGACCCGCGCAAGAACGGCATGCGCGGCCCGATCATCGACCAGGCCCTCCGGTCGGGGAAATCCCTGGAAGAGGCCCAGAAACTCCAGCGGATCTACAACAACAACAATTCCCGCGGCTATTTCATGCGCGGCCCCGGCGGCATCGACTTCTCCAGTCTCGAACTCAGCTATGTGGGCGCCCCTGTGAAGGGCAAGGGCTTCAACTATTCGATGAAGGCCGACTACGCCAAGAACCCCGACACCAACCCGGGTTACGGCGGGGACGCGAAGCTGACGATGTCCTCGGACGCCATGTTCACCTGGCTGGCGCTCACACCGGACAAGTTCTGGGTCAACCTCAACCCGGACCAGCCCGAGACGATCATGGACAGCAAATTCGCGTCCACCGACGCCGGCCGTGTGCTGCTGGAGGCCGACCTCCGGCTCAAGCACGACTTCTTCAAGGCCATGGACCCCAAGACCGACACCGGCAAGGCCGCGTGGGACGGCCTGGTCAAGCGCAACGGCTGGCCGTGTCTGAACTCCGGCCGCAACTGGATCGAGCCCAAGACGGCCAAGGTCCGTGAGCAGGACGGCGGCGTCTACATCCTCGACGCGCCGCTGAAGCTCAAGTCGGAGTACATGGACATCAACACCCCGGGCCCCGGCGGCGGAAGGTCCTGCGCCGAAGACCTCACCAAGGCCGAAATCGAGCACAACGAGCGCGTCCTCGACAACACCGTGGTCCCGCTCGTCGAGAAGTGGATCAACACCGAGCCCCAGTACGCCGATCTGCGCCGGGTCTACAACGCCCGGGTGGCGGCCGAGTACATCCGCCGCAAGGACGCGGCGTCGCCGACGGACTTCCACGGCATCATCGACAGCAACGACGTCAAGCGGTGGCCGCTGCGCGCCCCCAACCAGGACTGGGACAAGCAGCAGGTCTTCGACAAGTACCGGAAGATCTTCACCGAAGGTGAGTTCAAGTACGAACTCACCAAGGGCCAGGAGGTCTGGGTGATCACCGTCGGCGGTGTGGACTTCTCCAAGGCACCCAGGCGGAACATCAACCGCAGCCAGTTCAACCTCGAGCACCGCGGCCTGGACAAGACCACCAAAACCTCCACCGGAGCCGAGACGACCTACCAGGACACCGAAACCGCCTATCTCGGGGGCACCTCCGGCAAGCTCCCCGACGGCGACGAACCCAACCCGACCCCGACACCCACACCGACCGACAAGCCCACGGACAAACCCACGGACAAACCGACCGACCAGCCGACCACTCCGGCGCCCGACCCATCCACCCCGGGCGGCGGGGACGCCAGTCAGCCGCCCGCGACCAAGGACCCGGACGGGAACCTCGCCGGCACCGGCTCCAACACCCCGGTGGGCCTGATCGCGGGCATCGCCGCGGCGCTCGCGGCAGCCGGCGGAACGCTGGTGTGGTGGATGCGCCGCCGGAGGAGCACCGAGGACAGC
>NZ_JANIIC010000152.1 GCF_024519315.1 Streptomyces malaysiensis subsp. samsunensis | reverse complement strand
CACCGCAAGCCGCTCCCGAACGTCCCCCACAGGCAGCGACACCGACACCATGCCGCCACGACCCGACAACGCCCGCAACGCCCTGCTCCGCAACGCCACCACACGCGCCGCATCCTCCAACGACAACGCACCCACCACACACGCCGCCGCAATCTCACCCTGCGAATGACCAATAACAGCAGCAGGCTCCACCCCAAACGAACGCCACACCTCCGCCAACGACACCATCACCGCCCACAACACCGGCTGCACCACATCCACCCGCTCCAACGCAGCGGCATCACCCAACACATCCACCAACGACCACTCCACAAACGGCGCCAACGCCGCAGCACACTCACCCACCCGCTCCGCAAACACCGACGAAGACTCCAACAACCCCGCCGCCATCCCCACCCACTGCCACCCCTGACCAGGGAAAACCAACACCACACGACCATCAGCACCGGCCACCCCCCGGATCAGCCCCGAGACGTTCCGGCCCTCCGCCAACGCGCCCATCCCACCGACCAGGCCGCCCCGTTCCCCGGCCAACACCACCGCACGGTGCTCGAAGACGGTACGAGCCGTCGCCAGCGACCATCCGACATCCTCAGCCGACAACTCGGGCGCCTTCCCCACGTACGACGCCAGGCGGTCTCCCTGTGCCCGCAAAGCCGCCTCGGAGCGGGCCGACAGCACCCACGGCACCACCCCAGAGTGTCCCCCACCCACTCCGTCGTCCGCCGCGTCATCCTCATCGCCGACCGGTGCCTGTTCGAGGACGACATGGGCGTTGGTGCCGCTGACGCCGAAGGCCGACACACCGGCCCGGCGCGGCTCATCGCTCTGCGGCCATGCGACCTTCTCGGCCAGCAGCTGGACCGCGCCGGCCGACCAATCCACGTGCGGCGACGGCTCGTCGACGTGCAGCGTCTTCGGCAGCGCACCGTGTTGTATGGCCAGCACCATCTTCATCACACCGGCCACACCCGCCGCCGCCTGTGTGTGCCCAATGTTCGACTTCACCGACCCCAGCAGCAGTGGCCTGCCGTCCGCGCGGTCCTGCCCGTACGTGGCCAGCAGCGCCTGTGCCTCGATCGGATCGCCCAGCGTGGTACCCGTACCGTGCGCCTCGACCGCGTCCACCTCGACGGCCGACAGCCGCGCGTTGGCCAGGGCCTGAAGGATCACCCTCTGCTGCGAGATGCCGTTGGGCACGGTCAGCCCACTGCTGCTGCCGTCCTGGTTGACGGCGGAGCCGCGTACCACCGCCAGCACCGGGTGGCCATTGCGGCGCGCGTCCGACAGCCGCTCCAGCAGGAGCATGCCCACACCCTCGCCCCACCCCGTGCCATCCGCGGCCGCCGCGAACGCCTTGCACCGACCGTCCGGCGCAAGACCCCGCTGACGGCTGAACTCCACGAAGAGACCGGGCGTGGACATCACGGTCACACCACCGGCGAGGGCGAGCGTGCACTCCCCCTGCCTCAGGGACTGCACCGCGAGATGCAGTGCCACCAGCGACGATGAGCACGCGGTGTCCACCGTCACGGCGGGCCCTTCGAAACCGAAGGTGTAGGAGAGCCGACCCGACATCACACTGGCCGCACCGCTGGTGGCCAGGAAGCCCTCGACGCCCTTCGGGGCCTGCCGCAGCGCGACGGTGTAGTCCTGACCGTTGGTGCCCACGAAGACACCGGCCTTGGTGCCGCGCAACGACGCCGGGGTGATACCGGCCCGCTCCATGGCCTCCCATGACGTCTCCAGCAGCAGCCGCTGCTGGGGATCCATCGCCAGCGCCTCACGTGGCGAGATCCCGAAGAAGGTGGGGTCGAAGGCGCCCGCGTCGGAGAGGAACGCGCTCTCCTTGACGTACGAGGTGCCGGAGCGGTCGGGGTCCGGGTCGTAGAGCTCCGCCAGGTCCCAGCCGCGGTCCTCCGGGAACGCGCTCACGGCGTCCTCACCACGGGCGAGCAGCTCCCAGAACTCCTCAGGCGACCGCACACCGCCGGGGAACCGGCAGCTCATCGCCACGATCGCGATCGGCTCCCGGGACTTCTCCTCGACATCGCGGAGACGCCGCTGCGTCTGGCGGAGATCGGCCATGACGCGCTTGAGGTACTCGACGAGCTTCTCTTCGTTTGACACTTGGTCCTGCCCCCTCGAAGAAACCGCGTGGTTCTCGTTCATGTCAGGCGTCTCCGAGTTCTCTGTCGATGACGTCGAAGAGCTCGTCCACCGATGCGCTTTCCAGGTCGTCGTCGGCGATGTCGTCGTGCCGTACGGCGCTCCCGCCCCCGCCGAGGGGTTCGCTCAGCTTGGCCAGCACCGACTGGAGCCGGACGATGGCCTTCGTGCGGGTGATGTCGTCCTGCGGCATCCCGGCGAGGACGGATTCGAGTCGGTCGATCTCGGCGGGCAGCGACTTCTCCGGGGCGGCCTCGTCCTCGGCCAACTCCCCCTTGAGGTGGCCGGCCAGCGCCGACGGCGATCCGTAGTCGAACAGTGCCGTCGGCCGGAGCCGCAGCCCGGTGGCCGCGTTCAGCCGGTTGCGCAGTTCCACGGCGGTCAGCGAATCGAGCCCCATGTCGAAGAAGCCACGCTCGCCGTCGATGCCCTCGTGCGTGGCGTATCCGAGGACGGCCGCCGTATGCGTACGCACCAGGTCGAGCAGGGCGGATTCGCGTTCCGGCGCCGGGAGTTCCGAGAGTGTCGTGGCGAGCGACGTCCGGAGGGTCCCTGCGGCCTGCCCGTCGAGGGTGGCGTCGGCGGCCTGCCGTGCCGCCCTGACCTCGGCGATGTCACCGAAGAGTAGGCCGAGCCGGGTGCCGTCGACACCGGCCGTGAACCGCGGCCAGTCGATATCGGTGATGACAGGGCAGGCGTCGGACTGGTTGACGGCCCGCGCCATCGCGGTGACGGCCAGCTCGGGTTCCATCGCGGGAAGGCCGAACCGCTCCATACGGCCGCTGACGGCCACGTCCTGGGTGGCCATGCCACCTTCGGCCCACGGCCCCCAGGCCACGGAGGTGGCGGGCAGGCCCTCGGCCCGGCGGCGCTCGGCGAGTGCGTCCAGGAAGGCGTTCGCCGCCGCGTAGTTGCCCTGTCCGGCCCCGCCCACCGTCGCGGAGAACGAGGAGAACAGCACGAACGCCGAAAGGTCCAGCTCGCGCGTGAGCTCATGCAGCTGCCAGGCCGCCTCGGACTTCGCCCGCAGCACACCCTGGAACCGCTCCACCGAGAGTCCGTCCAGCACCCCGTCATCGAGGACACCCGCCGTATGCACCACCGCCGTCAGCGGGAACTCCTCCGGCACCCGGGCCAACACCCCGGCCAGCGCCGCACGGTCCCCCACGTCACACGCCGCGACCGTCACCCGAGCACCCGACTCCGCCAGCTGCGCCCGCAACTTGTCCACGCCCTCGGCCGCCGGACCGCGCCGCGAAACCAGCAACAGGTGCTCCGCACCGGCCCGCGCCAGCCACCGCGCCACATGGGTGCCCAGAGCACCCGTACCGCCGGTCACCAGCACGGTCCCCGAAGGCTTCCACGCCTCCCCGCTCTCCGCACCCGCCACCGCACGCACCACACGGCGTGCGAACACACCCGACGGCCGTACCGCCACCTCGTCCTCACCGGTGGCGCCGCTGATGACGGCGGTCAGACGCTCCAGAGCCCGGCTGTCCAGCGTCCGCGGCAGGTCGACAAGGCCACCCCAGCGCTCCGGAGCCTCCAGTCCGGCCACCCGGCCCAGCCCCCACACCGCCGCCTGGTCCACGCTCAACGGACTCTCCGAACCGCCGACCGCCACCGCACCCCGCGTCACACACCACACACGGCCACCCACACCCGCATCCCCGATCCCCTGGAGCAGGGACAACGTCAGCGCCACACCCAACGGCACCGCCGCATACTCGCCATGCCGCCCCTCCGCCAGCGCCAGCAGCGACAGCACACCCGTCACATCGGCGGCTCGGTCCGCACCCACGGCGTCACGCAGCCGCGCCCCCACCGCCTCACGATCGGCGCCGACATCCTCCAGCTCGACGACCACAGGCAGCGCCTCTCGCGCGGCCAAGGCCGCCACGCAGTCCGCGACCCATGCGTCATCAGCCAGCCCGGCGGGCACCGCCACCAGCCACGTGCCCGTCAGCGCGCCTACCACCTCCGAGACCGGCGACCAGGCGATCCGATAACGCCACGCGTCGACCTGCGACCGCTCACGGCTACGACGCCGCCACGACGACAGGACCGGCAACACCGCCGCCAGCGACTCACCCGCCGAAGGCTCGCTCCCGACGGCCAGCGTGTCCGTCAGCGCCGACAGGTCCTCGCGTTCCACCGCGTCCCAGAAGTCGGCGTCCGCGGCCTCGTCGACGTCCGCCGTGCCGTGATGGGCCCCTGGCGCCACGTCGGTCTCAATCCAGTAGCGCTTGCGTCGGAAGGCGTACGTCGGCAACTCCACCTGCCGCGCCGGTCGTCCGGCGGTGGCCGCGAGCACGGCCGTCCAGTCCACCCGTGCACCCCGCACATGGGCCCCGGCGGCGAGCGTCAGCGCGGTCTCCACCTCACCGCGACCGGATCGCGCGACAGGTAGGAAGGCAGCGACGTCGGCGGTCTCGTCCGGCAGGCACTGCTCGCCCATCGTGGATAGCACCTCGTCAGAGCCGAGCTCCAGGAAGGTGGTGACTCCCGCGTCCGCCAGACTCCGCACACCATCCGCGAACCGCACGGCCTCACGGACGTGTCGTACCCAGTACTCGGCCGAGCACAGCACCTCGGGATCCGCCACCATGCCCGTCACATTCGATACGACGGGAATGCGCGGAGCCGCGTACGACAGCCCCTCCGCCACCTGCCGGAAGTCGGCCAGCATCGGCTCCATCAAGGGTGAATGGAAGGCGTGCGAAACGCGCAGCCGCTTCGTCTTGACGCCCTCGGCCTCCAGAAGCCCGGCAACCTCGGACACCGCCGCCTCAGTACCCGAGATCACGGTCGAGCGCGGACCATTGACCGCCGCCACACTCACCTCGGCCTCACGACCGGCCAGCAACGGGAGCACATCCGCCTCGGCGGCCTGCACCGAAACCATCACTCCCCCCGACGGCAACGCCTGCATCAACCGCCCACGAGCCGCCACCAACACACACGCGTCGTCAAGCGACAGCACACCCGCCACATGCGCCGCCACCAACTCACCAATCGAATGCCCCGCTACGAAATCCGGCCGCACACCCCACGACTCCACCAGCCGGAACAGCGCCACCTCCACCGCGAACAACCCACACTGCGTAAACCCCGTCTCGTCCAACACGCCCGCATCCCCACGGATCACCTT
>NZ_JANIIC010000151.1 GCF_024519315.1 Streptomyces malaysiensis subsp. samsunensis | reverse complement strand
ACGTGGGCCCTTCGAAGCCGTAGGTGTAGGCAACCCGACCCGCCGCCACACTCGTGGTGTTGCCTGTGAGGAGAAAACCTTCCAGGTCATGTGGGGTGCCCGGCGGGTGGGTGAGGTAGTCGGCGGGCACCACTCCGAGGATCACGCCTGTATTCGTTCCACGGAGCGAGGCCGGTGGCAGTCCGGCGCGTTCGACCACCTCCCAGGCGGTCTCCAGCAGCAAGCGCTGCTGCGGCTCCATGGCCAGTGCCTCACGAGGGGAGATGCCGAAGAACTCAGGGTCGAATGCGTCGGCGTGGTCGATGAAGCCACCGCGCCGGGTGTAGGCGGTGCCGAGGACGTCGGAGTCAGGGTCGTACAACTCCTCCAGTCGCCAGCCGCGGTCCGCCGGGAAACCCGAGGTGGCGTCTCGGCCTTCCATGACGAGCCGCCACAGCTCCTCGGGGTTCTCCGCTCCTCCGGGATAGCGGCAGCTCGTCGCGACGATGGCGATCGCGTCCTCGTCCGAGTCGCTGGTGACGGGGACGGTGGGAAGTTCCCGGCCGGTGGAGGACGTGCCGACCAGGCGTTCGCGCAGTAATCGCGCCACCGCCTCGGGGCTCGGGTAGTCGAACACCAAGGTGACGGGCAGTCGTAGCCCTGTGGCGACATCGAGGCTGTTGCGCAACTCAACTGAGGTCAGGGAGTCGAAGCCCAGTTCCTTGAAGGAACGGGTGGACTCGACGTTGGCCTGGTCGCCATGTCCCAGTACCGCAGCGATCTGTTGCCGTACCAGGGCGACCAGGGCCCGGTCCTGGTCCGCCTCGGACAGCGACGCCAGTTTTCGCGCCAAGGATGAGCCCTCTGCGGGCACGGCCGCGACGGCTCGGCGTACAGGACGGCGCGTCAAGCCGCGGAGCATAGGCGGAAGATCGGCCCGGTCGGCGAGCGCCTTCAGATCCAGCCGAGTCGGCACGTACACCGCGCCCGGCAGCGCAGTAGCCACGTCGAAGAGCGCCAGCCCCTCGTCGGCGGCGAGCGGCAATGCACCTCCACGCGTCAGCCGAGCCCGGTCCCGTTCACCGAGCTCTTCCGCCATGCCGGCGTCGGCCCAGGGGCCCCAGGCCAGCGAGGTGGCCGACAGTCCTTGTGCGCGACGCAGGCGTGCGAGGCCGTCCAGGAAGCTGTTGGCCGCCGCGTAGTTGGCCTGGCCAGCGGTCCCGATGGTCCCAGCGAAGGACGAGAACAGGACGAAGGCAGAGAGCGCCGCGTCGCGGGTCAGCTCGTGCAGGTGCCACGCACCGTCCACCTTCGGTCGCAGCACCGCCGTCAGCCGCTCAGGGGACAGTGAGGAGAGCATGGCGTCGTCCAGTACACCGGCCAGATGTATCACGGCGGTGAGCGGGTGCTCCGTCGGCACAGCGGCGAGGAGTCGGCTCAGCGCGTCGCGATCGGAGATGTCACAGGCGGCGAGGGTGACATGGGCTCCCGACGCGGTGAGGTCGGCGACAAGGGCATCGGCACCTTGAGCGCCCGGCCCCTGGCGCCCAACCAACAGCAGGTGCCTGACCCCGTGGTTCTCGACCAGGTGGCGCGCCATCAGGGCACCTAGGCTTCCGGTGCCTCCGGTGATCAGGACCGTCCCCTCCGGGGCCGGCGCGACCGGAATCGACAGGACGACCTTGTGCGCTTCCTGGGTCTCGTTGAGGAGGCTCAGCGTTTCGCGGACCTGAGTCACCTCCCGTACGGCGGCAGGCAGCGGAGCGAGGTCCCCCCGCTCGAACAGCGGGGCCAGTTCACTGAAGACATCGTGTGTGCTGAGGGGATCGTTGACCGGCGGTGGGGGGAAGGGGCCGCTGATGACGGAGCCCTCCACCAATCCGGCAATCTCGCAGACCTGCTGTCCCAGTGGATCCAGAATCGCGTCGAAGCGCCGAGCGCGGGTGAGCTCGGACAGGCGTCGCGCCCAGCCCGACGTCCGGGCGTCGACCAGGCGGTCAGCGGGCAAACCGGGGATGCGCGATACACCACCGGTTGTGGTGCCGTACACCTCGACACCGTGGTACCGAGCTAGCTGCGTAGCGGCGCGGCCGACGCCACTCTCGGCCTCACACACCAGCAGCGACCGCCCCGCCCGCAGTCCCTCGATGTCCCGCAGCGCCCGATGGGCGGCAAGGAAGGCCAGTGGCGCCGCAGCGCCCTGCGCGAAGGACCAGCTTCCCGGCAGGGGAATGAGCAGCCGGTGGTCGGTGATCGCCGAAGACCCGATCGCGCCAGGGAACAAGCCGAGCACGCGGTCGCCAGGGGCCACACCGGTGACCTCCGGCCCGACCTCGATCACCACGCCGGCGCCCTCGCCGCCAAGCGGCACGTCCGTGTCCGTCTCCTCCAGCCCGAGTACGGTGACCACGTCCTGCGGGTTGAACGACGCCGCACGCATGGCTACCCGGACCTGTCCGACCTCCAGTGGAGCGATGGCCGCATCGTGCGGAAGGAGAGCCAGGTTGGCCAGCGAGCCTCTGGGGACGGCGTCCATGCGCCACGCCGCGGTTCCCTTCGGCGGTTCGAGGAGGCCGCTGGTAGCCGCCCGGATCAGTCGAAGACCGAGCACCTCTCCCTGCCGCACAGCCAGTTGTGGCTCGTCCACAGTGAGCGCGGAGCCGATCGCAGCCCGCGAGGAGGGGTGCTGGTCCAGGTCCAGCAGTGAGAATCGGCCGGGATGTTCGGCCTGGGCCGAGCGGACCAGGCCCCAGACCGCGGCGCCTACGACACCCGCGGGCTCCTGACCTGACTCCGTCCCCAGGGCGCCCTCGGTGACGAAAGCGAGTCGGCATCGATCGAGCCGCTCATCGGCAAGCCACTCCCGCAGCAACCTCAGGGTTGCGTGCACCGCGTCATGTGTAAGCTCCGCAAGGTCTCCGTCACCCGGAGCGACGACCGCCAGCACCGCGTCCGGCAGGTCCTCCGACTCCGCGACTGCCCCCACCGTGGCAAAGTGTCCTGCGGGCGCCGAACCAAGATCGTGTTCGCCCAGAACCGCCCAGGAACCGGACGACCCTGACGGCACTGGAGCGAGGGCGGTGGTGAACAACGCGTCGCCGCCATACGCCGCCCCGGACCGCAACTGGCTTGGGGAGATCCCCCGGAACACCAGTGACTCAGCCTCAGCCACCAGGGCGCCGGTAGGGTCGGCCACCCGTAGCGCGATGTCGTCGGGGCCGCGGCTCCCCAGATGGACGCGCAGCGCGGTGGCTTCGGAGGCGTGCAGGCGCACGCCCCTCCAGGCGAATGGCAGACGGACGGGCGCAGTGTCCGCGTCCGCGCCCTCGACCGCGAGCAGGGCGAAGGGATGCAGGCCCGCGTCCAGCAAGGCGGGGTGCACCCGGTAGCCGTCCGGCGGGGTGCCGACGGGCAATTCGACGTCCGCGAACAAATCGTCCCCCTGGCGCCAGGCCCTGACCATGCCGCGAAGGGCGGGACCGTACCCGAGGCCGTGTGCGGACAGCCGCTGGTAGGCGTCGTCAAAGGGGAGCGGGACGGCACCCGCAGGCGGCCACTCGGTGAGCGGTGGTCCGGCGACCACTCCTTCAGTGGCGTCCCGGCAGAGCACACCCGTGGCGTGACAGGTCCAGATGCCGGGCGATGCCGCTCCGTGCCCGCTCTTGTCGCTCAGACGTGAGTGGATGCGCAGGATGCGCCGACCAGCTGGGTCGGGATCGCCGATGACGATCTGCAGGTCGACGTCGCCTCGCTCCGGCATGACCAAGGGGGCTTCCAGGACGAGTTCCTCAACCTGATCGCAGCCGACCCGGTCGGCGGCACGGAGGGCGAGATCCACGAACGCGGTGCCGGGCACGACGACCGCGCCGACAATGGTGTGGTCGGCCAGCCAGCCCTGGACGGTCCTGGAGAACCTTCCGGTGAGCACGATCCGGTCCTCACCGGCCAGCTCCACGGCTGCGGACAGCACGGCGTGGCCCAGTGTTTCGAGGCCGGCCCCAGCCATCGGCGCCGCGCCGGTCCCCTCGACCCAGTAGCGCTGGTGATCGAAAGCGTAGGTGGGCAGATCCACCGGGCAGGGCTCGACTCCGGAGAAGACCGCGCTCCAGTCCGGATGGGCCCCACCCACGTACGCGACGGACAGCGCGGTGAGCAGAGCGCGTACTTCCGGAACTCCCCGTCGCAAGGCGGGCGCCGCCGGTGGCCGAGCCTCCTGGTCCCTCAGGCACGACGGGACTGCCCTGGTAAGGACCGCGTCGGGGCCCAACTCCACATAGGCGGTGACGCCACCCTCTTCCAGGGCGCGGACCGCGTCCATAAAGCGGACAGGCTCGCGGATCTGCCGTACCCAGTACTCCGGATCGATCCACTGCGCGGCATCGACCTGCCCGGTGAGCGTCGAAGCGATGGGGATGCCTGGCTCGGCGAGAGTGATCCGCTGTGCGACCGGGCGAAACCGGTCGAGAACAGAGTCCATGTGCGGCGAGTGGAAGGCATGACTGACCTGAAGCTCGCGGGTTCGCCGACCGTGGGCCCGGAGGGCTTCGGCCACTTCGCGGACGGTACCCGCATCACCGGAGATCACTGTGGCCGAAGGGCCGTTCACCCCAGCCACGGCGACATGTCCATCGCTGTGGGCAAGCGCCTGGCGCACTTCGGCCTCCGGAGCGTCCACGGACACCATCACACCGCCAGGAGCGGCGGAGTCCATCAGCAGGCCGCGCGCCGCGACCAGTGAGCAGGCATCCGCCAACGACAGCACGCCTGCCGCGTGCGCCGCGGCCACCTCGCCCACCGAGTGGCCGATCAGGCAGTCCGGCCGCACTCCGGCGGACTCCATCAGCCGGAACAGCGCCACTCCCACCGCGAACAGTGCGGGTTGGGCGAAGGCGGTCCGGTCCAGTTCGCCTGCCTCGCCGTCGAAGACCAGCTCGCGCAGCGACCGCCCCAGCGCCGAGTCCAACCGCTCGCAGACCTCGTCAAACGCCGCCGCATACGCCGGGAACCGCTCGTACAGCTCCCGTCCCATCCCGACCCGCTGGCTCCCCTGCCCCGGGAACAGGAACGCCACCTTGCCGTCGTCGGCGGCGCAACCGGTGACGAGAGCGGAAGCAGACTCTCCGGCCGCACACGCCTTCAGGGCGTCCAGGAACTCTTCCGACTGATCGGCTACGATCACCGCACGGTGCTCGAACGCCGAACGAGTCGTGGCCAGGGCGTGCCCCACGTCCACGAGCCCTATGGCGTCCGCGGCCAGGTCGGGTGCCACCTGCCGCCCGAGTCGACGAGCCTGCTCGCGCAGGGCTGTCTCGGTGCGCGCGGACAGGACCAGGGGCACCGGGCCGCCGGACCCGGCCACGGACCCGGCCGGAA
>NZ_JANIIC010000150.1 GCF_024519315.1 Streptomyces malaysiensis subsp. samsunensis | reverse complement strand
TAGGGCTGTTCGCGGGTTTGTGACCAGGGGGTGGCGTCGCATGGTGCTGGTCGGCAGGGATCGGCGGGCGGCCCCAGTCCAGGACATGGAGGCCTGTGCTGTGGATGAGGTCGGCGTCGGGTTGGAGGAGCTGGATGGGGGAGTGCCCGTGTCTGCGCAGCCACCTGAGGCGGCGTTGCTGTTCGGCTTGGCTCAGTGTGTGCCAGTGGTCGTAGTGGATGCCGGGGGCAGCGCCGGGGTTCTCGCGGGCCCAGGCGCGCACGAGGGTGGTTTCGTCTGGTGCGCTGTGCAGGGTGATCAGGGCCCAGGCGGTGTCGTACGACAGCGTCGGCCCGTGCCGGGCCATGAGCCGGCGGGTGCGCAGCTGGCGCACAGGGGCCAGGAACCAGCGTGCGGTATGGAGTTTCATGCCGGTGTGCTCCCGGGATCGTGAGGGCGGCGCCGGAGGACGGCGGCGGTGGCCAGGCGCTGGTGGCCGAGGGCCGTGAGGGTCTGGACGAGGGCCTGGACGAAGACCTCGCGCTGCTGCGGGGTGTGCAGGGTGGTGACGAGGTCGTCGGTGAAACGCCGGATGTCACCGCGCAGGTCGTCGTCCTGCGCCTCCTGCGGAGCAGGCAGGCCCTTCAGCGCCTGGGCCAGGCTGTCGAGGTCGTTGAAGCGGTCGGGGAACTGGGCTATCCACCACACGCGGCGTAGGTCCGGGTCGGCGAGCACCCGCTGCAGCTGGGCCAGGCGATGCAGCTCCTCGCCGTGTTCGAGGTCTGCCGCCTGCTGCCGGCGGGCATGTTCCTCGGCCAGGGCGCGGTCCGCTGCCGCGACGCTCAGCTCGGCCATGCCGCTGACCTCTAACCCAGGCATGGGGAAACCGCGTTGTGCCAGGGACGAGTTGATGGCGTCGTGGGCCGCTGCGAGATCCAGAACGGAGTGCTGGCACAGGATTCCCGCGGCCTGTCGGCGCAGGTGCGCACGCGCCAGCATCGCCAGGTCGCCCTGGCCCGTGTCACCGGGGTGCGTCGTCCACTGCCAGCTCCCTGCGATGCGGACGGTGAAGCGCACACTGCTGATGCGGCTGGCCATCCGCTCGTCACTCAGCACGAGCGGATGAGCCGTGCTCGTGCCTGCCATATCTGCTGCGAGCTGGGCCGGTCTGCTGCGCCGGCGCAGCAGACTCACGCCGTCACGGCGGCGCCGTCACCGCCGGACCGCGCCATGGCGCTGGGGCTAGCAGGGGAGGCCACCTCAGAGATCAGCTGGGCGAACAGCTGTGCGCGCCGGGCCCGTCCCAGCTCGGAGCTGTCGGGCGAGCCCACCAGCAGGCCGGAGGGGCCTTCCTGGCCCAGATAACCGCGCAGCACCTGCGCCGCCAGGGGCAGGACCTGGTCGTCCTGGAGCTTGGGCGAGTCCAGCCAGGTCGCCAGATGCCGATACGCCGCCTGCGCTGCCGTGGGCTCCTGCAGGGCCGCGCGCCAGCCGCGGACGAACAGCTGACCTGCCAGCACATCGGGAGCGTCGACGGCCTCGCCGGTGGTCTCCTGGTTCGCAGGCAGCGGCAGGAGGATGTCGCTGGTGATGTCGGTCAGGGCCAGGAACGTGCCCGCTCCGGCCTTACGAATGGTGCTGTCGCTGGATTCGGCCCATTCCACGATCTCCGACAGCACCAGGACGCGTTGCTCGGGAGTGCTCACCAGGGTGCGCACCGCGTCGGCGACGGTGTCCCGGGCCTGGTCGTCATCGCGGGAGGCCAGCAGCCGCAGCCGGGTCAGGGCGACCCGGGGATACCGCTGGCCCAGCTCGCCCGCGCAGACCGCGGCGACAGCGGCGATCAGCTGTTCGCTGGTTGTCTTCTGCTGGGCCCAGTCGTACAGCTGCTTACGTACGGCGACGCCCGCGACCGGGTGGAGCGCCATGGTCTGCAGGATGTGGATGGCAAGCTGACGGTGCGCCACACGGTCGGTCTCGATCCACCGCCTGGCCACTGACAGTACGGTGGAGCCGCCGGGCAGCAACGCCAGTGGCACCAGACAGTCGGCGATGCGCTGCAGATGACGTACGGCGATCTTGTTGGGTGCGCTGATCTGGGAGGCCCACTCCAGCAGCACGGGCCGCAGCTGCGGCCGCTGCCGCCACACGTACTTCAGCGCAGCTCCGGACAGCCCACGCTGCTTCTCCTCCAGGGAGATGCCCTCGTCATCCCTGTACGAGGCGCCGATGGCGGCCAGCCGCTTGTCCAGGTCACGACCGTACAGCGCACCGCCACGCGGCAGTTCACCACCGACCTGCGTGAACAACTGGTCCGCGGCCCCCAGTACGACGGCGGCCGGGGCTCCATCCAGCAGAGCGGCCGCAATCAGAAGCGCGCGCTCCTGCAGGTCTCCCGGTGCGGAGTGCTCCTCGAACCAGGTTTCCAGGTGCTTCTGCCAGTCGGTGAACTGCTTGCCGACTGCGGATTGGCCGTCGTCCTTGGCCTCGGCGATGAGGCGTGCCAGCCGGGCGCCGTCGGATGCCGGCGCTGCGGGGGCGAGCAGGTCGTGGAGTGAATCGTGCGTCAGCCAGTCCACCCGGCCAACAGCGAGGTGGCGCAGATGAGCCTCGGCGACCAGTGCGGCCGAGGGGCGTGCGAGGTGCACGGTCGGCACGGTCGCGAGGGTCCTGGGGTTCCAGCCGTTCGGATCGGCCAGGATGACCAGAACGACGTCGGCGGCCTGTGCCTGCTTTTGGTAGTCGGCAAGGGCGGTGTAGAAGTCCTCCGACAGATCGCGGTAGTCCGTCAGGTCCAGAACGAATGCGCGCCCCTCGGTGTGGGGGATTTGTTCGGTGCGCGGCTGGTCCCAGTCCAGGACCAGCCAGCTGATCTGCTTCCTGGGCACCCCCGCCATCCGCAGCGCATGCAGCGCGGCGGTGCGCCGTCCCGTGCCGGCCTGCCCGCACAGCACCAGGACGTGGCTCTTGCCGTAGGGGCGGCTGAGCATACTGACGGCCTGCGCCACTTGGCCGGATCCCTGCGGCCCGGGGGGATCGACGAACGCGTGTTCCGCGAGGTCCAGTTCGCCGTCGTCGACACTGGCGCTGCGCAGGTACTGCCAGCCCCGGACGTACTGGTGGTGGTGCTCTTCGTAGTCGCCGGCGACCTGCGTCACCTGTGCCTGGCCGGACGCTTCGATCTGCTGCTGCACCGCTGCAGTGCCCTCGGCGTCGGTCATGACTGCTCCTGGCTGGTGATGTAGTCGCGGCCGACCTGGATCAGCCGGGCCTTGCCGCTGGCCTCGCCCTTCTGGCGTACGGCGCCGCTGCTCTCGTTCGCGGTGGTGGCCTTTGTGCTGTGCTGAGCGGCCTGGCTGGGGCGGCCGCCGGGTACGGCGCCGCTGTCCTGTGCGAGGTAGGGGGCGAGTACCGAGGGGACCAGCCCGGGGACGAAGAGCCAGCAGATCTGCTCAAAGCCCGGCTTGCCCTCGACGCGGGCGGTGGCCCGGTGGAAGTGATGCTCCTTGAGAGCTGACGTGCGGCCCGCGGCGACCGTGCGGCCAAAGACGGTGTCCGACACCACGGCAGCCAGCAGCACTCCGTGGTCCACCGCGGCGGTCATGGCTCGGCGGGCCGCGTCGCTGTCGACCAGCCGGCAGGCGTCGTTGACCGCATCCCCCCGGTGCTCCGGCGGCGCCAGGGGCCCGACGTGCACGCTGGCCCGCAGCCGGATCGTCGGCGCGCTGGCCAGCCGGGTCTGTTCGCGCCGCTCGAGTGCCTGACCGAGGTGGACGAGGAGAGGGTCGATCAACCGTGCCGCGTGCCGGGCTGGCAGCACGAAGATGGCACCGTCTCCACGGTCCTTGACGGCGCCGAGCAGCGTCGCGTCGCCGATCCCGCACTGAGCGAACACCGTCGACAGCATGCTGTCCAGATCGGCCCGCGCGGGCGCCATCTTCGCCTCGGGGAGCTTGCTGTACTCCTTCATATCGACGGTCAACAGAGCATGCTCCGGCGGCACATCGGTGACGTCGGACGGGACGAGAGAGGGCATGGGCAGCAGCCTTTCCATCGTGTCGGGGAACTCCGAGTGGGTGTGCTGCCTCATGCTGGATGCGCCCGGGCGACGGCGGTGCCCAGCGCTGGGCACCGCGCCGGTGCGGTCGGTCACGTCTGCGCGTGAGCGTGTGACTGGATCGATGTGATGTCGCGGATGATGAGTCCGCCAGCGGCCTCCGTGGCGAGCCATCCCTGCTCGCGCCACGGTTTCAAGGCCGTTCCCACGGCGTTGCGGGACGCGCCGATCAGCTGTGACAGCTCCAACTGCGTCAGCCGCACGAGGCATTCGGCGCCGCCCGCCGACGCGGCCTGGAGCAGCCGTCCGAGCGCCGAGGCCAGGCGCACGGGCACGGCCGAAGTGGCCATCTCGAGACGTACGGTCTCCGCTTCGCGTACCCGCGCGATGGCGTGACGCAGCAGCGCGGCCTGCAGATCGTGGCGGTCCACGAAGGCCAGGAAGTCAGGGGCAGGGATGATGTGCACCCGGCAGTCCTCCGCGGCGATGACCGACGCGGTGCGTGGCTGGTTGTCCAACACCGCCAGCTCGCCCAGCAGTTCACCTGCGCCGCGTACCGCCAGCAGCGTCCGTTCGCCATGCGATCCGGTGAGCGTGATCAAGGTTGATCCGGAGACCAGCAGGATGACGTGGGTGCCCGGATCCCCCTGCCGTAACAGCACGCTCCTGGCCGGGCGCACACGGACCGGAGCCAGCTGACACAACTGCGACCAAAGATCATCACCGATGACCGAGACATGCGGCTGATACATACACCCCCCGAGTGTGGTACCCGTCACGCCACGATGTTCTCAAGCAGTGATGTATCCGCTCAACAATC
The DNA here is from genome assembly GCF_024519315.1 of Streptomyces malaysiensis subsp. samsunensis. Classification (GTDB taxonomy): domain Bacteria; phylum Actinomycetota; class Actinomycetes; order Streptomycetales; family Streptomycetaceae; genus Streptomyces; species Streptomyces malaysiensis. The sequence continues at coordinate 642 of NZ_JANIIC010000150.1, read as the reverse complement.
CAATTCCGGCCATGCCTATGGCAGTTGCCGTTAAATCGACTGCCCACTTCACCGCACGGAACTTCCGCTGCGCCAAGCCGGCGAACAACACCAGCCGCTCCGCCTCCGCCCGCACAGGCTGGCCAGAGACCATCGCCGAGAACGTCGACACGAGTTCCTCGGCTCCGCTCTGTTCTGGGAGAGGACCTACGAACACCCTGAATCCACCGTGCCGTGGCAGCACAGGGCGGATCGCGGACAGGGCAACGACGAGTGCCGCACCAAGAAGAGCCGCAGCACACGCCATCGCAGCCACCGACAGCCAACTGGACCCCGGCACAGTCGACAGCGTCGCAGCGTCCACGGCCAGCAGGCCGCCAGTCACGCCGCACAACGTCGTCGCCTTTGTGTCCGCCCGCTGCATCTCAACGAACATCTCCGCTGCCGCATCCCCAAGCCGTCGGCAACCCGTGCAGTCAGCTGGAGTGAACCCCCCGCCCATGTCAGCCACGTCGTTCCTCCATCGGGGCTTCGGTTCTGCATCGCTCGGTTTTGCTCCACACCGTGCAGGAACCACGTCGGGGCCTGGGCACACTGCAGTGCATCACGCATGCCGAATCCGTCACAGTCCGGCTGCGCCCATGCGTCAGGGGCACCGAGCCG
>NZ_JANIIC010000015.1 GCF_024519315.1 Streptomyces malaysiensis subsp. samsunensis | reverse complement strand
TACTGGGGCAGCAGCCCCCGGCCCGCGCGGCCGCCGAAGCGCCGGCGGTTCCGCTGCCGTTGACCTGCAAGGGCACGGCCACGGTGGAACCCACCGACCCCGACCTGGTTCTGGAGCGCGACCGCAGTGGTGTCGCGGGCTACCGGGCCACCATTACCGGGAGCTGTCTGGGCTCCGCCGTGGTCTCCACGGTGCGGGTCACCCTGGAGGGCATGGCCGAGGGCACCTGCGCGGCGGCCACCGGCACCGGCACGGGCACCGCGGAGTGGCTCGGGCCGGGCGGTGAACGGATCGGCACCAGCAGCGGCGGCGGCAAGCTCCGCTTCACCAACGACGCCGATGGCAACGTCACCTTCAGGGCCGAGAACGTACAGATCACCAGGGGCCTCTTCGCGGGCTCCGTGGGCGTCGAAATCGCCGTGGACAACCGCGGTGTGGGCCGGGACTGCTGGACACAGGGCAGGCTGGCCGGTGGTTCCGGCAGCGGTTCAGCGCGGCTGACGTTCGGCTGACGGCTCGGCGGGGGCCGGAAGCCGCGCCGCGTGTTCCGGGGCGGCCTCCGGCCGCACGCCCTTGCCCGTGTGCGAGTTCCCGGAGAAGCGGGGCCACCACCAGTTCGCGGCGCCGAGCAGCCGCATGACGGCGGGCACCAGAACCGCCCGTACGAGCACCGCGTCGATCAGCACGGCCAGGAAGACCCCGACGCAGATCTCCTTGACCATCACCACACCGCTGGTCGCGAAGCAGGCCGTCACCACCAGAACGGCCGCCGCGGCGGCGCTGATCACCCGTCCCGAGCGCTGGATCCCCACCGCCACCGCCTCCCGGTCGTCCCCGAGCAGGCGGTACTGCTCACGGATGCGCAGCAGCAGGAACAGCTCGTAGTCCATGGACACCGCGATGAGCAGGAACAGCATGACGATGGGTGCCAGCGCGTCCACATAGCCCGTCGGCTCGGCGCCGAGCAGCCTGCCGGCGTGTCCGTCCTGGAAGATCCAGGTGAGGGCGCCGAAGGAGGCGCCGATGGACAGGGCGTTCATCACCAGCGCCTTGAGGGGCAGCACGAGCGAGCGCAGGGCGACGGTGAGCAGTACCAGGCTCGTGACGACCATGAAGGCCAGCACCCGGGGCAGCAGCCGGTAGAAGGTGTCCATGGTGTCCACCGCGAGGGCGGAGGCGCCGCCCACCAGCACCCCGCTGCCACCGGGCACGGGCAGCGCGCGCACGGCTCGTACCAGCGACTTGGCGGAGTCGCTCTCCACCCGGTGGCTCTGGCCGACGTAGATGACGGCCTTGTTCCCGGTCGTCCCGGCCACCAGCACGCCCCGGGCGCCGGGCAGTTCGGAGACGTTCCGGGTCCACGTCAGCAGGTCGGCGTGGCCGCGGCCGCGGTCCACGGGGTGGTCGAAGGTGGCGATGGCCTGCAAGGTGCCGAGGCCGGAGACGGCGAAGTCGTGTTCCATGCGCTCGGCCGCCACCCGGGCCGGCGCCCCGGCGGGCAGCATCCGCTGGTCGGGGAAGCCGATGACGGTGTGCAGGAACGGCACCGCGAGGGCGATCAGCAGCGCGGAGACGGCGCAGGTGTAGGCGATGGGCTTCCGCATCACCGCACGGGCCACCCGGCCCCACAGCACACCGTCGCGCTGGCCGTCCCGGCGCCGCAGCCAGGCCGGTGAGAGCGCGTCCACGCGCTCGCCCAGACAGAACAGCAGCGCGGGCAGCACCGTCACCGTCACAAGGGCGCCCACCAGCAGCCCGGCCGCCGCGCCGATCCCCAGCGCGCGGACGAAGCCGAGCGGGAAGAAGGCGAGGCCCACGGCGATGAAGGTCATGACGACGCCGGACAGGGCCACCGTCCGCCCGGCGGTGTCGACGGTGACGGCGACGGCCTCCGCGGGGGTTCGTCCCGCTCGCAGCTCCTCCCGGAATCTGCTGACGATGAGCAGACCGGCGTCGACGCCCGCGGCGAGCCCGATGGCCACCACCAGGTTGACGGTCACATACGGGACCTCGATGACATCGGCCACGGCGCGCAGCGCGGCGAGGGCCGCGGCCGTCGCCAGGACTCCGGTGACCACCGGCAGCAGCGCGGCGACGACGCCCCGGAAGACGAACACCATCAGCAGCATCATCAGCGGCAGCACCATCAACTCGGTGCGCACCAGGTCGTGTTGGGACCGCTGGACGATCTCGGAGATGATCGCGCCGGGCCCGGTCCAGGAGACCTCGAACCCCGGCGCGCGCAGGGCGTCCCGCAGCGCCAGATAGCTCTGGGTGCGGCCGGTCTCGCCGTCGCCGCGCAGCAGGACGGGCACCACGGTCGAGTGCTGGTCGAGGGAGGCCAGCAGCGGATTGGCCGTGGACCAAGCCGTCGTCGCCCGGTCCACGGTGCCCTTGGGCGCCCGGCGCAGCGCCTCCTCCACCGCTTCCCGGAAGGCGGGCCGATCGGCGGTCAGCCCCTCGTTGCGGAAGGTGACCAGGACATCGGCGCCGCCCTGCCCGACCTCGGCCCTGATCGCGTCCGCCGCCCGGCTCGCCTCCGCGGCGGGTGCCATGAAGCCGCCGTAGCTGAGCCGTCCGGGCAGCCCGGCACACGCCCAGCAGGACACCACCAGCACCAGTGCCGCGCCCGCGAGCACCCAGACCCTGCGCGCGACGTCGAAACGCCCCAGCCGGACGAACATGCCACCCCCTCCCCTGGGTCACCGCGCGGCGCCCGAAGGGGACGGCCGCGCAGGACACCCAACGAACGACCCTCCTCCAGGTCACATCGGTGTGTGGAGAAGCCCCGCAATGACCCGCTATCAGGGGTGGCGACCGGACTTTCCGGTGCACCTGTACACAACGGAAACCGTCGTTTACTGGACCGTTTTCACAAAGGGGTTCTTCTCAGGGCCTCTCACCGCAATGGCCTTTGACTTCCCAAAAGCCGAAGGGGGCGACGGAATGTCAATCCAAAGCAGTCACTTGACCCTCACCACCGCCTTGAAACGGCCTTCCGCCGAGATTTTGGCGACATTTGGCGTCCCGGTACTGTCCTCTTACGAGGGGGCTGTTTTACGTTCCCCTCTCCCGTTACCACCAGGAACACTTGCAGGGGAACCGTGCTCACTCAGGACACAACTTCGGAAGGCGCCTCAAGCGCACCGGATGCACAAGCGCCACCGACCGGCGAGCGCCCGCCCGCGCCCGCCCGGTCCAAGCGCGCCGCCATTCTCGGCTGGACCGTCACGCTCAGCCTCACCGTCGTCGCGCCGATCATCACGTACAACGCACTGCGCGACCACGGCTTCAGCGAATTCGCCGCACTGCTGATCAGCAGCGTCTGGCTGGTGATCGACAGTGCCGTGCACATCGCCTGGCGCCGCCGCCTCGATGAACTCGCCATCGTCACGCTGGTGTTCGTCGTGATCACGGCCGTGGTGTCGACCGTCGGCGCGCATTCGGCCCGCGCTCTGCTGATCAAGGACTCGGCCGTCACCGGGCTGTTCGGCCTGTTGTGCCTGGCGACGCTGCTGACGCCGCGCCCACTGATCTTCTACTTGGGTCGCAAGTTCTCCACCGACGGCACCGAGCGGAGCACCGCCTGGTGGAACGGCCTGTGGCAGGTCGACGGCTTCCGCAAGGCAATGATCACGATGACGACCGTGTGGGGCGTGGTCTACTGCATGGAGTCCGCGGTGCGGATCGTGCTGTCCTACACGCTGAGAACCGACACCATGGTCGTGCTGAGCCCCGTCCTCATCTACGCCGTGCTGAGCTCCATGGGCGTATGGACGGCCTGGTACGGCAAGCGGTCGCGCCGCAGGAGCCAGGCACGCGCCGCCGCTGCCGCCGCGGCGGCGGCCGAGACGACTGCGGCCGAGGCGTCGACCGAGACACCGGAAGCCGGGGCACCGGCTGCGGAGACGGTCAAGACGGCCGAGACCAAGGCACCGGCGGCCGAGACCACTAAGACCGAGACCAAGACCGAGGCCGAGGTCTGACCGGCCACCGGCGCACGCTCGTCGTGGCGGCCACATCCTCGGCGTCGGGCAACGCGCGGAGCAGCAGCCGTGGCGGCACGGTGCCGGCCGCCTGACCAGCGGGCCGGACGCGGTGAATTCCGGCGTCCGGCACCGGCGTTGATATGGGAAGCTGTGCGACAGTCGAACGCGGACGGGGGCCGTGGCGGCCGTCGAGAGGAGCACAGCGTGGCGGAGAACGGCTTCCGTGCCGAGGAGATCGATACCAGCAGGCCACACCCCGCGCGGATCTACGACTACCTGCTGGGCGGCAAGAACAACTACGAGGTGGACCGCGAGGCCGCCGACCGGCTCGCCACCGCGGCACCCGAGGTGTGGAGCGGCGTACGGGCCAACCGCGACTTTCTGCGGCGCGCCGTGCGGTATGTGGTCGGCAGCGGCGTCCGGCAGCTTCTCGACATCGGCACCGGACTGCCCAGTTCGCCCAATGTGCATGAGATCGCCCGGGAGTTGGCGCCGGACACGCGCGTCGCGTACGTCGACAACGACCCGATCGTCAACACCTACGCCAATGTGCTGCTGCGCGGCTCCGCCTCGACCAGCATCGCGCTCGCCGATCTGCGCGACCCGCGGGCCATCGTGGACCACCCCGAGGTCCGCCGGGTCATCGACTTCGGCGAGCCGGTCGCGGTGCTCCTCGTCGCCATCGTGCACTTCCTCACCGAGGCGGAGGAGCCCGAGCGGGTCCTCGCCACGCTGCGCGACGCGCTCCCGGACGGGAGCTTCCTGGTGCTCTCCCACGCCACGGACGACTTCGCCGACCGCAGCGCGGCCCAGGCCGTGTACGACGATGCCACCGCCGCTCTGACCCTGCGGTCGCGCGCCCGGATCGAGCGCTTCTTCGACGGCTTCACCCTGGTCGAGCCCGGTCTGGCCGAGGTCCCGTTCTGGCGCCCGGACGCCCCGCCGCCGACCGGACCCGGGGAGATCGGCTACTACGGCGGCGTGGCCCGCAAGACCGGCTGAGCGGACGTCAGCCGTTTCCTGAGAGCAGCGGCGTCAGCCGTTTCCCGGGCAGCGGTGTCCGCCGCCGGTGCCCACCCCGGAGAGCACGGCACGCGCGACGTCCGCCGGGAAATCCGGGCCGAGTCCGGAGTGGCCGAAGAGGGCCCGGAAGACGACCGGGGCGGCGAACAGGTCCAGCACGAGGTCGACATCGAGGTCCGGGCGCAGATCGCCGCGTGCGACGCCCTTCCGCAGCGACGCCTCACACGCTTCCCGGCGCGGTGCCCAGACCGCGGTGAGGAAGGTTTCCCGCAGCTCCGGATCGTCCGCGAGGTCGGCCACGAGCGCCGGGAGCACATGGCCGAGGACCGGGTCGTCCATGGCGACGCGGAGCGCTTCGAGATGCCCGACGATGTCGCAGTGCGTGCATCCGGTGTCCATCTCCACCACACCGGCCCGGTCCCGCGCCATGGCCTCGACGACCAGGTGTTTCTGGCTCTTCCAGCGCCGGCGGATGGCGGGTTTGGTGGTGTCCGCCCGCTGCGCGATGGCCTCCATGGTCAGGGCCGGATAACCAATCTCCCGTACGAGTTCGCGCACCGCGGCCAGCACGGCGTGGTCGATCCGCTCGTCCCGCCGGCGTGCCATCGGACTCTCCTGGAAACACGAAACCCTGTCGTCCGGCCACCCTATCGGGGGTTCAGGACGACCTTGCCGAACGGTTTGCCGCTCTCCACCAGCCGAAGCGCGGCCTCGGCCTCGGTGAGCGGGAAGCTCCGGTCGAGCACGGGCGAGAGCCGGCCCTCCTCCAGCATGGCGAGGACCCTCGCCCACGAGGTCCGGAGGTCTTCGGGGGCCACCGAGTTCAGGCTGAACGCGATCAGCGTCGGCGATGTGTGGAAGCGGCTCAGCAGCGGTTCGAACGACTCCGGTCCTGGAGCTCCACCGGCGGCACCGCAGAGGACATAACGCCCGTTGGGCCGCAGGAGTTCGAGGTACTTCCCCATATCGGGGCCGGCGACGGTGTCCACGATGACGTCATAGGTCTCGTCGGGAAGGGCGGACCCGGTCCGGTCGACGACCCGTGCGGCACCCAGCGCTCGCAGCCGTTCACCGCGGGCCGCGGACGAGGTGACGACGGTGACCTCGCCGCCGCGGGCGGCGGCGATCTGCGTGGCGAGCACGCCGATCCCGCCACCGGCGCCGCGGATCAGCACACGTTCTCCGGGGGCCGCTCCCGCCCGGTCGAGCACGCCCTCGGCGACCAGCGCGTTCACACCCAGCGCCACCACATCGGCCGCGTCGATGCCCGGCGGAGCCGGAAGGACCCGGTCGGCGTCGGCGACGGCCTTCTCGGCGTAGCCGCCGAAGGGCGGCAGGGCGAGCACCCGGTGCCCGTCCGTCGCCTCGGGCGCGTCCGGCCCGGCCGAGGTCACACGGCCCACGACCTCCAGGCCAGGCACCGAACCCGCACCGGGAAAGTACGGGTACTCGCCCCGCCGGGCCATCACGTCCACATAGCCGACGCCGATCGCGTCGATGTCGACGAGCACCTGGTCCGGCCCGGGAGCGGGCTCCGGTGCGTCGACCACGTCGAGCTCCCCGGACGCCCTGACGACCACGGCTTTCATGACTGCTTCCTCCATCATAACGTTCCGATCCGGGTCGGAACGTTATGATGGAATCCGTCGAGCGTCAACAGCGCGAGGATGCCGCGTACCGTTCGCGTCAGGAGGGGCAGGCGCCCTGGGAGCCGTTCCGGTAGGTGCGGTAGAGGCCCGGTGCGCCGCTGTCGCCGGAGCGGGTGCCCGGCGGGTACTCGACCACGGGCACGGGCTTGCAGACGGCCCACTGGTCGTTCTTGCCCGGACCCTCGAAGCCGTAGGTCCCTCCGGCACCGACCAGGCAGGAGCTGCACGCGTCACCGGCGATGCTCGGGATGATGAGGGTGTTGTAGACGTCGTCGTTGGTCGGGATGCTCACTGCCTCCGGCGCCTTCCTACCGCCCTCGTTGATCTCGGCGAAGGTGCGGTCCACCGCGCCCGCGAGCAGCGCGAAGGCGTCGTGGTACATCACGGCGTAGCCGTCGTCGAGCGGCTTGCTGCCCAGCTCGTACTGTTTCTGGATCTCCTCGAAGCGGTCGAGGAAGCGGCCGAGCGCCTTCTTGGGCTTGCTCTTCCCCGCCCACCAGGCGGGGTCCACGGCGGACGCGTCGACGATCGTGGCCCGTGCCTCGTCCAGCCATCTGGTGGGCGCGTCCGCGGTGAGGGTGGGCTCCAGGCCGATGCCGACCTTCAGGATGCGCAGCGCCGTGGTGCGCCCGCAGCCGCCCTCCTGCGCCAGGCGCTCCATGAACGCGGGCAGGTCCTGGTCGCGGCCGGCGAAGAAGACGGTGTCGGACTTCTCGTTGCAGATCTTCTGCACGGCGTCGGTGAACCGCTGGGGTATGCCCTTGTCCGTTCCGGAGGTGCCGGTGAAGTTGGAGTTGTGGTTGGTCAGGTCGTACGCGTCGCCGAAGTGGCGCTCGAAGACGGCGCGCAGATTCTGGGAGTAGACGTCCTCGTTGCGGTTGTCCCAGACCAGGAAGCCTCTGTGCCGGGCCGGCTTCTTCTCCAGGTAGAGCCCCAGGGCGCGGGCGAACTGGTCGTTGTTCGGCGAGGTCTTGAAGAAGTACGGGGAGTTCATATTGGCCGCGGTGATGACCGGGCCGACGGTGGGGATGCTGTGCTTGCTGAGCGCGGCGATCGCCTTCCGGGTCTCCGGTGTGCTGCTGGGGATGCCGGTCACGCCGACCAGCGGTGCCCGGGTGTCCTTGGTCAGCTCGGCGAGGCGGGTGACGACGGGCTCCCATTGGTCGAGGTTCCGGCCGTCGGGGGCGAGCAGCAGCTGGTAGTGGGGGCCTCCGAAGCGGTTGGCCTGCCGTTGGGCGGCCAGGGCACCGGCGAGTCCGCGGCGGATCATGTCCTTCGTCATGGCGCTGTGGTCGTCGGCGGTGAACGGCATCATCAGCGCGATGCGCACATACGGGATCTTGGGGCCGCTCGGCGGGTCCTCCCAGTCCTGGCGCACCCGGGCGTTCTCGTCCGCCACCGCCCCGATGAGACCTTCGATGCCCGGGTCCGCCTCGAAGGCTTCCGCGGTGACGCCCACGCAGTCCCCGCCGATGTCCCGCAGATCGTCACCGCACCTGCCGGGGCCCCGCGCCATGGTGACGGCGACGGTGATCGCGACGGCGACCAGGGCGCCGAGCCCGAAGACGGCCAGCCATTCGAGCGGCCCCCACTCACGGGGGTGACGGCGGAACAGACGGGGCAGCATGCTTCCTCACTGACCGGAGATAGGGAAGGGGCGCTTCTTCCGTGCCGCCGCGGGCCAGCTGCGGGCGGCCTGCCCCAGGACGGCGTGCCAGGAAGGATGGCGCGGTGAGAGGTAGGCCAGCTCTTCGCCGACCGCCTTGCACATGTCGGGGTCCGGCTCGGCGTGCGGCTCGGACACATGCCACAGGGCGTGCAGCAGCCGGTTGACGCAGCGCTCGATCTCATGCAGCTCGGCGTACCGGCCGTCGTGCGCGCCGAGCGCGATCTGCATCCGTTCATCGGTCCAGTCCCCGGCCGGCGGGGTGGGCGCGGTGGCGGCGTACTGAAGGCACAGCAGCCAGTGCGCGGCGGCCTGGGCGTCCTTCTCCGACTGGAACTCCTCCGCCAGCATGGCCACCACCGTCTCGGCGTTTCCGGCGGCGAGGGTGTGCCGCAGGGCGTCGGCCTCGCCGCTCTCCCCGCGCTGGGCGTGGTGCATCCGCAGGAAGCGGTGGATGTCCTGCCAGCCGCGGCCGTCCTCGGCCCGCGACGAGGTGCGGCGCGCCTCGTGTACGAGCAGTGTCCGCAGCAGCGCGTCGGTGACCAACGGCTGGTCGGGCGGGGTGAGTTGCTGCCACTGCTGCTCTTCGAGGTAGTCGGTGGCGGAGTTGGCGGGCAGCTGGTCCGGGCCCTGGAGGCGCAGATGCTCGGCCAGCGCCTCCGCCGCGGTGCTGTCGCGGGCGAGCGAGAGCAGGGTCAGCCGGTCACGCTGGCGCCGGTCGGGGAGCAGCCGCTCCAGGAGGGCCTCGGTGACGGGGCGGCCGTCCTTCGCGGTCAGTTCGAGGAGGTCGCGCGGGCTCACGCTGCGGCCCCGCTTGGTGGCGTCCAGGACCGCCGCGCACAGGACGGTGGTCACCGCGGGGTGGCCGCCGGTCAGGGAGTGCACGGCGGAGGCCAGATAGGGGTGGAGCGGCCGGGCGGGCCAGTCCGGCACCAGCAGGGGCAGGATGTCGTCCCGGCTGAGCGGGGTGAGCGGTACGGCGAGCAGCCCGGCGGACGGGGCCAGGCCCCTGCGCTGCCAGCCGGAGGACTTCACCAGGTCGGGCAGGTCGCGGCGGACGGCGTCCGACGCGTTCTCGGGTAAGCCGCCGAGGCGGGTGGCCACGACGACGAGCTCCTCGCGGTCGGGGCGTTCGGGCAGCGCGCGGTGTTCGAGGAGCAGATCGAGGAAGTCCTGGCCCGGCGGGCAGTGCGCGTCGTCGATCAGGATCAGCGGCCAGGGTTCGCGGTTCCAGCGCTGGAGCCTGCCGTAGGAGGAGGCGACATCGTGGAGGAAGGCGGCCATCAGGGTCTGCTCGGCCGCGTGCCGGTAGTCGCCGCCCCGCTGGAACCACTCCCCGAGCAGCACCAGCGGATCCTGGCCGTCCGCGCCCCGCGGAAAGCGCCCCCGGTACCACTCCTGGGCCGCGGCGGGCGGATACCGGTCGGCGTACTCCGCCACCACGGCGGCGGTGACCGCGTCCCGGCGCCATTCCGCGTCGGCCTCCGCGTCGACGGTCTCCAGGCGGCCTTCGACGGCGGTGGCCCAGGCGTGTCGCAGCGCGTTCTCGTCGCCGCCGGCGAGGCGGCAGGCGAGCAGCAGCCGGGCGAACCGGAGACATGCCGCGTCCCGCTGCTCGCCGTTGCCATGGTGCCAGCCGGAGACGGCGAACAGACCGGGCACCAGAACGGGGAAGCGGCGGCGCAGATCGGGGGCGAGCCCGCACACCAGCTCCGCGAGGATCTCGACCAGGGTCGAGGCGGTGGGGGCGCCGCCGTCGGCCGGGGCGCGCGGGAAGGCGGCGGATTCGCTCGCCACGGCCCGGACATGGGCCAGCGGCAGCCGGTCCCGGTAGCGCGCGGCCAGTTCTTCGAGGACGGCGCTGCGGCCCATGCCGTGGTATCCCGTCACCAGCACCACAGGCAGGTCTCCCTGGTGCTCCCGGCCCGTCCGCGACCGCTCGTCGTAGGCCAGACCGGTCAGCCGGGGCACGAGCGAGCGCAGCAGCGGATCCCGGCCATAGAGCGGTGACCCTTCCGATACGCGCATTCGCCGTGTCCCGCCTCAGTCGTCCTCTGCTGCCCGGCAGCCGCGACCTCGGAGACGGGCGGCACCGCTCCCCCGAGACATCAGCCGCTGACATCCGTACCAACTACGCCTACGATCCTGAACTTACCCGTTGGGTAAACATCCCACCAGGTAAACGCCGCACCATATGCGGTAGTGCCCGTCAGGGGTGCGGGTATATGTCGAGTTCGACGCTGTCGGGGAGCGAGTCCGCGCCGCGGATCTCGCCGGGGTAGACCAGCCGCACCCGGCGCAGCCGGCGCAGTCCGGCGAGGGAGGCGAGGTCGAGCTCCGCCACCTGCGACAGATGGATCTCCTCGAGCCCCGGAAGGCGCCGGGCGATCCGCCGCAGCGGAACCGCGACACCGGCCCTGGCCCACACATCCAGATGGGTGACCTGGGGGATCTCGGTGCGCGGGGCGAACAGCAGCAGGCTCAGCTGCTGCGGGGAGAGCGTCAGCTTGCGCAGATTCGGCAACTCCGCGATGAGGGAGCCCCATTCGTCCGGTGTCAGGCGCTCGCTGGCGTCCTGGAGACGCAGCTCCTGAAGCTCCCGGCACTCCACGATCCCGGCGAGCTGCGCCGCCGACGACGGCAGCGACAGCAGCCGCAGCTCGGCGGGGCGGGGCAGGTCGGACAGACCGCGCCAGGGCACCTCGGGACCGACGAGGAGCCCGTCAAGACGCGGGCATTCCGCCAGCTTCAGCAACGGCTCGAACTGGGGCAGGTCCCGCAGCTCCAGCCTCCGCAGACAGGGCAGCCGGGTCAGCGGCGCGGGGTCCTTCACATTCCGGCAGCCCTGGAGGGCGAGCGTCTCGAGCTCGGGGTAGGCGGAGAGCAGATCGAGGTCCTCCAGCTGGAGGGAGTTGCGCAGCCGCAGCTCGCGCAGCCGGCTCGGGTCGAGCGAGGCGCGGATCTCCTCCGGGCCGAAGTCGCCGTGCAGGCCCACGCGTTGATAGCCGGACATGGTGCGCAGGGCCTCCAGCTCCGCGGGGGAGCGCACCGTGACGATCTCCTCGGGCGCGGTTTCGAGGAGCGGCCGCACGATCTCCTCGGCGTACACCTTGGTGTCGAACCGGTCCCAGTGGGCGAGGAGCTGGGCGCGCACCGCGGGCTGGCCGGTGCCCAGGAACTCCCGGAGCCTGGGGATGGCGGCGTCCCCGCCGATCTGGCAGATCGCGTGGACGGTGGCCAGCTCCTCGTCGCCCTCCAGGTCCTTCGCGTCGGGCAGCAGGCCGATGAGCAGCGGGCCGGTCTGCGCCAGTGACCTGGCCTCGCGCAGACTGCGCGGCGGAAGCAGCGCGGCGGCCCGGTCCTCGATGGCCTCGCGGACCGTGGGCTCCAGACGGGTGGCCTGTTCGAGGGAGGCGAGCGCGAGGAGCCGTAACCGCGCCTGGACGGTCGCGTCCTGCTCCCGGTCGCCCCGCTCCCGCAAACGGGTCAGCAGGTCGGCACGCTCTTGGTGTCGAGCCTGTGCGACGGCCATCTGCACCACGTCCTCCCACTGGTCCAGGTGTGCGTTGTTCACCAGCATGCCCATATCACGCTCTTCCAGCACGGCCCTGGCGCCCAGGAAGTCCTGGAAGGTCCGGTGGATGAAGTTGACGGCGCCCGGGGCCGGTTCGCGCAGCAGTCCGGAGCGCTCCAGCAGATGCTGAAGCGCCTCCTCCGCCGTGCCGACTTCCGCGAGGCGCGGTACGGAGGGCTGGAGCCGCCGCACCACGTTCACCGCGTCCGGGCGGTCCAGCTGCGTCCGCTCGTTGCGGATCAGCCAGTAGGCGAGCCGCTGGAGCGGCTCGGTGGCCGACTTCTGGTCCAGTACGGGCCGGCGGCTGCGGCCGTAGACCTCGCGCTCCAGGTCGCGCCGCTCCAGGAGCATCGAGAGCGCCGCCTCGTACAGGGAGGCGCGGCCCTGGGGCAGGAAGCCGCGCCGCTCCCGGTGCAGGGCGCAGATCAGGCCGCACATCAGCGGGTTGGTCGCCAGCCGGCTCAGCTCGGGGCTGCTGCGCAGCGACTGGGTGAGCGACTCGCCGAGCTCCTGCGAGGCGCCAGCCGCGGTGTGCCAGCGCCGGATGAACTGCTTCATATCGGCCGGGCGCATCGCGGCGAGCGCGAACTCCTGGAAGCCCTCGCGGACCAGCCAGCCCCGCTCCAGGGCCGAGGGCCGGGAGGTGAGCAGCCACAGATTGCCGGGGAAGACGGCGAGCAGCTTCCTGAGCCAGGCCCGCACCCGGGCCCGGTCGTCCTTCGGGATCTCATCCGCCCCGTCGACCAGGAGCACCCCGCGCCCGTGCCGCAGCACCCGCGCGGCCCAGCCGTCGGGCTCGGTGCCCACCAGCGGGCAGCCGATCCAGCGCAGGAAGTCGTCGGGCATCGGCAGTTCGGAGTCCTTGCGCGCCAGGGTGCGCAGCGGCAGGACGAAGGGGACGCGCCCGAACAGCTGCGAAAGCCCGCCCGGCACCCGGTCCTGCTGTGCCGTGGAGAGGGCCAGCCACTGGACGAGGGTCGTCTTGCCGGTGCCGGCGAGCCCGCGCAGCAGGACGCGCTCATGGCTGGCGAAGACCGCCTCGGCCGGGACCGCGGCCCGCTCGGCCTCGGTGTCCCGGTCGGCGCCCGGCTCGCCGTTCACCACCGGCACCCGGTCGGTGCCGTCGCGGTACGGCCTGGCCTCCAGGCTCAGATACGCGGTCTCCAGCGGCCAGTCCTGGCCGTCCGGTTCGCGCAGGTCGACACCGTAGATCGTGAGCCTGCCGTGGCACTCGACGATATAGCGCGCGTACTCCTCCTCGAACTCGGTGTCCTGGCGGCTGATGTCCGGCAGCCGCCGCAGGATTCTGTCCAATTTCTCGCTCTGCTCCCGGATCTCGCGGCTCTGCTCGATCTGGGCTCGGGCCGCGAATCCGGGCCGCTGGCTGAAGAAGCGCATGAGGTGGACGCAGGCCGTCTCCAGGAGCCGGTCGTGGAAGCGGGCCGCGTCGTCGCTGAGGAGCCTGCGCGTATCGGGGCCGGCGCGCCGGGACAGCTCCGCGGCCAGCCGCTCGGGGCCGAGCGCGAAGGCGTGGACGTCGTCCATGTCGAGATCGCCGAGCGCGTGCAGGGTGCGGGTCAGCGCCTGCCCGACGGAGTCGTGCTCATCGGCGCCGATCGGCGGATCGTGCGGCCCGGCGGCCCGCACGGCGCGGCGGACCAGCTCGCGGGCGAGCTTGTGCAGATCGTCCTCGGTGAGGGTGCGGTGCTCCCTGGCGAAGGAGACGAGCCGGCGGATCGGAACGGGCCGGTCGCCGTACTCCGCCCCCGGGGCGCTCGCGGGCGGCACCAGCAGCCGTTTGACCACCGGCACGACCACCGCCGACGCGATCCGCAGACCCACCGTGCCGCCGTCCACAGCAGCCCCTCCCTCGCGGCGTCGGCGCGCGTCCTCCGCCGAGCCCCGTACAACCCCGCGATCCCCGCTCACCATAGCCGCGAAGACCCCTGTGAAGTCAGGGTTCAGGTCAGGGTCCGCGGGGCGCAAGTGCCGTCGTACCGCTACGGTTTGGCCCATGGATGTTTCCGGAACGAGCTCCGCCGATGAAAACGCCAGGCCGCGGGCGGTCATCAAGACCACCGCGCGCCAGCTGCTGGTGAAACGGGGGGCCGGAGGGCTGTCCCTGGATGCCGTCGCCTGTGACAGCGGTCTCGCCGTGAGCGAGGTGGAAGCCGTCTACCCGCACCGGGACGACCTGCTGACGGCGCTGCTCATCGACGCCTACGACGACTCCGCCGCCGCGATGGAGCAGGCCGATGAAGCCGCCCGGGAGGCCGGCGCGTCCGCGGGCGCGCGGCTCCTCGCGGCCACCCGCGCGCTGCGGCGCTGGTCCTTCGCCAACCCCGGCGAGTTCACGCTGGTCTACGGCTCGCCCGTGCCGGATTACCACGCCCCGCAGGACACCGTCCCGCCCGCCTCGCGCACCCCGGCGGTCCTGGCCGGCATCGTGCGTTCGGCGCTGGAGGCCGGTGAACTCGCCGCGCCCCGGCGGGAAGTGCCGGGGCCGCCGCTGCTCCTGCCGGAGGCCGTGCAGCTCTTCGGCGGCACGCCCGAGGCCCCGTACTCGGACCTCATCGAGCGCGGCATCGTGCTGTGGAGCAATCTGATCGGGCTGCTGGTCTTCCAGGTCTTCAGCCGTACCCATGACAGCGTCCGGGACGAGGCCGCCTTCTTCGACTACGCCATCGCGGTGGCGGCCGAAGGGATCGGACTCGAGGTTCCCTTGGGCGAGAACACCGACTGAACCGTCCGCCGCGTGCGCGGCACCTGTGGGGGAAAGGGCCGTGAACACCATCAAGACTCTCTGCTTCGTCATCGCGGCGCTCTCGTCGTACGCCGCCCTCGTCTACCGGCTGCTCCAAGTCGGACGCAGCTGGCGGGACAGCACCTACCGCACACTGCTGATCACTCTGCTGTTCCAGTGCCTCACCTTCACGATGGGCGCCGTCGCCATGGGGAGCGAGCGCTTCCTGGGCGTCGGCAACCTCGCGATCCTGGTGATGCACCTGTCGGCGGTCGCCTTCTGCGTCAGCGCGCAGATCATCCTGCTGCGCTGGGCGACCGGCTCCGAGGAGTCGGCGCGCGGCGCCCGCTACTGGCTGATCACCGGCATCGCGCTCAACGCGCTGCTCACCGCGCTGTTCTTCATCGCCGACGGCCCCGGCCGCCCGGCCGAGGACTTCAACACCGGCAGCGGCCGGCCGCTGATCCTCACCTACCTCCTGGTCTTCATGGTCTCCCAGGCGGTTCCGTGCGTCACCATCCTGCGCCAGTGCGTGCCCTACGCCCGGATGGCGAGCAAGACCTCGCTGCGGCAGGCCCTGCGGATGCTCTCCGTCGCGGCGGTGATCCTCTTCCTCTACTGCCTGGCGCGGGTGGTCAACATCCTCACGGCCGCGAGCGGGCTGGACATCGGCGCCTGGACCCTGGCCGCCTCGGTCTTCAGCGCGCTGGGCATCGCCACCCTCTCGCTCGCCCTGACCATCTCCTCCTGGGGGCCCTCGGCCACCAGGCTGCTGGAGTGGGCACACGGCTACCGGTCCTACCGGGCGCTGTATCCGCTGTGGCGGGATCTGTACGAGTCCTCGCCGGACATCGTCCTGGAGCCGCCCGGGGCCGCGGTCTCCGACCTCGACTACCGGCTGCACCGGCGGGTCATCGAAATTCGGGACGGATGGCGGGAGTTGCGCCCCTACATCGACCGCACCACGGGCGGCGAGGGCGACGGCGGGGCGGGCTTCCGGGGCGGCGAGGAGTCCCGGCAGGCGTTCGCCGAGGCCGCGCAGATCAAACAGGCCCTGCACGCCAAGCGCACCGGCACCATCCCCGACGACAACGCGGACACCGGCGACTTCGAGGACCGCGACACGGACAACTTCACCGCCGAGGTCGTCTGGCTCACCAAGGTGGCCGCCGCCTACCGGAAGCTCGACAACGCGCGCTGAGGCGGGATCCCGCCCGGTCTGCCCCCGTCAGGCCGAGCGGGATATCCCCCGTGGTTCCCCCGTGTCCCCCGTTTCTTCCTTCCGGGCCGCGCGGGTGTTCCCCGCCCGGCCCGGACCGGATCCGGCCCGGAAAGACCGGGGCCGGACCAGGTCGATATGACTGCCAGTCAACTCGACCACCCCCGTGAGCGGAGTTAGCTGGCAGCTATCGACGAGGTCCACGGTGGCGGAGTCCGGCCCGATTGTCAACTGACCGCTAATCTGCAAAACTGCCGAATAGCCGGGGGCAAAGCCGAGGAGGTGAGGGAGGGAGATTCGCATGTCCGAGACCGATGACCGGCCCGTGCTGGCAGTGCGTCTGGACGACCTCTTCAAGACGGTGCGTCCCAAGGGCAGGCACTGGACCAACGCCGAGGTCGCGGAGGAGCTGAAGCGGGCCAACCCCCAACTCAAGGTCGGGGGCGTGTATCTGTCGCAGCTGCGGACGGGCAAGCGTTCCAATCCCTCACCGGACCTGCTGGCCGCGCTGGCGCGCTTCTTCGGCGTGTCGGTCGCCTACTTCTTCGACGACCAGGTGGCCGAGTCGGTGCTCAGCGAGGTCGCCGCCATCGAGGCGCTCCGCCAGGCCGGGGTGCGCGCGGTGGCCATGCGGGCGGCCGGGATGAAGAAGGAGAACCTCGAGGCCATCACGACCATCATGGATCAGTACCGGCAGTTGCAGGGCCTCCCGCCCGTCGCCGACCCTT
The DNA here is from genome assembly GCF_024519315.1 of Streptomyces malaysiensis subsp. samsunensis. Classification (GTDB taxonomy): domain Bacteria; phylum Actinomycetota; class Actinomycetes; order Streptomycetales; family Streptomycetaceae; genus Streptomyces; species Streptomyces malaysiensis. Next base: position 144,739 of record NZ_JANIIC010000015.1, on the reverse strand, counting down.
CGGACCCGGAATGAGGGGTGCGGCTGGGTGAGGGGCACAGGCAAGGGGCGGTCGGCCGACCACGACCGCCGCAGTCAGCTCAAGAGGCTCCGCAAGGCCGGGGCGCGGCGGATCGCCGACCTCGAACTGCCGGAGGTGGCCGATGTGGCGGAGCTGTGCCGCCATCTCGGCGAGGTCCGCGGCCGCCCCATCACGCTGGTCCCGATGCAGATGCCGGCCACGCACCCGTGCGGTATGTGGGTCGCCGCGCGCGACGAGGACCTCATCTTCTACGACGCCAACACGACCAGCGCGCATCAGGAGCACATCATCTTGCATGAGCTGGGCCACATCATCTGCTGCCATCGCGGGGCGGGTTGGCTGGACGAGGCGAGCGCCCGCCTCCTCTTCCCCAACCTCGACCCCGACCTCGTGCGTGACATGCTCCTGCGCGCGACCTACGACGATGTCCAGGAGCAGGAGGCGGAGATCATCGCCTATCTGCTCTCCCAACGGGTGGGCGGCACCGATGGGCGGCATGGCGCGCACCCGTCCGGGGGCACCGGGGAATCCGGCAAGGACGCCATGCTCAGCCGGATCGAACGCACCCTGATCTGACGTGGATCCGACGGTGCCTCATTCATCCCCCGGCGGCGGCCACCTCCTCGGCCAGGATCGACACGGTCCGCCGGATGTCGTCCTCGCGGTGCTCGCTGGTGATGAAGAACCGCAGCCTGGCGAGCCCCTCCTCCACCGCGGGATGGAAGATCGGATCGGCGATGACACCGCGGCCGAACAGCCGGTCCGCGACGCGCAGGGTCCTCGCCGAGTCGCCGAGGAGACACGGCACGATCGGTGTGTGGGCGCTGCTGCCCGTCGCCAGACCGGCCGAGGTGGCCAGGCCCAGGAAGAGCTCCGCGTTGCGCCGCAGGGCGCGCACCCGGTCCGGTTCCGCGACGATCAGCTCGGTGGCGGCGAGCGCCGCGGCCGCGTTGGCCGGGGTCAGTCCGACGCTGTAGACGAAGCCGGGCAGCGTATGGCGCAGCCACCGCACCATCCGGGCCGAGCCGCCGAGATAGCCGCCGCAGCTGGCGAACGTCTTGGACAGGGTGCCCATCCACAGATCGACATCGGTGCGGTCGACGCCGAAGAACTCGCCGACGCCACGGCCGCGTTCGCCCACCGTGCCGATGCTGTGCGCCTCGTCGACCATCAGCAGGGCGCCGTAGCGCCGCTTCAGCTCGATCACCGCCGGCAGGTCCACCAGATCGCCGTCCATGCTGTAGGCGCCCTCGACGACGATCAGCACCCGTCTGAACCGGGACCGGTTGCGCCGCAGCGTGGCCTCCAGCCCGTCGATGTCGTTGTGGGCGAACGGGCGCCGCGCCGCCCCGGACAGGGCGCAGCCCTGGAGGATGCTGTCGTGGGCGAGCGCGTCGTGCACCACGAGGTCCCGCGGGCCGACGAGATGCCCGATGGCGGTCACATTGGTGGCGTGGCCGCTCACCAGCGCCAGGCAGTCCGCCACGCCGAGGAAGTCGGCGAGCGCACGCTCCAGCCGTACGGTCGGCTCCCGTTCACCGGAGAGCATCCGGCTCGCGGAGACCGAGGTCCCGTACCGGTCCACCGCTTCATGCGCGGCCTCGTTGACCGCCGGATGGCCGGAGAGCCCCAGGTAGTTGTAGCTGCCGAAGGACAGATACGGCCGGCCGTCGACCACGGTGGTGTCGCGGATGGTGCCCTGGTGGACGCGGAAGTACGGGAAGTCCGCGCCACTGCCGGTGATCGAGGTCAGCAGCTCCTCGAACTGCCGCACCTCGGGGAAGTCGTCGGCGCACGCGGTCGCCGTGTCCCAGTCCGTCCGCGTCTCCCGCGGCGGCGGCTCACCGGGGGCGGGCTCCCGCTCCCTCGGGAGGTGCGGATCGACCAGCGCGACCAGCCGCTCCACGGTGAGGTCGGGCGAGAAGATCTCCTCGGTGCGGAATCCCGGTATTCGTTTGCCGATGTTGACCTCCAGTTCCTGGAGCATCAGGGAGTCGAAGCCGAGGTCGGTCACCAGTCGCATCCGCTCGGACAGGTCGGCGAGCGGGAAGACGCCGGTCCGGGACAGCTCTTCCAGCACGATGGACGCGGCGGGCGCCGCACCGGCCGGGGAGTCCACCGCCTCCGCCCGGCCCTCCCCCACCTCCGCGGGCGTGTGGGCCTTGTCCGCGGGAGCGCGCGCCGACTCGTCCACCACCCAGTGGTGGCGCGGGGCGAGCGGGCTCGGCGGCAGGGTGTGGGGCGGTACGCGCTCCATCACCGGCCGAAGCCCCGAGCCGGTGACCGCGCGCTCGGCGAGCTGGGCCAGCGCGGCCGAGCGGGCGTCGGCGGACAGCGAGCCCGGCGCGGGCACGGCGGCCTCCGGCGGCTCCCCGGGTGGCACCGTGCCGGCCATCTGGCCCGGCCCGAGCTCTCCGGTGCGGCCGTCCGCCACGGCCTCGGCGGCGGCGGTCAGCTTGGTGACGGCGTCGGCGGCGTCCTCGGCCACCAGGGCGAGGCGTTCGGCCAGGGGAGCCCGGCGGGCCAGGGTGTCCGCCACCCCGGCCAGCGGCGGCCGGTCGTCGGCGAGGGTGTGGGCCAGCTCCCGGGCGTAACGGGCCAGCCCGGCCCGGTCGCGGGCGCTGAGCACCAGCAGCTGCGGCCCCTCGTCCGGGGCCCGGCGGGCCGGCGCCGTGGCGCACTCCTCCACCACCATATGGACGCCGGTGCCGCCGAAGCCGAAGGCGCTCACCCCCGCCCGGCGCGGCTGCCCGGACTCCGGCCATCCGGTGGGCTTGGTCGGGATGGTCAGCCGCGCGGCGTCGAGCCCGGAGCGGTCGGCCAGGTCGAACTCCGGCTGCGGCGGTATCACTCCCCGGTGCACGGCCAGCACGGACTTGACGAGTCCGGCTATCCCGGCGGAGTTGAGCGCATGCCCGACCACCGCCTTCACCGCGCCGAGGAAGGCGGGGGCGCCCCGCTCGCCCCGCAGTTCCCGCAACACACCGACCTCGACCGGATCGCCGACCGTGGTCCCGGTGCCGTGCGCCTCGAGGTAGCCCACCGAGTCCGGGGGCAGGTCCGCGTCGCGGTAGGCCCGGCGCAACGCCCTGAGCTGACCGGCCGCCTGGGGGTGCATCCCGCCCCGCACGGTCCCGTCGTTGGCCGTGCCCACACCCCGGATCACCGCGTAGACCCGGTCGCCGGCGGCCAGCGCGTCGGTCAGGGGCCGCAGCGCCAGCACCCCGGCGCCCTCCCCCAGCACGAAGCCGTCGGCCTCCGCGCCGAACGGCAGGCATCTGCCGCTGCGCGAGATGGCGCCGATCCGGCACAGCCCCACCAGCAGGTCCGGGGCGAGTATCAGCTGGGCGCCGCCCGCGAGCGCGATCCGGCACCGGCCCGCGCGGAGCGCGAACACCGCGTTGGCCACGGCCATGAGTCCACCGGAGCACGCCGAGTCCAGCGCATAGCTCTCGCCGTGCAGATCGAAGACCGAACTGACCGTGCTGGGGCCCATGTTGAGCAGCAGCCCGGCCACGGAGGAGCCGTGCAGCCCGTCCACCGCGCGGACCGTCTCCGGCCACCGGGGGTCGGTGGCCCGCGCCCCGAACTCGCCGCCGGTCAGCTGGCGCATCCGGATCCGCATGGTGCTGAGCTCGCGATAGCCGCTCTCGGTGAGCGCCGTGATCACCGAGGTCTCCTCGCGGTCGAAGCCCTCGGCCTCCCATCCGGCGTCCTGGATCGCCTCACGGGCGAGGTCGATCAGCAGCCGGGCCTGCGGATCCATCGATCGGGCCCGCCGTGGCGGGATGCCGTAGTGCGGGGCGTCGAAGTGGCCCACGTCCGGCAGCAGCGCCATGGTGTCCGTATAGGTCGAGGATGTGTCGCGTAAGTTGTCGCTGACGAAGGTGGCGGTGCGCCATCTCGAGTCCGGGATGGGGGCGAACTGCGCCCGTGGATCGGTGAGGAGCCGCCAGTACTGGTTGACGTTCCTGGCCCCCGGGAACCGGCAGGCCATTCCTACGATCGCGACGTCATCGCGCCGCGTTCCAGCTGAACCCACTGTGGAATCCCTCGCTGTCTCGGATGTCACCCGGTGGTGGCCAGTCGCTCGCGCCACCACTCCACCGTCGCCTTGACCTGCTCCTCGACGGGGGTGGCGCGCACCGCGAACGCGGCTTCGTAGGCGCTGGAGTCGATGACGAAGGGGCGGTCGAACTGGTAGCGGACCTCCTTGAGTTCACGCAGCAGCGGGGAGACCAGCGACGCCAGATTCAGTACGGCCGACGGCAGTTGGCGCACCGCCACCGGCCCGGTCCCCGCCTTTGTGGCCAGCCGGTCCACCATCTCCCGGGTGGACAGCGCGGGCGCCGTCGGCATGTGCCACGCCCGCCCCCAGGCCCGTTCCTCGCCCGCGACCTCGGCCAACGCCGCGGCCACATCGGGGATATAGCTCCAGCTGTGCGGGGTGTCCGGGTCCCCGAGCGAGGAGACCGGCTTGCCGCGCAGCACTCGGGGCATGGCCCGTGCGGCCAGATGCCCGCCGTCGGTCACCCCGGGCCCGAAGAAGTCCGAAGCCCGCACCTCGACGGCCTTGATACGGCCCTGCTCATGGAGTTGCCGCGCCTGCTCCCATACGGCGGCGCGCACCCGCCCCTTGGTGCCGGTCGCCGCGAGCGGCAGCTCCTCGGTCATGGGGCCGTCCACCGGGCCGTAGGCGTAGAGATTGCCCAGCATGACCAGGACGGCCCCGGTGGCCTCGGCGGTCGCGCAGAGCGATGCGGCCAGCGGTGGCCAATGAGCCGCCCAGCGGTGGTAGGGCGGTGCGGCACAGCTGTGGATGGCGGCCGCGCCCTGCGCGGCCTCGGAAAGTCGCTTGCTGTCCGTCGCGTCCAGCGCGACATGTTCGATGCCCGGTTCCGGGCTTCGGCTCGATGTGGTGATGACCCGTACCGAATGGCCCTTTTCGGCCAGCAGCCTGGCGGTGGCGGCTCCGGCGGGCCCGAATCCTATGACGACATGTAGGCTCACGCGCCGCACACTAGCGCGAGTGTCTGTCAGTCTCGCGAACGTTTTCCCGGCGTGGGCGCGCCGTGATCGGGGCCCGGGGTCGTGGGCCGTTGTGAAGCCGTTCCGCCCCCGGCGGAACGGGCACCGTTCACCTGTCCGCCGCCACCCAGCACGCTCCATCCGGCGCCAGGACACCCACATGCCCTCTACCGCCCGCACCAGCGGGAGCGTGCCGACATGACGGCGGCCCCGGTCACGGGGGCCGCTCGCTTTGGTGGCCGGTGCTGTGTGTGTCAGGTGGCGGGGAACTCCCCGCCCTTGACGGCGGCGACGAACGACGACCAGGCGCACGGCTCGAAGACGAGCACCGGGCCGCGCGGGTCCTTGCTGTCGCGGACGGGGACCTCGCCGCGCGAGGCAACGAGGTTTGCGGCGACCTCGATGCACTGGCCGCCGTTGCCGCTGTATGAGGACTTGTACCAACGGGGGGATTCGGTCGTCACGGGGTGCCCTTTCGTAACTGCTCGATCATGGCCACGGATGCCGCTTGAGAGAGGGCTTCGGCCTGTAGCTGATGGTAGGCCGTCAGGAAGGGCAGTGCGAACGTGCTTTCTCGTTCCAGGTGCCCCCGGTGGGCAGACTCGGCGTATGACATGAGCGAGCGATCGGGCATCGTCAGCACCGTAATGGGCAGGCTGAATGGCCGACGTGCCCCCATGCGGAACGGGGCGATTTGAAGCACGGTATTCGGACGCGCGGCGAACTCCAGCAGCCGGGCGAACTGAGCGTCCATGATCGCGCGATCACCCATCGGCCGGAGGACGCACCCCTCATCAAGCACCGCGAGGATCAAGGGTGCTGGGGTACGGGCAAGTGCGGCTTGCCGCTGCGTCACCAACTGGACTCGCTCACTGGCTTGTTCGGGGGTGATCGCTTCCCGACGTACGACGTCCGCCTCCAGCGCCGCCGCATACTCCGGTGTCTGGAGCAGGCCGGGGATGACTCCGACCTCATAGAGCCTGATCTCCGCCGCGCGTGCCTCATGCGTCACATACTCCGGGAACCCTTCCAACAGGGCCGTATGCCGAAGGGCGCGGCTCTGGCGTTCGAGTCTGTCCCCGGTGCCGAAGACCCGGTCAGCACGTGCCGCGAAACGCGGAGTTGGAGGGCGGCGACCAGTTTCGATAGCAGAGATATGCGTCGCGGACCATTCCATGCGCTCCGCCAGCTCGTCCTGAGTCCAGCCGCGCTCGTCGCGCAACATGCGTAGACGGTACCCAAACGCCGCGTGCCCGTCCCGTCCCCCGGGTGCGCCCTGTGCGCCACCCCCGGCGACTTCGGACCCCACAACCCCACCGAGCCGCATTCGGGCCTGTGCCCCGCGTGCGTCACGGCCGGAAAGCCCACCCGCGACGGCCTTGAACAGGCGGTCGTCATCGTCGCCGGACAGAGCCTGGCCGCCGCCGAGGCCCTGAGCCTCGCCGAGGCCGCGCCGGAGGAACTGGCCTATCACCTCGGCGCGGTGAAGCGGAGCCTGCGCTGTCTGCTCCAGCTCCTCGCGCCGGTCACGGTGGAGGAGAACGCTGATGGCTGACAGCCGACCGGAGCCGGACAAACGGCCGAAGATGACGATGCGCGTCTACACCATGGCGCACAACGGGATCGTCACCACCCGCCGCGCGATCGTGGCCGTCCTCGCCGGGGAGAAGAGCGACGCCTATTCACTGGGGCAGGCATGGCCGCCGTGCCAGTGCCCTCGCCACCGCGACCACAACAACCCCGACTGCTTCAAGCGGTCCTGAAGACCACCGTCCGCCCCTGCCCCCCGACTCTCGTGGCGGGGCGAGGGTGAATGGCTCGGGGTGGACTGAGGCAGGGCGGGGGCGTCAGCCGACAGCGCGGGGCGGCCGGGGGCGGGCTCACCGGGGGCGGGCCGCGGCGCCGACCGTGTGCATATGGCCCAGCCCCTGCCGGTAGGAGTCGAGCAGTCCGGTCTCGGCGTACGGGATCCCGAGGCCGCGGCAGTGCTCCCGGACCAGCGGCTGGACCAGCCTGAGGTGGGGCCGGGGCAGGTTGGGGAAGAGGTGGTGCTCGATCTGGTAGTTCAGCCCGCCGAGCAGCCAGTCCGTGACCGGCCCGCCCCGGACGTTCCGCGAGGTCAGGACCTGCCGGCGCAGATGGCCCCAGCGCTCACCGGCCGGGTCGGGCATCTCCATGCCCTTGTGGTTGGGCGCGAAGGCCATGCCCAGGTGGAGTCCGAAGAACGCCTGGTGGAGCAGGGCGAACGCGATGGCCTTGCCCACCGGAAGACAGGTGAGCAACAGGGTCGCGTATCCGGCGATGTGCAGCGCCAGCAGCACGCCCTCGACGGCCCGCTCGCGCGGCGACTGCCGCCACAGGTCCCGGACGCTGTTCACCTTCAGGGCGATGCCTTCGAGCAGCAGCATCGGGAAGAACAGCAGGGCCTGGTGGCGGGTGACCCAGCGGGCGAACCCCTGGCGCACCGCGGCCTGTTCGGCCGTCCACACGAGTGCGCCGACGCCGACGTCCGGGTCCTTCTCGATGTGGTTGGGGTTGGCGTGGTGCCGGTTGTGCTTGTCGTTCCACCACGCGTAGCTCATGCCCAGCAGCAGATTGCCGTGGAGGAGTCCGATGGCGCGGTTCACCCGGCGGCCGACGGCGATCTGGGCGTGTCCGGCGTCGTGGCCGATGTAGGCGGTGCGGGCGGACAGGATCGCGAGCGGCAGGGCGAGCGGCAGCGTCCACCAGGTGTCCCCGGCGAGGACGAGTCCGGTCACCACCAAGGCCAGGGCGAGGAGGTTCCCGGCGATCATCCGCGTGTACCAGCCCTTGCGGCGCTCCAGCAGCCCCCGTTCCTTGACCTTCCGCAGCAGGGGGGCGAACTCGCTCCCCGGTGCCGCGCGGCCGCCACCGGGAGCGGTGGACACGGACGGCGCGACGGTGACGGACGGCGCGATGGCCTGAGGCATGGAGGACTCCGGTCCTGGATTGGTCAGTAACACTCTGAGCTGCTTAAACGTACGGACCGAAGACCATGCGGCACCATGGCGTCAGCACCCTGAGGATACGGGGGACAGCCCCCGGAACCCGGAGGGGGGTTAGCAACACCCCCGCCCGGGTGGCCCGACCGTGGCCGGTGGCCGGCTCAGCCCCGGCGCAGGCTCGCCAGGAAGCGCCAGAGCGCGGAGCGGAGCCGTTCCGGTTCGGCGGGGGCGGGTGCCACGGGCTCGGGCGCCGGGCCGGGCGCCGCCGCCTCGGCGGCCGGAGCCGCCACCGGGACCTGGCGCGTCCGCATGCGGTACCGGACCGGGAAGGACTTCAGGCCGCGTACATGTGTGGATGAGCGCCAGGGCAACTGGTCGACGGGAAGACCGAGTTCAAGGTCGCACCGTTCGAACAGCTTGCCCACCGCGGTGGTGACGATCATGTCGGCGAGCCCCCGGCCCGGGCACTGATGCGGCCCCGCGCCCCAGGCCAGATGGGCGCGCGAACTCACCGACGCCTCCTGGCTGCCGGGGGTCGCGAACATCGGGTCGCCGTGCGCGGCGGCGATCGAGGGCACGACCGCATCGCCCGCGGCGAGCCGGAAGTCCCCCAGGTCGGTGTCGGCGGCGGGGAAGCGGAAGGTGAGGTTGACCCACGGTGGCGAGGCGATGTGCACGCGGTTGACCAGCTCCTCGACGGGCCCCGCCATCAGACCGTCCCGCGTCCCGGCCTCCCCGGCCAGCACCTCCAGCACGCTGTTGGTGATGGCGTGGCTGACCAGCTCCGACATGATGACGATGATCGCGTACAGCTCCAGGCCGATCTGCTCCACCGTCAGCGGGGGCTCGACCGCGAGCAGCCGGGTGGTCAGGTCGTCGCCGGGGTTCTGCCGCTTGTACGCGGCCAGTTCGGTCGTCGCGGCCACCAGCCGGCCCACGGCCGCGGCGGCATCGGGGCCGCCGTCCACCATCCGCCAGGAGTCCATGAAGACGTCGTCGCCCTGTTCGACGGGGAAGCCGAACAGCCGGTTGACGGCCATCAACGGCAGCGCCCGCGCGAACTGCGCGCCCAGGTCCGCCCATCCGCCGTCGCCGCCGTCCGCGAAGAAGGCGATCAGTTCGTCGGCGTGGCGGGAGACGGCGTTCGCCAGCTCCCAGGACTGGGGCGCGTCGGCGTCCTGGAAGGGGGCGAGCGCCTCCTCGACGGCGGCGCGGGTCGCCTTGTGCCGCTGGTCGTCCTGGACCAGCAGATGGCTGACCTGATAGCCGGGCAGATGCGGCCAGTCGGCGGGCACCCGGCCCTCGCGCAGCCACCGCCAGTGCTGGACGTCCTTCTTCCATACGCTCTCGTCGCGCAGCACCTCCCTCACCTCGCCGAAGCCGAGCACCAGCCAGACCGGGACCCCGTGCAGATCGACCGGCGCCACCGGTCCGTACCGGGCCCGCAGCCGTGCGTAGACGGTGGCGGGCCTGGTCTCGAAGTCCCGTGTCATCAGCGGCTCGACGGCCAGGGCCGCCAATTCGGACGGCTCGGATGGAGGGAATTGCATGTTCGATGTCCTCAAGTCGACAGCTGGGCCGTTCCGGCCGGGCCATGAGGTCCGTGTGGGGAAGCCACACGGAAACGGACGCGCGGCACGGAGGGGAGAAGCGGCCCGCTACGGCGCAGGCCAGACTAGCGGCCGACCACACGGCTGACCAGCGTCGCGCGGTGCGTGCTAAGGCTTGTGGCCGACCGCCTCGGTGTAGAAGGAGCGGTCCACGACCTGGTTCTCGGCCGGTGGGTCGCCCTCGATCACCCCGGCGGCTTCGTACGCCTTCCCCAGGCGGTCCACCGTGCCCGCGCGGATCTCCCAGTCCATACGCAGCGACGGCACGGCGGCCAGCGTGTCCGGCTCGGTCTTGAGCGCTTCGCCGAGCTCGCGGAGGAACGCCTTGTCCTTCTTGTAGTCCCCGGCGAAGTAGGTGTTGACGGTGCGGATGTAGGCGCGCAGGAACGCCACTCCCGCGTCCGGGTCCCCGGTCAGCAGATCGGGTCCGAACAGCAGCCCGCCGAGCGGTTCGCCCCGCGGCTGACCGCCGAGGAAGGCGTAGCCCGCGTCGCCGTCCACCTGGCGCCACACCGGGTCGAGCAGCCATGCCGCGTCCACTCCGCCGTTCTTCAGCGAGGTGAGGACCTCGGCCGGGCCGAGCTGCTGGAAGCGGACGCTGTCCACGTCGGCCCGGTGTGCGGAGAGCACCTTCTCCATCGGGTACATGATCACCGAGCCCTTGCCGATGAGCGTGCCGACGGAGCGGTCCTTGAGGCTGACCTCGTCCGCCGTCTCCCCCGGCCGCAGCCTGGCCCAGAATCCGCTCTTGGATCCGGGCGCGGGGGTGAAGTTGCCGGCCACCCAGCGAATGTCGAACCCCTGCCGGACACCGTTGAGCACGGCGGCCTCCGGCGCCGCGTACTGGACGTCGATATCGCCCTTGGCCAGCAGCGGAAGCGCGTCCGGGGTGGGCAGCAGCTTCACCTCGACATCGAGCTTCTCCTTGCTGAACTCGCCCTTGGCCATGCCGATCCGCAGCGGCGCCAGATATTCGGCGGTGAGCGTGCTGGCCGAAACGACGATCTTCGTCTTCTTCTTCAGCGGCTTCGGCGCGGGCGCACCGGGCACGCAGCGAGCGGGCTTGCGGGTGGCGGAGGTGTCGGAGGGGTCGGTCCAGCCCTTGGCGCAGCCCGCGACGGGGGTGATCGGACGGGGCTCGCCGGGTGTGCCGGAGCGCGCCGAGTCCGAGGTCTGCGCGTCGCAGGCGGCGAGGGAGCCGAGGACGCCCAGCAGGGTCACGCCCGTGATCAGGGCGCGGGCGAGGGAAGGTGTCCGTGCCATGGGTGTCGCCTTCCGGGGGCTGGGGATTCGGAGCCGGGCAGGGGTCAGGACCGGGGACGGCCGCGGTCGCGTGGCGCCCAGGGGGTGATCCTGCGGCCGATGAGCCGCACGAGTTCGGAGAGGACCACGCCGAGCACGGCCACGCAGACGATGCCGACGAACATCACGTCGTTCTGGAACAGCGCCCGCGAGTCGAAGATCAGGTGGCCGAGGCCGTCGTTCGCGGCGATCTGCTCGGAGGCGACGATGACCAGTACCGCCACTCCGGCCGCGACCCGCATGCCGACCAGGACCTGGGGCAGCGAGGCGGGCAGCAGGACATGGCGGAACATCTGCCAGGGACCGGCGCCGAAGACCCGTCCGGCCTCCCGGTAGCCCTCGGCGACGCCCATCACCGCGGCCATCGTGGAGATCCATACGAAGAAGAAGACGGTGGTCGCCACGAGCGCGATCTGGGGGCCCTCGCCGAGGCCGAACATATTGAGGAAGACGGGGAGCAGCGCCAGCTTGGGCACGACGTACAGGGCGTCGAGCAGCGGTTCCAGGGCCGCGCGGACCATCCGCAGCGCGCCCATCAGCAGCCCGAAGAGATAGCCCGCGGCCGTGCCGAGCGCGTACCCGGCGAGCACCCGTTTCAGGGTGGCCCAGACGTCCGGCCACAGCTTGCCGTCGGCGGCGCGCTGCCAGCCGTCCGCCGCGATCGTGGACGGCGCGGGGTAGATACGCGGGTCGATCCAGTGCCGATGCGCGGCGAGTTGCCACAGCAGGATCAGCGCGGCGGGCACGGCGAGGGCGAGCGAGAGCTCGACGCCGCGGCGGCGCCGGTGGGCCCGGACGGGCTCGCGCTCCCCCGGTCCCGGGCGCCGCACCAGCACGGTCTCGGCGGGGCCCGCGGCTGCTTCACCGGGCTGTGCGGTACGGGCCGAGGCGGCCGTGCTCCCGCTCCTCATGAGGGCTTCCCCACCCTGTCCGCCGGGGTGGCGGCACCGGCCCCGGCCCGCTGGACCTCGTCGCGCAACAGCTCCCACAGCTCGGCGTGCAGCGCGGCGAACCGCGGGGCGCGGCGCATCGCCCCGGTGCGCGGGCGCTCGAACGGCGGGCGGCGTTCGGCGATCACCCTGCCGGGCCTGGCCGACATCACCACCACCCGGTCCCCGAGCACGATCGCCTCCTCCAGACTGTGGGTGACGAACAGCGCGGTGGTACGGGTCGCCTGGCACACCGCGAGCAACTCGTCCTGGAGGATGGTGCGCAGCTGGGCGTCGAGCGCGGCGAACGGTTCGTCCAGGAGCAGCACCTCGGGCTCCACCGCGAGCGCGCGGGCGATCGCCACCCGCTGGCGCATCCCGCCCGACAAGGTGGCCGGGTAGGCGTGGGCGAAGTCGGCGAGACCGAGCCGCTCCAGCCAGTCCCCGGCCCGCGCGTCGGCGGCCTTGCGCGGCACGCGCTGCACATCGAGTCCGAAACGGACATTGGCCAGTACGGTCTTCCAGTCGTAGATGCCGTAGTCCTGCGGGATCATCGCGGCCGGATGCCGGCGCCCCGCGCGAATCTCGACCTCGCCACCGCTGGGGCGGACGAGTCCGGCGACGATGCGCAGGAACGTGGACTTGCCACATCCGGACGGGCCGACGATGCAGCAGAACTCCCCGTGCCGGATGTCCAGGTCGAGTGGTCCGAGGGCGTGCACCTGCCGGGTTCCGTGCCCGAAGGTGCGGGTCACCGCGCGGGCACGGACCTTCGGCGCGGCCCCGGGTGTGGTGTGCGGCTCCACCGGCTCCACCCCGTGACTTCTGATCGGTTCGGCGGATGTCGTGCGACAACGGCTGCGCGCACCGTCTCAAGATATGACGGTCCGTCAGATTCAGGCAAGGGTCGCGTCGCGGCGCGACCGCGCGGGCTCGCGGGCTCGCGGGCTCGCGGGCTCGCGGGCTCGCGGTGGATGAGCTCAGAGCAGCGACCGCGCGGGCCTCAGGACATGCGGCGGGTGGGCACAGGGCAGCGACCGTGCGAGGCGCTCAGGTCAGGCCCCGGCACAGCAGCGCGTCCGGCCTCCCGGAGCTGCCCACCCGCGTGGTGAAGGCGATACCGGCGGCGTACTCACCGTCCGCGCACTGGCCCTTGTAGGCGCCGTTGGCGAAGTCGCCACCGGCAGCGTCGGCGGGCCGGTTGTCGGACCGGTCGAACCACACGGTGCGTCCCGTGGTGCCCAGCGGGGTGCGGGCCGGGGCGCACAGAGCGGCGGACACCCGGGCGCCGCGGCGGCTGTAGCCGATGAGGAACTGGTCCGAGGGGCACTGGAACTTGGTGTACCCCGAGGCCCAGTCGCCACCGGCGGGCACATACCGCTCGTCCGTGACGACCGTATGGGCGGTGCCGGGGGCGCGGGGGTCGTCGGCGCCCGCGTCTGTGCACAGTCCGCGCCCCGCGGTGTGGCTGAGACCGATCAGCCGCAGCCCGTCGGGGCACACGGCCTTGTAGGCGCCCGCATCCCAGTCGCCCCGGCCCCGCTCGATCAGGGATTGCACATGGTCGCCGTGGTCGGTGACGAGCATGCGCCAGACGGGTACGGGGTCGACGGGCCCGGTGCGCTCGGGCGCGGTCATCAGCCGGTTCCAGGCGGTGCCGCGCCAGTCGGCCTGGTCCAGGATTCCGGATCGGCGGCCCGCGGAGTCGTAGCGCAGCAGCGACCAGCCGTCGTGGCCTTCCCAGCCCACGAGTGGCCAGTAGGCGAAGTCGGCGTCGTGGTCGGCGAAGTAGTCGGTGATATTGGTGAACCAGGTGCGCGGGGCGGTGCCCGTCTCGCCCGATCCGATGCCGAACTCGCTGATCCACACGGGTGCGGTGTAGTGCCGCTCGCTGTCCTCGGCGACGAAGAACGCCTGCTCGGTGAGGACCCGGTGGAGCTCCTCGCGGCTGAGGTCCTGGTACCGGGGGTCGTGTGTTTCGCCCACGCCGGTGGCGCCGCTGTGGCGCGGGCCGGTGTATCCGTAGAAGTGGGCGGAGTAGACCAGCTTGTGGGAGTTCACCAGCGTGTGCGAGAGGGTGCGCGCGGGCGCCAGAGTGGGGCGCTCATGGGGCAGTCCGTCGACCGGCAGCCCGGTCCAGTTGATGCCCTCGATGACGATGAGGAGGTCGGGGTCGCCCTCGGTGAGGATACGGTCGGCGGCGCTCTGCGCGGCGGCGTACCAGTCGTGCTGATCGCCGAGCCCCCAGTTGGGATCGTCCAGGATGTCGCGGCGCACCTCGTTGTAGAGGTCGGCGCCCACCACACCTGGCTCGTCGGCGTAGCGGCGGGCCATGAAGACCCAGTCGTCGATCCACCGCTGGGTGGACTGGCCGCTGTTCCACCGCTCGTTGCCGTCGATGCCACAGCACCACCGGGTGGTGTTGGTGTGGTTGTTCAGGATGACGGCGAAGCCGTCCCGGCCGAGCGCGGACACCACCGCGTCGAAGATCTCCAGCGGTGTCTTTCCGCGCAGTTGGGCGTTGGCGGCCACGGCGCCGTCCGGGACGGGCGTCGTGGCGTGGATCATCTCGTTGGAGAACGGCAGCCGGATGCTGTTGACGCCGAGCCGGTGGAAGTCGGCGAGCAGCGTCGGCAGCGGGACTCGGTCCAGCCCGAGGGGTATGCCGAAGGAGTTCTGCCCGCCGTGGTGGTTGGCGGGATCGTCCACGCTGCCGCTCCCGGTCCACGACCCCTGCGCACCATCCCAGTTGGCCGACTTCAGCCGGAAGCGGTCGCCCTTGGCGTCGACGATGTACCGGCCACGGGTCGACAGCGGCGGCTGCCACGTATCGGCCGCCGGGGTGGTGGCGGGGGCGGCCGGGGACGTGGCGGAGGCCGTCCGCGCGGAGGGCTGTTGCGACGCGGTGGCGACCGGCCCCGGCGCCGTGGCCAGCAGCGCGAGGATCGACACGAGTCCGGTCAGATACCTGATTGATCTCCTGGTCGGCATGCGGCCTCCCCCTGGGTGAGCGATGGTGCCCGAACGCGGCTCCGGCGGACCCGGCGCGCCCGAGCACCATAGTGACCGCCGCTCACATCACCGTCCAGACGGCGGGCGGTCAGCCAGGCCGCTCGACCACCAGCCGCGCGCCCCGCGTTTCGGCGGATGAGGGTCCGGTCTCCAGCAGGAACCCTCCGGGTTCGACGGCGAGGCCGAGGTCACGGGTGACCGAGGCGAGGGTTTCGGCGTCGATCTCGAACACGGCGTCGGCCTCCTCCCCCGGTCCCAGGGCGAGGCGGACGAAGCCGCGGAGCTCGCGGATGCGGGGCCACGAGGAGCCGCCCGAGAGCCGCCGTACGTAGAGCTGGACCGTCTCGCGCACCGGCCGCTCCCCGGTGTTGCGCACGGTGACCCGGCAGGTCAGGGCGGGGTCGTCCGGGGTCACCCGGGTGCGGGAGAGCCGCGGTGACGCGTAGCCGACCGTGGTGTACGACAGTCCGTGGCCGAAGGGGTACCGGGCGGTGGCCGGCTGGTCCACATAGCCCCGGTAGCCGTGGTCCTTGGCGTTGTAGAACACCGGAAGCTGGGCGGCCGACCGGGGGATCGACACCGGCAGCCGCCCCTCGGGCTCGGCCGCGCCGAACAGCACATCGGCGACGGCCCGTCCGCCCCACGGACCCGGATACCACGCGCTCAGCACCGCCCCGGCCGTGCCGGAGAGGTCGGGCAGGGCGTGTGGCCGGCCCTGGACAAGGACCACGACGACCGGCACACCGGTGGCCGCCACCGCGTCCAGCAGCGTCAACTGCCCATCGGGCAGGCGTGGATCGGCCAGGTCGACACCTTCGCCACAGGTCATACCGGTGGGTTCGGCGGACGTCACGATGGCCGCGCCATTGGTGTCGAAGGTGGTGTCGCCCGACCGTGCGCTGGACCCGCCCAGGACGAGTACCGCGATGTCCGCCGCTGCCGCCAGCTCGGCGGCCCCGGGGACACCGGAGAGGTCGCCGCCGACCAGATCGCACCCCGGCGCGTGGGTGACCTCGGTGCCCGGCCGGGCGGCCGAGCGGATGCCGTCCAGGACCGTGGTGTGGTGGGAGCCGGGGCGCTGCGGCGCGGTGTAGTCGCCGATCTGCTGGGCGATGGAGTCGGCGTTCGGGCCGAGTACGGCGATCCGGCGGATCGACGGTGGCAGCGGGAGGACATCTCCGTCGTGGGCGAGCAGCGTGATGGACGCGCGGGCGATGCGTTCGCTCAGCTCGCGCGGGTCGGAGGGCCGGTCCACGGCAGGCGCGTAGGGCCGTTCGAAGAGCCCCAGGCGGAACTTCAGCGCCAGCACTCTGGCCACGGCGGTGTCCAGGGTCCCCTCCGCGACCAGCCCCCGCTCCACCGCCTCGGCCAGCCGGGGAAAGCAGTCGTCCCAGAGGCTGAGGTCGCATCCGGCGTTCAGGGCCAGGGCGCCCGCGGCCACCGGGTCGCCGGTGAGCCGGACCAGCCGGTCGACGGCGCCGCCGTCCGCCATCACGATGCCGTCGAACTCCAGCCGCTCCCTGAGGAGTTCGGTCAGCAGCGGCTCGCTGGCCACACACGGCAGACCGTCGAATTCGTTGTACGCCGCCATCACCCCGGCGGCACCGGCCCGCACCCCGGCCCGTGCCGCGGCCAGATGGATCTCGTGCAGCTCGCGGGCGCCCAGTTCGGTGGCCGCGCTGTTGCGCCCGCCGACGGTGGCCCCCTGTCCGGCGAAGTGCTTGAGCACGACGGCCACATCGGCGGTGCGCGCGCCCCGCACCAGCGCCTCGGTGAGCCGGGCCGCCAGGTACGGGTCCTCGCCGAAGCACTCCTCGGCGCGGCCCCAGCGCGGATCGCGCACCAGGTCGAGCGCGGAGACGAGTGCCACATGGCCGCCCCGCGCCCGTACCTCCGCGCCGACCGCGGCCGCCGCGGCCTCGTAGAGCCCCGGGTCCCAGGTGGCGCCGACGGCGAGGTTGACCGGCAACACGGTTCCGTCCAGGGCCTGGTGGCCGTGCGGAACCTCCTCCACGAGCAGCACCGGGATGCCCAGCCGGGAGTTCTCCATGACATGCCGCTGCACCGCGTCGGCGACCCGCGCCCCGTCCGCCGCCGTGATGCCGTCGGCGAAGCCGACACCGGACCACGGGTCGGCCCGCTGGAGCCCGTACAGCGCCCCCATCCCGCCGTACGCGGCGACCTCGGAGCGGAAGGCGTCGGTGAGCCGGTGGCCGCCGCCGTCGCGCTCATAGGCGTGCCAGCCGTACATGCGCTGGTTGACCTGGCCGACCTTCTCGGTGAGCGTCATGCGCCCCAGCAGGTCGCGGACCCGCTCCGCCACCGGCGCGGTGGGGTCGCGGTAGCGGGGGCCGGTCACCTCAGCTCCAGGACACGCACGCCGTACGGGTCGAGCGACACGTCGGTGACCGGTGTGCCGGTGGCGAGGTCGTGCAGGGTGCCGTCGGCGGCCGGGCGGACACGGAGCTCGTCGGGGCTCTGGCTGACCAGCCATACGAAGCGCCGCCCGTCCTGGTGGACGAGGAGGTCCGCGCCGATGTGCGGGCTGTCGACCGTCACCGGGCGGTGGACCCCGGCCACATCGGCGAGCGCCGCGTACAGCCGGTGGGTCTCCTCGGGGTTGGCGCGCGCGGTGCGGGCGGCCATGTGCTCCAGGGGATAGGTGGCCAGGACGGTGCGGCCCTGCCCGGTGTCGCGCACCAGCAGGGCGGGCCGCCCGTGGGCGTCGACGGCCACCACCCGGGCGTCACGCGGCACGACCGGCAGATAGGCCCGGCTGTCCTCGTTGCCCGCGACGGGGAAGCGCAGCGAGGTCCCGGCCGTCAGCCCGCCGAAGTCCTCGGTGAACGTCATCTCCAGGACGTCGTCCTCGATGGGCTCGGCGACACCGTAGGAGAGCTGGAGTTCGACGCCGAACAGCCCGTCCAGGTCGTCGAACCACGGGCCGCGGGTCGCGGGGTGCTCACCGGAGCAGAACGAGAGGTAGACGGTGGCGCCCTCGTGGGCGCGGCGTTCCAGCTCACGCCGGGTGCGCGTGGTGAGCTGGCGGGTGGCCGGGAGCAGATAGAGGGCCGCCTCGCCGGGCAGTCCGTCGGCCTCCCGGGTGAAGCCCACCGGCAGGTCGGCGGCGCGGGTGGCGACATAGCTCTGGTGCAGCGAGGTGAAGATCAGCGGCCGGTCGGCGGGCCTGCTGTACGGGTAACCGCGCTCCAGGAAGGCGGGCACCACCAGGGCCGCGTCCGCGTCGGCGCGTCGGCAGTGTGCGAAGTCCACGGCCTTCAACACCTCGGCGAACGCGGCGAGTTCGAGCAGCGGGGCCTTGGGGGCGCCGGTGCTGTCGGTGATGCCGAAGTGCATCTCGAAGGGGTGGTGGTCGTACGGCGGGCGGTCCCACAGATCGTCGTAGTCGGTGTTGTTCCAGGCGATCCAGCCGGTGGCCCCGCCGAGCAGGGAGTTGTGCAGGGTCTGCCGGTAGTGGACCGCCGCGTTGCGGTCGGACACGGTGTCCGTGGAGAGGCCGAACTCCTCCAGGACGACGGGCTGTTCGGTGACCGACGCCAGTTCGCATTCGAAGGCGGCGCGCAGATGCTGACGGGGCCGGTCGGTGTCCGAGCGGTACACATGCGGGCCCACGAAGTCCACGTACTCGGCGGTCTCGCGCAGCGAGAAACCGTTGTCGCGGCCGGTGACCTCGATGCCCCACGCGCCGTCGCCGAGGGAGACGGGCTGGGTGCCGCCGGCCGCCCGTACCGCGTTGCACATGGCCTGCGCCCAGGCCGTCACCACATCGGAGCTGGGCGGATCCACCTGGTAGATCCGGCCGTAGCCGGGCATCTCATTGGTGATGAGCCAGCCCGTGACCGCCGGGTGGTCCTTGAAGCGGCGGGTCATCTGGGACACGAACCACGCCTGGCGGCCGACCATCCACACGTCCTCGTAGAGGTCGCGGCCACCGCGCCAGACGGGGTCCCAGTTCTCGCCCGACATATGTCCGACGATGAAGGTGGGCACGGTCCCCATGCCCGTCTCGCGGTGGGCATCGAGGAAGTCGCGGAAGTGTTCGCACAGCCTCTCGTCGATGGTGTGGGGCTGCGGGTGGAAGTCGGGCCAGTAGAAGAACGACCGGGTCATCGTGAGGCCGTGCTCGCGCAGCACCCGCAGTTCCGCGCGGACCGTCGTCGGGTCGTAGTCGCGCCACATCAGGGGCCCGCCGGTGCGGGACCAGAAGTTGGCGCCGAGCCAGGGCAGGACGGCGGGGTGGTGGGTGAGCTGGGCGCTGTGGCGTCGCATGGTCCTTCTCGGATGTCGGTGGTACGGGGTGGGGGGTGCCCGGAACGGGTCCGGGGTTCATGCGGTCGGGGGTCAGCCGGGGGCGGGTCCGGTGGACTCGCGGACGACCAGCCGCGGCCGGTCGTCGAGCACCGTCTCCTCGACGTCCTCGCCGCAGCGTGCGAGGAGCAGCCGGGCGGCGGCCGCGCCGACCCGCTGCACCTGCTGGTCGACGGTGGTCAGCCGGGGGTACAGCCAGCGGCCGAGCGGCAGGTTGTCGTAGCCGACGACCGACAGGTCCTCGGGGACGCGCAGCCCACCGCGCCGGGCCGCGCCGATGCCGCACATGGCCATGGAGTCGTTGGCGTAGACGATGGCCGTGGTGCGGTCGTCGGCGTCCAGCAGGGCCTCGGTGGCGGCGACGGCGGACACTTCGGTGAAGTCGGTGTGCAGCACCGCGTAGGGCCGCAGGCCCGCTTGCCGGAGGGCCGTCTCGAAGACACCGCCGCGCAGCCGGGTGTGCTGGAGGTCGGCGGGGCCCGCCACATAGGCGATGCGCCGGTGTCCGAGCCCGATCAGATGGTGCACGACCTCCTCGACGGCGGCGCCCTGGTGGCGGAGGCCGATGCGCGGCACGGAGGCGGCGCGGTCGGGGGGACCGAGCAGCACCGCGGGCAGTCCGAGGCGGGCCAGCAGGGCGGGGCGCGGATCGTCGGCGCGGGCGTCGGTCAGCACGGCTCCGTCGACCCGGCCTTCGGCCGCGAGCCGCTTGTAGAGGGCGTTCTCCTCGTGTGCGCCGGCGACCAGGTGCAGCAGCAGACCGTAGCCACGGGGCGCCAGTTCGCCCTCGATACCGGTGATCAGCTCGCTGAAGTGCGGGTCCGCGCCGAGTACATCGGTGGGGCGCCTGACGACGAGGGCGAGGGTGCGGGTACGGGCGGAGCGCAGGGCGGCGGCGGACGCGCTCGGCGACCAGCCCAGGTCCGTCGCGGTGTCCAGGATGCGCCGTCTGGTCTGCTCCGACAGCCGGCCCTTGTCGTTGAACGCCTGGGACACGGCCGCGGTCGACACTCCGGCGGCGGCCGCCACCTGCTTGATGGTGGGCCGCCGACCCGGCTTCGCCGTGGGCACGCTCACGCCTTCACCGCTCCGTTGACGAGTGCCTCCTGCATGCGCTTCTGGAGCACCGTGTAGACGATCCACACCGGGATGAGGGTCAGTACGGTGCCGGCGGTCAGGACACCGTAGTCGGTGCCGGTGATCGCCTTCAGGGTGGGCAGGGCCACCTGTACGGTGCGCTGTTCGGGGTCGGGGCCGATGATGACCAGCGAGTAGAGGTACTCGTTCCAGAAGGTGAGGAAGTTCAGGAGGAGCACGGTCGCGATACCGGGCAGGCACATCGGTATGTAGATGTGCCGCAGCACCGCGTAGGTGGACGCCCCGTCCATCCGGGCGGCCTCCTCCATCTCCCTGGGGATGGTCCGCATGAACTGCACCAGGATCACCACCGACAGCGGCATCGCCGTGGCGGGCAGGAGGAAGACCATGAACAGCCGGGTGTGGAACAGCCCGGTGGCGGCGGCGAGCAGGAACGTGGGGAAGAGCGCCGCGAACGTCGGGATCAGGAAGCCGAGCGAGAAGATCTTCTCCATCGCCGAGGCGAGCCGTCCCGTCGAGCGGGCGAGCGCGAACGCCGCGGGCAGCGCCAGCAACAGGGTCAGCACCAGGGCGAGGACCGTCACCAGCGCCGAGTTGGCGACGGCCGTCCCCAGGTCGGCGCTGTCGTAGGCGGTGCGGAAGTTGCCGAAGCCGAACGACGACGGCAGCGCGAAGGGGTGGGCGAAGATCTCCTCGTTGCTCTTGAACGCGGAGGCGAGGAAGTAGTAGAGCGGCACGATCAGCAGCACCGCGTAGGTCCACACCAGCAGGTGTGCGGGCAGCCAGCGTTTGCCGAGTTTCATGGTGAGCCGCCTTCGATCAGTAGTTCTGGCGGAACGCGCGGCGGATGGTGAGCAGCCCGACGAGCCCGGCCAGGAAGAGGATGACGCCGACGGTCTGGCTGTAGCCCAGGTCGGCCGCGATGAACGCCTTCTGGTAGACGAGGAAGGACAGCGTCGTCGAGGAGCTGCCGGGACCGCCCTGGGTGAGCAGCAGCACATGCTGCGCCGAGCCGAAGAGCGTCCACAGGAATTGGAGCATGGTGACGACGCCGACGTAGTCGCGGATCACGGGGAAGTGGATGCGCCACATGGTCCGCCAGTGCCCGGCCCCGTCCAGCTGCGCCGCCTCGCCGAGGTCGTCGGGCACGCTGTCGAGGCGGGCGGCGAACAGGACGGCGGTGAAGCCGATGCCACTCCATACGTCCAGGGCGATGAGGCAGGCCAGAGCGGTCGACGGCGAGGCGAGCCAGGCGTCGGTGAGCGAGCCGAGCCCCACCGACTGGAGCGCGCCGTTGGCCAGCCCGTCCGGCGACAGCGCCGCGTAGAACACCATCGCCTTGGCGGGGGTGGAGATCAGGCCGGGGATGAACAGCAGATAGCGGATGATCCGGTGTCCTGGCGGCTTCTGCGCCACGTAGTAGCCCAGCATGTAGGCGCATACGATCATGATCGGCAGCGCCACCGCCAGCTGGACGGCGGTATTGCGCACCGCGTCCCAGAAGATGGGGTCGTCCAGGACCGTGCGGAGGTTGCCCAGACCGGCGAAGGACACCGGCTGGAGCATGCCGGGCCAGTGCAGGGCGGCGATCACGAAGATGGCGATCACCGGGCCGATCATGAAGATCGCGTACCAGACCAGCGCCGGGACGGCGAGGATCGTGCCGCCCTGCCGGGGTATCCGGGAACGGCCTGTGGCGGAGGGCGGAGCGGGCTGGCGGATCGCGGCCCCGCCCGGGGTCGACGTCAACGTCGTCATGAGGTGGCTCCCGTGGAGTCGGGCTCGGGAAATGAGCGAACGGGCGGGCGGTTCACGCGGAGCGGTACGCGGCTTCGAGCACGGCGCGGACCTTCGCGGCGCCGGTGCCGCGGGTGAAGGAGGTGCTGGTCGCGGTGATCAGCGGCTGGGCCGCGGCGGGCGGGACGTACACATCGGGCAGCAGCGCCTGGCCGACCTTCGAGCCCAGTTGCTGCGCGGCGGCCACGAGCGGGAAATCCGTGCTGACGACGTCGGAGCGCAGCGCCATATCGCGGCCGCTCTCCTTGATGAACCGGGCGACGGTGTCGGGCCGGTACATGAAGCGCAGGAACTTCTCGACGGCGTCGATCTTCTTGGTGCCGTTGGGGCTGATCCAGAACCCGATCAGGGTGTAGGTGCGCAGGATGGTGGGCTTGTCGTGCACGGCGCCTTCGGTCAGGGGCCAGCCGCCGACCTCGGTGTGCCGGGCCACTGTGGGCGGCACCTTGGCGAGCGCCGACGACATGGCCGACTCGATCGCCGCCGCCCCCGTGTTGAACTGCGTGAACATCGTGTCCGCGATGAGGCCCTGCGCCTTGTCGGCGAAGACGCCCGCGTCGCGCAGCGTCACGAAGTACTCGATGCCCTCCCGGGCGCCCCTGCTGCCGAAGTCCCCCGTGGTGTAGGCGTGCTTGGCCTCGTCCTCGGTGAGAAACGTCTGGATGATCTGGGCGAGCAGCTTCTGCCCGGTCCAGTCGTTGCCACCGACGGTCACGGGCGCGATCCCCTTGGCGCGCAGCTTGCGCGCGGCGGCGATCAGCTCATCGCCCGTGGCGGGTATCGCGTCGACACCCGCCCGGTCCAGCAGGGCCCGGTTGAAGGCGATCGGCCAGTTGGTGGCGAAGTAGGGGAAGGCCCGCACCCGGCCCTTGGCGTCGGTCCACTCGGCCAGCGCCTGCGGGAGCACACGTGTCCGCAGCCCCCAGTCGTCCAGATAGCCCTTGACGTCGACCGTGGCGCCGACGTCCGTCCACGCCAGCGTCTTGTCGTAGAGGTTGACCATGACGACGTCCGGCTCCTTGCGGGCCAGCCGCGAGGTCTCGTAGACCTGCGCGAGGTCGTCGCCGTTGATGAGGTTCTTGACCTTCAGTCCCGGATTCTCCTTGCGGAACCGGTCGAGGGCCGCGAGGTAGGTGGGCGATCCCGGGGCGGTGGTGCCCAGCTGGCTGTGGACCACGAGCGTATCGGGATCGGAGTCCGCTCCGGTCAGGGCGGAGCAGCCGGACAGGCCGGGCAGGACGGTCGCGGCGGCGAGGCCGGAACCGGCGGCGAGGAAGCCGCGCCGAGTCAGCGGTGAGTGCACTGCGGGGTCTCCAACCAGGCGGTTAACGAGTGGTTAATCGATCTACCTCGAGGGTGTGAGGAATGTAGGAGCCACTTCGCCTCCGGTCAAGCCCTCGCCGGAAGCGAAAAACACCGCACGCGCACAACCCCACCCGTTCCGGAGAACGGATGGGGTGCGAACTGTCCGCGACGGCGCCGCGGACGGTCGACGGCGGGTCAGGGCACTTCCGGCGGAGCGCTCAGTCCCAGGCCAGCCGTATCCGGGCGGCGGGGTCCGCCACCCGCGTCCATGTCCGGGCGATGCGCATGGTCGTCCGGTGCGCGCTGTCGTACCGCGGCCAGCCGGGGTCGCCCGTCCTCGCGAACCGGATCCAGGTGGCGTGGACGCGGGGGGCGAGGTCGGCGGGCGGCTCGGCCGGGCCGAGGATCGCCTGGGGGCCGTGGAGCCCCGGCAGCCCGGTGCGGTCGAACACGAACGGCAGCTCCACGACGTGCGCGGCGCCGAGCCGGCCGTCCAGGGCCTCCGACCGCCAGGCGAACTCGTAGACGTGCGTACCCGACGAGGGGTGCCGGGCGTGGGCGGCCGCGAGCCGCCGCGTGCCCGCGCCGAACAGGGCGTCCGTCATGATGGCGGACCGCAGCCGGCCCGCGGACGCCCCGGGCCGCTCCTGGCGGTAGACCTCCACCAGCTTCTCCGGGGCGGGGTGGGAGCGCGCCGCCGCGGCGAGGACGTCCTCCTCGGTCGAGGACGTCAGATGGCCCACCCGATAACACATCACCACCGCTCCGAAAACTTTTCGGAGCCCAGTACTGATAGATCCTCTTTACGGCCACAGGACATGCACACACGCCATAGAGCCGCAGCTCAGAGGTGAATCGATGGAAGCACCGACGAAGACTTCTACCGGAATCATTCCGGAAAGAAGCGTTGACGTTACGTCAGCCGCGCAGCATACTCCGCATCGATCGCTGCCCATCGGCACACCACTGCCACCACCCGCCCACCGGCCCCCGGGCGGGTCGGCAGTCCCGCGAAAAGGTGCACCCCCAGCACGGCCGGACGATCCGCTCGACAGCGTTCGGCCCCCGAAGAAGGGACAGCAATGGTCATCGACTCCTGTCAGGAACGCGCGGAGAGGCGTTTCCGCTTACCCGTCCGGAGGGCGCTCAGCCTCGGTGTCGTCGGCTTGCTCACCGCCGCCGGTGTTCTGAGCCTGTCCGGTCCCGCCAACGCGGCGAGCACCCTCGGTGGCGCGGCGGCGGCCAAGGGCCGGTACTTCGGTGCCGCCGTGGCCGCCAACCACCTCGGCGAGTCCCAGTACGCCGCCACACTGGACACCGAGTTCAACTCAGTCACCCCCGAGAACGAGATGAAGTGGGACGCCGTCGAAAGCTCCCGCGACTCGTTCAACTTCTCCCGCGCCGACCAGATCGTCGGCCACGCCCAGGGCAAGAGCATGCAGATCCGTGGCCACACACTGGTCTGGCACTCCCAACTGCCCGGCTGGGTGGGCGGTTTGAACGCCACCGACCTGCGTTCGGCGATGAACAACCACATCACCAAGGTGATGCAGCACTACCAGGGCAAGATCTACGCCTGGGACGTGGTCAACGAGGCGTTCCAGGACGGCAACAGTGGCGCCCGGCGCAGCTCGCCGTTCCAGGACAAGCTGGGCAACGGCTTCATCGAGGAGGCGTTCCGCACCGCGCGTGCGGCCGACCCCAACGCCAAACTCTGCTACAACGACTACAACACCGACGGTCAGAATGCGAAGAGCAACGCGGTCTACAACCTGGTCAAGGACTTCAAGGCCCGCGGGGTGCCGATCGACTGCGTGGGCTTCCAGTCGCACTTCAACAGCCAGTCCCCGGTCCCGGGCGACTACCAGCAGAACCTCCAGCGCTTCGCCGACCTCGGCGTGGATGTGCAGATCACCGAGCTGGACATCGAGGGCTCCGGTTCGGCCCAGGCCGACAACTACCGCCGTGTCACACAGGCGTGCCTGGCGGTGTCCCGCTGCACCGGCATGACCGTATGGGGCATCCCCGACAAGTACTCATGGCGTGCCAGCGGCACCCCGCTGCTGTTCGACGACAACTACGGCAAGAAGCCCGCCTACCAGGCGGTGCTCACCGCGCTGGGCGGCACCGGCGGCGGTGGCGACGACGGTGGCGGTGGCGGTGGCAGGACGTGCACCGCGACGTACTCCGAGACACAGCGGTGGGGCGACCGCTTCAACGGCCAGGTGACGGTGCGGGCCGGATCCTCCGCCATCAGCGGCTGGACGGTGACGGTGACCCTGCGTTCCGCCCAGAGCGTCTCCACGACCTGGAACGGCAGCCCCAGCTGGGACGGCAGCGGCAAGGTCATGACGATGCGGCCCAACGGCAACGGCAACCTGGGCGCCGGAGCGACCACCAGCTTCGGCTTCACGGTAATGGCGAACGGGGACTGGTCGGCCCCCGCCGTCGGCTCGTGCACCGCCTCCTAACCGACCGGCAGGCGACAACACCCGCACTTCAGGAGGGAATATGACCGGACGAGGAAAGGCCGGCGGAAACCGCCTGCGGATCGCGCTCGTGGCCGCGGCCACGGCAGCCCTGGCGGCCTTCTCCGCCGCACCGTCCCCGGCGGCCACGCCCGGCGCGGCGGGCACCGACACGGCCTGGGCCGACTGCCCGAACGGATACGTGGGTCTGACGTACGACGACGGGCCGAACCCGTCGTCGACGCAGACCCTGCTCAACGCCCTGCGGGCGGGCGGCGCGAAGGCCACCTTCTTCATCTGGGGGCAGCACGCCGAGCAGTACCCGGATCTGCTCAGGGCCGAGCAGGCGGCGGGCATGTGGATCGCCAATCACACCACCACGCATCCCCATCTCACCCAGATCGGCGAACCGGCGGCGTACAACGAGATCGCGGGCACCCAGAACACCGTCCGGCGCATCACCGGACAGACGCCCACGCTGTTCCGGCCGCCGTACGGGGAGACCAACGCCCAGGTCAAGGCCGATGAGGCCCGTCTCGGGCTGACCGAGGTGCTGTGGAACGTGGACTCCCAGGACTGGAACGGGGCCGGCACCCAGCAGATCGTCCAGGCCGCCGCCACCATGCGGGCGGGCAGCATCATCCTCATGCACGACGGCGGTTACCAGACCACCGTCGCCGCCGTGCCGCAGATCCTCAGCGGGCTCGCGGCACGGGGGCTGTGCCCCGGCAGGATCACGGCCGGAGCGGGCGGCGGGGCGGTCGTCACGGCGCCCTGAGCACCGCGCCCTGAGCACTGCGTCCGAGCGCGCTCCGATGCTCCCGCATCGCCGGCGCCCATGTGTTCGCCACCGCGGTAGGCGGTGCGCGGCCGGGGCGCCGGCGACTGGCGCTGTCACCGGCCGCCGTCCGGCCGCGGGGCGGGCAGCACCGCGGAGCCGACACGGAGGACACGGCCGGGGCCGACAGGGCGGTCAGGAGGCGGTGTTCGGGCGGGCGGTCAGGTCGAGTGCGATGTCCGTGATCATGTCTTCCTGGCCGCCGACCATCTTGCGGCGGCCGACCTCGACCAGGATCGCGCGGGTGTCCAGCCCGTGGCGGGCCGCTGCGGTCTCGGCGTGGCGCAGGAAGCTGGAGTACACGCCCGCGTAGCCGAGGGTGAGGGTCTCGCGGTCGACGCGGACCTCACGGTCCTGGAGCGGCCGGACGAGGTCGTCGGCGGCGTCCATCAGCGGGAACAGATCGCAGCCGTGTTTCCAGCCCATCAGGTCGGCCACCGCGATGAACGCCTCCAGCGGGCAGTTGCCCGCCCCGGCGCCCTGGCCCGCGAGGGAGGCGTCGACGCGGGTGACGCCGTTCTCGACGGCGACCACGGTGTTGGCCACGCCGAGGGCGAGGTTGTGGTGGGCGTGGATGCCGAGTTCGGTGTTCGGGTCGAGCACATCGCGGTAGGCGCGGAAGCGGTCCCGGACAGCGTCCATGGTCAGCCGGCCGCCGGAGTCGGTGACGTACACGCAGTGGGCGCCGTAGGACTCCATCAGCTTGGCCTGGCGGGCGAGTTCGGCCGGTTCGGCCATATGGGACATCATCAGGAACCCGGCCACGTCCATGCCCATCTCGCGGGCGGCGGAGATGTGCTGGGCGGAGATGTCGGCCTCGGTGCAGTGGGTTGCGATGCGCACGGAGCCGATGCCGAGGGCATGGGCCCGCTTCAGGTCGTGCAGGGTGCCGATGCCCGGCAGCAGCAGCGTGGTGGGGGTCGCCTTGCCGGTGGCTTCGACGACGGCCTCGATCCAGTCCCAGTCGGTGTGGGCGCCGATTCCGTAGGTGATGCTGGAGCCGGACAGGCCGTCGCCGTGGGCGATCTCGATCGCGGCCACCCCGGCGGCGTCCAGGGCGGCGGCGATGGTGCGGGCCTGCTCGACGGTGTAGCGGTGGCGGATGGCGTGCATGCCGTCCCGCAGGGTCACGTCCTGGATGTACAGGGCGGGCGGAGCGGCGGCGGTGGCGCCGGCGTCGGGCGTGGTCATCGTGCGGCCTCCTCGCCGGTGCGGTGGGCGGCCATGCGCTCCGCGGTGCGCAGCGCGGCCGAGGTCATGATGTCGAGGTTTCCGGCGTAGGCCGGGAGGTAGTGGGCGGCGCCCTCGACCTCGAGGAAGACCGATACCTTCACCGCGTCGGTGTGCGTGGCGTCGGCGGGCAGCAGGGAGCGCAGCGGGTCGTCGGACCCCACCTGGTCGAACTGCACCTTCTGCTTGAGGCGGTAGCCGGGTACGTACGCCTGGACCCGGCCGACCATGTCCTCGACGGCGGTGGTGACCTCCTCGGTGGCGCAGCCCGAGACCAGGCAGTGCACGGTGTCGCGCATGATCAGCGGTGGTTCGGCCGGGTTGAGGACGATGATGGCCTTGCCGCGGGCGGCGCCGCCGACGCGCTCGATGGCGGAGGCGGTGGTCTCGGTGAACTCGTCGATGTTCGCCCGGGTGCCGGGGCCCGCGGAGCGGGAGGAGATGGAGGCGACGATCTCCCCGTAGTGGAGGGGGGCAACCGCGCCCACCGCGGCGACGATCGGGATGGTGGCCTGGCCGCCGCAGGTGACCATGTTGACATTGGGCGCGCCGAGGTGGGCGTCGCCGTTGACCGGGGGCACCACATAGGGGCCGATGGCCGCCGGGGTGAGGTCGACGAGGGTACGGCCGAGGGGGCGCAGCACCTCGTCGTGGCGCTGGTGGGCACCGGCGGAGGTCGCGTCGAAGACGATCTCCACATCCGCGAACTCGTCCATCGCCACCAGCCCGTCCACGCCCTCATGGGTGGTGGCCACCTTGAGGCGGCGGGCGCGGGCCAGACCGTCGGAGTCGGGGTCGATCCCGGCCAGCGCGGTGATCTCCAGGGTGTCGGAGAGCCGCAGCACCTTGATCATGAGATCGGTGCCGATGTTGCCGGACCCGATGACCGCCACCTTGGTGCGGGTGTTCGTCGCGCCGCTCACCGGTGGTCTCCTTCCGCGGCGAACCGGACCTCCACGGCGCCCAGGTCCGAGATCCGGGCGTGGAACACATCGCCCGGGGCGGCGGGGACCATCGGTCCCAGCGCCCCGGTCAGGACGAGGTCGCCCGCCCGCAGCGGATCGCCGCGCTCGGCGAGGGCCGAGGCCAGCCAGACGGCCGCGTTGAGCGGGCTGCCGAGACAGTCGGCACCGGTCCCCTGGGAGGCCGTCTCGCCGTTGCGTGTCATGGTCATCCGCACGGAGCGCAGGTTGAGCCCGGCCAGCGGCACCGGGGAGGCGCCGAGGACGTACAGCCCGCAGGAGGCGTTGTCGGCGACGGTGTCGACGATGGAGATGTCCCAGTCCCGCACCCGGCTGTCGACGATCTCCAGCGCGGGCAGCGCGAAGTCCGTGGCGCGCAGCAGGTCCACGACGGTGCACCGGCGGTGTGGCAGGTCGTGGCCGAGCACGAGCGCCACCTCGGCCTCCACCTTGGGCTGGAGCAGCCGTCCGGCGGGCACCTCGCCGCCCTCCGGTACGGCCATGTCCGCGAACAGCGCGCCGAAGTCCGGCTGGTCCACGCCGAGTTGGCGCTGCACGGCGGGAGAGGTCAGACCGATCTTCCGGCCGACGATCCGGCGGCCGGTGGCCTGCTCGCGTTGCAGATTCAGCCGCTGCACCGCGTAGGCGGCCTCGATGCCGCCTTCGGCACCATCGGCACCATCGGCACCATCGGTCAGGAGTGTGCGCACCGGCGGACACGGGGTCCCGCGGCGGGCGGCGTCCGCGAGCGCGTCGGCGACCTTGACCACGGCCGCGGGAAAGGCGTCCTGCGGGACGTGGCCGGGAACATTCGGCACGGGCAACCTCCTGAGGAAGAACATGGGGGCCGGGCCCCTGCGCTCTCGATGTGCCTCCGGTATAGACGCGCCACCCGCCGCGAGCCAACTTTCGTTCCGCGACATGGAACGTGGCGAGCGACGGCGGGCCGGGCGAGGCCGCAGTGACCTTCATGTTCCCCTCCGGCCGAAGGCGCCGTACCGCCTGACGGAACTGTCCCGGTGAACGGGCTCGAGCGGTGTGGAGGCGCCCGGCCGGCTGGGCACAGCCGAAGCCGGACGGCTGCCACCTCTGACGCGTCAGGGCCGGGGGAACAGCGAGCGGTAGAAGGGCGTCGTACGGAAACCGTCCGCATGGTGTGTCGAGCCCCAGCTCAGCGGCGCCGGCCGGGCGCCGGCCCGGTGCAGTTCGCCGACGAGTCCGTAGTCGGGGTGTACGCCGTCGTCGCTCACCACCGTGGTGAAGTCGAACTCGAACCGGTCGCCCGGCCGCACCGGCAGACCCTCCTCCGCCAGCGGGGCGTACGCCGGGGTCCAACTGCTCGGCTGGAACAGCGAGTCGATCGGCTCATCGTCCTCGGCCACCCACAGCCGCATGCCCAGCGCGAGCCCGGAGAAGCGGCCCTCCCGGGTGAAGGTGAGCTCGGCGGCGTCGACGCCCTCCGGGTGCAGATCGCCGTTGAACTCCAGCGGCTCCACCTCGACGACGTCGGACAGATACGCCCGCTCCCGCACCTTCGGATTGTCCTGCACCCCCTCGAGGACCAGCCGCAGATCGAAGGGACGGCCCACCGAGGCGAACACCTTCTCCACATAGGGGAGGACCAGGGGCGGAAAGCCGAGCGGTTCGCCGAGGTTGGCGCTGCTCACATCGAGGGCGACGGCCGTGGTGGCGCTGCGGTGCGGGATGAACACCCCGCCGGGCCGCACCAGGCGCTCCCGCGCGTCCCGCAGCACGCGGCCGG
Organism: Streptomyces malaysiensis subsp. samsunensis; assembly: GCF_024519315.1. Taxonomy (GTDB): domain Bacteria; phylum Actinomycetota; class Actinomycetes; order Streptomycetales; family Streptomycetaceae; genus Streptomyces; species Streptomyces malaysiensis. The sequence continues at coordinate 114,082 of NZ_JANIIC010000015.1, read as the reverse complement.
CGCCCTCCGAGCCACCGAGCGTGCCGATGATCTCGGAGACACACATCTCGACGGGCTCGGGCAGTTCGATCTCGGTGGACAGCCCCTCGACCACGGTGATCCGGTCGGCGAAACCGGCCTGCTCGATGTTCTTCCGGGCGATCTGCGCGGACCTGGGGATGACTTCCACGGCCCATACGTGTCGCGCTCCGGCGCGGGCGGTGGCCAGTGCCCACACCGCGTCCTGACCCGTGCCGATGTCGAGCACCGTACGGCCGGGGGCGTAGCGCCGGACGGCTTCGGAGTACCGGTTCATCCGACGCTCATCCTTGATCATCACCTCGTAGGCGACGTCGTCGTACACCGGATACTCACCGATCGAAGCGAACAGCCAGACCGGGTTCGACTCCAGATCGCAGGCCCGAACGGGCACCTTGTGGCCCGGTGTCGCCAACTCCGCGACGAAGGAACGCTGCATCTTCTGAACCTTTCTCTGTGTCCTCCCCCGAGGCGACTTTCAGGGCCAGCATGCCAGGCCGGAAAACCTGGAATTCCCTAGGAATTGCGTTCGTCATAGCTGAATAAAGCTCACACATAGCGTGGTTAAAGCGATGACAAAGCACCGTGGGCGGCGCGATCGGCACCCGCTCCCCCGGTGCCGCCCCGCCCGACCGCCGCCACCTCCGACGACGCGCGCTGACGGGCTTTACGCCGCCGTGCGGCGCCTCCACGGAACAGGCCCCGATGGGAAATTGGCATGTCCGCGACCGTACGGAGGTTGCTTGTGGAGGTGGATTCGGCTGGATTTCGCGGATGGACCGCCGGATCCACCGCCGGAGCGTCCGAAAATAATCACCGCCAAATTACTAATACGGTTATCCGTAGTAATTGACGAGACACGCTCTCATGGCCACTGCACCGACGGCGGACCATCTCCCCCGGATGACCCAGAGAAATATGAAAGTTGAAGGAATATCGGCCGCGGAGGGCCCGCCAAGTCGTCTCCCCCCTACGGCCGTTCCGCCCGCAACGGATCAGGCGCCGTTCATCTGGCCGCCCCCACGTGGTCACGGCCCTTGACCACAGTGCGAGCCGAGGTCACCGATTCTTCACACGATGCGCGGGAGTGCGGATGAACGCGGCGGAACGCAACCAACTGGGCAGACGGACACTCCTGCGGGCCACCGCCGCGGTGTCGGCCGCGGGCACGGTGGCCGTCACATCGGGTACGACACCCGGCCACGCCGCCACCGCGAAGTCCGGCGGCCACCGGTACGACCAGGACTCACCGCGGTTCAGCCTCGCGGTCCTGCCGGATACGCAGTACCTCTTCGACGCCGACAGCTCCGACCCGGAACCGCTGCGGGCCACCTTCCGGTATCTGGTGTCCCAGCGCGAGGACGCCAACATCGCCTTCATGACGCACCTCGGCGATGTCACGGAACACGGCTCGCGGGACGAGATCGCGCTGGCCGCGTCCACGTTCGGGACCATCCACGGCAAGGTCCCCTACAGCGTCCTGGCCGGCAACCACGACATCGACTCCAGCACCGACGACCAGCGCGGCGACAGCGCCTATCTCGACGCCTTCGGCCCGCGGCGGTTCTCCGCCATGCCCACCTTCGGCGGCGCCTCGTCCGACGGCTACAACAGCTACCACGTCCTGACCGCGGGCGGGCGCGAGTGGCTGGTCCTCGCCCTCGACTGGCGGCTCTCCGCCTCCGGGCTGAGCTGGGCGCAGAAGGTGCTCGACGCGCACCCCACACTGCCCGCGATCCTCACCACCCACGACCTGGTCTGGGCCGACGACGAGGGCAGCGCACAGCTCTCGGACAACGGCCGCCGGCTGTGGGACGGCCTCATCCGCGGCAACGACCAGATCTTCCTCGCCCTCGGCGGCCACTACTGGCCCCCGGGGCGCACCGTCCTGACCAACGACGAGGGCAACGATGTCCACGTCCACATCACCAACTACCAGGACCGGTACTACGGCGGCGCCGGGATGATCCGCCTCTACGCCTTCGACCTCGTCCGCAACGTGATCGACGTCGAGACGTTCTCGCCCTGGTTCCTCAGCCGCGACCCGGAGAAGAGAACACCTCTGGAGGCGGAGACCATCGAGCTGACCGGCCCCACCGACCGGTTCAGCCTCGGCATCGACTTCGAGCGCCGCTTCTCCGGCTTCGCGCCGGTCGTGCCGCGGAAGCCGCGCCCGGCTTCCGAGGTCATGCCGCGCGGCACCCTCGCGTACTGGCGCTTCGACGCCTCGGGCACCGCCTCCCGCGCGGGCGCGGACGGACCGGTCGGAACGGAAACGGTGGTCCGCGACCTGTCCGGCCACGGCAACGACCTCCGGGTGACACGGCTGCACGACAGCAAGCCCGAGATCCTGACGTGGTCCGGCGACCACCACCGCGACCAGCCCGCCCACGCCAGTCTGCGCTTCGACGGCGGCAAGGCGCCCGACCGCGGCGCGACCCTGACCACCTCCGCCACCGCACCGCTGAACTCCGAGAAGTTCACGAGCGGCTACACCATCGAGACATTCATCAAGCTCCCGGAACCCTTCGAGGGCGACCACGCCTGGATGGGCATCCTCAGCTGGGAGGGCCGCAACGGCGACGCGGGCAAGACCACCGGCTGGTCCCCCGACGAGCCCACGTGCAGCCTCAATGTGACCCCCGAACGCTTCCTCCAGTTCGTGGTCTACCCCCAGGTGCAGGACGCCGATCCCACCTCCTGGAGCCACGCCCTGCCCGTGGGCCGGTGGACCCATATCGCCGTCGTCAACGACGGCCACCACACCGTGGTGTACGTCGACGGCTCGAAGATCGCCCGCAACCCCGGCCAGCCCTCGACGGGCATCGCCACCCTCGGCAAGCCCTTTGTGATCGGTGCCACCCAGTTCGAGGAGAAGTTCGGCCAGGGCTTCTACGGCTGGATCGGCGACACCCGCATCGTCAAACGAGCCCTGGCGCCGAAGGACTTCATGACGGCCCGCGCCTAGTGTCTTACGATCACGTGTATGCAGCTTCGTTACCAGTTCCGCGTCTGCCCGACGCCCGGTCAGCGCATCCGCGCGGCCAGGGTTTTCGGGTGCAGGCGTGTGGTCTGGAATGACGCCCTGGCCCGGATCAAACCGGTCAAGGCGTCGAACAAGCTGCTCGGGAACCCGAAGAACCGGATCGCCCAGGGCCCGTACCGGCTGGTCCCGAAGAACCCGGACCTGGCCAAAACCCTGATCACTGACGCGAAGAAGACCCCCGGGCGGGTATTCCTGTCCCACGCGCCGGTCGGTGTACTCCAGCAGACGCTCCGGGATCTGGACGCGGCATGGAAGGCGCACGAGGACTCCAAGACCGGCAAGCGGAAGGGACCGAAGGTCGCCCCGCCGAAGTACAAGTCCCGCAAGGACAACCGGCAAAGCGCACGGTTCACCCGCTCCGACCGGTGGTTAATCACCGAGAACGGCAAACTGAGGCTGCCGAAAATAGGCGACCTCACAGTGAAGTGGACCCGGGACCTGCCGTCCGCACCCAGCTCGGTAACACTGATCAAGGACCGTTCCGGCCGGTACTGGGCATCCTTTGTCGTGGAGACCGACCCTGCCGCCGACATCCTGCCGCCTGCGGACGGGGACCAGGGAATCGACCTGGGCTTGACCCGGTTCGCCGTCCTCGCGGACGGCTCGCACATCGCCTCCCCGAAGTACCTGCGAAGGGCAGAAAAGAAGCTGAAGAAGCGGCAGCGTGAGCTGTCGCGGAAGAAGAAGGGATCCAGCAACCGGGACAAGGCCCGGACCAAGATCGCCCGCGCACACGCCGCCGTGGCGGACGCGCGCCGCAACTTCCATCACCAGTGGTCTCACAAGCTGACGAGCGAGAACCAAGCCGTCTTCACCGAGACCCTGAACGTGCGTGGACTGGCGCGTACCCGCCTGGCCAAGGGCGTGCACGACGCGGGCTGGACACAGTTCGTGACGATGCTGGAGTACAAGACGGCCCGGCGTGGTCGCTCCTTCGCCAAAGTCGACCGGCACTTCCCGTCGTCGCAGATCTGTTCCGCCTGCGGCTTCCGGGACGGACCCAAGCCGCTGCATGTACGCGAGTGGACGTGCCCGAACTGCGACACCCCGCACGACCGCGACTGGAACGCTGGCAAGAACGTTCGCCTTGAAGGCCGCCGCATCCTCGCGGCGACAGCACCACCCACCCCAGGACCTGGGGCCCGACGCCGGTAACGGCAGCGGTAAACGCCTGCGGAGCGCACGTAAGACCAGGCAGCAGCCCGGCAGCGCGCACAACCCCCACCCAGGTGGGAAGGAACCAGGAACCCACCCGAAGCGGGCGGTCCCCACCCATGAGGACCACCCCCCGACGGAAAATCCTCGCCCCTTAGGGCGATGGAGGAGGTCAATGGGACCAGATCCTCGTAGACCTCGCCGGACACACGGACCGCACGGTCATCTGCTACCGGGGCCACAGCACCATGCCACCCGCCCCGATCGCCGACCCGCTGGTCGAGAAGGGACGGGCCACGCTCGGGATCTGCGCCTGGCAGAAGCCCGGCGAGGACGGCCCGGTCGACTGAACCCGTTGCGTCACTCCCCCGCCGACGGCCGCCGCGCCCAGAACAGCGCGTGGCCGCCGTCGCCCTCGGGAACGAACTCCTCGCCCTCGACGGTCAGTCCGGCCTGGGTGAGCCAGTCCCGGTAGGTCGCGGCGTCGGCGTGGCTCCACCACATCGTGGTGCCACCGCCGAGCCAGTTGTCATCGGTGCCGGTCCAGGCGGTGTGCCCGGTGGTGGCCAGGAACCAGCCGCCGGGGCGGAGCCAGGTGGCGATCCTGGCGAGGAGGGGAGGCTGTTCGGCCAGCGGGATGTGGATCAGGGCGTAGAGGGAGACCACCGCGTCGAAGGTGGCGGCCGGGAACTCCACGGCCGTGGCGTCGGCCCGGCGGAACTCGGCCTCCGGCACGAGCTGCCGCGCCCGGCGGATCTGCTCCCCGCTGATGTCGACACCGGTCACACGGTGCCCGGCGGAGGCCAGGGTGCGGGCCACCGGTACGCCGCTGCCGCACCCCAGGTCCAGCACGGTGGCGGCGGCCGGGATGCGCTGTTGGAGGGCACCGAGCCAGGGCTGGTACTTGGTCTCGGTGGCGTAGGACTGCTCGTAGTGGCGGGAGAGCGCGTCGTAACCGCGCCTGACCACGTCCTTGGGGTCGTCAATGTCCACGGCCAGGCACGGTAGTTCGGGGCGGGCGCGTTCCGCGAACGGTTTTCGTGCGTCGGTGCGGCGCCGTTCGCGCCTCCGGCGCCTTTGAGCATGGGTCCGGGGGTGCCCTGGCCAGGCTCCGTCGCCGACCACCGGGCCTGTGGGGGCGAGGCCCGGTGGCGGCCTCCGTCGGCCCATGTTGAGGACCGGTCCGGACTGCGGCGGGGGGTGGGGTACCCCTGGAAAACGTTTGACAAATTAGTTGCGCCAGATCAAGCGTTTTTAAGAAGGGGGTACCGAACCCCCGTCGCCCGCGCTCCGGAGGGGCCCCGGCCACCGAGCACAGAAGCCGCCACCGGCGCCACGCCCCACCCAGCCCGGCGGCCGGCGACGCGAGCCCGGCCCGGCACCCCCTGCCCCGCTGCTCACATGCGCCGAAGGCGCGAGACGATGCCCGCGCCTGGTCGCCCCTCCCCAGCGCCGTCAGACCTTGCGTACTGCGGCGACGAACTCCGCCCAGGCCCCGGAGGGGACGACCAGGGCGGGGCCGTTCTTGTCCTTGGAGTCGCGGATGCCGACCTGAGCGGTGTGGCGCAGGTGGGCGATCTCGACGCACGCGGTGCCGTTCGCCTCACTGTAGGAGGACTTGAACCAGGCGCGTTCCGGTGCGGTGTCGGATGCTATGCGGTGGGTCATGTCAGACCTCTCGTGCTAGTCGTTGCAGGAATGCTGGTGTCTCAACAGGGGCGAGAGCCGCTGCGCGCAAGCCCTCGAACCTGCGAGAGAAGGACCAGATCGTGGTGTCTTTGTCGCTGATGTCGGACCCATCGGCGACGTCGGATTGCACAACCGTCGGCAATGGGGAGCCGAACTCCAGGAGGGTGAAGTTGGCACCTGGACGGTAGGTGGGCGTGGACATGGGGAGGATCTGCACCGTCACGTTGTCGAGTTGAGCGACCCTGATGATCTCCTCGTACTGCTCGCGCATCACGTCCGGGCTCCCGACCACCCGGCGCAGCGAGGCTTCGTCCTGGATGACCCACAGCTCCAGCGGGTCCTCCCTGCGAGTGAGGGCCCGCTTACGTTCCATACGGATCTGGATGTGCCGCTCGACGAACTCAGTCGTCGTCTCCTCGATGGACTTCGCCGCCTGAAACAACTCACGGGCGTATCGCTCGGTCTGCAACAACCCGAGGACCACATTCGGTTGCCAAGCCCGGATGCTCCGAGCACCGCTCTCCAGCCCGATGTACATCCCCATGCCGGACGGCAGCACGCTGCGATAGAGCGACCACCACCCCCGGTTGAGCGAGTCCCGGTGGATCTCGACCAGGAAGTCCACGTCTTCCTCGTCCTCGACTCCGTAGCGGTCCAGCAAAGTCCGCAGCTCCGCGGTGGTCTTGAGGCCGGTCAGCCCGTTCTCCACGCGATGGAGCTTCGAAGGGGAGAACGTCAACCCGTCCACCGCCTCCGCGAGAGTGAATCCGGCCTTGTCCCTCAACCGCTTGAGCTCCCAGCCGAGTTGCATGCGACGGACCGTGGGTCCTGTTGGCGCTGCCACGAGTATGCCTCCCGGTGGGTTGAGCCTGCCATGCCGTGGTGCGAGTTCCGAGTCTGGCACCGAGAACCCGCTTTGTTCTGACAACAGCCCACTCGGTCACATATGCCATCTCAAGCGAGAAATTCAATCACCCTTGCACAGCAAGTCTCACGACCGTGAAGCTGTTTCCGCCACCGCCCCATCACTCGCGGTAGCCGAACCTCGGAACGCCATGGAGCCCTCATGCCTTCATCACGCCCTCGTCTGCTGCCCTGGCCCGGACTGAACGGGCAGCCCTGCTTCCTCGTCACCGACAACACCGGCACCAGCTACCTCTCCCGGCTGGCCGACGAGATGGAGGCCGTACAGCTACAGACCGGGGCCGACCTTCTCGGGCATGCCCGGCCGCTGCTCCGGGACCGCAAGGCCGACGCCTTTGAGCTGCGCTTTGTGGGACATCGGCTCGCCGAGGCGCTGCATGACGCGCTGCGGGTGGCCGAGAGCCGGGGGCGGCGGCTGGAGGACCGGGAAGAGACCGCACCCGAGCAGAGTTAGTAGAAGCATGAACAACAGCGTGGACGTCGTGGTCATCGGTGCCGGGCAGGCGGGCTTGTCCGCCGCCTACCACCTGCGGCGGGCCGGGTACGAGCCCGGCACCGGCTTCGTGGTGCTCGACCACGCGCCCGCGCCCGGCGGGGCGTGGCAGTTCCGGTGGCCGTCGCTGACGTACGGCAAGGTCCACGGGATGTACGACCTGCCCGGTATGCGGCTGACCACCGACGAGGCGGATGCCGAGCGGCCCTCGTCCGAGGTGATCCCCGCGTACTTCACACGCTATGAGCGCGCCTTCGATCTGCGGGTTGTCCGCCCTGTGCATGTCACCGCCGTACGGGACGGGGACGATGGGCGGCTGCTGGTCGAGACCTCGGCCGGGACCTGGTCCGCACGGGCGCTGATCAACGCGACCGGGACCTGGGACCGGCCGTTCTGGCCCCGCTACCCCGGCCAGGAGACCTTTCGGGGGCGGCAGCTGCACACCGCGCAGTACCCCGGGCCAGAGGCGTTCGCCGGGCGGCGGGTGATCGTCGTCGGGGGCGGGGCCTCCGGGGTGCAGCATCTGCTGGAGATCGCCGAAGTGGCCGCCGAGACGACCTGGGTGACCCGGCGCCCGCCGGTGTTCCGCGAGGGGCCGTTCGGCGAGGTGCAGGGGCGGGAGGCCGTGGCGATGGTCGAGCAGCGGGTACGGCAGGGCCTGCCGCCGCGGAGTGTGGTGTCCGTGACCGGGCTGCCTCTGACGGAGGCGATGCTGCGCGCCCGTGAGCAGGGGATACTCGACCGGCTGCCGATGTTCGAGCGGATCACCCCGGACGGGGTGGTCTGGGCGGACGGGCGCCATGTCGAGGCGGACACGATCCTGTGGGCCACCGGCTTCCGCGCCGCGATCGACCACCTCGCCCCGCTGAGGCTGCGCGAACAGGGTGGCGGGATCGCCGTCGAGGGGACCGGGGCGGTCCGCGATCCGCGCGTGCATCTGGTCGGCTACGGGCCGTCGGCCAGCACGGTCGGGGCCAACCGCGCGGGGCGCACCGCCGTACGGGACATCAAGGCGCTGCTGACCGCCGCTCCGGCATCGCCCCTGGCCCCGGCGTATTCCTCTTAGCCCCGCCCGGGGTGCACAACGGTGCCGAGGGGGCCGGCCCCGCCGAGGCGATGGTCAAGCCACCGGTTTGGGGGCGAACGTCGAGTCCCTGACCACCAGTTCCGGCTGGAGCACAATGCGCCGGTGGTGATGGATGTCCGCGTCCTCGCCGGTCTCCTCGATCAGCAGCTCAGCGGCCGTGTGCCCCATCCGGAAGGCGGGCTGCCGCACCGACGTCAGCGGCACCGCGGCCGCCGCCGCGAACTCGATGTCGTCGTACCCCACCAGCGCCACCTCCCCCGGCACCGAAACCCCGGCCGCGAAGAGGGCCTGGAGCACCCCCAGGGCCAGCAGGTCGTTGGCGCAGAACACCGCCGTCGGCCGCGGTGAGATCCCCAGCAGCCGCGCGCCCGCGTCCCGGCCGGAGGCCACGTCCAGCCGCTCGGCCTCGATGTGGATCATCGTCTCCGCGGGCAGTCCCTCCTCCGCGAACGCGCTGAGCAGCCCGGCGCGCCGGTCCTGGCACTGCGGGAGCAGCATCGGACCGCTGACGTAGACCACCGAGCGGTGGCCCTGGGCGATCAGATGGCGGCCGGCGAGCGCACCGCCCTCGATGTCGTCGACCGACACCGAACACCCCTCGGCGCTGGGCACCTCGCGGTCCACGAAGACGAACGGGATGTCATGGCGCCGGAAGCCGTCCAGGTTGCCGCCGGTGACATCGGCCGGGGTGACGAGCACCCCGCGCACCCGGTGCTCGGCGAAGAGCCCGAGGTAGTCGGCCTCCTCATCCGGGCTCTGCGCGCTGTTGCACACCATCACCCCCAGCCCCGCCTCCCGCGCCGCCCGCTCCGCACCGCTCGCCACATCCACGAAGAACGGGTTCGCCATGTCCAGCACCAACAGCGCGATGATCCGGCTGCGCCCCGCGCGCAGCTGGCGCGCGGACTCCTGGCGTACGTAGCCCAGGCGCTCGATCACCGCCTGCACCCGGTCGCGGGTGGTCTCGGCGACCATCTCGGGCCGGTTGATCACGTTCGAGACGGTGCCCACCGACACTCCCGCCTGCCGCGCGACGTCCTTGATCCCCACCATGCGTCCCACGACCCGGGCCCTCCGCCTTCCCGCGACCTACCGCGGTCGCGGGAACATCGTAGTGCTCTGTTCGACCGGTCGGGCAGGACCGTCACCTCCCAGATGCCCGCCCAGCCGCCTCCTCAGCCGCGGGCGCGGACCAGGCTCGACCCGCGGACGACGAGTTCGGGCTGGAGGACGATCCGCTGGTGGCGGTGGTCCCCGGCCCGCTCCCCCGTCTCCTCGATCAGCAGCTCGGCCGCCGTACGACCCATCCGGAAGGCGGGTTGCCGCACCGACGTCAGCGGCACCGCGGCCGCCGCCGCGAACTCGATGTCGTCGTAGCCCACCAGCGCCACCTCTCCCGGCACCGAAACCCCCGCCCCGTACATCGACTGGAGCACCCCGAGGGCCAGCAGGTCGTTGGCGCAGAACACCGCCGTCGGCCGCGGTGACATGCCCAGCAGCCGGGCCCCCGCGTCCCGGCCCGAGGCCACGTCCAGCCGCTCCACCTCGACATGGCGCAGCGCGGACTCGCCGAGCCCCCGCTCGCCCAGGGCGCGCAGCGCGCCATCGCGGCGGTCGCGGCACTGGGCCAGCCGCATCGGCCCGCTCACATAGGCCACGCCGCGATGGCCCAGGTCCAGCAGATGGCGGACGGCGAGTTCACCGCCGGTGACATCGTCGACCGACACCGAACACCCCTCGGCGCTGGGCAGCACCCGGTCGACCAGCACGAAGGGGATGGGCTGCCGCCGGAACGAGGCGAGGTTGCGCCCGGTCATATCGGCCGGTGTCATCAGCACCCCGCGCACCCGCTGCTCGGCGAAGAGCCCGAGGTAGTCGGCCTCCTCATCCGGGCTCTGGGCGCTGTTGCACACCATCACCCCCAGCCCCGCCTCCCGCGCCGCCCGCTCCGCACCCCGCGCGACGTCCACGAAGAACGGATTCGCCATGTCCAGCACCAGCAGCGCGATGATCCGGCTGTGACCGGCCCGCAGCTGACGCGCCGACTCCTGGCGTACATAGCCCAGGCGCTCGATCACCGCCTGCACCCGGTCGCGCGTGGCCTCGGACACCGACTCCGGGCGGTTGATGACGTTGGAGACGGTGCCGACCGAGACCCCGGCCGCACGCGCCACCTCCTTGATGCCCACCCCTGGTGCCATCGTCAGGAGGGGGGTGCGAAGTCGATGACGCGGAACCGGGAGGTGGCGAGGGCGACGGCGGCGAGGGGTCTCATCCGGGCGTCTCCGTTCTGCGTCGTTGGACATACGGTTTCGGAGAAAGTCCGCTACGGTTCGGCAGCGCCCCGAAGGGGCGCGGGACTGTGTCGATATCGCCGACCGCCTCGGAATCAGAAGTGGAACTTGTCGATATTGGCCTTGTCGAAGACGGTGGGCGGGCCGAGGATGACCTCGCCGTCCTTGCCGACCGTGTACTCGCCCAGCTTCCCGGCCTTGAACTTCTCCCCCTCGGCCCCGGTGATCTGCCCGGAGGCGAGCGCGGCCGCGGCGAACGAACCGAGGTAGCCCAGCTTCTTGGGGTCCCAGAGCGCGAACTGCTCGACGGTGCCGTCCTTGACGTACTTGCGCATCTGGTTGGGCGTGCCGAGTCCGTTCAGCACGACCTCGCCCTTGTACGAGGAGCCGCTGATGTAGCGGGCGGCCGCGGCGATGCCGACCGTGGTGGGCGCGATGATGCCCTTCAGCTTGGGGTATGCCTTGAGCAGGCCCTGGGTCTCCTGGAAGGACTTCTGGTCGTCGTCGTCCCCGTACACCGTCTTGACCAGCTTCATGTTCTTGTAGGCGGGCTTGCTCAGCTCGTCCTTCATGAAGCGGATCCAGGTGTTCTGGTTGGTGGCGTTCTGGGTCGCGGAGAGGATCGCGATCTGGCCCTTGTAGTCCAGCTGCTTGGCGAGGTGCTGGACCTGGCTGCGGCCGATCTCCTCGGAGCTGGCCTGGTTGATGAAGAGCTGACGGCAGGCCGGGGCGGTGTCGGAGTCGTACGCCACCACCTTGATGTCCTTCTTCATGGCCTGCTTGAGCGGGCCGCACACCGCGTTGGGGTCGTTGGCCGCGATCAGGATGGCGTCCTGCCGCTGCTGGATCAGGGTGTTGATGTAGGACACCTGAGAGGAGGCGCTGGCGTCGGACGGGCCGACCTCCTTGCCCTTGCCGCCGAACTCCCCGACGGCCGCGATCCCCGCCTCGTCGACGAGCTTCTCGTAGGGGTTGTTGATCTGCTTGGGCAGAAAGGCCAGCTTGAGGCCCTTCTTCAGGGGCGCGTCGGGGTCGGCCTTGGCGTCGCTCCTGGCGGCGCCGCCGTTGTCGTTGTCCTTCTTGGTGGTGCCGCCGCAGCCGGCCAGGGCCACGGCCAGGGCACAGACCGCGGCGGCGGTGGCGGCGCGGCGTCCGGGGAAGCTCATCATGGAGGGACCTTTCGAGGTGCGTGGGGTCGTGGGGTGCGTGGGGTGCGCGGATCAGCTGGTCGAGGCGGCGGCGCGCCGGTGACGCCAGGCGCTCACGGTGGTGATCAGACGGGGGGTGAGGACTGAGGCCACCAGCAGCAGCCCGGTGACGATCACCTGGACCTCGTTGGCCACGTCGTTGAGGGTCAGCAGATTCTTCAGGACGCCGATGAGCAGCACCCCGGCCACGGCGCCGAACAGCGTGCCCTTCCCGCCGTCGAAGTCGACCCCGCCGAGCAGGACGGAGGCGATGACGAGCATTTCGAAGCCCTGGCCGTTGTCGGCCCGTGCGCTGCCGTACCGCAGGGTGAACACCACCCCCGCGAAGGCCGAGATCAGCCCGCTGACGACGAACAGCAGCAGCTTGACGCGTTTGACGCGGATGCCCGCGAAGTACGCGGCGTCCTCCTGGGCGCCGATGGCGAACAGCGACCGGCCCAGGCCCGTGGCGTGCAGCACCACGGCGGCGATGACGGCCAGCACGATGAACAGCGCCACCGGATAGGTGAGGAAGGTGCCGGGCACGGTGGTGGTGTCCACGGCCCACTTGGCGTACGTCTCGGGGAAGTCGGTGATGGCGCCCGTGCCGAGCACCACCGAGGCCAGCCCCCGGTAGAGGGCGAGCGTCCCGATGGTGACGGCGAGCGAGGGCAGCCCGACCCGGGTGACCAGCCAGCCGTTGAGCAGCCCGCCGGCCACCCCGACCAGCAGCACGATCGGCACGATGGTCTCGAACGCCCAGCCCGCGTCCCACAGTTGGCCGGTGAGCGCGCTGCCAAGACCGAGCATCGAGGCCACCGACAGATCCACCTGCCCGGCCACCACCAGCAGCGTCATCGGCAGCGCCATCAGCGCCACCTCGGCGATGTCGTTGAAGGCGAAGGCGAGGTTGTCGTGGCTCGCGAAGCCGTCCGTGGTGCCGAGGCCGGTGAGGAAGACGGCCACCAGCAGCACCCCGACGGCGGTGTCCCACCTGAGCTTCATCGGGCGCTCCTCTTCCTCAGCGCACGGGTCATGCGCACCCTCACGATCCGGTCCACGCTGATGGCCGCCAGCAGCAGCGCACCGGCGATGGCGTCCTGCCAGAAGGAGTCGACCTTCAGCACGGCCAGGGCGCTGCCGATGGTGGTGAGCAGCAGCGCGCCCAGCGCGGCACCCCACACGGTGCCGGTGCCGCCGACGATGGCGACGCCACCGACCACCACCGCGCTGACCACGGTCAGCTCCCAGCCGTGGGCGTTGTCCGCGACGACGGTGCCGAAGCGGGCCAGCCACAGCGCGCCCGCGAAGCCCGAGACGGCGCCGGAGAACAGATACGCGGCGAGCACCCGCCGCCGGATCGGCACCCCGGCCAGCCGGGCGGCCTCCGGGCTGGAGCCGATGGCGTGCAGCTCACGGCCCGCGCGGTAGGTGCGCAGGACGTACGCGGTCCCGGCGAGCGCCGCGAAGGCGATCAGCGGCAGGTACGGAATGCCCAGCACGCTGCCGCTGCCGAGGTCCAGCACGGGCTGCGGCACATCGGCCGCGTTGATCTGCTCCCCCTGCGCCCACCAGTAGTCGACGCCCTGGATGATGTAGAGCATTCCGAGGGTCACCACCAGCGCGGGCACCCGCCCGAAGCTCACCAGCGCACCGCTGACGATGCCGCAGGCCGCGCCGACGAGGATGCCGAGAGCCAGGACCGTCAGCACCCCGTGGTCGGTGCCGGAGACGAACTTCCCGCAGGCGAAGGCGGACAGGCCCACCACGGAGCCGACCGACAGATCGATGTTGCGGGTGATGACCACCACCGACTGCCCGACCGCGAGCAGCACCAGGATCGCTGCGTTGAGCAGCAGGTCCTTGATGCCCTGGTCATTGAGGAAGCGCGGCTCGGCGATCCATGTGAACAGCACCAGCAGGACGAGGGCCCCGGCGATGCTGATCTCCCGGGCGCGGAAGACGGCGTCGACGAGCGAGCGCGCCGAGCGTGCCGTCTCCGGCGCGGCGGCGGGCTGGTCTGGTTTCTCGGGTTTCTCGATGGTCACGCTCACGTGCGGGTCCCTTCTGCGGTGGCGCCGGTGGGCCCGGTAGCGCCCGTGTCACCGGTGGCGTGGGGGTGCCCGCTCGTGCCGGTGGCCCCGGTGGGCCCAGTGGCGCCGGTGGGCCCGTTGGCGCCCGTGTCACCGGTGGCGTCGGTGTGCCCGATCGCCGCGGGGTCGCCAGTGGGCCCGGTCGCGTCGGCGTCGCGGGGGAGCCCGGTGGCGTCGGCCTCACCGGCCTCACCGGCCTCACCGGCGCCATCGGCGCCATCCGTGAGCCCGGTCGCGGCGGCCATCACCGACTCCTCGGTGGCCTCGGCGCGCGGGATCTCGGCGACCAGCCGACCCTCGTGCATCACCAGGACCCGGTCGGCCATGCCCAGCACCTCGGGCAGATCGGAGGAGATCATCAGCACCGCGAGGCCATCGGCGGCCAGCGACGACAGCAGCCGGTGCACCTCGGCCTTGGTGCCCACGTCGATCCCGCGCGTGGGCTCGTCGACGATGAGCACCGTGGGCTCGGTGGCCAGCCACTTGGCGAGCACGACCTTCTGCTGATTGCCGCCGGAGAGCACCCCGACGTGGTCGGCGAGGCTGCCGTACTTCAGTTGGAGCCGGACCGCCCAGTCGGCCGCGCGGCCGCGCTCCAGCGCCCGTTTCACCAGCCCCGCGCGGCCCAGCCGGTCCAGGCCGGTGAGCCCGATGTTGCGTTCGATGGACATCTCCATCACCAGGCCCCGCTGGCGCCGGTCCTCGGGGACGAGCGCGAGCCCGGCGTCCATGGCGGCGGTCGGCGAACCGGGCCGCAGCGCCGACCCGCCGACCCGCACCTCGCCCGCGTCCGCCCGGTCCACCCCGAAGACGGCCTGGGCGACCTCGGTGCGCCCGGCGCCGACCAGCCCGGCGAGCGCGACGATCTCACCGCGCCGCACATCGAAGGAGACGTCCCGGAAGACGCCCTCACGGGTCAGCCGCCGCACCGACAGCGCGGTTTCGCCGACCCGGCTGTCCTGTTTGGGGTAGAGCTCGGCCAGGTCCCGGCCCACCATGCGGCGGACGAGATCGTCCTGGGTCAGCCCCGCCAGCGGCTCGGAGGCCACCCACCGGCCGTCCCTCAGGACCGTGACCCGCTGGCAGAGTTCGAAGATCTCCTCCAGGCGGTGGGAGATGAACAGCACGGCGGCGCCCTCGGCGCGCAGCGTCTCGACCACCGAGAAGAGCCGGGCGGTCTCGCTTCCGGTGAGCGCCGCCGTCGGCTCGTCCATGATCAGCACCCGGGCGTCGAAGGAGAGCGCCTTGGCGATCTCGACGATCTGCTGATCGGCGATGGACAGGCCCCTGGCGGGCCGGTCCGGGTCGAGTTCGACGCCGAGCCGCGCCATCAGGGCGGCGGTGGAGGTCCGTACCGCCTTGTGGTCGATCCGGCCGAGCGCCCGGCGGGGCTGACGGCCCATGAAGATGTTCTCGGCGATGGACAGATCGGGGAAGAGCGTCGGCTCCTGGTAGATGACGGCGATGCCGACGTCACGCGCTCCGGCGGGGCCGTGGAAGACCACCGGCTCGCCGTCCAGCAGCACCCGGCCGGAGTCGGGCCGGTGCACCCCGGCGAGGGTTTTGATGAGCGTGGACTTGCCCGCCCCGTTCTCACCGGCCAGGGCATGGGCCTCACCGGCGAAGAGCTCGAGCGAGACGTCCCGGAGGGCCCGTACGGCGCCGAAGGATTTGTTCACCCCCTCGAGGGCGAGGACCGGCACACCGGTCGTAGCAGGCTGGCTCACGGAGTCTCCTGACGCGTACGCAGGGGCAATAAATGAAATGTTTCAATGCCGGATTCCGGGAAGCTAGCCCTGCACTATGCGGCCGTCAAGGGGGTGCGCACGGGATATGCCCATATCGATTCAGCCCCCTTGACGCACCCTGACGTCCGGCCCTACGGTCCAGGCGCCTTGGGTTGAATCGTTTTTCGTCTCTCTCGTCTTCGTGGCCCGGCCAACCGTTCCCGCGTGGCCCGGCCAACCGTTCCTGCGTGACTCGGTCAACCGTTCCTGGAAATCCAGCCGTACCCAGCCGTACCCAGTCGTCACTGGAGGACGCTCGTGATCAGCAGACGCCACCTGCTCGCCACCACCGCCGCCACCGGTACGGCCCTCACGGGTCTGCCCGCACTCACCCCGTCCGCCACCGCCGGGGAACGGCCCGGCGCCGGGCTGCGGGTCCGGAGCACGACGGTGGAGTACGCACCCCATCCGCTCGGCCTCGACACCCCCCGCCCCCGCCTGAGTTGGGTCCTCGACTCGGACGCGAACGACCAGGTGCAGAGCGCGTACCACATCCGGGTCGCCACTTCCCCCGACCGGCTCGGCGACCCCGACGTCTGGGACAGCGGCAGGACGGCAGCACACCAGTCGGTCCTGGTCCCCTACGACGGTCCGGCCCTGCGCCCGAGCACCCGGTACCACTGGTCGGTGCGGGTCTGGGACGGCCACGGCCGCCCCTCCCCGTGGTCCGCCCCCGCCTGGTGGGAGACCGGACTGCTGGGCGCCGAGCGGTGGCGGGCCCGCTGGATCACCGCGCCCGCCGCGCTGACCGCGCCCCCGGCCCTGGACGGCGCCTCCTGGATCTGGTTCCCCGAAGGGGATCCGGCCGCCGACGCCCCCGCGGCCACCCGGTGGTTCCGCGGCTCCGTCCACGCCGCGGGCGCCATCCGCCGCGCCCGGCTGGTGGTGGCGGCCGACGACGGCTTCACCGCCCAGGTGAACGGCACGGAGGTCGCCGCCCGCAAGGCGCTGGGCGTGCTCAAGGCGTGGAGCCATCCGGTCACCGTCGACATCACCGAATTCCTGCGCCGGGGCGCCGCCACCCTGGCCATCGCGGCCACCAACGCCGAGCGGGGCCCGGCGGGGCTGCTGGCCACCCTGGAGCTCACCACCGAGGACGGCACCACCACCCACCACCACACGGACGCCACCTGGCGCACGACCGACGCCGAACCGCCCGCCGGCTGGGCGGATCCGGACTACGACGACAGCGGCTGGGCCACCGCCAAGGAGCTGGCACCCTGGGGCAGCGGCCCCTGGGGCAGGGTGTTCCCCCTCCAGTCCCCCGCCCAACTCCGGCGCACCTTCCGGCTCACCAAGCCCGTCGCACGCGCCCGGCTCCACTCCACGGCGCTGGGCCTCTACGAAGCCCACCTCAACGGCGTCCGCGTCGGCCGCGACCAACTGGCGCCCGGCTGGACCGACTACCGCAAGCGCGTGGCGTACCAGACCTACGACGTCACCGACGCCCTCCGTCGCGGGGCCAACGCCCTCGGGGTGACCCTCGCGCCCGGCTGGTACGCCGGGAACATCGCCTGGTTCGGCCAGGGCCGCTACGGCGACCACCCCGCGGTGCTCGCCCAGCTGGAGGTCACGTACACCGACGGCAGCACCGAGCGCATCACCACCGACCAGCAGTGGCGCGCGGCCACCGGCCCGCTGCTGACGGCCGATCTGCTAATGGGCGAGGAGTACGACGCCCGTAAGGAGACCCCGGGCTGGACCTCACCGGGCTTCGACGACACCGGCTGGCAGCCCGCCGTCACGGCCGCGGACATCACGGCCGAGGTCGTGGCCCAGACCGACGCCCCGACCCGGGTGGAACGCGAGCTCAAGCCGGTCGAGGTCACCGAACCCGCCCCCGGTGTCCACCTCTTCGACCTGGGCCAGAACATGGTCGGCAGCGTCCGCCTCACCGTCTCCGGCCCGGCCGGCCGCAAGGTCCGGATCCGCCACGCCGAGGTACTGGGCCCGGATGGCACCGCCTACACGCCCAATCTGCGCACCGCCCGTCCCGTCGACACCTACACCCTCAAGGGCGGCGGCCCCGAGACCTACGAGCCGCGCTTCACCTTCCACGGCTTCCGCTACGTCGAGGTCACCGGCTACCCCGGAAAGCCTCCCCTCGACGCGGTCACCGGCCGGGTCATGCACACCGACGCCCCGTTCACGATGTCCTTCCACACCGACTCGGCGATGCTCAACCAGCTGCACTCCAACATCACCTGGGGGCTGCGCGGCAACTTCCTCTCCATCCCCACCGACACCCCGGCGCGGGACGAACGGCTCGGCTGGACCGGCGACATCAACGTGTTCTCCAGCACCGCCGCCTACACCGTGGAGTCCGCCCGCTTCCTCACCAAGTGGCTCCAGGACCTGCGCGACGGCCAGACCGAGGAGGGCTCCTTCCCCGATGTGGCACCCCACCTCGGCGACGTCGGCAACGGCGCGGCGGGCTGGGGCGACGCCGGGGTGACCGTGCCCTGGAACCTCTACCAGGCGTACGGCGACACCCGGGTGCTGCGCGAGAACTGGCCGGCCATGCGGCGCTGGATCACCTACCTGGAGCGGCACAGCACCGATCTGCTGCGGCCCGCCGAGGGCTACGGCGACTGGCTCAGCGTCGAGGCGGACACCCCCAAGGACGTCATCGCCACCGCCTACTTCGCACACGCCACCGACCTCGTCGCCCGCACCGCACACGTCCTGGGCGAGGACCCGGCCCCGTACGAAGACCTCCTGGTCCGTATCAAGGCGGCCTTCAACCGCGCCTATGTCTCCGCCGACGGCAGGGTCAAGGGCGACACCCAGACGGCGTACGTCCTGGCGCTCTCCATGGACCTGCTCCCCGCCGACCTCCGCAAGCCCGCCGCCGACCGGCTCGTGGCCCTCGTCCAGGACCGCGACTGGCATCTGTCCACCGGCTTCCTCGGCACCCCGCGGCTGCTTCCGACCCTCACCGGGACCGGTCACACCGACGTCGCCTACCGCCTGCTCCACCAGCGCACCTTCCCCTCCTGGGGGTACCAGATCGACCGGGGGGCGACCACGATGTGGGAGCGCTGGGACTCCATCAAACCGGACGGCAGCTTCCAGGACGTCGGGATGAACTCCTTCAACCACTACGCCTACGGCTCGGTCGGCGAGTGGATGTACCAGAACATCACCGGGATCGCCCCCGCCGCCCCCGGCTTCCGAGAGATCCTCATCCGGCCCCGCCCCGGCGGCGAAGTGCGCTCCGCCGAGGGCCGCTACGACTCCCCGCACGGCCCGGTCACCACCCGCTGGTCGCAGGGCGAGGACTTCAGCCTCACGGTGTCCATCCCGGTCAACACCACCGCAGAGGTCTGGGTCCCCGCGCGCCGCGCGGCGGATGTGACCAGCCGCGGCGCACGCTTCCTGCGACTGGCGGACGGCTGCGCGGTGTTCGCCGCGGGGTCGGGGACGCACCACTTCTTGACGCGTGGCGGACCGCGCGGCTAGGTTTCTTGAATCGTTTCATGAAGGAGATTCATGTCTGACGTTCCAGCCGTGAAGGCGGCCCTCAAGAGCCAGGCGGTCGAGACGCCGTCATGGGCGTACGGCAACTCCGGAACCCGCTTCAAGGTCTTCGCCCAGCCCGGTGTGCCGCGCTCCCCCCAGGAAAAGCTGGACGACGCCGCCCAGGTGCACACCTTCACCGGAGTGGCACCCACCGTCGCCCTCCACATCCCCTGGGACACGGTGGAGGACTACGGGGCGCTCGCCAAATACGCGGAGGAACGCGGACTGAAACTGGGCGCCATCAACTCCAACGTCTTCCAGGACGACGACTACAAGCTGGGCTCGGTCACCCATCCCGACCCCGCGGTCCGCCGCAAGGCGCTGGACCACCTCCTGGAGTGCGTCGACATCATGGACGCCACCGGCTCCCGCGATCTCAAGCTCTGGTTCTCCGACGGCACGAACTATCCCGGGCAGGATGACATCGCGGCCCGTCAGGACCGCCTCGCCGAGGCGCTGAGCGCCGTCTACGAGCGGCTCGGCGAGGAGCAGCGCATGCTGCTGGAGTACAAGTTCTTCGAGCCCGCCTTCTACGCCACGGACGTGCCCGACTGGGGCACCGCCTACGCCCACTGCCTCAAGCTGGGGCCCAAGGCCCAGGTCTGCGTGGACACCGGCCACCACGCCCCCGGCACCAACATCGAGTTCATCGTCGCCCTCCTCCTGCGCGAGAAGAAGCTCGGCGCCTTCGACTTCAACTCCCGCTTCTACGCGGACGACGACCTGATGGTGGGCGCCGCCGACCCCTTCCAGCTCTTCCGCATCATGTACGAGGTGGTCCGCGGCGGCGGGCTGACCTCGGGGGTCGCCTTCATGCTCGACCAGTGCCACAACATCGAGCCCAAGATCCCGGCGATCATCCGCTCCGTCATGAACGTCCAGGAGGCCACGGCCAAGGCGCTCCTGGTCGACCGCGACGCCCTCGCGGCGGCCCAGCGCGGCGGGGACGTCCTCGGTGCCAACGCGGTCCTGATGGACGCGTACAACACCGACGTACGGCCGCTGCTCGCCGAGGTCCGCGAGGAACTGGGCATCGACCCCGACCCGATGGGGGCGTACCGGGACTCGGGGTGGGCGGAGCGGATCGTGGCGGAGCGGGTGGGGGGACGGCAGGCGGGGTGGGGCGCGTAGCGCCTTGGCGCCGTGTGCTTCCCGGAAAACCGGGGGCGGAGCCCCCGGCCCCCCTCGGGGCTCCGCCCCGAACCCCGGCGGGGGCTCCGCCCCCAAACCCCCGGGGCGCCACATTCGCCCGACCGGCCGCCCCGGGCCCGGGTCCGCCCCCGGGGCGGACTTGCGCGGGGGGCGCGCCTCGCTTCATCGCATTCGCTGAGACAGGGCCACTGACACCATGAGGACGACATGACCGCAGAACCTCACTCCGAGGCGGCCGCGCTGCTGGAGCGTTCGCATCGCTTGGGCGCCGATCCTCGCAATACCAACTACGCGGGCGGGAACACCTCCGCCAAGGGCACGGCGATCGATCCCGTCACGGGGCGGGACGTCGAGTTGATGTGGGTCAAGGGCTCCGGTGGCGATCTGGGTACGCTCACCCACTCCGGCCTCGCCGCGCTCCGTCTGGACCGGCTCCGGGCCCTCACCGGGGTCTACCCGGGGGTGGAGCGCGAGGACGAGATGGTCGCGGCCTTCGACTACTGCCTGCATGGCAAGGGTGGCGCCGCGCCGTCCATCGACACCGCCATGCACGGCCTGGTCGACGCCGCCCATGTCGACCACCTCCACCCCGACTCCGGTATCGCCCTCGCCTGCGCGGCCGACGGTGAGGCGCTCACCAAGGAGTGTTTCGGCAACCGCGTCGTGTGGGTGCCCTGGCGCCGCCCCGGCTTCCAGCTGGGCCTGGACATCGCCGCCGTCAAGAAGGCCAATCCGCAGGCCATCGGCTGCGTCCTCGGCGGCCACGGCATCACCGCCTGGGGCGCCACCTCCGCCGAATGCGAGGCGAACTCCCTCCGCATCATCCGCACCGCCGAGGAGTTCCTCACCACACGCGGCAAGGCGGATCCGTTCGGCCCGGTCATCCACCCCACCCCGCCCGAGTCCGAGCGTCGCGCCCGAGCCGCCGCCCTGGCTCCCGTGATCCGCGGTCTGGCCTCCACGGACCGCCCCCAGGTCGGCCACTTCACGGACTCCGGCACCGTCCTGGACTTCATCTCCCGCGCCGAACACCCACGCCTCGCGGCCCTCGGCACCTCCTGCCCGGACCACTTCCTCCGTACGAAGGTCCGCCCCCTGGTCCTCGACCTTCCCCCGGATACGCCCCTGGACGAGACGATCACCCGTCTCAAGGAGCTCCACGCCGAGTACCGCACCGACTACGCGGCCTACTACGAACGCCACGCCACTCCAGACTCCCCCGCCATGCGCGGCGCGGACCCCGCCATCGTGCTGATACCCGGCATCGGCATGTTCAGCTACGGCAAGGACAAGCAAACAGCCCGCGTGGCGGGCGAGTTCTACATCAACGCGATCAATGTCATGCGCGGTGCGGAAGCCGTCTCCACCTACTCCCCCATCGAGGAGTCGGAGAAGTTCCGCATCGAGTACTGGGCGCTCGAAGAGGCCAAGCTCCGGCGCATGCCGCAGCCGAAGCCCCTCGCGACCCGTATCGCCCTGGTGACCGGCGCGGGCTCAGGCATCGGCAAGGCGATCGCCCACCGCCTCGTGGCCGAGGGCGCATGCGTAGTGGTCGCGGATAACAACGCGGACTCGGCCACGGCCGTCGCACAAGAACTGGGCGGCCCGGACAAGGCCACCGCCGTAACCGCCGACGTCACCTCGGAACAACAGATCAAGTCGGCATTCGCCCAAGCCGCGCTGGACTTCGGCGGCGTGGACATCCTCATCAACAACGCCGGGATCAGCATCTCCAAGCCCCTCCTCGAAACAACCACCGAGGACTGGGACCTCCAGCACGACATCATGGCGCGAGGCAGCTTCCTGGCATCCCGCGAGGCCGCAAAGACATTCATCGCCCAGAACATGGGCGGTGACATCGTGTACATCACCTCCAAGAACGCGGTGTTCGCGGGCCCGAACAACATCGCGTACTCCGCCATCAAGGCCGACCAGGCCCACCAAGTCCGCCTCCTCGCCGCCGAATTGGGCGAGCACGGCATCCGTGTCAACGGTGTGAACCCCGATGGCGTCGTCCAGGGCAGCGGCATCTTCGCAGGCGGCTGGGGCGCACAGCGCGCGGCGGTCTACGGCGTCCCCGAAGAGAAGCTGGGCGAGTTCTACGCCCAGCGCACCCTGCTCAAGCGCGAAGTACTCCCGGCCCATGTGGCGAACGCGGTCTTCGCACTCGTGGGCGGCGATCTGACCCACACCACGGGTCTGCACATCCCGGTCGACGCGGGGGTCGCGGCGGCGTTCCTGCGCTGACACGCGCGTGAGGGGACGGGGTCGCAGGGGTGGGGTCCTGGACGCTCGGGGTTCCCCATGCCGAAGGCCAGGGGCGTATTTGTGGCGCCAATCTCCGGCCAACCCAACGCTCAACGGCCGTCGGCGCCGTAAATATACGGTCCAGGGCCCCGCCCCGGAGGCCCCGGCCCCCGCCCGTACGAACCACAGCAACCACCCACGCGCCCCACCCACCACGAGGTCCACGTGCCCACCACAGAACACTGCTTCGCCGCCGTGGACCTCGGTGCGTCCAGCGGCCGCGTCATCGTCGGCGAGGTCGCCCCCGACCGGCTGACCCTCCACGAGGCGCACCGCTTCCCCAACCAGCCCACCCGCGTCCTGGGCACCCTGCACTGGAACGTCCTGTCCCTGTACCAGGGCGTGCTCGAAGGGCTGAACGCGGCCGCGGCGCACACCGCGCACAACCGCCTGACCAGCATCGGCATCGACACCTGGGCCGTGGACTACGGACTGCTGGCCGCCGACGGCACCCTGCTCGCCAACCCCGTGCACTACCGCGACACCCGCACCACCGGCGCCGCCGAGAGGGTCGCGGCGGCGCTCCCGCCCCGGGCCCTCTACGCCGCCACCGGCATCCAGCACCTCCCCTTCAACACCATCTACCAGCTCATGGCGGCCCAGGGCACCTCCGCCCGCACCGCCGCCCACCGCCTCCTCCTCATCCCCGACCTCATCTCGTACTGGCTGACCGGCGAGCTCGGCACCGAACTGACGAACGCGTCCACCACCCAGCTGATCGACCCCCGTACCCGCGGCTGGGCCACCCCCGTGGCAGCGGCCCTGGGCATCGATCTGTCGCTCTTCCCGCCGCTGCGCCACCCGGGCGACCCCGCCGGAACCCTGCGCCCGGAAGTCCTCGCCGAAACGGGGCTCGCCGGCCCCGTCCCCGTAACCGCCGTCGGCTCGCACGACACCGCGTCCGCCGTCGTCGGCGTCCCGGCCACCACACCCGACTTCGCGTACATCGCCACCGGCACCTGGTCCCTCGCCGGGCTCGAACTGGACGCGCCGGTGCTCACGGAGGCGAGCCGCGCGGCGAACTTCACGAACGAGCTGGGCGTGGACGGCACGGTCCGCTACCTGCGCAACATCATGGGCCTGTGGATGCTCCAGGAGTGCGTCCGCACCTGGAACGCCGAGCACACCCGAGGCGCCGGCACGGACCTCACCGCGCTGCTCCAAGAGGCGGCCCGAGCCACCCCCCTCCGCTCCGTGGTCGACGCCGGCGACCCCGCCTTCATCGCCCCGGACCATATGCCCGACCGCATCGCCGACGCCTGCCGCCGCACCGGCCAGCCCGTCCCCCGCACCCCGGCCGAGACCACCCGCTGCGTCCTGGACTCCCTGGCCCTGGCACACCGCCGGGCGATCGAGGACGCCACCCGTCTGTCCGGCCGTACGGTCCGCACCGTGCACATCGTCGGCGGCGGGGTGCACAACACACTGTTGTGCCAGCTCACCGCCGACGCCTGCGGACTCCCCGTCGTCGCGGGCCCGGCCGAGGCGGCGGCCCTGGGAAACGTACTGGTCCAGGCCCGGACGGCCGGAGCGATCACCGGTGGTCTGACCGACTTGCGCGCGCTGCTTCACAGCACCCAGCCGCTGAGGCAGTATGAGCCCACAGGTGATCATTCGGCGTGGGACCGGGCAGCCGCCCGGTTGGGGGACGCGCAGGTCACAGGGGCCGCCACCGGCCAGGGCGACGAGGAGGAACCGTGCGCGTAGCGCTCTTCATCACCTGCGTCAACGACACCCTCTATCCACGCACCGGCCAGGCCGTGGTCACGCTCCTCGAACGGCTCGGTGTGGAGGTCGGCTTCCCGGACGGGCAGAGCTGCTGCGGCCAGCCGCAGTTCAACACCGGCTACCGCCACCAGACCGAACCGCTGCTGCTCCGCTACGCCAGGGCGTTCCGGGACTATGAATACGTGGTGACCCCCTCGGGGTCGTGCGCGGCGATGGTGCGCGACAACTACCCCCGGATGGGTGCCAAGGCCGCCGCCGAGGGGCGCGGCCAGGAGCTCGCGGAGGCGGCGGCCGAGGCCGTCCCCAAGACGTACGAGCTCACCGAATTCCTCACCGACGTCCTGAAGGTCACCGATGTCGGTGCGTACTACCCGCACACCGTGACCTACCACCCCACCTGCCACGGGCTGCGGATGCTGCGGCTCGGCGACCGCCCGCGCTCGCTCCTCGCCGCCGTGCGGGGGCTGAACCTGGTGGAGCTGCCGGGCGCCGAGGAGTGCTGCGGCTTCGGCGGTACGTTCGCCGTCAAGAACGCGGCGGTCTCGGCGGCCATGGGGGCGGACAAGGCGCGCAACATCACGGCGACCGGCGCCGAGGCCGTGTGCACGCTCGACAACTCCTGCCAGATGCACATCGGCGGCACACTCGCCCGCCAGGGATCCACGGTCCGTCCCATCCACCTCGCCGAGATCCTGGCCAGCACGGAAGGAGACGTCTGGTGAACGCACCCCATCAGGCCACCTACCTCGGGATGCCCGCCTTCCCGACGGCCGCCGACGCCTCGACCCGCAACACCCAGCTGCGCGCCAACCTCCGCCACGCCACGCACACCATCCGCGCCAAGCGCGCCTCGGCGGTGGCCGAACTGGACGACTGGTCGCGGCTGCGCGCCGCGGGCGCGGCCATCAAGGACCGTACGCTGCGCCATCTCGACCACTATCTGGAGCGGCTGGAGAGCGCGGTCACGGCGGCCGGTGGCCATGTGCACTGGGCGGCGGACGCGGACGAGGCGAACCGCATCGTCACGGAGCTGGTGCGGGCGACGGGCGAACGCGAGGTCGTCAAGGTCAAGTCGATGGCCACGCAGGAGATCGGTCTGAACAACGCGCTCGCCACGGCCGGGATCACGGCGTACGAGACCGATCTCGCCGAGCTGATCGTGCAGCTCGGCGACGACCTCCCCTCCCACATCCTCGTGCCCGCGATCCACCGCAACCGGGGCGAGATCCGCGACATCTTCGCGGCGAAGATGGCCCAGTGGGGCCGCCCGGCCCCGGAGGGGCTGACCGACGCGCCCGCCGACCTGGCGGAGGCCGCGCGGCTACACCTCCGCGAGAAGTTCCTGAACGCCAAGGTGGGGATCTCCGGCGCCAACTTCATGGTCGCGGAGACCGGCACACTCGTGGTCGTGGAATCCGAGGGCAACGGGCGGATGTGCCTGACCCTCCCCGAGACGCTGATCTCCGTCGTGGGCATCGAGAAGATCGTCCCCACCTTCCAGGACCTGGAGGTCTTCCTCCAGCTCCTGCCCCGCTCCTCGACCGCCGAGCGGATGAACCCGTACACCTCCACCTGGACCGGCACCACGGACGCGGACGGGCCGAGCACCTTCCATCTGGTGCTGCTGGACAACGGCCGCACCGACACCCTCGCCGACACCGTGGGCCGCCAGGCGCTGCGCTGCATCCGCTGCTCGGCGTGTCTCAATGTGTGCCCGGTGTACGAGCGGGCGGGCGGCCACGCCTACGGATCGGCGTATCCGGGGCCGATCGGCGCGATCCTCACCCCCCAACTGCGCGGCACCCAGAGCGAGGTGGACGCCTCGCTGCCGTACGCGTCGTCCCTGTGCGGGGCGTGCTACGAGGTGTGCCCGGTGGCCATCGACATCCCGGAGGTCCTGGTCCATCTGCGTGAGCGCGTGGTCGAGGGCGGGCCCGCCTCCGTCCGCGGCACCCGTGCGGTCATCAAACCCGCCAAGGGCCACGCCGCCGAGCGTGCCGCGATGCGCGCCGCCCGCTGGGCCCTGGACCACCCCCTGGTGCTGCGCACCGGCCAGCGCCTGGCCTCCCGCACCCGCCGCTTCCATCCGCGCCGGCTGCCCGGTCCCGGGCGGGCGTGGAGCGATACGCGTGAGCTGCCGAGCGTGCCGGAGGAGTCGTTCCGCGACTGGTGGCAGCGCACCCGGGGCGGGAGCCGCACGGAGGGAAGGAAGACCACATGACCCCGCGAGACCCCGGCTCCCGGAACCCCGACGACCCCGGCAACCCCGGCGCCCAGGGCGCCCACGCCCCCGGCACGCGGAGCACCCAGGACCCCGGCCCCCACGCCCCAGGTGCCCCCGGCCTCGGCTCCCGTGCCCTGGTCATGGCCCGCATCCGCCGCGCCCTGGCCGATGTGCCGCGCGCCGAGACGCCCGGTGAGGTGCCGGTCGAGCGCACCTACCACCGCGTCCACGGCGACCGCGGCTCCGCCGAGACCGTGGACCTCCTCGCGGAGCACCTGGCCGACTACCGCGCGATCGTCCACCGCGCCGACACCCCCGACCACACCGGCGCCCCCGAGGCCCCCGGCGCCCCTGGCGCCCCGTCCCTCCCGGCCCTGATCGCCCGTCTCCTCGCCGACCGCGGCGCGACCAGCGTGGCCGTGCCCCCGGGCCTCCCCGCCTCCTGGCTGTCCGACGTCCCCGACGCGGTGCGCCGGGTTCCGGACGCGGCGGAGCTGACTCCGCACGACCTGGACGCGGTCTCCAGCGTGGTGACGGCCTGCGCGGTGGCCATCGCGGAGACCGGCACGGTGGTCCTGGACGCCGCCCCCGACCAGGGACGACGCCATATCACCCTGGTGCCCGACCACCACATCTGTGTGATCCGCGTCCCGGACCAGGTCGTGGGTTCCGTCCCGGAGGCGCTCGAACGCCTCGACCCGGCCCGCCCGTTGACCTGGATCTCGGGCCCGTCCGCGACCAGCGATATCGAACTCGACCGCGTCGAAGGCGTCCACGGCCCCCGCACTCTCGAAGTGATCCTCGTCGGGCCGCAAACCGCTGGTCGGAGCTGATGGAGAAGCGGCTGCCGAGCACCGTGGGCTCCAGGAGGCATACCCCGGCCGTGGCGGGGCATATGCCATGGGGGCATGGAGGGGGAACACCCGTGCGGACGATGCGGCGTTCCTCACATACCGGCGGTAACACCGCTGTTGGGCGGTTTACGCCGGTGCCGTTGTCGGTAGGGGCATCTAGTCTTATGGCATGCGTCCGACTCCTACTCAACAACCCGGCTTACTGACCACCTCCTCCACCGATCAGGCCAACGAGGCGATTCGCGTCTTTCTGCGGGCCCGGGCGGGCCGGGCACTGCGGCCTTCGGAGCGGGCCGAGTACAGCCGGTTGCTGAAGGTCTACACCCGGGCGCTGCGCTGCGAGGTGGAGAAGGCCGCCTGAGCGGCGACTGGGCGGCGCACAAGCCGACCACAGCTGAAAAGCGGTCACAGTTGAACATCGGGGGGACGCCATGCGGGCGGTGGGGAAGGTCGTCTTCGGGGCGGTCTTAACGGGGCTCCTGGGGATCGCCGGATACGGCGGATACAACCTCTACACGGGCGTGACCGGCGGCGACACCACCGCGGCCCATGACGGTCCGGTGACCGCGGACGAGACCCGGCGGACCGCGCGGGAGTTCCTGGACGCATGGGCGGACGGCAATGACATGCTCGCCGCCGGACTCACCAATGACGCCGAGTCGGCCATCGGCGCGCTGAGCGGCTATCGCGACGACGGCCATGTGAAGAGGGTGACGACCACCCCGGGCGCGGCGCGGGGCACCACGGTGCCGTTCACCGTCAAGGCCGAGGTGACCTTCGGCAAGGCCCGATCGAGCTGGACGTATGAGTCGCGGCTGACCGTGGTGCGCGGCCGGACGACCAAGAAGCCGCTGGTCGACTGGAGGCCCTCCGTCCTCCATCCCCGACTGGGCGCCGATGAGTCCCTGCGGACGGACCTGGCCGACAATCCACCGGTGCGGGTGCTGGACCGCGACGGCAAGGAGCTGCGGCAGGGCCGCTACCCCTCGCTCGACCCGGTGCTGATCGCGCTGCGCGCGAGATACGGGGCGGACGCGGGCGGCACGGCGCGGGTGGAGGTGGCGGCGGTCAAGCCCGACGGCACCTCCGGGGCGACGCTTCATGTGGTGACGAAGGGCACCCCGGGCACGCTGCGCACCACACTCGACGCCGGGGTGCAGAAGAGCGCGGAGAAGGCGGTGGCCACCCGCGACGGCGCCTCCGTGGTGGCGCTCGAACCCAGCACCGGCGAGATCCTGGCGGTGGCCAACTCCGATCAGGCCGAGTTCAACGCCGCGTTGCAGGGGCAGACGGCGCCGGGGTCGACGTTCAAGATAGTCACCGCGGCCACCCTGCTGGAGGCGGGCACGGTCAGCCCGAGCCGCCCGGTGCCCTGCCCGAGGACGGCGGCGTACGCACAGGGCATGACGTTCCACAACGTCGAGGGGAGCGCGAACCCCGGCGCCACCTTCGCACAGGACTTCGCGGCGTCCTGCAACACCGCGTTCGTCTCGCTCGCCGGAGCCGTGCCCGATGGCGCGCTGGCCCAGGAGGCGCGCACCGTGTTCGGGCTCGGGCTGAACTGGCGGGTGGGCGTCACCACCTTCGACGGCGAGGTGCCGGGCGGAAGTGGCGACGACAAGGCCGCCGCCATGATCGGCCAGGGCGCGGTCCAGATGAATCCGCTCACCATCGCCTCCGTCACGGCCACCGCCCGGACCGGCACCTTCAAACAGCCCGTCATCGTGCCGCGCTCCGTGGACCACCGGGAGATCGCCACCAGCGACCGCAGCCTCAGCCCGGCCACCGTGTCGCAGCTCAAGGCCATGATGCGGCTGACCGCGACCAGCGGCACCGCCGCCCGCGCGATGTCCGGGCTCACCGGTGACATAGGCGCCAAGACGGGTTCGGCCGAGATCGACGGCCAGCCCAAGACCAACGCCTGGTTCACCGCCTATCGGAACGATGTGGCGGCCGCCGCCGTGGTCACCGGCGGTGGGCACGGCGGGGACGCCGCCGGGCCGGTCGTCCGCGCCGTACTCGAAGCGGGCTGACCCCTCCCCCGAGTTCCCCGTCGGTGCCTCGGCCGCTGAGCACTTCGGCCGATCAGCTCTTGAGCCGCTCCCGCAGCTCCTCGACGTCCGCCAGGAACCACGTCTGCCGCCCCCGGTTGCACTCACGGACGAAGTCCCGCAGCGCCGAACTGCCCTCCGTATGGCGGGAGATGTCACCGAGGACGACCAGCCCCATCCGGTAGGTGACGAACTTCTGGACGATGTCCCCGGCGACGCGCGTGCTCAGCCGGAAGAACGCCTCGTCGAACCGCTCGGCCGGGACCACGACCCACTGGGCACCCTGGTACGAGGCGTTGCCGATGAGATCCAGCGCGTCGCGTTCGGCGCCGATGGTCTCGCCGTCGGCGGCGCACATCAGGACGGGGACGTCATGGATCGTTCGCAGGTCGCTCATGGCGGCCAGGCTAATTGCCGCACACGGGCGCGGTCGACGGCATTACGAGTCCCGCCACTTGTCCTCGTCTTCGGTGGTCTTCGTGTCCCTCCGGCGCCGACTGGTGCAGGGTGTGGCACAGACCGGTATCAAGGGCTGACCGAGGAGAACGATGAGCTCCACGCAGCACACGCCACTGCCCTACTACGAGGACGTCTCCCCCGGCGCGGGAACGCTGCCGCCCCGACCCTGGACCCCGTCCTCCGACGCCGCGCGGCTGAGCCTGAACGGGACGTGGTCCTTCCGGCTGTCACCGACCGCCACCACCGAGGACGACGCCTTCGCCCGCCCCGGCTACGACGCCCGCGGCTGGGACGAGATCCCGGTGCCCGGCCACTGGGTGCTGCACGGCCACGGGGCGCCGATCTACACCAATGTGCGCTACCCCTTCCCGGTGGACCCGCCGCACGTCCCCGCCGAGAACCCGACCGGCGACCATCTGCGCGTCTTCGACCTGCCCCGCGACTGGCCGGACGGCGGGGACGCGGTGCTGCGCTTCGAGGGCGTCGAATCCTGCGCCCGGGTCTGGCTCAACGGCGAGGAGCTCGGCACCTTCAAGGGCAGCCGGCTGCCGCATGAGTTCCCGGTCGGGGGTCTGCTCGAGCCGTCGGGGAACGTGCTGGCCGTCCGCGTCCACCAGTGGTCCTCCGGAAGCTATCTCGAGGACCAGGACCAGTGGTGGCTGCCCGGCATCTTCCGCGAGGTGACGCTGGAGCACCGCCCCGAGGGCTCGCTCGCCGACTACTTCGTCCACGCCTCGTACGACCACACCACCGGCGAGGGCACCCTGCGGATCGACTCCGACCCCGGCGGCCGGATCACCGTCCCCGAGCTGGGGCTCGACCTGGCCACCGGGGAGAGCGCCACCGTCCCCGTCGAGCCGTGGACGGCGGAGACGCCCCGGCTGTACGAGGCGTGGCTGACCACGGTGGGCGAGAGCGTCTCGCTGCGCGTGGGGTTCCGTACCGTGGTGATCGAGGACGGGCTGCTCAAGGTCAACGGCCGGCGGGTGCTCTTCCGTGGCGTCAACCGGCATGAGTTCCACCCGGAAAACGGGCGGGCCGTGGACCTCGCGACCATGCGCCGCGATCTGGTGCTGATGAAGCGGCACAACATCAACGCCGTGCGCACCAGCCACTATCCGCCGCATCCGGCCTTCCTCGGGCTCTGCGACGAGCTGGGGCTGTGGGTCATCGACGAATGCGATCTGGAGACCCATGGCTTCGGCGTGCTGGACTGGCGGAACAACCCGGTGGACGACGACCGCTGGACCCCGGCGCTGCTCGACCGCGCCGAGCGGATGGTCGAGCGGGACAAGAACCACCCGGCCGTGGTGATGTGGTCGCTGGGCAATGAGTGCGGCACGGGGCGCGGGCTGTCCGCCATGGCCGACTGGATCCGGGAGCGCGACCCGTCCCGGGTGATCCACTACGAGGGCGACCACTCCTGCGCCGACACGGACGTCTACTCACGGATGTACGCGCCGCACGAGGAGGTCGACCTGATCGGCCGGCGCACCGAGCCGCCGTGGAGCGATCCGGAGCTGGACGCGAAGCGCCGGGCGCTGCCGTTCATCCAGTGCGAATACGCCCACGCCATGGGCAACGGTCCTGGCGGGCTGAGCGAGTACCAGCGGCTCTTCGAGGCGCATGAGCGCTGCCAGGGCGGTTTCGTGTGGGAGTGGATCGACCACGGCTTCACCCGGCGCGCCCCCGACGGCCGCTTCTACCATGTGTACGGCGGGGACTTCGGCGAAGAGCTGCACGACGGGAACTTCGTATGCGACGGGCTGGTCTTCCCCGACCGCACCCCCTCCCCCGGCTTGATCGAGTACAAGAAGGTCATCGAGCCGGTGCGGATCGAGGGCGACGAGGCGGATGGCACGGTCCGGATCACGAACGGCCACGACTTCGCCGATCTATCCCATCTAGCCTTCACCTGGACCTATGAGGCCGAGGGCGAGGCGATCGGCTCGGGTGAACTGACGGTGCCGCCGCTGCCCCCGGGCGAGTCCGTCGAGCTGAAGCTCCCGGCCCCGCCGCCCGGCGCCGAGGCGGGGGCGGAGACCTGGTGGACCGTCGAGGCGCGGCTCGCGGCCGCGACGGCGTGGGCGGAGGCGGGCCATACGGTGGCCTGGGCCCAGCTCCCCGCCACCGCCCCTGGCGCCGGGGCGCGCGCCCTCGCCTCCGGGGAGGCGCCGCGCCGCGAAGGCGACCGGATCGTGCTCGGCCCCGGCGTCTTCGACGCGGCCACCGGCGCCCTGACGTCCCTCGGCGGGCTCCCCGTCACCGAGCCGCCCCGCCTGGACATCTGGCGCGCGCCCACCGACAACGACAACGGCGCGTCCTGGCAGCCGGACGAGCGCTGGGGCGTCATCTGGCGCCGGCTCGGCCTGCATCGGGTGCGGCACCGCACCGACGCGGTGGAGACGACACCGGACGGTGCGCTGACCGTCCGTACCCGTGTCGCGCCCGCCGCCGTGGACATCGGCCTGGAGACGGTCTACCGCTGGACCGCCGACGCGGCCGGACGGCTGAGCCTGGCCGTCTCCGTCACCCCGCTGGGCGAGTGGCCCTGCCCACTGCCGCGCCTGGGCCTGCGGCTCGGGGTCCCGGCGGCACTGGGCGACGCCGAGTGGTTCGGCGGCGGCCCCGGCGAGGCGTACCCGGACACCCGCACGGCCGCCCGGGTGGGGCGGTGGGCGCTGCCGGTGGACGAACTCCAGACGCCATACGTCCGCCCCCAGGAGAACGGCGCCCGGATCGACGTCCGCTGGGCGCGGCTGACCGCGCCCGACGGCTCGGGGGTCCGGATCGAGGGCGACCCGGCCTTCTGGTTCACCGCGCGCCGCTGGACCACCGAGCAGCTCGACGCGGCCGAGCACACACCGGATCTCGACCCGTCGAACGACACGGTGTGGCTGAACCTGGACCACGGCCAGCACGGCATCGGCAGCCAGTCCTGCGGCCCGGGAGTGCTGGCCGAACACCGCCTGAACGCGACGTCCGCGGAGTTCTCGTTCACCTTCTCGCGGCTGACCTGACCCGACGGTTACGTACGGTCGGGCCGCCCCCCAACACCCAACCCGACCGTACGCCCCCACCCCCCAAACAAGCGCGACGGCAGCCCCTCGACCCGCCCCGAACGCATAGCAATCGCGGCCCCGGCCCATGCCCCCGTAGCGAGCCCACCAGGGACAGCCCAAGGGGCGGGGCTGGGTTCGGCGGGGTCGGGGGACGGAGCCCCGCGAACGGAGTCTGGGACGCAGCCCTCGGCGGGGGTTGGGGGGCGAAGCCCCCGAAAGGGGCTGAGGTGAAGCTCCGGCGGGGGCCGGGGGCGCAGCCCCCGAAGGGGCGTCCGGGGCGGAACCCAAGCGGGGGCTCGGGGGCGGAGCCCCGGAGTGGGGGGTGGGGCGGAGCCCCGGTGGGGGCCGGGGCTGGGCCCCGGTTTCGGGGAGGGGCGGGGTGGGGAAGGACCCCCGCGTCCCGCGGCCTTACGCGCTTCTGCCGCGCAAAGCCTCAATTGCCCGATCCGCGTGCACACCCATCCGAAACTCACTCTTGACGATCTCCAGCACCTTGCGATCGGTATCAATCACAAAGGTGACCCGCTTGGTCGGCACCGCCGCGATCCCCCGCTTCACCCCGAACCGCGCCCGCACGGTCCCCTCCGGGTCCGACAGCAGCGGATAGCCGAAGGAGTACGCATGGGCGAACTCCGCCTGCTTCTCGACCGAATCGGCGCTGATCCCGACCGGCTGGGCGCCGAGCGCCTTGAACTCCGCCGCGATGTCCCGGAAGTGACACGCCTGTTTGGTACAGCCGGGGGTGAAGGCCGCCGGATAGAAGAACAGCACCACCGGACCGTCCACCAACAGCCCACTGAGCGAACGGACAGCGCCGGTCTCATCCGGCAGTTCGAAGTCCTCGACCACATCACCGATGTTCATGACCGCACGCTACCGGGCGATCCCAGCCCCTGCCGCACGGACTCCTCACGAGCCGCCGAGTCAATAGCGCAACCGGGCGGTATGGCCGTCGATGCGCAGGATGCATTCGGTGAACAGCGCCATCGACGGGCTGTCGTCGGTGGGCACAAGCCGCAGTCCGAGGTCCATGATGGACCGGATGACCTTGGCAGTACGGCTGCCGTCGGGGTCCGGTCCACGCAGCGCGGACCACGCCTCGAACTGTTCCCGGACGGCCTCCCAGGCCGGTCCCGGCGTGAAGTGACACAGAAAAACGGGCTGGTCGACCCCGTACTGCCGCAACTCGCCGACCGCGGCCTCACCTTGCATAAGCCACCACGTGGCAGTCATCTGGCCCCCAACTCCGTACATGGGAGTGGATACCAATCATACGGGTGCGGAGGGCCGAACGAGGACCGACTCCGCATCGAGGCCCATCCCCGTAGCCGCTCGCCCGCCCCCGACCGGGCCACGTACGACGGTCCGTTCGTCGTCTTCGGCGGCGTCCGTCCCCCGGTCGTGCCGGGCGGCTGGTTCACCCCGGGGGCCGATGTGGAAGCCCTCGTCGCGGTGGTCCCGGAGGCGGTCCGCCCCATGCTGACCAGCGAAGCCACCGCTCAGTGGGCTTCCACATCGGCAGCAGACGTCAGCTGCCGCCCGTCACCTTGACGTAGTCGACGACCAGCTGCTGCGGGAAGGAGGTGTTGCCGTCCGGGTCGCCGGGCCAGTAACCGCCGACGGCCAGGTTGAGGATGATGTAGAAGGGGTGGTCGAAGACCCAGCGGTTGCCGTTGAGGTCCGAGGGGGTGCGGGTCTGGTAGACGTTGCCGTCGACGGACCAGGTGATCTTGTTGGGCGACCAGTCGATGGCGAAGGTGTGGAAGCCGTCGGAGAACTTGCCGCCGTCGGGCAGGGTGTAGCCGGCGCCGATGCCGCCCTCGCCGGAGTAGCCGGGGCCGTGCAGGGTGCCGTGGACGGTGCTGGGCTCGAAGCCCACGTTCTCCATGATGTCTATCTCACCGCAGTTGGGCCAGCCCGCGCTGCCGATGTCGTCGCCGAGCATCCAGAAGGCGGGCCACATGCCCTGGCCCTGGGGCAGCTTCATCCGGGCCTCGACATGGCCGGAGGCGGTGGTGAACTTCTGCGCGGTGTTCAGCCGCGCGGAGGTGTACTCACACTGGCCGTACCAGCAGTTGTAGTTGGCCGGGTTCTCCTTGCGGGCGGTGATGACAAGGTTGCCGTTGCCGTCCAGCGCCGCGTTCTTGTTGCCGTCGGTGTAGTACTGCCGCTCGTGGTTGTTGACGTTGTCACCGGTCTCCAGGCCCCACTTGGAGCCGTCGACCGCGCTGCCCGCCGCGCCGTCGAAGTTGTCGGTGAACTCGGCCGCGGCGGCTTTCGCCTGGGGGGTGGTCGTGGCCGTGGCCGGGGCGGTCAACCAGGGAGTGGCGGCGAGCGCGGTCGCGGAGAGCAGACCGATCACGGTGTTGCGCACGGTTTTTCTCATCGAACGGTGGTGCCTTCCTGTGTGGGGGATGGGACCGGCTGGGTGCCGGTCCGGTGGGGGGGGAAGGTGGGGCTCCGGCAGCTGGCCGCGGCCGGGGTCCACGGGTGCTAGGGCACCGGCATACGGGTGGTAGGGGCGGCGCGCGTCCGCGCTCCTCGGGGGGTGGTGGCCGGGCGGCGGGCGGCACGCTGCGCGCCCTCGGTGAGGAAGTGGCGGACGGGCAGGGCGGCGGCGCCGAGCGCCACGGCGTGGGGGCCGAGCCCGCACAGCCCGATGTCGGTGTGGGCGTACGGCCGGCGCAGCGCCTGCGCGGCGACCGTCTCGCGGATCCGGGGCAGCATACGGGCGCCGAACAGCAGCCCGGCCCAGCCACCGAGGATGATCCGCTGGGGGTTGAAGAGATTGACGAGGTTGGCGATTCCGGCGCCCAGGTACACCGCCGCCTCCTCCAGGACGCGCTGTGCGGCGGTCGAGGTGTCGGCGGCCGCGAGCAGCGCGGCGAACGCGGACTCCTTGTCCGCGCCGGGGGCTATGCGGCCGCGCCGGGCCTGGCGGAAGCGCTCCAGGACCGCGTCGGCGCCGACGTACGCCTCCAGACAGCCGCGGGCGCCGCACCGGCAGCTGCGGCCCCCGGCCTGGACGGTGGTGTGGCCCCACTGGCCCGCGCTGTTGGTGGCGCCCCGGTAGGAGGCGCCGTGGGTGATGACGCTCGCGCCGACACCGGAGCCGATGAGCGCCACGACGGCGTGCTGGACACCGCGTCCGGCGCCGAACCACATCTCGGCCCGGCCCATGGCCTCGGCGGCGCTGTCGATGTGCAGGGGCAGCGCGGTACCGGTGCGCAGCAGCCCTTCCAGGGGGACGGCGTCCCAGCCGGTGACCGACACGCCGATGCCGATGCCGACGATGTGCCCCTGGGGGATGCCGGCCGCCTCGACGACGGCGTCGAGGCCGGTGAGGATACGGCCGACGACGATCCGGGCGTCGTACCCGTCCGAGGGCAACGGGTAGCTGACACCGGCCCGTTGGGTGCGGGCGAGGTCGAACAGCCCGACGCGCACCCGGGTATCGGCGATGTCGACGCCGATGACGTACCGGTGCTCGGGAACCAGCCGTAAGCGGGCCCGGGTCCGCCGGACCCCGGCGCCGGGGTCCGGTTCCACCTCGGTGACGACGCCTTCGGCGATCAGTTCGCCGATGACCGCGTTCACGGTGGTGGCGCTGAGCTCCGTATGGCGGACGAGTTCCTGACGGGTGAGCGGAGCGCGGAGGTACAGCGTCCACAGCAGTGCTGAGCGGCTGACGCGCCGCGGATTGCGCACGGTGGTGCGCAGCGAGGGCTGGGCTGCCTGCGCCTGGGCCGTCATCGGTCACCTCCGGGGAGACACAATGTCCAGCCCTGTTCGATGCATGTCAATAGGTCTGGACCTTCTTGCATCAAAGAATTTGAGGCGGGCTCCGGCCCAACTCCCCCTGAACCGACAGAAGTCGAACCCTCAGCGGGCTCTGCCGGTGGCGAGGAAGTGCGCCAGCGGAAGCGTGGCCGCGCCCAGCGCCACCGCGTCGGGACCCAGTTCGGCAAGGCCGATCTCGGTCTGTGCGTACGGCCGGTGCAGGGCGTACGCGGCGGTGGCGGCCCGGATCCTGGGGAGCATCCGGCCGCCGAGGAGCAGCCCGGCCCAGCCGCCGAGGATGATCCGCTCCGGGTTGAAGAGATTGATCAGATCGGCGATACCGGCGCCGAGGTAGGCGGCGGTCTCCTCCAGCACCTCGCGCGCCCACGCCTCGGTTCCGGCGGCCCCGACGATCGCGGCGAACGCGGCCTGCTGGTCCTCACCGGCACCGAGACAGGCACCGACACCGGCGGCGGCACCGGCGGCGGCACCGGCGGCGGCCGCGTCCTCCTCGGCGCCCCCGTACACGCCGCCCGCCCGGCGCCCGTAGCGGTCGAGCACCGCCTGCGCCCCGACGTACGCCTCCAGACAGCCGACCGCGCCGCACCGGCAGGCGCGCCCGCCGACCTGGACGACCGTATGTCCCCACTCCCCCGCGCTGCTGGTCGCGCCGCGGTACGGCATCCCGGCCGTCACGATGGCGGCGCCGACCCCGGAGCCGATCAAGGCGATCACCGCGTTGTCCGCGCCGCGGCCCGCCCCGAACCACATCTCGGCCTGGCCCTGCGCGGTGGCGCCGTTGTCGATGAACAGCGGCAGTTCGGTGCCGGTGCGCAGCAGCCGCTCCAGCGGCACCGCGTCCCGGCCGGCGGTCGGGCCGTGGACGAGCGCCTCGTCCCCCTGTTCGACGACGCCGGGGACACCGACCCCGACGCCGACGACCTTCCCGGGCTCCGCGCCGCTCTTGGCGACCACCGCGTCGAGGCCGGTCAGGATGTGGCCGACGACCGGCTCCGGCTCCCGCTCCAGCCCTCCGGGCGTCAGCGGATGCTCCCACCTGGCCAGTTCGGTCAGCGTGAGGTCGAACAGCTCCACGCGGACATGGGTCTCGCCGACGTCGACCCCGATGAGCTGGCCGCTGCCCGGCGCGACCCGCAGCAGCGTACGGGGGCGGCCGCCGTCGGACTCGACGGACCCGGCCTCCTCCACCAGCCCGTCGGCGAGCAGTTCGCCGACGACATTGCTGACCGAACCCGAGCTGAGCCCGGTGAGCGTCCCCAGTTCCTGACGGCTCACCGGGCCCTGGAAGTACAGCTGGCGCAGCAGCGTCGAGCGGTTGCCGCGCCGCAGGTCGCGGACGGTCCGTCGGTTCATCTGACCCATCGGGCTCCTTCCCCCTGCCCGAACCTACCTGACGCGACCGCTCTTGACGCCGACTGGTTTCATCGCTTAACTCACGGTCTGAATGAAGTCTCGCGCTTCACTTTTTGAACGGTCAATGGGGACTGCCGTCCCAATACCCCGCTACTCCGCACCCGGGGCCCGGAACAGCGCGAGCAGATCCTCCCGCCCGAACATCCGCGCCGTCTCGACGGCCGAGGGCGACCCGGCACGAGGGTCGGCACCCTTGGCCAGCAGCACCCTCAGCACCTCCTCCTCACCCTTGAACGCGGCCCCGGCGATGGGCGTCTGGCCCCGTTCGTTCACCCGATTGGGGTCGGCGCCGCGCTCCAACAGGGCCGACACCGCCGCGGGATGGCCGTAGTAGGCCGCGAGCATGAGCAGGGAGTCGCCCTTGTCGTTGGTGAGGTTGGCCGGGACGCCCGCGTCCACATAGGCGGCGAGCGTATCGGTGTCACCCTGCCGGGCCAGGTCGAAGACCTTGGCCGCCAGCTGGAGCACCTCCGGGTCGTGTGCGGGCTCGCTCTCGGGGTTCGATTCGGTCATGGCCTGTCGCCTCCGGCTTCGCTACCTGGGTATGTGATCACCCACCCTAAGGACGGCGGTCGGCTCGGAGCGCCACGCCTCCATGGTGATGATTACACCGATAATCCACCCAATTGCACCTTTCGCCCGGCGGATACATGCTGTGATCCTGGAACCCCTCATGGTGACTGACCGTCCCCCATCAGCCAGGAGACCGTGATGATCCTGTCCATTTCCGGCGTCGTACTGCTCGGCATCATCGTCTTCATCTTCTTCCGCAAGGACGGCCTGAAGGGAACGCACGCGATCATCTGCGCGCTCTTCGGCTTCTATCTCGCGTCCACCGCGATCGCTCCGAGCATCAAGGCGGGCGGCGCGAGCCTCGCCAGTCTCCTGGGTGGGATCAAGATCTGACGTGGCCCGGAGACCGCTCCCCCGCCTCCGCCTCGGCAGCACCGCGGGTTCCTCGCTCGTCCCGCTCGTCCGCGGCCGCGCGTTCGCCCGCACGGCGGCCGACGGCGTCGCCGATGTGCTCCACCCCCTGGTCGCGCTCTCCCGGGGGCTGCGCGTGCTCGCCACCGCCGGGCGGCGCAAATGGGTGGAGCTGCCGGGTGACCGCCGCGGACCGGTGTTCGTCCTCGTGGTCGCCTGCGGCTTCGTTCTCTTCCTGCTGCCGTACGGCCCACTGGCGGCGGCCATCAGCCTGATCGGCGCGGCGGGCTGGGCCGGACGGGGGCGCGCCACCGCCGAACCGCGGACGCCCGGCGCGGACGGTGCCGAGCGGCTGCGCACGCTCTACGAGGCCCTGGTGCCGTACTTCTCCGCCGCCGAGGACCCCAGCCCGCTCTACAGCCACGGCGGCGACTGGTCCAAGGCGTTCGACTCCTTCACCTTCGACGAGGGCGGACGGCTCACCCGGCTGCATCTCCAGTACCCCGCGTACTTCACCGACGGCGAGCCCGCGGCCCGCACCCGGATCGAGCAACTGCTGTACGCGAAGTCGGGACGCGGCCGTGAATATCTGTTCGAGTGGGACGAGGAGGCCAACGGCCTCACCCTCACCGTGCTCCCCGCCCTGTCCACCACGATCCACGCCCAGCGCTTCGTCACCACGCCCGGCGAGACGGTGCTGGGCTTCACCGACCCGTCGTCGGTGCAGCGGACGCTGCCGGTGCTGGCGGCTCCGGAGACGTGCGAGGAGAGCTCGGACGGCACAACACCGGGCGTGGGCCTCGAGAAGGCGGCGGGGGACGAACCGGAGACCCATGACGTGCCCCCGGTGGTCTGGCGCACCGGCCCGCGCTCCACCGAGCCGCATCTGCTCGCGCTCGGCGAGCCCGGAAGCGGCACCACGACCCTGCTGCGCTCCATCGCGCTTCAGGCGCTGCCCCATGGCGAGGTGCTGGTGGTGGACGGCGGCGGCACCGGCGAGTACGCGTGTCTGAGCGGACGGACGGGGGTGCTGGCGGTGGAGTGCGGGCTGGCCGGAATGCTGGCCACGCTGGAGTGGGCGGGGCATGAGACCGAGCGCCGGCTGATCGCCGCCAACCGCGCCCGCCAGCTGCGGCATCCCCCGCCGGAGGACATCCGGCGCCCGCTGTGGATCCTGCTGGACCGGCCGTCGGTGATGAGCCATCTCGCGGCGGCCGACGGCCGCACCGATCCGCAGGAGCTGCTGGCCGTGCCGCTGCGGCACGGACGGGCGGCGAACGTACGGGTCGTGGTGGCCGATCAGCTGGACGCCGCGGAGGCGCTGAGCGAGGCCGTGCGGAGCCACACCCGGGCCCGGGTGGTGCTGGGCCCGGTCTCGGCCGAGCGGGTGGCGGCCGTCCTCGGGGCGCCACCGCACACCACGCCGACGCCCGAGGTCCCACCGGGCCGCGGCTACGCCCGCCTGGGCGCGGGGCCGGTGCACCGCCTCCAGGTGCCGGCCACGCCCGATCCGTACGACGAGGCGGCCAGCGAGGCCGAGCGGCAGGCAGTGCTCCGGCTGCTGCCCGCCCCGGACCCCGCGGCGCCGGCGGCCCCGGCACCCGTCGGGGGGTGAGCGGCCGGGGCGTGCCGGGATGCCGCGCCACGGTTGAACCGCCGGGGGTGCGCCGGGATGGCCCGCCGGGGTGACGTATCGGGGCGAGCGGCGACGGCCGGTCAGGCCACGTACGTACGGGGCGACTCGGCCTCGAACGTGGCGCCCGTGGCCACCAGGTCGGCGGCCGCGGCCAGCCGGGTGGCGGCCTTGTCGGCGACCGCTCCCGCGACGGTGAACGGAAGCCGTACGTACCCCTCGAACGCGCCGTCCACCCCGAAGCGGGGCCCCGACGGCACCCGGACCCCCAGCCGGGCGCCCGCCTCCGCGATACGGGAGCCGGAGAGGCCGCCGGTGCGGGCCCAGAGCATGAGCCCGCCGTGCGGAACGGTGAACTCCCAGTCGGGCAGATGGCGCCGGAGGGCGTCGACGAGGTCGTTCCGGTTGCTGCGCGCGAGGTCGCGGCGCACCTCGACGGCCTGCTCCCAGCCCCCGGTGTTCAGCAGCCAGGCGACGGCGAGCTGTTCGATGACGGGGGTGCCCAGGTCCGCGTAGGCGCGGGCGGCGACCAGGCTGCGGATGACATCGGGCGCGGCGCGCACCCAGCCGATGCGCAGACCCGCCCAGAACGACTTGCTCGCCGAACCGATCGTGATCACGGTACTGCCCGCCGGGTCGAAGGCGCAGACGGGGCGGGGCAGCTCCACCTCCTCGTCCAGCCGCAGTTCGGCCATGGTCTCGTCGGCGACCAGGATCGTTCCGGCCGAGCGGGCCGCCTCGACGAGCTGCCTGCGCTGCTCC
Source organism: Streptomyces malaysiensis subsp. samsunensis (assembly GCF_024519315.1). Taxonomy (GTDB): domain Bacteria; phylum Actinomycetota; class Actinomycetes; order Streptomycetales; family Streptomycetaceae; genus Streptomyces; species Streptomyces malaysiensis. The sequence goes on along the minus strand of NZ_JANIIC010000015.1, from coordinate 72,417 downwards.
TCGGTGGCGAGGGCGCCGGTGGGGTTGTGGAAGTCGGCCACGACATAGGCCAGCCGGGGTGAGGCGGCGCTGAGGACCTGGCGCCAGGACGGGATGTCCCAGCCCGCGAGCCGGTCGGCCATGGCCACGGGGACGAGCCGGGCGCCCGCCTCCCGCATCAGCTGGAGGATGTTGGCGTAACTGGGCGACTCCACGGCGACCCGCTCCCCGGGCCTGACCATCAGCTGATAGGTGGCGGCCACGGCCCCCATGGCGCCGGTGGTGACCATGATCTGCTCGGGCATGGTCGGGATGCCACGGGCGGTGTAGCGATCGGCGAGCGCCTGGCGCAGGGCGGGCAGCCCGGCGGGGTAGTCGCCGTGGGTGCGGGCGTGGGGCGGCAGTTCGTCGAGGGCGCCGCGCATCGCGCGGGTGAGCCATGGCTCGGGGGCGGGCAGCGCGGCGCAGCCGAGGTCGATCACGGAGGCGGCGGCCTCGGGCGGCAGCGGATCGAGCCCCCGGGTGGGCAGCGGGCTTCCGGCGGGCATGGCGGTCCAGCTCCCGGCGCCGCGCCGGGACTCCAGGAACCCCTCGCCGCGCAGCGCCTCGTAGGCGGCGGCGACGGTGGTGCGGCTGACCGCGAGCGCCGTGGCCAGCTCGCGCTCGGCGGGGAGGCGTGCCGCGACCGCGACCCGGCCCTCCAGGATGAGCAGCCGTACGCCATCGGCGAGGGAGCGGTAGGCGGGCACGCGGCGGCCCCCGGTCAGCGAGGCCGCGGCCCCGGCGACCACGCCGTCGCGGGTGTGCTGCGACCCGAGCAGCCGGGCCAGTTGGGGTGCCCCGACCGCGGACGTCCATGGACTCATCGAAAGCGGTCCACCTTTCGGGAATTGGCCGTGGAACTGGACTGGTTCCGGGCCACAGAGTGACATGCCGCAGGCCACTCACACCAGGAGCACGCATTGTCCGATCGCCGTCCGCGCCGTCGCCTTCCGCGCCGTCTGGTCCAGCTGTATGTGGGGCTCGTCTTCTACGGGGCGTCCATGGGGCTCCAGTTGCGCGCCAACCTCGGCCTCGACCCGTGGGACGTCTTCCACCAGGGCGTGACCGAGCACACCCCGCTGTCGATCGGCACGGTCACGGTCGCCGTCGGGGTCGCCGCGCTGCTGCTGTGGATCCCGCTGCGCCAGCGGCCGGGTCTTGGCACGGTGTCGAACGTGCTGGTGGTCGGGCCCGTGATGGACGCCACGTTGTGGCTCACACCACAGCCTGAGGCGCTGGCGGCGCGGATCCCGCTGCTGCTCTTCGCGATCGTGCTGTGCGGCGTGGCCACCGGGCTCTATATCTCGGCGCGGTTCGGGCCGGGCCCACGGGACGGGCTGATGACGGGGCTGCACCAGCGCACCGGGTGGTCGATCCGGCTGGTGCGGACCGGGATCGAGCTGGCGGTGCTGGCCACCGGCTTCGCACTGGGCGGGTCGGTGGGGGTGGGCACGGTGCTGTTCGCGCTGGCCATCGGGCCGCTGTCGCAGCTCTTCCTGCGCGTCTTCGCGATTCCCGCACCCGCCGGGACGGGGTCCGGAATCGTGGCACAGGGCGCCGTCGAGCCCCAGGTCCGGGACCTGATTTAGAGCTGACGCGGTCGGGGCGGTAGTGTACGCCCTTGGCCTACCAGGCGGACCGTTACTGCGCGCTAAAGTACCAGAAACGCTGGGTGACATCTGCTGCCAGATGTGACAAACCGGGCGCCTGTGGGTAGAACAACGGGGCGGCACGACGGGCGACGCATGTCCCAATACGGGAATCTTCACCGCCGACCGGACGTTGACCGGATGACGACGACAGCGACACCTGTCCTGTGGGCGACAAGCCCGGGAGGCACGATTCATGAGTGAGCGAGCTCTTCGCGGCACGCGACTCGTGGTGACCAGCTACGAGACCGACCGCGGCATCGATCTGGCCCCGCGCCAGGCGGTGGAGTACGCATGCCAGAACGGCCATCGATTCGAGATGCCGTTCTCGGTAGAGGCGGAGATCCCGCCGGAGTGGGAGTGCAAGGCGTGCGGCGCCATGGCACTCCTCGTCGACGGCGATGGTCCTGAGGAGAAGAAGGGCAAGCCAGCGCGCACGCATTGGGACATGCTCATGGAGCGGCGCACCCGCGAGGAGTTGGAGGAAGTGCTGGCCGAGCGGCTGGCGGTCCTGCGCTCCGGAGCCATGAACATCGCCGTGCATCCGCGGGACACCCGTAAGTCTGCCTGAGTGCGAGCGGCAGCACTGCGATAACACCAGAGGTAATGAGGGCCGGGGCCACTGCTGAGCAGTGGCCCCGGCCCTTGTTCGCGTCCGGCGGGGCGCCGGCCCCCGGTCCACGTCCGGTGGGGCCATGGCCCCCGGTTTACGCCCAGCGGGGCGACGGCCCCCGGTCCACGTCCGACGGGGCCAGGGCGCCGTGGTGGCGCGGGGCAATGGCGCCCCCGGTCCGCGTCCGGTGGGCCCATGGCCCCGGTCCGCGTCCGTTGGGGCCATGGCCCCCGGTTCGCGTCCGGCCGGGCCACGGCCCCCGGTGGTCTCAGCCCCGGTCGCGCGGCCGCAGCCCGGGACCCGGCTCTCCGTCACCGCCCCGGCCCCGGTCGTCCCCGTCCTGGATCACCTCGCCCTGGATGACCGTGCCCCGCTCCGGAGGCTCCTGCCCGTTCCGGCGGTCCCACTCCTCACGCGCCTGGCGGAACGGGTCGGACGGCGATCCGGGGACGAAGCCCATCCGGCGCGACAGCGCGCTCTCCACGCGGTGCCGCAGCAGCGCCTGAGTCGGCGGGAACAGGCACAGCAGCGCGGCCACGTCCGAGATCAGCCCAGGCACCATGAGCAGCAGCCCGCCGAGCATCGTGAAGGAGCTTCCGGGCCGCGCCGAGGGCTCCCCGGCGCCCGGCCGCATCGACCCGGCCAGGCTCTGCCACGCCCGGCGGCCGCCGCGCTTGACCACGGCCCCGCCCACCACCACGCCCGCCACCAGCAGCAGGAAGACGGTCACCCCGCCGGCCAGGTCCGCCACCAGGGTCAGCAGCCAGATCTCCAGCACCAGCCAGGCGGCGATCCCCAGCGGTACGAAGGTGCGGGCGCGTGAGCGCTTCGGGCGGGTCGGGTCGCTCTGCTGCGATGCGCCGGTCATCATGCCTCCAAGTGTGCCCGGGGCCGTGAGCGATCTGGAGCCCGGGTCGCATGGTCATGGGGATCGAGGAGATCTCATGGGTTCCAACGTGCGACGGGTCCCGGAGGGTCCGGAAGTCCGGAGAAGACCGCACCGAATCCGCGAGGTCGCAAGGACGTGCCGACGCGAGGACAGCTGATCGCGAGGGCAGCGGATCGCGAAGAATCGGCCGCGGCGGTCGTGGGTACCCGCCGCCGGCGGAGGTGTCGAATGACCGGTGTGCTGGAGGTCCTCGTGTGGTGGGCGGCGCTGACCGGGTGTCGGCGGTGACCGGGGGCGCGGTGCTGCGCGCCGGGCTGCGGATCTTCACCGGAGCGGGCCGCAGGCCCCGGGGCGAGAAGGACAGCGGACCGGAGACCACCGGTGAGGAGGAGCCCGAGACCAGCGGCCGCCTCCGGCGCATCCCGGTGCCGCTGCTTGCGGTGCCCGCCGCGCTGCCGGCCGCGTCGCCGGCCGTCGGGGTGATCCCGGCCGTGGCGTCCGCGGTGGGGCCGGGCCGGGGCGCTGTTCACCCACACCGGTGGCTACCGGCGCACGCTCCTCGACGGACGCGCCGCGGCCGCCCCGGTGTATGTGCCGCCGCACTGGCAGACGACCGGGATCCTGCTCGGGCTGCTCTCCACGGCCCTCGCCATCACCCTGGCCACACTCGCGGTACGGCGGCCGGTCCACACCGGGACGGCCGCGCTACTCGCGCCCCTACGGCGACTCCAGTCCGGGCATATCGGCGACTACGTCGCCTGGCTGGTCGCCGGGACGGCACTGCTCACGGTGCTGACCGTCCCGGGGATCCGCTGAGACCGAGCCGGGCCCGATCCCGTGGTCCCCGTGGTCAGCGGTGGCGCAGTGCCGAGATCAGCTGGCTCTTGGACATCTGGGACCGGCCCTCGATGCCCGCCTTCTGGGCCTCGCGGTACAGGTCCTCCTTGGTCCGCGTCTCCATGCTGCCCGACTTGGCGCTTCCGCGGGCCATCGAGCCGCGCGCCGTCGTCTTCCCGCTCTTGGCGGTCGCTTTAGCCATGTTCCGCCTCCTTCCGCCTCAAGTGTCCGGTACGGGGCGGAACAACGCCCGCGGGACTACTCCGAGCGCGGAGCCGGGGATCGGACGGCCGCGGCGAGGGCGGGGATGCGGGCCCGGGAGTCCCAGGCCCGGGATGCGGGCCTAGAAGTCCTTGGAGTCCCTGGAGTCCTTGCGGCCCAGCACCTTGTTGACCCGTGTGCCCACGCCCCAGGACATGACCCGCCAGGCCGCCTCCGTGACGATGTCGCGGCTCATCTTGCTCTCGCCGCGCTCGCGTTCGATGAAGGTGACCGGAACCTCGATGACGTGGAAGCCCGCCTTGATGGCCCGCCAGGCCAGGTCGATCTGGAAGCAGTAGCCCTGGGAGGCGACCTCGTCCATGCCGATGCCCTCGATCGTCTCCTTGCGGAACGCGCGGTACCCGGCCGTCATATCGCGGATCGGGACGTCGAGGAGGAGGCGGGAGTACGTACTGCCGCCCCGGGAGATGAACTCGCGGGACTTGGGCCAGTTCACGATGCGGCCGCCGGGCACCCAGCGGGAACCGATCACCAGATCCGCGCCCTTGAGCGCGGTGAGCAGCCGGGGCAGCTCCTCGGGCTGGTGGGAGCCGTCGGCGTCCATCTCCACCAGCACGCCGTAGCCGTGCTCGATGCCCCAGCGGAACCCGGCCAGATACGCGGCGCCGAGGCCCTCCTTGCCCTTGCGGTGCAACACCTTGACGTGGTCGTCCTCGACAGCCAGCTCATCGGCGACCTTGCCCGTGCCGTCCGGGCTGTTGTCGTCCGCGACGAGGATGTGCGCGTCCGGAACGGACTCCCGGACCCGCGTGACGATCGGCCTGATGTTCTCCGCCTCGTTATAGGTCGGAATGATCACCAAGGTCGAACCGAGCAGCCCGTACTTCCGCCGGCCACCGTCATCCTGACGCGCACGGCGCGGCCCCGATTCCGCGCCTTCGATTCCCGGTTCGTCGGCTCCGCTACGCGGCTCGTCGGCCTCGGCGCCAGGCTCGCCTGCCTTCGTGCTCGGCTCGTCGGCCTTGGTGCTCAGCTCCTCGGCCTTGGCGCCAGACTCCTCGGCCTCGCGTGCGTCGCTCGCAGCATCGGATTGCTCGCTTCTCCGCCCGCGAGGCGAGTCATCACGGTCGTTGCTCCGGCGCGGCTCGTCGGCCTCGCGTGCGTCGCTCACGGCATCGGATTGCTCGCTTCTCCGCCCGCGAGGCGAGTCATCACGGTCGTTGCTCCGGCGCGGCTCGTCGGCCTCGCGTGCGTCGCTCACGGCTACTGCCCCTTCTCGTCCGTACGTCCCCGACGGCCGATCATGATCGCGGCCGCGCAGGACAGAACGCCCACCATAGCGAGCACCCACTCGGGGATCGCACCGACGCGGTCGGCCAGGGTCTTGCCGTCACGCAGCGGGATGCGCGCGGTGAGCACATCTTGCGTGAATTCTTTCGTCCGCTGCTCGATCGTGCCATCCGGGGAGACCACGGCGCTGATCCCACTCGTGGCCGCGGTGATCACCGGCCGGCCGTGTTCGATCGCCCTCAGCTTGGACATGACCAGCTGCTGCTCGGGCTGGCCGCTGCGACCGTAGGTGGCGTTGTTGGTCTGGACGACGATCGCCCGCGCGCCCGCGTTGACCGTGTCGCGCACGATCTCGTCGTAGGCGACCTCGAAGCAGATCACATCGCCGAGCCGGGCCGGGCCGACCTTGAGGACACCGGTGTGGTCGCCGGGGTAGAAGTCGCGGGGCACCCGCTGGAGCCGGGTGATGATCTTGCTGAGCTCCTGGCGGAAGGGGACGTACTCACCGAAGGGCACCGGATGCTGCTTGGTGTACGAGGCGCCGGGACCGCTCTTCGGGTCCCAGACGATGCCCTGGTTCTCCACATAGCCCTGTTTGGTCGGATGGTCGACCAGGGCGCCGACCAGCACCGGAACACCGATCGCCTGCACGGCCTCGTCGATCCGGGCGTATGCCTCCCGGTACTGGAAGGGGTCGAGGTCGGAGGCGTTTTCCGGCCATATGACGAGATCGGGCTTGGCGATCCGGCCGGCCTTGACGTCCTTCGCCAGGTTCAGGGTCGCCTTCGCGTGGTTGTCGAGGATCATCATGGGGCGGCCCAGGAAGTCCATCCCGGGCTGCTGCACATTGCCCTGGACGACGGCGATGTCGACCGAGTCGTCGGCGGCGGTGGGGATGGGCACCGCGAATCCGGCCGCCGTCACGGCGGCGGCGACGGCCACGGCCCCGGCGGCGGGCAGGGCGCGGCGCGCCGAGAAGCCCCCGGCGCCGCGCAGCCGCCACAGGACGAGCGCGGCGCAGGCGAGCGCCCCGCCCGTCAGCGCCACGCCGAAGGTGACCAGTGGAGCGCCGCCCAGCGCGGCGAGCGGGGTGTAGGGCGAGCCGGTGTTGGCGAAGGCGAGCCGGCCCCAGGGGAAGCCGCCGAAGGGCACCCGGTCGCGGGCCCACTCCTCGGCGACCCACAGACAGGCCGTCCACAGCGGCCACAGGGCCGGTACCGGCAGCCGGGAGACCAGGGCCAGGCCCGCGCCCATCAGCGCGAGGAAGACCGCCTCGATGATGGACAGGCCCACCACCGCATCCCAGCCCACCACGCTGAGCCACTTCAGCAGCAGCAGGAAGAACGGCAGCCCGAAGGCGAAGCCCGTCCAGGCGCCCTGGCGGGCGGTCCGGCCGTGGGTGAGCAGGGCCAGGGCGGCGACGGCCACCAGGGACAGCGGCCACACCCCGAACGGCGGGAAGGCGAGGCCGAGCGCGAGCCCGCTGACCGCCGCGAGCGCGCTGCGCCGCGCCTCGCGGCGGGCGAGCAGGCCCAGACGGCGCAGCCGGCCGGGCCGCCGCTCTCCGGTGGACGGCGCGACCCCGGTCCCGGCCGCACCGGCCGCACCGGCCGTCCCGGCCCCGGTGGTCCCGGCCCCGGTGGTCCCGGTCGTCCCGGCCGCGCCGGATTCGCCGCTCTCGGCGGCGTCACGGCCCTCCACGGCACCACCGGTGGGCGGCGTGGCGGCGGAGCCGGGCCGCTGGCCCGGGCGGTCTGCGTCCGGCCCGGTGGGGGCGGCTTCGGCGGTGGTGTCGGAACCCGATGGCACGGTGCGGCCTTCCTACAGGTCGTGCTGTGGTGAGGTGACCGTATAACGCGGGCGCGCGGAAGTGGTCCCGAGGTGCGGATTGTGACCTCGCGGTACGGAACGCTTCGGCCATGGCGGGGGTTCCCTGTCCCGGCGGCGGCCCGCCCCCGCGCCGGGGGCGGTCCCGCCGTGTGCGCGAGCGGAGTGGGGGCCCGACGCCCTTCGGGCCGACCTGGGACCCGCTGGCTGCGGATCGACCGAGAGCCGTTGTCTACTGAGCGTCCGGGCCCCTCCCGGGTCGCACCTGCCGACCCGGGCGTCCCTCCCTCGCCCCCGTGCACTGGACCTGGCTCCCAGTGGTGGCGCACCGCGGTGGCGCGTCTCCCTCTGGCCCAGCGGCGTTCGACGACTGCGTGAAGATTCCCCGGTCGGGCGTCCTGTGGTGGACGAGGCCGAACCTACCCGCCACCGACCGCACCCTGTCAACAGCCGCATGACCTGCGCCGTTTCCTCAAATGACCAGGTCAGTACGGACGGTGTTCAGATGCCACGACAGGCCGGGGGCTCATCGTTCGGCGGTACGGGGCGTCCGCGCGTCACTCGTCCGGCCGGAGGTGGACGGTGCGTCCACCCACCACCGTGCGCACGCAGACGGGCAGTTGGCCGCCGGGGGTGAGGTCGGGCAGTCCGGGCGTGCCGGAGCGCGGATCGGTCGACCATCCGGCGACCCGCGTGTCGGGCACCTGCACGATGAGCTCACCGGTCCGCCAGATCGCGTAGTCGGCGGGCGCGCCGGGCACCAGAACGCCCGCGTCGTCCCGTCCGATGGCCCGCCAGCCGCCGCGGGTGTGGGCGGTGAAGGCGGCGCGGACGGAGATCCGGTGCTCCGGGGTGCGGTGGAAGGCGGCGGCACGCACGGTGCCCCAGGGGTCGAGCGGGGTGACGGGGCTGTCCGAGCCGAGCGCCAGGGGCACTCCGGCGCGCAGCAGCGCCGCGTAAGGGTTGAGGGTGCGGGCCCGCTCGGGGCCGAGCCGCTGGGCGTACATACCGTCCTCGCCGCCCCAGAGGGCGTCGAAGGCGGGCTGGACGGAGGCGGTGAGGCCGAGGTCGGCGAAGGCCGCGATGGTCTCGGGGGTGAGCATCTCGGCGTGTTCGACGCGGTGGCGGGCGGCGCGGACGCGGGCGAGCCCGGCCGTGTCGGCGGCGGCCCGTACGCCCTCGACGACGGCCGTGACGGCGGCGTCGCCGATGGCGTGGAAACCGGCCTGGATCCCGGCCTCGGTGCAGGCGATGACATGGGCGGCGACGGCCGCCGCGTCCAGATAGGCGGTGCCGGTGTGCGGCGTGTCGGCGTAGGGCTGGTGGAGACACGCCGTATGCGAGCCGAGCGCCCCGTCGACGAAGAGGTCGCCGGCCGCGCCGATGGCGCCGAGTTCGCGCACCTTGTCCAGGTCGGAGGCGCTGCTCGCGGCCTCGGCCCAGTAGCCGTACACCCGCGGCCCCGGCTCACCGGCGGCGAGCTTCAGCAGCCCGGTGAGGTCGTCCTCGGAGGAGATGTCGGGCCCGGCGCATTCGTGGAGGGTGCCGATGCCGAGCGAGGCGGCGCGGGCGAGGGCGGCGCGCTGGGCGTCGGTGCGCTGCCGTTCGGTGACGCCCGCGTGGGCGGCGGCCCGGACGGCGTGGTGGGCGGCGCCGGTCAGGGGGGCGCCGCTCCGACCGGGATGGTGGCCGGCCAGGTCCGACACGCCGGGCACAAGGTCCAGGAGCGCGGTGGTGACGACGGCGGAGTGCACATCGATGCGGGTGAGGTAGAGGGCGCGGCCGCCGGTCGCCTCGTCCAGTTCGGCCCGGGAGGGCGGTCGTCCCTCGGGCCAGCGGGCGGCGTCCCAGCCATGGCCGAGCAGCACCCGGTCGCCGGGGTGGGCGGCGGCGTGGGCACGCACCCGCTCCAGCGCGTCGGCGAGCGTACGGGCGCCGCTGAGGTCGAGTCCGGTGAGGGCGAGCCCCGTTGCGGTGGTGTGCACATGCGCATCGGTGAAGGCGGGGGTGACAAGCGCCCCGTCCAGCTGGATGACCTCGTCCACACCGTCCGCGAAACCGTCCGCGGCCCCTTCGGAGCCGACCCAGGCGATGGTGCCGCGTTCGACGACCATCGCGGTCGCGAACGGATCGGCGGGGCTGTGGACCTCACCTCCGCGCAGCAGGACGGTACGGCTTTCGGGGGCCTGGGCGGGGGTCGGGTCGTTCACGGCGGGCTGCCTCGGCTGGGGTGTCGGATGGGACGTATACGGGGTGTGTTCGGAGCGGAGATGGAGCGCGTTCAGCAGGGTGGGGCGCGTTCAGCAGGCGCCCGGCGTTCAGGAACCCGGCGTTCAGACGCGCGGCGGGCGCGCCTCGTAGGGCGTGGAGAGGACCACGGTGGTGCGCGTGGAGACACCGGCCAGCGAGCGGATCCGGCTGAGCAGGTGCTCCAGCTCCAGCGGGGTCGCGACGCGCACCTTGAGGATGTAGTTCTCATCGCCCGCGACGCTGTGGCACGCCTCGATCTCGGGCACGTCGGCGAGCCGCTCGGAGATGTCGTCCGGCGCGCTGGGGTCGAAGGGTTTGACCGAGATGAACGCGGTAAGGGGGAGCCCGACGGCCTCGGGGTCCACGACGGCGGCGTAGCCGCGGATCACACCCCGTTGTTCGAGGCGCCGAACCCGCTGGTGCACGGCCGATGTGGACAGGCCGGTGGCCTTGCCCAGGTCCGTGTAGCTCATCCGGCCGTCCTTGACGAGCAGCTCCACGATCTGTCTGTCCAACTCCTCCACAGCCGATCACCTTATGTGGTCGGGGGCGCTCGGGCACAACGGGTCGGCACAGCGGACGGAGACGCTGGTACGGGCGCATCCGCATCGGGCATGTGACGAACACCACATCTCCTCATGGGTGTCCTATGAGATGCGGCGATTACCTATGCGGCCGCGAGGGAAATGCTTGCTGTGGTCGAGGCCGACGCGCCTGACCAGCCCACCCGAGGGGGAAACTCATGCCTCATCTCGAGCGCCTCGACGCAGGCGACATCGATACCGAAGACATCAACGACACCTATGAGATGTTCCGGGTGATCTGCCCGGACTGCGCCCGTCCCATCGCACTCCTCGCCGACGAGGACGTTCTTCCCGAGCACGCGCTGTGCTCCTCCCCGTGGGACCCGTTCGGGCTCACGGTCTGCGCCGGCACCGGCCGCCGGGCGGCCGACGCCGCGCCCGCCGACGCGTCGCTGGAGGCGCATGAGCAGAACGCGGCGCTGCTGCTGACGCTTCCGGCGGGCCTTGACTGGCGGATGCAGCCGTTCTCCCACCTCGGCGGCCCCGGCTCCCGCCCGGTCCGGTTCCCGGTGGCACAGCGGTAGCGAAGCGGCGGGGGCGCATGCCGCGCCCCCAACCGAAACGTCCGGCTCAGCCGGTCTCGGGCCCCGCGAGAGCGCGGGCGATCACCACTCGCTGAATCTGGTTGGTGCCCTCCACGATCTGGAGGACCTTCGCCTCGCGCATATAGCGCTCGACCGGGAAGTCCGCCGTGTAGCCGTATCCGCCCAGCAGTTGGACGGCGTCGGTGGTGATCCGCATCGCGGCGTCCGTGCAGAACAGCTTGGCCATCGCCGCCTGCTTGGAGAACGGCCGCCCCGCGTCCCGGAGTCGTGCCGCCGCCAGGTACAGGGCGCGCCCGGCCTCGATCTGCGTGGCCATGTCGGCGAGCATGAAGCGCAGCCCCTGGAAGTCGGCTATCGGCCTGCCGAACTGCCGTCGCTGCGCGGTGTACGCGAGCGCCTCGTCCAGCGCCGCCTGGGCGACGCCGACGGCGCAGGCCGCGATGCCAAGACGGCCCGCGTCGAGGGCGGACAGGGCGATCGCGAACCCCTGACCCTCCTCGCCGATGCGGCGGGCGTCGGGGACCCGCACCCCGTCGAGATGGATCTGGGAGGTCGGCGAACCGGCCATGCCCATCTTGTGCTCGGGCGCGGCCGCCGAAAGCCCCGGGGCGTCGGCGGGGACCAGGAAGGCGCTGATGCCACGGGTGCGCTCGGCGCCGGTGCGGGCGAGCACGGTGTAGAAGTCGGCGATGCCACCGTGGGTGATCCACGCCTTGGTGCCCTCGATCGTCCAGGTGTCCCCGTCGCGGGTGGCCCGGGTGGTGAGCCCGGCCGCGTCGGAGCCGGAGGAGGGCTCGGAGAGGCAGTACGCGCCGAGCAGACCGCCGCCCAGCATCGCGGGAAGGTGCTCGGCCAGCTGCTCCTTGCTGCCGTAGCCGGCGAGGGCGTGGCAGGCCAGGGTGTGGACGCTGATGCCGAGGCCGACGGGCAGCCGGGCCGCGGCGAACTCCTCGAGGACCTGGAGGTAGACCTCGTACGGCTGGCCGCCACCGCCGAACTCCTCGGGGTGGACCAGCCCCAGCAGCCCGGACCGCGACAACAGGGTGAACAGCTCGCGGGGGAAGCGCCCGGCGGCCTCCTCCTCGGCGGCCCGGGGCTTGATCTCCCGTTCGATCAGCTCGCGGACGAGCGACATCAGGTCGCGGGCCTCTTCGGTGGGCAATTCGCGTTCCACCGGCAGCGGGACGTGGTCGGTCATGGCGCGCTCTCCTCTCCCCTAGTCAGGCGCTGCGGCGACGTTCGCCGGGGTGAGGCGGCGCCGCCGGTGTTGCTGCCGCCGGCCGGCCGCCCCGTCGGATCGCGATCGGTGATGACCTGCACTACGGCGGTTGGAGTATGCCCGATCCGGAGCGCTCCGGCACCGGTTGCCCGAGCTTCAACCAACTTCGCACAGGTACGCCCACCACCTTCCTACCCGCTCTCCCACCAACGTCGCACGGCGGAACAGATTGGCCCAGACCATTGACCCGAGTGGTCTAGTCCTTCTACCGTTTCCCCACCCTGTCCTGCGCGTTCATGTCAAGCTATGGGCAGGTCGTCGGGCAGTTCACTCTCCCCTCACCCCCCACCGAGGAGATTCCATGCTCAGACCCAGACTGTCCGCCGCGCTCGCGGCGGTGTGTACGGCGGTCCTGACCGCCACTCTGCTCGCGGGCTCGGCCGCCGCCGGTGAACCCCGGAGCGCCGGTACCCCCCAGGCCACCTCCAAGGCCGCCCAGACCCCCACCACGAAGGCCGCCGGTGACAAGGTCGTCGGCTACTTCACCGAATGGGGCATCTACCAGCGCAACTACCACGTCAAGAACGTCGAGACCTCCGGCTCGGCCGCCAAGCTCACCCACATCAACTACGCCTTCGGCAATGTCACCGGGGGCAAGTGCGCCATCGGCGACTCCTACGCCGACTACGACAAGGCGTACGACGCGGCGAGCAGCGTCGACGGCCAGGCCGACACCTGGGACGCGGGCGCGCTGCGCGGCAACTTCAACCAGCTGCGCAAGCTGAAGAAGCTCCACCCGGGCCTGAAGGTGCTGTGGTCCTTCGGCGGCTGGACCTGGTCCTCCGGGTTCACCGAGGCCGCGAAGAACCCCGCGGCCTTCGCCCAGTCCTGCTACGACCTGGTCGAGGACCCGCGCTGGGCAGATGTCTTCGACGGCATCGACATCGACTGGGAGTACCCCAACGCCTGTGGTCTCACCTGTGACACCAGCGGCAAGGACGCCTTCAAGAACCTGATGTCCGCCATGCGCGCCAAGTTCGGTTCGTCCAACCTGGTGACCGCCGCGATCACGGCCGACGGCTCCTCCGGCGGCAAGATCGAGGCCGCCGACTACGCCGGCGCCGCGCAGTACGTCGACTGGTACAACCCGATGACGTACGACTTCTTCGGCGCATGGGCCGCACAGGGCCCCACCGCCCCGCACTCCCCGCTCAACTCCTACAACGGCATCCCGCAGCAGGGCTTCAACACCGACGCCGCCATCCAGAAGCTCAAGGGCCTCGGCATCCCGGCGTCGAAACTGCTGCTGGGCATCGGCTTCTACGGACGCGGCTGGAGCGGTGTCACCCAGGACGCCCCCGGTGGCACGGCGACCGGTGCCGCACCCGGCACCTACGAGGCGGGCATCGAGGACTACAAGGTGCTCAAGAACTCCTGCCCGGCCAACGGCACGGTCGCGGGAACGGCCTACGCCCACTGCGGCAACCAGTGGTGGAGCTATGACACCCCCTCCACCATCGGCGGGAAGATGGACTACAAGCGCCAGCAGGGCCTGGGCGGCACCTTCTTCTGGGAGCTCAGCGGCGACACCTCGAACGGTGAGCTGATCAAGTCCATCAACTGACCCCATACGCACCCCCTGACGACGCGGGCGGGGAGCCCTCACCGGCTCCCCGCCCGCTTCGTCGTGCGCCCCGGGCGAGGCGCGCACCGGGCAAAATCGGCAGGCCGACCGCTGCGACACGTTCAAGCGGGGTGCGAGGGGGCGCGGGGAGTGTATGCGGGGAGATCCCGCGGCAGCGCCGCGCACCCCCTGTGAACGCGCTCCATCCAGGGCTCGTACCCCAACGCGGCTTGTTCTGAGTATTGCGGGGCATCCGCCCCACAAGGAAATCTGAGCGCACGGGTGGCCCGCACCACCTGGTGCGCATGAACCAAAGGAACGAACATGAGCTCCGAGCAGTGCCCGAGCTGTGGCGGCCAACTCGCCGTGAACCAGGACGGGTGGAAGATCTGCCACTCTTGCGGCTATGCCTCCCCGCCCGGGGTCGTGCCCGCCCCTTCACTCCCCGCCCGTACCTGACCCGCCGACTGCTCCACCCGGCCCGATCCATGAAAGCCTGACAGCGCGAACCCCTCCACTCCGCCCCTCCGTACCGCTGAGCGAGGCACCATGGTCAATCCCTGGCTGGCGATGGCGTCCGGCACCGACCCCGCTGAGCGCACCCGCGCCGTGCGCCGCGCCCATGAGGCGTTCCTGACCGGAGAGGCGGTGGGTCCGGCCGTACGGCCGGTGGTGGCGGAATCCTGGCGGCGCTCGGCCGACGCGCGGGTCACCCAGGAGGGCAGCGCACCGATCGACCTGGCGGACGACGCGCTGGACACCTACCGCGCGGACCATCCGCTGGCCCGGGTGATGCCGCTGTTCCGGGAGCTGCTGGGCACCATCGCCTACGACGGGGCCCATCTGCTCGCGGTCTGCGACGAACAGGGCCGGCTGCTGTGGGTGGAGGGGCACGCGGGCGTACGCAACCGGGCCGAGCGGATGAACTTCGTGGCCGGGGCGCGCTGGGACGAGCGCCATGCGGGCACCAACGCGCCAGGGACGGCGCTCACCGTCGACCATGCGGTGCAGATCTTCGCCACCGAGCACTTCAACCGCACCGTGCAGCCGTGGACCTGCGCCGCCGCCCCCGTCCACGATCCGCACACCGGACGGCTGCTGGGCGCGGTGGACATCACCGGCGGGGACCATCTGGCCGCCCCGCACAGCCTGGCCCTGGTCCAGGCGACGGCCCGCGCCGCCGAGGCCCAGCTGCTCGCCGAGGCGCCGCGGACGCGCGGCCCGCGGATCTCGCTGACCGCGCTGGGCCGGGACGAGGCGCTGCTGGCCGTCGACGGGCGGCGGCTGCGGCTCGGACGGCGGCACAGCGAGATCATGGTGCTGCTGGCCGGCCATCCCGAGGGGCTGTCCGGCGACCAGCTGACGCTCGAGCTCTACGGCCCTCGGGCCGACGATCGCTCCCCGGTGACGCTGCGGGCCGAGCTGTCGCGGCTGCGCCGCCTGGTGGGCCCGCTGCTGGGCTCGCGCCCGTACCGGCTCTGCGGACCCGTGCGCACCGATCTGGCGGACGCCGCCGAGGCATTGGCCTCCGGTGACGCGTATACGGCGCTGCGGGCGTACCCGGGGCCGCTGCTGCCGCTGTCGGAGGCGCCGGGGGTGTGCCGGATGCGGCAGGTGCTGGAGGACGGATTGCGGCGCGCCGTGCTGTCCCACGGCGATCCGGAACTGCTGCGGCGCTGGGCGCAGACGCCGTGGGGCGAGGAGGATCTGGAGGTCGCGGAGGCGCTGCTGACCGCGCTTCCGGCCCATGCGCCGGGCCGGGCGGTCCCGGCGGCCCGGGTGCGGCGGCTGCGGGAGCTGTACGGACTGGGCGGCCTCGACCACGAAGACGGCGCGCTCCAGGGCGGCGGAGCCCACCACGGAGGGAGCGCCCGCCAGGGCGGCGGGGCCCGACGGTGAAGGCGTGCCCGCTCGGAAGTCAGGGCCCGGCGGCCGGGGCGCCCACCAGGAAGGCCGAGCTCTACGGCCGGGGGGCACCCACCAGGAAGGCCGGGCTCCACGGCAAGGGGACGGCCACCGGGACGCAACGTCCGCGCAACGTAACCGCCCCTAGCCTCCCCGTCGGCTCCGCCCGTGTCGGCGCGGGCGGAGCCGGGATGTGCCAAGCCGCGTCCCGGCAACGAGACCCACCACGCGTACACCACGGGAGGCCGCCCCATGACGCGTTTCGCAAGCCCCGGCTCCGAGGGCTCGGTCGTCAGCTATCAGCCGCGCTATGACCACTGGATCGGCGGGGAGTACATACCGCCGGCCCGGGGCCGCTATTTCGAGAACCCGACACCCGTCAACGGACAGCCGTTCACGGAGATCGCCCGGGGCACCGCCGAGGACGTCGAGCGGGCCCTGGACGCCGCCCACGCCGCCGCACCCGCCTGGGGCCGTACGGCGCCCGCGGAGCGCGCCTCGGTGCTCCTGAAGATCGCCGATCGGATGGAGCAGAACCTGGAGGCCCTCGCGGTCGCGGAGAGCTGGGAGAACGGCAAACCGGTCCGGGAGACCCTGGCCGCCGACATCCCGCTGGCCATCGACCACTTCCGCTACTTCGCGGGCGCGATCCGGGCCCAGGAGGGCAGCCTCTCCGAGATCGACCACGACACGGTCGCGTACCACTTCCACGAGCCGCTCGGCGTGGTCGCCCAGATCATCCCGTGGAACTTCCCGATCCTGATGGCCACCTGGAAGCTGGCCCCGGCGCTGGCCGCGGGCAACGCGGTGGTGCTGAAGCCGGCCGAGCAGACGCCCGCCTCGATCCACCTGTGGATGAGCCTGGTGGCCGATCTGCTGCCGCCGGGTGTGGTCAACATCGTCAACGGCTTCGGCGTGGAAGCCGGAAAGCCACTGGCGTCCAACTCCCGGGTGGCCAAGGTCGCCTTCACCGGGGAGACCACCACCGGCCGGCTGATCATGCAGTACGCGAGCGAGAACCTGATCCCGGTCACCCTGGAACTCGGCGGCAAGAGCCCGAACATCTTCTTCGACGACGTCTCGGCCACCGACGACGACTTCCTGGACAAGGCGCTCGAAGGGTTCACCATGTTCGCCCTGAACCAGGGCGAGGTGTGCACCTGCCCCTCGCGGGCCCTGGTCCAGGACGGCCACTACGAGGCGTTCATGGACGCCGCCGTGGCCCGTACGGAGAAGATCGCTCAAGGGCATCCGCTGGACACCGACACCATGATCGGTGCCCAGGCGTCCAACGACCAGCTCGAGAAGATCCTGTCCTACCTGGACATCGGCCGGCAGGAGGGCGCCCGCGTCCGCACCGGCGGCAGTCGCGCCGAACTCGGCGGTGAGCTGGAGGGCGGCTACTACGTCGAGCCCACGATCTTCGAGGGCGGCAACCATATGCGGGTCTTCCAGGAGGAGATCTTCGGCCCGGTGGTCGCGGTGACGCGCTTCTCCGACTTCGACGACGCGATCGGGATCGCCAACGACACGCTCTACGGGCTGGGCGCGGGGGTGTGGACCAGGGACGGCTCGACCGCGTACCGCGCCGGGCGCGCCATCCAGGCGGGCCGGGTGTGGACCAACTGCTACCACGCCTACCCGGCGCATGCCGCCTTCGGCGGCTACAAGCAGTCCGGGATCGGCCGCGAGACCCACAAGATGATGCTGGACCACTACCAGCAGACGAAGAATCTCCTGGTGTCGTACTCCCCGAAGAAGCTGGGCTTCTTCTAGACCCCGAAAAGGGCGCATGACCGGGGCCGTTTCCCGGCATGCGCCCTTCTCGCGCGCTCGTCGCCTATGGGCTGCGCGCGCTGCCGGTGGCATGGTGAGAGGGCAACGTTCTCGCAACGTGGCCGGAGGTTCGCTGGGCCCGGCCCCTGACCGCTCGGCGAGATGACCGGAGAGGGATCGCCCATGGACCGTATCGCGCTGACCCCGGCCGCGGCCGAGCTGATCCGCCAACTGAGGGCGGAGCACGGGCCGCTGATGTTCCACCAGTCGGGCGGCTGCTGCGACGGCAGCGCCCCGATGTGCTATCCGCTCGGCGAGTTCCGTACGGGCGGGTCGGATGTGCTGCTCGGGGAGCTGGAGGTGGACGGGGTCGAGGAGCCGGTGGGCTTCTGGATGTCGGCCTCGCAGTTCGAGCGATGGGCCCATACGCATCTCACGGTGGATGTGGTGCCCGGCCGCGGCAGCGGCTTCTCCCTGGAGGCCCCGGAGGGTGTGCGGTTCCTGATCCGCTCACGGCTGCTGGACGACGCGGCGAGCTGAGCGCGGCCCCATCGTCCGCATGGGCGCGAGGGGGCAGCCACATGGGCGCGAGGGGCGCCCCAAGGGCGTGCGAGGGCGGCGGACAACCATCTGCCCGCGCCCTCCCCCGGCGTCGCCCTCAGCTCGCGTCGGCCAGCGCCAGGGTGTGCAGCCGCTCGGGCGGGCCCGGGCGGGCGTAGTACCAGCCCTGGCCGGTGTCACAGCCCAGCCCGCGCAGATGCTCGGCCTGGACGGCCGTCTCCACGCCCTCGACCGTCACCGCGAGGTCCAGTGTGTGGGCGAGCGAGACGATCCCCTCGACGATCTTGACGTCGACCGGGTCGGCCGGGGCCCGCTGCATGCCCCGGGTGAAGGAACGGTCCAGTTTGAGGGTGCTCACCGGGAGCCGGCGCAGATACGACAGGTTGGAGTAGCCGGTGCCGAAGTCGTCCAGGGCGATGTCCACGCCCAGGTCGGCGAGTTGCCGCAGGGGCCGCAGGGCGCTCTCGTCGGCGCCGATGAGGTCGTTCTCGGTGACCTCCAGGCACAGCGCGCTGGGGCACAGCCCGGCGTTCTCCAGGACCGCCACCGTGTCGGAGACCAGCGTGGGATGGCTCAGCTGGCACGGCGAGAGATTGACGTTGACGCGCAGCGGCTCGCCGCCCTCGTCGTCGGCGTCGCGCCACTCGCGTGCCTGCCGGGCGGCCTGCTCCAGCACCCAGCGGCCGAGCGGGACGATCAGCCCGGTGTCCTCGGCGAGCGGGATGAACTGGTCGGGGCCGAGCACTCCGTGCACCGGATGCAGCCAGCGTACGAGCGCCTCCGCACCGCGCACAGTGCCGTCGGTGAGCCGTACCAGCGGCTGGTACTCGATGAAGAACTCGCCCTTCTCCAGGGCGGAGGGCAGCCCGTTGGTGAGGCTGTGGCGGGCGATCACCCGGGCGTTGGAGTCGGCGTCGGCGATCTCGTAGCGATTGCCGCCCGCGGCCTTGGCCCGGTACATGGTGATGTCGGCGCTGCGCAGCACCTCGGCCCGGCCGATCTCCCCGGCCCGGCCGTCGACCACCCCGATGCTGGCCCGGACCCGCAGCTCACGGCCCTCGACGCGGACGGGTTCGGCGAGCGCGGCGAGCATCCGGCGGGCCAGCGCGGCGCCGTCGGCCTGCGCCGCGGGGCCGGTGACCAGGGCGAGGAACTCATCGCCGCCGACCCGGGCGATCAGCTCGGCGGGGGCGTTCACACAGCCCTGGAGGCGTTCCGCGACGGCCTTGAGCATCCGGTCGCCGACGATGTGCCCGAGGCTGTCGTTGACGGCCTTGAAGCCGTCCAGGTCCAGGTAGCACACGCCGAACCGGTCGGCGTCGTCGCCGGCGGCCAGCACCTGGTCCAGCCGTTCCAGGAACAGGGGGCGGTTGGGCAGCCCGGTCAGCTCGTCGTGGGTGGCCTCGTAGCGCAGCCGCTCCCGTAGCCGCCGGTGCTCGGTGATGTCCTCGGCGAGGGCGAGCTGGTACTGCGGGGCGCCGCTGGAGTCGCGCAGCAGGGTGACCGTCAGATTGGTCCACAGCTCGCTGCCGTCGTCGCGGTAGTGCGGCTTCTCGATGCGGAAGTGGTCGCGCTCGCCGCTGACCAGCTCGCGGTAGAGCTCATGGGCGCCGGGTACGTCGTCGGGGTGGACGAACTCGGTGACGTTGCGGCCGGGGCGGAAGAAGTCCATCCCGCCGAACATCCGGGCCATGGCGTCGTTGACGACGAGCACCTCGCCGTCGAGTCCGGCGATGCCCACGCCGATGACCGCGCCCTCGAAGACGGCCTGGAACTTGGCCTCGCTCGTGTGCAGCGCCTTCTCGGCCTCGGTCCGGGCGGCCAGCGCGGCCCGGGAGATGGCCGCCTGCTCATCGCGCTCGCGCTTGCGCAGCTCGCGGACGAATCCGGCGGCGAGGGCGTGCTGGAGCCGCACACAGCGGGCGCGCGCCTCCTCGTCGGCCGGCGGCTCGTGGCCCGGCTCGGCGGACGGCCGGCGGGAGGGCGCGGCGGGCGTCGAGCAGGACACCAGATGGGCGTCGATGACGCCCAGGATGGCGGGCAGCGCCTCGGGCTCGGTGCAGTGGGCGTCCACCAGCGCGGCCCCGACGCCGTACGCGGCCTCGGTGTCGAAGGGGGAGGAGCGCAGGGCGGCACTCAACCGGTGGGCCAACGGCAGCAGATAGTCCTCGAACGCCTCGGGGGTCATCGTGGTGGCCGCCAGCGGGTGGACGGCCCGGCACCAGATGCCCGCGAAGCGCCTCAGCGGGTCGCTGTCCGTGGGGGCGGGGTGTTCCGCGGCGTCCCCGGCGCCGCGTTCACATCTCGGCCCGCCCGATTCGGAGGTCATATCGTGCGCTCCCCGGGGCGGCCGCGATGGGCTGTGGCCCTATGAGCTGTGTCCCGTTCGCCTGCCGCGTCCTCGCCTGTGGCGTCGGTGCCCTCCGGCTGCCAGTCCACGTCCTGCACTTCCTTCGCCCTCTTCCGGCTTCCGGGGCCGCCCTCGGGTCGTCCGCGTCCTCGGGGAAGTTGAGCACGACGAAGAGCGGCACGGCAACCCGCTGCTGAGGCGAGATTACTGATCAACCGTTCGATGAGGAAAGGAAAAACGGAAATCTTCAATCCGGATGCGATCATGAAGATGGGCGCCGCCGGGGGCCGACGAGCATCTGTCACAGGCATCTGCCAGCGGCCCAACCACCGCGTTGACCTCGGTCCTCCAGAGGGCGGGCCAGTGAAAGCCGGTCCTCGAAACCCCCTTCGGAGGCCGCGTTCTGGCGGGGCGCCAACCCCGCGTGTGAGCAGTCGAATTGGGAAATCCATCACGTCGGCGCGTCCGGGCGCCCCGCGCGCGTCGCGGCACAGGCGCGGACCTCCCGGCCCGCCCGCTCGCCCTCCGGTCCGCCCGGCGGGAAGCGGACCGGCCACCGCGGGGCCGGCCGTCCCGCCGTCCACTGCTCCCAGCGGATCGAAATCCGTGCGCCATTTTCACCCTCATGCGGTGAATTACCATGAATGGGGTACTCGCCGGGTGGATCTCCGCGAGGAGGCGTGAGGACGCACGGGACACATGAGGACGCACGGAGTGACCCAATGGCCCCACCAGGTGTCGCCCACGATCTGCTGCTGCGTCGCTGTCTGACCCTGTCCACCAGCTTCGACGGGGTCGACGGCCAGGACGAGGCAGGAATACTGCGCCGGGCGATGGCCCAGGTCAGCGCGGTCGGGGCGGGCCGCGCCGAGGCGGGATACCTACGGCTCGGCGAGGGTCTGGTCCGCTGTCCGGACGACGGCCCGCGCGCCACCGAGGCCCTGGACGCGCAGGTGAGGGAGCTGGCCGGACGGGACGGGCCGGTGCGGTTCCCCCGGCGGGCCTGGGGCTGGGCGTTCGGGCTGCGCGAGCGGGGCGGGCCGGATGAGCCGGACGGGCTGCACGGCGCCCTGGTGGTGAGCTACCGCGACCGGCCGGGCGAGGACGAGCGGCTGTTGCTCTCCCTGCTCGTACGGCAGACGGCCGCCGCGCTGTCCGCCGCCGCCGCGCACCGCCGTGCGGACGCCGCGCGCCGCCGTGAGCGCGTGCAGGCCCAGGAGCTGCGCCGGGCGCGGGACGAGCGGGAGGCGATACGGCGGCGGCTGGACTCCTCGCTGACCGACCTCTGCCAGCTGCGCGAGGTCCATGACGCCCTCGCCCGCTCGGCCGCCCACGGCGACGGCGAGGACGGGATCGTCCGGACGCTGTACCGGATCACCGGGCTCGCGGCCGCCGCCGAGGACCGGTTCGGCAACCTCAGGGCCTGGGCGGGCCCCGGCCGCCCGGACCCCTATCCCAAACCCGATCCGGCGCACCGCGAGGAGCTGCTGCGGGAGGCCATCCGCCGGCCGCGCCCGATGCGGATGCGGGACCGGCTGGTGGCGGTGGCCGATCCGCGCGGTGAGGTGCTGGGCGCGCTCTGCCTGGTGGACCCGGACGGCCGGGCCGATGAGCGGGCCGTGCGCGCGCTGGACCACGCCGCGACCTCGCTGGGCCTGGAGCTGGCGCATCTGCGCGAGCTGGCCGAGGTGGAGCTGCGGCTGCGGCGGGAGCTGGTCGACGATCTGCTCTCGGGCACGGACGACGCCGGTGCGTACGCCCGCGCGGAGGCGGTCGGCCACGATCTGCACGGGCCGCACCATGTGATCGTGGTGCGCTGGACGGACCGGCCGGCCGACGATGTCTTCCTCAAGGCCGTGAGCCGGGCGGCCACCGGCCTCGGCCTGCGGATCCTGCCCGCCCTGCGCTCGGACACGGCGGTCCTGGTGGCCCAGGGCGCACCGGGCGAGCGGTCGCTGCACCCGGCGCTGAGCCGTGAGCTCGGCACGGACAGCGGGGCGATCGGGGTGGGCGCCCGCTGTGCCACCCCGCACGAGGTGCCCCGCTCGTACCAGGAGGCGCTGCGGGCGCTGGAGGTGCGCCGCTGGTCGCACAGCGCGAACGGCATGACGCTCTACGACGACCTGGGGCTGTACCGGATCCTGCGCACCGGGAACGACCACTGTGAGGTCGAGCGGTTCGTCCGGGAGTGGCTGGGCCCGCTGCTGGACTACGACGCCCTGCACCACACGGACCTGGTGGAGACCCTCTCCCAGTACTTCGACCGCGGCGGCAACTACAGCGAGACGGCCGCGGCGCTGGTGATCCACCGCTCGACCCTGCGCTACCGGCTCCAGCGGATCCGCGAGATCGGCGGCAGCGATCTGGCGGACGTGGACAGCAGGCTCAACCTCCAGGTCGCCACCCGCATTTGGAAGATCATGCGGAGCGGCCCCGAATGAGCGAGCCGTCGCCGGGTACCCGTGTCCGACGCGACGGCACCATACGACGAGGCGGGATCGGCGATGAGCGACAAGAACGAGAGCGTGGCGCGCACTCTGCTCGACCAGCAGGGCACGACCTTCGCCGCCGAGGCCGGGATCAAGCTCCGCGACGCCCCCGGCCCGCTCTACCAGCTGCTGGTGCTCGCACATCTGCTGTCCGCGCGGATCAGGTCCGATATCGCGGTCGCCGCCGCCCGCGCCCTCTTCGACGCCGGGATGCGCGACCCGCGGCGGATGGCGGAGGCCGACTGGCAGCGGCGGGTCGACGCGCTGGGCGAGGGCGGCTACCGGCGCTACGACGAGCGGACCGCCACCCAGCTGGGGGAGGCGGCCGAGCTGGTGAACCGGGAGTACGGGGGCGATCTGCGGCGGATGCGGAAGGCCGGGGACCCGAAGAAGCTGCTGCGAGGAATCAACGGCATCGGGCCGGCCGGGGTGAACATCTTCCTGCGCGAGGCGCAGGGCCTCTGGCCGGAGTTCGCCCCGTACTTCGACCGCAAGGCGCTGGAGGGCGCCGAGCGCGTCGGACTGCCGAAGAGCGCACGGTCGCTGGCGGGGCTGGTGGCCGAGGAGGACCTGCCCCGGCTGGCCGCGGCCCTGGTCCGCGTCGCGCTCCACGCGGACGCCGCGCGGGAGGTGCGCGCCGCCGCGTAGTGCGCTCAGATGTGGACCTGCCCGGCAGGGGCCTCGGGTCCGCTCACCGACGTCCGGGGAGACCCGGGCGCCCCCGGGCCCGTCCCCGCCCGGTCTCAGCGGATACCGAGCTCCTTCAGCACCCGCCGCTGGGCGGCGCTCGGCTTGGCCGGGAAGTAGAGGTAGCAGACGCCTCCGGTGCCGGAGACCACCTTGCCGTTGGCGTCGTACCGCTTGGTGCGCAGCCAGATGTTCTCCCACTGCCGCCGTGAAGGTCGGGTACCTGCCTGTTTGTTGTCTCTGCGCGCCCTCTGAGGGCACTACCTGCTGGGATTCCTTGAGGCGAGTGGAGACAGTTAGAGATGAGTGGCGACGCATGAGCCTCCCCAAGTGCTCCCCTGGGCCGCAATTCTCCCCACAGGCTCCCCAGCAGAGATGCCCCCAGCCAAGCCGTCTACGGCCAGATGAGGCACCCGGCAGGCGCCTCGTGTCGATGTCTACGGCTCACACCGCCCCAGTCGTCCAGGCTTGTATTCGCGGCCGGTGCGCTCCGCGTAGCGGCGTCTCTCATCCTCAAGCTCAAGGACGCACCGCTCGCAGACACGGACTTCGTAGTGGTCGCCGGCGGGTGGGGTGATTTCGGCGAGCAGGATGGTGGGGGTGCCGGTCTTGGCGCACCGGAAGCAGGTCCCGGTGGCCCATGCGTAGAGACTGAGGATCTCTCCCCTGTCCATGGTTGTCTCCTGGAGGCGTAGCTGCATCACGGTTCTCCCCCTGCCCAGCAGTGCTGCGACCATCCTGTTTTTCACTCGACCGTGTGAACGTGTGTGCGATTTTAGGGTGCACTGCCCTTCCCCTGCGGCGATGCCAACGGAGGCTCCGCAAGGTCTCAGTCGTCGATCATTCGACGCTATCTTCCGGCCGGAAGATTTTCGAGCCCTCCGTAGCGTGACGCCTTCAAGATCGTCCGCTGCTGGGGGCCTGCTAAATGGGTGGAGCGCCGTACCAGCGGCTCGCCGCCCACCTCCGGAGCCTCATCCAGGACGGCGACTGGCCGCCCGGCTACCGCATCCCCTCACACGCCCAACTCCAGGCCGAGTACCGGGTCGGCCGCGGCGTAGTCGAGCACGCCATACAGCAGTTGCGACGCGAAGGACTCCTTGAGGGCGTCCGCCGCGCCCGGCCCTACGTGGCCTACCCTCCGGCTGTGCGCACCCTCGTCTCCGTCGACGTCGACTGGCCCGTGGGGCGGGATGCGAAACGGGCCGACAGTCGACCGCTCGCAGACGGAGACCTCGCCGCCCGTCTCGGAGTGCCGCCACGGACGCGGGTCACCCGCCAATCGGTGGAGTTGGTTGACGAGTGCGGTGTCACGGTGGGGCTGTGTACGACATGGCGGCGCAGTCGGCGCAGGGGGCATGCCTCGTACCGGTGTGAGATCGTGGCGCATCAGATCACTGCCGCGGAGGCCGAATTGACGGGTCTTGCTGCTGGTGCTGCCGCCTGGATGCTTCAGCGTGTTCGGTATGCCGCGGATGGTCTCCCCGTTGAGGTAGCTGATTTGGTCCTCCCCGTTGATCGGTGGCGCGTGCGGGTGTAGGACCCGGTGTGGCGCTTGAACCGTTCTGGGGTTGAGTGAACCACGGCATATTCACACCCCGAGTGAATTGGTGACAGCCTGCCTAACCCCTGGCCAGAGGTGTGGTCGGGCAGATCGGGCTGCACGCCCACAGTTGCACGCCCTGGGCGGCGCCGAGGAAGCGGCATGTGTAGAGCGTGGCCCCGCAGAGGGCGCATGCGCGGCCGGCGCGCTGATCGGGGCCGAGCCGGTCCAGGTCGGGGAGATCATTGAATTCGGCCCATACGTAGCCGCCTGGGTCGATGCCGCAGTGGTCGGTGTCGGCGAGGGCGAAGTACAGCATGCGCCCCTGCCGGTTGGTGAGCTGGGCGGGCAGGTCGGACTCGATCCGGGTGCATAGCCCGTCCGCGCTGACCCGCGGCTCATTCCCCGTGATTGCGGTCAGGGTGGCGGCGAGGGCTTCGATTCGGGGGCTGCTGTTGTGGCGTGGCCGGGCCGTAGGCTCCGTCATGTCTGCCTGCTCTCTCCAGGTGGTCCATGCCCCCGGGCCGGTCGCACGGTTGCGGGGGTCAAGCATCGTACCGCTATGCAGTGCGGTGCGTAGCGGTGCAGTGCGGTGCACCGCCCTCTGGAGATGTGCCCTGCTGGGGGCCGCTTTACGTTGCTGACATGAGCGAAGATCGCGAACCGGTGGTGGATCCGGCTGCGGCTGCCTACGTGTACATGCAGGTCGCGGACCATGTGGCGTGGCAGATCCGGGCGGGTCGGTTGCAGCCGGGGGCGCGTCTGGCTGGTGAGCGGGATCTGGCGCAGGAGTATGGGGTGTCGATCGCGTCGATACGGCGAGCCGTGCAGGAGCTGCGGGAGCGGGGGCTGGTGACCACCCTGCCCGCGAAGGGCACGTTCATCTCGGAGCCCAAGCCGGACGCCTGAATCGGGGGCCGTTGTCACAGACGGGTCGTAGTCTTGTTCGCATGCCCGAGACCCCTGCTCCCCCGCCTCTCGCGCCTGCTGCTGCGGCGAATGAGGCGATCCGGCGGTTCATGGAGGAGCGGGCTGGTCGGCCACTGTTTGATGCTGAGCGGGCGGAGTATGCGCGGCTGGTGGTGGCGTGGGCCTCAGCCCAGCGGGGCGGGCTACCGGAGACGGCTTGACGTGCCGCCGCCCCGCCGGTTCGACGGGGCGGTGCTCCGAGTAGCTGCGCAGCCCACGCAGGAAATCGGATAGATGACCCCATGGTACGAGGGGCGCCGACAACGCCGGGGCGCGAAGCGGCCCCCGCCGACGGGGGATGCGGCGGGGGCCAGAACCAGTGTGGCACGGCGGTCAGCGGCGGAGGGCCTTATCGGGTCGGCACACGTCGCACCGCACGACGACCTTGCGGGCGAGCCGCTCCACGGCATCCTCGGTGGTGATGCGCTCGTGGGAGTCGCGGGCCTGCCAGCAGTCGCGGCGGTGCAGGCGGCGGGCGGGATCGTCCTCGGTGTACTGGTGAAGCTTCTCGATCACCCACTGCCGCCCGGCGATCGCCCCATCGACGGGCACGCCGCTGTAGTCCTCGCCGGGGATCGGGGTGATCTGGCCGCTCGGGACGCTGATCGGGGTGGGTGCCCCGGTGACCTTGGTGCGGCCGTCGGGGTGCTGGTAGCGGGCCGGGAGGATCGCCTCGCACTCCGCCCACCAGGCGCCGTCTGGGGTGCGGGTCCACTGGGTGAGGATGACGTCCAGCTCCTGGCCGTCCGGCATGGTCGCCCGCGCCCACGGCCCGGCCTTCGCGCGCCACTCCTCCACACTCACCGTTCGATTCTAGTTCGAATACCCGGATGGGGGCTGACCAGGGGCACACCCCGCCACACGGCCCTACCGTCGACGCATGAGGGCGATCTGGAGCGGCACAATCAGCTTCGGAATGGTGGCGCTGCCCTGTCAGCTCTTCACCGCTACGGAGGAGCACGGCCCAGGGCTCCACACCGTGCATGCCGCCTGCGGAGGACGCATCCGCCACCGGCGCGTCTGCGAACTCGAAGGCATCGAAGTCCAGCAGACCGATATCGCCCGAGCCTGGGAAGCCCCCGACGGCCGACAGGTCATCCTCCGCGACGCCGACTTTGAAGCCCTGCCGCTGCCCACCAAGCACGTCATCGAAGTGCTCGGCTTCGTCGGCACCGAAGAGGTCGACCCGATCCTCTACTCCCGTCCCTACTGGATCGGGGCTTCCGGTGCCGGCGCCCAGCGGCCCTACGCGCTCATGGTCGAAGCCCTCTCCCGCAGCGGCCGCCTCGCTATCTGCAAAGTCGCCATCCGCAGCCGCGAGCGCCTCGCCGCTCTCCGACCGCGGCACGGCATGCTCCTCCTACAGACGTTGCTGTGGCCCGAGGAACTGCGCGACCCCGGCGATCTCTCCTCCCCCGCACCGCTCACCGACCGGGAGCTCGCCATGGCCGAGGTGCTCATGGATGCGCTCGCCGGAGTCGACATCGACCAGCTGCATGACGAGTTCACGGCGGCGCTCAACAGCCTCGTGGACGCCAAAGCTTCCGGGGGCGAGCTCACCGTGACGCCCGAGCCGGCGCCCGCCATCGACCTCATGGCCGCCCTGGAGGAATCCGTGCGCGCCGCCAAGCGAGCGCGCGGCGAGGACACCTGAGCTGAACTGCGTCACTCGCCGGAACCTGGGCACACGAGGGTGGACCTGAGGGGGGAATCTCCCGAAGGAGCATCGTCGTGATCAAGAAGCTGCACGATATCGGCCTGCGCTCGGAGCACGCCTACACCGCTGCTGTCGCCTCCATCGGCCTGTCCGTCCTCACCTGGGCCGCCTCGCTCCGCGCCGAGCCCGGCAGGGGCCTCGACCGCGCCGACCGGTGGGGCATCTTCGTGGGTGAGTGGGCTCCCACCTTCTTCGGTCTCGGTCTGGCCCTGTCTCACTACGAGCAGGAAGAGGGCTCGCTCATGGGGAAGGCACACGCAGACGGGGCACGGAAGCGGGACGTGGTAGGCGCATAGGGCCGCCGACAGCACGACGCCCCCTGCCGAAGCAGGGGGCGTCTCCGCGGATTCGGTGAACCTTGACCGTCAAGCGGCTCCGGCGTGCGCGTCCTGCCGTGGATCCAGTGTGGCACGCGGCGCTGACACCTGTCGGCCCTCCCGTGGGGAGGCCGGGAGGGACGAACGCGCCCCGCCCCGTGAGGGGCAGGGCGCATGAGGGGGCACCGCCTGGGGGCAAGCGCCCGCGCCCCCACAGGATGAACCCGGATCGGCTGGCCGGGGAAGGGGTCGGACCGCGATCGTCCGGGGCGACGTAGCGCATAACGTTCCCTTAAGCGCTATGAGTTGATCTCCTTTGGGCCCCGCCCTGACCGCCGAGGGCGCCCGCCCTTGTTGTGGCGGTCCCAGGTCTTCCCCCATTCCTCCACCTGATCAAGATCCCACACGCGGCCAGCCCGGCTAGCGGCGATCGGCGCCGGGAAGTCTGCCCGTTTGGCCAGAGTGAAGGCGCGCTGACGGCTTACACCCAGGAGTTCGCCAATCTCTGTGAGGCCGCCCGTGCGTGCAGGTGTGGTCATGCAGGCATCATCCCGGTTTCCCGATGCGCCGGTCAACGCATTGCCGCACGAAACCTGTTGACAGTGTCAGCAAGATAGGAGGACACTGGTGTCATCGCCAAGGAGTAGACCCCGGGAGTAAGCGATGAGCGCGAAGACGGTTCACCTCAACACCACGACCGATGTCGTCGCGTACATCGCGGCCACCACTGCCCAGGCGATCGCCAACAAGGGCGTCGACGAACACGACCTGGAAACCGTCATGCACCGCATGACCTCAGACCGGGTGCTTTCCCAGATCCGCGCCGCATACCTGCGCCGCGCCCAGGCTGGCCAGCACCGCCCTACCGCCATCACCAAGATCGGCGTCGGGCTCATCACCGAATACCGCACCCACTACGGAATCTGAGAGAAGAGTCCGCCGTGCACCTCACCGAGATAGCGGGACTCGTCGCCCGCAGGAGATGGACCGATCGCGAGCAGTGGACCACCTGCCACCTCGGAAGCCTGAGGGTCGGCGCCGTATTCGCGCTGCCCGACGAACGCCCCCTGCGCCCGGTCGTTCTCGCCGAGGCCCCCCGTCGCGAGGACGTCCCGGATCACATCTCTCCCCACATGAACAAGGAGAGCGCGGGACTGCTGATCGGAGAAGCCCGCTACCTCGACACCGGCGAGCCCACCGACTTCAAGCTCCGCGCGGACACGTCCGTGCTGACCCGCTGCGACCTGCACTACACGACCAACGCCCGCTAGGAGAACCACACATGCCCTGGAAGCCCCACCTCACCTGGACCAGCAACAGCGACACGATCCACAGCACCCGTCATGATGGCGAGATCTACCACCTGTGGCAGCACGGCACCCGCCCCGACGACTCGGGCCGCACCGGCTACGGCTGGTTCCTCCACGGAGACGACGGTAGTGGCCAGCCCCGCCAGGACTACGAGCTGAGCCTGACTCTCGGCTCGGTGCTCACCCGCGCCCGACAGAAGGCCGAGCTGCTGATCCTCGGCTGGCAGCCCGTTCAACGGGAGCGGGCAACCGGTCGTGAGCAGTGGCGCTCCCCGAATGGGGGTCTGGCCCTGTTGACGGATCTACTGAGCGGCCAGGTCAAGCACTGATGACCGACGGTCTCCCCACCCAGCGAGCCGGGCAGTCGATCGCGCTGCCCGGCTCGGACCTGTTCGATCGGGTCTGGAAGAAGCTCACCGACGACCTTGGCGTCGTCCAGGTCGCTCGCCACGGACAGGAGCGCACCTACAAGCCGCGCGCCGAACTCCTCGCGGAAGCCGTCACACCCGAGACGTTCGTGATGATCCTCGACTGGCTCACCTCCACCCGCCGCGGAGCCATCACAACCAAGCGAACCTACGTCGACGACATCCGCCGCGTCTGGGCCGCCTACGCTCAAGAGATCGGCCACGAACGGTTCTTCCTTGGCTGCTTCACCGCCGACCAGATCCGAACCTGGCGACTCGACAAGGAAGGCGAGGGCATCGCCCGCACCACCATCGCCCGGTACCTCAACGCACTGTCCTCGCTCCACACCTACGCCGCCGAAAAGATCGACCTGCCGAAGAACCCCGTCACCCAGGACGACCGGCCGAAGGTCGACAAGGCCAACACGTCCACGTCCACCCCGGTCCTGGAAGTCGAGGAGATCCAGGCCGTCGCTACCCAAGCGGACAACGAGTTCGACCTCCTCGTCGTCTCGCTCCTGTACGCGCTCGCCGGACGGGTCTCCGAGATGTGCGCCGCCAACGTCACCGACCGGATCGAGCGCGGGCGCCGCTCGTATCTCGACGTGACGAGGAAGGAGCACAAGGAGCGCATCCTCCCGCTCCCCCTGTCCGTCGCTGAGATGCTCGACGCCCACACCACGGGTCGCTCCGAGGGACCACTACTCCTCGACTCGGAGGGGAACCGACTCGACCGGCACGACGTGGCCCGACTCCTCACCCGGTTGGGGCGCAGGGCGCGCGTCCTCACTTGCGGGAACGTCGACGGCCCAGAGAAGCACTCGTTCGCCAAGTGCAAGGTCTGCCGGAAGCTCACTCCTCATGTCCTGCGAGCCAGCCGCATCACGCACATGCTCGACGCTCACGTCGACCTGGCCGAGGTACAAGCGTTCGCCGACCACGACAACCCCGCCACGACCGTCGGCTACTGGGACCGCCGCAACAAGGGGCAGCGGAACGCCGCGCATGTGGACGCGGCCGAGGCCGTGTTCGCGGACATTACACCGAAGTTCCGGCAGGGCGCCTAACTCCGCGCAGCACGCCGCCCCGCCTGAGGAAAGCAGGCGGGGCGGCGTCGTGTCAGGGTAGACCGGTCAGCGTGCGAGGACCACCATCAGCTCCTCTCTCGTCTCTGAGGATCCAGCCCAGCAGCAAGCGGCCCTGGCTGGGGGTCGGCTCCGGCTGGGGCGCCCCGTCCTTGCGGCACACAAGGGCGTCGGGGTCGTAGCTCGGCGCCTGGGGGCTGTACCCGTCGGGGCAAGTCGGGCCGGCGGGGCCGACTGGGCCGCGTTCGCCGGGATCCCCTTTCTCTCCCGGATCGCCCTTGTCGCCCTTCTCGCCTGGCGCCCCGTCCTGGCCGTCGGCTCCAGGGGCTCCATCCTTGCCGGGGGTGCCGGCGGAACCGTCCTGGCCAGGCTCGCCCGCCTTGCCGTCGCTTCCGTCTCTTCCATTGCGGCCAGGGTTGCCCGGGTTGCCCTTGTCGCCCTTCGGGCCGGGGATTGGTACCGGCACCTCGGCCCGGTCCGGGAGGTCTTCCACGGCTTTCGTCGGGTCGGGTGCGACCGGCGTCTTGCCTTCGGCCTTGAGCTGTGCCCGCAGTTGCCGCACGTCGGTGGCGAGGGTGCTGACGGCGGTGCCGCGCAGGTCCGCCTCGGTGGCGAGCTGATCGCCCCGGTTCGACTCGTGTTCGATCCGCAGGAATGCGAGCGCGATCGCGCCGCCGAGGAACAGCAAGGCGGAGGCAATCCACAGGAGGTGTCGGCGGCGGTACAGCATGCGCTCGGCGCGGGTCATAGTTGCCCCCCGAGCTGGGCCACCACGGCTTTGAGCCGCGCGACTTCGGCTCGCTCGGCCGCGAGTTCGGCACGTGCGGCTGCCAGGTCGGCGCGCAGTTCCTTGCGCTCCTCCTGGAGTTGGTCCGTGAGGTTGTTGTAGCCGCCGATGACTCCGCCCTCCCGGGCTGCCCGGTTCGCGCCCTTGGTGCCGTACATGGCGGCCACCGCGGCCACGGGCGAGGCAGCCAGTGCGGCTATCGCCGTGACCATGGCGGCGTCCATGAGGCGCCCTCCGGGTCGCGCAACGTAGGCAGGATCAGACGCCGGGGGCGGTCGAGGCGCTGTTCTTGTCGCCGACGATGCGGGCGGCGAGCCCCTTGAGGAGGCTGCCCGCGGCGGCTATGCCGGCGGTTCCGACGCCCTGCCAGAAGCTCAGGTGGAACATGTCGGCGGGTCCGGAGGCGAGGGCGACGCCTGCGGAGGCGGTGAGGAAGGTCCACACGACGCGCTCGCCCAGGTCCTTGGTGTAGGTCTGGGCGGTCTTGCCGAGGGTGGTGAGGTTCGACATGGCGGGTTCCTTATCTGGTGATGGTTAGGCGGTGACGGTGAAGCCGTGCTTGGAGCCGAGGCGTTCGAGGGGGGAGCGGCCGGGGATGCCGTCGGCGTCCTTGCCGGTGTAGCCGCACTTCCTCTGCCAGGCGGCGTAGGAGGCGACGGTGGTGGTGCCGTAGTGGCCGTCGGAGTAGGTCTTCGAGAGGAGTCCTTCGTCGACCAGGGCTGCCTCGACGGTCTTCACGCCCGTGTAGGTGACGGGCTGGCCGGACGCCTTCGGGTTCGACTTGGCTGCGGCGATGAGCTGCGACAGGTCGACCTTCGGCTTGGCCGGGGTGGGCAGCGGTGTGGTCGGGGGCTTGCTGCCGAGTCGCTTCGCGACCGCGGCGAGGACCGTGTCCCAGTCCATCCCGGGGCCGCGCGGGTCGACTTTGCCGGGCTGCCAGTCGAGGTGGCGTAGCGCGGACCGGGCGCCCCAGCCGTGCTTCCGGCAGATGGCGGTGATGACGCGGACGATGGCGTCGATCTGGGCGTCGGGCCAGGGGTCGTGTCCGTCGCCGAGGTTCTCGCATTCGAAGCCGTAGAAGGCGCGGTTGCCGTCCACTGTGGCCTCGTTGTCGGCGGGCGGGCGACGCTCGGCGATGACGGCGGCAAGGACGTCCGGGTCGCCGAGTCCGGCGTGGTTGGCGCGTCCGTAGCCGACGAGGTGCACGACGCCGTCCTTGGCGATCATGCCGTGGCAGAGAGGTCCGGGTAGTGCGGAGTACCCGTCTCGCACGATCTTGACGGTGTCCGATGTTCCCTTCGTGACGGTGTGGTGGATCATCACGCCGTGCACCGGCCCCCACGGGCCCTTGGAGTTGCGGTTGTGGGTGCGCCAGTTGTTGTGCTCCTGCACGCGCACGCCCTCGGCTCGGAGTGCGGCGAGGAAGGCTGCGGCGGTGAGTGGTGTGGCCATGCGGGTCTCCCTAAAGACGTCTCCTTCGAATCGTAGACTGTTGCACTACTTTTTCCTACGAATCCAAGGCATAGAGGTATTCTGGCGGAGGGTCACGGTCCGACCCTGTGGCGGGGCATGGCCTCGCGGGGGCACGCCCCCCCCCCCCCACACCCCCCCCCGGGGCGGGGACGGATGGGGGTTTTTTGCCGGGGGCGGGGGGGGGGGGTGGGGGGGGCGGGGGGGGGCCGGAACCCCCCAAAGCCCCGCCCGCAAGGCGGCCGTTGCACGCCAAGCCGCCGCCACCGCGGCGGCAGCCACCCGCGCGACGCGTATCTCGGCGGCGCGCGATGCGGCTGGCCTCGGGGACTTCTGGTTCCCGATGCGCCTGTCGCACGCGCACCCACTGGCCGGCCGAGCGCCCGCTGAACGGCCCCGAGTACGACGAAGCACCGCCCACAGCGCGGCGTCCAGCACCCGCTCCAACTCGACGTCGGCGGACCCGGACCCGGGCACGATCCGAATACGGCGAGGCGCGTGGACACGCCGCCTCCGGGCCGCCCCCAACACGGCCAAGCGAGCACCGGCCCAACCGCGCACTGCTCGGCGCCGGTCCGGAGATGGCGAGGCGTGTGGGGCCGCCACCCCAGGTGGCCCCCAGCACGCCGAAGCGCGGAGACCGCCATGCTGGAGCCGCATGCGGTGATGCGGAGCGGCCTGTGCAGACCGGCGAACACCCCACCGCCGCCCGGGGTACGGCGAGGCGCGGTGTGGTGCGTGGAGGCGGCGATGGGGCGCCCCCGGAGTGGGGGCGCCCCGTGTGTTGCGGTGGTGGGAGCCGGTTGGTGTCAGGCTCCGCGGAGGGTGGCGCCGGTGCGGGTGGCGGCTGCCGAGACCGCGGCGTCGCGGGATGTCGCGATCTCCTCGGCGGTCAGCGTTCGGTCCGGGGCGCGGAAGCGCAGCGCGTAGGCCAGCGACTTCCGGCCCTCACCGAGCTGCTCACCGGTGAAGACGTCGAACAGGCGGAGGGATTCGAGCAGTTCGCCCGCACCCTCGCGGAGCGCCGACTCGACCTCGGCCGTGGGCACCGACGCGTCCACGACCAGGGCGACGTCCTGGGTGGCCACCGGGAAGGCGGAGACGTGGGGGGCCTCCACCCGGCCGGTGCCGGCCTGCTCCAGGCGGTCGAGCTCGATCTCCATCGCGCAGGTGCGTTCGGGCAGGCCCAGGGCCTTGGTGACGCGCGGGTGCAGCTCCCCGGCGTTGCCGACGAGGATCTCCTGGCCGTCGACGACGGCGAGCAGCGCGGCGCAGCGGCCCGGGTGCCAGGGGTCCTGCTGGTCCTGGCGGACGATCAGCTCGGCGCCCGCCTCGCGGGCCACGATCCGGCCCGCCTCGATGACGTCGGCCCAGCTCACCGGGGTGCCCTTGCCCCACCAGCCGGCCTGTTCGCGGTCGCCGGCGAGGACGACGGCGGCGCGGCGCGGCTGGTGCGGCAGCGCGGCGTCGAGCCCGGCGATCTGCTCGTCGGTGGGACGGCGGTCGACGGGGAGGATGGCCGCGGCCGGCTCGTCGCCGGTGGCGCGGAAGACCAGGCCCGTCTCGAAGAGCGCGAGGTCATGCTCACCGCGCCCGTCGTTGCGGCGCAGCGCCCCGAGCAGTCCGGGCAGCAGCGTCGTACGGAGCGCGGGCTCGGCGTCCGACAGCGGGTTGACCAGCCGGACCAGATCGCGCCGCGGGTCGTCGGCGGCCAGCCCGAACTGGTCGAGGACCTCCTCGCCGATGAACGGGTAGTTCAGCGCCTCGACATATCCGGCCCCGGCCAGCGCCCGGCCGACCCGGCGGTGCAGCCGCTGACGCTCCGTCAGCCCACGCCCGGCGGGCGGCCGGGGCAGCGTCGAGGGGAGGTTCTCGTACCCCTCGAGCCGGATGACCTCCTCGGCCAGGTCGTTGGGGTCGGTGAGGTCGGGCCGCCAGCTGGGGACGGTGACGGTGAGGTCGTCGGCCCCGTAGACATCGCAGCCGATCTGCTGGAGCCGGCGCACCACGATCTCACGGCCGTAGGACACCCCCGCGACCTTGTCCGGGTGGTCGGCGGGCACCGTGATGGTGTGCGGGGCGCTGGGCGCGATGATCTCGGTGACGCCCACCTCCGCGGTGCCGCCCGCGAGCAGCACCAGCAGGTCGACGGTGCGCTGCGCCGCCGCCGAGCCGGCCTCGGGGTCGACACCGCGCTCGAACCGCCGGGACGCCTCGGAGGACAGCTTGTGGCGGCGGGCGGTGCGGGCGACCGGGACGGGGGCGAAGTGGGCGGCCTCGATGACGACCTCGGTGGTGCCGGCCACCTGGCCGGACCCGGGGTCGGCGGAGACATCCGCGATCTCGGTGTTGGCGCCGCCCATGACCCCGGCGAGGCCGATGGGCCCGCTCTCGTCGGTGATGACGAGGTCCTCGGCGTCCAGGACGCGCTGGGTGCCGTCGAGGGTGGTGAGCTTCTCGCCCGGCTCCGCGCGGCGCACCCCGATCGCCCCGTTGACCCGGGAGCGGTCGTAGGCGTGCAGCGGCTGGCCGATTTCGAGCATCACGTAGTTGGTGATGTCGACGGCGAGCGAGACCGGGCGCATCCCGGCCTTCTGGAGCCGGCGCTGGAGCCAGATCGGGGAGTGCGCCTCGGGGTCGAGCCCGGTGACGGTGCGGGCGGTGAAGCGGTCGCAGCCGACCGGGTCGGCGACCTTGACCGGGTAGCCGTGGCTGTTGGGCGCGGGCACGTCGAGGAGGGCCGGGTCGCGCAGCGGCAGCTCGTAGGCGATCGCGGTCTCGCGGGCGATGCCGCGCATCGACAGGCAGTAGCCCCGGTCCGGGGTGACGGCGATGTCGAGGACCTCGTCGACCAGCTCCAGCAGCTCGATGGCGTCGGTGCCGGTCTCATGCTCCGGCGGCAGCACGATGATGCCGTCGTGGTCGTCGGACATGCCCAGCTCGCTGGCGGAGCAGATCATGCCCTCGGAGACCTTGCCGTACGTCTTGCGCGCGGCGATCGCGAAGCCGCCGGGCAGCTCGGCGCCGGGCAGCACGACCACGACCTTGTCGCCGACCGCGAAGTTGCGGGCACCGCAGACGATGTTCTGCGGCTCACCACTGCCGTTGGCCTGCCCGACATCCACCTGGCAGTAGCGGATGGGCTTCTTGAACCCCTCCAGCTCCTCGATGGCCAGCACCTGCCCGACGACCAGGGGGCCCTTGAGGCCGGCGCCGAGCTGCTCGACCGTCTCGACCTCGAGTCCGGCCGCGACGAGTTTGGCCTGTACGTCACGGCCGGTCTCACCGGCGGGCAGGTCGACGTACTCCCGCAGCCAAGAAAGCGGGACCCGCATCAGATCTCCATCCCGAAGGGCCTGGTGAAGCGCACATCACCCTCGACCATGTCTCGCATGTCTTCCACGTTGTGCCGGAACATCAGCATCCGCTCGATGCCGAAGCCGAAGGCGAACCCGCTGTACTTCTCCGGGTCGACACCGCAGGCGATGAGCACCCGCGGGTTGACCATTCCGCAGCCGCCCAGCTCGATCCAGCCCTCGCTGGAGCAGGTGCGGCAGGGCCGGTCCGGGTTGCCCACGGACTCGCCACGGCACACGTAGCACAACATGTCCATCTCGGCGGACGGCTCGGTGAACGGGAAGAAGTTCGGCCGCAGCCGGGTGGACATGCCCTCGCCGAACAGCGCCCGCACCATGTGATCGAGCGTGCCCTTGAGGTCGGCCATGGTCAGACCCTCGTCGATGGCGAGCAGCTCGACCTGGTGGAAGACGGGGGTGTGGGTGGCGTCCAGCTCATCGGTGCGGAAGGTGCGGCCCGGGCAGATCACATAGATGGGCGGCTCACGGTCGATCATCGACCGGATCTGCACCGGCGAGGTGTGGGTGCGCAGCACCACACCGGACGGCTCACCGTCCTTCTCGCCCCGCACGAAGAAGGTGTCCTGCATCTCGCGGGCGGGGTGGTCGGGCGGGAAGTTGAGCGCGTCGAAGTTGAACCACTCGGCCTCCGCCTCGGGGCCCTCGGCGACCTCGTAGCCCATCGCGACGAAGACGTCCTCGATGCGCTCGGAGAGCGTGGTGATCGGGTGGCGGGCGCCGGACGGGGTGCGGTCGTACGGCAGGGTGACATCCACCGCCTCCTCGACCAGCACCCGGGCGTCGCGCTCCGCCTCCAGCTCCTCCTGCCGGGCCTTCAGCGCCTGGTTGACCTGGCCGCGGGCCTGGCCGACGCGCTTGCCCGCGTCCGCCTTGGCATGCGGCGGCAGGGCGCCGATCTCACGGTTGGCCAGCGCGAGCGGCGAGCGGTCGCCGCTGTGGGCGACCTTCACCTCGCGCAGCGCCTCGAGGTCGCCTGCGGCGGCGATGGCGGCGAGCGCCTCGTCCCGCCTGCGGGCGATCTCTTCCGGTTTCAGTGCCTCGACCTCGACAGGGTCGTACGACTTATTGGGTGCCGACATCTCTTCCCGTGCTTCCGTTTGTCCCCCAGCTACCGCTGGGAGGTGCCCCCCGGCTGCGCGACCCCGGCTCGACCGGCTGCGACCGCTGCGCCCCATGCAGGGGACGCCAAAGGTGCCAAAGCCCGAGTCTAAGGGGCGCGCGAGGGGTGCTGTTCCGGGGGACGCCGTGCGGCGGGCGCCGCACGCGGGTCCGCCCCGTGCTGGAGAAGCCCGCGGGTGGATCAGGCCAGATAGGCCGGGGTGCCCACGGGCAGGATAAATCGGAACTCCGCGCCGCCGCCGCGGGCCCGGTCGACGGTGATCGTCCCGCCGTGCGCCTCGACGATGCCCTTGACGATATAGAGCCCCAGGCCGGTGCCGCCGCGCTTGCTGCCCCGCCAGAAGCGGGTGAAGACGCGGCTCATCGACTCCTCCGGGATACCGGGGCCCTCGTCGCTCACGGTGACGGCGGTCCTTTCGACAGTGGGGCCGTCCGCGACCGGCTTGGCCGGTGCGGGCGCGATATCAATGGTGACCGTTCCCTCGCCGTGGCGCACCGCGTTTTCCAGCAGATTGCCCAGCACCTGATCGATCTTGTCCGGATCGGCCCATAGCCTGGGCAGTGGCCCCCTGACCCTGATCAGGAACCGCTCGGCGGTGTGCCCGGCCGCGGTGAGCGCCTGCACATGGCGGCGGACGGCGGCGGCGAGGTCGACCGGCTGCCGGCGCACCTCCAGCCGGCCGGAGTCGATCCGGGAGATGTCCAGCAGCTCGGCGATCAGCCGGGTGACCCGGTTGGCGTCGGCGTCGACGGTCTCCAGCATCAGCCGCTTCTGGTCGTCGGTGAACCGCTCCCACTTGGCCAGCAGCGTGGCGGTGAACCCCTTCACGGACGTCAGCGGCGAACGCAGCTCATGGGCGACGGTCGCGATCAGCTCGGCATGGCTGCGCTCGGTGCGGCGGCGGGCCTCGGTGCCGCGCAGACAGACCACCACCCGGCGCACCGGACCGGTCGGCCGCTCACGCACATAGCGGGCCGAGACCAGCACCTCGCGCCCGCCCGGCAGCAGCAGATTCCGCTCGGGCTGACCGGCCCGGATGGCCAGCCCTCCATAGGGATCGGTCAGCGCCCACCAGCGCCGGCCGTCCAGGTCCTCTAACGGCAGGGCGACCTCGAGCCGGCTGCCGATCGCGTCCGCCGGGTCGGTGGCGGTGATCCGGGCCGCCGCCGCGTTGAAGCAGGTGACCAGGCCGGTCTCATCGGCCACCACCAGGCCGTCGGGCAGCTCGTCGGGATGCGGCCCGAGCCCGTCCGGCGCACCGCCCGGCACACCGGGCCCCGCCCCGGTGGACGGGTGGTCACGCTCCCCGCCGGGCGGCTCCGCTCCGGGCGCATGGGCATCGGCCGCCCTGGCGCCGGAGGTCCTGACGTCCATCCCCACACCCCCTCTCGGTCCCCTCCCAGAGTGGGGCAACCCTACTAGGTCGATGTGACGGAGCGGCACCCTGCGGGAGCGCGCTGCGCACGAGCGGAGGCGTAGAGGCACACGGCGGCGGCCGTCGCGAGGTTGAGGCTCTCGGCCCTGCCGTGAATCGGAACGCGCACCACCTCGTCCGCGAGTGCGCGGGTAGCCTCCGGCAGGCCCCATGCCTCATTGCCGAAGATCCAGGCGGTGGGTCCGCCCAGCAGCCCGTCGTCCAGCTCGGAGTCCAGGTCCCGCTCCCCCGCCCCGTCCGCGGCCAGCACCCGCGCCCCGGCCTCCCGCAACCCGCTCACCGCGTGTTCGACGTCCACCCCGACGGCGACGGGCAGATGGAACAGGGAGCCGACGGAGGCGCGTACGGCCTTGGGGTTGTAGAGGTCCACGGACGCGTCCGTCAGCACGACCGCGTCCGCCCCGGCGGCGTCGGCGCACCGCAGCACGGTCCCGGCGTTGCCGGGGTCGCGGACGTTGGCGAGGACGGCGACGAGCCTCGGCCGGGCGCGCAGGATCTCCTCGAACGGCGAGTCCAGGAAGCGGCACAGCCCGACGATGCCCTGGGGGGTGACGGTATCCGACATCTCCGCGATGACCTCGTCGGACGCGGTGAGGACGGGGAGGTGCGCGGCGCGGGCGGCGGCGAGGATGTCCGCGTGGCGGTCGGCGGCCTCGGGGGTGACGTACACCTCCACGAGGTGCGCTATGGCCTCCCGTACGGCCTGCGGCCCCTCGACGATGAACCGCCGCTCCTTACCGCGGAAGCTGCGCTTGCCCAGCCGTCGTGCGGTGGTGACGCGCGGCGATTTGAGCGAGGTCAGCTCGGGAGCGGCCATGGGTTCTCGATTCCTGGTCGTGGGCGACGGTGGTGCGGCGGGCCGGGGGTTTTCCCCACCCCGCCCCTTCCCGAATCCGGGGGCGAGCCCCCGGCCCCCCGAAGGAGCGGGCCAGCGCCGGGGCAGGCCCGCGCCCCGGAGGGGCGGGCGCAGGGGGCTGGCTGCGGATGGCCTGGCCGCGGGCATCGCCCCGCGGGGGCGAAACACACCCGGTCGTGCGCAATCGTTCCGCGCGGCAGAACGATCGGGCGCCCCCCGGGAAGGACCACCCGCGCAAGCGCCAGCGACATACCCCGCCCCGACGGCGGGTACGACGCGAAAGCAACGCCTGTTGTGGGCAATCGTCCCGCGGGGCGGGACGGGTGGGCACAACCCGGCCACCGAGCGGCACCCAGCGACGAAACCCCAGGGACCAGCGGCACACCCCGCCCCAGCGGCAGATACGGCATGCCCCGCTGCGGGGAGCAACGGACCGGCGAACCCTGTTGTGGGCAATCGTCCCGCCGGGCGGGACGGGTCGACACAACCCGGCCACCGGGCCGCACCCGGCAACGAAACCCCAGGCACCGGCGGCACACCCGTCGCCGACAATCCGCGAGGCGGAACATCGTGGGCAAACCCGGCCACCGGGCCGCACCCGGCAACGAAACCCCAGGAGAGACACAACCCGGCCACCGGGCGGTACCCGGCGACGAGGCCCGAGCAGGAGGCACCCACATGTGCGGACCCGCAGGTGAGCCTTCACCTGCGGGTCCGTGGCGTACAGCTCAGCGCAGCGGTTACGCGGCCTTCGGCGCGTTGACATCGCTCGGCAGCGCCTTCTGCGCCGCCTCGACCAGCGTGGCGAACGCATTGGCGTCGTTGACCGCGAGGTCGGCCAGGATCTTGCGGTCCACCTCGATGTTGGCGGCCTTCAGACCCTGGATGAAGCGGTTGTACGTCATGCCGTTGGCGCGGGCAGCGGCGTTGATGCGCTGGATCCACAGCTGACGGAAGTCGCCCTTGCGCTTCTTGCGGTCGTTGTAGTTGTAGACCAGAGAGTGGGTGACCTGCTCCTTGGCCTTGCGGTACAGGCGGGAGCGCTGGCCCCGGTAGCCGCTGGCCTGCTCGAGGATCGCCCGGCGCTTCTTGTGGGCGTTGACTGCCCGCTTGACGCGTGCCACTTGGTTAACTCCTTGTACGGGGCCGCGGGTGACTCACGCGGCCCGGAAACGAATAGGTCCGGGTCCCGGTCTGGCGCTCGCCCCGCCGAAGCGGGGCGGGGCGTCACTTGCCGAGAAGCTTCTTGATCTTCTTGGCGTCGGCAGGGGCCATCTCGACCTTTCCGGCCAGGCGGCGCGTCAGCGTGGACGGCTTGTGCTCGAGAAGGTGGCGGCGACCGGCGCGCTGGCGCACCACCTTGCCGGAGCCGGTGAGCTTGAATCGCTTGCTGGCACCGCTGTGCGTCTTGTTCTTCGGCATGTCGCCGTTCTCTCCTCGTCGGGGCGCTTCCGCCCCATCCGGGCGTGGCTCTATCGGACCGCGGACCGGTGTGCGCGGAAGCGTCTGTTATGTCGGTCTATGTCGGGACCAGGGTCCCGGGGGTCGAGGCTGTCGCCTCAGGCCTCGGCGGGCTCCTCGGCAGGCTGCTCCACGGACGTGTCCGGAGACTGGTCCAGGTGGGGAACGCCCTGGCGCTCCGCCTTTCGGGCGGCCTGCGCCTCGCGGGCTTCGGCCATCGCCTCGGTCTTCTTCTTGTGCGGACCGAGAACCATGATCATGTTGCGCCCGTCCTGCTTGGGGTTGGACTCGACGAAGCCCAGCTCCTGGACGTCCTCGGCGAGCCGCTGCAACAGTCGGTAGCCCAGCTCGGGCCGGGACTGCTCACGGCCGCGGAACATGATCGTGATCTTGACCTTGTCGCCCTGCTTGAGGAACCGGACGACGTGACCCTTCTTGGTGTCGTAGTCGTGCGGGTCGATCTTCGGCCGGAGCTTCATCTCCTTGATGACCGTGTGCGCCTGGTTCTTGCGCGCTTCACGGGCCTTCATGGCCGACTCGTATTTGAACTTTCCGTAGTCCATGAGCTTGCAGACCGGCGGACGGGCGTTCGCCGCCACCTCGACCAGGTCGAGGTCGTACTCCTGCGCAAGCTCCAGGGCCTTGGCAAGCGGCACGATGCCGACCTGCTCGCCACTGGGACCGACGAGTCGCACCTCGGGGACGCGAATCCGGTCGTTGATGCGGGGCTCGGCGCTGATGGATCCTCCTCGGTTGCACCACGCGACCGCCTGGCGGACTGCCGCGTAAGTCTGTTTCGGTTGAGACCACCGCGCCGTGGCGCACAAAACGCCCCGGACGGTACACAGGCGGGGCTCCTCATTGACCGGGAGCACCGCCGCGATATCACCGCGGGGCGCAGCCTGACCGATGACCTGCCGACCCGGGGGATCGGGAGGTGGGAGCGCGGAGCCTCCACTTGTGGGCCGGACACGCAAGTGACCAGCCGGTCGTTTATCTACGATACCAGCACTGCCACAGGATGTATCACCCAGCGGTCACCCGGACCCGTCGTCGGTGCCACCCGGCCCGTTCCCCGCGACCGGTACGGACCGTTCCCCGCGACCGGTACCTACGCCCGGCGGACGGCGTCCTAGGCTGGGGCCCACCATCCATCAGGAAGTGAGCCCCGACCACCATGAGCGACGCCAACGCAGGGAAGCCGCCGGCCCCCGACTTCGACCGGATGACCCGGGACATCGCGGATGTGCCCGCGGTCGAGGTGATCACCACGGTCGCGGTGCACCTGATGAGCGCCGCCGCGGTCAACCTCGGCCTGGCCGAGGAGGGCCCCCAGCACAAGGACCTGGACGAGGCGCGGAAGCTGATCAACGCCCTGGCGGGGCTGGTCACGGCAAGCGCCACGGAGATCAGCTCCTTCCACGCCGCCCCGCTGCGGGACGGTCTGAAGTCGCTCCAGCTCGCCTTCCGCGAGGCGTCGGTGGTGCCGGACGAGCCGGGGCAGGGGCCGGGCGAGAAGTTCACCGGCCCGGTCTTCGGCTGAACCCCTCGGGGCCGACAGCCTCCGGCCCTCGGCGCCGGGACCCGCCCCCTGGGGCCCCCGGGACCCAACCAGACCCAGCCCCTGGGGCCCGCCCCGGCAGCAGTCGGCCCCGGCAGCGGCCTGCTCTGCTCAGGCCGCCTCCGGGCCCTTGGTCTCCGTATCGCCCGCCTCGGGGCGATGGCCGCCGCGCAGCCGTCCCCACGGCCCGGTCGTCGGGGGCGGATGCGCCTGCTCCCGTTCGGCCTGGCCCGCCGGATGGAGATGGGTGAACCGGTGCACCACGGCGGCGAGCACCCCGCCGACCAGCGGTGCGACGATGAACAGCCACAGCTGGCCCAGCGCGTCCCCGCCCGCGAAGATCGCGGGGCCGAAGCTGCGCGCCGGATTGACCGAGGCCCAGGTCAGCGGGATGCCGACCAGGTTGGCCGCGGCGAGGGCGAGGCCCACCGGGACCGGTTCGGCGCCGACCAGGGCCACCGAGTGGGTCACCGTGAGGAAGACGAAGACCAGCAGGAAGGTCAGCAGCACCTCGGCGAGGAAGGCCCCGCCCGCGCCCATGCCTACCGGTGAGCGGCCGCCGTAGCCGTTGCTGCCGAAGGCGTCCGCCGTCTGGAGCCTGGGCACCTGGTTGGCGAGCAGGAAGAGCACCGCCGCGCCCACGA
Source organism: Streptomyces malaysiensis subsp. samsunensis (assembly GCF_024519315.1). GTDB lineage: Bacteria > Actinomycetota > Actinomycetes > Streptomycetales > Streptomycetaceae > Streptomyces > Streptomyces malaysiensis. The sequence continues at coordinate 29,020 of NZ_JANIIC010000015.1, read as the reverse complement.
TCGCGCCGACGAACTGCGCGACCCAGTACTGGACGGCCGTACGGATGTCGATGCGCTTGACCAGCAGCACGCCGAGGGTCACCGCCGGATTGATGTGGCAGCCCGAGATGCGTCCGAACGCAAAGGCGATCGCGATCAGCGTGAAGCCGAAGGCGAGCGAGATCCCGAGGGCGTTGATGTAGTCGCCCGCCAGGACCAGCGAACCGACTCCGAAGAGGACCAGCATCGCGGTCCCGATGAACTCCGCTACGACCGTTCTCGTCTCCATGGCGCTCTCCTCACGCAGATTCCGACCGCCAGTCGCCTAAGCATTGTGGGGGGAATCGGGACGATTCGCCTGTTGGTCCGAGCGGGGAGCGCCGACTCCCGCCTCCTCAGCGGCTGAAGAGCGGTTCGCCGGGGACCTTCGCGTCCGGCGGCAGCAGGGCCAGGGTCAGCCCGCGCACCAGCCTCGCCCGCAGCACCTCGTCGGCGGCCAGGGCGCCCGCCACCCGGTGCGCCGTCTCCCGCGCGGGCGCCTCCGGCGCCAGGGCGAGCGCGAGCATCCCGTCGGCGTCCGCCGCCGGGGCCAGATGGGCCCGCAGCACCTCCGGCTCGGCGGCCAGCACGGTGCGCACCGCCTCGGTCACGGCCGGGTCGGCGAGCGGATCGGCGCTGGTCCGGCCCTCGGCGAGGGCCAGCAGCGCCGGGCCGGTCAGCTGGTACGGCACCGGGCCCGCGAGGTCCAGGACCAGGGTGTCCGCCTTCTCATGGGCGGTGGCCTCCAGCGCCTGGCGCAGCGGTACGGCCACCGGCCGGGCGTCCGGCCGCCAGCGGGCCAGCGTCTCCAGCGAGGTGAAGGCGGGCAGGGCGCGCCGGCCGCCGGGCGCCTCCAGCGTGGGCACCGCCATATCGCTCGTCTTCTCCCGGCGCAGTCCGCCCACCCGTCGCCCACCACCACCCTCAACGGACGCTTCGCGCGGCCCGGATCCCCGTCGCCCACCACCACCCTCAACCGACGCTTCGCGCGGCCCGGATCCCCGTCGCCCACCACCACCCTCAACGGACGCTTCGCGCGGCCCGGATCCCCGTCGCCCACCACCACCCTCAACCGACGCTTCGCGCGGCCCGGATCCCCGTCGCCCACCACCACCCTCAACCGACGCTTCGCGCGGCCCGGATTCCGCCTCCTCCGCCTCCCCCAGGATCGCCACCACGGGAACGAGCAGGCGGGCGTCGGCGAGCGCGGCGAGCACCTCCGGTTCGGCCGAGCGGTCATCGGCCCAGGCGGCGAGCGCCGCGGCCAGACGGGGGTCGGCGGAGCCGTCGTCGTCGGAGAAGCCGGAGTCGGGAATGTTCTTGAGCGCCACGCCATGAGGGTATCGACAGCGAGGAGATCCACCCGCACCCCCACCCCTCGGCGGGGGCGGCAGCGAAGGAGACGGTGTGGAGCGCGTGGACGACGGCGGCCCGGCCCTGTCCGGTCCGGGCGGGCTGAGCGGGGCGCTCGCCGACGCGCTGGCCCCGGTGGCCGCGGGCTCCGGCGCGGACTTCTCGGTCGCCGTCCTGGAGACCGGGTCGGGGGCGAGCGGGGTCCATGGCGACGGTTCGTACGCCACGGCGAGCGTCGTCAAGGTCGGCATCCTCGCGGCGCTGCTGCTCGGGGCGCAGGACGAGGGACGGCGGCTGACCGCCGAGGAGCGCTCGCAGGCCACCGTGATGATCGAGAACAGCGACAACGACGCGGCGACGGCGCTGTGGCACACGATCGGCGGGACGAACGGCCTCGAGGCGGCGCTGGCGCGGCTCGGGCTGACCGATACGCGCGGCGACGAGCGCGGGCGCTGGGGGCTGACGCGGACCACCGCGGCCGATCAGCTGACCCTGCTGCGTGCGGTCTTCCTGGACGCCGCCCCGCTGAGCGTGCGCTCCCGGGCGTATCTGCGGACCCTCATGGGGCGCGTCACCGCCCGTCAGAGCTGGGGCGTCTCGGCCGCAGCCGACGGCACCGGCAGCGGGACGCGGTTGAAGAACGGCTGGATGCCGCGCGACGCCACGGGGCTGTGGGTCGTGAACAGCATCGGCGCGGTGACCACGGGCGGCCGCACCCATCTGCTCGCGGTGCTCTCCGAGGGCAATACGGATCTGCGCGCCGGGGTGACGCTGGTCGAAGAGGTGGCGCGTACGGCCGTAGCGGTGGCCCACGCCCGTTGATCCCGGCAAGCGGCACGCAGGAACGAGCGCGGCCGACGACCGCCGCCGGGCCCCGGCCCGGCGCCCCGCTCAGCGCGTACGGCTCGTCGGAAGCAGCGCGCGCAGTCTCGGGGGCACTCGCAGCGGTCCCGAGCCGCGCCACAGGGCGACCGCCGCGACGACCAGGGCGGCCCCGGCGATCCCGGCGAGCAGCGCCATCTGGTTGGGGCCGGAGTCCTCGTGTTCGCCCTGGGCGTGGCCGGGCCCGTTGCCGAAGAAGCGCTTCGGGGCGGCGGCCACGGCGGGCCGCTGGGCGTCCGGCTTCATCTTGCCGCCCGCGGCGATCGCCGCCGCCGGGTCCACCAGGCCCGCGCCGAGGTCGTCGCTGCGGCCGCCCTCGGGGACGTCCTGGGCGGTGCGGGTGATGAGCTGCCGTACCTGGCGCGGGCTCAGTTCGGGGTGGGCGGCGCGGACGAGGGCCACGGAGCCGGAGACGAAGGCGGCGGCCGCGCTGGTGCCCCAGCCCTCGTAGTAGCGCTTGTCGGGGTCGGCGATGACCACGTCGACACCGGGTGCGCAAACGGTGGCGTACCAGCGGCGGGTGGAGAAGGCGGCGCGGGAGCCGTAGCGGTCGACGGCGGTCACGGCGATCACCCCGGGGTAGGCGGCCGGATAGGAGACCCGGTCGCCCTTCTCGCCGCCGTTGCCCGCGGAGGCGACCACGATCGCGCCCTTGCGCAGCGCGTACTGCACGGCGGCGTCCTCGGCGGCCTCGGGGTGGGCGGAGGCGCTGTCGTCGCCGAGCGAGAGGTTGATGATGTCGGCGCCGTGGTCGGCCGCCCAGCGGATACCGGAGGCAAGCGCGCCGCCACGGGTCGAGCGGGCCTTCTTACGGGCGGGGTCGGAGTCCTCGAGGATCACCCGCACCGGCAGGATCCGCGCCTTCGGCGCGACGCCCAGCACGCCCTCGCCGCCGGACGCACCGTGGCCGTGCCCGGCGATGATTCCGGCCATGGCGGTGCCGTGGCGGGCCCAGGCCCGCTCACCGCGCCGGGCGCCGAAGCCGATGAGGTCCTTGCCGGGCAGCACCTGGCCTTCGATGTCGGGGTGGCCGTCGTCGACGCCGGTGTCGAGGACGGCGACGGTGACCCCGGAGCCCTTGGTGGTCTGCCATGCCTCCTGGACGTGGAGTGCCTCCAGCGCCCACTCCTGGGCCTGTATGCCGTCGGCGTCCGCGGGCGCGGCGGGCACCAGGGTCAGCCCGGCGGCGGCGAGGGCCACGGCGAGGCGCCGCCCGAGCCCGGTCATGAGGTGGTCTCCGTGGACTCCGAGGACCCCGTGGACTCCGAGGACTCCGAGGACTCCGAGGACTCCGAGGACTCCGAGGACTCCGAGGACTCCGTGAATATGGACAGGGCCCGGCGGAATCCGGCCTCGATCCGGTCGGCGATGCCCCGGGCATCGTTGCCGAGGCCCGACTGCGCGGGGGACGAGGTGGCGCCCCGCTGGGTCGCCTCGCCCGCCGACTGCGGGTCGGTGACCTTACGGCCGTCGGCGAAACCGCTGACGGTGTAGATGACGGCGGGGGCGTCGGTGAGGATCCGGATCCGCCAGCTGGCGCGCTGCTCATCGCCGAAACCGGCCGCCGCGGTGCCCTTGGCGGCGTACGGGCGAGGCATCAGATCGCTGCGCTCGTCCAGCTTCTCGGCGACGAAGCGCTGGTGCAGCGCCCGCATCCCGGTGGGTCCCGAGGTGGTGATCAGCACTCCGACGGTGGTGACGCTGGTGCTGGTGGCGTCGGTGTACGTGGCGCGCACCAGCCGTTTGCAGCCCACCGGGGCCAGCGCCTTGGCGAGCAGCGGATCGAATCCACCGCCACAGCTGCTGTCCGGTGCGACGGCTATCCGGGTCCAGAGGCGGTCGGCGCCGCCGGGCCCCTCACCCTTCCCGCGCAGGGTGCGCGGGAAGAGGTCGTCCACGGGGACGCTGTACCAGACGGTGCGGGCGTGGGCGTAGGTGTCGGCGATGGACGGCGGGGTGTCGGAGCCGTCACCCAGCCAGCTCCCGGCCGCCGCCCCGCCGAGCAGCCCGAGGCCGAGGACGAGGCTCGCGGCGGCGGCCGCCGTACGGCTGGGCGGTCTGCGCCGCCCGGCCCGCCCACCGTCCGCGAAGAGGCCGCCGTCCGCGAAGAGCCCGCCGACGCGCGGCGGTGCGGAGGGGCGCGGGGGCATCCGGGTGCCGGACGCCCCGGCGGTGCCTCTCGGATACGGGAGCTTCGCTCTTACGCCGAGGACGGGGGTGTCCGGATCCGGGGTGAACCCGGGCGAGGTGGTGGGGCGCGGAGGGGGCGCGGAAGGCTGTGCGGGCGCCGTGCGCGGGGGATGTGCGGGGCGTGGTGGGGGCGTGTCGTAGGGTGAGTGCGCCTGTTCCGCGTCGGTGCTCACCTGCACCCCCTCGCACCCGTCGACACCTGTTTCACCTGGCTCCGTCCGGTTCGCCGCGCCACCGCACCGCCTTTCGGGCAGGCGGGCCCGTATACGGACAACACGCCGCTGACCTGCCGGTCGTGGCGTGCGCGACACTCTACGGGCAGCCGGGGGCCCTGCACACCAGCCGCCCTCTACCCAGTGGTAATAGCGGTCTGGCAAGCTGCGTCCATGTCCGCTGCCGCCGCTGAACGGGCCCGGTACGACCGGGCCACCGCCCATCTCGAAGCCCCCGTGGCGATTGTCGACCTGGAAGCCTTCGACGACAACGCACGCGATCTGGTCCGCCGGGCGGGAGGAAAGCCGATCCGCGTCGCCAGCAAATCGGTGCGCTGCCGGGCGCTGTTGGAGCGGGTCCTGGCCCGCGACGGCTTCGCCGGGATCATGAGCTTCACGCTCCCGGAGTCGCTGTGGCTGGCGCGCGAGGGGTTCGACGATGTCCTGCTCGCCTACCCCTCCACCGACCGGGACGGCTTCGCCACCCTGACCGGCGACCCCAAGCTGGCGGAGGCCGTGACCGTCATGGTGGACGACCTCGCCCAGCTCGATCTGATCGACAGCGTTCGCGCCGGGACCGAAGAGGTCCGGATCTGCCTGGAGTTGGATACCTCGCTGCGGATGCTCGGCGGGCGGGTGCGGGTCGGGACGCTGCGCTCACCGCTGCACGAACCGGAGCAACTGGCCGAGCTGGCGCGGGCGATCGCCCGCCGCCCCGGCTTCCGGCTGGTCGGGCTGATGGCATACGAGGGACATGTGGCGGGCGTGGGCGACGCGGTGCCCGGGAGTCCGCTGCGCTCACGCGCCGTCCGGCTGATGCAGCGCGTGGCGCGCCGGGAGCTCGCGGCGCGCCGGGCCGAGGCGGTGCGCGCGGTGCGGGCCGTGGCGGACCTGGAGTTCGTCAACGGCGGCGGTACGGGCAGTGTGCAGCACACCGCCGCGGAGGACGCGGTGACCGAGATCGCCGCCGGCTCCGGGCTCTACCAGCCGCGCCTCTTCGACCACTACACCTCCTTCCGCGGCCGCCCGGCGGCCCTGTTCGCCCAGCCGGTGGTGCGCAGGCCCGGGGTGGGCGTGGTGACGGTGCTCGGCGGCGGCTATCCGGCGTCGGGCGTGGCGGGCCGGGACCGGCTGCCGGTGCCGTATCTGCCGGAGGGGCTGGTGTACGACTCGATGGAGGGGCCGGGCGAGGTGCAGACCCCGCTGCGGGGCACGGCCGCCGACGATCTGCTGATCGGCGACAAGGTGTGGTTCCGGCACGCCAAGGCCGGTGAGCTGTGCGAGCGGTTCGACACGCTGCGGCTGATCGAGGAGGGCCGGGTGGTGGCCGACGCGCCCACGTATCGGGGCGAGGGCCGGACGTTCCTCTGAAGGGCCCCTTCCGGGCGCCGTGCGCGGCTAGATGGACCGGCCGTCGCCCGCCAGCGCCTCGATGCCCTTGACGATCTTGTCCATGTCGCTGAGCGGCGGCGCCTTGTCGCTCATGTCGAATCCGAAGCGGACCACGACCATCGTGTCCGGCATGGTGGGCGAGGGGAAGGCCACCGACTGCACGATGCCGTCGTCGCCCTTCTTCGTCACCACCTTCCAGCGGACCAGATAGCCCTCCTTGCCCGCGACCTCGACCTCCGACGCCTTCAGCTGCTTGTGGGAGGTGATCCCGCCATACGCCTTGCGGTCGGTGTTCTGGTCGGTGCCGTAGGACTCCTCGGCGTTCTGCGCGATGTCCTCCTTGGCTATCCCCTTGGCGGAGGTGGCCTTGTAGCCCTCGGCGGTCCGGGAGAAGGCGCCGCCGCGCACACAGTCGGTGGACGGGTCGCCCGGACACGGGTAGCGGGAGGTGGTGACGCCCGCGCCGCCGGAGCTGCTGCGCCCCGACTGCCAGCCGGTGAGCACCGGCAGGCTGATGCCGTTGCCCGGATCCGGGGCGGTGTTCGGGTCGTAGTCGGGCGGTGTGCCGGGGGTGCCGGTGGGCCCGTCGGAGGGGCTGTCCGGGACGTCCGGGACAGGGTCGCCGCCGTCGTCCGGCGCGGAGGTGCTGGGGGCCGGCCCGGTCTGGGCGGCGTTGCCACCGTCGTCATCGCCGTCGCCCAGCAGCACGATGCCGCCGACGATCGCGGCGACGACCACGCCGACGGCGACGGAGAGCGCCGCGATCCTCGGCCCGCGGCCCCGGCCCCCCCGCTGCCCTGGCAGGTAGGGGGGCATCGGCGGCGGGCCGAAGGCCAGGTCCGCGGCGCCCGAGGCATCACGGGTGTACTCGGTCCAGGCGGAGCCGTCCCACCATCGCTCCATGGCGGGGCCGTTACCTGCGTAGCCGGGATCGGGGTACCAGCCGGGGGGCGTGTTCATGGTCACTCGGTCAGCCTATGGCCAGGGCTGGGGTCCGTACACCGCGGATGGCCGGACTACGCACCCGGACTACAACGGCGTGACATATGCCCCGGCGATCCCGCCGTCCACGAGGAACTCGGCGGCGTTGACGAAGGACGCGTCATCGCTGGCCAGGAAGGCCACGGCGGAGGCGATCTCGGCCGGCTCGGCGAACCGGCCCACCGGTACGTGCACCAGCCGGCGCTGGGCCCGCTCCGGGTCCTTGGCGAACAGCTCCTTCAGCAGCGGGGTGTTCACCGGCCCCGGGCACAGCGCGTTGACCCGGATGCCCTCGCGGGCGAACTGCACGCCCAGTTCACGGGACATGGCCAGCACCCCGCCCTTGGAGGCGGTGTAGCTGATCTGCGAGGTGGCGGCGCCCATCACGGCCACGAAGGAGGCGGTGTTGATGATGGAGCCCCGGCCCTGCCGCCGCATATACGGCAGCGCGGCCTTGCAGCACAGATAGACGGAGGTGAGGTTGACCTCCTGGACCCGCTTCCAGGCGTCGAGTCCGGTGGTGAGGATCGAGTCGTCGTCGGGCGGGGAGATACCGGCGTTGTTGAACGCGATGTCCACCGAACCATAGGTGTCGAAGGCGGTCTTGAAGAGCGCCTCGACCTGCTCGGGGTCGGTCACGTCCACCTGGACGCAGAGCCCGCCGACCTCGTCGGCCGCGGCCTTGCCCGCGCTCTCGTCGATATCGGCACAGACGACGTGCGCGCCCTCGGAGGCGAGGCGGCGCGCGGTGGCCAGGCCGATACCGCTGCCGGCTCCGGTGACGACGGCGGTACGGCCCACCAGACGGCGGCACACGGGGGTCTCGGTCACGTCACTGCTCCTCGGTGCTGATGAAGACGTTCTTGGTCTCGGTGAAGGCGGCAAGGGCGTCGGGGCCCAGCTCCCGGCCCAGGCCGGACTGTTTGTAGCCGCCGAAGGGGGTGGCGTACCGCACGCTGCTGTGCGAGTTGACGGACAGGTTCCCGGCGGCGACGGCGCGCGAGACCCGCACGGCGCGGCCCACGTCCCGGGTCCAGATCGAGCCGGACAGGCCGTAGTCGGTGGCGTTCGCCAGCCGTACGGCGTCGGCCTCGTCTTCGAAGGGGAGGACGACGGCCACGGGGCCGAAGATCTCCTCCACGGCGGCGCGGTCCCCGGGGCCGGTGGCCTCCAGCACGGTGGCCGGGTACCAGAACCCCTTGCCCTGCGGGGCGTCCCCGCGGATCGCGGCGGGCGCGTCCTCGGGCACGTAGGACCGTACGCGCTCGCGCTGGGCGGCCGAGATCAGCGGGCCCATGGCGGTGGCGGGGTCGGCCGGGTCGCCGACCGCGAAGGAGGTCACGGCGGGCGCCAGCAGCTCCATGAACCGGTCGTAGACGGATGCCTGGACCAGGATGCGGCTGCGGGCGCAGCAGTCTTGTCCGGTGTTGTCCAGGAAGGAGCCGGGCGCCGAGGCCGCGGCGCGCTCGATGTCGGCGTCGGCGAAGACGATGTTCGGGCTCTTGCCGCCGAGTTCGAGGGTCACCCGCTTCACGCCCGCGGCGCATGTGGCCATGATCTGCTTGCCGACGGCCGTGGAGCCGGTGAAGACGACCTTGGCGACGCCGGGGTGCTCGACCAGCGCGGCGCCCGCGACCGGCCCGGCCCCGGGCAGCACTTGGAGGAGCCCTTCGGGAAGGCCCGCCTCCAGGGCGAGTTCGGCCAGGCGGAGCGCGGTGAGCGGGGTGGTCTCGGCCGGTTTGAGGACCACGGCGTTCCCGGCGGCCAGGGCGGGCGCGGTGCCCCAGGCGGCGATCGGCATGGGGAAGTTCCACGGCGCGATGACCGCGACCACGCCGAGCGGCTCATGGAAGGTGACGTTCAGACCGCCGGCCACCGGGATCTGGGCGCCGCTCAGCCGCTCCGCTCCCCCGGCCGCGTAGTCCAGCAGATCGCGCACATTGCCCGCCTCCCAGCGGGCGTTGCCGATCGGATGGCCCGCCTCGCGGACCTCGAGGGCGGCCAGCTCCTCGATCCGCCCGTCCACGACGGCGGCGAAGCGGCGCAGCAGCCGGGCCCGGTCGGCGGGCGCGAGCGCGGCCCAGCCGCGCTGCGCCTCGGTGGCGCGGGCGACGGCGGCGGCCACATCGCCCGGGGTGGCGGCGGGGACGGTGGCGATGACCTCCTCGGTGGCCGGGTTGAGGATCTGGTGCTCATGGGGGTGGTCGTCGGGGTGTCGATGCGGGTACTCGTTCAGCGACTCGTTCACCTGGTGGTTCCTCACATGCGCTCGAAGGACCGGAAGCGCTCCCAGTCCGTGACGGCGGTGTCGTAGGCGTCCTGCTCCACGCGCGCCATGTTGAGGTAGTGCTCGACCACCTCGTCGCCGAAGGCGTCCCGCGCTATGGGGCTGTTCCGCCACAGCTCGGCGGCGTCGCGCAGCGAGGTGGGCACCTGCTCGGCGCCGCCGGTGTAGGCGTTGCCGGTGCAGACCTCGGGGAGCTCCAGCTCCTTCTCGACGCCGTACAGCCCGGCGGCCACCATCCCGGCCACGGCCAGGTACGGGTTGACATCGCCGCCGGGGAGCCGGTTCTCCAGCCGGTGGGAGGGGCCGTGGCCGATGACGCGCAGCGCGCAGGTGCGGTTGTCCGGGCCCCAGGCGACGGCGGTGGGCGCGAAGGAGCCGGGGCGGAACCGCTTGTAGGAGTTGATGTTCGGGGCGTAGAGCAGGGTGAAGTCGCGCATCGCCGCGATCTGCCCGGCGAGGAAGTGGCCCATGGTCTTCGACATGCCGTACGGGCCCTCGTCGTCGGCGAGCACGGGGTACCCGGCCTCGTCGCGCAGCGAGAGGTGGATATGACAGGAGTTGCCCTCGCGCTCGTCGTACTTGGCCATGAAGGTGAGCGCCATGCCCTCCTGGGCCGCGATCTCCTTGGCGCCGGTCTTGTAGACGGCGTGCTGATCGCAGGTGGTCAGGGCGTCGGCGTAGCGGAAGGCGATCTCGTGCTGGCCGAGGTTGCACTCCCCCTTGGCCGACTCGACGGTCATCCCGGCGGCGCCCATCTCGTTGCGGATGCGGCGCAGCAGGGGCTCGACCCGGCCGGTGCCGAGGACGGAGTAGTCGACGTTGTACTGGTTGGCGGGGGTCAGCCCGCGGTAGCCGGCGCTCCACGCGTGCTCATAGCTGTCCTTGAAGACCATGAACTCCAGCTCGGTGCCGGTGTACGCGGTCCAGCCGCGCTCGGCGAGCCGGTCGAGCTGACGGCGCAGGATCTGGCGCGGGGAGGCGACCACCGGGCTGCCGTCGTGCCAGGCGAGATCGGCGGTGAGGAGGGCGGTGCCGGGGTTCCAGGGGGTGCGGCGCAGGGTGGCGGTGTCGCCGTGCATGGCGAAGTCACCGTAGCCGCGCTCCCAGGAGGACATGGCGTAGCCGTCGACGGTGTTCATCTCGGTGTCGACGGCGAGGAGGTAGTTGCAGCCCTCGGTGCCGTGCGCCAGGACGTCGTCGAGGAAGAAGCGGGCGGCGAACCGCTTGCCCTGGAGCCTTCCCTGCATATCGGTGAAGGCCAGGACGACGGTGTCGATCTCCCCGGCGGCGACCAGTCTGGTCAGCTCGTCGACCGAGAGCGGGGGCGTGCGGTCTGCCACGGTGGGCCTCCTGCGTCGGGGAGTTTCGGGGAGTTCGAGGTAATGGGGGGTGCGGGGCTCGGGGGAGTGCGGGAGATTCGGGGAGCCCGCGGGTCCGGGGAGGGGCCGGAGGCGCGGGGTGGGCCTTAAGGTAGTACCGCAGACCATTGATTGGGAAGTAGGTGCGGACGGTTCGATGAGCGAGAGCGGGAGTGGGCCCGGGAGCGCGGCGGACGACCGGCTGGCGCCGGTGCTGCGCCCGGTGCGCGCGGGGAACGGCTTCGAGGAGGCGCTGGAGCAGATACTCCAGGTGCTGCGGCTGGGGCTGGTCCCCGACGGCGGCCGGCTCCCGGCCGAGCGGGAGCTGGCCGACCGGCTGCGGATCAGCCGGGTGACCCTGCGCGAGGTGCTGAAGGTGCTCCAGGACCAGGGTCTGGTGGAGAGCCGCCGCGGCCGCTACGGCGGCACCTTCGTCCGGGCCAGGCCCGAGCCCGCCGTGGGCGGCGAGGACGAGCTGCGGCGCCGGGTCGAGGCGGTCGACGTCGAGGACACCCTTCGGTTCCGCGAGGTCCTGGAGGTGGGCGCGGCGGGGCTGTGCGCCGCGCACGGGCGCGGCGACGGGCAGGCGCGGCGGCTGCGGGCGGCCCTGGACGCGACGCGGGACGCCCCGCTGGCCGACTACCGCCGGCTGGACACGATGTTCCACCTCACGCTCGCGGAGCTGGCGGGCTCACCGTCGCTGGCCGCCCAGTACGCGGCCGTCCGCGCGACCGTCAACGACCTGCTGGACTGCATCCCGCTGCTGGTGAAGAACCTCGAGCACTCCCAGGCCCAGCACGGGGCGATGGTGGAGGCGGTGCTGGACGGGGACGCGGACGGGGCGCGCGAGGTGATGCGGGAGCACTGCGAGGGCACGGCGGCGCTGCTGCGCGGCTTCCTGATCTGACGCGCCCACTTCCGGGTCCGACGCTCCCGCCTCCTGGCCGGGCCCGCTTCTCCGGGCGCGGCGGCCCCTTCTCCTGGCCCGCGGCCCCTTGTCCTGGCCCGGCCCCTTCTCTTGGCCCGCCCCAGCCCTCCGGGCAATGGCTCCTTAACCACGGTTTTACGCAGAGGTCTTGCGCATCGCCGACCGGAAGGCAAAGGTATGGCCCCACACCTTTGCCATCGCCCCCTCGTGTGGACCAGGAGCCCCCATGGCCGACGGTAGCGAATCCGCCCGCACCCGATCCGCCCGCGCCTCCGTCGACGGCGCCCCGCCGGGCGGCGCCGCCGCGCCGTCCCCCGAGGACGCATATCTGGAGCGCCGCACCCTGCGCCGCGGGAGCGCCGGGCCGCTGCTGCTGACCGGCCTCGGCGTCGCCTATGTCGTCTCCGGCGACTTCTCCGGCTGGAACTTCGGCCTGGCGGAGGGCGGTTTCGGCGGCCTCGCCATCGCCGCCCTGCTGATGGGCCTGATGTACGCCTGCATGGTGTTCGCCCTGGCGGAGCTGGCCGCGATCCTCCCCACGGCGGGCGGCGGCTACGGCTTCGCGCGGCGCGCCCTCGGCCCCTGGGGCGGCTTCCTCACCGGTACGGCGATCCTCATCGAGTACGTCCTGGCCCCCGCCGCCATCTCCATCTTCATCGGCGACTACGTCGAATCGCTCGGGCTCTTCGGCCTGGAGTCCGGCTGGCCGGTCTATCTGGCGTGCTTCGCCATCTTCATCGGCATCCATCTGTGGGGCGTGGGCGAGGCCCTGCGGTTCAGCCTGGTCGTGACCGCCATCGCCGTCGCCGCGCTGCTGATCTTCGCCGTCGGCGCCTTCACCGACTTCGACGCGGACTCGCTCAACAACATCCCGGTGGACCATTCGGCCTTCGGCGCCGGCTCCTGGCTGCCGTTCGGGCTGCTCGGCATCTGGGCCTCGTTCCCCTTCGGCATGTGGTTCTTCCTGGGGGTGGAGGGGGTGCCGCTCGCGGCGGAGGAGACCCGGGACCCGGCCCGTACGCTGCCGAAGGCCATGGCCTGGTCCATGGGCATCCTGCTGCTCCTCGCCCTGGTCACCTTTCTGGCGGCGACGGGGGCGCGCGGTTCCGGCGCCGTACAGGACGCGGGCAATCCGCTGGTCGAGGCGCTCCAGCCGGGCGGCAAGGCGACGGTGCTGTCCCGCATCGTCAACTACGCGGGCCTCGCCGGGCTCGTGGCCTCCTTCTTCTCCCTGATCTTCGCCGGTTCGCGGCAGCTGTTCGCCCTCTCCCGGGCCGGCTACCTCCCCCGCTTCCTCTCCCTGACCAGCAGCCGCAAGGCCCCGTTCCTCGGCCTGCTGGTCCCGGGCGCCATCGGCTTCGCCCTCGCGGCGTGGACCGGCGACGGCGCCCGGATGCTCAACACCGCGGTCTTCGGCGCCACCATCTCGTACGCCCTGATGTCGCTCTCCCATATCGTCCTGCGCCGCCGCGAACCGGGTCTCGAGCGTCCCTATCGCACCCCGGGCGGCACCGTGACGTCGTCCATCGCCTTCGTCCTGGCCTGCTCCGCGCTGGTGGCCACCTTCCTGGTGGACAAGGACGCGGCCTTCATCGCGCTCGGCGTCTACGCTGTGGCGCTGGCCTACTTCGCCTTCTACAGTCGGCACCGCCTGGTGGCGGCCGCGCCGGAGGAGGAGTTCGCCGCGCTGGCGGAGGCCGAGGCGGAACTGTCCCGCGACTGAACACCGTCCCGTGAGCGCTGTCCGGCGACCGAGAACCGTCCGTGACCGAGCCCGAGCCGCAACAGATCCTCGAAGATCGGAGTCCCCGGTGTCCAAGCCCCTGATCGGCGTCAGCACCTATCTCGAACCCTCGGCGAGCTGGGGCGTATGGAACCTCCCCGCCGCGCTGCTGCCCGCGGGCTACCACCGGCTCGTCCAGCGGGCGGGCGGCCTGGCGGCGATGCTGCCGCCGGACGAGGACCCGGCCGCCGCCGCGGGCGTGGTCTCCCGCCTCGACGGGCTCGTCATCTCCGGCGGCCCTGATGTGGAACCGGTGCGTTACGGGGCCGAGGTGGATCCGCGCACCGGCCCGCCCGCGCGGGAGCGTGACGCCTGGGAGCTGGCCCTGATCGAGGCGGCCCTGGCCTCGGGCACTCCCCTGCTGGGCATCTGCCGCGGCCACCAGCTGCTGAACGTCTCCCTCGGCGGCACGCTCCTCCAGCACCTGGACGGCCACTCGGGCACGCCCGGGGTCTTCGACCACCACGAGGTGAAGCCGGTCCCGGGCACGCTCCTCGCCGCGATCCTCCCGGACCCGGTGACCGTCCCCACCTTCCACCACCAGTCCGTGGCCCAGCTGGGGAAGGGCCTGACCCCCTCCGCCCACGCCGCCGACGACGGAACGGTGGAGGCGGTGGAGCTGCCGGACGCGGAGGCGTTGGTGCTGGGCGTCCAGTGGCATCCGGAGGCGGGCGATGACGTACGGATCATGCGCGCCCTGGTGGAGGCGGCGTCGGGCTGAGACTCGGCCTCGGGCCGAGGCCAGGGCTGCTCAGCCGAGCTTGAGCAGCAGTTCGGTGAGTTCGGCGGGCATGGTGATCATGCAGTCGTGGCCGGTCTCCAGCTCCCACACCTGTGCCGGGGTGCCGTTGGGCTGGATCGCGGGGACGGGCCGCCGGGAGAAGCCCTCCGGCACATTGGCGACGCAGTGGATATGCGTCCGCGGGATCGCGTTCGCGGCCGGGTTGTCCAGCCGTACCGGCTGCTGGAGGCAGCGCACCGGCTGATCCGACAGCATCGACCGCAGCCACTCCACATCTGCCGGTTCGGTGACCCCGAACAGGCCCGAGGACGGCTCCATTCCGGCCATGGGCGGAATCCGCCAGCCGCTCTCGGACGACAGGGCATGGTCAATCATGGCCTGGGTGAAGGGCATGACATCCGCCGCGCTCTCGCCGTGCTCCGGGACCATCGCGTCGAGATAGACCAGGTTCGCGATCCGTTCCGGGAGCTGGTTGGCCGCGGAGGAGATGACCAGCCCGGCATAGCTGTGCCCGACGAGCACCACGTCGGTGAGGTCCTCTTCGGCGATCAGCCCGACGATGTCGTCGACATGCGTATCCAGCCCCACCTCCGGGCCCGCCAGATGCGCCGTGTCGCCGTAGCCGGTCAGCGTCGGCGCCAGCACCCGATGCCCGGCCGCCGTCAGCAACGGGACCACCCGCTCCCAGCACTGCCCACTGTGCCAGGCTCCGTGCACCAGCAGATATGTCGACATAGCCGTACTCCATCCCCACGCCAAATAAACGGGACACTGTCCCGATTGAAGATATGGGACAGTGTCCCGCTTAGCAAGCGGGGACCGGTGGAGCGGTCAGGAGTTGATCTCGTACGAGTCGCCGTAGACCTGCCACTTCAGCGGGGGCGTCAGGTCGAAGTTCCCCTCGTCGAGGAACTTCCGCTGCTCGGTGTCGACCCGGCTGGTGTCGCTGTGTGCCTCCTCGCTCTTCATGGCCTCCACACGGGCGTCGAGGAAGGCGTTGAGGTACGCGGTCTCGTCGCCGCCCTGCGCCGGGGGCTTGGCCTTGGACAGCGCGGTCTTACGGATGCCCCCGAAGCTGTACTGGCTGTCGCCGGGGCCGTGCATCACGATCGCGTCGTAGTAGATGAACTGGCCGAGCGCGCCCAGACCGTCGCTCTTGCCCTGCTCGACGGCCGGGTTGAAGTAGACGCGGTCGCGCTCGTGCTCCTGGGCGTCCTGGAACGCCTTGTCGCCGGCGGCCTGCTTCCAGTCCTGGGTGAAGTTCGGGTCGAGGCCGTCGTGGGAGTCGCTGCCGTTGACCTCGCGCAGCGCGGGGAGGTACTTGGCCAGGGCGTTGTCGGGCTTCTGCTGGGTGTAGTACTCGACGAGTTCCAGCATGTCGCCGGTGCCGGAGCAGAATCCGATGATGCCCGCGGTGTAGCCACGGCCGTCGCCGATGTCCTCGATGTACTCGAACTGGGCGCGCCAGTCGAGCGAGGAGTTCTCGGCACTGGAGACCAGCTTCATGGCGATCTCCTTCTTCGCCGGGTCGTCCAGGTCGCTCGCCGCGACGGCCTTGTGCGCCGAGTGGCGCTGGACGTCCGACGAGAACGGCAGGTGGTCGGACGCCTGCCCGACTCCGACGCCGGTGAAGACGAGCGCGGCGGGTACCGCGACGGCCACCGCCGCGAGGCCGATCCTCCTGGGCATGGGGGACATGGGGACTCCGTTCCTTGTCGACTGTGGGGGAAGTGCGCGCGACCGCCTCAGGGCGCACCGGGGCAGCCCCGGCCCCTGAGGCGATCCGTTAGGAACCTTTCCTAACCATTGAACCGAGCACGTCGTGTCCACCACAAGGGTTTCGACGCCATTCGCCGCCGATCAACACCGATCAACGCCGATCGACAAAGAAGCCCCGCGCCGATCCGACCCGGAACGGGCGGTACCAACCGCCTTGTTACGACTGGGGTATGGGCATCGCGGGGTCCGCGCCCGCTCCGGTCGCCCCCTTCGCCCCGGACACACCGGCGGCGGCCGTCGGCTCCGCCGCGCCCTCGGCCCGAGCCGGCGCCTCCCGCACCGGGCGCGCCGCGATCGCCCGCCACCACGGCTCCAGCGGCAGCCCGCGCGCCGGCTCGAACGGCTGGCCCGGACGCGGAACGGCCACACTGGCCCCGGTCGCCTCCGCCGCCGTCACCGTGCCGTCGGCGGGCTCCTCCCACGGATGCGGGGCGAGGTTGAAGGTGCCCCAGTGGATCGGCAACATGATCCCCTTCGCCGGGTCCCCGCCCTGGAGATCGAGGTGGGCGCGCATGCCCTCCTCGGGCGTCATATGAATGTCCGGCCAGTAGTCGGAGTACGCACCGATCTGGATCATGGTCGCGTCGAACGGCCCGTGCGCCGCGCCGATCTCCGCGAAACCGGGGAAGTAGCCGGTGTCCCCGCTGTGGTAGATCCGGTGCCCGGAGCCGGTCACCACCCAGGAGGCCCACAGGGTGTGCTGGGTGTTGCGCAGCCCGCGACCGCAGAAGTGGCGGGCTGGGGTGGCGGTGAGCGTGAGCCCTGCGACCTCGGTGGACTCGTTCCAGTCCAGCTCGGTCATCCGGTCGGCCGGGACGCCCCAGCGCTCCAGATGGGCGCCGACCCCGAGCGGGACGACGAACATCGCATGGCTGCGCACCAGCCCCCGGATCGTGGGCATGTCCAGGTGGTCGTAGTGGTCATGGGATATGACCACCGCGTCCACCGGCGCCAGCTCGCGCAGCGGCACCGGCACCGGGTGCAGCCGCTTGGGCCCCACCATCGAGAAGGGCGAACAGCGCTGTCCCCAGACGGGGTCGAACAGCACCCGCCGCCCGTCGATCTCCGCGAGCACACTGGAGTGCCCCATCCAGGTCAGCCGCAGCCCGGAGGCGGGCGGGGTGGCCAGATCGGCGACGGTGGTGGGGTGCACCGGCACGGTCCCGGCCGGGGCCCTGCGGACTCGCTCCTCCTTGCGGAAGTAGGTGGACGCGAACTTCAGCATCGAGCCGGAGGGAACGGTGCGGGCGCCCACCGGGTTGACGAACACACCGTTCGCGAAGTTCGGCGACCGTCGGATGCGCTCCATCCGCTCCCCACCGGGATCCGCCCCGAAGGCGGCGGGGCGCAGGGCGGCGGTGAGCCGGGAACGTGTCGGATGGGAGCCGGTCACGAATCCTCCAGGGTGAGAGGGCGGGGCGGCCCGACGCACGGTGCCGTCGGGCTGCAATGACACAACTCTTACGAGGGGTGACCTTGTTCCGGATCGCGGCGCCCGGCCGAGGGGGCGGAAGAGGCCGAGGAGGCCGAGGAGGCGGAGGAGAAGGACAACACCAGGTGGTCCTCCAGCGGGCGGTAGCCGAGGCGCTGGTAGAGGGCGTTGCTGGTGGGGTTGGCGACATCGGTGAAGAGCAGGATCTCCTTCACCCCGGCGTCCCTCGCGGCCCGGCTCACGGCGGCCGTGGCGGCGCCCGCGTAGCCACGGCCGCGCAGCTCGGGCGGGGTGTAGACCAGGGCGACCCGGGCCATGCCCGCGACCGTACGGGTGATCCCGGCGCAGGCCACCGGCCGGCCGTCCAGCTCCCACAGGGTGATCCCGCCGTGGCCCAGCTTGTCGTCCACCTGGGCGGCGGCATCGCCCCTCAGCGCGCCGGCCTCGCGGGCGAACCCCTCGCACCAGGTGATCAGCAGATCGCGGTCGGCGGTGGTGGCGGTCCGCGGCCGCCCCGGCGGGGCGGGGTCGGGCGGGGTGAGGCCATCGAGCCGGTAGAGCCGGTGGGCCTGCTCGACACCGCTCACCGCACCGGTGAGCGCCTGCCAGGCGGTGGCGAAGGTCTCGGCGGTCTCGCGCCCGGCGTTCACCCCGGTGATCTGCCGCTCACCGTCCCGGGCGAGGGTGCGGGCGAGCTCCCGGGCCGCCTCGCCGGACAGCTCGGAGAGCAGCGGGGGGTAGGGCGGGGTGCACAGGAACGCGCCCTCCACCGGGCCCGCCCCGGTCCACCAGCCGTAGACCGGCGGCTGGTCGCCATATCTGCCGCTGCCCGCAGCCACCAGGGAGGAGACGACTGTGAGCAGAGTGGTGTGCCGGGCCGGGCGGGCGCGCAGAAAGCCGCCCGCCGCGGCCCGGAACTCCTCGAGGTCGTACGTCACCGTCCACGCCATGTACTCAAGGCTGGCGTGCGGCGGCGGAGCGGCGCACCTCAATTTCCTCGCTTCCGACCGGATGGCCGCTCACCGCATGGCAGCCGACCGGATGGCCTCAACGGCCGATCGGTCCAGATCGGTCCAGGTCAGTCCAGGTCGGTCCCGATCAGCTGCCGATGAGCAGCCGGTCAGCAGCTCAGGTTGGAACCGGGGGTGGTGCCGAGTATCTGGACGAACCGCTGGTAGGCGTCGATCCGGCTCTGCACCTGGCCGGGGTTGCCGCCGTTGCACTCCAGGCTGCCGTTGATGCTGCGGATGGTCTCGCCGAAGCCCCGCTCGTTGACCATCGCGTCGTGCGGGGTCATCGAACCGGCCCCGGTCTGGGTGTTCCAGAACCACAGCGCGGTCTTCCAGGACACCGCGGCGTCCTGCTCCACCAGCCAGGGGTTGCCGAGCAGATCGATGCCGAGGGCGTCGCCCGCGGCCTTGTAGTTGAAGTTCCAGCTGAGCTGGATCGGCCCACGGCCGTAGTACGCGGCCTGGCCCGCGGGGCAGCCGTAGGGCTGGCTCGAGTCGCAGTAGTGCGGGTAGTTGGAGGTGTCCTGCTCCACGACGTGGACCAGGCCGCCGGTCTCATGGTTGACGTTGGCCAGGAAGGCCGCCGCCTCCTGCTTCTTGACGGTGTCGCTGCCGGTGTTGGCGAAGCCGGGGTACGCGCTCAGGGCGTCGGTCAGGCCCTGGTAGGTGTAGAAGGAGTTCCGGTTCGGGAACATCTGGTTGAACTGCGCCTCGCTCACCACGAAGGCGGCCGCCTGCTGATCCACGGAGGCACAGGACTCCTCCGCCACCCCGTTCGGGTGGGCGCACACCGCCTGGGCGGTCGTCCCCGCCGCCGAGGCCGAGGCCATGGGCATGACAAGCACACTCGCGCACACCGCCGCGGTCGCCGCGAGCGGTGCCAGAACACGTCGGTTCCACATGAGGCCGATCTCCTTCGTGTGGGGGGGCTCGGAACTCTGAGGGACACTCAAGCGGTTTGGTCTATACCAGTCAAGGTATAGACCAAACCTTTGTGCCCGGATGAGTAATTGAGCGGAACCGGAACCGCCACCGGATCGGGAATCAGGTCTCGCGCTCGGGGTGGTAGGCATCGGCGTCCACCCCGAAGGTCCAGGCGACGCCCTCGCGGGCGGTCCGGACGCGGGGCGGCACACGCAGCCAGTACGTGCGGTGCGTACCGTCCGGCTCCGGCGTGGAGTTGACCACCTCGACCATCGCCACGGGCTCGTCCCCGTCCAGCGCGATACGCCACAGGACGCCGGTCTCGTCGCGGTGCACCGGCTGCGCTCCGGACTCCTCGAGATAGCGCTCATAGCCGTAGTGCTCCAGCATCACCCGGCGCAGCTCCGCGTTCTCCTCCGTGCGGATGCGGTCCGGGGTCAACTCCCCCAGCCGCCCGAGGAACTCCGCGGGCACCGGCATGCCCCGCCACGCGTACAGCGCGAAGCCGTCGGGGAAGGCGAGCGCGGGGCCGTCGCCGCGGTCGAGCCGGCCCGCCTCGTCGCGGTGCAGCTCCACCGGGCGCTCCGCGACGATCACGGCCTTCTCGTACGGCCACCACCAGCCGGCGGCGCGGGCGACCGCGGCGACACCGGCCAGCGGATCGGACTCCGCCTCGTCCGCGACGGCCGCCGGCCAGGGCGCGTCATGCTGCCCCAGCACCGCGTCCAGCAGGGCGAGCCGGACGGCCGTCCCCTGGTCCGAGTCCGGATCCGCAGCCCGCCCATCTGGACCATGCCCGCAGGCTGCGCGCCGACCTCCCCGGCCAGGTGTACCTGTGGGTGAACGCGGCCGAGGGCCACACCTACACGGACACCGAGGCGGCGGAGTGGACCACGCTGGATCCGCTTTTCGGCTACAGCCGCCATCCGCACCGAAGCGCCGGTCTGCCATGCAGAACCGGCGCCTCGGTGGTCTCGGTGGACGGCGACGGCACGGTGCGCCGCTGTCATTTCGTCCCTACCGAGCTGGGCAATCTCTACGACGGGTCGTACCGCGCGGCGCTACGGCCCCGTCCCTGTCCGCTGGCCGTCTGCGACTGCCATATCGGCTATGTGCACCTGGAGTCGCTTCCGCTGTACGACGTGTTCGCGGGCGGTGTGCTGGAGCGCGTCCCGGCGCCGCCCCCGCCGGGCGCTTCGTGGTCGGTCGGTCACACTGTTTCCCCCTCGATCCCCGTGTGGTCACGATGAGCGTCACAGAGCCGGACGTCATAGAAACAGAAAATCCGCATCCCCGGCCTTGGCCCCCTGGATGAAGCGTTTCATCTCCAGATGGGTGTAGATCAGGGCCGGTCCGTCCGGATCGGTCGACTGGCGCAGCGCCACCCGCCCGTCCGTCAGTCTCATCGCCTCGACGCAGCTTCCCCCATTGCCGCCGCTCCATGGCTTGTGCCAGCCCTCGCTGCCGAGTTCCCTGGCCGGCATGCCGCTGTAGACGCGGCGGTTCCCGCATATGCGATCCATCGTTCAGATCTCCTTGCGAATGCGACTCAGAATGGCCTGAGTCGTCTGTGCAGGCGCGGCTTGCGCGCACATCCGGTCCAGGGCCTCCAGGAACGCCGATACATCATCGCGCTGGTCGAAGTAGGAGCCGCTGACGAGCGTCTCCGTATACGCGATATCGGGCAGCTCCGGGATCGGGAACCGGAAGATATGGAAGGGACCGTACATCGCCGGGTGCGGGCCGGCGTCGAACGGCATGATCTGCAACCGGATATGAGGGGCCTCGGCCTCCTCGATCAGCCGGGTGATCTGGGCACGCATGGTCTCGGCGCCGCCGATGGGGCGGCGCACCACGGTTTCGTCCATGACCACCCACAGCATCGGCGGGTTGTCCCGGGTGAGCAGGGCCTGGCGTTCCAAACGGAGGGCGACATTGCGCTCGATCTCCGTCTCGGGCGCATGCGGCATGCCCGCGCGGAGCACCGCGCGGGCGTAGTCCTCGGTCTGGAGCAGCCCGGGAATGTAGTGCGGCTCGTAGGCCCGGATCAGATTGGCCTCGACCTCGAGGCTGACGAAGGTGTTGAACCACTCCGGCAGGACGTCACGGAACCGGTGCCACCAGCCGGCCTTGTTGGCCTCGCGCGCGAGGGAGAGGAACCCTTCGACCTCTTCGGGGTCGGCGACGCCGTACGTCCGCAGCAGCTTCTCGACGTACGGGAGCTTCAGGCCGACCTCGGCCTTCTCCATCCGGCGGATCGTGGCATGGGTGACATCCAGTGCGCGCCCGGCCTGTTCGAACGACAGCCCGGCCTTCTCCCGAAGGTCCTGGAGCCGTTTTCCGAGCACGACTCGCAGGACGGTCGGGGCTCCGCCCGCCCGCGCATCCGCCACTACCGTCCCCCTCCAAGTACCTTCACGACACAGCAGTCTGGCATGGGCTCAGCATTCCGAACAGCCTGCGCTTGCGATTCTGTAATTTACAGATTGAACCTTGCCATACGCGAGCGTGACAGAGCATAGTGTCGGCGTGGCTCCTTCCTATGAGGCTCTCCGGTTAGGGCGCGGCGGCATCGTGGTCGCTCCGCCCCGCCACGACGTGTTTCGTCTTCCGGCGCTGAGCACGTCCGTCGGCGAGGCGAGAAGGCATGTCGTCCGGCGGCTGCGCTCATGGGGCATCGACCAGGACACCCTGGACAGCGCCGAGTTGATCGTCTCCGAGCTGTTCACCAACGCGGTGCGCCACACCTCCAGCGAGGAGGTTCGCTGCTCGCTCCAGCTCATAGGCACCCGGCTGCGGCTCGAGGTGGCCGACCAGGGGTGCGCGCGCACGGTGCCGGAGGCCCGCTCGGTGAGCGCGGACCAGGAGGGCGGCCGTGGGCTGATGCTGGTGGAGGCCCTCTCCGAGGCATGGGGGGTCAGGCCGAACCAGGGGGGCGCCGGCCGCGCGGTCTGGGCGTATCTGGCGGTCTCGGTCTAGCGGCCCGGCGACGACGCGACGTACGAGCGGTGCCGAGGGAATAGGGGCAGCGACAGCGCACCAGGTGGTCGACCGCGGGGCGCCAACGGGGGTCTGCCCCTATTCCTCCGGGACCGCTTCGGGTCACGGAACGTTCAGTGCCGCAGCGGCAGCAGATTGGGCCGCTTGGGCTCCACATGGTCACCCGACGACTCTCCGCGCAGTCGTCGGCCGATCCAGGGCACCAGATATTCACGCGCCCAGTGGATGTTGTCCCGGCGCACCTCGGCCGCGGTGCGCTGGCCCTCCGGGGGCCAGGGCTGATCGGGGTCGGCGGGGACGTCGAGCCCCAGCACCTGACCGGCCCTCAGCGCGACCCGGGTGTGACCGTCCGGCGACAGATGCAGCCGGTCGGCGTCCCAGGCCCGGCGGTCCTGCACCGAGCGCAGCGACCACAGGTCGAGCACCGGGCAGCCATGGCGGTCGGCGATCGCCCGCACATGCGCCGTATACGTGGCGATCTTGCCCCGTAGATGGCGCAGCACCGGCACCCCTCTGGTGTCGAAGCCCGTGCACAGCAGCACCGTGCCCACCCGCGCCCGGAGGTCGGCGACGGCCGTCTCATAGCGGTCGGCGACATCGTCGGGGTCGCTGCCGGGCCGCAGGATGTCATTGCCGCCCGCACAGAAGGTGACCAGATCCGGGCCGAGTTCAATGGCGCGCCGCACCTGCTCCGCCACGATCTGGTCAAGGAGTCGACCGCGTACGGCCAGATTGGCGTAGCGGAAATCGTCTTGGGGTCGTTGGTCGGACAGCAGGACCGCGAGCCGGTCGGCCCAGCCGACGAACACCCCATCAGGACCGGGGTCGCCGACGCCCTCGGTGAAGCTGTCGCCGACGGCTGCGTACGACCCGATGGAACCGTTGCTGAATCTCTCCTTATCGTCTGCCACGTCGGGACATCATTCACCCGATGGCGTGACTTACGCCACCGTAACCAGGGCTTGACGTGGGGTGATCTATCCCACCTGGTCAGTTTCGGCAAAGGCGGAATAGGCAGAACACGGCGGCGCCGAGGTCGCCGGAGGTCCACAGCCGGTCGGTCGGGCCAGCATGCCCGGATCGATCCGGCCACCACCGCCGAGCAGGGCTCGAAGGCCACCCGATGCCCGCGTTCCCGCGGGGCCGATTGCCTGTTGCACCCATGTCGTAGGGTCAGCTTCAGCCACCTGTCGACGAGCCGCGTCGGCGGCCGATCGTGAAGGAGAGCCCGTGCCGCAGCAGTCACAGTCGCCGCAGGTCCCCCAGGCCGAAACACCCCTGGTGGGGGTACGCAACTTCCGTGATCTCGGTGGACTGCCGGCTGCCGACGGCCGCCGCGTACGCCCGGGTGTGCTGTTCCGCAGCGGCCATCTCGCCCATGCCACGGAGGCGGACACGGCCTTCCTCGACGCGCTCGGACTGCACACCGTCTTCGACTTCCGCAACGCCGCCGACATCAAGCTGGAGGGCCCGGACGTCACGCTCCGCGGGGTCCGGAACGTCAATCTGCCGCTGTCCGACCCGGCCGACGGCGCCGGGTTCTGGACGATGGTGCGCGAGGGCGATCTGAAGACCCTGCGCGAGCTGCTCTCCGAGGGCCGGGCCGAGAAGCGCATGATCGGCTCCTATCGCTCCATCATCACCACCCGGCTGGTCGAGCACGGCCGGATCCTCAGCGATATGGCGGAGGACAGCTCACCGGTGCTGATGCACTGTTCGGCCGGCAAGGACCGGGCCGGGCTGTCCATCGCGGTGACCCTACTGGCCCTCGGAGTCGACCAGGAGACCATCGAGGCCGACTACCTCGAATCGGCCGCCGCCCACCGCCGCTACAAGATCTGGCGCAAGGGCGATCCTTCGGACAGCTCCGACCCCATGTCCCCCGAGGTCATGGCGCTGCTGCTGCCGCTCTTCGACGCCCGCGCGGAATATCTGGCGGCGGCCTTCGCGACCATCGAGGAGACCTGGGGCGGCACCGAGCGCTATCTCGCCGAGGGGCTCGGCCTCGACCCCGAGCGGCGCGAGCGGCTGCGGGAGCGGCTGCTCACCGGCTGACGGCGCGCCCGTGAGCCCGTAGGGCCCTGGGGCCCTACGGCTCACCACATGGTGGCGGGCCCGGCCTCGGGCTCGGTGACCCACCCCGCCGTCAGCACCAGACCGCTGGCGCGGTGCACGGCAAGGAAGCCGAACGGCCGCTCGTACCGCACACTGATCAGCTTCGCCGTGCGCCGCGGCGGCGCCGAGCCGGGGGCCAGGGAGAACGCGGTCACCGCCGCCGCCCAGAAGCCCTCCGCGCTGAACGAGGCGGTGATGGACTGCTCTCCGGAGGACAGCGCCAGCGCGGCGGGGCTGATCCCCGGGAAGTGGCCGCGCGAGGCGTCCCGGGCGGTGCGCAGCCCGAACAGCCCGGCTCTGCGCAGCAGATCGTGCCGCGCTTTCACGGTGAACCGCGGAGTGGTGAGCGCCATCCGGGGCGTGGGGTCCCGGCTCGGGACCTCCATGACCCGGACCCCGGGCCCCGCCTCACCGGGCGGCAGCGCCGAGCCGGGCCGCCCCTCGCACCGCCCGGCCACCGCGCCGATCCCGGCCTCCAGCACCTCGCCGCCGGGAACGCCCTCGGCGCCGAGGACCAGATGCACATCCAGCCCGTTGCCGCCCGCGACCCCGGAGAGGGTGAGCGGGCCGGCCGGGGTGTCGGGGACGACCCGCAGCGCCCCGTCGAGGTCCTCCGTGAACCGGGTGAGCCCGGCCAGCGACCGGTCCCGCCACGGTCCGCCCCTCGGCACCAGCGGGCCCGGCCGGAACGGCTGTACCCAGTCGGTCCGCACCGTGAGCGCTCCGGCCAGCACCAGCAGGGTGGCGGGGGTGAGCGGCACCGGCATCTCGGTGATCGCGCCCCGGGTGCGCCGGGACGCCCAGGCGTCCAGCTCCTTGCGGTCGCGCTCACCGTCCCCGGTCAGCGTGGCGCGTACGCCCGGCGGCAGCGCGGCCTCCCACCCGGGCCGGATCGGCAGGTCCCGACGGGTCCACAGCCCGGTGGCCGCGTCGACGCCGGCCATGCCGTCCAGCGCCCCGAGCACCTCGCCGCCGAGTGCCGTCGCCGCGTCCGCGCCGACGCCCAGCGCGCCCTCCAGCTCCTGGCGGACGGGGCCACCGGCACCGCCCGCGAGCAGGGCCAGCAGCGGCCAGACCCCGGCGGCGGCGAGGACCGTGCCCTCGTCCGTCACGGCCGCCCGCGCCCACCTCGCCGTCATCGCGTTGACGGCCCGCACGGCGGTCGCGTCGATCATGCCGGTCCCCCGTCGGTCAGCGGCCCGCCACCGCCTGTTTGACGAGAGTGCGGCCGAACTCCCACATCAGGCCGCCGCCCTCGTGCGCGTCGTCCATGACCGCTGTGAACGCCTCGACGAAACGGTCCACTTCCCGCTCGCCGATGATCAGCGGCGGAATCAGCTTAATGACCTCCAGATGGTCGCCGGAGACCTGGGTGAGGATGCGATGGCGGCGCAGCAGCGGTACGACGACCATCTGCGCGAACAGCCCCTTGCGCGCGGTCTGGAGCATCGCCCACCGGCTGCGCAGCCCCAGTGAGCTGGGTCGGCCGAACTCGATGCCGATCATCAGCCCCCGGCCGCGGACGTCGTGCAGCAGCTCGTAGCGGTCCACGAGCGCGGCGAGGCGGTCGCGCAGCAGCTCACCGGTGCGGCGGGCGTTGGCCACCACCTCCTCGTCCTCCATGACGGCGAGGACCGCGAGCCCGGCCGCCATGGCCTGGGCATTGGAGCCGAAGCTGGCCGAGTGGACCAGCACCCGGTCCATCGAGGAGTAGACCCGTCTGAAGATCCAGTCCTTGCCGAGGGTCGCGCCGACCGGCACATAGCCCCCGGAGAGTGCCTTGGCCACGCACACCAGATCCGGTTCGACACCGTCCTCGTGCTGGTAGGCGAAGAAGTCCCCGGTGCGGCCGAGGCCGGTCTGCACCTCGTCCACGATGAGCAGGGCCTTGTGGCGGTGGAGCAGCTCCTGCGCGGCGCGCAGGAAGCCGGGCGGGGTCTCGTGCACCCCCTTGCCCTGGATGGGCTCCACCACGAACCCCGCCACGTCCCCACGCGCCAGCTCCCGCTCCAGCGCGTCGAGGTCGCCCATCTCGATCGCGGTGTCGGGCAGCAGCGGGGCGAACCCCTTGCGGAAGCCGTCCTCGCCGTTGACCGACAGCGAGCCGGTGGTCAGCCCGTGGAAGGCGTGGGCGCAGTACAGGACGCGCGGCTTGCCGGTCACGAAGCGGGCGAACTTCAGGGCCGTCTCGACGGCCTCGGTGCCGCTGTTGCCGAAGAAGACCCGGTCCAGATGGGGGGCGTGGGCCAGCAGCCGCTCGGCCAGCAGACCGGGCAGCGGCTGGCAGTCGAAACGGGTCAGATCGGCCAGGTCGGCGTCCAGGACGTCGTGCAGCGCCTTGCGGACCACGGGGTGGTGGCGGCCCAGGCCCATCACCCCGAAGCCGGCGAGCATATCGAGGTAGTCCTGGCCCTCGTCGTCCCAGAAGTACGCGCCCTCGGCCCGTTCGTAGACCTTGTCGAAGCCGATGGTGTGCAGCATCCGGGGCAACTGGTGGTTGAGGTGCCGGGTGTGCAGGTCGTACCGCTCCGACGCCCGCTCGGCCAGGAGCTTGCCCAGGTCGAAGCCCGAACGCCGCTGCTGCTCGGCTGCTGTCATGCCTGGCTCTCCTTGGCGGCTGCGGTACGGCCCCCGGCGGCGGTACGGGCCCCGGCAGGGGCGCCCGCCCGCTCCGGGGGGACCGCGTCGATACGGGTCAGGGCCGCCCCGATCCGGCCCGCGATCTCGGCGGGGGTGAGCCCGATGTCGGCGAGCACCTCACCGCGCTTGGCATGGGCCAGGAACGTCTCGGGGATGCCGAACGTCCGCACCGGCAGGTCGGCCTCGGCGTCACACAGGGTCTGGGCGACCGCCGCGCCCACCCCGCCGGTGCGCACATTGTCCTCGACGACCGCCACCAGCCGGTGGCGCGCCGCGAGTCCGGGCAGCTCGGGGTCGACGGGCTTGACCCAGCGCGGATCGACCACCGTACAGCCGATGCCGCGTCCGGCCAGCAGCTCGGCGGCGCGCAGCGCGACGTCGGCCATCACCCCGGCCGCGACGAGGAGGACGTCCTCGCCCCGGCGCAGCACATCCATCCCGCCGACGCGGTCGATCGCCGGAATCGGCTCCCCCACCAACTCCTTGGGGAAGCGGATGACGGTCGGCGCGTCGGCCACGTCGATCGCCTCCCGCAGCTGGGCGCGGAGCTGGTCGGCGTCGCGCGGGGCGGCGATCCGCAGCCCCGGCACCACCTGGAGGACGGACATGTCCCACATGCCGTTGTGGCTGGGCCCGTCGGTGCCGGTGACACCGGCCCGGTCCAGCACGAAGGTCACCCCGCATCTGTGCAGGGCGACATCCATGAGCAGCTGGTCGAAGGCGCGGTTGAGGAAGGTGGCGTAGACGGCGAGGACCGGGTGGAGTCCGCCGGTGGCGAGCCCGGCCGCCGAGACCGCCGCGTGCTGTTCGGCGATGCCCACGTCCCACACCCGCTCGGGGTACGCCTCGGCGAAGTCGGCGAGGCCCACGGGGTGCAGCATGGCGGCGGTGAGGGCGACCACATCGGGCCGCTCGGCGCCGATCCGCACCAACTCCTCGCCGAACGCCGAGGTCCACGAGCGGCCGCCGGAGGGGGTCAGCGGCGCGCAGGTGAGCGGGTCCATCGCGGCGACGGTGTGGAAACGATCCGCCTCGTCCTCCAGCGCGGGCCGGTAGCCCCGGCCCTTCTCGGTGAGGCAGTGGACGAGGACCGGGCCGTGGAACCGCTTGGCGCGGCGCAGCGCCGACTCGACCGCCTCGGTGTCATGGCCGTCGATGGGGCCGACGTACTTCAGCCCGAGGTCCTCGAACATGCCCTGCGGCGCGAAGGCGTCCTTGAACCCCTTCTTGGCGCCGTGCAGCGATCCGTACAGCGGCTGGCCGACCACGGGGGTGCGCTGGAGCACCTCCTTGCCCCAGGCCAGGAAGCGCTCATAGCCGTCGGTGGTGCGGAGGGTGGCGAGGTGGTTGGCGAGTCCGCCGATGGTCGGCGAGTAGGAGCGCTCGTTGTCGTTGACGACGATGACGAGGGGGCGGTCCCGGGCGGCGGCGATGTTGTTGAGCGCCTCCCAGGCCATCCCGCCGGTCAGCGCCCCGTCCCCGATGACGGCGACCACATGGTCCGTGCCACCGCGCACCTCGTTGGCCTTGGCGAGGCCGTCGGCCCAGCCCAGCACGGTGGAGGCGTGGCTGTTCTCGATGATGTCGTGCTCGGATTCGGCCCGTGACGGATAGCCGGACAGCCCGCCCTTGTGGCGGAGCTTGAAGAAGTCCTGACGGCCGGTGAGCAGCTTGTGGACGTAGGACTGGTGCCCGGTGTCCCACAGGATGCGATCGGCGGGCGAGTCGAAGACGCGGTGCAGGGCTATGGACAGCTCGACGACACCGAGGTTCGGTCCCAGATGGCCCCCGGTCCTGGCCACCGCTTTGATCAGGAACTCCCTGATCTCCTGGGCGAGCGCCTCCAGTTCCTCACCGGTGAGCGCCTTGAGGTCGTGCGGGCCCCGGATGTTCTCCAGAAACGGCATGGTCGGTTCCCCTCCTCGGTGTATCAGCCCACGGTGACGTCCGGGGTGCCCGACGGGACCCCCTCGTCCTCCATACGCCGCGCGATG
>NZ_JANIIC010000149.1 GCF_024519315.1 Streptomyces malaysiensis subsp. samsunensis | reverse complement strand
GCGCCGGCCCCTCAAGACCCAGCGTGTAGGCGACCCGGCCCGATATAAGGGCGGAGAGCGTTCCGGTGCCAATGTGACCGTGGAGGTCCGCCGGGGTCCCGGCGAGCAGCATGGCGTAGTCCTGGTCGTCCGCGCCGGTGAAGACACCGGTCCTGCTACCGCGCAGACTGCGCGGGTCGATGCCGGACTGCTCGATGACCTCCCAGGCCGATTCCAGCAGGAGGCGCTGCTGGGGGGCCATGGCCAGCGCTTCGCGCGGAGAGATATCGAAGAAGGCCGCGTCGAAGCCGCTGACGTCCTCCAGGAATCCACCGTTGCGGGTGTAGCAGGTGCCTGCCTGCTCCGGATCGGGGTCGTACAGCGCGTTCAGATCCCAGCCCCGATCGGTGGGGAAATCGGTGAGCGCGTCCCGGCTCTCCGCGACCAGCTGCCAGAGGTCGGCTGGAGAGGCGACTTCTCCCGGGAGTCGGCAGGCCATGCCGACGACCGCCACCGGTTCATGCTGCCGGGCCTCGGTGTCGAGCAGTGCTTGCCGAGTATGACGCAGTTCAACGGTCACCTTTTTCAGGTAGTCTCGCAGCTTCCTGTCGGTCGCCGTGTCGTCGTGTGTCATGCGAGGTCTCTCCTCCACCCCGGGTCAGGAGATCCCGAGTTCGTTTTCAATCACGCCGAACAGTTGGTCGTCGCCCGCTGCCCGCAGTTCGTCGTCGGTCGTCCCGACCGGCTCGCCGGGCGCCCCACCCCAGCCGCGTGACAGGGCGTTCAGCCGGTCGCCGATAGCGGCGCGGATCTCCTCGTCCGTCTCTGTGGTCGTCAGGAGGTCTGCCAGCCGGTCGAGTTCCGCCAGGAGGTCGGGTGCGACGTCGGCGGCAGGGGCGATCTGCTCACACAGGTATTCCGCGAGCGCGGCTGGCGTGGGGTGGTCGAAGATCAGGGTGGCTGGCAACCGCTCTCCGATGGCGCCGCTGAGTCGGTTACGCAGCTCAACGGCGGTGAGCGAGTCGAAGCCGAGCTTCTTGAACTCCCGTCCTACCGCGATCGCCTCGGGTGTGGGATGCCCGAGCACGGCGGCCACGTGCGAACGGACCAGTTCCAGCAGGTGGCGGCGGAGTTCGGGGCCTGTCATTCCGGCGTGCGGCGCCGCGGGGGCGGCGGCGGAACGCGCCCGGCGGCGTACGCGGTCGCGTAACAGCGGCGGAATGGCTGCCTCGTCGATGGCCTGAAGCACGGCTGTGTCGGCCTCGGCCGGTACCACCACGGCACTGCCGTCGGCCAGAGCCGCATCGAACAGAGCGAGTCCGTCTGCGGCGTCCACGGGACGTATCCCCAGCCCAGCCAACCGTCGGCCATCCGCCCGGTCCATTGCGCCGGTCATCCCGGAAGATGGCGTCCACAGTCCCCAAACGAGGGCCGTCCCGGGCAATCCGTGGCGGTGGCGATGTTGGACGAGAGCATCGACGTAGGCGTTGGCGGCGGCGTAGTTGCCCTGGCCCGGGCTTCCTAGCGTGCCGGCCAGCGAGGAGAAGACGACAAAAGCCGACAGATCGAGTTTCTGGGTCAGCCGGTGCAAGTGCCACGCCGCGTCCGCCTTACCCCGCATCACTGTGTCGAAGTGCCCGGGAGTCAGCGTTTCGAGGGTGCCGTCTTCCAACGCTCCGGCGGTGTGGATCACCGCCGTCAAGGGGTGTTCAGCCGGGATACCCTCCAGTGCACGGGCCAAGGCTTCCGGGTCAGCTACGTCACAGGCACCTAGGGTCACCCGGGCGCCTGCAGCGGTCAACTGCTCGACCAACTCGGCGGAGCCGGTGGCACACTCACCGCTGCGGCTGAGCAGCAGGAGATGGCGTACCCCGTGCCGTTCCACCACGTGGCGGGCAGTCAGAGCGCCGAGTGTGCCGGTGCCGCCCGTGATCAGCACAGTGCCGCCGCTGTTCAGCGCGGGCGGCAGGGTGACGACAAGCTTTCCGGTGTGCCGCGCCTGGGCGAGGTGTCGGAAGGCCGCCGCTGTCCTGGCGGTTTCCCAGACAGTGGCAGGCAGCGGAGT
This sequence comes from Streptomyces malaysiensis subsp. samsunensis, assembly GCF_024519315.1. Taxonomy (GTDB): domain Bacteria; phylum Actinomycetota; class Actinomycetes; order Streptomycetales; family Streptomycetaceae; genus Streptomyces; species Streptomyces malaysiensis. The sequence continues at coordinate 3,718 of NZ_JANIIC010000149.1, read as the reverse complement.
GAGCACTCCGGAATCGAACAGGGGTGCCAATTCGGCGAAGATAGAGCGGATCCGGTCGGGGCCGGCGTCGCGAACCAAGTCGTAGGGGTGGTAGGCCGCCCCGGGATATTGGGCCGTGATCGCCTCCGGGGTACGGATATCCGTCTTACCCATCTCCAGGAAGCGCCCGCCGTCTGCCAGCAGCCGCATCGAGGCATCGACGAACTCGCGTGCCAGCGAGTTCAGCACCACGTCCACGCCTCGGCCACCGGTCGCGGCACGGAACCTTTCCTCGAAGGCGAGGTCCCGTGAGGAGGCGAGGTGATCGCCGTCGACTCCCATCCGACGCGCCGTGTCCCACTTGCCGGGTCCGGCTGTGCCGTAGACCTCCAGCCCCCAGTGGCGGGCCAGTTGGACGGCTGCCATGCCCACGCCGCCAGTGACGGCATGGATGAGCAGGGACTCGCCAGGACCTACATCGGCCAGGTCGCGCAACCCGAAGTATGCGGTGAGGTAGACCACCGGGACGCCTGCCGCTTGGACGTAGGACCAGTGGTGGGGCATGCGCGCCAGGAGGCGGTAGTCGGTGACGGCGACCGGCGCGACTCCTCCGGTGGGGAAGAGACCCATGACGCGGTCGCCGGGAGCCAGGTCCGGCACATCCTCTCCCACCGCCACGACGGTTCCCGCAGCCTCCCCGCCGAGGGCGGCGTCTCCGGGATACATGCCAAGTGCGATCAGGGTGTCGCGGAAGTTCAACCCCGCCGCCCGGACGGCGACCCGCACCTCGCCGGGTGCCAGGGAACGGTCCGCGTCCGGGGACGGCATCAGGCCAAGGTTTTCGAACGTACCGGACCCGATCGTGTCGAGCTTCCAGCTCTGTCCGCCCACGGGAGGTGCCAGCCGGTCGTGCTCACCGGACCGGACCAGCCGAGGCGTCAGGATCTCACCATCCCTCAGGGCGAGTTGCGGTTCGTCCGTTCCGAGGGCGGCGGCCAGGGCGCCGGGCCCGTCCACGGCGCTGTCGAGGTCGGCGAGAACGAACCGGCCCGGGTGCTCGGACTGGGCCGTACGCAGCAGGCCCCAGACTGCTGCGCCCGGCGTGTTGTGGGGGTCCTCTCCAGGGCGGGCACCGACGGCCCCCCGGGTGATCACAACCAGCCGAGACCGGTCGAGGGCCGGATCGGCGAGCCAACTCTGGATCTCCGTCAGGACCTGGGCCAGCACATCCCGCGCTGCCTCAGGGTCCTGGCGGTCGGCGAACGGCACAGGGAGCAAGGCGACTTCGGGGGCGGAGGCGCCCTGAGCGACGGCCTCCCGCAGGGCCCGCACATGCCGGTGGCGGGGCAGACCGCTTCCCGTCGAGTCCGCGGCCTCGCCGAGCACGGCCCATGCGGAGGGGGCCCAGGAGGCGTCCGGCCCAGCCGGGGTGGGCACCCAGTCCAGAAGAAGTACGGCATCAGCGACCGGACGATCATCCTCGTCCAATACGGGGCTCGCATCCCGCATGGCGAGGGAGTCCACAGTGAGCAGGGGTGCGCCGGACGGGTCCGACAGCTCTACGCGCACGCGACCCTCACTCTGCGGGGTGAGGGTCGTCCGAGCCGCCACGGCACCCGTCGCGTGCAGTCGTATCCCCGCCCAGGAGAATGGCAGCCGGACCTCGTCCCCGTGGTCGAGACCAAGCGGATGCAGCGCCGCGTCCAGCAGCGCCGGATGGATGGCGAAGGCGGGGGCATCGTCTCTGGCCTTCGGAGGCAGTTCGAGTTCGGCGTACAGCTCGTCGCCGTTCCGCCAGAGGCCGCGCAAGGCCCGGAAGGTCGGACCATAGCCGTACCCGGAGTCCGCCAGGCGCTCATAGGGGTCGGAAAGTTCGACGCGCTTCGCGCCCGCGGGCGGCCATGAGCCGTCCGAAGCCGGCTTCAACGGGTTCATCGGGGCCAGCACACCGGAGGCATGCCGGACCCAAGGCTGCCTGTCACCATTCCGTCGCGCGTGTACCCCGAAGGAACGGCGGCCGTCAGCTCCCGCGGACTCCGCCACGAGCTGGATCTCTACGGAACCTTGCTCCGGCACCACGAGCGGTGCGTGCAGGGTGAGTTCTTCCACCTCTGGGCAGCCGGTCTGATCTCCCAGCTTCACGGCGAGCTCGACCAAGGCGGCACCGGGTAGCAGTACGGTGCCGAACACTGCATGGTCACTCATCCACGGCTGGGTGGCAAGGGCGAGCCGGCCGGTGAGCACCGCAGCGCCCGTTCCGGCCAGCTCGAAAGAGGCTCCGAGGAGAGGATGACCGGCCGCCCGGAGCCCCAGCTCCGCTATCTCGGTTACCGGGGAGGAGGCATCGAGCCAGTAGCGGCGCTCTTCGAAGGGGTACGTGGGCAGATCGGTGAACGCGTCACCGGCGGGCACAGCCCGGTCCCAGTCCACCGGTACCCCGCTGATGTGCGCCTCGGCCAACGCCAGGAGGAACCGCCGTTCCCCTCCCTGGTCCCGGCGCAGCGTGCCGATGGCCGCGCCGGTGGCTCCCATCTCCTCCAGCGTCTCCTGGAGCCCTATGGTCAGCACCGGATGGGGACTGCACTCGATGTGGAGCGAGTGGCCCTGCTCGGCGAGCGAGCGGGTCGCCGACGCAAAGCGGACGGGAAAGCGCAGATTGCGGTACCAGTAGTTCGCGTCGAACGCCGTCTCGTCGGCCCAGTCGCCGGTGAGTGTCGAGAACACCGGTATCCGCGGGGCTACGGGCGCGATCGGTGCCAGTGCGTCGAGGATCTCCTCTTGCACCTCTTCGACCTGCGGGGAGTGGGAGGCGTAGTCGACCGGGATGGCCTTGGCCCGCACCTGCCGCTCACCATAGTGCGCGAGGATCTCCTCTAGCGCTTCGGTCTCACCGCTGATCACAGTGGACGACGCTCCGTTGAATGCCGCAATACCGACCCGGTCGACCCAAGATTCGAGGTCGGCAGCCACCCGTTCGGCGGGAAGCGGAACGGCGACCATACCGCCCCGCCCCCGCAGCGCGACGATGGCCCGGCTGCGCAGCGCGACGACCCGAGCCGCATCCTGAAGAGTCAGTGCGCCCGCCACGCAGGCCGCCGCAATCTCGCCCTGCGAGTGCCCCATCACGGCGTCCGGCCTGACCCCATGGGAGTCCCAGAGCGCGGCGAGCGAGACCATCACGGCGAAGAGCACCGGCTGCACCACGTCCACCCGCTCCAGGGACGGCGCCCCCGGCGCCTGGCGCAGCACGTCCAGCAATGACCAGTCCGTGTACGGAGCCAGGGCCGCCGCGCATTCCTCCACCCGTGCGGTGAACACCGCAGAGGTGTCCAACAACTCCTGTGCCATGCCGGGCCACTGGGCGCCTTGGCCGGGGAAGGAAAAGACCACCTTGCCGCCACCGGCCGGTACTGGACCCAGAAGGGCGTCGGAGTGCTGCGCCCCTTCGGCGAGTGCCCCCAGCGCTTCCATCACCGTTTTCCGGTCCCCGCCCAGCACGGCCGCGCGGTACTCGAAGAACGTGCGTCGCGTCGCCAGCGTGCGCGCGACATCGCCCAGCGGCAGTTCCTCGTCCGCACTCAGATGGCGGTACAGTGCCGCCGACTGCGCTCGGACAGCCTCCTGGGACCGGGCGGACAGGACCAGGGGCACCGGGCCGCCGGACCCGGCCACGGACTCGGCCGGAACCTCGGTCTGTGGGGCCTGTTCAAGGATGAGGTGGGCGTTGGTACCACTGATC
>NZ_JANIIC010000148.1 GCF_024519315.1 Streptomyces malaysiensis subsp. samsunensis | reverse complement strand
CCGACCCCGCCCCCCGCCCCCCCCCCCACCCCCCCCCCCCCCGCCCCCCCCCCCGCCCCCCCCGCCCCCCCCCCGGCCCCCGCACCCCCCGCCGTAAGGCTGTGCAACGGCACCCCCGCGACATCCGCGGCATGATCGTCCTCGATCACCAACACATCGGGCGCCGCCTCGCCCAGCACCCCCAGCAGGGCATCCCGCCGCGACGGCGAGAAACACCCGCCGTAAGGGTTCTGCCCACGCGGACTGCACACCACGGCCCGCGCTCCGGCCCGCAGCGCCGCCCGCAGCGAGTCCGGCCGGATCCCCTCGTCGTCCACGGCCACCGGCAAGCACCGCAGCCCCAGCGCCGGGACGAGGTCCAGCAGATGGTGGTAGCCGGGGTCCTCCATCGCCACCGCGTCACCCGGCCTGAGCTCGACCGACAGCAGCCGGGCCACACAGTCCAGCGCGCCATGGGCGAAGGTGAGGTGCTCGGCCGCCACGCCGTCGCGCTCGTACCAGGCGCGGGTCAGCTGCTCCAGACCGGGCAGCCGGGGCTGCGCGCGGTGCGACCGGAGCCCGGGGGACAGCCGGATGGCCGGCAGCAACGCGGGGAGGAAGGCCGGATCGGGGTGACCGCCCGCCAGATCGCGCACCCCCTCCGGCACCGGCGGCGGGCGGCGCGAGGCGACCGCGGGCGTCGGCGCGACCACTGTGCCGCCCCGCCCGTGGGTCACCACGATCCCGCGCCGCCGCAGCTCCTTGTAGGCGGTCGCGACGGTGCCGGGGCTGACGCCCAGCCGCTCGGCCAGCCGGCGCACCGGGGGCAGCGCGGTGCCGGGCGCCAACGCCCCCTCCACCACGCCCTGTTCGACGGACGCGGCAATCCCCTTGGCCGACGCACCGATGATCTCATATTGTGTCGCCACAGAAAACACTCTGTACCAATACAAAACTGGATGTCAAGGGGGACCAGAGTGGGCAAGCCAACGCGGGCCACCGCGCTCAGCGACCGCATCCCCGGCGGCCGGGACGGCCGACGCATGCTGATCGTCACCTTCGTCGACCGGATCGGCTCGGGCCTGTGGGGCGCGACCGCGACGCTCTACTTCACCTACGCCGCCGGGCTCAGCACCGCCGCGATCGGCGTGCTGCTCGCCGTGTCGGGAGCGATCGGCATCGCCGGCCCGCCCGTCGGCGGCCTCCTCGCCGACCGACTCCCGCTACGCCCACTCCTGATCACCCTCCAAGTCGTCCGCGCCGCCGCCTCACTCGCCCTCCTCACCACCACCGACCTCCGGCTCCTGCTCGCCATCACCTCGGTGGGCAGCCTCGGCGACCGCGCGGTCTCCGTACTGACCAAGCTGTACGCGACCCGTGTCGCGGGCCCCGACCGCGCCCGCTACCAGGCCATCAACCGCACCGCCATGAACGTCGGCTGGGCCGTCGGCGGTCTCGCGGCGGCCGCCGCACTCACCGACGGCACGGTCACCGTCTACCGCTGGCTCCTGATCGGCGACGCGCTCTCCTTCCTCGCCTCCGCCCTGTTCACCCTCGGCTGCGCCGAACCGCGCTCGGCCTCCCGCATCGCGGCCAAGTCCACTCCCGCGCCGGGGGAATCCGTACAGCCGAGGAAATCCACGCCCGGGGAAAGTACGCACGAGGAATGCACGCCCGAGGAATGCACGCCCGAGGAATCCGCACCCGGGATTTCCGCCGCCCTCGCCGAATCCGCCCTCGCCAATTCCGCGCCCGCCGAATCCGCCCCTGCCGAATCCAGCCCCGCGCCCCACAAGACGAAGACCCCCGCCCCCAACCCCTGGCGAGACCGCCGCTATCTCGCCTACACCGCCAGCGAAGCGGCCCTCTTCCTCGACGACTCCGTCTTCAAGGTCGGCCTGCCGCTGTGGGCCGTGACGGCCACCAGCGCACCGCATCAACTCGTCCCGCTGCTGCTCGTCCTCAACAACGTGCTCGTGGTGCTCTTCCAGGTCCCGTTCGCCCGCTTCGGCGCAACCCCGCACACCGCACGCACCTCGCTGTGGCCGCTGGCCTGCGCCTTCCTTCTCGGCGGGGCCGCGCTGGCCGCGTCGACCGTGGTCGACGCGCCCTGGCTCGCGGCCGTGACGCTGGTGCTGGCCGCCACCGCCTTCACCGTCGCGGAGATGCTGCACGCCACGATCTCCTGGGAGCTGTCCGTCGTCCTCGCACCGCCCACCGCACAGGGCGCCTACCTCGGTGTGCACGGCCTGGCCCAGGCCGTGCAGCGCAGCGCGGGACCGCTCGCGGTGACGGCGGCGATCGCGGCGGGCCCTCTCGGCTGGCTCGGCCTCGGCGCCGGGCTCGCCGCGATGTGCGGCGCCCAGCGCCACCTGGTACGGGACCGCGGTGACGGAGCGTTGTCAGTGGCCCCGGTTACGGTGAGTGAGCACTGAACATCCGCGCGGAGGGGGAGCCATGGCGCACGCCGGACAGAGGGGTCAGGACCGGAGCCGCCCCGGCAGGCACCGGAGCAAGCACCGCAAGACGAAGACGAAGACGAAGACGCACACGAAAGCGCAGGCAAACAGGGATACGAGGACCAGGACGAAGCACCGGAGGAGGAGCCGGACCGCCCGGCGCGTACTGCGCAGGGAGGTGCCCAGCACCGTGGCCCTGCTCGCCGACGAGCGGGATTTCGCAGCCATGCGGCAGTACGGGTCGTTCGCCTTCGACGACCACGGAGCGTATCTACGGGAAGTGGAGGGGCTGCTGAAGGCGCTCGCGGCCAGGGGCGTCCACACCACCGTCGCCCTCTTCGACCCCGTCGCCTACGAGGAGTTCTGCGCGGACACCCGGCTCGACCCGGACACCCCCGCGAGCCGCACTCGCTATACGGCGGAGCGGGCCGCAGCGGGCGGCACGGTCACGTACGAAGGTCAGCCGGTCGACCGCCTGGTGCCACGGCTCATCGGCGTCGCCGAGGAGCAGGCCACCTGGGAGTACGCCACGGCGCTGCTCTCCCGCGCCGGCCACCATGGGGAGTGCCACGACGACGACACCGCACGGGCCGCGTTCGAGCGCGCCGGGGCCGCGCTGCGCGCGGCTGTGGAGGCGGCCGGGCCAGGCATGCACCATCTGGTGTGCAGCGTCCCGGCGGACGGCACCTCGCTGGTCGCCGTGCTCCACGCCGACGCCCGGGAAGCGGGCCCGCCGCAGCTGTCCGAATCCTCGGCGCTGGTCTTTCGCACGGTCCTGGCCTGCGGGTTCGCCCTGCGCCGCCCCGGCGGTCTGGTGTTGCGCACCATCGCGGCGGACACCCCCGAGACGGTCCGCGGCTGGGCGCTGCACGACGGCTGGCTGCGTCCGCTGAGCGAGGCGGAGGTGTTCACCGCGTACTGCACCGATGCCGATACCGGTGAACCCATCCCCCCGGAGCACGGCGTCGAATACCGGGCGGGTATCCCGCTCAGCCGCCCGGAATGACCGGACGTTCGCAATGACCGGACGCCCGGAATGACCGAAGGCGTCCCGCCACGCGGCGGGACGCCTTCACCGAAACCCATGAGCGCACCGGTACTTCACCGGCGGCTCATCGGGAACCGAGCCTCATTCGCCGGACAGCACCGCCTGCGCCGCCCGCCGCGCGTCCTCGGCGGTGTCCGCCGCGCGAGCGGCGGACGCGGCCCGCTCGCACTGCGCCAGCGTGTGCTTGGCCAGCGTCGCGCGCACATACGGAATGGACGCCGCGCCCATGGAGAGGCTGGTGACCCCCAGACCGGCCAGCACACACGCCAGCAGCGGATCGGAGGCGGCCTCACCGCAGACACCGCAGCTCTTGCCCTCGGCCTGCGCGGCCTCCGCCGAGGCCGCCACCAGGTCGAGCAGCGCGGGCTGCCACGGGTCCTGAAGCCGTGAGACCGCGCCCACCTGACGGTCGGCCGCGAAGGTGTACTGCGCCAGGTCATTGGTGCCCAGCGACAGGAACTCGACCTCCTGGAGGATCGAGCGCGCCCGCAGCGCGGCGGACGGAATCTCCACCATCGCGCCGAACTTGGCCCGCAGCCCCGCCTCACGGCACGCGTCCGCGAACGCCTTGGCGTCCAGCCGGTCCGCCACCATCGGCGCCATGACCTCGAGATAGACCGGCAGCCCCTCCGACGCCTTGGCCAGCGCCGTGAGCTGCGTCCGCAGCACCTCGGGGTGGTCCAGCAGAGTACGCAGACCGCGCACGCCCAGCGCCGGGTTGGGCTCATCGGCCGGGGTGAGGAAGTCCAGCGGCTTGTCCGCGCCCGCGTCCAGGACCCGCACCACCACCCGGCCCTCGGGAAACGCCTCCAGCACCTGCCGGTACGCCGTGACCTGCTTCTCCTCCGACGGCGCCTGGGTGCTGTCATCGAGGAAGAGGAACTCGGTGCGGAACAGCCCCACACCTTCGGCGCCAGCCTCGACCGCCGCCGGCACATCGGCCGGACCGCCCACGTTCGCCAGCAGCGGCACCTTGTGCCCGTCCGATGTCGCGCCCGGACCGGAGGAGGCGGCCAGCGCGGCCCGGCGCTCCTCGGCGGCCCGCGTCAGCTCGGCCCGCTTCTCCTCGCTCGGGGACACGAAGATCTCACCGCTGCTGCCGTCCACGGCGATCAGCGTGCCCTCGACCAGATCCCCGGCACCGGGCAGCGCGACCACGGCCGGCACCCCCAGGGCCCGGGCGAGGATCGCGCTGTGGCTCGTCGGCCCGCCCTCCTCGGTCACGAACCCCAGCACCAGCGTCGGGTCGAGCAGCGCGGTGTCGGCGGGCGCGAGGTCCCGCGCGATCAGCACATACGGCTCATCACTGTCCGGCACACCCGGCATCGGCACGCCCAGCAGCCGCGCCACGATCCGGTTCCGCACATCATCGAGGTCGGCCACCCGGCCCGCCAGATAGTCCCCGGCCCCCGCGAGCAGCGCCCGGTAGGCGGCGAAGGCGTCGTACACCGCGCGCTCGGCGGTGCTGCCCACGGTGATGCGCCGCTCGACATCGGCCATCAGCTCCGGGTCCTGCGCCATCATGGCCTGCGCTTCGAGCACGGCCTGGGCCTCGCCGCCCGCCAGGTTGCCGCGCGCGACCAGATCGGCCGCCACGGCCTCCACCGCCTGACGGGCCCGCCCCTGCTCACGCTCCGCCTCATCGGCCGGAATCTGCTTCGCCGGCGGCTCCAGGACCGCCGTCCCCATATGGCGCACCTCGCCGATGGCCACCCCGTGGCTCACTCCGACGCCTCGCAGCGTTGTCTCCATGTCACCCGTCCCCGGTCGATACGGCGGAACTCCGCCATGGTGGATGTCATACCAGCAGTGCGCCGCCCGGCCCGGTCCCCGTCGGCCGCCGGGCGCACGCCCCGCTCACCAGTTGAAGAGCGCGTCGCCCGCCTTCACATCGACGTCCTCCTTGACGTCGGAAAGGGCTTCGGCCGTGGCCTCGAGCGCCACGATCGGGCAGATCGGCGACTTGCCCGCGGCCACGGCGGTGGCCGGGTCCCAGCGCACGATCGCGTCCCCCCGCTTGACGGTGTCCCCCTTGTTGATGAGCACCTCGAAGCCCTCACCGTTCAGCTGCACGGTGTCGATGCCGAGGTGGGTGAGTACACCGTGCCCCTCCCCGTCCACGACGACGAAGGCATGCGGGTGCAGGGAGACGACGATGCCGTCGACCGGGGCCACGGCCACAAAGGGCTCGAGCACCGGATCGATCGCCGTGCCCGGACCCACCATGGCGCCGGAGAACACCGGATCGGGAACCGCTTCGAGTCCGATCACGCGTCCGGCGACCGGTGAGGTCACGCTGGTCATGGGAGCCTCCCGGGATGAAGAATCATCACGCGCTGTCACCACCTGTCCCGGACAGCGCACTGCCCAGAAGAGTAAGTCATAGGAACTTTGGATTCCGCACACGTGGCGCAGGCAGGAGAAGGCGCCCGGGTCAGGAATCGATTTGCCACGGCCGCGCGGGGCGCTGTACTGTCGTACCCCTGCCCACCGGATGAAGCACTGCGGTCATCTGCGTGTACATCCAGGATCAGGGCGGCGCCATCAGTTACTTGATCCAAATCTCGGATCCGCTTTCGCATGCCTTGCGAAAGACACGGGTAAGAGAGCGGAAAATAGTCTGATAGCGTGTGAAACACCGAAGGGAAGCGCCCGGAGAAGCCGGTGAAACGGTTTCGAAAGAAGCGTCCGTTCCTTGAGAACTCAACAGCGTGCCAAAAGTCAACGCCAGATATGTTGATACCCCGTCCATCGGTTTGGACGAGGTTCCTTTGAAGAAA
>NZ_JANIIC010000147.1 GCF_024519315.1 Streptomyces malaysiensis subsp. samsunensis | reverse complement strand
AAAACGGCGGCCAGCAAAACGGCGGCCAGAACGGTGGCCCCGGCGGCGGAGACGGTGGCGACGAGCCCACCCCCGAGGACTACCAGCAGCGCATCAGCATCACCGTCAACGATGTGACCGCCCCCGTCGTCACCGTGGACGACCGCACCATCGAGGCCACCGACGACAACGGCACCGAGGTCGACTTCACCGCCACCGCCCAGGACGCGGTCGACGGCGATCTGCCGGTCAGCTGCGATCCGCCTCCGGGTTCGCGCTTCCCCGTCGGCAGGACGCGGGTCAGCTGCACCGCCACCGACTCCTCCGGCAACACCGGCACCGACACCGCGACCTTCACCGTGCGCCCGGCCCCGGTGCCGAACGAGGCGGATCTCGCCATCACCACCACCGCCGGCCCCACGCCCGCCTACACCGGGCAGCGGACCGGGGCCCGCCTCACCCTCACCAACGCAGGCCCGAAGACGGCCAGGAACGTCGTGGTCACCACCACCTGGCCCCGCACCAAGGACACGGGCGACCGCGACCTCTCCGGGCTGTCGCGCTGCACCCGGGCCACCCCGTGCACCATCGCGCCGGGCGGACGGATCACGGTGACCCAGACGGCCGAATACCGCACCGCGATCCGCGGTGAGCTGAAGGTCTCCGTCAGCGGTTCGCCGCGCGATCCCCGGCGTGCCGACAACACCGACACGGCCCGCGTCCAGGTGCTCCAGCCCAAGCTGACCGTCACCCCCGAGGTCGCCCGCCCCGGCGATGTGACCATCGCCCGCGGCAAGGACTTCCCGCCCGGCGCCACGGTCGCGCTCAGCTGGGATCCGGGCGTCACCGCGGCCCGGTCGACCGTACGGGTGGGACGCGGCGGCACCTTCGAGGCCCAGATGCTGGTGTTGCCCAAGGACCGGCTCGGCCCCCGTGAGCTCCGCGCCACGGTGACGGGGCTCGAACGGCTGGATGAGCCCGTGCTCGTCGTACGGCGCAACCTTCAGCCGCCCGACTTCGCCGGCCGGGGGTGAGCATCCGTGATCCACGAGGTCGACGAGGCGCTGCGCGCCATCTTCCGGGCCGATGTAGTGGCGGGCGGCCAGGTGGCCGTGGTCTTCGACGCCCCCACCCGTGACTGGGCCGCCAAGGTCAACGCCCCCACCGTCAATCTCTATCTGTACGACATCCGCGAGGACATGCGCCGCCGGGAGCGCGGTCTGCTCAACGAGTACGACGAGCGGGGCGCCATCGTGGCCCGGCGCCGCCCGCCCCGCTACTTCAAGCTCTCGTATCTCATCACCGCGTGGACCAAGCGCCCCGAGGACGAGCACCGGCTGCTGTCCTCGCTGCTGTCCTGTCTGCTGCGGTACGAGGCCCTGCCCGCCGAACGGCTCACCGGCACGCTCGCCGAACTCGGCGTGTCCGTCCCCATGACGGTCGCGCTGCCGCCGCCCGAGGACCGGTCGTTCGCCGATGTGTGGAGCGCGCTCGGCGGCGAGCTCAAGCCCTCGCTCGACCTGGTGGTGAGCGTGCCGGTCACCGAGTCGCCCGTCTATCCGGCCGGTCCGCAGGTGGGCGAGGAGGGGGTGCGCCTGGGCTTCTCCGACTCCTCACGGGAGGCGCCCGCGCCTGCGGCGCCCACGCAGCCGATGCCGGGTGGCGCCAACCTGCCGCTGTACGGGGCCCGCCGCACCGGTATCGCCTCCCAGGTGGCGGAGGAGCGGGCCGAATGACGAGCCCGGCGGACACGGAGACCGGAGAGCCGGATCCGAGCCTGCGCCATCTTCTCGACCGCGCGATCCTCGTCGAACAGCGGATACGGCGCACCGTCCACACCCGTCAGCTCACCGACCCCAACCCCGACGACGCCTTCCGCGGTCTCTACCTCAGTGACGAGACCATCCACCGGCTTCTCGACTCCGGACGCCCCCTCGACTCCACCGTCCCCGACGACGCCGACGCCGCCCTCCTGTCCGAGGCCGAGGCGCGCGCCGACGCCGCGGCCCGCGCGGGCAGTCCGACCCGACTGCGCGCCCTCGCCCATGACTTCGGCCTCTCCGCGCTCGATGTGGAGATCCTGCTGATCGCGCTGGTCCCGGATCTGGACGACCGCTTCGAGCGGTTCTACGGCTATCTCAACGACGATGTCACCCGCCGCCGGCCCTCCATCGGCCTCGCCCTCGGCCTGTGCGGACTCTCCGCGGCCGACGCGGCCGCACGGGCCCGGCTGTCGCCCCGAGCCCCGCTGTGCGCGGGCGGTCTGCTGCTGGTCGAGGAGCCGGACCGCCCGTTCCTGGCGCGTGCGCTCCGCGTCCCCGACCGGGTCACGGCGCATCTCCTCGGCGATGACACCCCCGATCCGCGCATCGTCGATCTGCTCGCCCCGTGGCAGGACGTGTCCGGTGTCGGCGATCCGGCCCCGCTCGCCCGTGCCCTCACCGCCGAAGAGCCCCTGGCGTATCTGCGGGAGGACCAGGGCGGTGCGGGCACCGCCCTGGGGGCCTCCGCCCTCTCCCGGGCTGGGCACGGTGTCCTCGGCCTCGATCTGGAGCGCCTCGCCCGGGACCCCCAGCCCGCCGAGGCGGTGCGGATCCTCGCCCGAGAGGCCCGGCTCACCTCCGCCGGTCTGGTGTGCGGTCCGATCGACGCCCTCGTCCGCGACAAGCCCGAGGTCATCCGGCTGGTGGCGGACACCCCGCTGCCCGTCGTGCTGGCCGGCCGCGCGCCCTGGGACGCCGCGTGGTCCTCGCGTCCGCCGCTGCTGCTGCACGCCCCGCGGGTGGAGCCGACGGCGCGGGCGGCGCTCTGGTCCGACGCCTATGGCGCCACGGTCCCCGCGGGCCTGAACCTCACCCGCCTACTCTCCCCGTTCCTCCTCACCCCCGATCAGATCACCCGGGCGGCCCGTGGCGCCGCCCAGAGCGCGGCGCTGGACGGCGGCACCCTCCGCCCTGACCACATCCGCGCCGGGGCCCGCGCCCAGAACGCGGCGGGGCTCGACCGTCTCGCCCGCCGTATCGAACCGGCCGTGGACTGGTCCGACCTCGTACTCCCCCCGGGCCCCCTCGCCCAGCTCCGCGAACTCACCGCCCGCGCCCGCCACCGCGACCGGGTCCTGGGCGAATGGGGCATGCGGCCGGGCGGTGGCCGGGGGCGCGGTGTCACGGCCCTCTTCGCCGGGGACTCCGGTACCGGCAAGACGATGTCGGCCGAGGTGATCGCCGCCGATCTGGGCCTGGATCTCTATACGGTCGATCTGGCCACCGTCATCGACAAGTACGTGGGCGAGACCGAGAAGAACCTGGAGCGCATCTTCACCGAGGCCGCCGGAATCAACGGCGTTCTGCTCTTCGACGAGGCCGACGCCATCTTCGGCAAACGCTCGGAGGTCAAGGACGCGCATGACCGCTACGCCAACGTCGAGAGCGCGTACCTCCTCCAGCGCATGGAGACGTTCGACGGGCTGGCCATCCTCGCCACCAACCTCCGTGCCAACCTGGACGACGCCTTCACCCGCCGGCTCGATCTCGTCGTGGACTTCCCCCTCCCCGACGCGGGCCACCGCCGCCGACTGTGGGACCGCTCACTGGGCACCGCACTCCCCCGCTCCACCGATCTGGACCTGGACTTCTGCGCCGAGTCCTTCGAACTGGCCGGCGGCAACATCCGCTCGGTGGCCGTCACCGCCGCCTATCTCGCGGCCGAGTCCGGCAGTCCGGTGACGATGCCCGACCTCATCCACGCGTTGCAGCGCGAATACCAGAAGCTGGGCCGACTGACCCTGGCCTCGGAGTTCGGCCCGTATATGTCCTTGCTGACGGACTGACGGACTGACGGACTGACGGACTGACGGGGCTGACGGGGCTGACGGACCTGGTGGCGGACCGGGAGAACCATATGACGCGTCCGCGCGCCCAGGCCCGTCGAGGGCTATGGCTTCGACGAACCTCCAGGTGCGGGCTTCGGCGAGGACGACGGCTGGGAGGGGGCCGTGTCGCCACCGGGGTTCGGCCCGTAGGCGTCCAGGAAGCGGTCGCGGAAGGAGCTCATCTTCCACACCGGGGCCTTGTCGCCCGGCATCAGACCGTCCTGCCAGCCCCAGTGGGAGATCCGGTCCAGCACCGCCTTGTCGTGCGCGACGATCGCCACGGGTACGTCCCGGCTGGCGTTGTCGCCGCTGACCCGGGCCAGGGGCTGGTGGTCGCCGAGGAAGACCAGCACCGTGTTCTTGTTTCCGTACTTCAGCACATAGTCGATGAGGCTGTTCACCGAGTACTGGACGGACCTTCCGTACTCGGTCTTCACCTTGTCGGGGTCGGTGAAGACGTCCGCGGGCTTCTTGCCGGCCTTCTGGATGGCCTTGTAGACCGAGCCGTCGCCGACCTCGCTCCACGGGATCGTCTTGGGGATGGGTGCCCAGGGCTGGTGGCTGGAGGTCAGGATGATCTCCGACATCAGCGGCTTGTCGCGCTTCTTGCCGTGCTCCAGGCGCTCGAACGCCTTCAGGGCGTACTGGTCGGGCATGGTCGACCAGCTGAACTTCGGGCCCTTGTAGCCGAGGTCGCGGGAGTCGTAGACATGGTCGAGGCCGTAGAACTTGCCTTCCGGCCAGCCCTTGGTGACACCCGGCATGATGCCGACCGTCCGCCAGGCGCCGGTGCGCTGGAAGGCCCGGGTGATGGACATGTGGTCGCCCGCGGTGACGGTGCGATAGCGGTTCTGGTTGTCGATCCACAGGCCGGTGAGGAAGGTGGAGTGCCCCAGCCAGCTGCTGCCGCCGAACGTGGCCGAGGTGAGCCAGCCGCTCTTGGAGGCGAACCCGGCCTCGTTCAGCCGCTTGGTGGCGTTCTTGAGCGTCTTGTCCACACCGGGTGCGATCGCCGGGTCCTCGATGGCCGCGCGGCCGTAGCTCTCGATGAAGGTGAAGATCATGTCCTTGCCGCGCAACCCGGTCAGCAGCTGATCGCCGGGGGTGTCGCCGTAGGTGTCGACGGCCGCCACCTTGGCGAACTCCCGCTCGTCCTTGAGGGTCTTGCGCACCCGCTCCGCCCGGTCCTGGACCAGCGCGGTGGTGCTCCGGGACGCGAACGGCGCCCCGGCCACCTGCACCCCGAGCGCCGCGCACATGACCCAGACGGTGCCGAGCACCAGGGTGGTACGGGTCGCCACGGCGCTGTTCCTCGCCATCACGTTGCCGATCCGCAGCACGGCGAGCGCCATCAGGACGAGCACGGCGACGGCGAGGACCACGACACCGATCACGGCGACGGTCGCGGCCGTCCCGCCGAGCGAGTCCTTCACGTACGCCTCGGCGTCGTCCAGGAGTATCCAGTCGAGCACCACGTTGAACCCACGGCCGAGGAACTCGTTGAAGCCGATGTCGAGGAGGTTCAAGATGGTCAGCGCCCCGAGGACCGCCCCGGCGACCACCGCCACCACCCGCCGCGCCATCGACGGCAGCATGAGCAGCAGCGTGGCCCCGAATATCCCCTCCACCGGGATGCGCAGGAAGGCGCCGGGTTCGAGGAGGGTGAGCTTGGTCGGCAGGCTGAGGGCGAGGAACACGAGGGCGAAGGACAGCCCCGTGACCGTCCATGCCACCGTGCGCGCCGCGATGGGGTACTTGGCCCGCCAACCCTCACGGATGGCGGCCACGCCGGGGACGGTGCCCACCTCCTGTTCGGGGTCCGCGTCCCGCTCCCCGGTGTCCTCCCGCCGCTGGGCCGGGATATCCGGCGTGCGCTGTGGAGGACCCTCCGGCGCCGGGCCCTCCGTCGGGCCCTCCTCCGTGGTTCCCTTGTCCGTTTCCGACCGCTGATGAGAGCTCGATTGGCGCGACAACCCGAAGGTCCTTCCCTGCGAAGCCCGGTGGTGGCACGGCGGGCCCGGCTCGGGTGGTCGGGCCCGTCGTTATCCGTACGGCGTGCCGGGGGCCCGCGTTCAATCACCTGGCACTTTTCCCGGCGCGTTCCGCCCCCTCGCGAGCGCGCCCGCCCCACGATACGCTGCGTCCTTCACATGGATGTGAAGGATGCGAGGGTGGAAGGAAGGGGCACATGCGCATCGGAGAGCTGTCGGAGCGCACCGGGACACCGCGCCGGCTGCTGCGCTACTACGAGGAGCAGGGGCTGATCCTGCCCGACCGCTGCGCGAACGGCTACCGCGCGTACGACGAGCGCCTGGTCGACCGGGTGCTCCAGATCAGGGGGCTGCTCGACGCCGGCCTTCCGACCCGGATCATCAAGCAGATCCTGCCGTGCCTGGACAAACCCCGGCTCATCCACTTCTCCGACGCCACACCGGAGATGATCGCCACGCTGGAGGACGAGCGGGACCGCATGACCCGCCGCATCGAGTGTCTGACCCACAACCGGGACGCGATCTCCGAGTACCTTGACGCCGTG
>NZ_JANIIC010000146.1 GCF_024519315.1 Streptomyces malaysiensis subsp. samsunensis | reverse complement strand
TAACGTGAGCCACACGATGACCAGCGCTGTCGATCCACGATATGAGCTGCCCCGCGACTGGCCCTCGACCGAGGCCGAGGCGATCGCCGTCCAGGAGCGGACGCGGGGGTCCGTGGTCGTCGGCGGGGAGGTGCCCGCGCCGGGCACCGGCCCCGGTGCGGTCGTCGGGGTGGACGTGGCGTACGACGACAAGCGCGACCTGGTCGCGGCCGCCGCCGTCGCGCTGGACGCCCGCGGCCTCGATGTCGTCGCGGAGGCGACCGCGGTCGGCCGGGTCACCTTCCCGTACGTCCCCGGGCTGCTGGCGTTCCGTGAGATCCCGGCCGTCCTCGACGCGCTGGGCGACCTCGACCGGCGGCTCGGCCGCCGCCCCGACCTGGTGGTGTGCGACGGCTACGGCCTCGCCCACCCCCGCCGGTTCGGGCTGGCCAGCCATCTGGGGGTGCTCACCGGGCTGCCCACCATCGGCGTCGCCAAGAAACCCTTCGGCTTCCGCCACGCCGACCCGGGGCCGCGCCGCGGCGACTGGGCGCCGCTGCTCGACGGGGAGGAGGAGGTCGGCCGGGCGCTGCGCACCCGCGACGGTGTGAAGCCGCTCTTCGTCTCCGTCGGCCATCGGACGACCATCGCGGTCGCCTGTGCGTACACCCTGCACCTGGCCCGGGACTTCCGGCAGCCCGAGACGACACGGCGCGCGGACGCGCTGTGCCGCCGGGCCTTGAAAGCCGCCGGGCGCTGAAGGCCGCCAGGACGTGACGCGGCCCCGAGGGTGCGTCGACGAAGCCGCCGGGGCCTGACGGGAGCCCGTCTCGATCGGCCTGACGGCAGTCCGACCCGATCGGGCTCGCCGCCGGATCGCCGTCAGACCCGCCGCGTCTCGGCCAGGAAGCAGCCGAACTCGACGGCGCGCACATGCACCGCCGCCACCCGCGGGTCCGCGTACCACTCGGCCAGCCCCTCCTCGATCGTCGGCCCGCCGTCGTCCAGCAGCCGGCCGCCGAGGATGCTGCCCTCGGCGGAGTACGCCCGCAGCACCCGCCGCCGGCCCCGGATGCCCTCCGCGATGCCGGGGCCGGTCCAGCCGTCGCACTCCTCGGGGTGGATGAAGACCGGGCCGACCTCGTCGTACGGGCCGGGTCCGGCACCCGTCTCGCGCGCCCAGCGGCGCAGCGGGGCGTAGGAGACGAGTGCGATGGTCTCGTACGGGCGGCTCCGGCCCAGGCAGCAGCGCAGCGGGCTGCCGCCCTCCTCGTCATCCACCACCAGGCGCGGCGGATGCCCCGCGTCGTCGGTGGTGCGCAGCAGCTTCAGCGCCTCGGGCGCGATGGCCCGCATCTCGTAGATCTCGCCGTGGTTCTCGCTCATGCGTTCAAGGCTGGCGGGTGGGGGCACGGAGCGCTGGCAGGATTCGGACGGGGCGCTGAGGCGGGAATGTACTTGACAGGGCGATGGCGCTCCGTCAGATTCGGGCCGAAACATAGGACATCCCACGTCCGTATTGTCCTGCTATTCAGAAGGCTGGGTGTCGATGAGTCTTCCGGCTCCCCTTACCGGTGTCGTTCCGCCCCTGTGCACCCCGTTCACGCCCACGGGCGAGGTCGACACGCGTTCCCTCGCCGCGCTCGCCGAGCGGCTGATCGACGCGGGGGCGAGCGCGCTGTTCGCGCTCGGCTCCAGCGGCGAGGCCGCCTATCTGGGCGACGGTGGCCGCCGTACGGCCCTCGAGGCGGTCATCGAGGCCGCGGACGGCCGGGTGCCCGTGCTCGCGGGGGCGATCGACATGACGACCGCGCGGGTGCTGGACCACGCCCGTACGGCGGCGGAGTTGGGCGCGGACGCGGTCGTGGCCACCGCGCCCTTCTACACCCGCACCCACCCCGTGGAGATCGCCGACCACTTCCGGCGGCTGCGCCATGGCGTGGACCTGCCGCTGTTCGCGTATGACATCCCGGTCTCCGTCCACTCCAAGCTGACGCCCTCGATCCTGCTGCCGCTGGCCGCCGATGCCACGCTGGCCGGGGTCAAGGACAGCAGCGGGGACGACGGGGCGCTGCGGCGGCTGCTGGTCGAGGTCCGCCGGCGCGGTCTCATCGACTCCTTCACCGTGCTCACCGGCTCCGAACTGTCGGTGGACGGCGCCCTGCTGGCGGGGGCCCATGGGGTCGTCCCGGGGCTGGCCAATGTCGACCCGGCCGGTTTCGTCCGGCTGTACGAGCATGCGCGCGCGGGGCGCTGGGAGCGGGCCGCCGCCGAACAGGACCGGCTGGCCGCGCTCTTCGCCATCACCGCCGCCGGGGACCCGGCCCTGATGGGCGGCAGCTCGTCGGGGCTGGGCGGTTTCAAGGCCGCGCTGCGGCTGCTCGGCGTGATCGACTGCGCGGACACCGCCGCGCCCCAGGTGCCGCTGGGCGGGGCGGCCGTGAAGACCGTACGTCAACTCCTGGAGGAGGGAGGGCTGTTGCCGTGACCGAAGCCGCCAAGGTGCCCTGGTACCGAGAGGTCTCACCCGGCCAGTGGAAGTCCCTGTTCGCCGCCTGGATCGGCTATCTGCTCGACGGTTTCGACTTTGTGCTGATCACGCTCGTCCTGACCGAGATAGCCGACGAGTTCGACCTGAGCACGGCCTCGGCCGCGAGCCTGGTCTCGGGCGCCTTCATCACCCGCTGGCTCGGCGGGGCGCTGCTGGGCGCGCTGGGCGACCGCTACGGCCGTAAGGCCGCCATGATCGTCAGCATTCTGCTCTACTCTCTGGGGACCTTCGCCTGCGGGTTCGCCTGGAACTACCTCAGCCTGTTCACCGCCCGGCTAGTGATTGGCATGGGCATGGCTGGCGAGTACAGCGCCAGCGCCACCTATGTCCTGGAGAGCTGGCCCGCACGGCTGCGCAACCGCGCCTCCGGCTTCCTCATCTCGGGCTATTCGGGCGGCACCATCATCGCCTCCGAGCTCTACAAGTGGGTGGTGCCCCACTGGGGCTGGCGCTGGATGTTCTGGATCGGTGTGCTGCCGGTGCTGGTCGCGCTGTGGGTGCGGCGCGCGCTCCCGGAGGCCGGGGACTGGCACGAGGAGGTGGCGGCGGCGCGGGCGCGGCCCAACCCCTTCCGGCCGCTGTTCGCCGGACGCACCCTCGCGAGCGTCAACACGGCGCTGACCGTGGCCGCGAGCGTCGCGCTGTTCCTGGTCTTCACCCCGCCGGGCGCGGGCTGGCGCTGGCCGCTGTCGATCCTGGCGGCGGGGTGTCTGGTCGCCTTCGCGGCCCAGCTCGGCGGACGGCGCCGCTGGCCGCTGTACGTGGGCCTGATGTGCACGGTCTTCTGCGCCTTCCTCTACAGCTGGCCCATCCAGGCGCTGCTGCCCACCTATCTGAAGGAGCAGCTCGGCTACACCCCCTCCGAGGTCACCGATGTGATGTTCTACGCCGGGTTCGGCACGATGGCCGGCTGCTGGCTTGCGGGTTTCGTGGGCGACTGGCTCGGCACCCGGCGCGCCTACGCCTTCACCCTGCTCGCCTCGCTGGCCTTCGTCTTCCCGGTGTTCGCGGTGCGCGACACCCTGGTCGGGCTCGGGGTGCTGCTGTTCTTCCTGCTCGCGCTGAGCCAGGGGATCTCCGGCATCCTGCCGAAGTACATCGCGGGTCACTTCCCGACCGAGAGCCGGGCGGCCTCCCTCGGTTTCGTCTACAACACCGGGGCGCTCGGGGGTGCGGTGGCGCCGGTGCTCGGCGCCCATCTGGCCGAGGGCATGTCCCTCGGGCGGGCGCTGGCGGTGCTCACCTTCGGGCTGACGCTGGTGGTCATCGTGCTGGTCGGCACCGATGTGCCCCGCAGGCTCGGGCGGCTGACCGATCCGGCGGGCGATCAGGACCATCTCCTGCCCGGACAGCCGCTGTCGACGGCGAGGCCCGGCGTGGACACGACCTGACCCCGAACGCCGGTCGGCGCCACACCCGGCCCGCCATGCGACCGCGGGGGCCGAACCCCCTTTCCGGTCACGGCGTTTGGTTGTCCACAGACTCCTGAGAGGGCTTGTGGAATGCCGGACGCGTTCTTAGCATCGGCGGTGTTACAGCGGTGGTGTCACACGATTGGGGGACGGGATGACGGTGGCTGAGGAGGGGGCGGCAGGCCCTCTGGCCGGAGTGCGGGTGCTGGAGCTCGCCGGAATCGGGCCGGGCCCGTTCGCCGCCATGGTCCTCGGCGACCTCGGCGCCGATGTGGTCCGCGTCGACCGGCCCGGAGGGCCCAGGGGCCCGCGGATGGACCCGGACTTCGACCTCGCCAACCGCAACAAGCGCTCGGTGCTGCTCGACCTCAAATCCGAGGAGAATGTCGGCGTCGTTCTCGACCTCGTGGAGCGCGCCGACATCCTCATCGAGGGCTACCGCCCGGGAGTCACCGAGCGGCTGGGCCTGGGTCCGGACGACTGCCTGGCCCGTAACCCCAAGCTGGTCTACGGCCGGATGACCGGCTGGGGGCAGGAGGGCCCGCTCGCCCAGTCCGCCGGCCATGACATCGGCTATATCGCCGTCACCGGCGCCCTCAGCATGATCGGCACGATCGACGGCCCGCCCATCGCCCCCGCCAACCTCCTGGGGGACTACGCGGGAGGCTCGCTCTATCTCGTCATCGGTGTCCTGGCCGCCCTTCAGCACGCCCGCGCGGGCGGCCCCGGCCAAGTGGTGGACGCCGCGATCGTGGACGGCACCGCCCATCTGACCTCCGTCGTCCACGGGATGATGGCCGCCGGGGGCTGGCGGGACCAGCGCGGCACCAACCTCCTCGACGGCGGCAGCCCCTTCTACGGCACCTATGAGACCGCCGATGGCGGCTATATGGCGGTCGGGCCCCTGGAGCGCAAGTTCTACAACGAGTTCATCGAGCTGCTGGGCATCGCCGACCAGGCCCCGGCCCGCGATGACTTCGACAGCTGGGCCGAGCTGCGCGCCGCCATCGCCGACCGCTTCAAGCAGCGCACCCGCGAGGAGTGGACCGCCGTCTTCGGCACCTCGGACGCCTGTGTCGCCCCCGTGCTGTCGCTGCGCGAGGCCCCGGCCCATCCGCAGCTCGCCGCCCGCTCCACCTTCGTCGACCACGGCGGGATCACCCAGCCCGCGCCCGCCCCGCGCTTCTCCGCCACCCCGGGCGCGGTGCGCCGCGTGCCCAAGGGGCCCGGGGCGGAGACCGCCGAGGTGGCCCGCGACTGGGGAGTCACCTCGCTCCTCGGGGGAAACCCGTCATGACCCCCGTCCGCTCCCCGCCGGCCCGCTGAGCCGTCCCCGCCCGATCCCTCCCCTCCCCTGAAAGGCCGCTGACGTGAGCACCGAAGCGTATGTGTACGACGCCATCCGCACCCCGCGCGGGCGCGGAAAGGCCGACGGTGCCCTGCACGGCACCAAGCCCGTCGACCTGGTGGTGGGCCTCATCCACGAGATCCGGCGGCGCTTCCCCGAGCTGGACCCGGCGGCGATCGACGATGTGGTCCTCGGCGTCGTCAGCCCACTGGGCGACCAGGGCTCCGACATCGCCAAGATCGCGGCCATCGCGGCCGGGCTCCCGGACACGGTCGCGGGCGTCCAGGAGAACCGCTTCTGTGCCTCGGGCCTGGAGGCCGTCAACCTGGCGGCCGCCAAGATCCGTTCCGGCTGGGAGGACCTGGTGCTCGCGGGCGGGGTCGAGTCGATGTCACGGGTGAAGATGGGCTCCGACGGCGGGGCCTGGTTCGCGGACCCGATGACCAACTACGAGACCGGCTTCGTACCGCAGGGCATCGGGGCCGACCTCATCGCCACCATCGGCGGCTTCAGCCGCCATGACGTGGACAGCTACGCCACGCTCTCCCATGAGCGGGCCGCGCGGGCCTGGAAGGAGGGGCATTTCGACCGCTCCGTGGTCCCGGTCCGCGACCGCAGCGGGCTGACCGTCCTCGACCGCGACGAGCACATCCGCCCCGGCACCACCCCCGAGACCCTGGCGGGCCTGAAGCCGTCGTTCGCCACCATCGGCGAGGCCGGCGGCTTCGACGCGGTGGCGCTCCAGAGGTACCACTGGGTCGAGGCGATCGACCACGTCCACCACGCGGGCAACTCCTCGGGCATGGTGGACGGCGCCGCCCTGGTCGCCATCGGCAACCGCGAGACCGGCGAGCGCTTCGGGCTGACCCCGCGCGCCCGGATCGTCTCCGCCGCCGTCTCCGGCGCCGACCCCACCATCATGCTCACCGGCCCGGCTCCCGCCACCCGTAAGGCGCTCACCAAGGCCGGGCTGACCATCGACGACATCGATCTGGTCGAGATCAACGAGGCGTTCGCGGCGGTGGTGCTGCGCTTCGTGGACGACATGGGGCTGAGCCTGGACAAGGTCAATGTCAACGGCGGCGCGATCGCGATGGGCCATCCGCTGGGCGCCACCGGCGCGATGATCCTCGGCACGGTGATCGACGAGCTGGAGCGGCGGAACGGGCGGTTCGGGCTGGTGACGCTGTGCGTGGGAGGCGGGATGGGCATCGCGACGGTGGTCGAGCGGCTCTAGCCGCCGAGGCCGCCGCTCCGCTCGCCCTTCCGCCCCGTCCCCCCCCCCCCCCCCCCCCCCCGCCCTCCCCCCCACCCCCCCCCCCACCCCCCCCCCCCCCCCCCCCCCC
>NZ_JANIIC010000145.1 GCF_024519315.1 Streptomyces malaysiensis subsp. samsunensis | reverse complement strand
CCTAGTTCCGCCACATCGGGATCCCTGAAGCTGGATCCGGTCCGAGCCTTGCAGTATGCGCTTTACCGGGCGGCCAAGGCCGATCCCGGACGACGGTTCCACGCGCTGGGGGACAAGATCCACCGCAGGGACGTCCTGCGGCGCGCGTGGGCAACGGTGCGTCGAAACGATGGCGCTCCGGGCATTGACGCCATCACTCTCGCTCAGGTCGAGGAGTACGGCATCGACCGGCTCCTTGACGAATTGGCCGTGGAACTCAAGGAGGGCTGCTGGCGGCCGCTGCCCGCGCGCCGGGTGTTCATCCCGAAAGCCGGCACGACGGCGGAACAGAGACCGCTGTCGATCCCTTCCGTCCGCGACCGGATCGTGCAGGCGGCGCTGAAGATCGTGCTCGAGCCGGTCTTCGAGGCCGACATGCTGCCGTGCTCGTTCGGGTTCAGGCCCAGGCGCGGGGCGCACGATGCTCTCCAAGTCTTGATCGATGAGGCATGGCGGGGCAGGCGCTGGGTGGTGGAGTTGGATATCGCCAACTGTTTCGAGGCGATTCCGCATGAGAAGTTGATGCAGGCGGTCGAGGAACGCGTCTGCGACCGGTCGGTCCTCAAACTCCTGCGTGTAATGCTGCGGGCCGGGGTGATGGAGGACGGGCAGGTCCGTCGGCCGGTGACCGGAACCCCACAAGGCGGTGGTGCGACGTGAGGTTGCACGTTATGAGTGATTGCATCTTTGGAGGTTCGACGATGTCGACGGTGTAGATCCTGATCAGTGTCCATGTGATCAGTCCCCGCCCCGACGTGCGTTGCTGGTAACGGCAGGGTGCGGAGCTCGGGGGGAAAGCCAGAGGGCTCCCGTTCCATCCGGGAGCTACGGGCGAGGGGAAGACCGGACGGGTGAAGGCGACTGAACCCTTGGTTGATGTCTCGTGACTGAGGATGCTCTGCGATGGGTTGTGACAGCAGGGCAGTAGGGCTGGTCGTTGTGAAACGACAGGTGCCGGGTGGGCCACTCCCGTTCGCCCGGAAGGACACCACCGCCCCGGGATAAAGAGGGCACCCAACCCGGTCGTATCTCACACGTGTGGAACACGGAAACCCCGGCTGGGGTCCGAGGCGGCAAACATGTCGTCCTTGGTAGGCCAACCGCGAGGGAGGCGGATACCCCCAGTGGGACAGGATGGTTCGAGAAGCGAATGCCGGCAGCCGAAAGGAAGCAGGAAACCGGGAGAATAGCCACGGCTTCCAGTGGTCTCCCGCATAACTGGCCGGATACGGGACTTTGTGCTCGGCCCGCAAGGGAGCTGACGCGAACCAGGTGAGTCTGTGAAAGAAATTCTGACTCAACTTCGGAACTGGAGGGCAAGTTGGACACCGAGGCGATTAACGCCGACGTGAACGGACCTGCGGGCGCTCCTTTGGAATGGGGCGCCGTTCATTGGCGTGCCGCCGAGGAGGACGTACGACGTCTGAGGCAGCGGATCTTCACGGCAAGCAAGGCAGGGGACCTCAAGCGGGTCCGTAATTTGCAGAAGTTGATGCTCCGCTCCCGGTCCAACACGCTGGTGAGCGTGCGGCGGGTGACGGAGGAGAACGCTGGCCGCAAGACTGCGGGTGTGGATGGGAAGGTTGTTCTGACCTCCCCAGGAAAGGCAGCACTGTCGGAGTGGATGCACCGGCAGGCCAAGCCTTGGCACGCCCGCCCAGTTCGGCGGGTCTTCATTCCGAAGTCGAATGGAAAACGGCGTCCGCTCGGTATTCCGGTGATCGTCGATCGCGTATTGCAAGCGCGAGCGAAGAATGCTCTGGAACCTGAGTGGGAGGCGCGGTTCGAGCCTAAATCTTACGGCTTCCGACCGGGCCGCGGCTGCCATGACGCCATTGAGGCCATCTATCAGGTGGTGAAGGGGCGTGGCCCCAAACGCCGGTGGATTCTCGATGCCGATCTGTCAGCAGCATTCGACCGAATCGACCACGACCATCTTCTCGGCCTTCTCGGAACGTTTCCCGCGCGCGGGCTCATACGGGAGTGGCTGAAGGCGGGCGTGATGGAAAAGGGAGAATTAGCGCCGACCGATGAAGGGGTTCCGCAAGGCGGTGTGATCAGCCCAGTGTTGATGAACATCGCCCTGCATGGGATGGAAAAGGCCGTAGGGGTCAGGTATCACTATCGCAGTCGAGGAGGGCTCGAGACTGCACCTGACTCTCCTGTGTTGGTCCGTTATGCTGACGATCTTGTGGCCCTGTGCCACAGCCGGGAGCATGCGGAAAGGGTCAAGGTGCGACTTGCCGACTGGCTGGAGCCCAGGGGGCTGACCTTCAATGAGGAGAAGACGCAAGTCGTTAGCCTCGATGAGGGTTTTAACTTCCTCGGTTTCAACGTCCGTCGCTATCATGACAAGCTCGTACTGATCAAACCCAGCCGGGAGGCCGTGGGACGGATCCGGGAGAGGCTGCGCGGAGAGATGCGCGCACTGCGGGGGTCGAACGCCGCCGCAGTTCTCAAGAAACTCACTCCGATTATTCGGGGCTGGGCCGCCTACTACCGGACTGAGGTGTCGAGCGAGGTCTTCTCCGCGCTCGACGACTATATGTGGAAGCTCACCTACCGGTGGGCCAGACACAACCACCCGAACAAGTCGCGGTGGTGGGTTGTTGACCGCTACTACGACCAGTTCAACAAGTCCAAGCAGAACCGATGGGTATTCGGCGACCGGGACTCCGGTGCCTACCTGCCCAAATTCGCTTGGACGAAAATCGTCCGACACGCGATGGTCGTTGGGGCTGCCTCCCCCGATGACCCGGCGCTCGCCGATTACTGGGCGAAACGCCGCAGCAAACAGCCGCTTCCGCCGTTGAGCGAATCGGTCCGCCGCCTTCTGGGCATCCAAGCGGGTCGGTGCGTTCTCTGCAACGAGCTGCTGCTTCACGCCGATCAGCACCCACAGAGCCCGCACGAATGGGAACAATGGGTGCGCGTTACTCAAGTGGCGGTCCGCAAACAGCACATCGCCACAACGACGCGCGACGTGACGGGCAAACTCCGTCTCATCCACTCCTCTTGCCGCCGCCGGGACTCACCTGGCGGCTATGGAGAACCAGCAACTCTGCACGCCTGAACGCCTTCAGGACTTGCTTGAGCCGTATGCGCGGATAACGTGCCCGTACGGTTCTTAGGGGGCGGGGACGTAGTAATGCGTCCCCGCTACCCGACTGGTTTCACCGTTGATGGCGAACGTCTATCTGCACCGGCTGGACCGGGCATGGGACGTGCGCCGTCATGGGGTCCTGGTCCGTTATGCCGACGATGCCGTGGTGATGTGCACTACCCGCGAGCAGGCCGAGGCTGCCCTTGGGCAGCTGAAGGTCTTGCTGGCCGAACTCGGCCTGGAGCCGAAGGCGGCCAAGACCAGGATTGTGCGCCTGCAGGTCGGAGGCGAGGGAGTGGACTTCCTCGGTTTCCACCACCGATGGGTCACGTCCCGGCCTCGTGGCGGGCGGCATCCGATCGCCTTCCTCGCTCGCTGGCCTTCGGACAGGGCGGTGCAGCATGCTCGTGACCGGATCCGTGAACTCACGGAGCGGCGCAGGATGTTGCGGCCGGTCAAAGTGATCGTGGAGGACGTGAACGCGTTCCTACGCGGATGGGCCGCGTATTTCCGGTTCGGGAACTCGGCTCATCGGTTTGACCAGATCAGCTCGTACGCACGGATGCGGATCGGCGGGTTCATCGCCAAGAAGCACCGGCGCAGCCGGAAGTTCGGCTGGTCGGTGGTTGCCCACGCGGCCTCCGACTCGTTGGGGCTGGTCGCCCTGCACGGGACCGTCGTTGCACCCAGACCCTTTCGGGACTGGCGGGGCAGGCCGAATGCCGGTGGTGAACGGCGTCGGTGAGCCGTGTGCGGGAGAACCGCACGCACGGTTCGATGCGGCGGGGGCTGGAAACGGAGCGTACGCACTACGCCACCGCGCCAGCCCCCGACCCTACGTGACGGTCCGCCGACGGAGTCTGTGGACCGTTTTCGTGCCGTGGGCGAAGGCTGTGCAGGCCGAGGGCACGAGTGTCGCCTCGTGGTGGGCGCCGGGTTCCACTGCTCCGGCTGTTGAGCTGCTGTCGTAGGGACGGGAGGACCTTTGGTCAGCCGGGGTTCGGCAGGAGCGCGAGCCGTTCGAGAGCGGCGGTGATGTGGCTGGTCCAGGGCCAGTGCCGGGCTAGGCGGAGGATCCGGCGGCGGCCGGTGGTGACGAGCTGTCCGGCCGTGGTGAGCAGGCGCAGCCGCAGGCGGCGGGGTTCCCAGCCCCTGGCCTTGCCGGTCAGCGCGAGCATCGGCATCCAGGCCGGCAGGTCGAAAGCGATCTGCACGGTCTCCAGCCAGATCCGGTTCTGGGCTGCATGCTTCAGGGGGAGGTTGCGCAGGCCGGTGGCCCGGGCGGCCCGGATGCGGTCCTCGGCCCGGGTCAGCAGCCGGTGACGGAGCTCGAGCTCGGCGATCGGTCGGCTTGAGGTGTTGGAGGCGAAACAGGTCAGCCGCATGCCGTCCGGGTCCGTGAGCCGCAACTGGGCCCCCGGGTGCGGCCGTTCCTTCCGGACGATCAACCGCATGCCCCTCGGCCAGCCGTTCAGGACGTCGCCGGTGAGTTCGGCGACCCGGGCGCCGTCACGAATCTCGCCGTCCGCCTCGACGGCCGGCGTCCAGGCCGAGGCCGGAACCTTGAGCACGTGCTCGTGGATCGCCTCGGTGATCACCATGCCGACCGAGTAGGACAGCCACCGGCCTCGCTGAGCGAGCCGGGCGACGAAGTCGTGGGTGCCGCCCGCGGAGTCGGCGCGTATCAGGGTCCGGCGCCCGCGCCGGTATTCTTCGGCAGTTGGGCCAGCGCCAGGCGGGTGGCGGTGATGTGGTCGGCGGCCCGGCTCGACTGGCCCGAGCTCGCCCCCGAGGACCTGATCGTGGTGCCCGGCTGGCGAGTGCTCGCTCTGGCCGACAGTCCTCTCATCGGCGCGCCCTCCCTGCGGTCCCTCCGGGACCACCACGCCAGGGGCGGGACCGTTGCCAGCGTCTGCGCCGGAGCCGAGGCGCTCGGCCGGGCCGGCCTGCTCGAGGCCACCGCTGCACCACCCACCATGATGTGCAGGACGAGCTCGCACGCCGCTACCCCAAGGCGGCGGTCATCCGCGATGTTCTGTACACCGCCGACGACCGGGTGGTCACCTCGGCTGGCATCGCCAGTGGTATCGACCTAGGGACTGTCTTCAGTTGTGATCAATGGGTTTCAGGAGGCTGCTGATCCAGATGGTCGCTGCGCGGAGATGGAGTCCGGCGAGGTAGCTCTCGGGCTTCTTGTCGTAGCGGGTCGCGATGCCGCGCCAGTCCTTCATCCTGTTGATGGCCCGCTCGACCGTGTTGCGGTCACGGTAGAGATCTGCGTCGTGGGTGACGGGCCTGCCGCCACGGCTGCCTTTCTTCCTGCGATTGGCAGCTTGGTCCTTCTTCTCCGGGATGACCGCCTGGATGTGGCGTTTGCGCAGGTGGGCGCGGTTGGCGCGGGAGGAGTAGGCCTTGTCACCGGCCACGGCGGCCGGCCGGGTACGGGGACGGCCGACGGGCAGGCGGACCCGTACCTTGTTCAGGACGGGGATGAACTGGGGGCTGTCGGCGGCCTGCCCGGCGGTCAGAAGGAGCGCCATCGGCCGGCAGTGCCGGTCGGCGGCCAGGTGGATCTTGCTGGTCAGCCCGCCGCGGGACCGGCCGAGCAGAGCGGCCTTCAGCCGGGCCCGCCGTCTGCGGCGGATGCGTCGGCGTTCAGCGCGGGCCGGATCGCTTTCACCGTCCTGTCCGCCTTGTTCCTCCGACGTTCCCCCTTTTGCGAGGCCGCCTCCTCCAGCGCCGCCAGGGTCTGTTCGCTGACCCGCATGCCGGCCGCATCATGATGGGCCCGTGTGGTGGTGGAATCTACGCTGACCAGGGACATGTCGATCTCGTCCCTGCGGGCGGCCTCGGCGATCGCCTCTTCCAGCAGGGCCTCGAAGACGCCCGCGTCGCGCCATCGCATGAAGCGGTTGTAGACGGTCTGCCAGGCGCCGAACTGCTCGGGCATCTCCCGCCACTGGCTGCCGGTGCGGAACCGCCAGATCACTCCCTCGAACTGCTCGCGCAGCCGCTCGGGGTACGGGCCGAACCTGCCTACCGGCAGAAACGGCCCGATGAACTCCCACTCGGTGTCGGTGAGTTGCGCACGTGTCACAACACCGTCCTACCGGACTGGCACCCGGCCCGTGGCTTGATCACAACTGAAGACAGCCCCTAGTACTCCAGCAGCGTTTCGCTATCTGGCCTGGTCAGAGCGTTGGCCGAGTGTAGTCGGCTGGTGTTGTGTCTGGGGCGGTCTTGCCGGACCGCCCCTCCAACGAGTGGGCCGGGGAAATGGCTGGGCTGAGATGCGGACAGCCTCCCAGCATGATCGACGAACATGCGGACGCGAACTGGGAACGAGAACTCGACGACCTTCTCCTCTGCATTGGCCACCGGTTTGGCCGTGCCGACCTGCGGCGCCGGATGCGGGACTATGTGCGGGGCCTGCTCGCCCCCGTCGGCCGCAAGAACGGCTGGCAACTGGCCGAGTTCGCCGGGCATCGCACCCCTGATGGCCTCCAGCGGTTGCTGAACGGAGCAACCTGGGAAGCCGACGACGTCCGCGACAACCTGCAGTCATACGTCGCCAAGCACCTCGGCGATGACGGCGGGGTGCTCATCGTCGATGACACCGGCTTCATCAAGAAGGGCACCACCTCGGCCGGAGTGCAGCGCCTACTCCGGCACCGCCGGCCGCACCGAGAACTCCCAGATCGGTGTCTTCGCCGCCTACGCCACCAGCACCGGCCGCGCGTTGGTGGACCGGGAGCTGTAC
>NZ_JANIIC010000144.1 GCF_024519315.1 Streptomyces malaysiensis subsp. samsunensis | reverse complement strand
GGTGTCCAGTCACAAGGGGAAGCTTCACGCCGCGGCGTCACCCGCGTTCCGACCGGACGACTCGCAACCACCTCTACGCTGCCCTCCCCGCGCTCGCCTTCTGGGCGACGACCCGGCAATCGCTCCGCGAAGTCACTCGCGACGACGTTGTTGCCGTACTGCCCGTTGGCGGGACCGACCGCAGCGAGATGGTCTCCAGCCTGCGGTCGATCTTCCAGGTTCTCCACGGGCGCAGGCGCGTGTTCACCAACCCGACCACGCGGATGAAGGTCGGCATGCCCGAGCCTCGAACTCCGGTGTCGATGGACGTTCCGGTGCTGCGGCGCCTCGTCAACGATTCGGATCGGGCGAGGGCCGCCTGCGGAACTCTTCTGATCTTCCACGGACTGCGTCCGCTCCAACTGCGCGCGCTGTCCGTGACCGATGTCATCGACGGCCGGCTCGCCATCGAGGGCAGGAAGATCCTCCTCGCGCCGCAGGCACGAGCCGCCCTGAAGGGCTACCTGGTCTACCGCGAGCAGAAGTGGCCCAACAGCGGCAACCCGCACCTGTTCATCAACCAGGCGACGGCCGGGCATCTGACGCCCGTGACAGGGAAATGGATCAACAAGGTACTCGGCACCTCCGCCCAGGCCCTGCGCGAAGACCGAATCCTCGACGAAGCACATGCCAGTGAAGGAGACGCCCGCCGCCTCGCGGACCTCTTCGGCCTCACCGTCAACGCCGCCCAGCGCTACACCGCGACCGTGGACCATGTCAGCTTCGCCGAGCACCACAAGAGGACCGGACAGGACACGACTCCGTGATCCTGCCCCCCTTCAAGCAAATGGCAGGAGCACCGACGAAAGTGCTGCTGACGCGCCGAGGGAACGGGCGGCATCGTGATCACGATGCCGCCCGTTCCGTGTTGTCAATCGTCGTGGCGGACGGGCGGCTCCGGGCGGTGGTCCGCAGGAGGAAGACAGCCCAGACCCAAGCGGCCCGAGCCTCTACATCCGCTTCGACCCCGAGCTCCGCAGCGGCGAGCCCTCCGCCCTGTCTTGGGGAGAGCCGGTGCTGTCCATCTGCCTCCAGGCCGGGAAGATCACAGGGCACAGCGTGGCGAGTAGATACACACCGCCGACCGCCAACAGCGCAGAAGACAAGCCGGCCAAATCCACGAGGAAGCCCGCGGCCAGTCCGCCCAGCGGAGTGATCAGCTGGACCGAGGCCGTGGTCGCGCTCAGCACGCGGCTGCGCAGTTCCTCCGGCACCGTCTCATACGTCACTGTGGCCATGATGGGGTTGAGTACGCCGAAGGCGAGACCCTCTACCGCCATGATCACGGCCAGCGGGGTGAAGGTGTCGGTGAAGGCGGCCACCACGAAGCGCGGCAGGCCCCCGATGAGAAAGGTGATCGTGAACACGGGCCACCGTCGAAAGCGGTTGCCCACCGCCCCATAGACCAGCGCCCCCGTGAGTGCGCAGATCCCGAACGCCGCGTTCAGCAGACCGAGATCGACGGCACCACCTAGCTCCTCACGGGCATGCACGGGCAGGAGCACGGCGCTCCATCCCTGGTCGAGGCCCCTGGTGACCAGCGTCATCAGGCACAGGCCCAGAAGCAACGGCGTGGCCGCAACGAAGCGATATCCGTCCGCGAGTTCACGACGGTAGGCACGCAGCGACGCCGACTCGGGCCGTCGTTGGGCTCGCGCCTCGGGCAGGCCGCGCACTCCGAACGCGAACAGCGGCGCAGCCACGGCGAAGGTCGCGGCATCCACCAACAGGACGTTCTGGGGTCCGAGTACGGCGATCAGCGCCCCTCCGAGAGCGGATGCCGTCAGCGCCGCACAGCGTGCCGCACCGTCGTACAGCCCGGCTGCCCTGGTTAGCGGCATTCCGGCGCGTTCGGCGAGGGTGGGCAACAGCACGCCGCGAGCGGTTTCACCTGGCGCACGGCATAGCCCTGTCATGGCCATCAGCACGCACAGCATCCAGAACTGCAGGATGCCGGCGAACTGCAGCAGCGGTATCGCCGCAACGGCGACCCCGCAGGCGAGATCCGAGGCGACACTCACCCGCCGTCGCCCCATCCGGTCGATGACCGGACCGGTGACGAGCGCAGCGAGCACTGCGGGCAGCAGTGTGCAGAACGCCACGATCCCGGCCTTGGCGGCACTGCCCGTGCTCTCCAGCACGAACCACGGCACGCCCATGTATGTGAGGCAATTCCCTGCGATCGAAACGAGGTTGGCGGCAAGAACCGTTGCCAGAGGACGGCGATCAACCGTCCCGAAGTCTTCGGACACTACGGTGGTCTCCCATAAGGGGAAGCGCCCACCGTGAACGAAGCAGGTCAGCCGGTGGGCGAAGCGAAGTGGTCAGCGTCTGGCGCGCATGGCGAGGCGCACCGCGGAGCGGTGTTCACAAGCAGCGCCTCCAACACTTCGCCGGGATGACCACCCGGCACCTCCGGGCATTGTCACCTCGGGCACCAGCCCTCCGCAACGACGATCCGTTCGCAGCGGGCGCCTGGCACGGGGAGTCGTCGGAGATGTGCAGATGAAGCCAGAACCTGCTGATGACCTGGATCCGGGGTGACGCCGGCCTTGAGGTTCCCGGTCTTGGAACATCCGCCGGTGGGTCACACCACGCGGGCTTGAAAACGATCTACGTGCGCGTGGGAACTGCCACGGAAAGCGCAGCCATGTGCGCTGATCACTGGAGTCCGTCGGTGTCCCATGGCAATGCGAAGCGAAGCTGAACCCAGGGTCCTAAAGTGGGAGTTACGAGCCCCAGCGCCCAAGTTCCGTCGGAGGAACACTTCAGAAATCGCGAACTGACGGGGGATGAGCATCGGGCAGTGCTGTTTGGCGTAGCCCAGGCACTCGGGGTGCACGCCGGGTTCGCTGACCCACCGGTTGCGTACGTCCTGCGGTCGGACGAGGAGGCAGATGCGCTCGCCGAGCCGTTGACCGCAGATCTGGCACAGGCACCGGGTGAGGGCCAGATGCCGCTTGTGCTGGTCGACGCCATCGAATGCGACGTGGCCAACGTGTGTGAAGGCGATCCAGGGCACGACCAAGCCGCCGCTCAGTGGGCGGTGGATGCACCGAACGGGAACAGGTGGGATGGTGGTCATTCAGATTCCCAGATGTCGGTCGCTGATGACGCTCCCTGAAAGCGGCCACCCCGTACTCGGGGGCGACCCCGGACCTGCTCGATGGATCTCCCCACCCATACGGCACCTGACCTGCGGACGGACGCCACAAGGGAGGGGCGCCGGGTAGCCGGAGGGGATCTCACCCTCCGGCCCCCGTAGAACCGTGCGTAACGATCTCTCGTTACACGGCTCTTGCCGCTCTGATCACCAGGTCATGGCCGGTGCTGTGGCGTACCGCCAGTGCGCGAAGAGGCCCGGATAGCGCCGGGCGATCTCCTGCATCTTCGCGATCGCCTTTCGCAGCGGCGCGAGCCGTTTGAACTTCTCCCTTTCATGTTCAGGACACAACGCCCGATAGCCAGCCAGGTCCAGGGACGGGGCGGACTGTCCAGGGTGGGCGAAGCCCAGCGCGAAGCGCCGCCGAAGGCGCCCTTGACCGGCCGAGACGGCCCGCACACTCCGCAAGCGGGCGGCCCCGGCTCAATTGCCCCAGGCACCCCACTGAGTGGTGTGCATCGTGAAGTTGCTGGTCACGGATCTGGTGTGCGCGGGATTCTGGATGCTCGTGCTGGTTGAGGGCGGATGACTTCGCTGAAGAGCGTCGGTCAGCGGGCGACTTCGCGGTTCGTCAGGACGAGCAGGGCCCTGACCAGGGCAGTCGCCCACTTCGGGTCGGTGCGGACCTTGCGGAGCACGCGCCAGTTCTTGCGGTGGACGATTGGTCTGGTGCCGGGTGCTGAACGCACCGAGCTGTGGCATGGAGTAGCCGGACGGGCCGACCCCAGCCCGTCCCGATCAGCGCCATCAGGCGTCCACGCCGACGGAAATGAGGGCGGCCCGCAGGTCCCCGAGGTAGCCGCGGGGCCCCAAGGTCTCGTGTGTAGCGGGCAGCGGGTCTCTGACGGCGCTGGAGGCCGACGATGTGCCGGACCGACCACCTTCGCTTCGGCCAGGGCCGCGGACCTGCCATTGCGCATCAGCCAGCAGGTCGGCGTCTGGAGCAGCTGCACGTCCTCGTGCCCGGCACTGCAACCAGCGCCGGGCGTCAAGAAGGCCGGTACGCCTACCGCGTGGCGAGTTCGCGTACCGTCGCCATGTCGCTGAACGGCAGCAGTTCCTCGTTGACGATCTGGTAGGGCTCGCTGCCTTTGCCCGCGATCAGGATGACGTCGCCGTGCCCTGCGGCGGACAGGGCGAAGGAGATGGCGCGGCGGCGGTCGGCGAACCGTTCGAAAGTGGTGCCGCTCGCGAGCAGGCCCGGGACGATCTGATCCATGATCGTCCGGGGGTCTTCGTTCCGGGGATTGTCCGAAGTGAGAACGCACAGATCGGAGTAGGTGCCGGCGATCTCCCCCATCCGGGCGCGCTTGGTGACGTCCCGGTCCCCGCCGCAGCCAAAGACCGTGACGACCCGGCCGGAGGCGAAGCCGCGGATGGTGGTCAGCACCTTCTCCAGTGAGTCCGGGGAGTGCGCATAGTCCACGATGACGGACGTGCCGTCCGGGGTCTCGTAGCGTTCGAACCTTCCCGGGATCGGGGGCATCTGCTCGAGCGCGGCGACCAGTCCGGCCAGATTGTGCCCGATGAGGTGGCAGGCTGCGACAGTGGCCAGTGCGTTGGAGACGGAGAACCGTCCAGGCACGGGGACCGCCGCCGGATACTTGCGGCCGGCGTGGTGCAGGGTGAAGCGGGTGCCGACGGCGTCCATCGTGAGGTCGGTCGCCCGGTAGTCCGCCTCCGCGTCGATACCGTATGTGACGACCGCGCCGGGCATCATGGCCCCGATGCAGGCTCCGACCGGGTCGTCGGCGTTGACCACCGCACGCCGGCACAGCCCCCGGAAAAGACGCAGTTTGGCGTCCCGGTAGTTTTCCATGGTGCCGTGGTCGTCCAGGTGATCCTGCGTCAGGTTGGTGAACACCCCTACATCGATGAACGAGTGGTCGAGGCGGTGGGTCAGCAGGCCCATCGACGTGGCTTCGAGCGCCACGGTGCCGACACCGCGGTCGCGCATGCACCCGAGCAGATACTGGAAGTCCGGCGACTCCGGTGTGGTCAGTACCGACCTCGGCATCGGGATCAGTTCGTCGCCGATCCGGCTGCCGCCCGTCCCGATGACCCCCACCCTGGCGTGCTCGGCGACCCTCAGCACCGACTCCACCATGGAGGAAACCGACGTCTTCCCGTTGGTGCCCGTGACGGCCACCATCTTCATCTGCCGGCCTGGCTCCCCGTGGTAGCGGGAGGCGACGACCGCGGCCGCCTTGCGCGTGTCCGCGACGGCTACGACGCATACACCAGAGGCCGACGCCCAGGTCGCGACCGGAAGTTGCGCCGTCGCAGAGTCGATGAGAATCGCCACCGCGCCGCGTGCGAGAGCCGGTCCGACGGACTCGGGGCCGCCCTCGCGATGGCCGGGCACCGCGATGAACAGGGATCCCGGAGCGGCGCGGTGGGCGTCGAAGCCGGTGCCTCCGGTGATCCTCGTCTCCGGATCGCCCTCGATGACTTGATGATCGTGCCCGGCGAGCAGCTCGCTCAACTTCACAAGGATCCTCTCGAAGATGCACCGGCTGCCGGTCGTCCGGCGGTCGGCGCGCAGGCGGCGCCAGGGCACCAAGGGATGACAAAGCAGGAAATTATGGCGAGGACCGTCGCCGTACGGTTACAGAGGCGGGGAGGGGCTGCCGCGCAGGAAATGGTCCGCCCGCAGAGGCGGAATGATCTCGGAAATGCCGAGAATTACCCGGAATCGCTAGCCGTGGCCGTGCAACGCGCGACAGTAGATCGCCAACGCGTTCACCGGGTCGACGGCCGTCGCGCACACGACGGACGGGCACACGGCATGAGCGGCCTGGAACAGGCACTCCCTCACTGCGCATGTGCGACCCATATGTGGAGTGTACGTCCAGCCGCGGGGGCGATCGCCCACCGCTCGTTCGCACATCTGCGTTACTGCTGCCGCACTGTCTCCGGCACCCGCGCCGCGAGGAACGCCGTGCGGTGGCGCAGCCGAAGGCCCAGCGACTCGTACAGCCGGATGGCGTTGGCGTTGCGCGCGGAGGTGCGCAGGAAGGGCCTCTCGTCGCGGGCACGGACGCCGGGGGCCACCGCCAGTACCAGGCGGGCGGCCATGCCCTGCCAGCGGAAGGCCGGGGCGATGCAGACCACACTGATCTCCGTAGCTGGAGCGGATCACGGCTCGCCGCAGTGAACTGGACGCGTCCGCCGAGCGGGTCCTGGTCCGGTTGGCCGAGCAGGACCCGGCCGCGGCGGAGGCCGTCGTGGGCGGTGCCGCTGGTCCCGCACCGCAGCGAGACTCCCGGCGAGGCCGCCCTGCCCGGCGACTACCGCAAGATCCGGGCGATCGTCCGGGCCGCCGACCGGCCGGTGCAGGCCAAGGGCAGCGCACTGCGGAACGAAGAGCAGCACTGGTCGTTTTCAGGGCTCTGTCCGCAGTTCCGTGAATCCCCAGGTCAGCGACTCAGCGCACCTTCGGTGCGCGCCGGGGGCGTGGTAAATGCCGTGGCGCGCGCCGGAGGTGCTTCTGTCTGCCCTGACGTGGGCTGATGCCGGTACGGAACGCTTGTGGAGTCCGTTCCGGCCGAAACCGATAGCTCTGCGATGCCTGTGAGCTCGCAGGTCAGCGTGGTGCTGGGGGCCGTCCACGGGAACCGTGGAGTGTTGCTGCGAAACACGTGCGTCAGAATTCCTGATTCACCCTGGTCCTCCCGGAACGGCGTACCCGGCTGCCTGGTGAGGGAGGGAGCAAGGCCGTGGACGTGCTGCACGAACGCTGCGTCGGCCTCGACGTCAGCAAGAAGGACGCCAAGGCGTGCGGCCGCACCCCGAGCATGAAGCGGCGGGGACTCTTCACAACCGAGACCACGACGTGGGGATCGACAACGAATGCGGTCCTCGCCCTGCGGGATCACCTGCTCGCCGCACGGGTGACGCTGGTGGTCATCGAGGCGACCTCGGACTACTGGAAGCCCTTCTACTACCTGCTGGCCGAGGGCCTGAATGTGATCCTGGTCAACGCGCGGCAGGTCAAGAACCTGCCCGGCCGCAAGACGGACGTCT
>NZ_JANIIC010000143.1 GCF_024519315.1 Streptomyces malaysiensis subsp. samsunensis | reverse complement strand
CTGGTGAGCGCCGGTCTTTCGCCGTCCGACGTCGATGCGGTGGAGGCGCACGGCACGGGGACGACGCTGGGTGACCCCATCGAGGCGCAGGCGCTGCTGGCCACGTACGGGCAGGAACGCCCCGCCGAACAGCCTCTGTTGCTCGGCTCGATCAAGTCCAACATCGGGCATGCCCAGGCGGCGGCGGGCGTGGCGGGCGTCATCAAGATGGTGCAGGCGATCCGGCACGGAAGGCTGCCTGCCTCCCTGCACATCGATGAGCCGAGCCCGCATGTGGATTGGGAGAGCGGTGCGGTGCGGCTGCTGACCGAGGCGGTGGAGTGGCCGGAGGGCGGGCGGCCGCGCCGTGCCGGTGTGTCCTCGTTCGGCGCCTCCGGCACCAACGCCCATCTCCTTCTGGAGCAGGCCCCCGAGCCGTCGAAGCGCATCACGGTCGCCGAGCCCATGACCTCCCCCGATATGCGGGCGGTTCCATGGACACTGTCCGCGCGGAGCGCGGAGGCGCTGCGCGGCCAGGCCGCCGCGCTGGCCGAACGCATGGCCCGGTGCCCGGAGCTCTCGGCGATCGATGTGGGCTGGTCACTCGCCACCACAAGGTCACTGTTCGAGCATCGGGCGGTGGCGCTGGGCGATGACCGCGCCGAACTGCTGGCCGCCGTAGAGGCGTTGGCGACCGGCGAACCCCACCCGGGTGTGGTGCTCCCCGGCGGTGGAGCGGCGGCGGGCAAGACGGTGTGGCTCTTCAGCGGCCAGGGCAGCCAGCGCCAGGGGATGGGGGCCGGGCTGTACGACCGGTTCCCGGTGTTCACCACGGCGTTCGACGAGGTCTGCGAACTGCTCGACCCCCATCTCGAACACCCCCTCCGCGACGTGGTCTTCCACGGTGTGGCCGAGCGGCCGGGGCTGTTGGATCACACCACCTACGCCCAGGCGGGACTGTTCGCACTGCATATCGCCCTGGCACGGCTGCTGATGTCGCTTGGAGCGCACCCCGATGCGCTGATCGGGCATTCGATCGGGGAGATCGCCGCCGCCCATATCGCCGGTGTCTTCGACCTCCCCGACGTCTGCCGCCTGGTCGCCGCCCGCGCCACCCTGATGGGTGGGCTTCCCGAGGGCGGGGGCATGGCCACGGTCGCCGCCACTCCCGACGAACTCGCCGACGACCTCGCCGCACACGACGGCCAGGTGGGCATCGCCGCTCTGAACACCCCGGGCAACACCGTCATCTCCGGCCCGACCGGCCTCGTCGCCGATATCAGCGCCACCTGGGCGGCCAAGGGCCGCAAGACCAGGACACTCACCGTCAGCCACGCCTTCCACTCCCCGCTGATGGATCCCATCCTGGGGCCGTTCGCGCGGGCCATCGACGACCTGACCTTCCACCGGCCCACCCTTCCCCTGCTCAGCAACCTCACCGGTGAACCGGCCGATGAGGAGATGGCCACACCGGGCTACTGGGTGCGGCACATCCGTCAACCCGTCCACTTCCACCCCGCCGTCGCCCATATCGCGCCCGAGACCGGCGTGTTCCTCGAACTCGGCCCCGATCCCGTCCTGGCCACCGCGACCCAGCACACCCTTCAGCACCTCACCGCCGACGAGGCGACGGCCGATGCCGACGAGCGCGGGGCCGGGCGGCCGACTCCGCTGGTGACGGCCACCCTGAGCCGTAAGCGGCCCGATGCGCACGCACTCGGCCATGCCCTCGCCCAACTGCACACCCATGGCACCGATATCGACTGGGCCCGTTGGTTCCCGGCCGATCCGGCGCCTCGGACGGTCGAGCTGCCGACGTACGCCTTCCAGCGTGAGCGCTACTGGCTGGCGGCGGGCGGTGGCGTCGGAGATGTGGGGGCGGCCGGGCTACAGCGCGTCGGGCATGCGCATCTGCCGGCTGCCGTCGGGCTCGCCGATGGCGGGCTGGTGCTCACCGGCCGGATCCCGGGCGGCGCCGGGGGCTGGCTGGCCGAGCATGTGATGGCGGGCGCCGTGCTGGCCCCGGGCGCCGCGCTGGTGGAGTGGGCGCTGCGGGCCGCCGATGAGGCGGGTTGCGGCGGGGTGGAGGAGCTGGCGCTTCAGGTCCCGCTCGTGCTGCCCGCGTCCGGTGGGCTGCGTGTCCAGGTGGTGGCCGGTGCGGCCACCGGGCACGGGCGGCGTGATGTGCGGGTGTACTCCCGGCCCGACCGCGATGTGGAGCCCGGTGCCGACCCGGGCTGGGTGTGCCACGCCGAGGGCGTCCTGGGCCCGCCGTCCCTCCAGAGCCCCGGTCCGGTGGACGAGCCGGTCACGGCATGGCCGCCGGCGGGTGCGGAGCCCGTACGGCTGGACGGGTTCTATGAGCACGCCGCCGCGTCGGGGTACGCGTACGGGCCGTCCTTCCGCGGACTGCGGGCCGTATGGCGGGAGGGCGCGGACCTCCTGGCCGAAGTGGCGCTGCCCGAGGCCGCCGGAGACCCGGAGGGGTTCGGTATCCACCCGGCGCTTCTGGACGCGGCGCTCCATCCGGCGTTCCTCCTCGACCGGCCGGAGGCGGAGCGCGACGGGGGCCGGGTGTGGTTGCCGTTC
The DNA here is from genome assembly GCF_024519315.1 of Streptomyces malaysiensis subsp. samsunensis. Classification (GTDB taxonomy): domain Bacteria; phylum Actinomycetota; class Actinomycetes; order Streptomycetales; family Streptomycetaceae; genus Streptomyces; species Streptomyces malaysiensis. The sequence continues at coordinate 4,788 of NZ_JANIIC010000143.1, read as the reverse complement.
GCCTGGAACGGTGTGTCGCTGTGGGCGGGCGGCGCCACGACCGTACGGGTCCGGCTCTCGCCCCGGAACCAGGACGGCGTTGAGGGCGAACGCGGTCTGCGGGTCGAGGTGGCCGATGCCGTGGGCGGTCCGGTGCTGACCGTCGACTCGCTGGTGATGCGACCGGCCGCCGTCGACCAGCTGCGGACCACCGGCGGGCCCGTGGTGGACGGGCTGTTCACCCTGGAGTGGACGCCCCTGCCCGTCCCCGCACAGGAGCACACCGATGCCGGAAACCACGAGCCGGATCCGGCGGATGGCGGCGATTGGGCGGTTCTGGACGGGCAGGGGTGCGGACCGATTCCGCCGGGCGCGGTACACCATCCGCGTCTGGAGGCGCTGGTCTCCGCCCTCGACGGTGACGGCCCCGCCCCCTCGGTGGCCATCGCGTATCTGCCCGCCTTCGGGGAACCGTTCGACGGATCCGACCCAGCCGACTCGTCCGACGGGGACACCGCCAGGGACCTGGCCGCCGCCGGTCTTGCGGCCTCGGAGTGGGCGCTGGAGCTGGTACGGGGCTGGCTGGCCGAACCCCGGTTCGCCGATACCCGGCTGGTGGTGGTCACCCGGGGAGCGGTCGCGCTCGACGCCTCCGAAGCGGAGGGCGCCGGAGACGGCGGCGTGGACGTGGCCGGGGCCGCCGTATGCGGGCTGGTGCGCAGTGCGCAGGCGGAGAATCCGGGGCGATTCACTCTGCTCGATCTCGACCCGGACTCCGAGCCGCTCGCGGAGGGTGTGCGCGGCGCCGTGGCGTGGGCGGCGCACATGGACGAGCCGCAGATCGCACTGCGGGCGGGACGGCTTCGGGTGCCCCGGCTGATGCGTGCCGGTGGCGCGAGCAGCGGAGGTGTGGTCGCACTGGTGGGGCAGCCCGCATGGCGGCTGGAGCTGACCGGCGCGGCCACCGTGGACAACGTGAAGCCGGTGCCGTGCCCGGAGGTGCTCGAACCCCTCGGACCGCGGCAGGTACGGGTGGCGGTGCACGCTGCCGGTATCAACTTCCGTGACGCGCTGATCAGTTTGGGCATGGTCCCGGGCCAGACCGGGCTCGGTGGCGAAGGCGCCGGTGTGGTGCTGGACATCGGCCCCGAGGTGACCGGGCTCGCGGTGGGCGATCGGGTCATGGGGGTCTTCGACCGCGCGTTCGGCCCGATCGCGGTGACCGACGCCCGCATGGTGGCGCCCATTCCCGCCGGATGGACCGATGCGCAGGCGGCCTCCGTGCCGGTGGCGTTCCTGACCGCCTGGTACGGGCTCGTGGAACTGGGCGGGCTCCAGGCCGGGGAGTCGGTCCTGATCCACGCGGCGACCGGCGGCGTCGGCATGGCGGCCGTGCGCATCGCCCGCCATCTGGGCGCGGAGGTCTACGCGACGGCGAGCCCCGGGAAGCACACGGTGCTGGAGGAGATGGGCATCGATGAGGCACACCGGGCCTCGTCGCGCGATCTGGACTTCGAGGAGGTGTTCCGCGGGGCCACCGGCGGACGCGGCGTCGATGTGGTGCTCAACAGCCTGGCCGGGCCCTTCGTAGACGCCTCCCTGCGGCTGCTGGCCGAGGGCGGCCGGCTGATGGAGATGGGCAAGACCGATCTCCGTGACCCCGAGCGCGTCGCGGAGGCGCATCCGGGGGTGACGTATCAGGTCTACGACCTGATCACCGACGCCGGGCCGGAACGCGTCGGCCGGATGCTGGGCGAACTGGGCGAGCTGTTCGCCGCCGGAGCCCTGCGGCCGCTGCCGGTCCGTACCTGGCCGCTCAGCCGGACACATGAGGCGCTGCGCCATCTCAGCCAGGCCAAGCACACCGGCAAGCTGGTGCTGGACGTCCCCGCCCCGGTGGACCCGGACGGCACCGTGCTCATCACCGGTGGCACCGGCACACTGGGCGCGCTGGTCGCCGAACACCTCGTACGAGTCTGGCGGATCGGCCATCTGCTGCTGGTGAGCCGCCGGGGCCCGGAAGCGCCGGGCGCCCAGGACCTCACCGCCCGGCTGACGGCTCTGGGCGCGCGGGTACGTATCGTCGCCGCCGATGTCACCGACGCGGCCGCCGTGGCCGATCTGGTGGCGGGGGTCGACCCCGAGCATCCGCTGACCGGAGTGATCCATGCCGCGGGTGTGCTGGATGACGCGGTCGTCACCGCGCAGACCCCCGAGCGGCTGGCGCGGGTCTGGGCGGCGAAGGCCACCGCCGCGGCACATCTGCACACCGCGACGGCACATCTGCGACTGGGCGCGTTCGTGCTGTTCTCGTCCGCCGCCGGGGTCCTGGGCAGCCCGGGACAGGCCAACTACGCGGCGGCCAACGCCTTTTGTGACGCGCTGGCGGCCCACCGCCGGGCACGGGGCCTGCCGACATTCTCGGTGGCGTGGGGCCTGTGGGCCGAAGCCAGCGAGATGACCGGTGGCCTCGCCGAAGCGGATCTGGCCCGGATGTCCCGCTCGGGCGTCACCGCGATGGTCGCGGACCACGCCCTCCGGCTGCTCGACGCGGCGGCCGAACACGGCGGCCACCAGCTGATCGCGGCGGATATGAACCCGCGTGTCCTGGCCGCCCAGCCCGCCGACAGCCTCCCCGCCACGCTCCGCGCCCTCGCCGTCTCCGGCGCCGGTGGCACGGCGGCGCGCCGTACGGCGGCGGCAGCCGACGCACGGCCGGACGACTGGGCCGACCGGCTGGCGGGCCTGTCCGCCGCGGAACAGCGCCGCGCGGTCCTCCAGTTGGTCCGTGGCCATGTGGCCACCGTGCTCGGGCACGCCGACGCCGAAGCGGTGCAGGCCGACACCAGCTTCAAGGAGCTGGGCTTCGACTCCCTGACCGCCGTCGAACTGCGCAACCGGCTTGCCGCCGCCACCGGTCTGCGGCTGCCCGCCGCCCTCGTCTTCGACTATCCGGAGGCGGCCGTGCTGGCCGACTACCTGCTGGAGCGCATCGCCCCGGCGGTCGGCGCCGTCTCGGGCCGGTACGGCGCCGATCCGGTCCTCAACGAACTGGCCAGGCTCGAAGCCACCCTCATCGGCCTCGAGATGGAAGCCGGCGATTCGGGGGCGGTCACCGCACGGCTCGAAAGCCTGCTGGCGAAGTGGAAGGCGACACGCAAGCCGGCGGAGGAAGAGATGACCGCCGCCGAGAGGCTGGAGTCCGCGTCCGCGGCCCAGGTTCTCGACTTCATCGACAACGAACTGGGCGTGTCCTGAATGTGCCGGGCGCGACGATCACTGAGGGCCGGGTGAAACCTCATGGTGAACGTGAATGAAGAGAAGCTGGTCGAGTATCTCAAGCGCGTTTCCGCGGATCTGCACGATACGCGCCTGCGTTTGCGTGCGGCGGAGGAGCGACACCAGGAGCCGATCGCGGTCGTGAGCATCGCCTGCCGGTTCCCGGGCGGCGTGAACACGCCCGAGGACCTGTGGCGGCTGGTCGCCGACGGCGTGGACGCGATCGGGGATTTCCCCACCAACCGCGGCTGGGACCTCGACAACCTCTACCACCCGGACCCGGACCACCCCGGCACCACCTATGTCCGACGGGGTGGATTCCTCTACGACGCCGACCGGTTCGACCCCCAGTTCTTCGGCATCAGCCCGCGCGAGGCGCTCGCCACCAGCCCCCAGCAGCGACTGCTGCTGGAAACCGCCTGGGAGGCATGCGAACGGGCCGGAATCGACCCGGTCTCCCTCAAGGGCTCCCGAACGGGCGTCTACGCCGGTACGGCCACCACCGGCGGCACCACATCGGGTGACCTTCCGCAGAAGGGATCCGAGGGATACGCGGGCAACGCACCGAGCCTGCTGTCGGGCCGGGTGTCCTACACCCTCGGCCTGGAGGGACCGGCCGTCACGGTGGAGACGGCGTGTTCGTCATCCCTGGTCGCCATCCATCTCGCCGGCCAGGCCCTGCGACAGGGGGAGTGCACCCTGGCCCTGGCCGGCGGGGTGACGGTGATGGCCACCCCCGAGGTGTTCACCGGCTTCTCCCGGCAACGGGGGCTGTCCCCGGACGGGCGGTGCAAGGCGTTCTCGGCGAGCGCGGACGGAACGGGCTGGGGCGAAGGCGTCGGCCTGATGCTGCTGGAGCGGCTGTCCGACGCCCGGCGCAACGGACATCGGGTGCTGGCGGTGATCCGGGGCTCGGCCATCAACCAGGACGGCGCCAGCAACGGATTCGCCGCGCCGAACGGCCCCTCCCAGCAGCGGGTGATCCGCCAGGCCCTCGCCAGCGCCCGGCTGGCCCCGTCCGAGGTGGACGCGGTGGAGGCGCACGGCACGGGCACCAAACTGGGCGACCCGATCGAAGCCGACGCGCTGATCGCCACCTACGGCCGGGACCGGCCCGAGGACCGGCCGCTCTGGCTCGGCTCGCTCAAGTCGAACATCGGTCATACGCAGGGTGCGGCGGGTGTGGCCGGTGTCATCAAGATGGTGATGGCCCTACGGCACGGCGTACTCCCGGCCACCCTCCATGCCGAGGAGCTGTCACCCCATGTGGAGTGGGACGGCGGCGGGGTGCGTCTGCTGACCGAGGCGGTGGAGTGGCCTGATGGCGAGCGCCCGCGCCGGGCCGGTGTGTCGTCTTTCGGGATCAGCGGCACCAATGCGCATGTGATCGTGGAGCAGGCGCCTGAGGGGGATGTGGAGTCGGTGTCCTCTGATGTGGGTGGGGTGGTGCCGTGGGTGGTGTCGGCGCGTAGTGCGGAGGCGTTGCGGGGGCAGGCGGCGGGGTTGGTTGAGCGGGTGGGTGGTGTGTCT
>NZ_JANIIC010000142.1 GCF_024519315.1 Streptomyces malaysiensis subsp. samsunensis | reverse complement strand
TCGGACCAGCCGCTCCCGAACCGCCTCCACCGGCAGCGACACCGACACCATGCCGCCACGACCCGACAACGCCCGCAGAGCCTTACTCCGCAACGCCACCACCCTCGCGCCGTCCTCCAACGACAACGCACCCACCACACACGCCGCCGCAATCTCACCCTGCGAATGACCAATAACAGCGGCAGGCTCGACACCGTACGAACGCCACACCTCCGCCAACGACACCATCACCGCCCACAACACCGGCTGCACCACATCCACCCGCTCCAACTCCGCCGCAACACCCTCACCACCCCGCAACACATCCACCAACGACCACTCCACGAACGGCGCCAACGCCGCCGCACACTCCCCCACCCGCTCCGCGAACACCGGCGAAGACTCCAACAACCCCGCCGCCATCCCCACCCACTGCCACCCCTGACCAGGGAAAACCAACACCACACGACCATCAGCACCCGCAACCACACCCTGGGTCAGCCCCGCGACGCTGCTACCCTCCGCCAGCGCGCTCAGGCCCTCGACCAGAGCCGCGCGATCGGATCCCAGCAGCACCGCCCGGCGTTCGAAGGCGGTACGCGTCGTCGCCAGGGAGAGTCCGATATCGATGGGCTCCGTCTCCGGCCGTGCGTCCAGGTGGGCGAGCAGCCGTTCCGCCTGGGTCCGCAGGGCGCTCTCGGACTTCGCCGAGACCAGCCACGGCACGATGCCGAACGGCAACTGCCCAGCTGACTCCGGAGCTTCAGCATCCTGGTCGGCCGCGGGCTCCTGCTCCAGGATGATATGTGCGTTGGTGCCGCTGATGCCGAACGACGAGACACCCGCCCGGCGAGGCTCGTCGCCCTCCGGCCACGGCGTGGCCTCGGTGAGCAACCTGACCGCACCCGCCGACCAGTCCACGTGCGGCGACGGCTCGTCGACATGCAGGGTCCGCGGCAGCAGCCCGTGCCGCATCGCCTGCACCATCTTGATGATGCCGGCCACACCCGCCGCGGCCTGCGTATGGCCGATGTTGGACTTGATGGAGCCGAGCCACAGCGGCCGGTCCTCGGGCCGATCCTGCCCGTATGCCGACAGCAGTGCCTGCGCCTCGATCGGATCGCCCAGCGTGGTGCCCGTGCCATGCGCCTCGACGGCGTCCACCTGCTTGGCGGAGAGCTTGGCGTCGGCCAGGGCCTGGCGGATCACCCGCTGCTGGGACGGCCCGTTGGGGGCCGTGAGCCCGTTGCTCGCACCGTCCTGGTTGATGGCCGAGCCGCGTACCACCGCCAGCACCGGATGGCCGTTGCGCCGCGCGTCCGACAGCCGCTCCAGCAGCAGCATGCCCACACCCTCGCCCCAGCCCGTGCCATCCGCGGCCGCCGCGAACGGCTTGCACCGGCCGTCCGGCGCGAGACCCCGCTGACGGCTGAACTCCACGAAGGTTCCGGGAGTGGACATCACCGTGACGCCGCCCGCGAGGGCGAGTGTGCACTCCTGACGCCGAAGGGCCTGGCCGGCCCAGTGCAGGGCCACCAGGGACGAGGAGCACGCCGTGTCGACCGTGACCGCGGGGCCCTCAAGACCCAATGTGTAAGCCACCCGGCCGGAGGCGATACTGCCCGCGGTGCCATTGCCCAGGTAGCCCTCCACACCTGCGGGTAGCGACGTCAGACCGGTGCCGTAGTCGTGATACATCACACCGGTGAAGACACCGGTCTTGCTGCCCCGCACCGACTCCGGGTCGATACCCGCCCGCTCGAACGCCTCCCAGGCCGTCTCAAGCAGCAGCCGCTGCTGCGGGTCGGTCGCGAGCGCCTCGCGCGGGGACATCCCGAAGAACGCCGGATCGAACTCACCGGCGCCGAGCAGGAATCCGCCCTCACGCGCATAGCTCTTGCCGACCGCGCCCGGGTCGGGGTCGTACAGCCCCTCCACATCCCAGCCACGGTCCTGGGGGAAGCCCGAGATGGCGTCCTCGCCGGTGGCCACCGACCGCCACAGCTCCTCGGGCGAGCGCAGCCCGCCCGGGTAGCGGCAGCTCATCGCCACGATCGCGATCGGCTCGTGGTCCGCGGATTCCGCTTCCTCGAGGCGCTGACGCGTCTGGTGGAGTTCGGCAATGACTCGCTTGAGGTAATCCCGGAGTTTGTCTTCGTTGCTCATCGCGCTTTCCCAATCACAAGACTGTCGGCAAATTGCGGAGGGTTACCGCTTCGCGGAGGGTTATTGCTTCAGAGAATTCCGAGATCCTCTTCCACCATTTTGAAGAGTTCGCCATCCGTCGCCGATTCGAGTTGGTCGACGAGAGCAGCAGCGTTGCCGTTCGGGACTTCCCGTGCGTCGCCGTACTTTGCCAAGAGCTCCCGCAGGCGTGACACCACATCCGTGCGGCCGATCTCCTCCCAGGTCATCGTCGACAGACCGGCTTCGAGCTGATCGAGGCCCACGGATACGGGCACCGAAGTGGCCGCGGGCCCGACGTCCCGCGACAGCTCGCGATGGAGGTGCTGGGACAACGCGGTGGGGGTGGGGTGGTCGAAGACCAGTGTCGCGGTCAGACGCAGGCCGGTCACCGTGCCGAGTCGATTGCGCAATTCCACCGCAGTCAGCGAATCGAACCCGAAATCCTTGAACGCGCGGCCCGGTTCCACGGTTTCCGGGCCGCCGTGGCCCAGCACTGCGGCGACATTCCGCCGTACCGTGTCCAGCACCAGGCGTTCCCCTTCCGCATACGAGGCTCCGGCCAGGCGTGCCCGCAACGCCTCCGCCGCTCCAGCAGGCCCGGCGGAGTCCGCTGCCGCCGCCCGGCGGGCAGGCAGACGCACCAACTCTCGTAGTACGTAAGGAACTTCGACCATTTTTTCGTGTACTGCGGACCTCCAGACCGTCGTGTTCAGCCGCGCGGCGGCGACGACCGGGCCATCGCTCGCACACGCGGCGTCGAAGAGTGCGAGTCCCTCGGCCGAGGACAGGGCGGAGATGCCGACCTGGTCCATCCGCCGCCTGTCCACCTCGGCCAGCCCCGCCGTCATCCCGCTGCGTTCCTCCCACAGGCCCCAGGCCAGCGACAGGCTGGGGAGACCGTGGGCACGGCGCTGTGTGACGAGCGCGTCGAGGAAGGCGTTTGCGGCGGCGTAGTTGCCCTGCCCGGCGGCCCCGAACATGCCCGCCACCGAGGAGAAGACCACAAACGCCGACAGGTCGAGCCCGGCCGTCAGCTCATGCAGGGCGAGGGCCGCCTCCGCCTTCGGTCGCAGCACCGTGTCCAGCCGTTCCGGAGTCAACGACGCGATCACACCGTCGTCCAGGACGGCGGCGGCGTGGACAACGCCCTTCAGCGGATGCGCGGCGGGGATGTCCGACAACACCGCGCGGAGGGCGTCCCGGTCGGCCACATCACAGGCGGCCCAGGCCACCGACGCACCCGCCGAGGACAGCTGCTCCGCCAGCTCGGCCGCGCCCTCGGCCGCCGGGCCCCTGCGGCTGAGCAGCACCAGATGGCGCACACCGTGTTCGGCCACCAGGTGCCGGGCGAGCAGACCGCCCAGGGTGCCGCCGGCCCCGGTGATGAGGACCGTACCTTCGGAGTCCCATGTCGCCGAAGCGCCACGTTCCCCCGGCTCCTCGGCTCGGACCAGCCTCGCCGACAGTACGCGCCCGTCGCGCACGGCCAACTGCGGCTCGCCCGAGGCGAGGGCGGCGGCCAGCGGAACGGAGCCGAGTTCCTCGGGATCGTCCACGTCCAGGAGAACCAGTCGCCCGGGGTGTTCGGCCTGTGCGGAGCGCACCAGGCCCCATACCGCCGCCCCTGCCAGATCGTCCACGCTCTCGGTGGAGGAGGTGGCCACGGCACCCCGAGTGGTGATGACCAGCCGGGAGTCGGCGAACCGGTCTTCGGCCAGCCACTCCTGCACCCACTCCAGCGCCCGGTGCGCCGCGCCACCTACGCCGCGGCGGGCATCGCCACCGGGGTCGATCGCGGAGGCCGGCAGCACCCACTCGGGCAGGGGCTCGCCCTCGGCGCCGGACCGGGCCAGGGTCTCCAGATCGGGGTGTGTGGGCACCTGCCAGTCCGCCGACCGCAACGCCACGGCAAGGTCGCCGTCCTCCTCGCCGATCAGCGCACAGCGGTCGGTGGCCGGTGCGTCGGCCGCGAGTGGCATGGCGTTCCACCGCAACTGGAACAGCGACTCATGCGAGGCGCCCCGCGCGGCGCCGATCTGCTCGGCGGAGACCGGACGTGTCACCAGCTCCGCCACCGAGGCCATCAACCGACCTGTCTCATCGGCCACGGTCAGCGATAGACCGTCGGCCCCAGCCGCCGTCAGCCGTACGCGGATCGTGGTCGCGCCGATGAGGTGCACCGACACCCCGTTCCAGGCGAACGGCAAGCGAACCTGCTCCGCGTCCGAGGTCACCAGGCCGCCGGGGCCCGCCATATGCAGGGCGGCGTCGAGCAACGCCGGGTGCACACGGAACCGCGCCGCGTCCGGCCACTGCTCTTCCGCCAGCGCCACCTCGGCCAACACCTCGCCTTCGCGCCGCCAGGCGGCCCGCACGCCCTGGAACGCCGGTCCGTACCCGAGCCCACCCAGCGCGAAGCGCTCGTACATGCCGCTGATGTCGACCGCTTCGGCATCCGCGGGCGGCCACACACTCAGCTCGGCCGAGAGCGCCGACTCCGACTCCTCGGCCTGGGTCAGAACGCCGGTGGCATGACGTGTCCAGGGTTGGTCCTCATCGCCGGATTCCTGCCGGGAGTGGACGGTGACGGGTCGACGGCCGTCGTCATCGGCTCCGGCAACCATCACCTGGAGCTGGATCGCACCGCGTTCGGGAAGGACAAGGGGTGCTTCCAGCACCAGATCGTCCACCTGGCCACATCCGAAACGGCTTCCGGCGTGCAGCGCCAGATCCACGAACGCCGTCCCCGGCACCACCACCGAGCCCAGCACGGCGTGGTCGGCCAGCCAGGCGTGCGTACGCGCGGACAGCCGGCCGGTGAACAGGCAGCCGTCGGAGTCGGGCAGCCGCACCGCGGCACCGAGCAGGGGATGCTCCTCGGACCTCAGCCCGGCCGATGCCACGTTGCCCACCGCCCCACCGGCCTCGAGCCAGTACCGCTTCCGCTGGAAGGCGTAGGTCGGCAGCTCCACGTGCCGTATGGAGGTGGGCGCGAGCAACGCCGTCCAGTCCACCTGCGCGCCACGGACGAAGATCCGAGCCAGTGCCTCCTGGAGCGTGGCCAGCTCGTCCCGGCCGCTGCGAAGCGCTGCGACGAATTCGATGTCCGGCGCACACTCCTGTCCCATCCCGGAGAGCACACCGTCCGGACCCAGCTCCAGGGAGGTCGTCACACCCGCTTCCGCGAAAGCCGCCATGCCGTCGGCGAAACGCACGGTCTCGCGGACATGCCGCACCCAGTACTCGGCCGAGCACAGCGCCTCGGGATCCGCCACCCCGCCCGTCACGTTCGACACGACGGGGATGCGCGGAGGCGCGTACGACAGCCCCTCCGCCACCTGGCGGAAGTCGGCCAGCATGGGCTCCATCAAGGGTGAGTGGAAGGCATGCGAGACTCGCAACCGCTTCGTCTTGACGCCCTCGGCCTCCAGAATCCCGGCAACCTCGGACACCGCCGCCTCAGCACCGGAAATCACGGTCGAACGCGGCCCGTTGACCGCCGCCAGACTCACCTCGGCCTCACGATCGGCCAGCAACGGGAGGACATCCGCCTCGGCGGCCTGCACCGAAACCATCACGCCACCCGACGGCAGCTGCTGCATCAACCGCCCACGAGCCGCCACCAACACACACGCATCGTCAAGCGACAACACACCCGCCACATACGCCGCCACCAGCTCTCCGATGGAATGCCCGGCCACAAAATCCGGCCGTACACCCCACGACTCGACCAGCCGGAACAGCGCCACCTCCACCGCGAACAACCCACACTGCGTAAACGCCGTCTCATCCAGCCCCTCCACATCCCCGTCGATCACCTCCCGCAAAGGACGCTCCAGCAGTCCGTCAAACCGCCCGCAGACCTCATCGAACGCCTCCGCGAACACCGGGAACGCCTCATACAACTCCCAGCCCATCCCAACCCGCTGGCTGCCCTGCCCCGAGAACACAACCGCCGACTTTCCCGACACCACCGAACCCCGCACCACACCAGCCGCCGGTACGTCGTCCACCACGGCTTCCAACCCGGCCATGAAGCCCTGGTGGTCACCGGCCAGCACCACTGCCCGGTGCTCGAACACCGAGCGTGTGGTCACCAGCGACGAGGCCACGTCCACGGCCGACGGCACGGCGTCCGTCTCGTCACGCACGGACGACAGCAGCCGCTCCGCCTGCGCCCGCAGCGCACCCTCGGACTTCGCCGACACCACCCACGGCACCAGCCCCGACATCTCGGGCCCGGCCACGCGCTCGGCGACGCGCATCTCCTCGGGGGCCTGCTCCACGATCACATGCGCGTTGGTCCCGCTGGCGCCGAAGGAGGAAACACCGGCGCGCCTCGGGTGGCCCGTCTCCGGCCATTCCGCCGAGTCGGTGAGCAGCCGCACCGCGCCCTCGGTCCAGTCAACATGCGGTGACGGCTCATCGACGTGCAGGGTCTTCGGCAGTACGCCGTGCCGCATCGCCAGCACCATCTTCATCACACCCGCCACACCCGCGGCCGCCTGCGTATGGCCGATGTTCGACTTGATCGAGCCGAGCCACAGCGGTCGCTCCTCGGCGCCCCGTTCCCGCCCGTAAGTCGACAGCAGTGCCTGTGCCTCGATGGGATCGCCGAGTGTCGTACCCGTGCCGTGTGCCTCCACGGCGTCCACGTCGGCGGTCGACAGCCCAGCACTCGCCAGCGCGGCCCGAATGACCCGCTGCTGGGAAGGGCCGTTGGGGGCCGTCAGCCCGTTGGACGCGCCGTCCTGATTGACGGCGGACCCGCGGACGACGGCGAGCACCCGGTGGCCGTTGCGCCGTGCGTCCGAGAGCCGCTCCAGCAGCAGCATGCCGACGCCCTCGGAGAACCCCGTGCCGTCCGCGGCCCCCGCGAACGCCTTGCACCGTCCGTCGGCCGACAGCCCACGCTGACGGCTGAACTCCACGAACAGCGCGGGGGTCGACATCACCGTCACACCACCGGCGAGCGCGAGCGAGCACTCCCCCTGGCGCAGCGACTGAGCCGCGAGATGCAGCGCCACCAGCGACGACGAGCAGGCCGTGTCCACCGTCACCGCGGGTCCTTCGAAACCGAAGGTGTAGGAGACGCGGCCCGAGGCGATGCTGCCGGCGGTGCCGTTGCCGATATAGCCCTCGACTCCTTCCGGCACCGTGGCCGAGCCGTAGTCGTGGTGCATGATTCCGGCGAAGACGCCGGTCTGGCTGCCGCGCACCGAGGCCGGGTCGATACCGGCCCGCTCCAG
>NZ_JANIIC010000141.1 GCF_024519315.1 Streptomyces malaysiensis subsp. samsunensis | reverse complement strand
CGACGACGGCGCCGCCGATCGCGTACTCGCGGGGCTCGGGGAGCTGTTCGCCGCCGGGGTGCCGGTGGACTGGGCCGCCCTGTTCGCCGGGGCCGGGGCGCGCCGGGTGCCGCTGCCCACGTACGCCTTCCAGCACCGGCACTACTGGCTGGAGCAGACGAGGACACCGACGCGGGCCGAGACCGCCGACGGCTCCCTCTGGGCCGCCATCGAGGACGGGGACGCGCAGTCCCTCGCGCGGGATTTGGAGGTGGACGCGACGGCCCTGGGCACGGTGCTGCCTGCGCTGGCCTCCTGGCGCCGCCGCAGCCGGGAGGACTCCCTCACGGACGAGTGGCGCTACCGGGTCGGCTGGACCCGAGTGGCCGCCGCCGACCCTCAGCTGTCGGGCCGGTGGCTGGTGCTGGTCCCGGCCGTACGGGCCGACTCGGCGCCGGTCCGTGCGGTGCTGGACGGGCTGGCCGCGCGGGGCGCCGAAGTGGTGGCCGCCGAGGTCTCCGAAACCGGCCGGGAGGCGCTGGGCGAACAGGTCAAGTCGGCGGACGGCTGTGCCGGGGTGGTGTCCCTGCTCTCATGGGACGACCGCGCCGACACCGAACACGGCACCGTGTCCATGGGCACGCTGGCCACTCTGGCGGCGGCGCAGGCGTTGCGGGACCACGGCGTCACCGCTCCGCTGTGGTGCGTCACCCGTGGCGCGGTCGCGGTGGCCGGTGAGGCGGCCGACCCGGTGCAGTCGGCGGTGTGGGGATTCGGCGCCGTACTCGGGCTCGACCACCCGGACACCTTCGGTGGCCTGGTCGACCTTCCCGCCGAAGGGGAGGGTGGCGGCGCGGAGTTGCCGGACGCGCTGTTCGCGGCGCTGTGCTCCCCGGAGGGGGAGGACCAGCTCGCGGTGCGCGCCGAGGGGCTGTTCGCACGCCGGATGCTGCGCGACCGGGACGGCTCCGGCAGCGCCTGGAAGCCGCGTGGCACCGTGCTGGTCACAGGTGGCACCGGCGGGCTCGGTTCGCATGTGGCGCGCTGGCTCGCCGCGAGCGGGGCGGACCATGTGGTGCTGCTCAGCAGGCAGGGCGGTGAAGCGCCGGGCGCGGCCGAACTGGTGGCGGACCTGGCGGGGGTGGAGGTCACGGTCGCCGCGTGTGATGTGACCGACCGGGACGGCGTGGCCGCGGTGCTGGCGGCGGCGGAGCGGACACATCCGCTGACCGCGGTGGTGCACACCGCGGGTGCCGGGCTGCTGTCGGCTCCGGTCACCGAGGTGACCGCGGAGCGGTTCGCCGCCGTGACGGGGGCGAAGGTGCGTGGCGCGCTGGTGCTCGACGAGCTCGTCGGCGACCGTGAGCTGGACGCGTTCGTGCTGTTCTCCTCCGGCGCAGGTGTCTGGGGCAGCGGTGGACAGGCCCCGTACGCGGCGGGCAACGCCTTCCTGGACGGGCTGGCGGCCCGGCGGCGGGCGCGCGGGCTGGCGGCCACGTCGGTGGCGTGGGGCGGCTGGGGCGGCGGTCTCGGCATGATCGACGCCGACGGCGGCGACCAGTGGCGGCGTATCGGCATCCTGCCGATGGACCCGGCGCCCGCGTTGCGCGCGATGGCGCGGGCCGTGGGTGGTGGCCTGCCGAATGTGGTCGTCGCCGACATCGACTGGGCGCGGTTCGTACCGGGATACACGATGGCCCGGGAGCGGCCGCTGCTGCGTCAGTTGCCCGAGGTCGCCGAGATCCTGGCGGCCGACGCGGCGGACGCGCCGGGCGAGGGGGCGTCACAACGGGACGTGCTCCTGGGCAGGCTGGCCGAGCTGACCGGCCCGGAGCAGGAGGTGTTCCTGACCGACCTGGTGCGGCGCGAGGCGGCGGCCGTGCTCGGGCATGCCGACGCGGACGCGGTGGAACCGGAGCGGGCGTTCAAGGACACCGGATTCGACTCGCTGACCGCGGTGGAGCTACGCAACCGGATCAACGCGGCCACCGGGCTCCAGCTCTCCCCCACGGTGGTGTTCGACTATCCGAAGCCGACCACCCTGGCCAGGAAGGTACGTACGGAGCTGGTCCCCGCCGTGGACGCGACGGTGGACGGGGCCGCGAACGGCGTGGCCGCCGACGCGCGGGGCCGCGAACGGGAGATCCGGCGGGTACTGGCTTCGGTGCCGTTGCGCCGCTTCCACGAGCTGGGGGTGCTGGACGCGCTGATGCGCATCGCGGACTCCGCGGCCAACGACCTGGACGGCCTCGATGACTTGAGCGACCCAGGCACCGCCGTGGCGGCGGAGACCTCCGCCATCGCGGACCTGGATGACGACGAGCTGGTGAGCCGGGCGATGCGCGGCACGACCTTCGGAAACGACTGACGCCGCGGTTGCGGAGAGGAGTACACATGGCTGCGTCCCGGGAAGACCTGGTCAAAGCGTTGCGTACCTCGCTGATGGACGCCGAGCGGCTGAGGCGGGAGAACGACCGGCTGATCGCCGAGTCCACCGAACCGGTGGCGATCGTGGCGATGGCATGCCGGCTGCCGGGCGGGGTGACCGGCCCTGAGTCGCTGTGGGAACTGGTGGACGAGGGGCGGGACGCGATCGGCCCGTTCCCCACGGACCGCGGCTGGGACCTGGACACGCTCTTCGACTCCGATCCGGACGCCGTGGGCAAGTCCTATGTACGCGAGGCGGGATTCCTGGAGGGCGCGGGCGAGTTCGACGCCGCGTTCTTCGGCATCTCACCGCGCGAGGCCCTGTCGCTCGACCCGCAGCAGCGGCTGCTGCTGGAGACCGCGTGGGAGACCTTCGAGCGGGCCGGGATGGATCCGCGGTCGGTGGAGGGCCGGGACATCGCGGTGTTCGCCGGGGGCAGCGGCCAGGGGTACGGCGGCGGTCCTGGTGCGGCGCCCAAGGGCCTGGAGGGCTACCTGGGGGTGGGCGCTTCGGGCAGTGTCATCTCCGGACGCGTGTCCTACACGCTCGGGCTGACCGGGCCCGCCGTGACCGTGGACACCGCCTGCTCCTCCTCCCTCGTGGCCACCCATCTCGCCGTGCAGGCGCTGCGGTCGGGCGAATGCTCCATGGCGCTTGCCGGTGGTGTCGCCGTCATGGGCCAGCCCACCGCCTTCGTGGAGTTCTCCCGCCAGCGCGGCCTGGCGCCCGATGGCCGCTGCAAGTCCTTCGGCGAGGGCGCCGACGGCACCACCTGGTCCGAAGGCGTCGGACTCGTCCTGCTGGAGCGGCTGTCCGACGCCCGCCGCAACGGCCACCAGGTCCTGGCCGTCATCCGCGGCACGGCGGTCAACCAGGACGGCGCCAGCAACGGGCTCACCGCGCCCAACGGCCCCTCCCAGGAGCGGGTGATCCGGCAGGCGCTGTCCAACGCCGGGCTGACGGTGGCCGATGTGGACACCGTCGAAGCCCATGGCACCGGCACCGCGCTCGGCGACCCCATCGAGGCCCAGGCCGTACTTGCCACCTACGGCCGGAACCGCCCCGCCGGACAACCTCTCTGGCTCGGCTCCCTCAAGTCCAACATCGGCCACGCACAGGCCGCCGCGGGCATCGCCAGTGTCATCAAGACCGTCATGGCCCTACGCCACGGCCGGCTGCCGAAAACCCTCCACGCCGAACACCCCACCACCAAGGTGAACTGGACCGAGGGCGCGGTGTCCCTGCTCACCGAGGCGCGGGAGTGGCCGGAGACCGAACACCCCCGCCGCGCCGGTATCTCCTCCTTCGGCGTCAGCGGTACGAACGCGCACATCATCGTCGAGCAGGCTCCGGAAGCGAACACCGCCGCCCAGGAATCGCCCACGGGATCGGCCGAGCCCGCCGAGCCCGGTCCGGTCGCCACCGGACCCGTGGTGCCATGGGTGCTCTCAGGTCATACCGAGGCGGCGCTGCGCGCCCAGGCCGCCCGGCTGCTGACCCATGTGCGGAAGGTGACCACCGACAGCCCGTGGGACGTGGGCTGGTCGCTGGCCACCACCCGGACCCGGCTCGACCACCGCGCGATCGTGCTGTGTGCCGATGCCGAAGAGGCCGTCGCGGGGCTGGAAGCGGTGGCCTCGGGCGCGTCCGCCCGGTCGGCGGTCACCGGCTCCGTGGCCTCCGGAAAGGTCGCGGTGCTGTTCACCGGCCAGGGCAGCCAGCGAGCCGGAATGGGCCGGGAACTGCACGGCCGCTACCCGGTGTTCGCCCGGTCCTTCGACGACGTATGCGCCCACTTCGGCGATCTGCGCGACGGGGACGAGAAGGTCTCGCTCGCCGAAGTGGTCTTCGCCGACGAGGGTTCGGCGACGGCGGCGCTGCTGGACCGCACCGAGTTCACCCAGCCCGCGCTGTTCGCGCTGGAGGTGGCGCTGTTCCGGCTGGTGGAGTCGTGGGGGGTGCGCCCCGCGTATGTGCTGGGCCACTCGATCGGCGAGGTGGTCGCGGCGCATGTGGCCGGGGTCCTGTCCCTGCCCGACGCCTGCACACTGGTACGGGCGCGTGGGCGGCTGATGCAGCGACTCGACGCGAACGGGGCGATGGTCGCGGTGGAAGCGGCCGAGGACGAGGTCGCGCCGCTGCTCACCGGGCAGGAACACCGCGCCTCCATCGCCGCGATCAACGGCCCGACCTCCGTGGTCGTCTCCGGTGACGAGGACGTGGTCACGGCGGTGGCGGAGACGCTGGCACGGCAGGGCCGCAAGACCAAGCGGCTCGTGGTCTCGCACGCCTTCCACTCCCCGCACATGGACGGAATGCTCGGCGCGTTCCGCGAGGTGGCGTCGCGGCTGACCTACTCGCCGCCCCGGGTGCCCGTGGTGTCGAACCTGACCGGCGGGGTCGCGGATCCCGAGGAGCTGTGCTCCCCGGAGTACTGGGTGCGGCATGTGCGTGGCGCGGTGCGGTTCCTCGACGGTGTCCGCGCCCTGGCCGACGAGGGCGTGCGCACCCATCTGGAACTCGGACCGGACGGCGTGCTGACCGCGATGGGCCAGGACTGTCTGCCGGATGCGGGCGCGGACGCGGATACCGCGTTCGCGGCGTTCGTGCCGTCCCTGCGTCCGGGCGTCCAGGAGGCCCACTCGACGCTGGCCGGGCTCGCGGGTCTGTACGTCCGGGGTGTGCCGGTGGACTGGGACGCGATATTCGCCGGGTCCGGCGCCCGGCGCGTCGCCCTTCCGACGTACGCCTTCCAGCATGAGCACTACTGGCTGGAGCGGCCCGCCGGGTCCGGCGACGTGGGCGCTGTGGGGCTCGGTGCGGCGGGCCATCCACTGCTGGGCGCGGTGGTGCAACTGCCGGAGACGGGCGGTGTGCAGCTCAGCGGGCGGCTGTCGGTACGGGCCCAGCCCTGGCTGGGCGAACACATCATCTCCGGCGCTGTACTGGTGCCCGGCACGGCCATGGTGGAGCTGGCGGTCCGCGCCGGGGACGAGACCGCCACCCCGGTGCTGGAGGAGCTGGTGATCGGGCAGCCGATGCTCCTGCCCGGCGACACCGCGCTGAGCGTGCAGGTCGTGGTGGGCGCGGACGAGGGCGGGCGGCGCACGGTGCGGATCTACTCCCGCGCCGACGGCGCCACGGACTGGACCGAGCACGCCACCGGCACGCTCGTGGCGCAGAGCCCGGCACCGCTGGACGGGGCCGTGGGCGAGTGGCCGCCCGCGGAGGCCGAGCCGATCCCGGTGGAGGACTTCTACCGTTCGCTCGTGGACGCCGGCTATGCGTACGGACCGGCGTTCCGCGGGCTCGCCGCCGCATGGCGCCTGGACGGTGAGGTCTTCGGCGACGTGGCGCTGCCGGAGACGTACGCCGAGGAGGCCGAACGGTTCGGCATCCACCCGGCGTTGCTGGACGCCGCGCTGCACGCGGGCAACTTCTGCCTGCCCTCCGACCCGGCGCGGCGGGTGACCCTGCTGCCGTTCGCCTGGAACAACGTACGTCTGTACGCGGGCGGCGCGTCCGCGGTCCGGGTGCGGGTCCGCCCGGCCGGTGACGACGCCTTCTCGGTACGTCTGACCGATGGCTCGGGCCGGACGGTGGCCTCCGTGGAGGCGCTGACCCTGCGCGCGGTGGACCCGGTCCAGCTGGAGACGAACACGGCCGACGACGCGCTATGGACGGTCCGGTGGAGCGAACACCCCCTGCCGGACGGCACGGTCTCCTGGGCCCCGCTCGGCGAGGCGGCGGCAGGGGGCGATAGGGCCACCGAAGGCACCCTTCCCGACGTCCTCGTGGCCGACACGCGCACATGGGCCGAAGACCTCACCGAGCCGCTGCCCGCGCGGGCCCGGGAGCTGACCGGCCACCTGCTGGAGGAGATCCAGCGGTGGGTCACCGACGACGCCATGGCCGGGACGCGGCTGGCCGTGGTCACCCGCGGCGCGGTCGCCGTGCACGGCGACGCCGAGGTCACCGACCCGGCCGCCGCCGCGGTCTGGGGTCTGGTCCGCTCGGCCCAGGCCGAACACCCGGGGCGGCTGGCCCTGGTGGACGCCGACGGCGCGTGCGAGGAGTTGCCCGCCGGTGTGTGGTCCGGGGACGAACCCCAGCTGGCGGTGCGCGGTGGCACCGTATGGGTGCCACGCCTGGCCCGGGTCGAGCCGGGCCTGCGCGTGCCCGAACAGCGGTCGTGGCATCTGGACTCGGCCGAATACGGCACGCTGGACAATCTGGCGCTGCTGCCCGACGAGGCCCGGACCGCACCGCTGGAGGCCGGTCAGGTCCGGATCGAGGTCCGCGCCGCCGGGCTCAACTTCCGCGATGTCCTGGTGGCCCTCGGCATGTATCCGGGCCGGTCGGTGATCGGCACGGAGGGCGCCGGTGTGGTGACCGAGGTCGGCCCGGACGTGGCGGACCTGGCCGTGGGCGACCGGGTGATGGGCCTGTTCTCCGGTTCGTTCGGCCCGCTGGCCACCGCCGACGCGCGCACGGTGATCCGGATGCCGGAGGGCTGGTCGTTCGGCACGGCGGCCGGGGTGCCGGTGGCCTATCTGACGGCGCTGTACGCGTTGCAGGACCTCGGGAAGGTGCAGCCGGGCGAGACGGTGCTGGTACACGCCGCAGCGGGCGGTGTGGGCATGGCCGCCGTCCAGCTCGCACAGCACTTCGGCGCCACCGTCCTGGGCACCGCCCACCCCTCCAAACACCACGCCCTCCACCGGCTCGGCGTGCCCGCCGAACGGCTCGCCTCCAGCCGCGACCTCGGCTATGCCGGCACCTTCCCCACCGCCGACGTCGTCCTCAACTCCCTCACCGGCGAACACATCGACGCCTCCCTCGGCCTTCTCGGCCCCGGCGGCCGGTTCCTGGAGATGGGAAAGACCGACCTGCGGGAGCCCGGCGAGGTCGAGGCGCGCCATCCCGAGGTCACCTACCGGGCGTTCGACCTCGGCGGTGAGGCCCCCGCGGACCGGGTGCGGGAGTTGCTGCGCCAGCTGGTGGAACTGTTCGAGGCAGGCCGGATCGAGCCGCTGCCGGTACGGCACTGGGACATCACCCGAGCCCCGGA
>NZ_JANIIC010000140.1 GCF_024519315.1 Streptomyces malaysiensis subsp. samsunensis | reverse complement strand
GGCAACTCGGTTGATTATCGATCCAACTGAAACTGCTATGGTTGCAGTTAGCCGATGACAGTAAGGAGTAGCAGATGGCGGGGCTCAGCGGTAGGAGCGCGGTCGCGATTCACGCGCTCGCAATGCTGGCCAACCGGCGTGGGGGCTCGCTGACTTCCGCCGAGATCGCGGAAAGCCTTGACAGCAATCCGGTCCTCGTACGGCGCGTTCTCGGCCGCCTGCGGGACGCTGATCTGGTGTGGTCCACCGAGGGTCGATCGGGGGGCTGGTCCCTCGCTCGCACCCCGCGGGACATCACGCTCTACGACGCGTACGCGGCCGTCGAGGACGGGCAGGTCTTCTCGCGGCATGCCCATCCGCCCAGCGTCGCGTGCGAGATCGGACGCGACATCGGCGACCTGCTTGACGTCGAGTTCCGGAGCGCGGAACGAGCTCTGGAGGAGCAACTCGGCAGGACGACGATCGCCGGCCTGCTGGAGCGGATACTGGCCTCCGGCAACGAACCGAGGCGTCACTGATCAGGCACACATACGCACCCTGCGCCATGACGCACAACTTAACTGTAACTGGTTTAGTCACAGTTTTTCCGGGGGCGCTCCGGGACCCTCTCAGCTCCCGATGTCAGCGGCTCCACGATCCATCCGCGTGCACCACAGCCCGAACACCCACTCAGAACGCACCAGGAGTGAGAGCAGTGCCCCAGAAATCCGAAGCACCAGCGAGCACCGAAGCCCGCGGCCCTGCGACCTACGACCTCGTGATCAGTCGCGCACATGTCTTCGACGGCCGCCAGGCGCTCGCCGGTCTGTATGACGTCGCCATCAACGGCGGAGAGATCGCTTCCGTCTCGGCCGAGCCGCTCAGGGGCGGACAGGAGGTGGATGCGGCCGAAGGATGGGTGATGCCGGGCCTGATCGACACTCATATCCACTTCTACGACGTGCGCGCGGTCTCCGATCCGGATTCGATGCGGGCCTTCGAGGAGAACGAGCTTCCCGGAAGGCTCGGGCTGTTCCTCGACCACGGGATCACCACCATCAAGTCGGTGGGCGATCCGACGGGCGGAATTCTGGACACGCGGGCGAAAATCGCCGCGGGCGCGCTGCGGGGACCGCGACTGCTGGCGACCGGTTGCGGTATCACCGGACGCGACGGGCATCCCGCCGCCACTGTCTTCAGCGGCAACCCCTGGGCGCGCGAGCGCTTCACGGGAGAGGTCGACAGCGTGCAGCAGATCCGCGACCTGGTGCACCATCTCGCCGACCGCAAGGTGGACGCGATCAAACTCTTGTCGGAAGGCGCGTGCGCACACTCCGGCGGGCCGAAGTACCTCTGGCAGAACCCTGCCTTTCCGGATGCCGTCGAGTTGGAACGGCTTCCCCTCGATCTCCTTCGGGCGGGCATCGAGACCGGGCATGAGCGGGGCCTTCGGGTTACCGTCCACACCACCCAGCAAGCCGCAGCACGCGAGGCGATCAAGGCCGGGGCGGACGGCCTGGAGCACGGTGTCACCGTCGAGCCCCTCACCGACCACTCGCTCATCGATCTGATGCTCGAACATGACATCACCTACACGCCCACACTTTGGATCGACGATGCTCACCCGGACGCCCGCGGCAATCTCAAGAAGGTCGCCGAGGCCGGCGTGCACATCGCACTGGGCAGCGACACCTTCAGCGGTCGGGGCCTGTTCGGAGCCAACACTCTCGAAGAGGCCGAACTCATGGTGGCGGCCGGGCTGACGCCCACCCAGGTGCTCGCCGCAGGCACCAGCGGCGCGTCGCGGCAGTGTGTCCGCCCCGACCTCGGCACGGTGACCCCCGGTAAGCGCGCCGACCTGCTCGTGCTGAACGCTGATCCCACTGCGGACGTCGGCAACCTTCGCGACCTCAGCACAGTGATCCTGAACGGCCGCCTCGTCGTCGACAAGCGCTAGGCGCACGCGTGGCGGGACGTCCTCCCACCGCTTCACCCCGCGGGAGAAAACCACCCATGAAAACCTGGTTCATCACCGGCATCAGTAGCGGCTTCGGCCGCCTGATGACGGAAAAGCTGCTCACTACCGGCGATCGTGTCGCTGGCACACTTCGGGACCTCTCAGCCGCCGACGACCTCAAGGCGCAATACGGCGACCGGCTGTGGCTCGCCGCTCTCGACCTGACACATACCGGCGAGATCCGGCCGACGGCCGACGCCGCCTGGGCCGCGATGGGCCACATCGACGTGGTCGTCAGCAACGCCGGCTACGGGCTGCTGGGCGCCGCCGAGGAGGTAACCGACGAGCAGGTCCGCCACCAGATCAACACCAATTTGATCGGATCAATCCAGCTCGTTCGCGCGGTCCTTCCCCACATGCGCGAGCAGGGTCACGGCCGCATCCTCCAGGTCTCCAGCCTCGGAGGCCAGGTGACGATTCCCGGCAGCTCGCTCTATCACGCAACGAAGTGGGGCATCGAAGGGTTCATGGAGACGGTTGCGCAGGAGGTGGCAGTGTTCGGGATCGGCTGCACGATCGTCGAACCCGGCAGCGCGCGCACCGGCTTCCGTAACAGGAGCGCGAGAGTCGGGCCCCGTATCCCCGCCTATGACGCCTCACCCTCCCGCAGGATCAATGACATCCTCGACGACACCTCGCTCCACTCGCCGGGCGACCCAGGCAAGATGGTCGACGCAATGATCGCCAGCGTCGTTGAAGAACCCGCCCCGCTGCGCCTCACTCTGGGCAGCGACAGCTACCAGCACATCACCCGCGCGCTGAGCACTCGCCTGGCCCAGCTCCAGGCACAACGCGACCTGGCCTGCTCGACCGACTGCGCAGACCGGGGAAACAGCCCGCGCTTCTTCCAATCGGACGAAAGCTGACTCGCAGGCAGGGCTGAGAATGCTCACGCCCTGCGTCTCGGTCGCATGAGCAAGGCACTGATCGACGAGAAGGCGGTGACAGCAACGCAGAACGCGTTCGAACTCGGCCGCGAACCGCGCTCGCCGCCGCGACCACTTCATCCAACGACAGCCGACGAGCTGATGATCCCCGTCGCCCAGATCGAGTTCGTCAGGTTCGATCTCAAGCACGCCGAGACCGAGCCGACCACCTGACGCGACAGCGCACCACGAATAAGCGGCGTCCGAAGCCATAAGAGGTGGCTTCGGACGCCGCTTCGACTGTACAGGCGCAGGTACCGCGTTCTCCGCGACGGATCGCTCGGCCTGGTCGGCCTGGGCCCGGGGGCCCGGTACGGAAGCCGCGGCGAGGTGGAGGCGGGCGCCCATATCGAGGTTCACCTCACCGTAGGACCGGACGTGGGACCAGAACAGCGGGGTCAGGCCGCGCCGGTCGGCGGGTGTGAGGAGATCCGCCCACTCCGGTTCGCCGAGGATGTCTTGGAGCATCAGGGTGTTCACGTACACCAGGGCCGATTGCAGAATCCGCAGGCACAGCACGAACATCTCCTGCTCGTCGCGCCGGGTGGAAGCGATCTCCCACCCTTGCCGTAGGCGATCACGCAGTTCGCGCCGTTGGAGGACTCATCACGTTCAGGCCCTCCTCGATCTCCCGCTGAAGGTCCCGCAGTCGCAGATAGCGGGCAGCTCGGCGGCGGGTACCTGCACCTGCCGGGCGACGAACTCCACCGCCTCGCCCGGCAACTCGAACCGGCCCCGGGGAAACCGGCCGTACTGCGTATAGAACTTCAGCAACACGGCGAAGCCCAGTCGCGTCGCACCGCGCTTGCCGGACACGAGCCCCTGCTCGTCCTTCAACAGCGTCCAGTGCTCGACCAGGTCGCCCAGGTCCAAAGGGGTACGGGCCACGGTTGTCGATCGTCCTCTCGGGGCCTCACCCCGCGCAGTTGTACGACCCCGGACTCACCCACACGGGTGACACCCCTCGCAAGGTCACCGCCGTTTGCGGCTGGTGACAGCGTTCTTACCGGCACCCGAGTTCCTGCTGGGCGGTGCTGCACCTCGCGTAGCCAACCCTCGTGGGCTTCGTGGTGGCCCCCGGCGCGGCGGCGTCGATGGCCGGGCCCCTCTCCCACACGCGGCCGGGGCCGCGGTCGGCGGGGGTACGGACTTCGAGCTCGGCGCGGAGCTGGGGGACGAGCATGAAGCGGGGGGTGTGGTACTTCGGGGCGACCTTGCCGCCGCGGGTGCGGCAGGTGCTTCCGGCGGCACTTCACAGGTCGGGCAGTCGAACTGTTC
Organism: Streptomyces malaysiensis subsp. samsunensis; assembly: GCF_024519315.1. Lineage (GTDB taxonomy): Bacteria > Actinomycetota > Actinomycetes > Streptomycetales > Streptomycetaceae > Streptomyces > Streptomyces malaysiensis. The sequence goes on along the minus strand of NZ_JANIIC010000140.1, from coordinate 3,310 downwards.
GACGGCGGCGGCTGGTTCGGCAAGGTCTGGCATGTCGCAGAACCTATCGCGAGGGGCTTTGCGCGAAGGCTGTTTTGCGAGAGGTTATGCGAACGAAGATCGGGGGCAAAGCGGACATGATCCGATGGGGGGCCGTGGTCTCTCAGGACTACTCATTTCTGCGAGTACGAAGCACGATCACTAACGGCGAGACGTGCTCGTACGTCAAGGCTCGTGTCCCGTCTCAGGTGATCCCGTCTCTTTCTCACGGTGTCTTGTCGGATTCGCTGCTGGTCTCATCTGGCGGTGTCCGTGCGGGCTGACGTGACGCGACGAGTCTCACTGGGTCGTGTCCGCCGTACTGGTTTGTCTCCGCGGTTCGTGTTCGCGGGGCCGTTCCGTCTCACATGACTTTCGCCCGTGAGGGCGGTTTGGGGCGGTTTCCCTGGCCGTCTCCGCTGTTGCTGTGGCTCCCTCGTGATCAGCGTCCGTACAGCGCGGAGGGGGTGTCGAGGTGGCTTTGCCTGAGGGGCCCGAGGCGTTCGAGGTCGAGTACGTCGATGCTGATGGCGTACGCCGTCGGGTTGGGCTGGCCGAGAGCTGGACGGAGCCGTTCGGGCGGCTGCCGCCGGTTCGTACGGTGCGGACTTATCCGGGGCAGAAGTCGGTGACACGGCAGTACTGGGCCGCGACGACGCTGGGTCCGCTACTGGTGGAGTCGCATCTTGAGCGGCACCACGCGATGTTGCTGGACTTCGATCCGCAGGTGAGGGGGCTGGCTGCCCAGCCGTTCCGGCTGTTCTGGTCCACTCGCCGGGGGCGTCGCGGGCACGTGCCGGACTTCTTTGCCCGCCGCGCGGACGGGGAGGGCCTGGTGGTCGACGTCCGGCCGGACGACCGCATTGAGCCGGATGACGCGGAGGCGTTCGCGGCGACCGCGCGGGCTTGTGAGCTGGCCGGATGGCGGTTTGCGCGGGTCGGGGCGGTGGATGCGGTGCTGCTGGCGAATGTGAAGTGGCTGGCGGGTTACCGCCATCCCCGCTACGACCGGCCGGAGCTGCGGCAGGCCCTGCTGGAGGTGTTCGCCGCTCCTGAATCGCTGCTCGCGGGGGCGGGCAGGGTCGGCGACCGGCTGGTCGTGTTACCTGTCCTCTACCACCTGCTCTGGCGACGGCTCCTGCATGTCGACCTGGACAAGGGGATGTTGGGACCCGACAGCATGGTCGAACCGGCGGAGCGGGTTCGGTGAGCGCGGTCCGGCGGCCTCCCGTGGTCCGGCCCGGGGACCGGGTGCGGTTCGACGGCGCGGTGCACACGGTCGTGGGCATCAGCGGGATGCTGGTGCGGCTCGCGGACGGGCTGGGGCAGTCCAGCGCGATGCATCTGCCGACGCTGATGACTGCGCCCGGCTTCGAGGTGGTCGGCTCCGGACCGGGTCGGCTGCTGCCGCCTGGGCTGCTGGACGGGCTGGAGGCCGGTCTGGCGGAGAAGGCCCTGTGGTGGCACCGGCACATGACCGAGGTCCTGACCGGAATGGCTCCGGACGCCCCGGCGGGCACAGCCCCGCGGCCCGAGTACGACCCGGCCTCCCGGTCGCTGGCCGACCGGGAGACGGCCAAGGCCGCTGAGCTGTCGGCGGAGTTGGGGCACCCGGTGAGCCGTCACACGGTGCGGCGCCGCCGCCAGCGCTACCAGAAACGCGGAGTGCTGGGCATGGTGGACGGGCGTCACGCTCCGCGCCGTCCGGCACGAGGGCAGGTGGACCCCAGAGTCGTGGACGAGCTGCGGAAGCTGATGAACCAGGCCGCGGACGGCTCGACCCGCACCGTCAGCTACTACTTCACACGGGTCGGGCGGGCGGTGAAGGGGTTGGACGGGCCGCCGGTTACGATGCCGTCGCGGGCGACGTTCTACCGCCTGTTCAACCGGTTGGAAGCAGGGCGGCACACGACCGGTTCGGCCCGCACCCGCCGCTCGCTGGCAAGCCAGCCCGACGGGGCCTTCGACCAGGTCACGGTCTGCCGGCCGGGCGAGCTTATGGAGATTGATTCCACGCCGTTCGACGTGCTGGTGCGGCTGGACAACGGGGTGGTGGACCGGTGCGAGCTGGTCGGCATGGTCGATGTCGCCACCCGGTCGATCACGGCGGCGGTGCTGCGGCCGACGACGAAGTCGGTGGATGCGGCCCTGTTGTTGGCCCGTTCGGTGACTCCGGCGCCGATGCGTCCGGGCTGGCCGGAGGCTTTGCGGATGGAGCACTCCGCGCTGCCCTACCAGCGGCTGCTGTCGGTGGATGACCGGCTGCGGCACGCGGCGGCGGTCCCTCTGATCATCCCGGAGGCGATCGTGGTGGACGGCGGGAAGGCGTTCTTGTCGAGGAACTTCCATACTGCCTGCAACGCGTTCGGCACCGAGGTGATCCACGCGCCGCCGCACTCCGACCCACAAGCCCCATATCGAAAGAACTCTGGGCTCGGCAGCCTCATTGCTCGCTCAGTTCATCAGCGGGTACACCGGCCGCTCGGCCGAGCACCGGGGCCGCAAGGTCGAGGACGCGCCGTTGTGGTCGCTGCACCAGCTCCAGGAACTTCTCGAAGAGTGGATCAGTTCGTGCTGGCAGGCCAGGGCCCATGACGGGCTGCGGGACCCGCTGGCGCCGGGACGGATGTTCTCCCCGAACGAGAAGTACGCGGCGCTGGTGGAGACGGCCGGCTATCTGCCGCTCGCGCTGAGCGCGGAGGACTATCTGGAACTGCTGCCGACCCGCTGGCAGGCCGTCAACTCCTACGGGCATCAAGGTCAACCACCGCATCTACGACTGCGACGAGCTGAACGGACTGCGCCGGGTGAAGTCCGGGATCACCGAGCGGAAGAACCGGTGGGAGGTCCGTCATGACCCCTACGACATCCGGCTTCTCTGGCTGCGCGATCACCACGAGGGCCGCTGGATCACCGTCCCCTGGCGGTTGCTGTCGACCACCGCCACGCCCTTCGGGGAACTCGCCTGGGACCACGAGGTGCGCAACCTGCGCGAGCGGGGCGGCCCGGTCATTGAGGACGCCGTTGCCGAGGCGGTCAACGACCTCCTGGAGCGAGCGGGCACCGGTCCGGAGGAAGCCGCCCCGGCCAAGCCGGTCCGCCGCGGCCGAAACCGCGGGCCGAAGGTCGCCGCTCGCACCCGGGCAACCGCCCAGCCCGCCTGGCCCCGCCCCGGCCCTCCCGAGCCAGCTGTCCCGCAGACGGCCGACGACGGGACCGAGACCGATGAGGATGCCTGTGAGCCGATTGCCGACGTCGTGCCGCTGAGGGTCTTTGACGCCCGTGAGGAGGG
>NZ_JANIIC010000014.1 GCF_024519315.1 Streptomyces malaysiensis subsp. samsunensis | reverse complement strand
CCCCCGCGGGGTTCCCCCCCCCACCCCCACCAAGGACGCAGCCCACCCCGCCACTACACTCATCAGCAGCAAGCGCGTCAGGCTCACAGCGTCGTGCGTCTTCCACGCGGCTGACCCCTTCACCGCCAGCGGCCGTCGGGACGGCCGTCCGCTGAGGACTAGTGAGGACTGAAGACCACGTGAGCACTGCTTCCACTGGTAAGCCCGTCGTACTCATCGCCGAAGAGCTCTCTCCGGCGACGGTCGACGCCCTGGGCCCGGATTTCGAGATCCGGCACTGCAACGGGGCGGACCGAGCCGAGCTCCTTCCCGCCCTCGCCGATGTGGACGCGATCCTCGTCCGCAGCGCGACCAAGGTGGACGCCGAGGCCATCGCCGCCGCGAAGAAGCTGAAGGTGGTCGCTCGCGCGGGCGTCGGCCTGGACAATGTCGATGTCTCGGCCGCCACCAAGGCGGGCGTCATGGTCGTCAACGCGCCGACGTCCAACATCGTCACCGCCGCCGAGCTCGCCTGCGGTCTGCTGGTGGCCACGGCCCGTAACATCCCGCAGGCCAATGCCGCGCTGAAGAACGGCGAGTGGAAGCGCAGCAAGTACACCGGTGTGGAGCTGAGCGAGAAGACCCTCGGCGTCGTCGGCCTCGGCCGCATCGGTGTCCTGGTGGCCCAGCGGATGTCCGCCTTCGGCATGAAGGTCGTGGCGTACGACCCGTATGTGCAGCCCGCGCGGGCCGCCCAGATGGGTGTGAAGCTGCTCTCGCTGGACGAGCTGCTCGAGGTCTCCGACTTCATCACGGTCCACCTCCCCAAGACCCCCGAGACCCTCGGCCTGATCGGCGACGAGGCGCTGCACAAGGTCAAGCCCGACGTCCGGATCGTCAACGCCGCGCGCGGCGGGATCGTGGACGAGGTGGCGCTGGCCGCCGCCCTCAAGGAGGGCCGGGTGGCCGGAGCCGGGCTGGATGTCTTCTCCCAGGAGCCGTGCACCGAGTCCCCGCTGTTCGAGTTCGACAATGTGGTGGTCACCCCGCATCTGGGCGCCTCCACCGGTGAGGCCCAGGAGAAGGCGGGGATCGCCGTCGCCCGTTCGGTGCGGCTGGCGCTCGCCGGTGAGCTGGTCCCGGACGCGGTGAACGTCCAGGGTGGCGTCATCGCCGAGGAGGTGCGGCCCGGGCTGCCGCTGGCCGAGAAGCTGGGGCGGATCTTCACCGCGCTGGCGAGTGAGGTCGCGGTCCGCCTCGATGTCGAGGTGTACGGCGAGATCACCCAGCATGACGTCAAGGTGCTGGAGCTTTCGGCGCTCAAGGGCGTCTTCGAGGACATCGTCGACGAGACCGTCTCGTATGTGAACGCGCCGCTGTTCGCGCAGGAGCGCGGTGTCGAGGTGCGGCTGACCACCAGCTCGGAGTCGACCGAACACCGCAATGTGGTGATCGTGCGCGGCACCCTGTCGGACGGCGAGGAGGTCTCGATCTCCGGCACGCTGGCCGGCCCCAAGCACCAGCAGAAGATCGTCGCGGTTGGGGAGTACGACGTGGATCTGGCGCTCGCCGACCACATGGCCTTCCTCCGCTACACCGACCGCCCCGGTGTGGTCGGCACGCTCGGCCGCATCCTGGGCGAGGCGGGTATCAACATCGCGGGGATGCAGGTCTCGCGGGCGGCGGCGGGCGGTGCCGCGCTGGTGGCGCTCACGGTGGACGACACCATTCCGCAGCCCGTGCTCACCGAGATCGCCGAGGAGATCGGCGCCAGCTCGGCCCGCTCGGTCAATCTGGTCTGAGCCGCGTAGGCACTCACCCATCTGGGCCCGGTCCCCGCTTCGGCGGGGGGCCGGGCCCAGATCGTTGTGTGGCCTGGGCGACAGCTGTGCCGAAGGGGTTCCGGATCTTTTTCATCATGTGTTGAATAATGGATGTCGGCTCGCTACGCTCATCGCTATGTGGAGAAAATTTCTCCACATAGCTTTGGTATGCGCTGTCAGGAGAGCCCCGTGTCCGCACACATCGACGCCGACGCCCTTGCCGACTCCCCGGTGCCGCCGCCCATGCGCGCCGACGCGTGGCGCAACCGGGAGCAGATCCTGCGCGCCGCCCGCGAGGTCTTCGTCGATCAGGGGCCGGACGCCCCGCTGGATGAGATAGCCCGGCGGGCCGGGGTCGGGATCGCGACCCTCTACCGGCGGTTTCCGCAGCGCGTCGATCTGCACCGAGGGGTCGCCATCGATGTGCTGACCGCACTGGGCGAGGCCGCGCACCGGGCCGCCGCCGAGGAGGACGATCCGTATCTGGCGCTGCGCCGCTTCATGCACGCCGCCCTCGATCTCAAGCTCGGCTCGGTGATGCCCGCGCTGCTGGGCCGCTTCTCCGTCCACGAGATCCTCGACGGCGTCCCCGGCGATGCCGTCGACCCGATCGACGCACTGCTCCTGCGCGCCCAGGCCCAGGGGCTGATCCGGCTCGATGTCGTCTTCGGCGACATCACGCTGATGATCATCCGGCTGTCGCGGCCGCTGCCCGGCGGCGGCCGGTTCGCCGCCGATGACGCCCTCGCCCATCGCCAACTGGATGTCTATATCGACGGGTTGCGCCCCACCGGCACCCCGCGCCCCACCACTCCGCTCGGCGGTCCGGCCGTCGATGCCGTGGCGTTCCAGCGCCTCCGGGAACGAGTGATCGCCGACGCCCGCGACGCCCGCGAAGCGCGCGACGCCCGCGAAGCCCGTGATGCTCGCGGCGCCCGCGACGCCCGGCCGGACGACGGTTCCGACGCGCACTGAGGCGCCGACGCGGGCGCCTCCTCTTCCCGATCTTCCTCTCCGCTCGCCTTCCGCAAGACCAGAAAGGCATCGCCATGTCCCAGCTCTCGAAGTCGCCGCCCGAGGTGAATCCCCGGCGCTGGCTCGCCCTCGTCTTCATCGGCCTGGCCCAGCTGATGATCGTCCTCGATATCACCGTCGTGAACATCGCCCTGCCGTCGGCCCAGAAGGACCTCGGCATCTCCGACGGCGACCGGCAGTGGGTCATCACCGCCTACACCCTGGCGTTCGGCAGTCTGCTGCTGCTCGGCGGCCGGATCGCGGACTACACGGGCCGTAAGCGCACCTTCCTCATCGGCCTGCTGGGGTTCGCCGGGGCCTCCGCGCTCGGCGGCGCCGCCTCCGGTTTCGAGATGCTGCTCTCGGCCCGCGCCCTCCAGGGCGGGTTCGCCGCGCTGCTGGCCCCCGCGACGCTGTCGCTGCTCGCGGTGAACTTCACCGAGGCCCGTGAGCGCGCCAAGGCGTTCGGCATCTTCGGCGCGATCGCGGCGGGCGGCGGTGCGATCGGACTGGTCATCGGCGGCCTGCTGACCGAGTACCTCGACTGGCGCTGGTGCCTGTACGTCAATGTGCCGATCGCGATCGTCGCCGCCATCAGCTGGTCGGTACTGCCCGCCGACACCCGCACCGAGGGCCGCGCCCGATTCGACATTCCCGGAGTGCTGCTGGCGGTGGGCGGGCTGGTGGCCGTGGTCTACGGATGCAGCGAGGCCGAGTCCAAGGGCTGGGACTCCCGGCTGGTGACCGGACTGCTCATCCTGGGCGCGGTGCTGCTCGTCGCCTTCGTCCTGGTGGAGCGGAGCGTGGCGCGGCCGCTGCTGCCGCCGCGCGTGCTGGCGGACCGCACCCGCGGCAGCGCCTATCTGGCGGTCGGCCTCTCGGTGGTCGGCATGTTCGCGATGTTCCTCTTCCTCACGTACTACATGCAGCTCGTCAAGGGATACTCGGCGCTGCTCACCGGTGTGGCGTTCCTGCCGATGACCGGGGCGGTGCTGATCGGCGCGGGCGGTGTCGCCTCCCGTCTCATCCCCAAGGTGCCGCCGCGGCCGCTGGTGGCGCCCGGTCTGCTGATCGCGGCCGCGGGTGTCGCGCTGCTGGTGCCCCTGGACGTCGACAGCTCGTACGCGGTCGGGCTGCTGCTCCCCGAGCTCCTGGTCGGCTTCGGCATGGGCCTGGTGATGGCGCCCGCGATGAACTACGCGACCCATGGGGTGGAGGAGGGGGACGCGGGCATCGCGTCCGCCACCGTCAACACCGCCCAGCAGATCGGCGGTTCGATCGGTACGGCGATGCTCAACACCATCGCCACCAGCGTGACCTCCGACTACATGGCCTCGCACGCCTGGCAGATGACACCGCGGACCGCCAAGGCCGGTCTGGTCGAGGGCTTCTCCCAGGCGTTCGTGGTCTCCTCCTTGATCCTGGTGGGCGCCGCGGTGGTCGTGGCGCTGCTGATGAACACCCCGCGTCCCGTACGGCAGCCGGGCGCCGAAGGCGCCACCCCGCTGCCCGCGCATATGGGCTGACGGCGGCTCGGACCCGGGATGTCCCGGACATTCCGGGCGACCGGGGGCCCTTCGCTCCATCGCCGGAGCGGAGGGCCTCCGGCGGTGGTGGGTCAGGGGGCGGGGTCGGGGCGCGGCGCGCGGGCGGCCAGCTCCAGCAGCTCATCCACCGACCACTGGTCATAGGCGTGCTCGCCGTGCTTGGCGGCGACGACGCGGCCGTCCCCGCCGATGCCGGCCCCGAGGATCAGGAAGTCCGCGGGCAGTCCGAGACGGCCCCCGGGCTGGCTGGGCGCGGGGAGCTTCTCCCGGCCGCGGAGGACCGCCCACACCCCGGTGACCAGCGCCCATACGATCGGCCCCCAGGCGCGCGGGCTGAGCAGGGCCCTGCGCGCCTGCTCCACCCCGAACTCCCGGTACAGCCGCTTCCGGGGGTCGGCGATGACGGCGAACGGCAGGTCGTCCGTGTGCTTCCGCAGCTCCTCGGCGGGGGAGTGGAAGACCGCCACCTCCCGGATTCCGGCCGCCTCGATCTCCTGGTGGCGCCGCACGATCGACCGCAGATGGAGATTGCAGACGGGGCATCCGGCGAAGCGCCGGAACTGAAGGTGGATCAGCCGGCTGGAGTCGGGCACGGCGACGGCCGGCCCGGTCACCGGGGTGAGGGTACGGGCGGAGATGACGGAACCGGGCTCCATGGGAGCCCCCCTTCGTAAGCGTGCGGCATACGCCTACCAGCGTAGGCGTATGCCGTACGCTGTCAACCGCCATGCCACGACCTCGCTCCCTCGCCCCCGACCAGCTGGCCTCGGCCGCCCTCGCCGTCCTCGACCGCGAGGGGCTCGCCGGGCTCTCGATGCGCGCCGTCGCCAAGGAACTCGGAATGAGCACGATGGGGCTCTACCGCTATGTGGACGACCGCGAGGAGCTCGAAGGGCTGGTGGTCGAGCGCGTCCTCGGCGCCGTCGACACCACGCCGCCCGATTCCGGAGCCCCATGGGACGAACGGCTCCGGACCATGGTCGGCCGACTGCGCGACACGGTCGGCGCCCACCCCGCGGTCCTCCCGCTGACCCTCGCCCACCGGCATCGTTCCCCCAGCTCACTGCGGTGGGCGGAGACGGTGCTCGCGATCCTCACCGAGGCGGGCCTGGACGGCGAACGCCGAGTGCTCGCCCTACGCGCCCTGCTCGGCTATGTGATCGGCGCGATCCAGCTCGAACACCTGGGACCGCTGTCCGGCGCGGGCACGGTCACGATCTCCGAGCTGCCGTCCGATGAGTTCCCGTACCTGGCCGACACCGCACGACAGGCGCGGAGCGTGGGGGCGGAGCGGGAGTTCTTCGGGGGCCTGGAGGTCTTCCTGTGCGGGCTGGGCGCATAGCCGGGTCCGCGTCAACGCCGGGGCCGCCGCTCACCTGTGTGGGTGGCCTCCCCGGCGTTCCTGCCCGCTACTCTTGGTGACGCGGCCAGAATCCCGTCCATGGGAGGAACCATGACTGCTGAACCGCTTCCGGCCTGGGCTTTTCCGCCCCCGGGCGGATTCACCGCAGATGATCTTGACCGCATGCCGGATCTCCCGCCGCACACTGAGCTGATCGACGGGAGCCTCGTCTTCGTGAGCCCGCAGAGGCATTTTCATTCGCTGGCCATGTATCTGCTGGAGAAGGGGCTCCGGGCATCGGTGCCCGAGTCGCTCCGAGTCTGTCGCGAGATGACCATCGCCCTCGACAAGCGCAACCGCCCCGAGCCCGACATCTCCGTCCTGCGCGCGGAGGCAGTATCGGCCGAGGCGGATGAGACGGGGTATGACGCGGCCGACGCCGTGCTCGCGGTGGAGGTCGTGTCCCCGGAGTCCGAGGACCGCGACCGCAAGCGCAAGCCGCAGCTCTACGCCGAGGCGGGGATCCGGTACTTCTGGCTGGTGGAGAAGGGGCAGGGGCGCCGTCCGGTGGTCCACGTCTTCGAGCTGGACCCGGTGACCCGCGCCTACGTGCCGACGGGCATCTACCGCGACCGCCTGAAGGTCTCGGTCCCGTTCACGATCGACATCGACCTTACGGAGATCGACCACCTCTGACCGGAGCGGCGGGCAGGCGGCCGCGTCGACCGGCCGTCAGCCCGCCAACTCGTACGCGTAGTCCGGGGAGAAGGTGCCCGCCGGGCCCGCGCAGCCGTCTACTTCGCCGGGATGCGCATGGTGCGTCACTCCTCTCGCGTGGGGCTGCTCAGCTCTTCGGCTGCCATGTCCGGCCGCCGTTCTCTGGTTGCCGCCGAGCGGGAAATGGTTGCCGCCTTGTTCGAAGGGGATTCGGTGTGCGGACGGCCGTGAGGCGCCGCCGCGCGGCGGTCAACTCGCCTCGCGCACAACGCCGGAGGGGACCTCACCGTGGCGAGGTCCCCTCCGGCGTTCCTCCGCTCAGTGGCTCGGCGCCACCTCGCGGCCCGCCGTCTCCTCGCCCTCCGCCGTCGCGTCCCCGCCGGTCGAGGGCGTGCCCCCGGCCGTGGGCCCGGCGGGCCCGACCCGGCGCAGCGTCACCAGGGCCAGGACCGCGGCCGCCACCAGGACCAGCGCCCCGGCGCCGCACGCGATCCGCATCCCGTGGGTGAACGCCTCGCGCGCCGCGTCCAGCATCTGGTCCCCGGCCTGTCCCTTCAGCCGGCCGGCCACCGCGACGGCCGCGCCCAGCGTCTCGCGCACCCGGTCGAGCGCGTCGGTGGGCAGCCCGTCGGTGGGCGGTCCGCCGCCCAACGAGTCCTTGACGTCGCTCCGGTAGACGGCGGTGCCGACGCTGCCGAGCACCGCCATGCCCATCGCCCCGCCGAACTCCTGGCCCGTCTCCAGCAGCGCGGCCGCCGAACCGGCCCGCTCGGGCGGGACGGTGCCGATCGCCATGTCGGTGACCAGCGACATCACCGCGACGATCCCGCTGGCCAGGACGGCGGCGCCGATCAGCACGGTCCACAGCGAGTCCGGCCCGGCCAGGGTCAGAATCCCGTAGCCGATGGCCCCGGTGACGAAGCCCGCGCCGATCACCGAGGCCCGGTTGGCACCGCGCTGGACCGCCGCGGCCGCCGCCGGTCCGGCGATGCCGACGCAGACGGACGGGGCCAGGCTCCACAGCGCCGCCTCCAGCACGCCCTTGCCGAGCACCGACTGAAGGTACTGGGTGGTGAAGTAGGCCGAGCCCATCATGGCGAAGGTGGCCAGCGCGTTGAGCGCGATCGACGGGCCGAAGCCGCGGTGGTGGAACAGCTGGGGGCTGATCATCGCGGCGCGGCGGGTGAGTTGGCGCCGTACGAAGACGGCGCCGATGGCGAGACCGGCCACGATGGACAGCACCGGGATCAGGCCGAGGCCGTTGTCGGCAGCCGTCTTCTTCAGTCCGTAGATCACCGGGAGCACGGCGGCCATCGACAGCGGCACGCTCGGCAGGTCGAACGGACCGGGCGCGGGGTTCTTGAACTCCGGTACCAGGAGCGGCACCAGCGCCAGCAGCAGCACCATCGCGGGGACGTTGATCAGGAAGACCGAGCCCCACCAGAAGTGCTCGATCATCACCCCGCTCATCACCGAGCCCAGCGCGACACCGCCCGCCATGGCCGATGCCCAGATCGCGATCGCTTTGGCCCGCTGCTTCTCGTCGAGGAAGAGATTGCGGACCAGCGCCATCGTCGACGGCATCAGCGTGGCACCGCCGATTCCGAGCACCGCCCGTGCGGCGATGAGCATTTCGGCGCTCTGCGCGTACGCCGCCGCGACCGACGCGGCGCCGAAGGCAGCGGCCCCGAACAGCAGCAGCTTCCGCCGCCCGAAGCGGTCGCCCAGCGCGCCCATGGTGATGAGCAGCCCGGCGAGGGCGAAGGCGTAGATGTCGAAGATCCACAGCTGCTGAGTGGAGCTGGGGTGCAGCTCCCGGCTGATGGCCGGCACCGCGAAGTACAGCACCGACACATCCATGGAAACCAGGAGGAGCGGAAGCATCAGGACGACGAAGGCGGTCCATTCCCTGCGCCCGGCGCGGAGGCCGGTGGAAGTCGAGATCATGCCAGGGACTATACGAGCGTCTTAAACAAGCGTCTAGTACGGCTGTGTAAAACAAACGTCTAGGACGGTCGTATGGGATCGGGATACCCTGGCCGCATGGGACATCGAGAGGATCTGCTGACCGGGGCCAAGCGCTGCCTCGAGGAGAAGGGCTGGTCCCGTACGACGGCGCGGGACATCGTGGCCGCCTCGGGCGCCAATCTGGCCTCCATCGGCTACCACTACGGCTCCAAGGACGCCCTGATGAGGGAGGCGCTCTTCGCCTCCATGAGCGACTGGGCCGATGACGTCCAGCGGTCCTTCGAGGCGGACGAACCGGCCGGCGGCGGCCGGGACGCCGGGCTGCGGGAGCGGTTCGAGACCCGGTGGACCCGGGTGCTCGAGCTGTTCGACAAGCACCAGGGGGTGTGGCGGTCCCAGCTGGAGGCGATCCTCCAGGTTCGACACGACCCCGAGCTGCGCGCGGCCTTCGGGCGGGCCCAGCCGGAGGGGCGCCAGGGGCTGGTGGGGATGATGCACGGCGTTGACGAGAGCGAGGTCGACGAGGAGACCTCGCGGGTCATGGGCTCGTTCTACATGACCCTGGTGAGCGGGATGATCGTCCAGATGGCCATCGACCCCGACCTCATGCCCAGCGCCCACGACCTGGTCGAGGCGATGCGGCGGATCCTCGGCGAGGCGCCCGCAGCGCCCGAGGCGCCCGAGACCCCCGCGACTCCCGCAGCCCCCGAGGCCCCCGCGAGCTGAACTCGGCCCTGAGCGGATCGGCGCTGGTCGGCCGCGGTTCGGTGGCGCCCCGAAAGGGGCGCGGGGTATGCGCGGCTCCGCCGCGTGAGCGCGGCCAGCCACGACGGTGCCGCTGACGATCGACGGCAGGTCAGGGCAGTTCCGGCGGAGCGCTTGGCGCTCAGCGCCGCGGCGGTGTAGGTTCCGCGTTTTGGTGAGCACCGGCTGCTGCGTGGATCGGGTATTCCGCTGCCGGTGAGCACAGCGCGCGGGTGACGATCATGAGCAGACCGTCGTATCGAGCCGGAGGGGGTTGCAACTCTCTGTAGCCTGCGCCTTCCTGTTCCAGGGCGGTCGTGCAACGACAGCGCGTCGAGGATGATTTGTGATGAGGCGCCTTTCGATCGGGGGAGCGCAGCGCTGACCGAAGTCGGAGCGCAGTGGTTGGGCCGGTACTTCAAGTGTCTCGACGATCGCCGGTTTCCCTAACCGGCGATCGTCGTCTATGTTGCGCCTCTGCTGGAGGGCTCGGCGGCGGACGGGGTGCTGGCGGAGACGGGCCTGCGACGCCTGAAGTGTCGCGCTTCCTGGGGGTGTTGGCGCTTACTGCTCGTTGCTCGGGGCGTTGCTCTGGGCGCGCACCTCATCCATGTCGAGGTCCTGGGCCCGTCGGATGAGTCCGGTCAGGGCGGCCTCGGGCAGGGCGCCGGGCTGGCGGAAGACGGCGATCTGCTCGCGCACGATCATGAGGGTGGGGATCGACGTGATCTCGAACGCCTGGGCCAGTTCGCGCTGGGCCTCGGTGTCGACCTTGGCGAAGATGACGTCCTCGATCGTCTCGGACACCCGCTCGAAGACGGGCCCGAACTTGCGGCAGGGGCCGCACCATTCGGCCCAGAAGTCGATGATCACGAAGTCGTTGCCGCTGATGACCTCGTCGAAGTTGTCCGCGGTCAGCTCGATGGTGCTCATGGGGGTTGCTCCTGTGTGGGGTGGGAGAGGGCCGGGCGCTGCTCGGGGCGCTGTGCGGCCGTCGGGCCCGGCACGAGGGTGCCGGGCCCGACGGCCGTTCGCCGTGCGGGCTTCGCACGGTGCTTGCTCGTGGGGTCAGCGGGCGGTGACGTTCCCGGCGGTCGCCGATGCGGGGGCTGCCTCGTCGTCGGTCTGGAGGGGGGCGGTGTTCTTCGGGCCGCGTAGGGCGATGTAGACGAGTAGGGCGGCCATGACGGCGACGCCTGCCCACATGGTCTGCTGCCAGCCGTCGACGAAGGACTGCTGGGCGGCGTCGATGAGGTCCTGGGCGTGGTTGCCGGTGCCGGGTGCGGCCTCGACGGCGTTGGCGATGCCTTCGCGGGCGGTGTCGGCCGCCCCTTGGGGGATGTCGGCGAGCTTGCCGTCGATGGCGCTGCGGTAGCCGCTGGCCAGGAGAGCGCCGAGCAGGGCGACGCCCAGAGCGGTGCCGAGTTCGCGGGTGACGTCGTTGAGGGCGGAGGCGACGCCCTGCTTGGCGCGGGGCAGGGAGCTGGTGATGGCCTCGGTGGACGGGGTCATCGCCAGGCCCATGCCGATGCCCATGGCGAGCATGCCGGGCAGGATGGAGAGGTAGCCGCCGTCGACGGAGACGAACAGAGCCATCAGGGCGAGGCCGAGGGTGGACAGGGTGATGCCGACGCTCATGGTGGAGCGGGCGCCGGTCTTGGCGGCCATCTTGGGGGCCAGGCCGGAGGTGATCATCATCATGACGGCCATGGGCATCATCGCCACGGTGGACAGCAGCCCCGACCAGCCGAGCACGGCCTGGAAGAAGGGGAAGAGGACGACGGCGATGCCGGCCTGGACGCCGAAGACGACGAGCAGGGTGATGGAGCCTCCGGCCAGGCCGCGCTCGCGGAAGAGGCGTACGTCCAGGAGCGAGGCGTCGCGACGGCGCAGCTCCCACGCGACGAACACCGCTGAGGCGATCACGCCGACGGCGAGGCTGGCCAGGGTGACCGGGTCGGTCCAGCCGCGCTCGGGGCCCTCCTGCAGCACGAAGATGAGCCCGACCACGGCGACGACGGAGAGAAGCGCGCCGACGGTGTCGAAGGGGTGGGTGGCGTGCTCGCGGGAGTCGGGCACCGACTTGAACGTCATCGCCAGGGCGACGGCGACCAGGACGACGGGCAGTACGAACAGCCACCGCCAGTCGGCGACGTCCACCAGCAGGGCGGAGAGGAACATGCCCAGGATGCCGCCACCGCCGGCGACGCCGGTCCACACGCCGATGGCCTTGCCGCGCTCCTCCTCGGGGAAGGTCGAGGTGATGACGGACAGCGTGATCGGCATGATCATCGCTGCGCTGACGCCGGCGGCCACGCGGGCGCCGATCATCACCGCGGCCGACGGGGCGAGCCCGGACACGACGCTGGCCGCGCCGAAGACGATCAGGCCGGTGATCAGCATGGGCTTGCGGCCCAGCCGGTCGCCGATCGCGCCGAGCGGCAGGAGCAGGGCGGCCAGGGCCAGGGTGTAGATGTTGATGATCCACAGGACGGTGGTCTGGGAGGCGCCCCACTCGACGGCCATGTGGGTCTGGGCGACGTTCAGCCCTGACACCGAGGCGATGACGGCCATCAGCGCGATCGAGACGGTGATCAGGATCGCGCGGAGCTGACGCGCGTCCGGTGCGCCCCCGTCGCTCGCCGGCTGGGGCGCCGCCTGGGGAGGCTGGTTGATGCTCATGTCGTCCTTCCGAAAAGGGCATGCGGGCTCGGCGCCGGAACAGGTCCGGTCGCATGAGGGGGAGGTGGAGCGGGGGGCGTTGGCCGCGGTCACCGCCGGGAGCGGTGCCGCGGCGACCGCGCGGGAGGGGTCAGGCCGGGGTGGCCCCGGCCTGGGTGGCGGTGAGGGCCGCGTCGGTGTCGGCGGCGGCGAGGACGGCGTTGATGTGGGCACCGGCCAGGGCGCCGGCCGCGGCGACGGCGCCGACCTGGACGGTCAGGTCGGTGGCGTTGCCGGCCACCCACACCCCGGGGACGTCGGTGGTGCCGGCCATGGCGGAGGCGAACCGGCGGCCCATGTCGTCGGGCAGGTCCTCCATCGGCAGCTTCAGCCCGTCCAGGCCCTCGGTGCGGGCCTGCATCTGCGTGGCGACGGCGAGCAACCGCCGGGCGACGACCGTGCCGACGGCCAGCCGCACACCGGCCAGCGCGCCGTCGTCGGCCACGATCTCGGTCACCGCGGTGTCGATGACGCGGATATTGCGGGCGGCGAAGCGGCCGCGGGTGTCCTGGTCCACCTGCGTGCCGTTGGAGAAGTAGACGAGGTCGTCGGTGAGCTGCCGGAACAGCAGCGCGTGGTGGAGGGGAGCCGGGTCCGGTGGCGAGGATTCCGATCGGCTCGTCGCGCACCTCCCAGCCGTGGCAGTAGGGGCAGTGCACCACGCGGCGAGTGCCCGGCAAGGCCCGGCACCTCGGGCAGTACGTCCCGCAGCCCGGTCGCCACCAGCACCCGGCGCGCGCTCACGCTGCGGCCGTCGGCGAGAGTGAGGGCGAACCGCAGATCGCCGGCGACCGGTTCCGCGGGCTCGACCGAGGCGACCTCGCCGAAGACGACCCGCCCGCCGTAGTGGCGGACCTGCTCCCGACCGCGCGCGAGGATCTCCGACGGCCGCGATGCCGTCCAGGACGATGAAGCCGTGCATGGCCTCGGCCGGGGCGTTGCGCGGAGTGCCGCTGTCGACGACGAGGACAGAGCGCCGGGAACGTGCGAGCATGAGCGCGCCGTTCAGGCCGGCCGCACCGCCGCCGATCACCACGACGTCCACCGTGCCGCCGGGCCAGGAATCGCCGCTGTAGTGGGAGGTCTGCGCAGACATGTCGCGCCCCTTTCGTCCGTGCCCCCGGTTCAACATCTGGCTCCGACACTAAGCCCGCCTTGCAGCCAGGGCATAGACTGTTGCCTATGACGCAAGAAGATGGAGCGCTGGACAGCCTCGTACGCAAACGCATCCGCGCCCTGCGCGTCGCGCAGGGCTGGTCGCTGGAGGAGCTGGCCACCCGGGCCAACCTGAGTCAGTCCTCGCTGAGCCGGATCGAGAATGGTCAGCGCCGCCTGGCCCTGGACCAGCTCGTCACTCTCGCCCGCGCCCTGGACACCACGCTCGACCAGCTCGTGGAGAATGCCGCCGACGACGTCGTCATCAGCCCGATGATCGACGGCGCCCACGGCCTGATGCGCTGGCCGATGAAGGGTGACCCCGGCATGAGCGTTATGCGGCAGCGGATGACTGAACCGCCGCCGGACAATCCCGCCCGCATGCGTGCGCACCCGGGCCGCGAGTGGCTCGTCGTGCTCTCCGGCACCGCCGTCCTGATGCTCGGCCACCGCCGCTTCCGCATCGAGACCAACCAGGCCGCCGAGTTCCCCACCATGATGCCGCACGCGATCGGGGCCGAGGGTGGACCGTGCGAGATCATCGGCATCTTCGACCGCGACGCCCGCCGCGGCCACCGCGACACCGCAGGCGACAGCGCCGACTGCGACCGTACCGAGGGCTCCTGCCGTTGAACGTCGGCGGCCCGGCCCCCGCAGAGGCCGCCGGACTTGCGCCACGAGCAGTCCACCGCACCTCCTCCATGCGTAATACGCAAGGTTTAGTGCTCTTGGCGCATGACGGTCGTACGGTGGGGGCATGACCTCAGAACACGGGCACGCCTCCCACCACGACGGACCGCACCGCCACGGCGAGGAGCACGACGACGCCGGGCAGGCGGAGATCCTCGACCTGGACGCGGAGGTCCTCGCGGCGCACATCGCGGACATCACCGCCCGGCTGCCGCTCACCGCGCAACCGCGCCGGATCGTGGACCTGGGCTCCGGAACCGGA
This sequence comes from Streptomyces malaysiensis subsp. samsunensis, assembly GCF_024519315.1. GTDB lineage: Bacteria > Actinomycetota > Actinomycetes > Streptomycetales > Streptomycetaceae > Streptomyces > Streptomyces malaysiensis. Next base: position 157,460 of record NZ_JANIIC010000014.1, on the reverse strand, counting down.
GCGGGCACCTTCGCCCTCCTGGACCGCTTCCCCGACGCGCACGTCACCGCCGTCGACTCCTCCGCCGGCCACCTCACGCTGCTGCGGGAGAAGGCGTGCGCCCGCGGCCTCGACGGCCGGGTGCACACCGTCGAGGCCGACCTCGACGCGGACGCCTGGCCCGACCTCGGGCGGCCGGACCTGGTGTGGGCCTCGGCCTCGATGCACCACATGGCCCGCCCCGACCGCGCCCTGCGCACCGTCCACGAACTCCTCAGCCCCGGCGGGCTGTTCGCCGTCGTCGAGCTCGACGGCTTCCCCCGCTTCCTGCCCGCCCACGCCCCCGAGGACCGGCCCGGACTCGAGGAGCGGGCCCACGCCGCGACCGACCACTTCCACGCCGAACACGTCCCGCACCGCGGCGCCGACTGGGGGCCGATGCTGACCGCCGCCGGCTTCGACGTCGAGGACGAGCGCACCGTCACCGTCAACATCGACGGCACCCGCAGCGACGCGGTCGGCCGCTACGCCCTGCGGAGCCTTGAGCGCATCCGCGGCGTCGCCGCCCCCGGGCTGGACGCCGAGGACCTCGCCGCCCTCGACGCCCTCCTGGACGAGAGCGGCCCGCACAGCATCGCCCGCCGCGGCGACCTCGCCGTGCGGACCGAGCGCACTGTCTGGGCTGCCCGCCGCCCCTGACACCCGACGCAACCACGACGGTCCGCCGAGCACCATCCGCGCCGGCCGGGCACGACCCTGCCCGCTCGCACCTCCTCCCCGTCGACGACCTCCTGCCAGGCCCGCTCGACTTCGTCGGCGGGCACGACGCCGGGGCGCCGATAGGCGGCGAGGAACCTGATGTTCTCCAGCAAGGTCGGCTCGGCGCCCGACCAGACTTCGTACTCCCAGCCGTGCCGCTCGACCAACTGCCCTGGCCACGCCAACGCCTGCGCGACCTTGGGGTCCTGCAGGCGCGAAGCCGGTTTGACGTTGACGACCCGCACCGTCCCCGAGCGCATCACCAGGAGGAAGTCTGGGACGTGGCTGCGTACCCTCTCTCCGATCCGCGCCACCATGCGTAAGGGCTGAGCGTAGATGCCGCACACCGACGGATCGAAGTCGGCGAGCAGTAGACGGGCGAGCTCCAGGCGGCTCTCGTAGACGACCTGGCCACCCGTCGTCGCCGAGGCGTAGTCGCCCGAGTAGTGCGCCATCCCGTGTACGGAACGGACCCGGCGCCACGGGTCCGACTCGTCGAAGTCCTTCAACCGCAACAGGTCGAAGGGGACTTCGCGAGTCGACCCGTCGACGTACCGAATCGACGCGGTAGGGGTGTTGTGCCTGCTGCGGCTTCTTCGCGGGCGCTGTCCGGCCATACTTGAACGGTGCGAAGCAGGCGCATCACCCAAACCGGGAGATCGTTAACAGTCGACAACTGACCGCTACTGAACGTTACCGCTGCCCATGATCACGCGGAAATGCTCGATCGGTGCTCATGATCACGTGGAAGTGCTCGCGGAACTGCGGAACCCAGATCAGCGTGTAGGTTCCGCAGATTCGTGAGCATTGGTTCCTGCGGAAACGCTGGAATCCGGGGTCTGTGAGCACTGGTTGCGTCGGTCCGCTGTAAGCAATCAGTGGTAGTTGCCCGTGGCTGGGCGGCTGCCGTGGTGACGGATTGTGATGACTGGGCGTACTCGTCACTGATCGGTGATCTGATGGCGAGGGTCAGGGGCGGCTCTTCTGGATCCGGGCCTGGCCAGTTCTTGGACGGCGTCCGCGGTGTGGAGGATCTCGTGGGCTTCGCGCAGGAACTCGCGTCCGCGTTCGGTGGGTGCGAGGGGCTTGGCGGCACGGTCGATGATCTGGAACCCGACCGTCTTTTCGATCCGGATCACTCGCTGGCGGAAGGCGTGGTCGCTTCCCGTGGAGTTCCTCCGAGCGGCGGCGGCGAAGCTGGCGTGACCGGGGACTTGGGTGACGGCCCGAAGCCGGTCGATGGCCTGCGCGGTCATGACCACTTTGCGCATGTCCTCCGACAGGGGATGGCGAAGGTCCAGGTGTCCGACAGCGCTGTAGCAGTGGCCTCCGGAGGGACGGATCGGGATGCCCCAGGCTTTGGCCATCTTGGTGAGGTGGTAATGGGTGACGCCGCGTTCGCGGGCGAGGTTGGCGATGTCGCGTTGGCGTTCGATGTACTCGTTGTGGAGCCATTCGCGGGTGATGCCGGGGCGGTCCGGGATCCGTCGTGGCCGGGGGCGGAGTGGGATGCCTTCTTGCCGGAGGAGTCGGCGGACTGTGCCGGGTCTGCAGGACGCCAGGTTGGCGATGTGCGTGAGTTCCAGCTTCTGGTTCACGTAGAGGTCACGGAGTTGGTCCGGGGCAAGGACGCCTTCGCGGATCTTGGCCTTTCTCACGGTGCGTGTGCTGAGGTGCTTGCCGATCACGTGGCTTGGGGTGGCTGCGCCGGTTTCCGTGAGATCGCAGTAGAGACGGACGTGTTCGGTGGCCAGGCCGAGAGCGTCAGCGGCCTCATGGACGGTGCCGGCCATTGCCAGCAGGTCACGGAATTCGGCTGTGACGACGTCTGTGGGCGAGAGGCCGGGCCATCGGACGCCGGCCACCCATGCCTGGGGTGGTTCCCAGGTGACGGGTTCGATGATCTTGTGGTGGGTGAGGTTGTCTTCGGCCTGCTGGCGAAGGAATGAGCGGAGGGCGCGGGGCGCATGGAACCGGAACTCCGAGCAGTGCCATGCGAATCGGTAGGACGCCCCTTCGGGCGGGGGACGAACCTCGCCGGTCAGCAGCATGAGCAGATACGCGCGCATGAGGAGGACGCGATGCCGCTGACCGGGGTTCCAGCCCTGCTGGGCGCATAACCGTGCATATCTATCGAGATCGAGGGTGACCGTGGTGCTGGTGAAGGGGGCTCGCCGTCGGGCGTAGTCGATGGGAGAGCCGTGCTGGTCCAAGGCGCGGGCGAGTTGGGCCAGTGTGGATGCCAGGGGTGTCAGGTCATGATCGAGATAGAGGCGTCGTTCAATGCTGTCACGATCGGTATTGATCTCGTGATTGCCCAGGAGCGGGCCGACACGTTCGAAGTTCAGTTGGGGCGGCCCGCCGGGAAGCAGGAGAAAGCTGCTGCAGCCACGCCGGAACGTGCCCGCGCGAGGGTCTTTGTTGTCCTTGGGCCGCGGGAGCAGGCGCATCGTCCATCCGGGCCAGAGCATGGCAGGGATCATCGTCGCCCGACGGGTGATGGCGTCGGCGTGGAGGTCCGGCCAGCGCGGTCGGGGGCTCGCGCTGGCGTAACGAAGCCGGGCGTGCAAGGTGGCCTGGGGGTCGAGCTTGGCCAGCACGCGCCCGACCAGTTCGGGACCGCTCCAGGTCCATCGGTCGGCCATCGCGCCGATGTTGTTCTTCGAGGTCTTCAGCAGTGAGCGGTCGGCTTCGAGGATCCACTCGAAGAGTGCCTCGTGGTCGGCATGGCCGGGGTGGAGGGCGATGCGGGCCAGTGCGGTGCCGATGGCGGCGTTGTGGGCGTCGTGCCCGACATCTTCGCTGGTCAGTTGTGGTAACTCTCCGCCGCATTCGGTCACCACGGTGTGCAGGACTTCCGGTGCCCGGTCAGCGATGGTGTGCAGGCCACGCAGAATGCGCCAGGCCAGAGCGTAGCGCTGCTTGACCTCGGCCAGTGCGGTCGGCCTTGCGGCTGGTTCGCCGTTCAGCAGGGTGGTGATGTACCGCTGGGCGGCCAGCACGAGTCCCGAGGCGGGCAGCGGGGTGGCCGGGGCCTGCGTGAGGTCAGCCCCGCAGGCCGCTCTGAGACCGAGACTCTTGTGGGCTCGCGTGCAGGTGCCCGTTGCGCGGGGGCCGAGCCGCCTTGCTTTCCAGGGATGCGGGGGCTGGTGGCAGTCGGGACAGAAGTCCAGCAGCAGCGTGTTGTGGTTGGGACAGGCGAAGGCCCACGGGAGGCGCCAGAAGACCGGTCCGCGGCCGGCGTTCTCGCCCAGGCACCCAGGACAGTAGCGGGCTCGGCTTCCGCTGAATCTCCAGGCCGGTGGTCTGGTCAGTTTGCGCCGGTCGGGCAGGATCGCCACTGCCAGTCCGTCGTAGGGTTCGAGCGTCATGTGGGTGAGTACCTGCCGTTCGACGCCGGTGGCCCGCTCCAAGGCGGCCGCTTCGTCGGCGGTGAGCCCTAACGCAAGGTGTGACGTGCGGGCACCGGGCAGCCCGGCGGCTTCGAGGAAGACGCTGTTGGTGACGCGGAGACGTCGGGCGTAGGCGCCGATCCAGCTCTCCAGTGCCTCGCCGGGCAGCGGCGTGACCACGAGGGGGATGCGGTCGGGAGTCCAGAGCGTCATGCCGGCCGCTTCAGGGACGGTGAGCGCGTAACCGGGCGCGTGGTCAAAAGCCCTGCCTTGATAGCGGCCTCGAGTTCCACGCGGGCCTCCTCCGCCGCCGCGTCGTTCTTGACCTGGTTCATCAGGTCTTCGTCGAGGCGCTCGTGACCGTGGCGGATCGCCCGCAGACAGCCGCGGTTGATCAGCGACATCAGCGAGGCGAAGTGCCCGGTCGAGCGGGCGTAGAGGTAGTCCGAGAGGTCCTCGGCCAGCATGCCGGGGAACTTCTCCGCGAGGACCAGCTGCTGTTCGATCGTCTTCAGCAGCGTCCTCCACCGCAGACGGCCCTGCTCGCTTTCGACCTCGAAAGGCCGCAGGGTCAGCGGGGTGGTGCGGCGCCCGAACTGGGCGAAGAGAGAGTCTCCGTGGCCCAGCCCTTCCTTGAGGATGCCGCGGTGCTGGACTCCGACACCCACATAGATCAAGGTGACCGGGAAGACGTTCGACAGATACTTCAACTGGTTGGCCATCCTGGACGAGTTGGTCCTCGAGCCCGCCAGGAAGTGCACATCATCCACGATGATCGCGGTGGTCTTCATGCTCAGCACCGCGTCGACGGCCCGCTCGGCCAGAGTGTCGGCGTCCCCGGTGACCGGCAGGCCGTAGAAGCGGCAGATCGAGGCGTTCAGCCCGCGGATCTGCGTATTGCCGCTGAGAGCGATGTAGATCACCGGGACCCTGCGGTCCCCGCTGGGCGTGGTCTCCCCTCGCAGGGCGACCTGCTTGCGGTAGAGCCCACAGCCGTAAGCCCGCACTGCTGTACTCTTCCCCAGCCCCGGATACGCGTCCACCAGCGCGGCCGGCTTGGTCTTGTCGCCGTCGTGCCGGTTCGACTCCACGATCTCCGCAAGCCCATCGTGCAGCGCGAGGAGCTGGGGCGTGTCGATCGGGCCGATATTGGCGTGCCAGACCTCCCGGCCGTCGTTGTGCACCAACAAATCCCGCGGCGAGAGGCCGGCGAGCTCGGCCCGGGTGAGCTGCTTGGGCTTGACGCGGTCCGGGCCGTTGACCTCCTGCAGCCAGCCCGGAAGCCGGGTGGGCGAGTACTGGCGGTCGTCGCCTTCGAACGGCACGAGGCCCTCGGCCGGACTCAACGGCTCTCCCAGACGTCGGAGTAGTACTCATCCTCATCGACCGGTCCCGAGGACTCCTCGTCTGCCGGGGCTGCCTCGCACTCCTCGTCCTCGTCGTCGTCTCCGCCCAGGTCCTCATCCGCAGGCGCGACCAACTGCAGATCTGATACTGCCTCCCGACCCGCTCCCGCGTCCGGCGAACCGAGCGCTGCCAGACGGCGCACGGAGGGAAGCGCGGCGATCTCGTCGACTTCGGGGTCGTCTTCGCCGACCAGCCGCAGCCGGTCCTGCGACAAGCGCACCGCCATGCGCCGCTCGGTCCGGTCCTCGGTCAGCCCGGCACCCCAGCGTTCCAGCAACTCGATCAGGGCGCGTTTGGTGTCCGGGAAACGATGCGTCTTGGCCGCGATCCGACGTGCGTACTTCAACGCCTCCAAGCTGGCCGGCCCATCCAATGCCGGGGCATGCTCCCAGTCCAGGGTGTGCCATAGGTGTGGCTGCTTCGGATCCTGAAAGTAGATCTTCCGGATGTCGCCGCGATCCACGGCGACGGGCCATTTACCGGCCTGTTCGCCGCGGTGCGGGCTGATCTGATTGCGGTAGTCGTCGAGCCCGTCCCCGTTGTAGCGGAGCCCGTTGATCTCCACCCCGTAGTGGTGGATGGGGCACCACTCCTCTTCCAGGAACTCGAACGTGAGGCCCGGCCTGGACGGGATGCGCAACGGCCCAGCCCGGTTCACACCGTGCTCGAACATCTCCAGCGGGCTCAGCTTCAGACCCGGGATCTCCGGGACAGTCAGCCCTCGGTGGTGCCGCCTGTGATAGATCAAAGTGATCCACTCGCGGATGATCATTTCAAGCTCGTCCAGGAAGAAGTACGGCCTCGTCCTCCACCTTCTCTCCCCGGCTGTGCACGTCCGGCCCCTTGTAGCCGGGAAGTGCCGCCAGAAGCCCCTGGTTCAACGTCTTGAACCACCGCTCCACCGGCTTGTCGGTAGGCGTATAGGGGCGAGCCGGCTGCAGGGAGATGCCGAGCTTCGCGCTGACGCTCGCGATGTGGTTCGAGACGTAGATCTTGCCGTGGTCGTAGATGATCGTCTCCGCTGCGACTGCGGGCAGCAGCGGCTGGCCGTGCGCGTCCACCAGCTTCTCCGCGTCGAACACCACCGTGGAAGGAACCCCGCAGTACGGAAGCGGCTCGCCCGTTCCGGCAGACGACACCTCCCGCGGTCGGATCGTCTCGAACAGGACACCGGCCACATCGGTCGACTTCGTCGATACCGGCGTCAGACGCAACCCGGTGATCACCTTGCTGTAGAGGTCCATGGCCACGGTAAGTTCGCACTGCACCCACCGGCAGGTCACCGGCTCCATTGCGAAGACATCCAGGCTGTTGGTGTCCAGCACGATGTACTCACCCGGCCGCGTCGCCCGCAGCTTGCCGAAGACCCCCTGCGGGCGGTTCGCGATGGACCGCTTCCCCTTCGTGCTGCCCTCGAACGCGTTGGTTCCCCGGCTGAGTTCCTTCAGCAGTTCGTAGCCCGTGGTCTGCTTCGGAACCCTCACCACATCGCGGCCGTACTTCTTGGCCACTCGTTCTTCGATCTCCATCAACACCAGGCCACGAACCGGGCGGCTGGACTTCTCCAGGCCCCCGATCACCGTGCGTGCCATGTCCAACCAGCGCGGATCTGCCCGATCCAGCACGCTTTTGGGCTGGCGCTTGCTCACCAGCCCGGCTGGCCCGGCCTCCTTGACCTTGGACACCCAACGGCGCACCGTCGCTGGGTCGACTCCGAGCTCGGCGGCCTTTGCGCGGTACCGGTGCATCAAAGGCACCCCTGGCGCATAGTCCGGCCGTGGCTCACCCTCCAAGGCCAGCTCGGAAGAACCCAGTTGAAAGCCGAAGCGAACTTCTTGCACATGCCGGAACCGAACGGTGAGCCCGTCGTCCTCCGCACTACTGAGACCGCCCAGCAACACTGCGGCTGCCGGTTCCGCAGGCGAGGCCTCCACCAGGAACTCGGTAGAGGGGTGTGCCAGCAGCACCGACAAGTCGACCTGCCGCCAAGTGGGGCGGCCCTCTGCCGACATCTGCTGAAGGAGGATGCGGCGGCCCTCGATCTCCGCGATCGTGAACTGCTCGCCGTCATAGGTGAGCGGCAGACCTGTCCGAAGAGTCGTTGTCCAGGCGTTCACACTGACCTCCGCAGAACCCAGTCGCCACTCAGCGGGCGGGACAAATCAGTGGTCAGCCGGCCCGACCACACCAGCGCCAAGAGCGGAGGTCGCGCCTCGTGGTCGGGGCGCCCAGCTGCCAGCCGTCGCTCGGCGACGCCGAGTCGGTCACCGTCCTGCACACTTTCCCAAGCACGTTCGATCTCGACCTCCGGGACCACGCCCGGGCGACGGTAGGCCGCGAGGAACCGGACGTTCTCCAGGACTACCCGGTCCGCCCCGGACCAGATCTCGTACTCCCAACCGTGCCGTTCGACCAGTTCACCCGGCCAGGCCAACGCCTCCGCGATCTTCGGATCAGTGAGCCGATCCGCAGGCTTGACGTTCACCACCCGCACCACCCCCGACTCCATGACCAGCAGGAAGTCCGGCACATGCCGACGTACCCGATCGCCAACCCGGGCGGTCAAGTGGCACGGCTGGGCATAGATCCCACGCACGGCAGGATCCATGTCAGCCAGGAGAAGCCGTGCCAGCTCCAAGCGGCTCTCATAGACCACGGGCCCGGCCATCGTTGCCGACGCGTACCGCCCTGAGTAGTGCGCCTGGCCGTGGACCGAGCGAAACCTCCGCCATGGAACCGACCATGTGAAATCCGCCAACCGCAGATCCTTGAACGGGACCTTCCGTACGGACGCGTCGTCGTAGCGGACTGACGCCATCGGCTGTTCGTACTTCCCACGCACCCGGGCTGGACTCTGAATGGCCATAGGTCGGAAGCTAGTTACCCTGCGGAGTCAGTGCGCACAGAACCTTGGAATTGCGCATTCGGTGCGCATCTCACGGGTACAGTGCGCGGTTAATTGCGGAACCTACAGGCGGCCCCAGCCGCGCGGCCTTGAGGGTCATGTGCAGCAGCAGCCGGTCCTCGCCCGCGTCCAGGTCGAGACCGGTCAGCTGCCGTACCCGGGAGAGGCGGTAGTAGAGCGTCTGCCGGTGGATGCCCAGCCGCTGGGCGGTGCGTCCGGCCTGGCCCGCGCAGTCGAGGAAGGTCTCGGCGGTGCGGGCGAGTTCGGCGTGGGCGGGCTCCAGCAGGGGCCGTACGGCGGCGTCCGGCTGGAGCGCGGGCAGGGCGGCCAGCAGCCGGTACGGGCCGATGGCACTCCACTCCGCGACCGGCCCCAGGCGCGGGTCGGCGTGGGCCGCCCGCGCGGCGGCCAGGGCCTCCTGCCAGGCGGCGGGCAGCTCCTCCAGTCCGCGCCGGGGCGCGCTGACCCCCGCGGCCGCCTTGGTCGGCGGCTCCCCCCGGGCCACGGCCGCAGCCGTACCACCGGCCGTGGCCCGGGGGGAGCGCAGCAGCTGTTCGGCCGTGGTGCGGGCCGGGTCCAGGGCGGTGGCCGCGCGCAGCCGGACCAGCGCCGCGAGCCCCGCCCCGGCCGTCGCGTCCCCGGGCAGCGCGCACGCGGCCACGATGCCCGGGAGGTGGGGGAGGCCCGGGTGGTCCGCGTCCTCGCCGGTCCCCGGTGTCCATGGCACCACCGCCACCAGCGCCAGCGGCCCGTCGGCCGCTCCGCGCAGCGCGGTCCGCAGCTGGGTGCGGGCGGCGTCCCGTCCGGCCGGCGGTGCGGTCAGCACATCGCGCAGCAGCTCGCCGAGCTCCTCCCCGGCCCGCGCCTCGGCCGCCAGCAGTGCCCCGATGCGGGCCGCGGTCTCCATGGCGCGGGCCAGCCGGGGGTCGGGGGCGCCCGTGGGGCCGCCCAGCTCCAGATCGGAGAGATGGCCGTCGTCCAGCAGCCAGACATAGCCGTGCACCACCCCGCGGTGCCGGACGGGCAGGCAGATACGTCCCATGAACACCCCGGCCGCCGGGTCGGGCGGAATCCGCAGCGGCGCCTGCGCCCGTGCGATCCCGAACGCCTCGAACCAGGCCCGTACCGCCGAGGTCGAGCGGCGCTGGAGGATCGAGCGGGTGCGCACCGGGTCCAGCGCGGGCTCCTCCGTGTCCTCGCCGTCCTCACTGTCCTGGGCGCCGAAGGCGATCAGTGCGAAGTCCCGGTTCTCCAGGGTCGCGGGTGCCCGGAGCACCGCCGTGATCTCGTCCACCAGTTGCTGGTAGTCGTCGCGCATGGGTCCCGCCTCTTCCCGGATTCGCCCCTCACATTCTCATACAGGTGTCTGAGATCCCGGCCACGGATGCGTGACAGCTGTCGATGGTCCGGGATCCGCGCCATCCTTAGGTTTCACGGTGAGTCGTCGATGCCGTTCATCGGCCGTCATCGTGGAGGTGCCCCGATGCTGGGACCCGTGCTGCTCGCCGCTTCGCGCAGTGCCGCCATCCGCCGTATCGTCTCGGCCGCGCCGGTCACCCGCCCGATGGTGGACCGCTTCATCGCCGGGGAGCGGCTGGCCGAGTCCCTGGGGGCGGTGCGGTCGCTGACCGCCCGCGGCCTGGAGGTCACCCTGGACCATCTGGGCGAGGACGTGACCGACCGGGCCGAGGCGCTGCGCAGCCGTGACGCCTATCTGGCGCTGACCGAGGCGCTGGCCACCGAGGGGCTCGCGGGGCGCGCGGAGATGTCCGTGAAGCTCTCCGCCTTCGGACAGGCGCTGCCCGGGGGCCACGATCTGGCGCTGGCCAATGTGACCCCGGTCGTGGAGGCCGCCACCGCGGCGGGCACCACGGTAACCCTCGACATGGAGGACCACACCACGGTGGACTCCACCCTCGCCGTCCTCGCCGAGCTGCGCGGCCGCTTCCCGCAGACCGGCGCGGTCCTCCAGTCCTATCTCTTCCGGACCGAGGACGACTGCCGGGCACTGGCCGGGGAAGGCTCCCGGGTGCGGCTGGTGAAGGGCGCGTACAAGGAGCCGGCGAGCGTCGCCCACCAGGACAAGCGCGAGGTGGACCGGGCCTATGTGCGCTGCCTGAAGATCCTTATGGCCGGTGAGGGCTACCCCATGATCGGTTCGCACGATCCGCGCATGGTCGCCATCGCCCAGGACCTCGCGCACCGGCTCGGGCGCAAGCTGGACGAGTACGAGTTCCAGATGCTGTACGGGATCCGCGCGGCGGAGCAGGAGCGGCTGGTGGCCGAAGGTCACCGTATGCGGGTTTACGTCCCGTATGGCACAGACTGGTATGGGTACTTCATGCGCCGCCTCGCGGAGCGCCCCGCCAACCTCACATTCTTCCTGCGCTCGCTGGTCGGCCGTCGCTGACCGCTCCCGCCATCGCAGACCTCGCAACCCGACGATCGAAGGAGACAACGGCCATCATGGACGCCGTCACCCAGGTCCCCGTGCCGGTGAACGAGCCGGTGCACAGCTACGCCCCCGGCACCCCGGAGCGCGCCCGCCTCGAGACCAGGCTCAAGGAGCTCGGCGAGAACCCCATCGACCTGCCGATGACCATCGGCGGTGAGAAGCGGATGGGAGCGGGGGAGCGCTTCGACGTCGTCCAGCCGCACGACCACTCCGCCCGCCTGGGCACCTACGCCAACGCCACCCGGCAGGACGCGCGGGACGCGATCGACGCCGCCCTGGCCGCGGCCCCGGCGTGGCGCGCGCTGAGCTTCGACGACCGCGCCGCGGTCATCCTCAAGGCCGCCGATCTGCTCTCCGGCCCCTGGCGGGAGAAGCTGGCCGCCTCCACCATGCTGGGCCAGTCGAAGACCGCGCAGCAGGCCGAGATCGACACCCCCTGTGAGCTGATCGACTTCTGGCGCTTCAATGTCCACTTCGCGCGTCAGATCCTGGCCGAGCAGCCGGTGACCAACTCGCCCGGGGTCTGGAACCGCACCGACCACCGGCCGCTGGAGGGGTTCGTCTACGCGATCACCCCCTTCAACTTCTCCGCCATCGCGGGCAACCTCCCGACCGCCCCCGCCCTGATGGGCAATGTGGTGATCTGGAAGCCGTCGCCGACCCAGACGCACGCCGCCGTGCTGCTGATGGAGCTGCTGGAGGAGGCCGGGCTGCCCAAGGGCGTGATCAACCTGGTCACGGGGGACGGCAAGGAGGTCTCCGAGGTGGCGCTGGCCCACCCGGACCTCGCGGGCATCCACTTCACCGGTTCGACCCGGACCTTCCAGTACCTGTGGAAGACGGTCGGCAACAACATCGAGAACTACAAGACCTATCCGCGGCTGGTCGGGGAGACCGGCGGCAAGGACTTCATCGTCGCCCACCCGTCCGCCGACCCGGCGGTGCTGAAGACGGCGATGACCCGCGGCGCCTTCGAGTTCCAGGGCCAGAAGTGCTCCGCGGCCTCCCGTGCCTATGTGCCGCGCTCCCTGTGGGAGAACGGCCTCAAGGAGGAGTTCGCCACCGAGGTCGACGGGCTGACCATGGGCGATGTGACCGAACTGGGCAACTTCATGGGCGCGGTCATCGACGAGCGCGCCTTCGCCAAGAACAAGGCGGCGATCGACCGGGCGGCGTCCGATCCGACGGTCGAGATCGTCGCGGGCGGCACCTACGACGACAGCGAGGGCTGGTTCGTCCGCCCGACCGTGCTGGTCTCCACCGACCCGGAGAACGAGATCTTCAAGGACGAGTACTTCGGCCCGATCCTCGGGGTGTACGTCTACGAGGACGGCGAGTACGACGCGATGCTCCAGCAGATGGAGTCGGCCGCCCCGTACGGGCTGACCGGCGCCGTGATCGCGCAGGACCGCGCGGCCGCCGCCGCCACCTGCGAGGCGCTGCGCTTCGCGGCCGGCAACTTCTACATCAACGACAAGCCGACCGGTGCCGTCGTCGGCCAGCAGCCCTTCGGCGGCGGCCGCGCGTCCGGCACCAACGACAAGGCTGGCGCCAAGCAGAACCTGATGCGCTGGACCTCCACCCGCTCCATCAAGGAGACCCTGGTCCCGCCGACCGACTACCGCTACCCGCACATGGGCTGACCCCGCCCGAAGGGGCCGTCCCGCACGCCCCGCAACCCCGCCCCCGGACCGCTTTCGTGTGGTCCGGGGGCACGGTGCTGTCAGGGGGCGCGTAGGGGGAAATCTGTGGACGCCCGATACGCGGCGGTGCTAGCGTCAACCAGTCAAGTAGGCACTATTTACCGCAGTTTACGTGGGTAACCAGGCGCGGGACGGCCCACGGATGCGATCGGCCGCCGTTGGTCGAGGCCGGACGGGGGTCGGCCTCGATCACCGGCGCGACGCCGAAATGTGCTCACCCTGGGTCAGTGGCCGATGTCACGCTGTTCGCGTCTCAGATAGTAGGACGTCCGACTAATTGTGCAGACACTGACGCTCCGCTGCCTTACTTTTGTGGAAGCCGAACGTCTCGCTGGATCCAGCGATGGCGGCAGCGGCCGGTGCAATCGCGCAGGTGACCCCTGCCGCACCCAGGCCCCCGCCCCTTCCGGCAGCCACCTTCTCGGGAAGCTTTCCTTCCTCCCGGTCCACCGGGGTTCAGCAGAGGAGATGTGATCATGGCCGAGACGACTGTCCGCAGGATCCGCCGCAAGACCGACGACACGGACCGCAAGAAGGCGGCCGCCGCGCTCCAGCGCGCCCTGGACCGCAGGGACAACGGCGGTGCGACCGGTCACTGACCTCCGGGCCGGGTGACCTCGAAGCGGTCCACCCGCTCGCCCGACTCCGCCAGGGCCGTGACCGTCAGCCTGGGGCGGGGACCCGGCTCCACCTCCACCGCGAGGAAGGAGAAGCCGGTGTAGCGGACCCGGGACCAGTCCACGCCGGCCCGGTTCTTCTCCCCGTCCTCCGTCCAGTGGTAGCTCTTCACCTCGTCGAGGTCCTTGACATGCCCCTCGTAGCTGTCGGGCACCGGGAACTCGTAGAGCTTCGCGCCCGCCCCGCCCGCCGTCACATAGACGATCCCGTCGCGCACCGCGTCGGCGCCGCCCTCCACCGGGACCCGGCGGGTGACCTTGCCGCCCCGGATGGCGTCGGTCCGCTCGTAGACGTGGTTGTGGCCGTTGATGACCAGGTCCACCTGGTGTTTCTCGAACAGCGGCACCCAGGTGTCGCGCACTCCGCCGTCCGAGGCGTGGGCGCTGGTCGTGGAGTAGGCGCAGTGGTGGAAGAAGACCACCAGGAAGTCGATGCCGGGCCGGTCGCGCAGCTGCCCCAGGCGCCGGTCCAGCCAGCGGGTCTGGGCGCCGTCCGTGTACCCCTTGTTGACGGGGATCTCGTACGACACGTCATTGGCGTCCAGGGCGATCACGCCCACGTTCCCGTAGACGAACGAATAGACGCCGGGCGCCTTGCGCGGGTCCGGGCCGTTGTCCGGCAGCGACCAGCGGGCCAGCTGGCCGCCGTAGCCGTCGGGGGAGTACCACGCCTCCATGTCGTGATTGCCGGTGGTCACCATCCACGGCACGCTCGCCGCGACCGAGTCGGTCTGGGCGAGGAAGGAGTCCCAGACCCGGGCGTCGTACAGGTCGGACTTCTTCCCATGGCCGGTGGTGTCCGCGTAGCACAGATCCCCGGCGTGCAGATGGAACGACGGATTCTGGCCAAGGATCAGCTGGTCGTTGGCGAGTGCGTCATAGCTCACGCCCTGGTCGCCGAAGGCGGTGAAGACGAACTTCCCGGGCCGCTCCGGCGCGGTGCGGAAGGTGCCCACGGACGCGAAGTGACGCGGTTCGGCCGGGTCGCGGTCCGCGTGGCCGACGCCGTAGTAATAGATGACCCCGGGACGCAGGCCCTCCACCCCGGCGTGCAGATAGAACTGGTCCACCGCGGGCAGCTCGCCGCCCAGCGACGGGGTGTGCAGATGGCGGACCTCGGCCTCGACCTTGCGGGTGAGCTCCAGCGGGCTCGTGCCGATCCGCACAAACGGCTTCCGCACCGCGAACGGCACCTGCCAGGAGATCCGCATCTGGGTCCGCGGATCGGCGCCGAAGGCCAGATGGCGGCCGAACGGGGCGACCCGCGCACCGTCCACCGTGGCTGCCCCCGGCCCCGGCCTCCGGGTCGCGGCCGGCGCCGGCTTGGCGTCGGCCGCGCACGCCGCCCCGCCCAGCAGCCCCGCGCCCGCGACCGTGCCCGCCGCGGCGGCGCCCCCGCGCAGCACCCGGCGGCGGGAGAGCCGGTCACGCAGATACTCGTGCTGCTCCGCCAGGGTCATCCGCCGGGCGAGCCGCTCGGGTATACCGAACCGTGGTGTGTCCATGGACCGGAATGTCCCCCGGGCGGTCAACGGCGCACCGTACAGGGGGTGAACGGATGATTGCCGCTGGGCGGCTGTCCGAATGGCGGACGGCTATGTCAATCCATGGGACGAGCGGTAGGGTCCGGGTATGTCTCGCAGCATTCGCCTCGCAGTGATCCCCGGTGACGGTATCGGCCAGGAAGTCGTGGCCCAGGGCCTGAAGGTCCTCTCCGCCGCCCTTCCGCAGGACGTGAAGCTGGAGACCCGGAGTTACGACCTCGGCGCCCGGCGCTGGCACGCCACCGGCGAGACCCTGCCGGACGCGGACCTGGAGTCGCTGAAGAACCACGACGCGATCCTGCTCGGCGCCATCGGCGACCCGTCGGTGCCCTCGGGCGTGCTCGAGCGCGGGCTGCTGCTCAAGCTGCGCTTCGCCTTCGACCACTACGTCAACCTGCGTCCGTCGAAGCTCTTCCCGAACACCCCGACCCCGCTGGCCGGCCGCCCCGACATCGACTTCGTGGTCGTCCGCGAGGGCACCGAGGGCCCGTACACGGGCAACGGCGGCAGCCTGCGGACCGGCACCCCGGCCGAGGTCGCCACCGAGGTCAGCGTCAACACCGCCTACGGTGTCGAGCGCGTGGTCCGGGACGCCTACGAGCGTGCCGACTCCCGGCCGCGCAAGAAGCTGACCCTCGTGCACAAGAACAACGTCCTGGTGCACGCCGGCCACCTGTGGAAGAACATCTTCGACCGGGTCGGCCAGGAGTACCCCGAGGTCACCACGGACTATCTGCATGTCGACGCCGCGACGATCTTCTTCGTCACCCAGCCCGAGCGGTTCGACGTGATCGTCACCGACAACCTCTTCGGTGACATCCTCACCGACCTCGCCGCCGCGGTCACCGGCGGCATCGGACTCGCCGCGAGCGGCAACATCAACCCCTCCGGCGCCTTCCCGTCGATGTTCGAGCCGGTCCACGGCTCCGCGCCGGACATCGCGGGCACCGGCAAGGCCGACCCGACGGCGACCGTCCTGTCGGTGGCCCTGCTGCTCCAGCACCTGGGATACGAGGCCGAGGCGGCCCGTATCGAGACCTCCGTCGCACAGGATCTCGCGGAGCGGACCGGCGACACGCCGCGCACCACCGACGAGATCGGCGACGCGCTCGCCGCCCGAGTATCCGGCTGACCCCAGCCTGTGCCAGCGCGCGGCTGGGTGCGACCATCGACCTGGGCCGCGCGTTTCACAACGTTCCTTCCCCGGCCCCACCCAGGAGATAATCCCCGGTGGGGCCGCTGTGTGAAGAAGAGCTTGGACGTCCTAGTACCGATCCACGGGCAGGATGGTGTGAGCGCGGTCCGCCACAACCGAAGGTGAAGGACTACCTGCCATGACGACGCCCACGATCGAGCTCAAGCCCTCCTCCCACCCCCTCCCGGCCGTTGAGCGGGAGAAGATTCTGGCCAACCCCGGATTCGGCCGCCACTTCACCGATCACATGGTGACCATCAAGTGGACGGAGGGCCGCGGCTGGCACGAGGCCCAGCTCGTGCCGTACGCCCCGCTCTCGCTCGACCCGGCGAACATGACGCTGCACTACGCCCAGACCATCTTCGAGGGGCTCAAGGCGTACCGCCGGCCCGACGGCACCGTGGCCACGTTCCGCCCCGAGCAGAACGCCGAGCGGTTCCAGTCGTCCGCGCGCCGCATGGGCATGCCCGAGCTCCCCGTCCAGACCTTCATCGAGGCGTGTGACGCGCTGGTCACCCAGGACAAGGCATGGGTCCCGGGCCATGGCGAGGAGTCCCTCTACCTGCGGCCCTTCATGTTCGCCACCGAGGTCGGGCTGGGCGTCCGGCCCTCGAACGAATACCTCTTCGTGGTGATCGCCTCCCCGGCCGGGGCCTACTTCCCCGGCGGTGTGCAGCCGGTCTCGGTGTGGCTCTCGGAGGAGTACGTCCGCGCGGCCCCCGGCGGCACCGGCGCGGCCAAGACCGGCGGGAACTACGCGGCCTCCCTGGTGGCCCAGGCCCAGGCCGCCGAGCAGGGCTGTGACCAGGTGGTCTGGCTGGACGCGATCGAGCGCCGCTGGATCGAGGAGATGGGCGGGATGAACCTGTACTTCGTGTACGGGAACCGCATCGTGACCCCCGAGCTGTCCGGTTCGCTGCTGCCCGGGATCACCCGCGCCTCGCTGCTGCGGATCGCCGCCGACCTCGGCTACGAGGTCGGTGAGGGCCGGATCTCCGTCGACGACTGGCGCGAGGGCAACGCCGACGGCACCCTCACCGAGGTCTTCGCCTGCGGTACGGCGGCCGTGATCACCCCGGTCGGCTCGGTCAAGTCCGCCCGTGCGAACTGGACGGTGGCCGACGGGAAGTCGGGCGAGGTGACGATGCGGCTGCGCAAGGCGCTGCTGGACATCCAGACCGGTGTCGCCCCGGACCCGCACGGCTGGATGCACCCCCTGGGCTGATCCGCGGGCGTCACCTCATTGACACCGGCGGTTCGCATCCTGAGACGGATGGGAGCGCGGGGGCGGAATGTGCCACACTGCCTCCGTGCTCTCGTTCGCCATGATTATTGGCAGCAGGCGCGCCGGTCCGCAGTGACCGCCCGTACGACCCGGTACGGGACGGCCACCGTGCCCCAGACCCGCGCGCAGACCTCTCGCACCCGCGAGGGGTCTTTTCGTTTTCCGGACCATCCCACCGGACGCGAAGCGTGAGGGATCATAGGAGGGGCGCGGAACCGGACATTCCGGTAGACCGAGATCCATCCGACAGGAGCCAGACCAACCATGAAGGATCTGCCCGACGACGGTTTCCACGTCTTCGACACCACGCTCCGCGACGGAGCGCAGCGCGAGGGCATCAACCTGACGGTCGCGGACAAGCTGACCATCGCCCGTCACCTGGACGACTTCGGCGTGGGCTTCATCGAGGGCGGCTGGCCCGGCGCCAACCCGCGCGACACGGAGTTCTTCGCCCGGGCCCGCGCCGAGATCGACTTCCGGAACGCCCAGTTGGTGGCGTTCGGCGCAACCCGTAAGGCGGGGGTGCGCGCCGAGGACGACCCCCAGGTCAAGGCGTTGCTGGACTCCGGGGCGCCGGTGATCACCCTGGTGGCGAAGTCCCACGACCGCCATGTGGACCTGGCCCTGCGCACCACGCTCGAGGAGAACCTCGCGATGGTCCGCGAGACCGTCGCCCATCTGCGGTCCCAGGGCCGCCGGGTCTTCCTCGACTGCGAGCACTTCTTCGACGGTTACCGGGCCAACCCCGCCTACGCCAAGCAGGTCGTCGCCACCGCCCATGAGGCGGGCGCCGAGGTGGTGATCCTCTGCGACACCAACGGCGGCATGCTCCCCGGCCAGATCGACGCGGTGGTCCGCACCGTGCTGGCCGACACCGGCGCCCGGCTGGGCATCCACGCCCAGGACGACACCGGCTGCGCGGTCGCCAACACCCTCGCCGCCGTGGACGCGGGCGCCACCCACGTCCAGTGCACGGCCAACGGCTATGGCGAGCGGGTGGGCAATGCCAACCTCTTCCCGGTCGTCGCGGCCCTGGAGCTGAAGTACGGCCGCCGGGTGCTGCCGGAGGGCGCCCTGGAGGAGATGACCCGGATCTCGCACGCGATCGCCGAGGTCGTCAATCTGACGCCGTCCACTCACCAGCCCTATGTGGGTGTTTCCGCCTTCGCCCACAAGGCCGGGCTGCACGCCTCCGCGATCAAGGTCGACCCGGATCTGTACCAGCACATCGACCCCGAGCGGGTCGGCAACACCATGCGGATGCTGGTCTCCGACATGGCCGGCCGGGCGTCGATCGAGCTCAAGGGCAAGGAGCTGGGCTTCGACCTCGGCGGCGACCGGGCACTGGTGGGCCGGATCGTCGAACGGGTCAAGGAGCGGGAGCTCGCGGGCTACACCTACGAGGCCGCCGACGCCTCCTTCGAGCTGCTGCTGCGCCAGGAGGTCGAAGGCCGCCCCCGCCGCTACTTCCGGGTCGAGTCCTGGCGGGCGATCGTCGAGGACCGCCCGGACGGCACCCATGCCAACGAGGCCACCGTGAAGCTGTGGGCCAAGGGCGAGCGGATCGTCGCCACCGCCGAGGGCAACGGCCCGGTCAACGCCCTGGACCGGGCGCTGCGGGTGGGGCTGGAGCGGATCTACCCGCAGCTGGCGACGATGGAGCTGGTGGACTACAAGGTCCGCATCCTGGAAGGCAAACACGGCACCGAGTCCACGACCCGGGTGCTGGTCTCCACCGCGGACGGCCAGGGGGAGTGGTCGACGGTCGGCGTCGGGGGGAACGTGATCGCCGCGTCCTGGCAGGCCCTGGACGACGCCTACGCCTACGGGCTGCTGCGGGCCGGGGTGGATCCCCAGGAGTGACCTCGGCCCCACAGGGCTGATAGCGCTGATGGCGCCGACAGCCCCGATGGCCCCGACGCTCCTGAGGATGCGGTTGGTGCGGTATCGGCGGCGGCCGGAGTAAGGTGCGGGGAGCGGAGCGTCGGCCGACGTGCTCCGTTGCCCGATCCGGCCGCACGGCCGCTCCGGCGGCTGCCGCCCATCCGGGTGGTCGCGCCTGCCCCTCACCCGGTCGCGGCCTGGAGGTTTGTGGGGTGCCGACAGGGCCGATAGTCCTTTGGGACACCAGGTAGTGGGAAAGCCGCTGTCCAGTTCTGTTCCGCCTGCCCACCAAAACGCCCTTGACGTTGTAGGGAATTGACATGCGTTTCCGGGGGCCTGGGAACGTACCGTCATTGCATGACCAATCTCGAAGGTGCGCCTGCTGAGGCGAGTGACGTTCGCGGGCGCGTCGCCGAGCTGCACGCGATTCGCGAGCAGGCTCGGCGTGGCCCGAGCGAGCGGGCGACCGAGGCTCAGAAGGCCAAGGGGAAGCTGACGGCTCGCGAGCGGATCGATCTGCTGCTTGACGAGGGGTCCTTCAACGAGGTGGAGCCGCTGCGGCGGCATCGTGCGACCGGGTTCGGGCTCGAGGCCAAGAAGCCTTACACCGACGGTGTCGTCACCGGCTGGGGGACCGTCCACGGACGGACGGTGTTCGTCTACGCACACGATTTCAGGATCTTCGGCGGGGCGCTGGGGGAGGCCCACGCGACCAAGATCCACAAGATCATGGACATGGCCATCTCGGCCGGGGCGCCGCTGGTGTCCCTCAACGACGGCGCCGGTGCCCGTATCCAGGAGGGCGTCTCGGCGCTCGCCGGATACGGCGGCATCTTCCAGCGGAACACCAAGGCGTCCGGTGTCATCCCCCAGATCAGCGTGATGCTCGGCCCGTGCGCGGGCGGCGCGGCGTACTCCCCGGCGCTGACGGACTTCGTCTTCATGGTCCGGGAGACCTCTCAGATGTTCATCACCGGACCCGATGTGGTCCAGGCGGTGACGGGCGAGAAGGTCAGCCAGAACGGACTGGGCGGCGCGGATGTGCACGCCGAGACCTCGGGCGTGTGCCACTTCGCCTACGACGACGAGGAGAGCTGCCTGGAGGAGGTCCGCTACCTCCTGTCGCTGCTGCCGCAGAACAACCGCGAGAACCCGCCGACCGTCGAGTCCGACGACCCGGCCTCCCGGCGCGGCGACTCGCTGCTCGACCTCGTCCCGGCCGACGGCAACCGGCCGTACGACATGCGCAAGGTCATCGAGGAGATCGTCGACGACGGCGAGTACCTCGAGGTCCACGAGCGCTGGGCGACCAACATCATCTGCGCGCTGACCCGGCTCGACGGCCAGG
This sequence comes from Streptomyces malaysiensis subsp. samsunensis, assembly GCF_024519315.1. GTDB lineage: Bacteria > Actinomycetota > Actinomycetes > Streptomycetales > Streptomycetaceae > Streptomyces > Streptomyces malaysiensis. Next base: position 136,927 of record NZ_JANIIC010000014.1, on the reverse strand, counting down.
TGGTCGGCATCATCGCCAACCAGCCGCAGTCGCTGGCCGGGGTGCTGGACATCGAGGCGTCGGAGAAGTCCGCGCGCTTCATCCAGATGTGCGACGCCTTCAACATCCCGCTGGTCACCTTCCTCGACGTGCCCGGCTTCCTGCCCGGTGTGGACCAGGAGCACGGCGGGATCATCCGGCACGGCGCCAAGATGCTGTACGCGTACTGCAACGCCACCGTGCCGCGGATCTCCGTCATCCTGCGCAAGGCGTACGGCGGCGCGTACATCGTGATGGACTCCCAGTCCATCGGCGCCGACCTGACCTACGCCTGGCCCACCAACGAGATCGCGGTGATGGGTGCCGAGGGCGCCGCCAATGTGATCTTCCGCCGTCAGATCGCCGGGGCCGACGACCCCGAGGCCATGCGCGCCCGCATGGTCAAGGAGTACAAGTCCGAGCTGATGCACCCGTACTACGCGGCCGAGCGGGGGCTGGTCGACGATGTGATCGACCCGGCCGAAACCCGTGAGGTCCTGATCCGGTCCCTGGCGATGCTGCGTGACAAGCACGCCGACCTGCCGTCCCGTAAGCACGGCAACCCACCGCAGTAGTCCCTGAGTTCATGACCTCGCGCGAGACGCTCGCGTGACAAGGGAGAAGAGACAACCGTGAGCACACCCAGCGATATCGCCGATCCCGCCGCCGCGGCGACGGCCACCCTGGTCCGGGTCGAGAAGGGCCACGCCGACGCCGAGGAGCTCGCCGCGGTCACCGCGGTGCTGCTCGCCCGCGCGGCCGCCGGCACCCACCGGACGGCCGGCTCCACCCGCCCGAGCCGCAGCGCCGCCCGCTGGCGCCGTCTGGAGCGCCGCCCGGCGTTCAGCGCGCCGCACAGCTGGCAGGGCTGAGCGCCCCCGGCGCCCCGCCGCCCCCGGACGGCCGCACACCGCCCGGTGGCCACGGCCCCGCGCCGAGCGCTTGAGCGCGCCGGACGCCCGCCGAAGTGCGCCGGACGCCCGCCGAAACGCACAAATCCCCTGTTCTCCTGGGAGAGCAGGGGATTTTGGCTTCTGCCGCCGACCTCGGCTACCGCAGCCGGGCCATCAGCGCGTGCTCGACCAGCGTGATCAGCGCGCTCTTGGCCTCGCTGCGGTGGCGGGCGTCGGTGGTGATGATCGGCGCGTCGGGGCCGATCTGGAGTGCCTCGCGGACCTCTTCGGGGTTGTAGGGCTGGTGTCCGTCGAAGCCGTTGAGGGCGATGACGAAGGGCAGTCCGGAGTTCTCGAAGTAGTCGACCGCCGGGAAGCAGTCGGCGAGCCGGCGGGTGTCCACCAGGACGACCGCGCCGATGGCACCACGGACCAGGTCGTCCCACATGAACCAGAAGCGGTCCTGGCCCGGCGTACCGAACAGGTACAGGATCAGGTCCTGGTCCAGCGTGATGCGGCCGAAGTCCATCGCCACCGTGGTGGTGGTCTTGTCCGGTGCGTGGGTGAGATCGTCGATCCCCGCCGAGGCGGAGGTCATCACGGCTTCGGTGCGCAGCGGGTTGATCTCCGAGACCGCGCCGACGAACGTGGTCTTGCCCACGCCGAAGCCGCCCGCCACCACGATTTTCGCGGAGGTGGTGGAGCGGGCTGCACCGCTAGAGCTTGCGAAGTCCACTGAGCACCCTTTCGAGCAGTGTCACGTCAGGCTGACCGCCGGCGGATTCGTCACCGCCGGGCTGATGAATGGCGACGAGCCCCGCCTCGGCCAGGTCGGCTACGAGGATGCGGGCTACGCCGAGCGGAATGGTGAGCAGTGCGGAGATCTCGGCGACCGACTTGATCTCGCGGCACAGTTGGCAGATCCGCTGGTGCTCGGGCAGCTGGCCCTGGAGCTGAGCGGGTTCGGCCGTGGTGTGCACCAGCGCCTCGATGGCGAGCTGGTACCGGGGCCGGGTTCGGCCCCCAGTCATGGCGTACGGGCGCACCAGAGGGTTATGAGTGCTGCCCGCGGGGGAGGAAGTTTCCGGAGCGGGGCGCGCAGGCGGCTGTACGGGCTCGATACGCGGCGCGGGAGGCGCGTCGTACCAAGACCCCTCCGACGGCCCCTGAGGCGCGTAGGAGGGCGTGTACGGCTGTTGCTGGGGCCGCTGCGGCTGCCGCCGCGGGGGCTGCTGCTCCCGCTGTGGCTCCGGCTGCTGTGGGGAGCGGGCCTGGCGGCTGGGTGCGGAGGGGAAGTTGAAGCGCTTCACTGGACCCTCTCCGCGCGGCTCGGACGGCTGCCCGTGGGCGTACGGATATCCGCTAGGGGGCGTTGCCACGTGTCCTCCTCCAACTCGCCTGTCTTGCCGGTCGCGCCACCGCACCCTATGGCGCGGTGGCGCGAAACGCACTCCATGTTTGCTAGTTGAGAAGACTGCCCTGCAATTCCGCGCGGAGATCCGGGGTGAGGACGTTGCCCGCGCGATCGACCAGCAGGGCCATCTCGTAGCCGACGAGGCCGATGTCGCACTCGGGGTGGGCGAGTACGGCGAGGGAGGATCCGTCGGAGATGGACATGATGAAGAGGAAGCCTCGTTCCATTTCGACGACGGTCTGGTTGACCACGCCGCCTTCGAAGATGCGGGAGGCTCCGGAGGTGAGCGAGGTCAGGCCGGAGGCCACCGCCGCCAGTTGATCGGCTCGGTCACGGGGGAAGCCTTCGGACATCGCCAGAAGGAGTCCGTCGGCGGAGACCACCACCGTGTGGGACACCCCGGGGGTGTTGTCCACGAAGTTCGTGATCAACCAGTTCAGGTTCTGCGCCGCCTGGCTCATCGGGCTCACACTAACGCTCCTGATCGTAGGTGCTGCCGGGGCCGAAGCCCTGTTGGTCATGCTGGTCACGCCCGGGGGTCCCGGATCCCATGCTGCGCCCCCGCTGGACGCCGCGGCGCAGGTTGCTCAACCTGCCGCGGATGTCCTCCGGGGCACGGGAGACGTGGGGGCCGCCCTGTCCGGCCGACTCCGCGGAGCCCTCGACCAGATTGGCCTTGGGCACCCGCCGGGGCAGGCCGGACGATGTGATCCCGCCGGCCTTCGGCTCGCGCAGCTGCTCGGCACGGTGCCAGCGCTGGTCGTTCTCCGACTGCCACGGGGCACCGTCCTCCTGCTGCTGGGGGACCTGCCGGGGCCGCTCCGGCGCCATATGCGCCGCCGGGTCCCCGACCATCCCCTGAGTCCCTGTCTCCTCGGACGGCCGCCACTGCTTGTCCCGACGCGGAAGTCCGGCGTCGGTCATCGAGTGGATTCCGCTCGGGGAAGGGCCCGGACGGTGGAACTCTACGCGGTCCCGAGAAACTTCGGGAGCGCCGGGTCCTGATTCCGCTTCGGTCCCGAACTGCGACGCGTAGGGCATCTCGAAAGATCCGGAATCGCCCCACTCTCCCTGCTGGGCGGGTGAGTTGTAGCCGATGTACGGCTGCTGTTCGGATTCCGTTTGAGCTGTGTAATCCGCTTCCGGTTGTGAAAAGGCGGAATTCTGGTACGAGGACTGTGCCAGCGGATCGGCGGCTGCCTGGTCATGCCGCGGCTCCTGTTCGGGCGCGGTGGACCCCATTCCGCTGTACTGGCCCAGGAACTGGTTCTGCCCCTGGTCCCGTTCGTAGGCGGAGTCGTCGAAGCCCAGCTCGGCGGCGGTGCGCGAGGACAGCTCGGTCACGTCCCCGAAAGGCGGGGCGGGCCGCGGCTCGGGGACCAGGCGGGAGACCGTGAAGTCGTCCTGGGGCAGTTCCTCGCCGCCACCGCCGTGGGTGATCGCCTCGGGCAGCATCACCAGCGATGTGGTGCCCGCCTGCTCCCCGGAGGGGCGCAGCTGGACCCGGATGCCGTGCCGGTCGGCGAGGCGGCCGACCACGAAGAGCCCCATGCGCTGGGAGACCGAGGCGTCCACCGTCGGCGGATTGGCCAGCTTGTGGTTGATGTCGGCGAAGTCCTCGGCGGTCAGGCCGATGCCCTTGTCGTGGATCTCCACCACCACCCGGCCGTCGGGCAGCCGGGTCGAGGTGACCCGCACCTTGGTGTGCGGGGAGGAGAAGGTGGTGGCGTTCTCCAGCAGCTCGGCCAGGAGGTGCACCAGGTCGGTGACCGCGGTGCCGTGGATCTCGCTCTCGGAGATGCCCGCCAGCTCGATGCGCTCGTAGGACTCCACCTCGGAGGAGGCGGCGCGCAGCACATCGATCAGCGGCACCGGCTGGTTCCAGCGCCGGCCGGGCTCCTCGCCCGCGAGAATCAGGAGGTTCTCGCCGTTGCGCCGCATACGGGTGGCCAGGTGGTCCAGCCGGAAGAGGTGCTCCAGCTGGTCCGGATCGGCTTCCCGGTTCTCCAGTTCCGAGATCAGGGTCAGCTGCCGCTCGATCAGACCCTGGTTGCGACTGGAAAGGTTGGTGAAGATCGCGTTGACGCCGCCGCGGAGCATCGCCTGCTCGGCCGCGAGCCGGATCGCCTCGCGGTGCACCTGGTCGAAGGCGCGGGCCACCTCGCCGATCTCGTCCCGGGTGTTGATCGGTATCGAGCTGACCCGGGTGTCCACCCGTCCGGGGTCGGTGCGGGAGAGCTGGTCGACCACCGCCGGCAGCCGCTTGTCGGCGACCTCGAAGGCGGCGTTGCGCAGTTGCCGCATCGAATGGCTCATCGAGCGGGCCATCCGGCCGGCCACGAAGAAGGCGGCGAGGAGTGCCAGCACCACGATCGCGCCGTTCACGATCGCATCGCGCCGGGCGTCCGAGGAGATCTGCGCCGCCTCGTTCACGGCCCGGTTCACCAGGGTCTGCTCGACGTCCCGGTAGGCGTTGAACTTGACCGTGGAGGCGCTGAACCAGGCATCCGGGGTGACCCCCCGGGCGGCCAGCGCGGAGGGGCTCGCACCGCTGCCCATGGCCTTGATCATCTGGTCCATGCCGGGCGGCGGCACGAACTTCTTGCCGCCCGCCTCGGCTTTCCGCTTCGCCTCGGCTATTTGCTTCTGCGCATCCTTCCCGGACGCGGTGAGGGTGTCCTCGAGCCGGGTCACGTCCTGCGGTGTGCCGGCGGCCTCGAACTCCCCGACGGCGATGCCCTCGAGGTAGACGTACGAGGTGAAGGCGGTGAGCTGGATCTTGCGGTCGGTCGCCGACGGACCGGGCTTGACCAGCAGATGAGTGCCGATGGAGCGCTGTAGCGACTCCGCACCCTTGGCCAGGGATACCGCGTAGACGGTACGGCCGTAAGACGTGATATTGCCGGTGCCCAGGCCCAGCTCATTGGCGAACTCGGTCAGCCCGTGCTCGACGGTGACATAGCCCTCTTCGGTCTTCACACCGTTCAGGCGGTCGGTGTAGGCGTTGCGGCGCAGGGCGGCCAGCTGAGGTTCGGCGGCTCGGAACGCTTCGAGGCGGCGTTTCAAGGTCGGCGTCTGCGGCATATCGGCGACGGCCTTGTCGAAGTCCTTCTTCGCCGCGTCGCTGGTGGCCCGCGCCTTGGTCACCATGTCCTCGTTGGTGCCGCTGAGCAGTGGGCCGGCGCTCAGATCGCGCTCGTTGACCAGGGCGTGGGCGTAGGTGGTGGCGGCCCGGACGACCCGGGCGGTGCGCTCGGCGTCCCGTGCCTCGTTCCAGGTCGAGACGGAGGAGGCGACCTGGAAGCCACCGAAGACCAGGGCGACGAGCACGGGGATGAGCAGGATCGCGTACAGCCGGCCGCGCACCCGCCAGTTCCGAGGGGAGATGCGGCCACCACTGGGTACGGGTGGCTCCGCTGCCTCGGCGGACGACGCCGCGGCACCTGAACGCGGCGGCGGGGTGAAGTTCCCTCGCGTCTCTTGCGCGGGGTCCGGCTTGCTTCGCCTCACTCGACCAACAACCTCTCGGCGTCGGCACCTGATTCGTGCCGTTCCCAGCTGAGCTCCTGACTGCCCAGTTCAGCGAATTCCAGCACGCAACGCCGGTGCTTTCCAAACAGTGCGCAAAACGCTCAGTGCGTTGTCTGGACCAGAGATAAAAGGGGCGTTACGGATGAGATATGTCGAATACCGAACTATTTGAGTGCGCAGCGGAGTGAAGCGATCGCGCTCTGTATCGGGGGCCGAGTCATATCTCTGTCGAAACGTTATGAATGACGAGCGGGCCGTGTCGTTCGACACAGCCCGCTCTCCGTCGGGTTTCCGACAACCTCCGGACGGCGACCGCTACTTGAGCCGGGCCATCAGAGCGTGCTCGACCAACGTGATGAGCGCGCTCTTGGCCTCGCCGCGGTGGCGCGCGTCGGTGGTGATGATGGGGGTGTCCGGGCCGATCTGGAGTGCCTCGCGGACTTCTTCGGGGGCGTAGGGCTGGTGTCCCTCGAAGCCGTTGAGGGCGATGACGAAGGGCAGCCCGGAGTTCTCGAAGTAGTCAACGGCGGGGAAGCAGTCGGCGAGCCGGCGGGTGTCCACCAGCACCACGGCGCCGATCGCACCGCGCACCAGGTCGTCCCACATGAACCAGAAGCGGTCCTGGCCCGGCGTACCGAACAGGTACAGGATCAGATCGTCGTCGAGCGTGATGCGGCCGAAGTCCATCGCCACGGTCGTCGTGGTCTTGTCCTGGACGTGGCTCAGATCGTCGATCCCCGCCGAGGCCGAGGTCATCACGGCTTCGGTGCGCAGCGGGTTGATCTCCGAGACCGCGCCGACGAACGTGGTCTTGCCCACGCCGAAGCCACCCGCCACCACGATCTTCGCCGAGGTGGTCGCGCGTGCGGGAGGAGCGCCGCTAGAGCTTGCGAAGTCCACTGAGCACCCTTTCGAGCAGTGTCACATCCGGGGTACCGCCCGCTTCCGAACCGCCCCCGGGCTGGTGGATCGCCACCATGCCGGCCTCCGCCAGGTCCGCCACCAGGATCCGTGCCACACCCAGGGGGATGTTCAGCAGCGCCGAGACCTCGGCGACCGACTTGACCTCCTGGCACAGGTGGCAGATCCGCTGGTGCTCGGGGAGCAGCCCCTGGAGGTGCACGGGGTCGGCCGTGGTGCTGACCAGCGCCTCGATGGCGAGCTGGTAGCGCGGCCGGGTCCGGCCACCGGTCATGGCATACGGGCGCACCAATGGCTGGTCGCCTTCACCCCCGTACGGCGATTGGTGATGGCCGCCGTACGGGCCGGGCGAGGCGGGGGGCGGGGTCATGGATCCTCCGGTCGGACAACAAGGTGACGGTCGTGCCGTCGGTCGGTGCCGGTAGGGGTCCACCCGGCCGTGGGGCCGGGTGGACGGGCGTCGGATGGTCGATGGATCAGTTCAGCAGGCTGCCCTGTAGTTCCGCACGCAGGTCGGGGGTGAGGACGTTGCCCGCGCGATCGACCAGCAGGGCCATCTCGTAGCCGACGAGGCCGATGTCGCACTCGGGGTGGGCGAGTACGGCGAGGGAGGATCCGTCGGAGATGGACATGATGAAGAGGAAGCCTCGTTCCATTTCGACGACGGTCTGGTTGACCACGCCGCCTTCGAAGATGCGGGAGGCTCCGGAGGTGAGCGAGGTCAGGCCGGAGGCCACCGCCGCCAGTTGATCGGCTCGGTCACGGGGGAAGCCTTCGGACATCGCCAGAAGGAGTCCGTCGGCGGAGACCACCACCGTGTGGGACACCCCGGGGGTGTTGTCCACGAAGTTCGTGATCAACCAGTTCAGATTCTGCGCCGCCTGGCTCATCGGGCTCAACTAACGCTCCTGCTGGTAAGTCGGGCCAATGCCGCGATCATGGTTGTCGCCGAGTCCGGTTCCGGCCCGGCGACCCTGCTGGATCCCACGGCGGAGGTTGGTCAGCCTGCCGCGTACATCATCGGGCGCGCGAGACACCTGCGGCCCAGTCCGGTCGGGTTGCTGCGGCTGGTGCGCGGCGCCCTCCACGAGGTTTGCGCGGGGCACCCGCCGTGGCAACCCGGATGACGTGATACCGCCGGCCGCGGGTTCGCGGACCTGCTCGGCGCGCCGCCAGCGCTCGTCGTTGTGGGGCGACGTACGCCAGTGGGAACCCGTCCGGCCGCCCCGACCGGCACCGCCCGCACCCGACCCCTCGAAGTCCCCCGGGCCCTGGGGCGCCGGCTGCGGCTCGCGGTGCGAGGGGGGCGGTACGGCCGAGGCGGGCCGGCCGGGGGTGGGCTCGGGCGCGGACGGGAACGACCGGCCCCCGCCCTGGGAACCCGCTGCGCCCGGGTCCACGACCTGGTTGTGATGCCAGGTCGACTCGATGTTGTCGAAGATCGGCGTACGGCCGTCGCCGGGGCCGGCGGCCGGTATCGGGTCGTTCGCGCGCCCGCCGGGCCCGTTCCGGGGGCTCTGGGGCAGCGCGTACTCGCCGGTGCCGCTCATGTCCGGGCGCGGGAATTCGCCGGTGTCGCCGGGGCCCCGGTTGTAGTCGGGGCGCGGGAATTCGCCGGTGTCGCCCGGGTCCCGGTTGTAGTCGGGCCGGGGGAACTCTCCGGTGTCGCCGGGCCCGCGGTTGTAGTCGGGGCGCGGGAATTCGCCGGTGTCACCTGGGCCGCGGTTGTAGTCGGGCCGGGGGAACTCTCCGGTGTCGCCCGGCCCACGGTTGTAGTCGGGGCGGGGGAACTCGCCCGTGTCACCGGGGCCGCGGCCGCCGCGCGGGGCGGCGTCCTCGAACCGGGGCTGGGCGTACTCACCGGTGTCACCCGGGCCCTGGCCGAGATCCGGACGGGCGAACTCTCCGGTGTCGCCGGGCCCGCGGCCGTAGTCCGGGCGGCTGAACTGGCCGGTGTCGGACAGCCCCTGGCCGCCCTGCGGTCCGCCGGGCGCGCGGCGCGGCTCGAACATGCTGGGACCGTCGCCCAGCTGCGGCAGCTCACCGGTGTCGCCGGGGCCGCGGTTGCCGAACGGATCGCGCCGGTTCGTGGGGCCGCCGAGCTCCGGACGGGCGAACTGGCCCGTGGATTCGTACTCCTCGTGCCCGCGCGGGGTGTCGCCCGCGTCGCGCGGAGTGCCCGGCCAGTCGTCCTCGCCGGACGCGGCGCGGGCGCCCCAGCTGGTGCCGGGCTGGGCGGGGGCCGGAAGTTCGGGCGCGGGGCCGCGCGTGGGCAGCTGCGGGCGGCCGCCCTGGTCGCCCCCGTCGGCGCGGGCCGGGGCGCCGGTCGGCGGGGCGACGGTCGGGCTCTCGCCGCGCGTCGGGAGCGGGGGACGGCCGGAGGCGGCGCCGCCGCCCTGACCGCCGGGGCCCGAGGGGGCGTTGCCCCGGGGGCCCGGAGGCCGTCCGCCCTCGAAGAAGTTGGTGCCGCCGGCCGGGGCGCCGCCCGAGGGACCGGCGCCGGCGCCGACCGGCCGGGTCGGCAGTCCGCTGCCGCCGTTGCCCGGCAGCGCGGCGCGCGAACCGGAGCCCGGGACCTGGCGCCGCGAGGGCGCCGAGCCGAGCAGCCCGGCTCCGCCGCCCTGACCGCCGCCGTTGCCACCGGCGCCCGGTCCGCCCTGGCCCGCCTTGCCACCGGCGGCCTGCGGCGCCGGCTTCCGGCCGCCCTGGGCGACATCGACGGGCAGCATGACCAGCGCCGTCGTACCGCCCGAGTCGGACGGCCGGAGCTGGATGCGGATGCCGTGGCGCAGCGACAGCCGGCCGACCACGAACAGACCCATGCGCCGGGACACCGACACATCGACCGTGGGCGGGGAGGCCAGCCGCTCGTTGATCGCCGCCAGGTCCTCGGGCGAGAGCCCGATACCGGTGTCGTGGATCTCGACCAGCACCCGCCCGTCGGGCAGTGCGTGACCGGTGACCTTGACCTTGGTCTGCGGCGAGGAGAAGGAGGTCGCGTTCTCCAGCAACTCGGCGAGCAGGTGCACCAGGTCGTTGACGACCCGGCCGGCGACCTCGGTCGCCGGGACCGAGCTGAGCTCGATGCGCTCGTACTGCTCCACCTCGGAGGCCGCGGCACGGAGCACGTCCACCAGCGGCACCGGCCGGGTCCACCGGCGGCCGGGCTCCTCGCCCGCGAGGACCAGGAGGTTCTCGCCGTTACGGCGCATACGGGTGGCGAGGTGGTCCAGCTTGAAGAGCGAGGAGAGCTGGTCCGGGTCGGCCTCGCGGCTCTCCAGCTCGGAGATGAGCGAGAGCTGGCGCTGGATGAGGCCCTGGCTGCGGCGCGAGAGGTTGGTGAACATCGCGTTGACGTTGCCCCGCAGCAGCGCCTGTTCGGCGGCGAGCCGGACCGCCTCGCGGTGCACGTCGTCGAAGGCCGTGGCCACCTTTCCGATCTCGTCCCGGCTGTGCACACCGACGGACTCGACGGAGGTGTCCACGTCCTGCGGGTCGGACTCGGAGAGGTGCTTGACCAGTTCGGGCAGCCGCTTCTGGGAGACCTCCTGCGCGGTGTCCTGGAGGCGGCGCAGCGAGCGGACCATGGAGCGGGCGACGACGAAGGCGCCGACCAGGGAGACGCCGAGGACCAACAGGATCAGCGCACCGTTGATGATCGCGTCCTGCTGGGCGGAGTCGCGGAGCTCACGAGCCTTCTGCTGCATCTCGCTGAGCAGCGTCTGCTCGATCTTGCCCATCTCTTCGATCTTGATACTGTCCTGGTCGTACCAGTCCAGATCGGTGCGCTTCTCCGCCTTGAGCCCCTCCGGGTCGCGCACCGCGCGGTCGGCGTACATGGTCGCCGCCTTGATGTCGGGGCGGCTGTCCAGCGGTTCCAGCAGATCCTCGGAGTTGCCCTGGCGGATCTGCTTGAAGCGGCCGAGCGCCTCGTTCTCCTTGTCCACCGCGGTCCTGGCGAAGCGGCGGTCGTTGGCGGAGAAGTCGGCGCCCCTGGGGTCGGCGAGCGCGGCGCTGATGAGCGCGCGCTGGATGGAGGCGTACTCCTTGGCGGAGGAGAAGGTGGCGAGCGCGCGGGTGTTGTTGATCATCGCGCGGTTGCTGGTGGCCTGCGCCATGTCCTGGGAGAGCGACAGCAGCGAGTTGATCAGCTCGTTGTAGTTCTGGACCGTCAACGAGTAGTACTGGCTGTTGTCGTAGGCCGTGTCACGGACTTCGTTGATCTTGCCGAGCTGGCGGTCGATGTTGACGAGCGTGGACTGCACGCCCGCCAGCGACTGGTCACCGGGGTCGATCTGATGGGTGGCCTCGCGGAAGGCCGAGATCGCGCGGTTGGTGTCCTCGCGCGTGGAGACGACCCGGTCGTCCTTGTCGTTGCCCTTGCCGGCCAGCGGGCCCGCCGACTTGTCGCGCTCCTCCTGGAGGGCGCTGGCCAGTTGGGTGGCCTGCTGCGTCATCTCGGTGAGCAGCTTCATCTGGTCCAGCTGCTTGATGTTGTCGAGCGAGCCCTCGATGCGCAGCGCCCCCAGGGTGGTCGCGGCGACCACCGGGAGCGCGAGCAGGGAGACCAGTCGGGTGCTGATGCGCCAGTTGCGCAGGGCCATGCGGCTGCCGGGACCGGTGGGGCCGGCGGGGGTCTTCGGCTTGGCCGGCTGCTCCGGGGCGTCTCCGCCGCCGGAGGCGCCGGCGTTGCCGCCGCTGGGCACACTGATCCGGGTAGCACTCTGCGCACCGGCCTCGGGGGTCTGATCGGCCGGCGTCCTGCCGTTGCTGCCCTGGGCGCGCTGGGGCGAGGAGCCGCGGTCGGTCCCGCCGCGCGGCTCCGGGTCCGCCGCAGCATCCCCTCGGCCCTGGCGGGCCTGCGGAGCCCCCATACCATCCCTCTTGAAACGTCCCTGCACTAGCGTCGCAACCTCTGGACCAGGCGCTCCACCGGCGGACGGCGGAGCGGTGTCGAGTCGTGGGGGACCGCGATCCCCCCTGGCGGTCGTGAGTGACCGGCGCGCTTCCTTTCGTGTCGACAAGGGGAGCACCCCGCCGCTCGGCGCCCCTAGTGCTGCGCCCCCGTGCGCGCCGGTTGATTCCCGCGGCGGTCCCGGGAATTCCAGCACAGTGCCGGATGCTGCAACAAGGGCAATGGATAAGGCTGTGATGCGCGTGACGCTCAGTGCGGACTTTATTACGGGACGTAGAAAGCAATGTCGGCGATAACGGACTTTCTGGTGCGAATCGCGGGCCGGAATCCAGTGTCCGGCTAGCGATGATCAAGAGCGGAACGTCAGGTTCGGGTATGCGATGTCCGTTAAGGGTGATTGGGCAACTGTCTTCTATGTTCCTTTTGCCTGATCATTCGTGAGCAATATCACATGCTGGTGGCGACTTTTCCTGCGAATCCATGGGCAAGGCCGCCTCTAGCCTGACGCTTTACAGAGCCGGTACGAACGACAAGAACGAGGCGTAGACCACGTGAAGACGACGATGATGTTCCGCTCCATAGCCAACCCGCGGCGCACCACCCTCGCCCATCTCAAGGACGTCCAAGAGCTCAAGGACGCCCAGGACGTCAAGGACGCCGACGAGCCGTCGGCCGCGCCCGAGGAGCAGCCGGAGCACCGCGTCGATCTGCCCAACCGGACCGCGAACCCCAAGCGCACCGTGCTGACCGAGACCCCGGGCCGCTGACCCCCGGGGCCACGGTGGACGCCACCACCGGCAGCGGGCGGGACGACGGCGCGCGGGACGCGGAGCGATAGCCTGGAGCGTCAGTCTCCAGCGAGTTCAGTCAGGAGCCAAGGCTTCCCGTGCGCATCGCCAGATTCTCCATCGACGGCAACGTCGCCTTCGGCGTGGTGGAGGGCGAGCCGTCCGATCAGGACGGCCCCGTCATCGACATCATCAAGGGCCATCCCTTCGCCGAATTCGAGCGCTCGGGCCAGAAGGTCCCCCTGAGCAAGGTCCGGCTCCTGCCGCCCGTCCTGCCGAACAAGGTCGTCGGAATCGGGCGCAACTACGCCGAGCACGCGGCGGAGCTGGGCAACGAGGTCCCCGACGTCCCGGTCGTCTTCTTCAAGCCGTCCACCTCCGTGGTCGGCCCCGGCGACCCCGTCGCGTACCCCTCCTTCTCCTCCGAGGTGCACCACGAGGCCGAGCTGGCCGTGGTCATCGGACGGATGTGCCGCGAGGTGCCGCGCGAGCGCGTCAAGGACGTCATCCTCGGCTACACCTGCGGCAACGACATCACGGCCCGCGACGCCCAGCGGCGCGAGAAGCAGTGGGCACGGGCCAAGGGCTTCGACACCTCCTGTCCGCTGGGCCCCTGGGTGGAGACCGATATCGACCTGACGCGCGCCGGTGATCTCGGCATCATGTGCACCGTCAACGGTGAGCAGCGTCAGCTCGGCCGTACGAGCGAGATGGTGCGCCCGATCGAGGACCTGATCGTGCACATCACCGAGGCGATGACGCTGCTCCCCGGCGACGTCGTGCTCACCGGCACTCCGGCGGGCGTCGGCCCGCTCTCCGTCGGCGACGAGGTCGCCGTCACCATCGAAGGCATCGGCACTCTCACCAACAAGGTGATCAAGCGTGGCTAGCGCACCCTCCTCCGCCCCCGTGCGGGTTCGTTTCTGTCCCTCGCCGACCGGCAACCCCCATGTCGGCCTGGTCCGCACGGCCCTGTTCAACTGGGCCTTCGCCCGCCACCAGGGCGGCACCATGGTGTTCCGCATCGAGGACACCGACGCCGCGCGCGACTCCGAGGAGTCCTATACGCAGCTGCTGGACGCGATGCGTTGGCTGGGCTTCGACTGGGACGAGGGCCCCGAGGTCGGCGGCCCGCACGCGCCCTACCGCCAGTCGCAGCGGATGGACATCTACCGCGAGGTCGCGGACAAGCTGCTGGAGGCGGGCCGCGCCTACCGCTGCTACTGCACCGCCGAGGAGCTGGAGGAGCGCCGGGAGGCGGCCCGCAAGGCCGGCCGCCCCTCCGGCTACGACGGCACCTGCCGCACCCTGACCGCCGAGCGGATCGCGGCGTACGAGGCCGAGGGGCGCGCCTCGATCGTGCGCTTCCGGATGCCGGACGAGCCGATCGTCTTCACCGATCTGGTGCGCGGCGAGCTGACCTTCGCCGCCGAGAACGTCTCGGACTACGGCATCGTGCGGGCCAACGGCGCCCCCCTCTACACGCTCGTCAACCCCGTGGACGACGCGCTGATGGAGATCACGCACGTACTGCGCGGCGAGGACCTGCTCTCCTCCACCCCGCGCCAGATCGCGCTCTACGGGGCGCTCGCCGACATCGGCGTGGGCTCCGGCGCGGTGCCCGCCTTCGGTCACCTCCCGTACGTCATGGGCGAGGGCAACAAGAAGCTCTCCAAGCGCGATCCGCAGTCCTCGCTGAACCTCTACCGGGAGCGCGGCTTCCTCCCCGAGGGGCTGCTCAACTACCTCTCGCTGCTGGGCTGGTCGCTCTCCTCGGACCGGGACGTCTTCTCGATGGAGGAGATGGTCGAGGCGTTCGAGATCTCGGCGGTGAACGCCAACCCGGCGCGCTTCGACCTCAAGAAGGCCGAGGCGATCAACGCGGACCACATCCGGCTGCTGGATGTGAAGGCGTTCATCGAGGCGTGCGACCCCTGGCTGAGGGCCCCGCACGCGCCATGGGCCCCGGACGCCTTCGACGCGGCCGCCTTCGAGGCGCTGGCGCCGCTGGCCCAGACCCGGCTGACGGTCCTGTCCGACATCACCGCCAACGTCGACTTCCTCTTCCTCGACGAGCCGGTGGCGGACGAGGCGTCCTGGACCAAGGCGATGAAGCCGGGCGCCGACGCGCTCCTGGCCTCGGTCCGTACCCGGCTCGCCGAGGCGGACTGGGACGCCGAGACCCTGAAGGCCGCGGTCCTCGCGGCCGGCGAGGAGCACGGCCTCAAGCTGGGCAAGGCCCAGGCGCCGCTGCGCGTCGCGGTCACCGGCCGCACGGTCGGGCTGCCGCTGTTCGAGTCCCTGGAGGTCCTGGGCCGCGAGCGCACACTGGCCCGTGTCGACGCGGCGCTGGCGAGGCTGGCGGGATAGGCACGCGGGGCGCCGTCCGCACCCGCGAGGCGGCGCCACTCGCGGTGATACTCGTTTTGGTGGCCCGTCCACCATCGGGTAATGTTCTTCCTGCGCCGGACGGGCGGCCGAGAGGCTGAGCCGGAGGCGCAAACCAAACAAAACCCCTTACGGGGGTGGCGTTTTGGTGGGGTATGGTGTAATTGGCAGCACGAGTGATTCTGGTTCACTTAGTCTAGGTTCGAGTCCTGGTACCCCAGCAAGAGATCTCTCATATGACCGTTGGATCTCTTGATCAAAGCAGGACCAGGCCCCCGTTGTGTAGCGGCCTAGCACGCTGCCCTCTCAAGGCAGTAGCGCCGGTTCGAATCCGGTCGGGGGTACGGATCTCTTCGTAAAGACGGAGATCGCTAGGGCCCCCGTTGTGTAGCGGCCTAGCACGCCGCCCTCTCAAGGCGGTAGCGCCGGTTCGAATCCGGTCGGGGGTACTGGTCTATACCATGGGCTATGGTGTAATTGGCAGCACGAGTGATTCTGGTTCATTTAGTCTAGGTTCGAGTCCTGGTAGCCCAGCGCAGCACTTGTGCTGATTCAGGCCCCCGTTGTGTAGCGGCCTAGCACGCCGCCCTCTCAAGGCGGTAGCGCCGGTTCGAATCCGGTCGGGGGTACCAGCGAAAAGCCCTCCGCGACAGCGCGGAGGGCTTTTTCGTGCCCCGGGCCCCGGTCACTTCTTGAAGCGACGGCTGGATTCCTCGGTTTGCGCGAGCCGCCGCAGGCTGAGCAGCACCGGTTCATAGAGGACCGTCAGCGCCACGACGGCCTCGATCTGTTCCGGGGTGCCGTAGGTCTCCACCAGATCCAGGTCGGCGACGGCCAGTTCGCCCGCCAGCCGGGCGTGCACCAGCAGATGCTCGGTCTCATGGGGGTATCCGAGGCGGTCCAGGGAGGCGATGGCCGCCACCAGCGTCCGGTAGGCGGGGGCGTTGTCGCCCAGTTCCTGGCCGTGGGACCAGTCCATCCGGCGGAGCACGGTGTCCACCTGCTCGCGCGCCCGCGCCGCATGCGGATCGTCCTCCTCGGGTTCGGGGCCGTGCGGCAGCGCCCAGACCGCGGCTCCCATCCGGGCGTTCTGGCCGAGCGACTCATCGTCGGCTGCCGCCAGCACCTCGCGCGCCGTGGCCACCGGCATCCGGCCGACCTGGATCAGCGATCGCACCAGCCGCAGTCTGCGCAGATGCTCCTCCCCGTACTCGGCCTTGGTGGCGGTGATCCGCTCTCCCGGCGGCAGCAGCCGCTCGCGCAGGTAGTACTTGATCGTCGCGGTGGGCACTCCGCTGCGCTCGCTGAGCTCCGCCAGTCGCATCCCTGTTGCACCTTCCGTTGGAGAGTGGCACTATCTAAGTGTCGGATAGCGCCGCTATCCAACTCTATCCCAGACGTGCGGAACGAGGGGATCACCATGGGTGCCGAGCCGTTCGCCGGCCGTATGACCGCCGAGGCCGACGGGGAGGTCACCGTCTTCCTGATCGGCATGCGCATCAACCGCTTCCGTGCGCTGCGCAGCTGGCTGCCGGTCTTCAGGGCGATGCCGCGGATGCTGCGGGAGCTGTCGCGGGACGGGGAGAGCGGGATGCTGGGCTATCAGCTGCTGTTCGGCCCGCCCCGGGTCTTCTATGTGGTCCAGTACTGGGGCTCGCACGAGAAGCTGATGCGGTACGCGGTGGCCCAGGACAAGGAGCACCGCCCCGCCTGGACGGCCTTCAACCGCCGGATGCGGGAGGGCCGGGGCAAGGTCGGCTTCTGGCACGAGACCTATGTCGTACCGGCCGGGGTGCATGAGGCGGTCTACATCAATATGCCGGCGTTCGGTCTGGGCAAGGCCACCGGGGTCATCCCGGTCGGCCGCCGCGGGGACCGGGCGGCCGACCGGCTGTCGCTGAAGGGGGCGTGACGGGGCCCCGGGCCTGCTTAATTCCCCCGCCGCAGGGCGTCCGTCAGGCGGGCCGCCGCGTCGATGACGGCCTGGGCGTGCATACGGCCCGGGTGGCGGGTCAGCCGCTCGATCGGTCCGGAGACCGAGACGGCGGCGACCACGCGGTTGGAGGGGCCGCGCACGGGCGCGGAGACGGACGCCACGCCGGGCTCCCGCTCGCCGATCGACTGGGCCCAGCCCCGCCGCCGTACGCCGGACAGGGCCGTGGCGGTGAAGCGGGCCCCCTGGAGGCCGCGGTGCAGCCGCTCGGGCTCCTCCCAGGCCATCAGCACCTGGGCGGCCGAGCCGGCCTTCATGGGGAGGGTGGAGCCGACCGGCACGGTGTCCCGCAGTCCGGACAGCCGCTCGGCAGCGGCGACACAGATGCGCATGTCTCCCTGACGGCGGTAGAGCTGCGCGCTCTCGCCGGTCACATCCCGGAGATGGGTGAGCACGGGACCGGCCGTGGCCAGCAGCCGGTCCTCGCCCGCGGCCGCCGCCAGCTCCGCCAGGCGGGGGCCCAGGATGAAGCGCCCCTGCATATCGCGTGCCACCATCCGGTGGTGCTCGAGTGCCACCGCGAGCCGGTGTGCCGTGGGGCGGGCGAGGCCGGTCGCCCCGACCAGCCCGGCGAGGGTGGCCGGACCGGACTCCAGGGCGCTCAGCACCAGAGCAGCCTTGTCGAGAACGCCGACACCGCTAGTGTTGTCCATGGGACGATACTCACGTCTCACACTGTGAAACGCAAGTTCAATTTCCGGGGAGACCCGCCACTCTGTAATGGCGGGCCCGATGACCAGGGTCCGCACTCGACACGAGTTGGGCCGGCACTGGCGCCGGCCGGAGGTAAAGCGATGGGACGGACACTCGCGGAAAAGGTCTGGGACGACCATGTCGTCCGGCACGCCGAAGGCGAGCCTGACCTGCTCTTCATCGATCTGCACCTGCTGCACGAGGTGACCAGCCCGCAGGCGTTCGACGGCCTGCGCAAGGCCGGCCGCACGGTCCGTCGTACCGATCTCACCCTCGCGACCGAGGACCACAACACCCCCACCCTCGACATCGACAAGCCGATCGCGGACCCCGTCTCCCGCGTCCAGTTGGAGACGCTGCGCAAGAACTGCGCGGAGTTCGGTGTCCGTCTGCACCCGCTCGGCGATGTCGAGCAGGGCGTCGTCCATGTGGTGGGACCGCAGCTGGGACTGACCCAGCCCGGTACGACCGTGGTCTGTGGTGACAGCCACACCTCGACCCACGGCGCCTTCGGCGCGCTCGCGTTCGGTATCGGCACCAGCCAGGTCGAGCATGTGCTGGCGACCCAGACGCTGCCGCTCGCGCCGTTCCGGACCATGGCGATCACGGTCGAGGGCGAGCTGCCCGACGGCGTCACCGCCAAGGACCTGATCCTGGCGATCATCGCGAAGATCGGCACCGGCGGCGGCCAGGGCTATGTGATCGAGTACCGCGGCTCCGCCATCGAGAAGCTCTCGATGGAGGCCCGGATGACCGTGTGCAACATGTCCATCGAGGCGGGCGCCCGCGCGGGCATGATCGCCCCGGACGAGACGACCTTCGCCTATCTGGAGGGCCGCCCGCACGCCCCCCAGGGCGCCGACTGGGACGCCGCCGTCGCGTACTGGCGCACCCTGCGCAGCGATGACGACGCGGTCTTCGACCGTGAGGTCGTCATCGACGCCGCGGAGCTCGCCCCGTTCGTCACCTGGGGCACCAACCCCGGCCAGGGCCTGCCGCTGTCGGAGTCGGTCCCGGACCCCGCCTCCTTCGAGGACGCCAGCGAGCAGCTCGCCGCCGAGAAGGCCCTGGAGTACATGGGCCTGACGGCCGGTCAGCCGCTGCGCGACATCGCGGTGGACACCGTCTTCGTCGGTTCCTGCACCAACGGCCGCATCGAGGACCTGCGCTCGGCCGCCTCGGTGCTGTCCGGCCGCTCGGTGGCCGACGGCGTACGGATGTTGGTGGTCCCCGGCTCGGTGCGGGTCGCCCTCCAGGCCGTCGAGGAGGGGCTGGACAAGGTGTTCACCGCCGCCGGCGCCGAGTGGCGGCACGCGGGCTGTTCGATGTGCCTGGGCATGAACCCCGACCAGCTGGCTCCCGGTGAGCGGTCGGCGTCCACGTCCAACCGCAACTTCGAGGGACGGCAGGGCAAGGGCGGCCGGACCCATCTGGTCTCGCCGCAGGTCGCCGCCGCCACCGCGGTGCTCGGCCATCTGGCCTCGCCCGCCGATCTGTCCGACGCCGCCGTATCGACTCCCGTGGGGGCCTGAGAAGTCATGGAAGCATTCACCAAGCACACCGGCCGGGCCGTTCCGCTGCGCCGCGGCAATGTGGACACGGACCAGATCATCCCGGCGCACTGGCTGAAGAAGGTCACCCGCGACGGCTTCGAGGACGGGCTCTTCGAGGCGTGGCGCAAGGACCCGGAGTTCGTGCTCAACAAGGCCGAGCACAAGGGCGGAACGGTTCTGGTGGCCGGTCCCGACTTCGGCACCGGCTCCTCGCGCGAGCACGCGGTCTGGGCGCTCCAGAACTACGGCTTCAAGGCCGTCATCTCGTCCCGCTTCGCCGACATCTTCCGCGGCAATTCCCTCAAGAACGGGCTGCTGACCGTCGTCCTGCCGCAGGAGACCGTGGACCGGCTGTGGAAGCTGGTCGAGGCGGACCCCACCGCGGAGGTCACCGTCGACCTCGTCGACCGCCAGGTCCGAGCCGAGGGCATCACGGCTGATTTTGAGCTTGACGAGAATGCTCGGTGGCGACTCCTGGAGGGGCTGGACGACATCAGTCTCACCCTCAGGGAGGAGGACGCGATCGCCGCGTACGAGGCGCGTCGCCCCTCCTTCAAGCCCCGCACAGTGGAGGTCTGACCCCCCCGGTTCTCCCTGTACAGAGCGGGTTTGGCAAGATGCGCCGCCGGTCCTCGGACCGGCGGCGCATCGGCATGTTGAGGCCCCATGAAGCGACAACTCGCCTCAGATGGCACAATCAGTGCATGGAACGCGACGGCCAACTCGAGCTCTACGGCATCGTCGCCGACCGGCTCAAGGAAGCGCACGCAAGGGTGCGCGCACTGCAAGTCCCGGAGGGCGTACGGATGGCGCTGTCCCGGAAGCTGCTGGTCATCACCTCAGCGGCGAAACACGATCTCGCAGATGCGGCAAAGCGTCTGGAGCGGTTGATGCACGACCTCGACGAGGGGCGTTTCCCCGAAGATCCCGACACCGACGGAAGTCCGTGACGATCGAGTGCGTTGCGGCACAAGGGTGATTAGCCCGTTTCGTGTTTGATTTGCGGTATATATCTGCCTAACGTGCGAAAAGGCTTGAACACATTGATTCTGGCAATGTCTCCGAAGGGGAAGACGTGAACAAGGCGCAGCTCGTAGAAGCGATTGCCGACAAGCTCGGCGGCCGACAGTCGGCCGCCGAAGCGGTCGACGCGGTCCTGGACGCCATCGTCCGGGCGGTCGTCGCCGGGGAGCGAGTTTCGGTCACTGGATTTGGTTCGTTCGAGAAGGTGGAACGGCCCGCCCGCTACGCCCGTAACCCGCAGACCGGGGAGCGGGTGCGGGTCAAGAAGACCTCGGTGCCCCGCTTCCGCCCCGGTCAGGGGTTCAAGGATCTGGTGAGCGGCTCCAAGAAGCTCCCGCGCGGTGGCGAGGTCGCCGTGAAGAAGGCTCCCAAGGGCAGTCTCCAGGTGGCGGCGAAGAAGGCCGCGGCCAAGAAGGCGACCGCCAAGAAGGCTCCTGCGAAGAAGGCGCCCGCGAAGAAGGCCGCCGCAGCGAAGAAGGCGCCGGCCAAGGCGGCGGCGAAGAAGGCCGCGGCCAAGAAGACGACGGCCAAGAAGGCCCCGGCCAAGGCCACGGCGAAGAAGGCTCCGGCGCGCAAGACGAGCGCCCGCAAGACCACCGCGAAGAAGACCACCGCCAGGAAGCGCTAGCCGGCGGCGCACAGGCGCCATACCGCATCCGCGCCGGGCCGGGCTCCCCGAGGGGAGACCGGCCCGCGGTGCTGTCCGCGCCCGGTTCCGGGCCGCCGCTCCGGGCCGCCCGGAACGTCCGAAGCCCCGGAAGGGTTGGTGCTCAGCGCGTCCACGGCCGCGGAACGTCCACGGCGCTCAGGACATCCGCGGCGCTCGGAACATCCACATTGCTCAGAACGCCTACGTTGCTCACAACGTCCACGGCGCTCAGGACCTCTACGGCGCTCAGAACGTCTGGAGCGTGACGAAGACGACCCGGCGCTGCTCGCCCTCGCCCGCCACCTCGATCCGCACCCGCTGCCCCGGGCGCAGCATCCGCAGCCCCCCGGCGTCGAACGCCGCGGTGTCGAACGGCAGCGGGGTGCCGTCGTCGAGCAGCACGCTGCCGGCGCGGGTCTCGGGGTCGTACGTATAGGCGGTTCCCTGCATGTCCGCCAGCCTAGCCCTGGTGTGGGCGCCCACGCCCAGGGCCATCGCCGCGCGCAGATCCCCGGCCGTGTCCACGTCGCGCCGCACCGAGTCCACCCCCGCGAGCTCGATCTCCCGCGCCCCCGACGCCCGGTGCCGGGCCCGTGAGGGGCCCCCGAAGGCGGGTGCCAGCTCGGCGCCCGCCGCCGCCGAGAGCAGTGTGGTGCCCACTCCCGCGGCGTCCGCGAGAAAGGCGCGGGGGAAGCCGGAGGCGGCCTCGAGCACCAGGTCGAGTTCCGCCGTCCGCAGCGCGGGGAGATCGGCGTTCATCGCCGCCACGGCCGCCCCCGGGCGCTCCCCGCGGACCGCGCGGACGCCGTGCGCGAGCGCCGCGTTCAGCCCGCGCCCCGGAGAGTCGGGCACGATCCGGGCGCCGAGGGCCGACAGCTCACGTCCGGCGAGCGGGTCGTCGGTGACGACGGTCACCCCCCGCACCCACCGACTCGCCAGCGCCGCGCCCACCGTGTCCTGGGCAAAGGCGAGCGCGAGCGAGGCGCGGGGGCCGTCCCCCGCGGCGTCGGAGAGCCGGGTCTTGGCCCGTGACAAGGGCTTCAGCGGCACTACGAGGGTCCAGGTCACAGGGGCTCCGTTTGTTCCCACGGGCCTCATTCTGACCTGCTGTCCGGCTCGCCGAAGACGTGCGGGGTTACGGTGTCCTCGACAGACGGGGTGCCTGGAGCGACACTTGTGCGGCTGCCCGAACGGCAGCAAGCCAGCAGGTCAGCAGGGTCCAAGAGAGGATGTTCCGAGTGTCCGGCCGCAGAATCGGCTTCTGGTACCGCATGGCAGCGGTCTTGTGCAAACCGCCGCTGGTGGTTCTGTTCAAGCGGGACTGGCACGGAATGGAGCACATTCCCGCCGACGGTGGATTTATCACCGCGATCAATCACAACTCGTATCTCGACCCGCTCTCCTACGCGCACTTCCAGTACAACACCGGAAGGGTGCCGCGCTTCCTCGCCAAGGCCGCTCTCTTCAGAGGCGGCCTCGTGGGCACCATGCTCCGCGGCACCGGCCAGATCCCCGTCTACCGCGAGTCCACCGACGCCGCCAACGCCTTCCGGTCCGCCGTGGACGCCATCAACAAGGGCGAGTGCGTGGCTTTCTACCCCGAGGGCACCCTCACCCGGGACCCCGAAATGTGGCCCATGCGCGGGAAGACGGGCGCGGCGCGGGTCGCGCTGCTCACCAAGGCACCGGTCATCCCCGTCGCCCAATGGGGCGCCAACGAGGCCGTGCCGCCGTACGCCAAGGAGAAGCGGGTCCGCCTCTTCCCGCGCAAGACGCTCAAGGTGCACGCCGGGCCGCCGGTGGACCTGTCCGGGTTCTACGGCCAGGAGCCCACCGCGGAGGTCCTCAGGGCGGCCACCGACACCATCATGGACGCCATCACCGACCTCCTCGCCGAGGTGCGCGGAGAGCGGGCGCCCGCCCAGAGGTACGACCGGCCCATCCGCCCCGGCACCGACGGCCCGCCGCTTCCGCTGGCCGATGAGGAGAGCAAGTGACGCGCTGCGCCGTCTTCGGCACCGGCTCCTGGGGCACCGCCTTCGCGATGGTGCTCGCCGACGCCGGCTGCGAGGTGACGCTGTGGGGCCGCAGGCCCGGTGTCGTCGAGGCCATCAACACCGGCCGCACCAATCCCGACTACTTCCCCGGAGTGCGGCTCCCCGACGGCGTGCGGGCCACCACCGACCCGGCCGAGGCCGCGGACGGCGCCGAGTTCACCGTCTTCTCCGTGCCCTCCCAGACGCTGCGCGGCAACCTCTCCGACTGGGCCCCGCTGCTGGCCGACGACACCGTGCTGGTCTCCCTGATGAAGGGCGTCGAACTCGGCACGGCCAAGCGGATGAGCGAGGTCGTCCAGGAGGTCGCCAAGGCGCCCGCGGAGCGCGTCGCGGTGCTCACCGGGCCCAACCTCGCCAAGGAGATCGCAGCCCGGCAGCCCGCCGCCGCCGTGGTGGCCTGCCCCGACGAGAGCGTGGCCCGCCGCCTCCAGACCGCCTGCCACACCGCGTACTTCCGCCCGTACACCAACACCGATGTGGTCGGCTGCGAACTGGGCGGCGCGGTGAAGAACGTCATCGCGCTGGCCGTGGGCATCGCCGACGGCATGGGGCTCGGCGACAACACCAAGGCGTCGCTCATCACCCGCGGCCTCGCCGAAACGACCCGGCTGGGCCTGGCGATGGGCGCCGACGCGCACACCTTCGCGGGCCTGGCGGGCATGGGCGACCTCGTCGCCACCTGCTCCTCCCCGCTCTCCCGCAACCACACCTTCGGCACCAACCTGGGCCGCGGGATGACACTGGAGGAGACCATCGCGGTCACCAAGCAGACTGCGGAGGGCGTCAAGTCGTGCGAGTCCGTGCTGGATCTCGCCCGCCGCTACGACGTCGACATGCCCATCACCGAGACCGTCGTGGGAATCGTGCACGACGGCAAACAGCCGCTTGTCGCACTCAAAGAGCTGATGTCCCGCAGCGCCAAGGCCGAGCGGCACTGACGCCGCGCGGACCGCAAGGTAACCTCAACGCGATATGAGCAGCCAGACCCCTTCCCCAGGCCCTGTCCCGGCTTCCTCCGGAGGCGAGCGGCGGAAGCCGCGCGTCGCCGTCGTCTTCGGCGGCCGCAGCTCCGAGCACGCCATCTCGGTGGTCACCGCGGGCGCCGTGCTGCGCGCCATCGACCGTGAGAAGTACGACGTGCTGCCGATCGGCATCACCGCGGACGGCCGTTGGGCGCTGACCGCGGACGAGCCGGAGCGGATGGCCATCGCCAACCGCGAGCTGCCGAGCGTCGAACGGCTCGCCGAGTCCAGCGAGGGCTCGGTCGTCCTCCCGGTCGACCCGGGGAACCGCGAGGTCGTCTACAGCGAGCCGGGGGTGGTGCCCAAGGCACTGGGCGACGTCGACGTCGTCTTCCCCATGCTGCACGGTCCGTACGGCGAGGACGGCACCCTCCAGGGGCTGCTGGAGCTGTCCGGGGTGCCGTATGTGGGCGCCGGGGTGCTCGCCTCCGCGGTGGGCATGGACAAGGAGTACATGAAGCGGGTGTTCGTCTCCTTCGGGCTGCCCGTCGGCCCGTACGAGGTGATCCGCCCCCGCGCCTGGGAGCAGGAACCTTCCGCCGCCCGCCGCAGGGTCGTGGAGTTCGCCGAGGAGCACGGCTGGCCGCTCTTCGTGAAGCCCGCGCGCGCCGGCTCCTCCATCGGAATCAGCAAGGTCGACGACCCCGCGGACCTGGACGAGGCCATCGAGGAGGCCAGGCGCCACGACCCGAAGGTCATCGTGGAGGCGCTGCTGCGCGGCCGCGAGATCGAATGCGGAGTGCTGGAGTACGAGGACGGGCCGCGGGCCAGCGTGCCCGCCGAGATCCCGCCGGTCTCCTCCCACGCCTTCTACGACTTCGAGGCCAAGTACATCGACTCGGCGGACGGCATCGTGCCCGCGCCGCTCACCGAGGAGCAGACCCGGCGGGTCCAGGAGCTCGCGGTGGCCGCCTTCGAGGCGGCGTCCTGCGAGGGGCTGGTCCGGGCCGACTTCTTCCTGCTGGACAGCGGCGAGTTCGTGATCAACGAGATCAACACCATGCCCGGCTTCACCCCGATCTCGATGTACCCGCGCATGTGGCAGGAGAGCGGAGTGAGCTACCCCGAGCTGGTGGACCGGCTGCTCCAGGCCGCGCTGCGGCGCTCGACGGGGCTGCGCTAAGCGCTCCGCTGGAAGTGCCCTGACCTGCCGTCGATCGTCCGCGGCGCGTCGTGGCTGGTCGCGCAGTTCCCCGCGCCCCTTCGGGGCGCCACCGAACCGCAGCCGACTTCCGCCGATCCGCTTAGCGGCGGCGCCGGTCGCCGCTCGACGGGGCCGCGCTAGGCCACGCCTTCGGGCACCGTCTTCTTCACGCCATGGGCGAAGTCGACCAGGGCGTTGATCTCGGGGGCGTACTTCCCGGGCACGGTCACCTCGACATACGCCCGGCGCAGTACCGTGGTGAAGCGGTAGCCGTCCTTCTGCTTCTCGGGGAGCCATGCGACGCCGTTCACCTCGACCGACTCGGTCGAGGAATCCATCGCCCGCGGCCGGGGAACCCCGCAGCGCAGCCGCACGGCAGGATCCCCCCACATCGCCGTGTAGTCCGAGGCGGGCTCGATGGTGCCCCGCTTCAGCCCGTTCACGGTACGGGGCAGCTCCTTGTGCAGCGCCCGGCACAATGACGCCGCCCGCGCGGGCGGCGTGGGAACCGCGGGCGCCTCGGCGTCGTCCGAATCCCCGGTGAAGGAGCAACCGGCCAACGGCACCAGGGCGAGCGCCACGGTGACGCACAGCGGAGCGAGCCTTCGCGTGGGACTACGGTGTGCGGAATTCACCCGCCGAGCATACGGGGGCGCTAGATATGGACGACCGGGCAGGTCAGGGTGCGGGTGATGCCTTCCACTTGTTGGACTTTCGCGACCACCATGCGGCCGAGCTCATCGACTGTGTCGGCCTGGGCGCGCACGATGACGTCATAAGGGCCGGTGACGTCCTCCGCCTGTATCACCCCAGGGATCTTGGAAATGATGTCGGCCACTGTCGAGGCCCTGCCGACCTCGGTCTGGATCAGGATGTACGCCTGTACCACGGAACCTCCAGGGCGGCTACGAGGATCATGTGGAGAGAAGGGACGCCACGGTACCGCGTCGCCATGCGGCGCGGGGAGACCCGCGCGGGGAGCGCGGCGGGGCGGCAAGTGGTCACGAGCACGAAGGGGCGATGGGATGAAGGGCACCGTGGGCGAGTTGGGGGAGTTCGGGCTCATCAGAGAGCTCACCTCCCGGCTCACCACCACCCCGGCGGTGAGGCTGGGGCCCGGTGATGACGCCGCGGTTGTGGCCGCGCCCGACCGGAGGGTCGTGGCCAGTACGGACGTCCTGCTGGAGGGCAGGCACTTCCGCCGGGACTGGTCCACCGCCTATGACGTCGGCCGTAAGGCCGCGGCCCAGAACCTGGCGGACATCGCGGCCATGGGCGCGGTGCCGACCGCCCTGCTGCTCGGCCTGGTGGTCCCCGCCGATCTGCCGGTGACCTGGCCGACCGAGCTGATGGACGGCATCCGCGACGAATGCCAGGTCGCGGGCGCGGCCGTGGTCGGCGGCGATGTGGTCCGCGGGGACACCATCACTGTCGCGATCACCGCACTGGGCGATCTGCGCAACCATGAACCGGTCACCCGATCCGGTGCCAAGCCCGGCGACGTTGTCGCCGTCACCGGATGGCTGGGCTGGTCGGCGGCCGGTCACGCGGTGCTCTCCCGCGGCTTCCGCTCGCCGCGGGCGTTCGTCGAGGCCCACCGCCGCCCGGAGCCGCCGTACCACGCCGGCCCGGCCGCCGCCGGGCTCGGCGCGACGGCGATGACCGATGTGAGCGACGGGCTGGTGGCCGACCTCGGGCATATCGCGGAGGCCAGCAAGGTCCGTATCGATCTGCGCTCGGCGGACATCGACATCCCCTCGCAGATGTCGGACATCGGGCAGGCGGTGGGCGTCGACCCGCTGCAATGGGTGCTCAGCGGGGGAGAGGACCACGCGATCGTGGCCACCTTCCCGCCCGACGCCAAGCTGCCGGCCCGCTGGAAGGTGATCGGCGAGGTGCTGAACCCCTCGGTGCTGCCCCAGGTGACGGTGGACGGAGCCCCCTGGGCACACGGGGGCTGGGACCACTTCGGCGACGGCAAGGGCACCGAGTGACCGTAGGAGCGCCGAGTGACCGTGAGGGTCATAAGGGCGCCGAGTGACCTATAAGGGCGCCGTGTGACCCCGGGAGCCTTACGGGCGATCGAGGGCGCCGGGGGACCGTGAGGGAGCCGAGGGGGCGCCGGGGACGCCGTGGGCGCCGAGTAGATTCGGCCCCATGGCCCTACCTCCCCGTGTCCCCCGCCCCTCCCCTGACGGCTCGGCGCCCGTGCGCGTCCTCACCGTCGCCGGATCGGACTCCGGCGGCGGTGCGGGTATCCAGGCCGATCTGAAGACCATGCTGGCCCTCGGCGCCCACGGGATGAGCGTCATCACCGCGGTGACGGCGCAGAACTCCCTGGGCGTCCAGGGCGCCTGGGAGCTGCCCGCAGAGGCCGTACGGGCCCAGTTCCGCAGTGTGGCCGACGACATCGGCGTCCAGGCGGTCAAGACCGGCATGCTGGCGAGCGCCGAACTGGTCGAGACCGTGGCCGCGCTGCTCGCGGACCTCCCCGCGCCGGTGGTCGTCGACCCGGTCGGGGTCTCCAAGCACGGCGACCCGCTGCTGGCCGTCGAGGCGCTCGACGCGGTCCGTACGAAGCTGCTGCCGACCGCGACCGTGGCCACGCCCAACCTGGACGAGGTGGCCCAGCTCACCGGCGTCCGGGTGGAGTCGGAGGAGGACCAGCGGCGGGCGGCCGGGGCGGTACTGGGCCACGGCCCGCGGTGGGCGCTGATCAAGGGCGGCCATCTGCCCGGCGGTGAGGCGGTGGATCTGCTCACGGACGGCACCGAGGAGCACTGGCTGCGGGCGCCCCGCCAGGACAACCGCCATACGCACGGCACGGGATGCACCCTCGCCGCGGCGATCGCCACGTATCTGGCGGGCGGATACGAGGTCCCTCAGGCCGTCACGGCGGCCAAGGCGTACGTCACGGGCGCCATCGCGGCGGGCTTCCCCCTGGGCGCGGGCATCGGCCCCGTCGACCACGGATGGTTGCGGCAGGGATCCGGCTGAGGGCCCGCGCAGACGCACGCGAAAGGCCGGTCCACGCCATGGGTGGACCGGCCTGTGCGAACGGCGGGGCGGCTAGCGCGAAACCTTGCCGGCCTTGATGCACGAGGTGCAGACGTTGAGCCGCTTCGGGGTACGACCGACCACAGCGCGCACCGTCTGGATGTTGGGGTTCCAACGACGGCGGGTGCGGCGGTGCGAGTGCGAGATGTTGTTGCCGAAGCCCGGCCCCTTGCCGCAGACGTCGCAGTTGGCAGCCACGGGTTACTCCAAAGACGGGTCAACCTCGCTTCTCGCGAGGAGACAGGACACTTGAACGGATGCCCCGGGCGTTGCCTGAATCATGGAGGACTCGGCGGCGCCTGGGGGAATGGCCCGATTCGCATCGGGCAACCGGAGCAGCATACAACGGCCACTCCCGTACAAAGAAACTATCATGGCTGCCCCGGCACCCGCCGAGGGCGGCGGCTACCCTGCGGTGACGCTATGCCCGCCCCGCCCCAGCAGCCTCCGAGGAGGACCTTACGTGCCGCACACGCTCGACGCCGATGCGGTACGGAACTGGTGCGGACTGGCGCTGGACGCGCTGGGCCGGGCCCGTGCGGACATCGACGCGATCAATGTCTATCCGGTCGCGGACGGGGACACCGGCACCAATCTGTATCTGACCGTCGAGTCCGCCGCCCGGGCCGTGGACGCCGCCTTCGACGGCCACGCCGCCTCCGCCGCCGTCTCCCGCCCCACCCTCGCCGATGTGGTGCGCGCCATGGCCCATGGCGCGCTCATCGGAGCACGGGGCAACTCCGGCACGATCCTGGCGCAGCTGCTGCGCGGTATGGCGGACGTCCTGGCCACCGGCCCGGTGGAGGGGAACCCGGGCACGGGCGAGGCCGACGGGCTGCGGCGGGCGCTGCGGCGCGCGGTCGACCTCGCCTACCTGGCGGTCGCGCACCCCGTCGAAGGCACCGTCCTTACGGTCGCCGTGGCCGCCGCGGAGGGCGCGGAGCGCGCCACGGGCGACGTCGCCACGGTGGCCCGCTCCGCCTACGAGGGCGCCCGCGCCGCGCTCCAGGCCACCCCCGGTCAGCTCGACGTCCTCGCCCGCGCCGGGGTGGTCGACGCCGGCGGCTACGGACTGGTGACGGTCCTGGGCGGGCTCGCCGAGGCCCTGTCGGGCGAGGCCCCCGCGGCGCTCGCGCCGCTCCGCCCGCTCGGTGGCGCCCTGGCGACCGCCGGGCAGGACCCCGCGGGCTGTCCCGCCGACGGCGCCCCAGGGGGCGGGCCCGGCTTCGAGGTGATCTACCTCCTGGAGGCCGACGACACGGCGGTGGCCGCCCTGCGGGAGCGCCTGGACGCCCTCGGCGACTCCCTGGTGGTCGTCGGCGGCGACGGCCTGTGGAATGTGCACGTCCATGTGGACGACGCGGGGGCGGCCGTGGAGGCGGGCATCCAGGCCGGGCGCCCGTACCGCATCCGGATCACCCACTTCGGCGGTGCCGCCCGTAAGGCGGACGCCGATGGCCAGGACCGGCCGGGCCCGGCGGTCGTCCTGCCGGATCGGACCGGTGCCCAGGACTCCACGGCCGGCCCGCGCGGCGAGCGCGCGACCCGCGCCGTGGTGGCCGTCGTCCCCGGCGACGGGCTCGCCGCGCTGTGCGCCGAGGCGGGCGCGACCGCCGTCGCCACCCGCGCCGGGGAGCCGCCCGCCAGCGGTGAGCTGGTCGAGGCGGTCCGCCGGGCCGATGCCCGTGAGGTCGTACTGCTGCCGAACGACACCGAGCTGCACCACACGGCGGCCGCGGCCGCCGCCCAGGCCCGCGCCGAGGGCGTACGGGCCGCGGTGATCCCCACCCGCTCCGCCGTCCAGGGCATCGCCGCGCTCGCCGTCCACGAGCCCGGCCGCAGCTTCGACGAGGACGTGGTCGCCATGACCTCGGCCGCGGGCGCCACCCGCTACGCGGAACTGGCCGTCGCCGAGCGCCAGTCCTGGACCATGGCCGGGGTGTGCCAGGCCGGGGACGTCCTGGGCATGATCGACGGCGATGTGGCGGTGATCGGCTCGGAGCTTGCCGCGACCGCCGAGACGGTGCTGGACCGGATGCTGGCGTCGGGCGGCGAGATGGTCACTCTGGTGCTGGGCGCGGGGCTTGCGGACGAGGTCGCCGAACGGCTGGAGCGGCATGTACGGGAGGGGCACTTCGCCGTCGACACGGTCGTCTACCGGGGTGGTCAGCCCACCACGCCGCTGATCATAGGCGTCGAATGAGTCCGCCGGCCGGTGGACGTGGGACGACCCCGGCGGCTTATGGGCGGCGGATGGGCCCGGCCGTTCGGAGCCGTTGAGACCAACCCGGCGCCCGGCCGCCGGGTCGCCCCGCCCGAATCACCCCGCTCGTCATCCCCGTTTGTCACCCCCGTGGTGTGCAATGGACGGGTGCCCGTGCTGGATGAACCCCTGAAGAAGGTCCTGGGCGGCAACACCGCGAAGGTGATGGCCGACCATCTCGACCTGCACACCGTCGGCGATCTGCTGCACCACTATCCGCGGCGGTACGCGGAGCGAGGTGAGCTGACCCGGCTGTCGGACCTGCCCCTGGACGAGCATGTGACCGTGGTGGCGCAGGTGGCCGACGCCCGGGTGCATACGTTCAACGGCGGCCGGGGCCGGCGGCTGGAGGTCACCATCACCGACGGCAGCGGCCGTCTCCAGCTGGTCTTCTTCGGCAAGGGCGTTCACAAACCGCGGGCCGAGCTCCAGCCCGGCACCCGTGCGATGTTCGCCGGGAAGGTCTCGGTCTTCAACCGCAAGCGTCAGCTGGCCCACCCGGAGTTCAAGGCGCTGGGCGAGGGGAGCGGCGCGGAGACCGTGGAGGCGTTCGCCAATCAGCTGCTGCCGCTGTACCCGGCGTGCAAGCAGATGGAGTCCTGGCAGATCCAGCAGGCCATCGACACAGTGCTGGGCCCGGCCGGCCATGAGGAGGCCGCGCTGGCCGGGCTGGTCGACCCGCTGCCCGACGGGCTCCGCGAGGGCCGGGGGCTGGCCACGCTCCCCGAGGCGCTGCGCAAGATCCACCGGCCGGTCACCAAGGCCGATATCGCGATGGCCCGGGACCGCCTGAAGTGGGACGAGGCGTTCGTCCTCCAGGTGGCGCTCGCCCGGCGGCGGCGGGCCGACGCCCAGCTGCCCGCGGCGCCCCGCAAGCCCGCCCCGGACGGGCTGCTGACCGCCTTCGACGCCCGGCTGCCGTTCACCCTCACCGAGGGCCAGCGCCGGGTGAGCGAGGAGATCTTCGCCGACCTGGCCACCGACCACCCCATGCACCGGCTGCTCCAGGGCGAGGTCGGCTCCGGCAAGACCATGGTCGCGCTGCGGGCGATGCTAGGCGTCGTGGACGCCGGGGGACAGGCGGCGATGCTCGCGCCCACCGAGGTGCTCGCCCAGCAGCACCACCGCTCGATCACCGAGATGATGGGCGAGCTGGCCAGTTGGGGGCTGTGGCGCGAAGCGCCTGCGCAGCAGGGAGGCGATGGGGAACGGGAAGGCGGCGTGGAGCAGGGCACCAAGGTGGTGCTGCTCACCGGCTCCATGGGCGCCGCGGCCCGCCGGCAGGCGCTGCTGGACCTGGTCACCGGCGAGGCCGGGATCGTGATCGGCACCCATGCCCTGATCGAGGACAAGGTCCAGTTCCACGATCTGGGGCTGGTGGTCGTCGACGAGCAGCACCGCTTCGGGGTCGAGCAGCGCGACGCCCTGCGCTCCAAGGGCAAGCAGCCCCCGCATCTGCTGGTGATGACGGCCACCCCGATCCCGCGCACCGTCGCCATGACCGTCTTCGGCGACCTGGAGACCTCCGTCCTGGACCAGCTGCCCGCGGGCCGCTCCCCGATCGCCTCCCATGTGGTGCCCGCCAAGGACAAGCCGCACTTCCTCAGCCGCGCCTGGGAGCGGGTGCGCGAGGAGGTGGCCGCCGGGCACCAGGCGTATGTGGTGTGCCCCCGGATCGGGGACGAGGGCGGCGACGAGGGGGAGGAGCCCAAGGGCGCGGCCCGCCCGTCCCCCGAGGACGAGGCCGAGAAGCGGCCGCCGCTGGCCGTCGTCGACATCGCCGAGCAGCTCACCAAGGGCCCGCTGGGAGATCTGCGGGTGGAGGTGCTGCACGGGCGGATGCAGCCCGAGGCCAAGGACGAGGTGATGCGCCGCTTCGCCGCGGGCGAGGTGGACGTCCTGGTCGCCACGACCGTCATCGAGGTCGGGGTCAACGTCCCCAATGCCACCGCCATGGTGATCATGGACGCCGACCGGTTCGGCGTCTCCCAGCTGCACCAGCTGCGCGGCCGCGTCGGCCGGGGCTCGGCCGCCGGGCTGTGCCTGCTGGTGACCGACATGCCCGAGGGCAGCCCCGCCCGGGCGCGGCTGGGCGCGGTCGCGGCCACGCTCGACGGCTTCGAGCTGTCCCGGATCGACCTGGAGCAGCGCCGGGAGGGCGATGTGCTCGGCCAGGCCCAGTCCGGGGTGCGCTCCTCGCTGCGGGTGCTCGCCGTCATCGACGACGAGGAGGTGATCGCGGCGGCCCGGGAGGAGGCGGCCGAGATCGTCGCCGCCGACCCGGAGCTGGCCGGATATCCGGAGCTGCGCACGGCGCTTGACGCCCTGCTGGACAAGGATCGCGAGGAGTTCCTCGACAAGGGCTGAGCCCGCGTACGGGAGCGCGGCCACCGCACGCCGCCGTACGCCATATCGTGGAGGTGCGGCGGCCCCGCCCGGACGGGCGCGCGGTGCGCCGTTGCCCCGACCACCGTGAAGGACTGCCACCAACCATGACCCGCGTGATCGCCGGAGCGGCCGGCGGCCGGCGCCTGGCCGTGCCGCCGGGAAACGGCACCCGACCCACTTCGGACCGGGCGCGCGAGGGCCTGTTCTCCACCTGGGAGTCGCTGCTCGGCTCGCTGGACGGGGCCCGCGTCCTCGACCTCTACGGCGGCTCCGGCGCGATCGGCCTGGAGGCGCTGTCCCGCGGCGCCGCCCACGCGCTGCTGGTCGAGTCCGACCCGCGGGCGGCCCGTACGATCCGTCAGAACGTCCGGGCGCTCGGTCTGCCGGGCGCGGAGCTGCGCACCGGCAAGGCCGAACAGACCATCGCCGGACAGGCCCCGGTCACCGGCCCGTACGACGTCGTTTTCCTGGATCCGCCCTACGCGGTCACCGACGCCGAACTCCGCGAGATCCTCCTCACACTCCTGGGGAAGGGCTGGCTAGCTCCCGAAGCGCTGGCCACCGTTGAGCGGAGCACACGAGGTGGGGAGTTCGTGTGGCCTGCCGGATTCGAGGGGCTTAGGGCCCGTCGCTACGGCGAGGGCACGCTTTGGTACGGTCGCGCCGCCTCCACGTGCGAGAACGCGTCATGACCGGACCCGAGAGCGAGGAACTTCCGTTGCGCCGCGCAGTCTGTCCGGGGTCGTTCGACCCCGTCACCAATGGACACCTCGACATCATCGCCCGTGCCTCCAAGCTCTATGACGTCGTGCACGTAGCCGTGATGATCAACAAGTCCAAGCAGGGCCTGTTCACGGTGGAGGAGCGGATGGATCTCCTCCGCCAGACCACCGAGGAGTACGGGAACGTCAAGGTGGAGGCGTTCCACGGCCTTCTTGTCGACTTCTGCAAGCAGCGGGACATCCCCGCGATCGTCAAGGGGCTGCGGGCCGTCAGCGACTTCGACTACGAGCTCCAGATGGCCCAGATGAACAACGGCCTCTCCGGCGTGGAGACGCTGTTCGTGCCCACCAACCCCACCTACAGCTTCCTCTCCTCCAGCCTGGTCAAGGAGGTCGCGGCCTGGGGCGGCGACGTATCCCATCTGGTGCCGCCGGTGGTCCTGGAGGCGCTCTCCGAGCGGCTCGGCCGGAAGTAGCGGCTGACGGGGCATCAGCGGCTGTCCGGGAGGGGCCCGCTGGCCGTACAGTCGTCCCGTTCGTATCCCGTATCCATCCGTATCCAGACAGTCTGCGAGCACCCACAGTGGACGTGCAGAAGAAGCTCGACGAGATCGTCGATACCGTCGGCGGCGCCCGGTCCATGCCCATGTCGGCCTCGTGCGTGGTCAACCGCGCTCAGCTGCTCGCCATGCTCGAAGAGGTGCGCGCCGCCCTCCCGGACTCCCTGGCCCACGCCCAGGAGCTGATCGGCGGCCGGGACCAGATGGTCGAGCAGGCCCGCCAGGAGGCCGAGCGGATCATCGAGTCCGCACACGGCCAGCGCGCCTCGCTGATCTCGGACACCGAGCTGGTGCGGAAGTCCCAGGAGGAGGCCGACCGGATCCTCGCCGAGGCCCGCCGTGAGGCCGAGGAGATCCGCGTCGAGGCCGACGACTATGTGGACAGCAAGCTGGCCAACTTCGAGGTCGTGCTCACCAAGACCATCGGCTCGGTCGACCGCGGCCGGGAGAAGCTGCTCGGCCGCGCCCCCGGCGTCGGGGACGGCCTCGAGGAGCCCGACGAGGGCCCGGAGCGCAGCGCGGACCCCACGACCCTGCGGGAGCGCGCCGACGAGTACGTGGACACCAAGCTGGGGGCCGTCTCGGCGGTCCTGGCCAAGACGCTGGAGGCGGTCGGCCGGGGCCGCCAGAAGCTGCTCGGGGCCAGGCCCGCCGATGAGCTCGGTGCCCATATGGCTGCCCAGGACGAGGCCGGGATGGCCCTGCGGACCACCGACGACGACTATCTGGCGGACCTCGCCCAGTCCCAGGCGGCCGTCGCCCAGCCCGTGGCCCAGCCCGACCAGGCGGCCGCCGACGCCGCGTACTACGCCGCCACCGCGGCCTACCAGCAGCAGGACGCGTACGGCTATCAGCAGCAGACCTACCCGCAGCAGGACCTCTACGCCGCGCAGGGCGGCTATCAGCAGGACGCCTACGCCTGGCAGCAGCAGGCCCAGGGCCAGGGCTACGACCCGAACGCGGCCTATGTGCCCCAGCAGCCCCAGGAGCTGCCGCACCACCATCAGCAGCAGCCGGGCGCCGCGCTCGACGAGACCAGCCTGTTCGACACGAGCATGATCGACCTCGATCAGCTCCGCCAGTACGAGCAGGGCCGCTGAGCCCGCTCCCCGCCAGGCCGCCGGAACCCCGTCCCCACCGGGCGGATTGGGTCTACGGCGGCCTGTCCAGTATCCTGGCTCTTCGGTCGCGTGTACGTCCGCGATCTCGGCTGCCCGATTCGTAGTGGATGATTCGGGTGGCCCGCCACAGCGTAGAAAGCAGGAAGCCCTGAACGCCCGCCTCGACCATCGCGCCCCTCTCGTGTTCGACACGCGCGAGCTGGGCCGGCGTCCTGGTGCGCTGAAAAGGATCTCCCGTTCCGTGGTGGCGCCCAAGGACCTCGGTATCGAGGTCATCGGGGTGCGGGAGGGCGCGACCGTCGAGCTGGACCTCCGCCTGGAGTCGGTCATGGAAGGGGTGCTTGTCACAGGCACCGCCCGTGCACCGCTGACAGGGGAGTGCGTAAGGTGTCTGGAGCCGCTGGAGCGAGAGCTCGAAGCGGACTTCCAGGAGATGTACTCCTACCCCGACGCCGACGACCGGAGCCGCGACGCGGACACCGGCGACGACGCCGAGGAGGAGGACAGGCTCTTCCTCGAGGCCGACCTGTTCGACCTCGAGCCCGTGCTGCGCGACGCGGTGGTGCTCGCACTGCCGTTGCAGCCGGTGTGCCGGGAGGACTGCCCCGGGCTGTGCGCCGAATGCGGCGCCCGGCTCGCGGACGACCCCGGCCACCACCACGACGCCGCCGACATCCGGTGGGCGGCATTGCAGGGACTCGCCGAGGCCATGAGGGACGGCGAGAAGGACAACGCACCCCGCAGGCGCGGGGATGACCCACAGGAGAAGTAGCCGTGGCTGTTCCGAAGCGGAAGATGTCGCGCAGCAACACGCGCCACCGCCGGTCGCAGTGGAAGGCTGCGGTCCCCACCCTGGTGGCGTGCGAGCGCTGCCACGAGCCGAAGCAGCAGCACATCGCGTGCCCGAGCTGCGGCACCTACAACCGCCGCCAGGTCCTCGAGGTCTGATCGGCGGGTGACAGGCTCTATGTCAGACGCCACTACGCCCCCGCGTAAGCGCGGTGAAGCGTCCCAGGCGGACACGGCCTCGTCTCACACGATCCTGGAAGGGCGGCTCGGGTACCAGCTCGAGTCCGCCCTTCTGGTGCGTGCGCTGACCCACCGCTCCTTCGCGTACGAGAACGGCGGGCTGCCCACCAACGAGCGGCTGGAGTTCCTCGGGGATTCCGTGCTCGGCCTGGTGGTCACCGATACGCTGTACCGCATCCACCCCGACCTGCCCGAGGGCCAGCTGGCCAAGTTGCGGGCCGCGGTGGTCAACTCGCGCGCGCTCGCCGAGGTGGGCCGCGGCCTCGACCTCGGCGCCTTCATCCGGCTCGGCCGGGGTGAAGAGGGCACCGGGGGCAGGGACAAGGCTTCCATCCTCGCCGACACCCTTGAAGCGGTGATCGGCGCGGTCTATCTCGACCAGGGGCTCGATGCCGCCGCGGAGCTGGTGCACCGGCTCTTCGACCCGCTGATCGAGAAGTCCTCGAACCTCGGCGCCGGCCTGGACTGGAAGACCAGCCTCCAGGAGCTGACCGCCACCGAGGGCCTCGGGGTTCCGGAGTACCTGGTCTCCGAGACAGGTCCTGACCACGAGAAGACCTTCACGGCTGCCGCCCGCGTCGGTGGTGTCGCGTACGGCACCGGCACCGGCCGCAGCAAGAAGGAAGCCGAGCAGCAGGCGGCCGAGGCCGCCTGGCGCGCGATCCGCGCGGCTGCCGACGAGGCCCAGGCGAAGGCCCAAGCGGCCGACGCCGAAACCGCCACCACGGCGGCGGACGGCGGAGCCGCCGCCGACACGGCCTCCACGGCACACTGATCGCCCTTCCCCGCACCGCCATGTCCGTACGTCCGTAACGCCTCTCACCGCCCCCGCGGCGGACGGCCCGCCCGGCCGTTCCGCCCGGGGGCGGTGAGGGCTCGAGGCCGAGGAGGCCCCCCTTGCCCGAGCTGCCCGAGGTCGAGGTGGTCCGCCGCGGACTGGAGCGCTGGGTCAGCGGCCGTACGGTCGCCGAGGTCCAGGTGCTGCACCCCCGCGCGGTCCGCCGTCACCTCGGCGGCGCCGAGGACTTCGCGGCCCGCCTCAGGGGCCGCCGCACCGGGGTCGTCCGCCGCCGCGGCAAGTACCTGTGGCTGCCGTTCGACGACGACGCGGCCGCCGAGTCGGTCCTGGCCCATCTCGGGATGAGCGGGCAGCTGCTGGTCCAGCCGGCCGAGGCCCCGGACGAGAAGCATCTGCGCATCCGGGTCCGCTTCGCCGACGACGCGGGCACCGAACTGCGCTTCGTCGACCAGCGCACCTTCGGCGGGCTCTCGCTGCACGACACGGTCCCCGGCGACCTGGAGGGGCTGCCGGACGTCATCGCGCATATCGCCCGCGACCCGCTGGACCCCGCCTTCGACGAGACGGCCTTCCACACCGCGCTGCGCCGTCGCCGCACCACGATCAAGCGCGCACTGCTGGACCAGTCGCTGATCAGCGGGGTCGGCAACATCTACGCCGACGAGGCGCTGTGGCGCGCCCGGCTGCACTACGACCGGCCGACGGCGACCCTCACCCGCCCGCGCTCCGCCGAACTCCTCGGCCATGTGCGCGAGGTCATGACCGCCGCGCTGGCCGTCGGCGGCACCAGCTTCGACAGCCTCTATGTGAACGTGAACGGCGAGTCGGGGTACTTCGAGCGCTCCCTGGACGCGTACGGCCGGGAGGACGAGCCGTGCCGCCGCTGCGGCACCGCGATGCGCCGCCGCCCCTGGATGAACCGCTCCAGCTACTTCTGCCCGCGCTGTCAGCGCCCGCCGCGCCCGGCCACCGCGGACCGTCCGGCGTCCCGCGCGGCCGCCGCCTCGCCGCTCCCGGCGCGCCCGGTGTCGTAGCGCTCCTGGGCCGTCAGCACCTCGGGCATCCGGTCCTCGACCAGATAGATCAGGGCCAGCAGCCGCTCGGCGACCGCGCTGCCCAGCGGGGTCAGCCGGTAGTCCACCCGGGGCGGGTTGGTCGGCTGGGCCTCGCGGTGCACCAGACCGTCGCGCTCCAGCGCGTGCAGCGTCTGGGACAGCATCTTCTCGCTGACGCCGTCGACCCGCCGCCGCAGCTCGTTGAAGCGGAAGGTGCCCTCGTGGAGCGCGCCCAGGATGAGGCCGCCCCATTTGCCGGTGACGTGCTCCAGCGTGCCGCGCGAGGGGCAGGCGCGGGCGAACACGTCGAAGGCCAGGTTCTCCGCGTCCGTCGTGGAGGACGCTCCGCCAGTGCGTTCACTGTCCATGCACAACACCATACGCGCACTCAGCGCTGACTCCAGGGCTGCGCTTTCGCATGGTGAGTGTGCTGCTCGTGGCGGGCGCATACGAAGCCCGGGACGTATCGATACACCCCGGGCTTCGTATATGAGCCGGATGCGGAGGTCCGCTCAGGGGGTCAGTAGCCGAAGAAGTGACCCGCCGGGTCTTTGACCTGCGGTCGCTTAACCGATCAACGCTGTGACCTGCGACTGAGCCGTCAATGGTTGTCAGCGTTGGTCGTCGTTGAGCACCCTTTCACGGCCCCGTAACGGCCCGAGCCTGCCCACGCGGGTGGTGGGAGAGAGTTTGAGGTCTGGTGATCTGCGGGGCGAGAGCATGAAAGGGGGCCATTACACTTGTACCAATGGAGAGGGATGGAATCCCTCACCGCTCTTGTGGTCACTCGGCCCCCTTTCTTGCTCTCGGAGGGGCCCCGCTGATCAGCAGACCTTAAAGTCTCTCTCAGCGCCCGCCCCGGCCACCCACACACCCCACCACCCATCCGCCTCAGCCTCCCCTGCCGCCTTCGGGTTCTCGGCGGGCGTGGTGTTGCCCCCATGGGCCCGTGTGCGTCCGGGCTGCGCCCCTCGTGGTTGGTTGCTGCTGGTGGGTGTGGCTGCGGTGGCGTGGTGTGTCGTGGTGGTGGGGTGACTGCTCGGTCCGGCGCCGTTCTTAGGCGGACAAAGCGTGAGGGTCACCCCGTGGCGACTTCAGGTGGCGCGGGGCCGGGGGCCGGGCGGAGCGGGCCGGAGGCAGGAGCGGCGCCCGAGTCCCCGTGCCCGCGCCGGCCCGTGTGACGGGCCGGTGGGGTGTGATCCGTAGCGGCGGCTGTCAGGCCGTTGGCCAGCGCGCCGGATGCCCAGGGGGCAAGAGCACCCGCCGACCGCAGAACACCGAGCCGACAGCACGAAGGCCCGTCCGCGTGCTCGCCGGCATCGAACGGGCCTGCTGGCCATAGCGCTCTCACGACGTCCCGGTTGGGCAGTCTTCGATCATCCCGACCAGGGTCCGACTGGTTCCGCAGTAGCGGCCCCCTCTCACGCGGGAGCTCCCGGAGGGTTCCCCACCCTTCCCCGCCCGAAGGGTGGGGCTTGATGAGGTAGAGAAATCCGTAACGGCTCACGCTGAGTCACGCGTCGAAGTCGTACTCCAGGATGTAAGAGGCTGCATCGAGAGTCATTTCGTTGATCTCTACAGGGCGCCCCTCGTCTGCGAAGGCGGTTCGGCACACGAGGATCACGGGTGTGCCTGGAGAGAGGTTGAGTTGATCCGTCTCATCCTTCGCGGGCATGCGGGAACGGATCTCTTCGCGGAAGTGCACGGGCTTGTAGCCGAGTTCAGCGAGCCTCGCGTACGTGCCTCCCGGGCCGGTGTTCTCCTCCGTGATCGATGAGCCTGCCACTACTGACATGGGTAGATAGCTCGTGGCGAGCAGGACGGGTTTCCCGTCCAGAACGAAGCGCCTACGCCGCACACACACTGTGTCCTCAGCGGACAGGTCCAGGACGCCCCCAACATGATCGGGAGCGGGCTCTTCCGACACTGTCACCCGGTCCACGACAAGCGCGCGGTTCTCGACGTCGGCTGACCAGATGGACTTGCCGTTGCCCCACTGCTGCTGAGACAGGCGCTGAATGCCTCGACGTCTCAGTGGGCGGAACGATCGGACGAATACGCCAGCACCTTTGCGTGACTCGGCAACACCCTCGTCTTTGAGCACACTCAATGCCTGACGGGCGGTCATGCGCGCCACCCCGTGGGCGGCCATCAGCTCGTTCTCCCCTGGGAGCCGATCACCGGGACCGTATTCGCCCGACTGGATCGCCCCACGCAGGGAGTCAGCGATCCGCTGGTACTTCGGCCGACGGTCGTCGTCGGTGGTGGCCATTCGAACGCCTCCTCTCTTCTCTAGACAGCCTAGGCCATGGGTCAACGTGTCGCCTTGTGCGAGTAGCCAAAATCCGGCCTCGACCAACATCTCTATACAGACCGCTTGACATCTCTATACACGTTGCCTTCCAATAGAGATGTCTAGAGAGGCTGCCTGACTGTGCCTCGCGCATAGACACAAGGCGGGGCGACGCTCCACCGCCAAGCAGATGCGTCGCCCCTGATCCCCGAAGGGAAGTTCCATCATGCCTGCTTCTGCTCTCACCGTGTGTGTCTCCTTGCAGCGTGGTTGCCCTGTCTGCACCGAGACGCAGTGCGCCGACCCGGCAGAGTGCCTGTACTTCCTGACCTCCCGCCCGTGGGCCGACTGCAACACGTGCGCCGGATCCGGATGGGGCAGTGAGGCCACGCCCGTCCACGACCCGATGTCGATCTTCTGCCTCGACTGCTCCGGCTCTGGCCTGATGGAGCACAACCCCCGCTCGATCTTCCCGGACGAGATCAGCGACAACGCCCGGACCCGCCTCACCGGCTACGTGGACCACCTCATGGTCCGGCTCGCCGACACCACCCCCGCCCCGGCGCCGTTGGTGGTGGCTGCGTGACCTACTTCGGGGACCCCCAGCACGCGGCCGAAGTTGCCGACGAGGAACGCACCGAGCAGATCGCCGCATGGCTGGACCGTCACGACATCCGGCCGCACACCGAGTTCTTCGCCGTGGTCGATGACGCGCTCTACGCCGAAGAGGACGCCAAGCTGTTCGGCACCTACCCGCCCCTCGGGCACGGCTACCCGAGGGAGGCCCACCAGTGACGGTCTTCCCCGTCGCCCCGGAGGCCGTGGCTGACGCTGCGGTCTCCTTGGGCACCGACCCCATCACCCTCGCCGACACGCTCAGGGTCACGGCCGGACCCGGGTTCGATCGCTGGCAAGAGCAGATCAAGCGCAACGGCGGTTGCTCCGACCCGATCCACCTCCAGGGCCTGACCACCACCCGTGACGCCCGTACCGGGGATGTCCTGTACTCCTACAGCACCGAGGGGGAGCCGGGCGGACGACTCCGCGTCGCTTGCGGCAACCGCCGGGCTTCCCGCTGTCCTTCCTGCGCCTGGACTTACGCGGGCGACACCTTCCACCTGATCCGCGCGGGCCTGACAGGAGACCTGAACAAGGGCGTCTCCGCCCGGGTGCGTACCCACCCGAAGGTGTTCGCCACCCTGACCGCCCCGTCCTTCGGTCCGGTCCACAACCGCCCCACCTCCGGCCGCTGCCGTTGCGGCACCCCGCATCCCGAAGGAGCCCCCGAACTGGGCACGGCACTGGACCCGGGCCGGTACGACTACGCGGGCGCGGTCCTGTGGAACAACCACGCGGGGGATCTGTGGCGGCGCTTCACCATCTACCTGCGCCGGGAGCTCGCCACCCGCGCGGGGATGTCACAGAGCGCGCTGGGGGAGGTGTGCCGGGTCTCCTTCGGCAAGGTGGCCGAGTACCAAAAGCGCGGAGCGGTCCACTTCCACGCCATCGTGCGCCTCGACGGACCGGGAGGGGCGGACGACGCCCCGCCGGCATGGGCGAGTGCGGGCCTGCTGTCGGACGCCATCACCGCCGCCGCTGCCCGCGTCTCCGTCCCCCTGCCCGCCGCCGGCGCCCATCCTGCCCGTGTGCTCCGCTGGGGTGACCAGGTGGACGTACGGCCCATCGGTATGGACGACGGCCAGGAACTCACCGAACAGGCCGTTGCCTCGTACGTGGCCAAGTACGCCACCAAAGCGGCCGAGACCACCGGCACCGTGGACCGCCGCATCGGCGAACTCGCCGAACTGGACAAGCTGAC
Source organism: Streptomyces malaysiensis subsp. samsunensis (assembly GCF_024519315.1). Classification (GTDB taxonomy): domain Bacteria; phylum Actinomycetota; class Actinomycetes; order Streptomycetales; family Streptomycetaceae; genus Streptomyces; species Streptomyces malaysiensis. The sequence goes on along the minus strand of NZ_JANIIC010000014.1, from coordinate 94,819 downwards.
CGACCTGCCCACCCACACCCGCCGCCTGATCGAAGCCTGCTTCGACCTGGACGACCACTACCCGGACCGCAAGCTCTGGCAATGGGCCCACATGCTCGGCTTTCGGGGCCACTTCTCCACCAAGAGCCGCCGCTACTCCACCACCCTCAGCGCACTGCGCCAGGTCCGCGCCGACTTCCGCGCACGCCAGGAACGCCGCGAACGGGGTCTGCCCGACCCTGACGACACCCCGGAGGGTTCCACGCTGGTCATGTCCCACTGGACCTACGCCGGACACGGCCACACCCCCGGTGAATCCTGGCTCGCCGCCACCATCGCCCGGGAGCTCCGTACCAACCGTGAGACCGCCCGTGAGGCACTGGCCGACCTCGACGCAGAGGGGGAGTGGTGACCATGGCCCGACCGCTCCCTGAACGCTTCCTGACCCCGGTAGACCTGGCCGATCTGGTCGGCGTACCCGTCGAAACGGTCTACCAGTGGCGCCGCAAAGGTACCGGTCCACGCGGTTTCCGGGTCGGCCGACACCTGCGCTTCGACCCGGAAGACGTCCGCCGCTGGATTGCTGACTTGATGGAAGGGGCCGCCTGATGGCCGGGCACATCCAAGACCGCTGGTACAAGACGGTCCCGGGTCCAGACGGCAAACCCGTCAAGGTCAAGACCGACCGGTACGGCGTCGGCATGCGCTACCGCGCCCGCTACGTCGGGCCCGATGGCACCGAGAAGAGCCAGTCATTCCCGGACAAGCAGAAGCGCAAGGCTGAAGCGTGGTTGAACAACGTCGAGGCCGACATGTCCCGGGGCGACTACATCGACCCATCGGCGGGACGGGTGACCTTCGCGCAGTACGTGAGCACGTGGCTTGCCACCCAGACCACCGATCCGGCCACCCGTGAGTCTGTCGAGAGTCGGCTACGCCTGCACGCGGTGCCCTACCTGGGGACACGACCCTTGGCGTCGTTCCAGCCCTCGCACATACGGCTATGGATGCGCACTCTGGAGGATGCGGGCCTTGCGGCTGGTTATCGTCGGGGGATCTTTGCGCACGTCTCCACAGTCTTCACGGCTGCCGTGGAAGACCGGATCATCAGGGACAACCCGTGTCGGTCCCGGTCGGTCAAGGCGCCCCGACTGGACCCACGCAAGGTCAAACCGTGGACGGTCGAGCGCGTCAGGGCGGTCCAGGATCAGCTACCTGACCGGTATCGGGAGCTGATCGAACCGGCCGTTGGTTGCGGGCTGCGACAGGGTGAGGTGTTCGGCCTGGCGGTGGAAGAGGTGGACTTTCTTGGGGGAGTCGTTCACGTCGTCCGTCAGGTCAAGCTGCTCCGTGGTCGGTCGGTGTTCGCTCCTCCGAAGGGCGGCAAGATCCGTGACGTGCCGCTACCTGAGTCGGTCGCGTTCGCTCTGGCCGGGCACATCACGCGGTATCCGCCCGTCGCGATCACTTTGCCCTGGAAAACGCTCGATGGACCGCCTGTCACGGCAACGTTGATCTTCTACGGTCCCGCCGGGCTGCCGCTCAACCGGAACCGGTTCAACGATCGCGTCTGGCGCCCGACGCTGCGAGCAGTCGGCGTAGAGCCCGACCGTGAGCATGGCATGCATGCGCTACGTCACTTCTACGCCTCGGTGCTTCTCGACGCAGGGGAGAGCATCAAGGCTCTGAGTGAGTACCTGGGGCACCACGACCCCGGATACACCCTCCGGACGTACACGCACCTGATGCCCTCCAGTGAGACCAGGACCCGGGCCGCCGTTGATCGCGTCCTTGGAGACGGGGGCCGTGTGAATGACGGCCCCGACACGGCCCAGACGACCTGGTAAGCCTCTGACCTGCATCTATCTCAATAGCCGAAGTCCTGGGTCCACCAGGGGCCGCCGGTGCCGAAGTGCGCGCCGACGCCCAGCCGCTTGAACGAGCAGTTGAGGATGTTTGCCCGATGGCCGGAGCTGTTCATCCAGGAGTCCATCACGGCCTGTGCGTCCGACTGGCCGCGGGCGATGTTCTCCCCGCCCAGGTCCAGGATGCCCGCGCTCTCGGCACGGTCCCAGGGGCTGTCGCCGTCGGGGCTGATGTGGTCGAAGAACTGGCGCAGGGACATGTCCTCGCTGAAGTCCTCGGCCAACTGGGCGAGTTTGGAATCGGCCGTCACGGGGGCGCAGCCGACCTTCTTGCGCTCCTTGTTGACGAGGGTGAGGACCTCGGCCTCCGAGGCGGCCTCGGGACCGGCCGACTCCGCCGGGGGCTCCGGCGCGGTCGGCTCCGTGGTGGGGGTACCGGACGGCTTCCCTTGGCCGTGGCCCTTCGAGCCGCCGTTGCCGTTCCCGTTCCCGTTGTTGCCCTTGCCGTTTCCCTTGCCGTTCCCGCCCTGCCGGCCGTTCCCGGGCGGCTCGGAGGCGCTCGGCTGCTCCGGGGGTGTGGTGGAGGGCGTCCCGGAGGGCTTGGAGGGGGTCGTGGAGGGAGTTGTGGAGGGTGCGTGAGCGCGGTCGTCACCACGGCTGGGAGGAACCGTGCTGCGATCGGTGGGGGCCGCGGACTGCGAGCCCTGTGTCTCCAGGCCGGAGTCGGTGGGACCCCCCGCCTGGACCTGTCCGGCGGAGTCATTGCCCCCGCCGATCTTGTAGGCGTTTCCCGGACCGAGTCCGGAGGCCATCGCCACGGCGCCGACCGCGACAGCGGCGGACACGCCCAACAGTCCGGTCCGGACCGGAGCGAGGGGGCTCCGGTGCGGTCCCCGGTGGCGGCCCGCGAGGGCCTCCTGCACCGGGATACCGGGGGCAGATCGTCGATGGCGGCCCATCTCCTGCCTTCCTCGTGTGCTCGGCGTCAAAAGTCGCTCGAAATGTGTCACTCGTGTGCGCGAGCCATGTATCACTCGTGTGGGTGAGTCCTGTTGAGCCGGGACTGTACGCCATTCGGGCCCCAACGCGCCTGCCCACTGGGCAATTCGATGGTTTAGCGGCTGCTCGCGCGGGGGGTTAGCGTGCGCATATGAACGAAAGAGTCCGCCTCACCGTGTGGGTGCGCGGCCGTGTCCAGGGCGTCGGCTTCCGCTGGTACACCCGGGCCAACGCGCTGCGTATCGGGGGCCTCGTCGGCTTTGCTTCCAACCTCTCCGACGGGCGGGTGCAGGTGGTCGCGGAGGGCCCGCGTACGGAATGCGAACAGCTGCTCGAATGGCTCAGGGACGGCGACACGCCCGGGAAAGTCGAGGGAATCACCGAGATCTGGGACACACCTCGCGGTGGCTATGAGACCTTCGAGATCCGTTGATCAACTCGCCGGAGGCACCTTCCGCGGTGCCCCGCTGACCATGCCTTCCCTGCGCACGGTGAGCAGAAATGGGCTGATGGTTGCCAACGGCGCCGCTCCATGGAAGGCTGCCGTCACACGGAAGATCCCCCGACTGTCATGGGTCCTTTGGAGAGGGGCGGCAGAGTTCGCCGCCAATGTGCTCTCGACCCCTGCGACCCCGTCGGCGTGTGATCGTGTTGACCCTCAAACCAATTGGTGAGACGCTGGAAGCCCCGCGCACCTTAACTGTTTGCCACCCAGCACGGTAGTAATTCGGCAGGCATCGCGGGTGCAAATCCCTCACGACCCACACCGCTTCGGTCGGTCACTCAGTGTGGAGGACCATCCATCATGGCAAAGGCGCTTCTCGGTTACGTCGGCGGTTCCGACCCCCGAGTCCTCTCCGAGATGCGACGGCTTCAGCAGCGCGTCCAGGATCTTGAATCCGAGCTCGTTCGGATTCAGGCCGAGAACGACGCACTGTCCGCCGCCGCTCGTCACGGCGACTCGCTGCTCGAAAGCATCGACGTATCCCAGGCGGAGCCTGCGCTCGCCTGACCCAGCCCAAGGGCCGGTCGGGCTGCATCGTCAGCCGCTTGAGAATCTTCAAGGGACGCCTCGGCGTCCCTTCGTCGTATCCCCAGTGTGCCTCCGAGCCACCCTTACCGACTGATGTGCCCCTCTCTCCCAGCGGTGAAACCGATCATTGCTGAAACCGAGAAAAAGCCGGGGCGGGTGCGCGGCACCACCGTTATGGGACGGTGCCGGAGGAAGGGTGGCGGGTAGAGTCCAAAGGCGTGCACCTCAAGAGCCTGACCCTGCGAGGGTTCAAATCCTTCGCCTCCGCCACGACGCTCCGGTTCGAGCCGGGTATCACCTGCGTCGTCGGCCCCAATGGCTCGGGCAAGTCCAATGTCGTGGACGCCCTTTCCTGGGTCATGGGCGAACAGGGTGCCAAGTCCCTGCGCGGCGGGAAGATGGAGGACGTCATCTTCGCCGGGACCACCGGCCGTCCCCCGCTCGGCCGCGCCGAGGTCTCGCTCACCATCGACAACGCCGACGGCGCGCTGCCCATCGACTACGCCGAAGTCACCATTACCCGGATCATGTTCCGCAACGGCGGCAGCGAATACCAGATCAATGGGGATACCTGCCGGCTGCTCGATATCCAGGAACTGCTCTCCGACTCCGGCATCGGCCGTGAGATGCACGTCATCGTCGGGCAGGGCCAGCTCGACGGGGTGCTGCACGCCGACCCCACCGGCCGCCGCGCCTTCATCGAGGAGGCCGCGGGCGTCCTCAAGCACCGCAAGCGCAAGGAGAAGGCGCTGCGCAAGCTGGACGCGATGCAGGCCAACCTCGCCCGCGTCCAGGATCTCACCGACGAGCTGCGCCGCCAGCTCAAACCGCTCGGCCGGCAGGCCGCGGTGGCCCGGCGGGCCGCCGTCATCCAGGCCGATCTGCGCGACGCCCGGCTGCGGCTGCTCGCCGACGACCTGGTCACCCTGCGCGAGGCGCTGCGCGCCGAGATCGCCGACGAGGCCGAGCTCAAGCGGCGCAAGGAGACCGCCGAGACCGAGCTGCGCACCGCACAGCAGCGCGAGGCGGCGCTGGAGGAGCAGGTGCGGCGGCTCGCGCCCCGGCTCAGGGACGCCCAGCAGACCTGGTACGAGCTCTCGCAGCTCGCCGAGCGGGTGCGCGGCACGATCAGCCTGGCGGACGCCCGGGTCAAGAGCGCCACCTCCGCCCCCGGGGAGGAGCGGCGCGGCCGCGACCCGGAGGACATGGAGCGCGAGGCGGCCCGCATCCGGGAGCAGGAGGCCGAGCTGGAGGCAGCCCTGGAGGCGGCGAGCCGCGCGCTGGACGACACCGTGGAGCACCGGGCCGAGCTCGAGCGGAGCCTGGCCCAGGAGGAGCGCCGGCTCAAGGACGTGGCCCGCGCCATCGCCGACCGCCGCGAAGGGCTCGCCCGGCTCCAGGGCCAGGTGAACGCGGCCCGCGGCCGGGCCGGTTCGGCGCGTGCCGAGATCGAGCGGCTGGCCGCCTCCCGCGATGAGGCGCAGACCCGGGCGACCGCAGCGCAGGAGGAGTACGAGCAGCTCAAGGCGGAGGTCGACGGACTCGACGCGGATGACGCGGAATTGGCGGAGCGCCACGAGGCCGCCAAGCGTGAGCTGGCCGAGGCGGAGGCGGCGCTGAGCGCGGCCCGCGAGGCCGCGACGGCCGCCGAGCGCGAGCGCGCCGCGACCTCCGCCCGCCATGACGCCCTCGCCCTCGGTCTGCGCCGTAAGGACGGCACGGGCGCCCTGCTGGCCGCCGCCGGCCGCCTCAGCGGACTCCTGGGCCCCGCCGCCGAACTCCTCACCGTCACCCCGGGCTTCGAGGTCCCCGTCGCCGCGGCCCTGGGCGCCGCCGCGGACGCGATCGCCGTCACCGGCCCCCGCGCGGCGGCCGAGGCCATCCGCCTCCTCCGCGCCGACGACGCCGGCCGCGCCGCGCTCCTCCTGACCACGGCCGCTGCCGGTCGTGCGGAGTTCCCAGCTGACGCCGACCGAGCGGCGTCCCCGGCCACCGCCTCGGAGCCGGACGGCCCCGCCGCACCGCACACCGCTCCCGGCGAGCCCGCACCGGACGGCGCCGCCGCCGTGCCGGGGGCGCGGGCCGAGGGGAGCGCGCCGGGCGAGCCGGGTCGGTCGGCCCCGCCGGGATCGGTCACCACCCCGGCGGCGCCGGGCTCGGTCGTTCCCCAGTTCGATCCGGAGCCCGGTACCACGGTCGTCGCCGCCGGGGGGCCGTCCGAGCCGTCCGTCTCCACGCGGGTGCCGCACCCCGCGGGGAGCGCGCCGGACGGTGGGGAGCGGGACCCGGGGCGCGAAGGGCCGCCGCGGGTGGCGGACTTGGTGGATGGACCCGCGGCGCTGCTGCCCGCCGTACGGCGGCTGCTCGGCGGCATGGTGGTGGTCGGGACCCTGGAGGAGGCCGAGGAACTGCTCGTGCGGCGGCCGGAGTTGACGGCCGTGACCGCCGAGGGAGATCTGCTCGGGGCGCACTTCGCGCAGGGCGGCTCCGCCGGGGCGCCCACGCTGCTGGAGGTGCAGGCGTCCGTCGACGAGGCGGCGGCTGAGCTCGAGCGGCTCGCCGTACGGTGCGAGGAGCTGGCCGGGGCGCAGCGCGCGGCTAAGGAGCGGCGGGCCGAGTGCCTGGCGCTGGTCGAGGAGCTCGCGGGCCGCCGGAGCGCGGCGGACCGGGAGAAGTCGAGGGTCGCGCAGTCCCTGGGCCGGCTGGCCGGGCAGGCGCGCGGGGCCGCCGGGGAGGCCGAGCGGTCGGCCGCGGCCGTCGCCAGGGCCGAGGAGGCGCTGGAGCGGGCCACCGAGGAGGCCGAGGAGCTGGCGGAGCGGCTGGCGGTGGCGGAGGAGGAAACCGCCGCGGGTGAAGGGGGTGCGGAGGAGCCCGACACCTCCGTACGGGACCGGCTGGCGGCCGACGGCGCCAACGCCCGGCAGACCGAGATGGAGGCGCGGCTCCAGGTCCGTACGCATGAGGAGCGCGTCAAGGGGCTCGCGGGGCGGGCCGACGCGCTCGACCGGGGTGCGCGCGCCGAGCGTGAGGCCCGGGCGCGCGCCGAGGAGCGGCGCGCCCGGCTGCGCCATGAGGCCGAGGTGGCCTCCGCGGTGGCCTCAGGCGCCCGTCAGCTGCTCGCGCATGTCGAGGTGTCGCTGGTGCGGGCCGAGCGGGAGCGGGACGCCGCGGAGCGTGCCAAGGCCGACCGCGAGCGGGAGCTGGACGCCGCCCGCGGCCATGGGCGTGACCTCAAGAGCGAGCTGGACAAGCTGACCGACTCGGTGCACCGGGGCGAGGTGCTGGGGGCGGAGAAGCGGATGCGGATCGAGCAGTTGGAGTCCAAGGCGCTGGAGGAGCTGGGCGTCGAACCGGCCGGGCTGATCGCCGAATACGGCCCGGACCAGCTGGTTCCGCCGTCCCCGCCCGCCGAGGGCGAGGTGCTGCCGGAGGACCCGGAGCATCCGCGCAACCAGCCGGTGCGCTATGTGAGGGCGCAGCAGGAGAAGCGGCTGAAGGCCGCGGAGCGCGCGTATCAGCAGCTGGGCAAGGTCAATCCGCTGGCGCTTGAGGAGTTCGCGGCGCTGGAGGAGCGGCATCAGTTCCTGAGCGAGCAGCTGGAGGACCTCAAGAAGACCCGGGCCGATCTCCTCCAGGTGGTCAAGGAGGTCGACGAGCGGGTCGAGCAGGTCTTCACCGAGGCGTACCGGGACACCGCCCGCGAGTTCGAGGGTGTGTTCTCGCGGCTGTTCCCGGGCGGGGAGGGGCGGCTGGTGCTGACCGACCCCGACAACATGCTGACCACGGGCGTGGATGTGGAGGCCCGGCCGCCGGGCAAGAAGGTCAAGCGGCTGTCGCTGCTCTCGGGCGGTGAGCGTTCGCTGACCGCCGTGGCCCTGCTGGTGTCGATCTTCAAGGCCAGGCCGAGCCCGTTCTATGTGATGGACGAGGTCGAGGCGGCGCTCGACGACACCAACCTCCAGCGGCTGATCCGGATCATGCAGGAGCTCCAGGAGGCTTCCCAGCTGATCGTGATCACCCACCAGAAGCGCACGATGGAGGTCGCGGACGCGCTGTACGGCGTCTCCATGCAGGGCGATGGCGTCTCGAAGGTCATCAGCCAGCGCTTGCGGTGACCGTTTCAATACTTGAAGTCAAGACATTGCTGCTTGTGCAGGCATGCTGGGACGACTTCTTCGTCACACCCTATTGACTTCGAAACTTGAAGGAATAGTCTCTGCAACATTGCTTTTACCTTCAAGTGGTGGTCGACGCCTCGGCTGCCTCCGCTGGAAGGGCCAGCCGTCCCCCCACGTCCGGCAGCGCTGCCGGACGGGCGTCAGGAGTTCACGTTGTCCACCACCGTGCAGGCAGAGGGAGCCGAGGGCCGCAAGGCCCAGCCGGACCACCTCGGCCATGTCATCTTCATCACCGCAGCCGCCGCGATGGGCGGCTTTCTCTTCGGCTACGACAGCTCGGTGATCAACGGAGCGGTCGAAGCCATCCGCGGCAAGTACGACATCGGCTCCGCGGCCCTCGCCCAGGTCGTGGCCATCGCCCTGATCGGCTCGGCCATCGGCGCCGCCACCGCGGGCCGGATAGCCGACCGGATCGGCCGGATCCGCGTCATGCAGATCGCCGCCGTCCTCTTCACGATCAGCGCGGTCGGCTCGGCGCTGCCCTTCTCGCTGTGGGACCTGGCGATCTGGCGAGTGCTCGGCGGCATCGGCATCGGCATGGCCTCGGTGATCGGCCCAGCCTATATCGCCGAGGTCGCCCCGCCCGCCTACCGCGGCCGGCTCGCCTCGTTCCAGCAGGCCGCGATCGTCGTCGGCATCGCCATCTCCCAGCTCGTCAACTGGGGCATCCTCAACCTCGCCGACGGCGAGCAGCGCGGCCAGATCGCCGGCCTGGAGGCATGGCAGTGGATGCTCGGCGTCATGGTCATCCCCGCCGTCCTCTACGGGCTGCTGTCCTTCGCCATCCCCGAGTCCCCCCGCTTCCTGATCTCCGTCGGCCGGACCGAGCAGGCCAAGGAGGTCCTGGAGGAGGTCGAGGGCAAGACCGTGGACCTCGATGTGCGGGTCGCCGAGATCGACCGGGCCATGCGCAGTGAGGAGAAGTCCACCTTCAAGGACCTCCTCGGCGGGCGGTTCGGTCTGCTGCCCATCGTCTGGATCGGCATCGGGCTCTCGGTCTTCCAGCAGCTCGTCGGCATCAACGTGGCGTTCTACTACTCCTCGACGCTGTGGCAGTCCGTGGGCGTGGACCCGAGCGGCTCGTTCTTCTACTCCTTCACCACGTCGATCATCAACATCCTCGGCACCGTGATCGCGATGATCTTCGTCGACCGGATCGGCCGCAAGCCGCTCGCGCTCATCGGCTCCGTGGGCATGGCCATCTCCCTCGCCCTGGTCGCCTGGGCCTTCTCGGCGCACCTGGTGGACGGCAAGCTGCCGCACGCCGAGGGCGTCCTGGCGCTGATCGCGGCCCACGCCTTCGTGCTCTTCTTCGCCCTCTCGTGGGGTGTGGTGGTCTGGGTCCTGCTCGGCGAGATGTTCCCGAACAAGATCCGCGCGGCCGCCCTCGGCGTCGCCGCCTCCGCCCAGTGGATCGCCAACTGGGCCATCACCGCCAGCTTCCCGAGCCTTTCGGACTGGAACCTGTCGGGTACGTACATCATGTACACGGCCTTCGCCGTGCTCTCGATCCCCTTCATCCTCAAGTGGGTGCCGGAGACCAAGGGCAAGGCGTTGGAGGAGATGGGCTAAATCCCCCCGCCGCCCGCTCCTCGTACCGGAGAACTGCCCCGCCTCAGTCCTTGAGGCGGGGCAGCACTCGTTCCGCGAACAGCCGCAGGGACTCCCAGCCCTCCTCGACCGGCATCCCCCCGCACAGCGGATGCAGCACCAGGCTCGCCGTCTCGCCGCCCTCCGCCGCCAGCGCCACGCACTCCTCGGGCGTGACGATGCGATAGACGCCCTCCTGGCGCAGCGCCGCCACGTCCTCGGCCCGTGAGCGCACCGCCGAGCGCACCGTGCCCTGCTGCCAGGAGGCGTACCTGCGAGCCTCGTACAGCAGATGTCCGCCGTGGCGTGCCCAGGTCCGGTCCGGGTCCTCGGACACATGCAGCAGCGGGGTGGCCGCCGGGGGCATCAGACACCAGCCCTCGGTGCCGTACTCCGCGAGCCGCGCGTGGTAGTACGCCTCCAGCTCCGGCAGATGGGCGCTGGGGAAGAACGGCAGGCCCAGGCGGGCCGCGCGGCGGGCCGCCGCCTGGGAACTGCCGCCGATCAGCAGCGGCGGATGCGGCCGGGTGTACGGGCGCGGGGTGATCCGGACCGTGCGACCCCGGTGTTCGAAGGGCTCGCCCGTCCAGGCCGCGAGCAGCGTCTCCAGCGCCTCGTCCTGAAGCGCGCCGCGCCGCTTCCACTCCTTGCCCTGGGCCTCGTACTCCTCCGGCCGGTAGCCGATCCCCGCCACCGTGATCAGCCGCCCGCCACTGGCCAGGTCCAGCACGGCGAGGTCCTCGGCGAGCCTCAGCGGGTCGTACAGCGGCGCGATCAGCGCCGATACGGTGACGGTGATCCGGCGGGTGGCGCCCAGCAGCGTGCCCGCGAAGGCCAGCGGGGCGGGCAGCCAGTTGTCGGGGGACCCGTGGTGCTCCTCGGTCTGGAGGGTGGACAGACCCCGCTCATCGGCGAAGGCGGCCATCTCGAGGGCGGCGCGGTACCGCTCGGACAGGCCGCGCGGGGTCGCGTCGGGATCGACGAGGTTGAGGCGTACGACCGTGACGGGCATGCGGATGTCCTCCTTCGTCGAGGATGCGGCAGCCGGACCGTAGCTGACGGGCCGTCAAATCGCCACTGTCATGGGCCGTTCGGCCCATCGCAATGGGCACGGCCGGGACGGATGACTCATGCGCCTGGGACTCGGGGCGGCCGATCGTAAGGGCCGGCCCGCAACCCGGGCCGCAGCCCGCATACGCCAACTCAGGAGGGGCGCGTGACGATCAGCACGGGGGAATCGCTCATCACCGCGGCAGACATCGACGACCTCATCAACCGGGTCCGGCACACCGCCGGTGACCCCGGAGACCTGGAATCCGCCAAGACCGCGCTCTTCTCCGGCCCCGGCCCGGACCCCGAAGCCGCACGGCTCATCCGGCAGCGGCTGCTGGTGGTCGCCCTCCACTACGGAGGCGCGCTGCTGGCCAAGCTGCTCAGCCGGCTCAGCCCCCGCGAGACCGCGATGGTGCGCCGCTACGCACACCGGCTCGCCAACTTCCTGGACACGCTGGAGGTCTGGGCGGCGCAGCCCATCATGCTCGTCCTGATGCGATTCGGACTGCCTTACGGAGAGGCGGAGTCGATCGCCGTCGCCGTACTGCTGCTCGTGGGGTGAGCGCCCCCTCCTGGCGCCGCCGATGGAAACGGGGGTGCTAGGAGGTCACCGGTTCGGGTGGGCCGGGGCATCTACGCACTTCACGGCCGCGGTGGCGGGTAGTGCTCGGGCGAGACACAAGGAGAACGACCATGCGCCCTACCCGAATCCGCACGGCGATCGCACTCGGCCTGAGCGCCGGGGCCGTCATGTGGACCGCGGCCGCCTCCCCCGCCACCGCCTCCTCCCCGGCCGCCGTGTCCGGGGACACGGCCTGGCGGGAGGCGGGGCACTACGACACCACCGCCGCCTGCAAGCGCGCGGGTAAGACGGGCATCCAACGGCACAGGTGGGACGAGTACAAATGCCGCCCCGGCCGCAACGACAACTACGTCACGCTGTGGGTCAGAGGCGGCGGCTCCGGCGCGGCGCGCGCCCTGAACACCGGCTGAGATGCGCCATGCGGCACTGCCGAGGGACCGCGCCGTGCGCGCCGCGGGCGGGGCCTCGGCACTGATCGTGGTGGTCCTGGCCGTATGGGTGGCCGGGCTGCTGCGGGTCAACGACCAGTGGCTCGCGCTCGCCTACCCGCACCCCCGGGGCGCCGCCGTGCTCACCAGGGTCGCCGTGGGCGTCCCGGTGCTCGGCGTCGGAGTGCTGCTGCTGGCCGAGCGCTCGGCCCGGCGCTACGGCGGCGTCCTGCTGGTGGCGGGCGGCCTGTGGCTGCTGCCCTCGGCCGCGGCCGGACTGCTGGGCCTGGCCGACCTGGGCACCACCGGCGCCGTACTGTCCCTGCTGCTCGCCGCCGCCAAGATGGCCTGCCGCCCGCTGACCGTGCTGCTGCTGCCGCTGTGGCTCTTCCCGCGGGGCGGGCGCAGGCGGTGGCAGTGGTGGGTGATCAGCCTGGGCGCGTCCGGCTACTGGCTGGGGTTCGCGGGGCTCTGGCTGATCAGCGAGCCCCGGGTGGGCTCCGTGTCCAACCCCGCGTTCGCCACCGCGGGCGGCCAGTGGGCCTTCGACCACCTCGACGCCTACGCCGAGGCCGAACCCTGGGTGCTGCGCAGCGTCGCCGCGGCCGTGACCGCCGCCCTGTGCTGCCGCGCCGCCCTCTCGCGCGGCGCCGAGCGGCGCGACTGGGCGCTGCTGGCCGCCGCCTACCCCGCCTGCGTCTCGCTCCTGTTGTCCCAGTGGGGCGAGGGCGTGCCCACCATCGTGGCCCGCACCGCCGGCAGCGCCGTATGGGCCGCCGCGATCTGCCTCGGCGTCGCCCGCACCGGCATATGGCGGCTGGACCGCTCCACCAGCCACCGCCTCGCCCGCGCCTTCGTCCTCACCTCCCTGGCCGCCGTGGTGGTCTGCACGGTCGTCGCCGTCCAGGCCGGACTGCCCTCGGTACGGAGCGGGGCCACCACGATCACCGCCGGATGCGCCCTGGTGCTGGGCTGGGGGCTGCGGCCCAGCGCCCGCTGGCTCACCCTCTGCGTCGAGCGCGCCTTCTACGAGCCCAGGGCCCGCCCGCACGAGGCCGTGAGCGCCCTCGCCGTACGCCTCCAGCAGGCCCCGCACCCCGGCGAGGTGCCGCAGCAGATCTGCCGCAGCGCCGTGGAGGACCTCGGCGTCTCGGGCGCCGCCGTCAGCGTCGACACCCGCGCCGGGCCCCGGCGGCTGGCCTCCGCGGGGGCCCCGCTGACCGGCCCGGTCCAGACGTTCCTGCTGCGCCACCACGGCCGCACCGTCGGCCGTCTGGAGGTCTCCCGCGACGGCTCCGGCACCCCGGCCGAACGCGACAGCGGGCTGCTCTCCGTCCTCGCCGACCAGGCCGCCCCCGCGCTCGCCGCGCTGCGCCTGGCCGAGGAGGCCCAGGCCGCCCGCGAGCGCCTGGTGCTCGCCCGTGAACAGGAACGCCGCCGGCTGCGCCGGGAGATCCACGACGGACTCGGCCCCCAACTGGCCGCCGTAAGGCTGCGCCTGGACATCGCACAGACCTCCTGCCCGCCCGGTCACCCCGCCACCCCCCAGCTGTGCGAGGCCGCCGAGACGCTCGCCGAGGCCCTGGTCGAGGTGCGCCGCATCATCGCGGGCCTGGCCCCGGCCGCGCTGGCGGAGCGCGGACTGGCCGGTGCGGTACGGGACCTGGCGCACCGGCTGGGCGTCGACGGCCTGCGGGTCGGCGTGGCCAGCCGCCCCGCGGCGCTGCCCCCGCTGGCGCCCGGCGTCGAGACGGCCGCGTACCGGATCGCCGCGGAGTCGCTGACCAACGCCGTACGACACGCCCGGGCCCGCCAGGTGAGCGTCGAGCTGACCGCGGGCCCGGACACGCTCGAGGTCAAGGTCACCGACGACGGGAGCGGACTGCGCGAGACCGCGGTGCCCGGTGTCGGCCTCGCCTCGGTCACCGAACGCGCCGAGGAGATCGGCGGCTCCTGCTCGGTGACCGGATCGGAGACCGGCACGGTGGTGCACGCGGTGCTGCCACTGGCCGGGCCCGGCGAGCACGGCAACCCCGAGGAGCGCAGGAAGCCCACGGGACACGAGGCGTGCCGGGCACTGCTCAAGACGAGCAGACCGGTGAGCAGGGCGCCTTAGGAATCTTGGGTGCCAGCCGCCTTGGGGCGAGTTACGGGTGCCTTGGAGCCTTCGGGCGCTTGGTCGTACCGGCACCCATCGGCAACTGGGCAAGCCGCAGGGTGCCGTAGAGCATCCGGGCGCTTGGTCTTACCGGCCGGGGGCACCTCCCAGCGGTAGCTGGGGGCGAGCCGAAGGGGCGCGTCACTGTCGAAAGGGAGAGCGCGCGGAGGGCCCGAGGAACGAGGGGCCGAGCACGGTCGACCGTCGACAGTGACACAAGCGCCCCGGAGGCGAACCGAGCCTCAAAAAAGAAGGGAGCGAAGCGTGGCGCAGTGGCGGGTGTTGCTGGTGGACGACCATCCCCTTTTCCGGGAGGGCTTGGCCGCCGCCGTGAACCTCGACGACGCTTTCGCCGTCGTCGGTCAGGCGGCCTGCGCGGACGGCGCGATAGCCGAGGCCGTGCGTACCGAGCCGGATCTGGTGGTCATGGACCTGGGCCTGCCGGGCCGGTCGGGGCTGGAGGCGACCCGGCGGATTCTGTGCGATCACCCCGAGACCCGGGTGCTGGTCATGACGATGTCCGAGGACGACGACAGTCTGCTGGCCGCCGTGCGCGCCGGGGCCCGTGGCTATCTCCTCAAGGGCGCGGGCCGGGACGAGATCCTGCGGGCGCTGCACACCGTGGCGCGCGGCGGCGCGATCTTCAGCCCGCGGATGGCCGAGCGGCTCGGGGCGCTGGTCGGGGCCTCCGGTTCGGCGTCCGCGAAGGAGGCGTTCCCGACCCTGACCGCCCGGGAGCGGGAGGTGCTGGATCTGCTCGCGGCCGGACTGGGCTATCGCCAGATCGCCCAGCGGCTGGTGGTGACGGACAAGACGGTGCGCAATCATGTCGGCTCGATCTTCGCCAAGCTCCAGGTGCACGACCGCGCGCAGGCGATCGTGCGCGCCCGGCAGGCCGGTCTGGGAGGCGAATGACTCGCTTCCCCTCGTGGCTGATACTGGGGGCGTTATGGAATACCTCATCCTTGCCGTAGTCATCGCTGTGGTCGCGGTTGCCGCGATCAGCGGGCTCGTGATCAGCGGCCGCAAGAAGAAGCGGCTGCCCCCGCCCCCGCCCAGCAGCCCCACCGTCACCGCGCCGCCCGCCGAACCGCACGTCGGCGAGGAGGCCGAAACCCCGCGTGAGGAACCACGCAGAACCATCGAGGAGGTGGATCTTCCGGGGGCCGGGGCCCCGGCCGCCACCGCGGAGGCACCCGCCCCCGAGGTCCCGCCGATCGAGGTCCCGGAGCCGACCGCCGGCCGGCTGGTGCGGCTGCGCGCCCGGCTGTCCCGTTCCCAGACCACTCTGGGCAAGGGGCTGCTGACGCTGCTGTCCCGGGAGCACCTCGACGACGACACCTGGGAGGAGATCGAGGACACGCTGCTGACTGCGGACGTCGGTGTGGCGCCGACCCAGGAGCTGGTCGAGCGGCTGCGGGAGCGCGTCAAGGTGCTCGGTACCCGTACCCCCGACGAGCTGCGCGGGCTGCTGCGGGAGGAGTTGCTGCGCCTCATCGGCACCGAGGCCGACCGTTCGGTGCACACCGAGAGCGGTGTGGGCGTGAACGGCGAGGAGAAGCCGGGCGTCGTCATGGTCGTCGGCGTCAATGGCACCGGTAAGACCACCACGACGGGCAAGCTGGCCCGGGTGCTCGTGGCCGACGGCAAGTCGGTGGTGCTCGGCGCGGCCGACACCTTCCGCGCGGCCGCCGCCGATCAGCTCCAGACCTGGGGCGAGCGGGTCGGTGCCCGTACGGTGCGCGGGCCGGAGGCCGGCGACCCGGCGTCGGTGGCCTTCGACGCCGTGAAGGAGGGCATCACCGAGAGCGCGGATGTCGTCCTGATCGACACCGCCGGGCGGCTGCACACCAAGACGGGTCTGATGGACGAGCTGGGCAAGGTCAAGCGGGTCGTGGAGAAGCACGGCGCGGTCGACGAGGTGCTGCTCGTCCTCGACGCCACGACCGGGCAGAACGGCCTGGTGCAGGCGCGGGTGTTCGCCGAGGTGGTGGACATCACCGGCATCGTGCTGACCAAGCTGGACGGCACCGCCAAGGGCGGCATCGTGATCGCGGTCCAGCGTGAGCTCAACGTCCCGGTCAAGCTGGTGGGGCTGGGCGAGGGCGCGGACGATCTCGCGCCGTTCGAGCCGGAGGCGTTCGTCGACGCGCTGATCGGCGGCTGAGGCCCGTGGTGGGGGGAGTACCGATAGCGCGCCGGACGGGCCGGGGTTGACTCCCGGCCCGTCCGGCGTTTCGCGTCAGGAGGGGCGCCGTTTCAGGCCCCGGCCCGTACCCGCGTCCCGTGTCACGGGGCGGCCGCTCAGGCCCCTGCCCGGTGGCTCAGATAGGCGAGCGTGCCCAGGACCAGCCGGGCGTGCGGCGGACGCGCGGTGTCGAGGGTCGGCGGGCGCAGCCAGCGGACCGGTCCGAGGCCGCCGAGGTCCGAGGGCGGGGCGGTGATGTGGTCGCCCGGGCCGAGGCAGTTCAGATCGAGCTCGGCGTCGTCCCAGCCCATGCGGTACAGCAGCTCGGGGAGTTCGGCGGCGGCGCCCGGGGCGACGAAGAACTGGGCGCGCCCGTGCGGGGTGACGGCCACCGGGCCGAGGGGCAGCCCCATCCGTTCCAGCCGGACCAGCGCGTGTCCGCCCGCGTACTCGGACACCTCCAGGATGTCGAACGAGCGGCCCACGGGCAGCAGCACGGCCGCACCCGGGACCCGCTCCCACGCGGCCGCGGCGTCGTCCAGGGTGGCGCCCGCGGGAACGCCGGGGGTGAAGGTCAGCGGATGCGCGCCGGGGGAGGAACAGCCGTGGTCACCGCATGAGCATTCGTTTCTGCCGCTCCCCGAGCCCCGTGTCGCCCGCGCGCCCGGCACCACGTCCCAGCCCCACAGACCGGTGTACTCCGCCACCGTCGTGGACTCGGACGTACGGCCACGGCGTCGTGAGCCGGACCGCATGTCCCGGATGCCGCCGATCGTGAAGTCCATGCCCCCTCCAACGGGTCCCGCTCTCGATGGTTACGAGCCGAAGCGCCGCGATGACACTCCGTCGCCGATGAGGGCGCGGCGGTGTGCGCTCCGATGTGACGGAGGTGGTGGGACGCGACCCGTGCGCCCCCGCTTGCACCCCTGCATCTGTTCCCGTCGCCCTGGTGTCAAGTGAATCGTGGGAAACGGCAACGGGGTTCATTCGAAGGGGTGGCGAATGGTGGCGTTTTCGGGAACCGCCTCGCCGGAGGCGTGATCGTAGGATTACTTTCAGTGCACAGTCCCTGGATATGGCGCTCGCTCGAATACGAGCTGACGATGGGCGGATTACGGATCGGTACATGCCACTGGCATGAGACCGTTCTCCGTCCGGACGGTTGATGCGCCTCATCCCGGGGACAACTGACCGTGACAGACGGCATTCTGGTGGCGGTCCGGGAAAATTCGTGGGATGGGGGCGTTCCGGGTGGGCGACGGCGGCGGCGGTGCTGGGAAGCGCCCCAATGCGCAATTGGGGTCGTGGTTCGTGCGCAGCGGCTGGTCGAAGGGGGAGCTGGCGCGCCAAGTGAACCGCAGAGCACGGCAGTTAGGCGCCCACCACATCAGTACCGACACCTCGCGGGTGCGCCGCTGGCTGGATGGTGAGCAGCCCCGGGAGCCGATTCCGCAGATTCTCTCCGAGCTGTTCTCCGAGCGCTTCGGCTGTGTGGTGGGCATCGAGGACCTCGGGCTGCGCGCCGTCCACCGGTCACCGTCCGTGTCCGGGGTGGATCTTCCCTGGGCCGGGCCCGAAACGGTCGCGCTGATCGGCGAGTTCTCCCGCAGCGATCTGATGCTCGCCCGCCGCGGCTTCCTCGGCACCTCGCTCGGGCTGTCCGCGGGCCCCGCCCTCATCGAGCCGATGCAGCGCTGGCTGGTGCCCTCGCCGGGCGGGCAGCCCGGCGGCGCCAAGGCGGCGGGCGGCGGGCGCACCCGCCGGGTCTCCCGGCTCTCCGAGCCCGAGCTGGAGCTGCTGGAGTCCACCATCGTGATGTTCCGCGCCTGGGACGCCCAGTGCGGGGGCGGGCTGCGCCGCAAGGCGGTGGTCGGCCAGCTGCACGAGGTCACCGACCTGCTCCAGGAGCCGCATGCGGACGCGGTCTCCCGGCGGCTGTTCAAGGTCGCGGGCGAGCTCGCCCAGCTGGCCGGGTGGATGAGCTATGACGTCGGGCTCCAGCCCACCGCGCAGAAGTACTTCGTGCTCGCCCTCCACGCCGCCAAGGAGTCAGGGGACCGCCCCCTCGGCTCGTACATCCTCTCCAGCATGAGCCGCCAGATGATCCACGTCGGGCGGCCCGACGACGCGCTGGAGCTGATCCACCTCGCCCAGTACGGCAGCCGGGAGAACGCCACCCCGCGCACCCAGGCCATGCTGTACGCGATGGAGGCCCGCGCGTACGCCAACATGGGCCAGCCCAGCAAATGCCATCGCGCGGTGAAGATGGCCGAGGACAGCTTCGCCGATTGCGCCGGGGGCGACGGCGACCCGGACTGGATCCGCTTCTTCTCCGAGGCCGAGCTCAACGCGGAGAACGCCCACTCCTACCGCGACCTCGCCTATGTCGCCGGCCGCAGCCCCACCTACGCCAAGATGGCCGATCCGGTGATGCGCAGGGCAGTGCGCCTCTTCGGCCAGGAGACCGAGAACGACGCGGGCCCCCAGCGTTCGTATGCGCTCAACCTGATCGGGATGGCCACCGTCCACCTGCTCCAGAAGGAGCCCGAAAGGGCCGCCGCGGTCGCCCATGAGGCGCTGCCGCTCGCCAAGCGGGTGCGTTCGGAGCGGGTCAACAACCGGCTGCGCAAGACCGTGGACACGGCGGTGCGCCAGTTCGGCGACGTACCGGAGATCACCGACCTCGGGGAGCGGCTGGCCACTCTCATGCCCGACAACCCGGAGACGACGGGTCCGGGCCGGGCCGTCTGAGCACCCCCGGCGATGATCGCGACACGGTAACGGAGGGTTCCGCCCCGCCCACCGCGGTTCATCGGCACGTAACACTCCCGCGTCCTTCGTCACTGCGGTGAAACATCGGGTGGCATCGGCTGAAACGGCGCTGCGCCAACCTCAAGGCGAATACCGGCCCCCCGATGTCCTGCCCGCACGGGCCGTCGTTTCGAGGAGACGTCCACATTGAATGGCGCAAATACCGCGTTCGTATTGATCAGCGCCGCGCTCGTGATGCTGATGACCCCCGGCCTGGCCTTCTTCTACGGCGGCATGGTGCGGGTGAAGAGCGCCCTGAACATGCTGATGATGTCCTTCATCTCGCTCGGCGTCATCTCGCTGCTGTGGGTGCTGTTCGGCTACTCGCTCACCTTCGGCGATGACATCGGCGGCGGGCTGCTGGGCAATCTCGACCACATCGGCTTCAAGGGCATCGACCCCACCTCGCTGTGGGGCGAGAAGCCCGACGCGATTCCGGTCCTGGCCTTCGCGCTCTTCCAGTTGATGTTCGCGGTGATCACCCCCGCGCTGATCAGCGGAGCCGTCGCCGACCGCGTCAAATTCGGCGCCTGGACGCTCTTCATCACGCTGTGGTCCACGGTCGTCTATTTCCCGGTCGCGCACTGGGTCTGGCAGGCCGACGGCTGGCTGTTCAAGAGGGAGGTCATCGACTTCGCGGGCGGCACGGCGGTGCACATCAACGCGGGTGCCGCGGGCCTGGCCGTGGCCCTGGTGCTCGGCAAGCGCATCGGCTTCAAGAAGGACCCGATGCGCCCGCACAACCTGCCGCTGGTGATGCTCGGCTCCGGTCTGCTGTGGTTCGGCTGGTTCGGCTTCAACGCCGGCTCCGCCCTCGCCGCCAACGGGACCGCCGCCAACATGGCCTTCAACACCCAGATCGCCACCGGTGTCGCCATGCTCGGCTGGCTCGCCTACGAGCGCATCCGGCACGGCGCCTTCACCACGCTGGGCGCCGCCTCCGGCGCGGTCGCGGGCCTGGTCGCCATCACCCCCTCGGGCGCGGCGGTGAACCCCTGGGGCGCCATCGTGATCGGCCTGGTGGCCGGTGTCGTCTGCTCCTGGGCCGTCAGCCTCAAGTACAAGCTGGGCTACGACGACTCGCTCGACGTGGTCGGGGTGCACCTGGTCGGCGGCCTCATCGGCACCCTCCTGGTCGGCGTCCTCGCCACCGACGGCGTCGGCGGCGCGGCCCAGCTGGGCAGGCAGGCCCTCGGCGCCTTCACGGTGCTGATCTACTCCTTCGTCGTCTCCTGGATCCTCGCCAAGCTCATCCACGTCACCATCGGCTTCCGGGCCAGTGAGGACGACGAGCTCGGCGGCGTCGACCAGGCGTTCCACGCCGAGACCGCCTACGACTTCAGCGCGGTCGGCGCATCGCCCCGCAGTAGTACGGTGCCCGCCTCGGGCCAGGGCGCGTCCGCGCCGCAGAAGCCGCACAACAAGAAGGTGGACGCGTGAAGCTCATCACCGCAGTGGTCAAGCCGCACCGGCTCGACGAGATCAAGGAAGCGCTCCAGGCGTTCGGCGTCCAGGGCCTGACCGTCACCGAGGCCAGCGGCTACGGCCGGCAGCGCGGCCACACCGAGGTCTACCGGGGCGCGGAGTACACCGTCGACCTGGTGCCCAAGGTGCGCATAGAGGTGCTGGTCGAGGACGAGGACGCCGATGACCTCATCGACGTGGTGGTCAAGGCGGCCCGCACCGGAAAGATCGGGGACGGCAAGGTCTGGAGCGTCCCCGTGGAGACCGCCGTCCGGGTGCGCACCGGGGAGCGCGGCCCGGACGCCCTCTGAGGGCCCGGCCGTTCAGGGCCCGCCACGATCCGGACAGCCAGTGGCACGCGGACAGGGAGCCGAGTTGACGGAAAGCCTCGAGACCATGACCGACACCACCGACTCGGGGCCCGGCGGCTACGCGGCGGCCCGGCTGCGACTCCTCCAGGAGGGGTCGCGGTCCGGGCCGCCGCGCCGTTCCGCCCTGGCCGACCTCACCGACCAGTGGCTGGCCGCGCTGCTCACCGGCGGGGTGGAGAGCGCGGGGATCGGCCGGGGCGCCGCCCTGGTGGCGGTCGGCGGCTACGGACGCGGTGAACTCTCCCCGCGCAGCGACCTCGATGTGCTGCTGCTGCACGACGGCACCGCCGACCGCTCGGCCCTCGCCGCGCTCGCCGACCACATCTGGTACCCCGTCTGGGACATGGGCCTCGCCCTCGACCACTCCGTGCGCACCCCCGACGAGGCCCGCGGCACGGCCGCCGAGGATCTCAAGGTCCAGCTCGGCCTGCTCGACGCCCGCCATATCGCGGGCGACGCGGCGCTCACCGCCGATCTGCGCACCACCGTCCTCGCCGACTGGCGGGCCCAGGCCCCGCGGCGGCTGCCCGAGCTGCACGCGCTGTGCCAGGAGCGCGGCGAGCGCCACGGTGAGCTCCAGTTCCTGCTCGAACCCGATCTGAAGGAGGCCCGCGGCGGGCTCCGCGACGCCACCGCGCTGCGCGCCATCGCCGCCTCCTGGCTCGCCGACGCCCCCCGCGAGGGCCTCGACGAGGCTCGCGGGCGGCTGCTGGACGCCCGCGACGCGCTCCACCTGTCCACCGGCCGTGCCACCGAGCGCCTCGCGCTCCAGGAGCAGGACCAGGTCGCGGGCGTCCTCGGGCTGCTGGACGCCGACGCCCTGCTGCGCCAGATCTACGAATCGGCCCGGATCATCTCCTACGCGAGCGATGTCACCTGGCGCGAGGTCGAGCGGGTGCTGCGCGCCCGCTCGGCCACCCGGCCCCGGCTGCGGGCACTCCTCGGCGGCCGGGCCGGGCGCGGCGGCGGAAGCGGCCCGGACGCGGGGGAGCGCAGCCCGCTCGCCGAAGGTGTGGTGGAGCAGGACGGCGAGGTGGTGCTGGCCCGCACCGCGCGCCCCGACCGCGACCCCGTGCTCCCCCTGCGGGCCGCCGCGGCCGCCGCCCAGGCCGGACTTCCGCTGTCGCTGCACGCCGTAAGGCGGCTGTCCGCCGCCGCCCGGCCGCTGCCCGTGCCGTGGCCGCCCGAGGCCAGGGAGCAGCTGATCACGCTGCTGGGCGCGGGCGAGTCCACGGTCGGGGTGTGGGAGGCCCTCGAGGCGGAAGGGCTGATCACCCGGCTGCTGCCGGACTGGGAGCGGGTGCGCTGCCGTCCGCAGCGCAACCCCGTCCACCGCTGGACCGTGGACCGCCATCTGGTCGAGACCGCGGTCCGGGCCAGCGCCCTCAGCCGCCGGGTCGGCCGCCCCGATCTGCTGCTGGTCGCCGCGCTGCTGCACGACATCGGCAAGGGCTGGCCCGGTGACCACTCGGTGGCCGGGGAGACCATCGCCCGCGACGTCGCCGCCCGCATCGGCTTCGACCGCGCGGACGTCGCGGTGCTCGCCACCCTCGTACGCCACCATCTGCTGCTCGTCGAGACCGCAACCCGCCGCGACCTGGACGACCCGGCCACGGTGCGCTCGGTCGCCGAGACCGTCGGCGGCGCCACCACCCTGGAGCTGCTGCACGCCCTCACCGAGGCCGACGCGCTCGCCACCGGCCCTGCGGCCTGGAGCGCCTGGCGCGGCTCCCTCGTCGCCGACCTGGTCAAACGAGTCTCGGCGGTGCTCGCGGGCGAACCCGCGGACGACTGGTCCACCCCACAGCGGACCACGGCCGAACAGGAACGCCTCGCGGTCGAGGCATGGCGCACCGGCGGCCCGGTGCTCGCCCTGCACGCACGCTCCGAGGCGCTGGCACCGGGCGACGCGGGCGGCCCCGAATGGGCACCGGAGGAGGGCACCACCGGCCCCGAACCGATCGGCGTGGAACTGCTCATCGCCGTCCCCGACCAGCCCGGCGTCCTACCCACCGCGGCCGGTGTGCTGGCCCTGCACCGCCTTACGGTGCGCGCCGCGGATCTGCGCGCCGTCGAACTGCCGAAGGAACTGGACACGGCCGGCGCGGCGGACGGGGTACTGCTGCTGAGCTGGCGGGTGGCGGCCGAATACGGTTCGCTGCCCCAGGCCGCCCGGCTGCGGAACGACCTGCTGCGCGCCCTGGACGGCTCGCTCGACATCGTCGCCCGCCTCGCCGAACGCGAGGCCGCCTACCGCAAGTACCCCCGCCGCCACGGCGTGCACGCCCCACCACCACGGGTCACGGTCGCCCCCGGCAGCTCCCAGCTGGCCACGGTGATCGAGGTCCGCGCCCAGGACGCCCCCGGCCTCCTGCACCGCATCGGCCGCGCCCTGGAAGCCACCGGAGTAGCGGTCCGCAGCGCCCACGTCTCCACCCTCGGCGCCAACGCGGTGGACGCCTTCTACGTCACAGACGCCTCCGGCGCCCCCCTGAAGCCCCTGCACGCGACCGAGATCGCCCAGCAGGTCGAGCAGACCCTGACCGGCACGCCGGGCCAGTGAGGCCCGGGGCCCATGATTTATCTCTCGGGCGTCCGAGAACAGGTCCGGCGCGTATGGGCCCCACGTCCTGGCCGCTGGGGCGATTGAGGAGCGGAGTCACGGGCGTATTGGGCCTCCAGCGGCCCTGGTGTCCGAGGAGCGGCGTCCGGGCTTATGGGCCCCCAGCGGCTTGGCGTTTGAGAAGCAGGTCCGGGGCGTATGGGCCCACTTTTCAGCCCCTCCGGCGTTTGAGGAGCGGGGTCCAGGGGCGGAGCCCCGGCGGGGGTTCGGGGGCGGAGCCCCCGGAACGGGGTCTGGGGCGCAGCCCCGGCGGGGCCCGGGGCGGAGCCCCGGTTCGGGAAGGGGCGGGGTGGGGAAAAGCACCCCCCGGACGGGCGGCCCCCAGCCCGGGGGCAGACCGTTCCCGCAACAGCCGGATACCCTTGGAGGCCGACCACCGACCCGACATCCGACCGAAGGATTCGCGACCACCGTGTTCGATACCCTCTCCGATCGCCTCGCAGCGACTTTCAAGAACCTCCGGGGCAAGGGCCGCCTCAGCGAGGCGGACATCGACGCCACGGCACGCGAGATCCGTATCGCCCTCCTAGAGGCCGACGTGGCGCTGCCCGTCGTCCGGGCGTTCATCAAGCAGGTCAAGGAGCGGAGCCTCGGCGCGGAGGTCTCCCAGGCGCTCAACCCCGCCCAGCAGGTCATCAAGATCGTCAACGATGAGCTGGTCGGCATCCTCGGCGGTGAGGCGAGGCGCCTCCGCTTCGCCAAGCAGCCGCCGACAGTGATCATGCTCGCGGGTCTCCAGGGCGCCGGTAAGACCACCCTCGCGGGAAAGCTCGGCCGCTGGCTGAAGACCCAGGGCCACGCCCCGCTGCTCGTCGCCTGTGACCTCCAGCGCCCCAACGCCGTCAATCAGCTCTCGGTGGTCGCCGAGCGCGCCGAGGTCGCCGTCTTCGCCCCCGAGCCGGGCAATGGCGTCGGCGACCCGGTGAAGGTGGCGCAGGACTCGATCGAGTTCGCCCGGACCAAGCAGCACGACGTCGTGATCGTCGACACCGCGGGCCGCCTCGGCATCGACGAGGAGCTGATGCGGCAGGCGGCCGACATCCGCGACGCGGTCCGCCCGGACGAGGTCCTCTTCGTCGTCGACGCGATGATCGGCCAGGACGCGGTGAACACCGCCGAGGCGTTCCGCGACGGCGTCGGCTTCGACGGCGTGGTGCTCTCCAAGCTGGACGGCGACGCGCGCGGCGGTGCCGCGCTGTCCATCGCGCATGTCACCGGCCGTCAGATCATGTTCGCCTCCAACGGCGAGAAGCTGGACGACTTCGATGCGTTCCACCCGGACCGTATGGCGTCCCGCATCCTCGGCATGGGCGACATGCTCAGCCTGATCGAGAAGGCCGAGCAGACCTTCAGCCAGCAAGAGGCCGAGAAGATGGCGGCCAAGCTGGCGAAGGGCCCCAAGGAGTTCACGCTCGACGACTTCCTGGCGCAGATGGAGCAGGTCCGCAAGATGGGCTCCATCTCCAAGCTGCTCGGCATGCTGCCGGGCATGGGCCAGATGAAGGACCAGCTCAACAATCTGGACGAGCGGGATGTGGACCGCACCGCGGCCATCATCAAGTCGATGACCCCGGCCGAGCGCCAGGACCCCACGATCATCAACGGCTCGCGCCGCGCCCGTATCGCCCGCGGTTCCGGTGTCGAGGTGAGCGCGGTGAAGAACCTGGTGGAGCGGTTCTTCGACGCGCGCAAGATGATGTCGAAGATGGCCCAGGGCGGCATGCCGGGAATGCCCGGGATGCCGGGTACGCCTGGCATGGGTGGCGGCAGCGCCAAGCGCAAGGGCAAGCAGCAGAAGAAGGCCAAGGGGAAGCAGCGCTCGGGCAACCCCATGAAGCGCAAGGCCGAGGAGCAGGCCGCCGCGGCGCGCCGCGAGCAGGGTGGCGCGTTCGGGCTGCCCGGCGGTGAGCAGGGCGGTAAGGACTTCGAACTCCCCGACGAGTTCAAGAAGTTCATGGGCTGAGCCGCCCCGGCGCCCGCTCGAGGCGTCCGTACGAACGAACGGCTCCGGCCCTTCGAGGCGTCCGTACGAACGAACCGTAAGGCCCCCGCGCACACGGCGGATTCCAGGGGCTTTACGTGACGCTCCCGTTCAGACGCGGCAGATCAGATAGCGGAAGACATTGGGCATCCACACCGTGCCGTCCGCGCGCCGATGCGGATGGAGCGCCTCGGTGATCTCCTTACGGACCTGGGTCGGATCCGTGGCCCGCTCCGCCGCGTCGAACAGCCCCGTCGACAGCATCCCGCGCACCGCGCTGTCCATGTCGGCGTACCCGAACGGGCAGGCCACCCGGCCCGATCCGTCGGGCCGCAGCCCGGCCCGCGCGGCCAGCTCCTCCAGGTCGTCCCGGCCGCACAGCCGCCAGTGCGCGGGCGTGGGCTCCTCCCGGCGCTCGCCGGGGGAGTACATCGGATCGGCGAGCCGGGCGCCCACCCGCAACACCCCGGAGGTGGCGCAGCGCTCCGGCGGGCCCCATCCGGCGAGCACCACGGCCCCGCCGCGCTCGGTGCGCGCGGCGGCGGCCGCGAGCGTGGATGCCGCCGCGGACACCGCGGCCCCCGAGCCTCCCGCGTCCAGGGCCGACAGCGGCTCGAAGGCGGTCACCACCGTGAAGGCCGCGTTCGCCGCGGCCTCTTGAACGCACGGGCTCTCCGGGCCGCCGGGGCCCAGCCGGGCGGACCGCCCCGGCCCGCCATTCCCGCCCGGCGCGCGCGGGGCCGTCAGCCGCTCGCGAGCGAGGTCCAGACGCGGCTCGTCCGTGTCCACCCCGCAGACCGTGGCGCCGCGCGCGGCCGCCATGAGGAGGGCGAGCCCGGAGCCGCAGCCCAGGCCCAGCAGATGGGTCTCGGCGCCGACGTCCAGCCGTTCGTAGACGGCCTCGTACAGCGGGACCAGCATCCGCTCCTGGATCTCCGCCCAGTCGCGGGTGCGAGCGTGGGCGTCCCTCGTCCATGACGAGGAGGGGCGCGGTCGGTGCCGCCGTACGAGCGTGGATGTCATCGAAAGGGCCCCAATCAGCGAAGAGCAGTGCCGTCGTCAGATTTGGTGTCACATACGCCGTTGTGCGTTATGACGTCCCACCCCCAAATGCCAGGGAACTCCGCATCCGTCCCCGCGTCCAGAGGTTTCACGGCCGTGCTTGCGTGCCCCCTTTGTGCGCCCCCGCACACCTGTGCGTACGCCATGCTCCCGGAACCGCCCCCGGCCCGCTGGCCTCGGCGGGCCGCTGGACGGCGCCGGGCGGTGGCCGGCAGTGATCGCCTCGTTCTGGCGCGATTCACGGTTCGGTACCCCGCCGCCGTACGATCGGCGCCATGGCCAAGACTCCCGTACTCACCCCGCGGGTGGAGGACTTCCCCCGCTGGTACCAGGATGTGATCAACAAGGCCGAGCTGGCCGACAACGGCCCGGTGCGCGGCACCATGGTCATCCGACCGTACGGGTACGGGCTGTGGGAGCGGATGCAGCAGGACATGGACGCCCGCATCAAGGCGGTCGGCGTCCAGAACGCGTACTTCCCGCTCTTCATCCCGCAGTCGTATCTGGCCCGGGAGGCCGATCACGTCGAGGGGTTCGCGCCGGAGCTGGCGGTCGTCACCCATGGCGGCGGTAAGGAGCTCGAGGAGCCGGTCGTCGTCCGGCCCACCTCCGAGACGATCGTCAACGAGTACTTCTCCAAGTGGGTGCAGAGCTACCGCGATCTGCCATTGCTGATCAACCAGTGGGCCAATGTGGTGCGTTGGGAGCTGCGGCCGCGGCTGTTCCTGCGGACGACCGAGTTCCTGTGGCAGGAGGGCCATACCGCGCACGCGACGTACGAGGACGCCAGGGACTTCGCCGCCCGGATCCACCGTGAGGTCTACGCCCGGTTCATGGAGGACGTCCTGGCGATGGACCTCGTCCTGGGCCGCAAGACCGCCCGGGAGCGGTTCGCGGGCGCCCTCAACACCCTCACCCTCGAAGGGATGATGGGTGACGGCAAGGCGCTCCAGCTGGGCACCAGCCATGAGCTCGGCCAGAACTTCGCCAGGGCCTTCCACACCAGCTATCTGTCCAAGGACGGCGAGCAGGAGCTGGTCTGGCAGACCTCATGGGGCAGCACGACCCGGATGGTCGGCGCGCTGGTGATGATGCACGGCGACGACAACGGCCTGCGGATCCCGCCGCGGCTGGCCCCGATCCAGGTCGTGGTGCTGGCGATCAAGGGCGATGAGGCGGTGCTCGCCAAGGTCCGCGAGGTCGGCGACCTGCTCACCGCGGCGGGCGTGCGGGTCCATGTCGACGACCGTACGGACACCCCCTTCGGCCGGCGCGCGGTCGACTGGGAGCTCAAGGGCGTCCCCATCCGGGTCGAGATCGGCCCGCGCGACCTGGAGGGCGGCACCGCGATGGTGGCCCGGCGGATCCCCGGCGGCAAGGAGCCGGTGCGCGCCGAGCTGCTGCCGGAGCTGCTGCCCAAGGTCCTGGAGGAGGACCAGGCGCTGCTGCTGCGGCAGGCCCGTGAGCGCCGTAAGGCGCGCACCACGGACGTGACGACCATGGAGGAGGCCGCCGAGGCCGCGGCGGCGGGCGGCTGGGCCCGTATCCGGTGGGCGGACCTGGGGCCCGAGGGCGAGGCGGCGCTCGCCGAGCGGTCCGTATCCGTCCGGTGTCTGGTCACCGAGGACGGGGCGGTGCCGGACGCCGATGACGCTCCCGGTAACGTCGCGTTCGTCGCGCGGGCTTACTGAACCGGTACGTACCGGCTTGGTGCGCGGTGCGTGGCTCATCCACAGATTTACGCACCCGCCCCTCGTCGTCGTACATCACCGTGAACTGACTGGTACGTGCAAATTATTTGGGATGGCCCGGAATCGGAACACCGGGACGGTCCTGCTCGTTAGCACGACGTGAGCACGACACCACCTGTTCTCGCCGCAGAGCTGGCACAGGCGTGGGCCGATATTCAACGGCACCACCCCGAGCTGCCGGATCTAGCCGCGCCCGAATCGCTGATCGGAGAGTCGTCGTCCGCATGTGGCGCCGAGCTCTCCTTCGAACGGCTGCTGCATGAGGCAGTTCATGGGATCGCCGCTGCCCGCGGTGTCCGTGACACCTCACGCGCCGGCCGCTACCACAACCGCCGGTTCCTGGCGGTCGCCGAGGAGCTGGGGCTTGACCACCCGGATGAGCCGCATCCCAGCAGCGGCTTCTCGCTGGTCACCCTCAGCCCCGAGGCGAGAAAGCGCTACCGGACCACGATCGACCGCCTCCAGCGCGCGCTCAAGGCGCACACCGTGGCGACGACCGCCGAGACCTCCCGCACCTTCCGCGGGCCCGCCGCGCGGCACGGCTCGTCCGGTGGCGGGGTGCGGGTCAAGGCGGTGTGCGACTGCGGGCGCAATGTCCGGGTCGTCCCGTCGGTGCTGGCCCAGGCGCCGATCGTGTGCGGAGGATGCGGTAAGCCCTTCCGTATTCCGGAGCCGGTGGCCGCGGTCGGCTGACCGGTCACGGTGTGGCACAATGGTCTGCTGTACTCGACAGTCGACCAGGACCCCTCTCTCCTCCGGCTGACGCGTCCATCGGGCACTCGGGTACCGCAACCCCACGCGGCACGTCGCAGTGCTCAACCACGTCAAGACCAGGAGACACCACTCCCGTGGCAGTCAAGATCAAGCTGAAGCGTCTGGGCAAGATCCGTTCGCCTCACTACCGCATCGTCGTCGCCGACTCCCGCACCCGCCGTGACGGCCGGGCGATCGAGGAGATCGGTCTGTACCACCCGGTGCAGAACCCGTCGCGCATCGAGGTCGACTCGGAGCGTGTGCAGCACTGGCTGAAGGTCGGCGCGCAGCCGACCGAGCCGGTGCTGGCCATCCTGAAGGTCACCGGCGACTGGCAGCAGTTCAAGGGTCTGCCCGCCCCGGCTCCGATGAAGGTCGCCGAGCCGAAGGCCGACAAGCGCGCCCTGTTCGAGGCGGCCGCCAAGGACGCCGGTGATGAGCCGAAGGGTGAGGCGATCACCCCGAAGGCGAAGAAGGCCGACAAGAAGTCGGACGAGGCGGCCGAGTCCGCTGAGTCCACCGCCTCGACCGAGGCCTGAGGATGCTCGAGGAGGCCCTCGAGCACCTGGTGAAGGGCATTGTCGACAACCCCGACGAGGTGCAGGTGGCCTCGCGCAACCTGCGGCGCGGGCGGGTGCTGGAGGTCCGGGTGCACCCCGATGACCTCGGCAAGGTGATCGGCCGCAACGGCCGCACCGCACGCGCCCTGCGCACCGTCGTGGGCGCCATCGGCGGCCGTGGGATCCGCGTCGACCTCGTCGACGTCGATCAGGTCCACTGAGGCGAACAAGAAGAGCACCGGCACGGGCCGGGGAGGGCTTTGGGCCGTCCCCGGCCCGTGTGCGTGAAGGGACATCGCATCGTGCAGTTGGTTGTCGCGCGGATCGGCCGTGCCCATGGCATCAAGGGCGAGGTCACCGTCGAGGTCCGGACGGACGAGCCGGAGCTGCGGCTCGCCCCGGGGGCCGTGCTGGCCACCGAGCCCGCCTCGGCCGGGCCGCTGACCATCGAGACCGGCCGGGTGCACAGCGGCCGGCTGCTGCTGCGCTTCGACGGCGTACGCGACCGCAACGCCGCGGAGGCGCTGCGCAACATCCTGCTGATCGCGGAGGTCGACCCCGAGGAGTTCCCCGAGGACCCCGAGGAGTTCTACGACCATCAGCTGATCGACCTCGATGTGGTCACCGTGGACGGCAGGGAGGTCGGGAGGATCTCCGAGATCTCCCATCTGCCGTACCAGGACCTGCTGATCGTGAAGCGCCCCGGCGGGGACGAGGTGATGATCCCGTTCGTCTCCGGGGTCGTGCCGGAGATCGATCTGGAGGCGCAGCGCGCCGTGATCGACCCGCCGCCGGGCCTGCTCGACGAGGCCGAGGCGGAGATCGCGGGCAACCGTAAGGACGAGTCCGCGGGCAACCGTTCCGAGGGCAACCGTAAGGACGACGCCGCGGGCAACCGTTCCGAGGGCAACCGTAAGGACGACACCGACGGCGTTCGCAAGGGCGACACCGGTGGCGTTCGCAAGGGCGACACCGCGGGCGGCCGTGAGGGTGAGTCGTCATGAGGCTCGACGTCGTCACGATCTTCCCCGAGTACCTGGAGCCGCTGAACGTCTCGCTGGTCGGCAAGGCGCGCGCCCGAGGCCAACTCGACGTGCGGATCCACGATCTGCGCGCCTGGACGCACGACCGGCACAACACGGTCGACGACACTCCGTACGGCGGCGGCCCCGGCATGGTCATGAAGCCCGAGCCGTGGGGCGAGGCGCTTGACTCGATCATGGAGTCGGGCGAGGCCGAGGGGCTGGTCAAGCCCACGCTGATCGTGCCGACCCCGAGCGGCCGTCCGTTCACCCAGGCCCTCGCCGTGGAGCTCGCCGAGCGCCCCTGGCTGGTCTTCGCGCCCGCCCGCTACGAGGGCATCGACCGCCGGGTGATCGAGGAGTACGGCGAGCGGCTCGAGGTCCACGAGGTCTCGATCGGTGACTATGTGCTGGCCGGCGGCGAGGCCGCGGTGCTGGTGATCACCGAGGCGGTGGCCCGGCTGCTGCCGGGCGTGCTGGGCAATGCCGAGTCGCATCGCGACGACTCCTTCGCCCCCGGCGCGATGGCCGATCTCCTGGAGGGGCCCGTCTACACCAAGCCCCCCGAGTGGCGCGGCCGCCCCATCCCGGAGGTGCTGATCAGCGGCCACCACGGCAGGGTCGCCCGCTGGCGCCGGGACGAGGCGTTCCGCCGTACCAGCGAGAACCGACCCGATCTGATCGAGCGCTGCGATCCGGCGACGCTCGACAAGCACGACCGCGCCCTCCTCACCGAGCTGGGCTGGGAAGAGCTGCCCGGGACCGGTGGGGCCCGATTTGGGCGGCCGGACCGGGCCGTGGAAGAATAGGCCGCTGCCGTACGTCCGGGTGTGCGCCCCTGCCACAGGGGGACCGACGCCCACCCGATGAGGGCGGCACTCCGAATCATCATCCGATATTCCGCTGATGACCTGTGGCATCGGCGAAGAAAGCAGACGATCATGTCTCACCTGCTCGACACCGTCGACTCCGCGTCGCTGCGCAGCGACATTCCGACCTTCCGCCCCGGCGACACGGTCAACGTCCACGTCCGCGTCATCGAGGGCAACCGCTCCCGTGTCCAGCAGTTCAAGGGCGTCGTCATCCGCCGCCAGGGCTCCGGCGTCCGTGAGACCTTCACCGTCCGCAAGGTCAGCTTCAGCGTCGGCGTGGAGCGCACCTTCCCGGTGCACACCCCGATCGTCGAGAAGATCGAGGTCGTCACCCGCGGTGATGTGCGCCGGGCGAAGCTGTACTACCTGCGCGACCTCCGCGGCAAGGCCGCCAAGATCAAGGAGAAGCGCGACAACTGAGTTCGCGGCTGTATCGCGGCGATTTTGCGCGACTACTGAGCTACCGCCGGATCATCCGGCCGGGCCGGATAGGCTCTGGCCCGATGAACACCGAAGGACAGCTCGCGGAGCGCGACCGCTCCCCGGGCTCCGAGAAGGAGCACGGGGAGCGGTCGCGCTCTTCGCATGCTCCCGCGCGGGCCGGGGAACCCCCGTCCGCCCGGTGGCTGCCGGAATGGCTGACCGGGGGCGGGCGATGGCGGCGGGCGGCGCTGCTCGCGGCGGCCTGTGCCGCGGTCGTGCTGCTGGTGAGCGGCTTTGTGATGCAGCCGTTCCTGATCCCCAGCGGTTCGATGGAGAACACCCTCCGCCCCGGGGACCGGGTTCTTGTGAACAAGCTCGCCTACCGTTTCGGGGACGATCCGCGCCGCGGCGACGTTGTCGTGTTCGACGGAGCCGGTTCCTTCGGCGAGGAGGAGCCGTCCGGGAATCCGGTGACGGGTCTGCTGCGCAAGGCGGCCGCGGCGGTCGGGCTGGCCGAACCGGCCGAGTCCGACTACGTCAAGCGCGTGGTGGGCATTGGTGGTGACCGGGTCACCTGCTGCGACAAGCGGGGGAGGATCGAGGTGAACGGTCAGCCGGTGGACGAGGGCTATCTGCGCCCCGGAGACAGGCCATCGCGGGTGCGCTTCGACACCGTCGTGCCCGAGGGACGGCTGTGGGTGATGGGCGACCACCGCGACGCCTCCCGGGACTCGCGCGACTATCTGGGCGCACCGGGCGGCGGCACCGTCCCCGTCGACAAGGTGATCGGCCGCGCCGAATGGATCGGCTGGCCGTTCGGCCGCTGGTCCGCCGTGCCCCGGACGGACACCTTCGCCGATGTGCCCGCGGCGCCCGGCGGCATACCGTCCGCGGCCTCCGGTGGTGCCCATGGGTAAGCGCGGGCGGCCCCGTACCAGGGCGCGTCAGGCGGGGGGCCCGCCCGCCGGTGTGGACCCCTCGCGTGCGCCGGGCGAGCGCCGGGTCGGCGGGCGTGCGGAGCGGCGCAGGATCCAGCGCCGTATCAAGCGCAGGCGGCGCCGTTCGGCCGTCAAGGAGATACCGATACTGGTGGGCGTGGCGCTGGTGATCGCGCTCGTCCTGAAGACCTTCCTGGTGCAGGCGTTCGTCATTCCGTCCGGTTCGATGGAGCAGACCATCCGGATCGGCGACCGGGTGCTGGTGGACAAGTTCACCCCGTGGTTCGGCTCGAAGCCGGAGCGCGGCGATGTGGTGGTGTTCAAGGACCCAGGGGGCTGGCTGGACGACGAGCGGAAGCCTCCCAAGGACGACCCGCCGGTCATCAAGCAGGGCAAGGAGTTCCTGACCTTCATCGGCCTGCTGCCGTCCTCCGACGAGCAGGACCTGATCAAGCGGGTGGTCGCGGTGGGCGGCGACACGGTGGCGTGCTGTGATGCGAACGGCAAGGTCACCGTCAACGGGACGCCGCTGAACGAACCGTATCTGCACCCCGGCAACCCGCCGTCACAGAGGCAGTTCAAGGTGACCGTCCCCCAGGGGCGGATGTTCGTGATGGGCGATCACCGGTCCAATTCGGCGGACTCACGCGTCCATCTCGACGAGCCCTACCAGGGCACGGTGCCGGACAACATGGTGGTCGGCCGCGCCGTGGTGATCGCGTGGCCGTTCGGGCACATGCGGCGGCTCGAGGAGCCGGGCACCTACGCCTCCGTGAAGGACGCGCCGAGCGGGGCAACGCAGGCCGAGGGCTCGGCGCATAGGCTGTCCTCCGTAGATCAGCAAGCGATGGTCCAGCTCCCGACCCCTGCGGAACTCCCGCTCGTTATGGGAGTGGTGATCCTGCGCCGTTCGTGGGGCAGGCGGCAGTCAGGCGTGAGGAGTGGATGTGGGGGATTTGGCGGTCGGCGCACGATCCGGTCACGAAGAGCCCGAGAGGCAGCCCGGGACGAGGGGGGAGCCTCCCACGGACGGGGCGGACGAGGCGCCCGAAGCCGGTGCACCCACGGACAAGGCCCCGCCCATGGCGCCGCGCCCGCACGGAGCCGATGGCGGGCAGGAACCCTCCGGCCCTCCGGACGGGCCCGGCGCGGCTGATCCGCCCGGGTCCGGCGACGAGGAACCGGCGCGGCCGGGCTCCGGGCGGCCGGACGGCTCCGGGAAGGCCGCCAAGGCCAAGAAGGTGCGTTCCTTCTGGAAGGAGCTGCCGATCCTGGTCATCATCGCGCTGGCCCTGGCGCTGCTGATCAAGACCTTCCTGGTGCAGGCGTTCTCGATCCCCTCCGACTCGATGCAGAACACCCTCCAGCGGGGCGACCGGGTGCTGGTGGACAAGCTCACCCCGTGGTTCGGCTCCGAGCCGGAGCGCGGCGAGGTGGTCGTCTTCCACGATCCGGGCGGCTGGCTCGGCGAGACCCAGACGAAGAGCTCCGGCCCGATCGCCGAGGGCATCCAGAAGGCGCTCAGCTTCATCGGACTGATGCCGTCGGCGGAGGAGAAGGACCTGATCAAGCGGGTCATCGCGGTCGGCGGGGACACCGTCTCCTGCGAGCGCGGCGGCAAGGTCGTGGTCAACGGCAAGCCGCTGGACGAGCCGTACATCTTCCCCGGGAACACTCCCTGTGACGAGAAGCCGTTCGGCCCGATCAAGGTGCCCGAGGGCCGGATCTGGGTGATGGGCGACCACCGCCAGGACTCGCTGGACTCCCGCTACCACCAGAATCTGCACGACGGCACGGTCTCGGTTGGCGATGTCGTCGGGCGTGCGATCGTCGTCGCCTGGCCCATCGACCGCTGGTCCACCCTGTCGGTGCCGAGCACCTTCGACCAGCCGGGTCTGAGCGCGGCCGCCGCGATGGCCCCCTCGGCCGTGGGGCTCGCGGGCGCGGTGCCGATCGTGCTGTGGCGCCGCCGCAGGCTGATCGCCAAGGTCCGGGAGGAGGCCGAGGCCAGGACCGGAGCCGAGGCCAGGACCGGAGCCTAGGGCCGGTCCGGAGTTCAGGGCCGATTGGGAGCCCAGGGCCGGACGGAGCGGTTGACCGCCGACTGCTGACGGGGCCCGTACCGCCGGGTAAGGTGCGGTTCCGTGTGTCCCAGGGCACACGGAACCTGATCTTCTACGTCTGTTGCGTACGGCGGGAGCACTGGAATGAGCGGAGCCCAAGGGGTGGGGGGCGGCACGCCGCGGCGTACGCCGGGCAGCGTGCTGTCCGGGCTGGCGGTGGCCGTCGGGTGTGTGCTGTTCCTCGGAGGTTTCGTCTGGGGCGCGGTGCTCTACAAGCCGTACACCGTCCCCACCGACTCCATGGCGCCGACGATCGGCAAGGGCGACCGGGTGCTGGCGCAGCGGATCGACGGCGGCGAGGTGCGCCGCGGCGATGTGGTGGTCTTCCGCGACAACGTGTGGGGCGACCTGCCCATGGTGAAGCGGGTCATCGGGGTCGGCGGCGACCGGGTCGAGTGCTGTGACAAGCAGGGCCGGCTGCGGGTGAACGGCAAGGTCCTCGATGAACCGTATCTGCGCAAGGGGGAGCAGGCGTCCTCCACCGTCTTCTCCACCACCGTGCCCAAGGACCGGCTGTTCCTGCTGGGCGACCACCGCAGCGACTCCCTCGACTCACGGGTGCATCTCACCGACGAGGCGGGCGGCGCCGTGGAGCGGGGCGCGGTGGACGCCCGGGTGGACGCCACCGCCTGGCCGCTGGGGTCCTGGGGCACGGTGGGGCGGCCCGATGCCTTCAAGGCGCTGCCGGGCGGGATCTCGGAGCCTGGGCCGCTGGGGCCGATACTGATAGCGATCATTGTCGGCGCCGTGCTGATCCTGGGGGGCGCGGCCCACGGGCCGTACGTCCGGCGCAGGGCGGGCGGCGCGCGGCAGGGCCAGACGGCGAAGGGGAAGGTGGCCGCGAGTGGCTGATGAGGGGGCCGGCGCAGCCGAGCGGACCGACGGGGCCGAGCGGCGGCTGCGGAAGGTCGCACGGGTGGTGCTGCTGGATCCGCAGGACCGGATCCTGCTGCTGCACGGCTTCGAACCGGACGATCCGTCGTCCACGTGGTGGTTCACCCCGGGAGGCGGTCTGGAGGGCGAGGAGAGCCGCGAGGAGGCCGCTCTCAGGGAGCTCGCGGAGGAGACCGGGATCACCGATGTGCGGCTCGGCCCGCTGCTGTGGCGGCGGATCTGCTCCTTCCCGTTCGCCGGGCGGCGCTGGGACCAGGACGAGTGGTACTACCTGTGCCGTACCCGGCAGACCCCGGCACGCCCCGGCGGCGGGCTGACGGAGCTGGAGCGGCGGAGCGTGGCCGGGCTGCGGTGGTGGACGGCGGACGATCTGGCTGCGGCCACCGAGCCGGTGTACCCGTCACGGCTGGCGGAACTGTTGCGTACGCTGCTCGTCGAGGGACCCCCGAGTGCACCGGTGATCCTGGAGACTGAGCGCGTCTGACGCACAATGGGGGGACGCACGGCTGAAGGGGAACATGCCATGAGCGCCGAGGACCTCGAGAAGTACGAGACCGAGATGGAGCTGAAGCTCTACCGGGAGTACCGCGATGTCGTCGGTCTGTTCAAATATGTGATCGAGACCGAGCGCCGCTTCTATCTCACCAACGACTACGAGATGCAGGTGCACTCGGTCCAGGGTGAGGTCTTTTTCGAGGTGTCGATGGCCGACGCCTGGGTCTGGGACATGTATCGCCCGGCCCGTTTCGTGAAGCAGGTACGGGTTCTCACGTTCAAGGACGTGAATATCGAGGAGCTGAACAAGAGCGACCTCGACCTTCCCGGCGGTTGACTCCCCCTTCCGGGTGACTGAGTTGTCCACAGCCGGGCGGCCGTCCACAGAAATGCTCCAAGATCCCTGAGCGGGGCGCGGGGGCGTCACAGTCGGTGCCGGAGGTGGTGCCGAATGAACGCCCGAGGAGCGCTGGGCCGCTACGGCGAGGACGTGGCGGTCCGCACGCTTGCGGAAGCCGGGATGACCGTCCTGGAGCGCAATTGGCGGTGCCGGGAGGGCGAGGTCGACATCGTCGCGCTCGACGCCGGGGCCCTGGTGATGTGCGAGGTCAAGACGCGCCGCGAGGGTGGCTACGAGCACCCGATGGCGGCCGTCCGGCCGGATAAGACCGAGCGGCTGCGGCGGCTGGCGGAGCGCTGGCTGGAGCGGCACGGCGGCCCGCCGCCGGGCGGGGTGCGCATCGACGTGGTGGCGGTCGTGCTGCCCCGCCGGGGCGCGCCCGTGGTCGAGCATGTGCGAGGGGTGGCCTGATGGGGTTCGCCCGCACCTGCTCGGTGGCGCTGGTCGGGGTCGAGGGCGTCGTGGTGGAGGTCCAGGCCGATCTGGAGCCGGGAGTGGCCGCCTTCACACTCGTCGGACTGCCCGACAAGAGCCTGGTGGAGAGCCGGGACCGGGTTCGCGCGGCAGTGGTCAACTCCGGCGGCGAGTGGCCGCAGAGAAAGCTCACCGTCGGCCTCAGCCCGGCCTCCGTTCCCAAGGGCGGCAGCGGCTTCGACCTGGCCGTGGCCTGTGCGGTGCTCGGCGCGGCCGAGCGGGTGGACCCGCGCCAGATCGCCGACCTGATGATGATCGGGGAGCTGGGCCTGGACGGCCGGGTGCGGCCGGTCCGTGGGGTGCTGCCCGCCGTGCTCGCCGCCTCCGAGGCGGGCTACCGCCAGGTCGTGGTCCCCGAGCAGACGGCGGCCGAGGCGGCCCTGGTGCCGGGCGTCTCGGTGCTGGGCGTGCGGAGCCTGCGCCAGCTGATCGCGGTGCTGACGGACGCGCCGGTGCCCGCGGAGGAGGAGCCCCAGGAGCTGGGCCGCCCCGATCCGATGCTCGCGGGGCTCACCGTGCCCGGCGCCGGTATGGGCACCGTCGTCGCCGCGGTGCCCGGGGCGGGGGCGGGGCGGCCCGATCTGGCCGACGTCGCCGGGCAGCGGGCCGCGCGCACCGCGCTGGAGGTCGCGGCCGCGGGCGGGCACCATCTCTTCCTCAGCGGGCCTCCGGGCGCCGGGAAGACCATGCTGGCCGAGCGGCTGCCGGGGCTGCTGCCGCCGCTCACCCAGCAGGAGGCCCTGGAGGTCACCGCGGTCCATTCGGTCGCCGGTGTCCTCCCGCCGGGGCAGCCGCTGGTGCAGACCCCGCCGTACTGCGCCCCGCATCACTCGGCGACCATGGCCGCGCTGGTCGGCGGGGGAAACGGCCTGCCCAGACCCGGCGCGGTCTCGCTGGCCCACCGCGGAGTGCTCTTTTTGGACGAGGCTCCCGAGTTCAGCGGGAAGGCGCTGGACGCCCTGCGGCAGCCCCTGGAGTCGGGGCATGTGGTGGTGGCCCGCTCCGCCGGGATGATGCGGATGCCGGCGCGCTTCCTGCTGATGCTCGCGGCCAACCCCTGTCCCTGTGGGCGCCATGGGCTGCTGGGCGACGTCTGCGAATGCTCGCCCGCCACGGTCCGCCGCTATCAGTCACGGCTGTCAGGACCGCTGCTGGACCGGGTGGACCTGCGGGTCCGTGTCGAGGCGGTGAGCCGGACCGAGCTCACGGGAGGGCATGCCGGGGCGGAGAGCAGCGAGTCCGTCGCGGCCCGGGTCCAGGAGGCCCGTGAGCGGTCCGCCGCCCGCCTCCTGGACACGCCCTGGCGGCTGAACAGCGAGGTGCCGGGCCATGAGCTGCGCACCCGCTGGCAGCCGGTCCCCGGTGCGCTGCGCGAGGCCGAGCGCGATATGGAGCGCGGGCTGCTCACCGCCCGGGGGCTCGACCGGGTGCTGAGGGTCGCCTGGACCGTCGCCGACCTTGCCGGGCACGACCGGCCCATGGCGCCGGACATCGCCCAGGCGCTGCAACTGCGCACCGGGATCAGCCGCGGGGTGCCCGTCGCGGCGGGGGAGCACTGATGTCCACTCCTGCGGCGGGCGGCGACCGTGGCACCGTCCCCGCCCTGTTCTCCGACCTCTGGCAGAGGGACGGCGTCGCGGACGAGGGTCAGGGGCTCCCGGAGGGGTGGGGGACCCCGGACGAGCGGCAGGGGCTCCCAGAGCGGCGGGGCGTCGCGGATGAGGGCCAGGGACACCCGGAGGGGCAGGGCGTCGCGGACGACGGTCAGCGGCTCCCCGAGGGGCGGGGCGTTCCGGATGAGGAGCGTCTGGCGCGGGCGGCGCTCACTCGGCTCGTGGAGCCCGGGGACGAGGGGGTGGGGCGCTGGCTGCGCCGCATGGGCCCGGTGGCGCTGTGGCGGGCGCTCACCGGGAAGGGCAAGCCCCCGCCCGGAGCCACCGGGGACCGGCTGGCCGGATGCGCCCTCCGGGCGGCCGGAGTGGACCCGGTCGCCGACCTTGCGCTGATCGCCCGGTGCGGAGGGCGCTTCATCTGCCCCGGGGATCTGGACTGGCCAGGTCAGCTCGACGATCTCGGCGACGCTCGCCCGGTGGGGTTATGGGTGCGCGGCCCGGCCGGGCTGCGGATGTGGGCGCTGCGCTCGGTCGCCGTGGTGGGCGCACGGGCTTGCAGCGACTACGGCGCGCATGTCGCGGCGGCCCTCGGTACCGGACTCGCCGAGCGGGGCTGGGTGGTCGTCTCCGGCGCGGCCCACGGCGTGGACGGCGCGGCTCACCGAGGGGCGCTCGCCGCGGGCGGGGCCACCATCGCGGTGCTCGCCTCCGGTGTGGATGTCCCCTATCCGCGCGGGCATGCCGAGTTGATCGAGCGCATCGGGGAACAGGGCCTGGTGCTGGCCGAGTTGCCGCCCGGAGCCCATCCGACACGCGCCAGATTCGTGCTCCGCAACCGGGTCATCGCCGCCCTCACCCGCGGCACGGTCGTGGTCGAGGCCCAGTACCGCAGCGGATCACTGGTCACCGCGCGCCGGGCACAACAGCTCGGGCGGTCCACCATGGGGGTGCCGGGGCCGGTGACCAGCGGGCTCTCCGCCGGGGTGCATGAACTGCTGCGCGGCGAGGCCGTCCTGGTCTCCGACGCCGCCGAAGTGGCCGAGCTCGTCGGCGGTATCGGGGACCTCGCCCCGGAGCGGCGGGGGCCGCTGGTCGAGCGGGACCTGCTCGATCCCGTGACGGCGCGGGTGCTGGAAGCGTTGTCGGCACGAGGCGGTAACGACCTGCGGGATGTGGCCCGGGACTCCGGGACCGGCTGTGACGAGGCCCTGGGCCGGCTCCATGAACTGCTCGCCCTGGGCTTTGTCGAACGACATGGCGATCGATGGGAGTTGGTCCGTCCCGGGCGCCCGAGCGGCGGCGTACGGCGAGGCGATCCCCCGAATCGGGGCAATCGGGTGAAAGGGTTGAGGCGATGACCGTATCCGCACACCGCCGAGCCGACGCCCTTCGCATACCGCGACGCCGTAGTCACGCTACGCTCACAAGGTTTCCGGCGGAAGCGTACGTCCTCACCCATGTCATGGCAGAACGGCTCAAGGCGACGAATGCCCCAGCACATCTCCGGGTCTGACAGCGCGGCGCCGCCCGCGGTCCGCGGCGCGGTGCACCCCGCCGCGCCCTCATCGCTCGACGAGCTGTGGCGGTCGTACAAGACCACGGGCGACGGTCGGCTGCGGGAGCAGCTGATCCTGCACTACTCACCGCTGGTGAAATATGTGGCCGGCAGGGTCAGCGTCGGGCTGCCCTCCAACGTCGAGCAGGCGGACTTCGTCTCCTCCGGGGTTTTCGGACTCATCGACGCCATCGAGAAGTTCGACCCCGAGCGCGCCATCAAGTTCGAGACCTACGCCATCACCCGGATCCGCGGGGCGATGATCGACGAGCTGCGGGCGCTGGACTGGATCCCGCGGTCGGTCCGTCAGAAGGCCCGGGCCGTGGAGCGGGCGTACGCCACGCTGGAGGCTCAGCTGCGCCGCACCCCCTCGGAGGCCGAGGTGGCCGCCGAGATGAGCATCAGCCTCGAGGAACTGCACGGCGTTTTCAGCCAGTTGTCGCTCGCCAATGTGGTCGCGCTGGAGGAGCTGCTGCACGTCGGCGGCGAGGGCGGCGACCGGCTCAGCCTCATGGACACCCTCGAGGACACCGCCGCCGACAACCCGGTCGAGGTGGCCGAGGACCGGGAGCTGCGGCGGCTGCTCGCCCGAGCGATCAACACTCTCCCGGAGCGGGAGAAGACCGTGGTCACGCTCTACTACTACGAGGGGCTCACGCTCGCCGAGATCGGCCAGGTGCTCGGTGTCACCGAGAGCCGGGTCAGCCAGATCCACACCAAATCGGTACTCCAGCTGCGGGCGAAACTCGCCGACGTCGGACGCTGAATCGTCCCTTCGGCATCGCCCTCCGGGTGCCCTTTTCCGTAGAGTGTTCGCGTGCCCAGGATTCGAGCGGCCTCAGTGGCCGAGCACCGGACGATGCAGCGCGCGGCCCTTCTGGAGGCCGCCCGCACCCTGCTGTCCCAGGGCGGTACGGAGGCGCTGACCTTCCCCGCCCTCGCCGAGCACACGGGACTGGCACGGTCCTCCGTCTATGAGTATTTCCGCTCCCGCGCCGCCGTGGTCGAGGAACTGTGCGCCGTCGACTTCCCGGTCTGGGCCGCCGAGGTCGAGGCCGCCATGGAGCGGGCCGACGGGCCGGAGGCGAAGGTCGAGGCGTATGTCCGTCGGCAGCTGGCGCTCGTCGGCGACCGACGGCACCGTGCGGTGGTGGCGATCTCCGCCGGTGAGCTGGACGCGGGCGCGCGGGAGAAGATCCGGGCCGCCCATGGTGGGCTGATCGCCATGGTGGTCGAGGCCCTCGCGGCCCTCGGGCATGAGCAGCCCCGGCTCTCGGCCGTGCTGCTCCAGGGCGTCGTGGACGCGGCGGTCCGGCGTATCGAGCTCGGCGCGGCCGAGGACCCCGAGCGGATCACCGATGCGGCCGTCGCCATGGCCCTGCGCGGTGTCCAGGGCTGACCCCCGCCGGTCCTCTCCACCGCCCCACCCGCCCCACTGAGCGTGCGGGGCCCCTGGGGCGCGCGGGGCGTGGCCCGGACGACTCCGGGTGCGCGGGGCGCCGCGGCGCGAACGGATCCGAATGCATCCAGGCCGCGGGCGCCGCAGCCTGGACGCACTCGGGCGCCCCAGACGGATCCGGGCCCAGAGGGACACCGCCATGAGCGCAGCAGCCGTCGGCAGACGGGTGTCCCCGGCGGGGGAGGCGAGCGCGGAGATCATGGGCGCGTCGCGCACCGCGAACACCGGAAGCAGCCGGGACGGCCCGCCCCGCAGCATCGACGGCGGCAGCAGCGACAGGGGATCGACGTAGTGGTCGGCGCGCCGCAGCCCCCAGTGCAGACAGCCCGGCGGGCAGTGGAAGGGGCTCGGTGCCACCACGCCGACCACCTGCCCGGCCGCCACCCGCTCCCCCTTGCCCACCGTGGCGCGCACCGGTTCGTAGGTGGTGCGCAGTGGAGGCGAGCCGGTCCCGGACAACTCGATCACCAGCACCCCACGGCCCGCGACCGGGCCCACGAAGCTCACCCGTCCCGCGGCCGCCGCCCGGACCCGCTCGCCCGGGCGCGCCGCGAGGTCGACCCCGCGATGCCCCGCCGCCCAGGGCGCCGGAGGCGGCTGCCAGCCCCT
This sequence comes from Streptomyces malaysiensis subsp. samsunensis, assembly GCF_024519315.1. GTDB lineage: Bacteria > Actinomycetota > Actinomycetes > Streptomycetales > Streptomycetaceae > Streptomyces > Streptomyces malaysiensis. The sequence goes on along the minus strand of NZ_JANIIC010000014.1, from coordinate 52,512 downwards.
CAGCACGGCCGGCCGCACCGCGCCCGGCGCGCCGTCGACCGGCCATGATCGCTCCCCGTCCGGCCTCGACCGTTCCCCTCTCGGCCTTGTCTCCGGCCCCGGAGCCGGTGCGCGTGCCCCCGGCCCCGGTTCCCGCGCCGCGCCCGGACCCACCGCGCCCGAACCCGCCGCCGCGGCCCGCGCCGCCGGAAGAGGTACCGCCGGAAGAGTCGCTGTCCGCGCCGCCGACACCGGCAGCGCCGCCGACACCCTCGGCATCGAGGACGCCATCAGCACCGACGGCGCCAGAATCACCAGGGCAAGCGCCCACCCCACCACAAGCCTTCGCATGAACTCCACGGTGGCCCGGCGGCCTGAAACGGGTGGATCATGGACGGAATCGGTGGACTACTCACCGGTTGTGGATAACGCCGTCACCCGGCACCGTACCGGTCCCGTACACTTCTTATGGCGATCCGGGTCACCGGATCGACTTCGCACGCCCCGCCACCGGCGCTCCGATCGCGCATCGGTCAGCTCGGTGGCCGCGCCCCTCGGTCCTCGGACGACCTCCCGCAAGGGCCTCCGTCCGTGGCAGGCGCGCCGGGACGTCAGGAGCGGCGGCCGCCCGGCCGCCGTGGAACCGAGCACTTCAAGGAGTACGGCCATGGCCGTCGTCACGATGCGGGAGCTGCTGGAGAGCGGCGTCCACTTCGGGCACCAGACCCGCCGCTGGAACCCGAAGATGAAGCGCTTCATCTTCACCGAGCGCAACGGCATCTACATCATCGACCTGCTCCAGTCGCTGTCGTACATCGACCGCGCCTACGAGTTCGTCAAGGAGACCGTCGCCCACGGCGGCTCCATCATGTTCGTCGGCACGAAGAAGCAGGCGCAGGAGGCCATCGCCGAGCAGGCGACCCGCGTCGGCATGCCGTACGTCAACCAGCGCTGGCTGGGCGGCATGCTCACCAACTTCTCGACCGTCTACAAGCGCCTCCAGCGCCTGAAGGAGCTCGAGCAGATCGACTTCGAGGATGTGGCCGCCTCCGGCCTCACCAAGAAGGAGCTCCTGGTCCTCTCCCGCGAGAAGGCCAAGCTGGAGAAGACCCTCGGCGGTATCCGCGAGATGCAGAAGGTGCCGAGCGCCGTCTGGATCGTGGACACCAAGAAGGAGCACATCGCCGTCGGTGAGGCGCGCAAGCTCCGGATCCCGGTCGTCGCGATCCTCGACACCAACTGCGACCCGGACGAGGTCGACTACAAGATCCCCGGCAACGATGACGCGATCCGCTCCGTCACCCTGCTCACCCGGGTGATCGCCGACGCCGTCGCCGAGGGCCTGATCGCCCGTTCCGGCGTCGCCACCGGTGACGAGAAGGCCGACAAGGCCGCGGGCGAGCCGCTCGCCGAGTGGGAGCGCGACCTGCTCGAGGGCGAGAAGAAGGCCGACGAGGCCGAGGCCAAGCCGGCCGAGGCCGCCGCCGACAAGCCTGCCGAGGACGCCAAGTCCGCCGAGGCCGTCGCGGACAAGCCCGCCGAGGACGCCAAGCCTGCCGAGGCCCCCGCCGCGGGCACCGAGCAGGGCTGACCACTAAGACGTCACTCAGACGGTGTATGACGGCGGGGGACGGTGCCAGTGGCGCCGCCCCCGTCGTTCACCCGTAGAGCTTTCGACTTTCGAGAAGAGATTCACAGATCATGGCGAACTTCACCGCCGCTGACGTCAAGAAGCTCCGTGAGCTGACCGGCGCCGGCATGATGGACTGCAAGAAGGCGCTGGACGAGGCCGAGGGCAGCGTCGACAAGGCCGTCGAGATCCTGCGCGTCAAGGGCCAGAAGGGTGTGGCCAAGCGTGAGGGCCGCAGCGCCGAGAACGGTGCCGTCGTCTCCCTCATCGCGGACGACAAGTCCTCCGGCGTGCTGGTCGAGCTGAAGTGCGAGACCGACTTCGTTGCCAAGGGCGACAAGTTCGTGGTGCTCGCCGACGCCATCGCCGCCCACGTCGCCAAGACCTCCCCGGCCGATCTGGAGGCCCTGCTGTCCTCCGAGATCGAGGCGGGCAAGACCGTTCAGGCGTTCGTCGACGAGGCCAACGCGACCCTCGGCGAGAAGATCGTCCTGGACCGCTTCGCGCAGTTCTCCGGTGGCTACGTCGCGGCGTACATGCACCGCACCAGCCCGGACCTGCCGCCGCAGGTCGGCGTCCTGGTCGAGCTGGACAAGGAAGACGCCACGGTCGCCAAGGACGTCGCGCAGCACATCGCCGCCTTCGCCCCGAAGTTCCTCACCCGTGACGAGATCCCGGCCGAGACGGTCGAGAACGAGCGCCGGGTCGCCGAGGCCACCGCTCGCGAGGAGGGCAAGCCCGAGGGTGCCCTGCCGAAGATCATCGAGGGTCGCGTCACCGGCTTCTTCAAGGAGAACGTCCTGGTGGACCAGCCGTTCGCCAAGGACAACAAGAAGTCCGTCCAGAAGGTCCTCGACGAGGCCGGTGTCTCGCTCAAGCGCTTCGCCCGTTTCCGCGTCGGCGTCTGAGCCTAGCAGCGAATAACCGGCGACCCCGATAGGGTCGTAGGCAGCCAACCGTCGACCGGTCGGCCGCAGATGTGACGAGGAGGCCATTGCCGCAGAGGTCGTAACAGGACCCGTCCGGCAGTGGCCTTCTTCGTATGTGCACGAGGAGATCTCCAATGAATCACGGCGCGGACGTCAAACAGGCCGCCGATGACAAGAAGGCGCACGGCGCGGCCAAACACGGTCGCTTCCTGCTGAAGCTGTCCGGCGAGGCGTTCGCCGGAGGTGGGGGGCTCGGCGTCGACCCCGATGTCGTCCACGCCATCGCCCGCGAGGTCGCCGCCGTGGTCAGGGACGGCGCCGAGATCGCCATCGTGATCGGCGGCGGTAACTTCTTCCGCGGGGCGGAGCTTCAGCAGCGCGGTATGGACCGGGCCCGCTCGGACTACATGGGCATGCTCGGAACCGTCATGAACTGCCTCGCCCTCCAGGACTTCCTGGAGAAGGAGGGCATCGACTCCCGCGTCCAGACCGCCATCACCATGGGCCAGGTCGCGGAGCCATACATTCCGTTGCGTGCGGTGCGCCATCTCGAGAAGGGGCGTGTGGTCATCTTCGGGGCGGGTATGGGTATGCCGTACTTTTCCACGGACACCACCGCGGCCCAGCGGGCGCTGGAGATCGACGCGCAGGCCCTGCTCATGGGCAAGAACGGCGTGGACGGGGTCTATGACTCCGACCCCGCCCGCAACCCCGACGCGGTCAAGTTCGACGCCCTGGAGTACGGCGAGGTGATCACCCGGGACCTCAAGGTCGCCGACGCCACCGCGATCACCCTCTGCCGGGACAACAAGCTGCCCATCCTCGTCTTCGAGCTCCTGGCCGAAGGAAATATCGCGCGTGCGGTGAAGGGTGAGAAGATCGGCACGCTTGTGAGCGACCAGGGCTCCCGGGCCTGACGGCTCGAACGGGGGATGGACAACGGCCTGCCGGTCGGACACCGTGCAGGAGAAGACGCACGCAGGGGCGAGGCTCTGCTTACTGATAACACCAGGAGCAAGTGGTGATCGAAGAGATCCTCCTCGAGGCCGAGGAGAAGATGGAGAAAGCCGTTGTGGTCGCCAAGGAGGACTTCGCCGCGATCCGCACCGGGCGTGCGCACCCGGCGATGTTCAACAAGATCGTGGCGGACTACTACGGTGCGCTGACGCCGATCAATCAGCTGGCGTCGTTCTCGGTGCCGGAGCCGCGGATGGCCGTGGTCACGCCGTTCGACAAGACCGCGCTCCGCAACATCGAGCAGGCGATCCGGGACTCCGACCTGGGCGTCAACCCGAGCAATGACGGCAACATCATCCGGGTGGTGTTCCCCGAGCTCACGGAGCAGCGCCGTAAGGAGTTCATCAAGGTCGCCAAGGGCAAGGGCGAGGACGCGAAGATCTCGATCCGCAGCGTCCGCCGCAAGGCCAAGGAGTCCATCGACAAGCTGATCAAGGACGGCGAGGTCGGCGAGGACGAGGGGCGCCGCGCGGAGAAGGAGCTCGACGACACCACGGCGAAGTATGTCGCGCAGGTGGATGAGCTGCTCAAGCACAAGGAAGCCGAGCTGCTCGAGGTCTGATGAACGACTCTTCCTGGGGGGTCCCACCGAGCGCCGGACTCCGGGGACCGGGCGGTCAGGGCACCTCCCCCGGCTATGGCTGGGAGGTGCCCACTTCTTCGGCGGGTCCCGCGCACGAGGTGGGTGAGGCGGCGCAGACTCGCCCCATGCCCACCGTGCCTCACGCAGGCGGCGACTCCGGCGAGGCCGCCGACCGTGACCGGGGGGCCGCTCGGCTGAGCGGCCCCCTCTTCCGCGATGAGCGGGAGCCGCAGCCCGGACCCCGGCCGCCCGCCGGGCGGCCGCCGACGCCCCCCGACCCCGCGCCCGACCCGGCCTCCGCCGACGGCGGCGCACGCGGCGCCGGTGCCGGGCAGGGGAAGAAGAGCGCGGGCCGGAATCTGCGCGCCGCGATAGGGGTGGGCGTCGGCCTCGGCGTGATCATCGTGGCCTCGCTCTTCATCTACAAGCCCGTATTCGTCGGCGTGGTGGCGGTCGCGGTGGTGGTCGGGCTCTGGGAGCTGACCTCGCGCCTCACCGAGCGCAAGGACATCCGGGTCCCGCTGGTCCCGCTCGCCGTCGGCGGCGTCGCCATGGTCGTCGCCGGCTATGTGCGCGGCGCCCAGGGCGCGGTGGTGGCGGTTGCCCTTACGGCGCTCGCGGTGCTGGTCTGGCGGATGACCGAACCGCCCGACAACTACCTCAGGGATGTCACGGCGGGTGTCTTCGCCGCGTTCTACGTGCCGTTTCTGGCCACCTTCGTGGCGCTCATGCTCGACACCGGGGACGGTCCGTGGCGGGTCCTGACCTTCCTGCTGCTGACCGTGGTCAGCGACACCGGTGCGTACGCGGTGGGCTGGCGCTTCGGCAAGCATCCGCTGGCACCCCGCATCAGCCCAGGCAAGACCCGTGAGGGACTGCTGGGCGCGGTGAGCTTCGCGATGGTCGCGGGCGCCTTGTGCATGCAGTACCTCATCGACGACGGCGTCTGGTGGCAGGGCCTGCTGCTCGGCCTCGCAGCCGCGGTCAGCGCGACCCTGGGCGACCTCGGCGAGTCCATGATCAAGCGGGACCTCGGCATCAAGGACATGGGCAAGCTGCTGCCCGGCCATGGCGGCATCATGGACCGGCTCGACTCGCTGCTGCCCACCGCGCCGGTGGTGTGGCTCCTGCTGGTGATCTTCGTGGGCGGCGGCTGACACCCCCGGCCCACGGGCCCCGCGCCACTCCCGGCGCGGGGCCCTTCGTACGTCTGCGACACTGGGTGAACCATGCCTAAGCCCGGAGAACTCACCTTCGTCGCGCCGCGTGGGGCCAAGAAGCCCCCGCGGCATCTCGCCGACCTCACGCCCGCCGAGCGCCGGGAGGCCGTCGCCGCCCTCGGGGAGAAGCCCTTCCGGGCCGGGCAGGTGTCGCGCCACTACTTCGCGCGCTATGTCGACGACCCGGCTCAGTGGAGCGACATCCCGGCCGCCGCGCGCGAGAAGCTGGCCGCCGGGCTGCTGCCGGAGCTGATGAGCGTGGTGCGGCACATCAGCTGTGACGACGACACCACCCGCAAGACTCTGTGGCGGCTCTTCGACGGCACGCTCGTGGAGTCGGTTCTGATGCGGTACCCGGACCGGGTCACCATGTGCATCAGCTCTCAGGCGGGCTGCGGGATGAACTGCCCGTTCTGCGCCACCGGCCAGGCGGGGCTGGACCGCAATCTGTCCACCGCCGAGATCGTGCACCAGATCGTGGACGGGATGCGGGCCCTCCGGGACGGTGAGATCCCCGGTGGGCCGGCCCGGCTGTCCAACATCGTCTTCATGGGCATGGGCGAGCCGCTGGCCAACTACAACCGCGTCGTCGGCGCCATCCGCCGGCTCACCGACCCCGAGCCCGACGGGCTCGGGCTGTCGCAGCGCGGCATCACCGTCTCCACCGTGGGCCTCGTCCCGGCGATGCTGCGGTTCGCCGACGAGGGGTTCAAATGCCGGCTCGCGGTGTCGCTGCACGCGCCCGACGACGAGCTGCGCGACACCCTCGTGCCCGTCAACACCCGCTGGAAGGTGCGCGAAGTCCTGGACGCCGCGTGGGAGTACGCGGAGAAGTCCGGCCGCCGGGTCTCCATCGAGTACGCGCTGATCAGGGACATCAACGACCAGGCGTGGCGCGCCGATCTGCTCGGCCGGCTGCTCAAGGGCCGCCGGGTGCATGTGAACCTCATCCCGCTCAACCCGACGCCCGGTTCCAAGTGGACAGCGTCCCGGCCCGAGGACGAGAAGGCGTTCGTGGCGGCCCTGGAGGCCCATGGGGTGTCGGTGACCGTCCGCGACACCCGGGGCCAGGAGATCGACGGGGCCTGCGGGCAGCTGGCGGCTTCTGAGCGCTGAGGACCGGCTGATACGGTGCCTGAGCATCGTCGCATCATGCGATCGTCAGCAAAGTGCACATCCGTATAAGTGAACATTCCGACAGGGGAGCGCTCAGAGCGCTGAGAGTGCGGCATGGCCGCAGACCCTCGGACCTGATCCGGGTCATACCGGCGTAGGGAGTCAGCATCATCATGAACAGCCAGCTTCGGCGTGTCATCTCAGCCGCCGTCCTCGGCTCACTGGCCTTGAGCGCGCTCGTCGGCTGCGGCGAGGACACCAAAAGCGGCTCGGACTCCAAGACGGTCACCCTGGTCACGCACGACTCGTTCGCGGCCTCCAAGGCGGTCCTCAAGGAGTTCACCAAGGAGACCGGCTACAAGGTGCGGGTGCAGGCCGGGGGCGACGCCGGAGCCGCCGTCAACCAGGCGATCCTCTCCAAGGGCCACCCCCAGGGCGATGTGTTCTTCGGCGTCGACAACACCCTGCTGTCCCGCACGCTCGACAACGACCTGTTCAGCCCCTACACGGCCAAGGGTCTGGACAAGGTCCCGGCGGCCCTTCAGCTCGACCGGGCCGAGCACCGCGTAACCCCCGTCGACTTCGGCGACATCTGCGTCAATTACGACCGTAAGTACTTCGCCGACAAGAAGCTGACACCGCCCCGGACACTGGACGATCTGACCAAGCCCGCCTACAAGAACCTCCTCGTCACCGAGAACGCGGCCACCTCGTCCCCCGGGCTCGGCTTCCTCCTCGCCACGGCCGCGAAGTACGGCGACGACGGCTGGCAGGGCTACTGGAAGAAGCTGCGGGCCAATGGTGTCGAGGTGGTCGACGGCTGGGAGCAGGCGTACTACGACCGCTTCTCCGGCTCGGCAGGGGGCGGCAAGGGCGACCGGCCGCTCGTGGTCTCCTATGCCTCGAGCCCGCCCGCCGAGGTGGCCGACGCCAAGACCAAGCCCGGCCAGGCCCCCACCGGGGTGGCGACCGGAACCTGCTTCCGGCAGGTGGAGTTCGCCGGGCTGCTGAACGGCGCGGGGAACACCAAGGGCGGCAAGGCGCTGCTGGACTTCCTGCTGAGCAAGCGGTTCCAGGAGGACGTCCCGCTGAACATGTACGTCAACCCGGTGCGCGAGGACGCCAAGCTGCCGGAGCTGTTCAGCCGATACGGGGTCAGGATCGCCGACTCGGCCACCCTGGCGCCGCAGAAGATCGCCAAGAACCGTGAGCCGTGGGTCAAGACATGGTCCTCGCTGGTCCTGTAGAGCCCCGCGAGAACCGTAAGGCGGCCGGCGGCCACCGTAAGGCCGGTACGGCCGGTAAGGCAGACGGCGGCGGCCGTCGCGCGATCGCGCTCCGGCTCGCCCTGATGGCGGTGCCGCTCGCCTTCTTCGCGGTCTTCTTTGCCTATCCCGTGGCCGCCATCGTCACCCGGGGACTGCGCGTCGGCGGGCAGTGGCGGTTCGGCCGGATCGGCGAGGTGGTGACCGATCCGGCGACACTGGACGTCCTGTGGTTCACCTGCTGGCAGGCGGTCGCGTCGACCGCCTTGACGCTTGCCGTCGCGCTGCCCGGCGCCTATGTCTTCGCGCGCTTCGACTTCCCCGGCAAGGGACTGCTGCGGGCCGTGGTGACCGTGCCGTTCGTGCTGCCGACCGTCGTCGCCGGATCGGCCTTCCTGGCGCTGCTCGGCCGGGGCGGGGTGCTGGACGAGCTATGGGGGATGCGGTTCGACACCTCCGTCTGGGCGATCCTCCTGGCCCATGTCTTCTTCAACTACGCGGTCGTCGTAAGGACAGTCGGAGGGCTGTGGGCCCAGCTCGACCCGCGCCAGGAGGAGGCCGCGCGGGTGCTCGGCGCGAGCCGCCTGTCGGCCTGGCGCCGGGTGACGCTGCCCGCGCTGGCCCCCGCCGTGGCCGCCGCCGCGCTGATGGTGTTTCTGTTCACCTTCACCTCCTTCGGCGTGATCCAGATCCTCGGCGGCCCCCGCTACGCCACGCTGGAGGTGGCGATCTACCGGGAGACCGCGCAGCTGCTCGACCTGCCTACGGCCGCGGTGCTCACGCTCATTCAGTTCGCCGCGGTCGCGGCCGTACTGGCCCTGCACGCGTGGACCGTAAGGCGCCGCGAGAGCGCCCTGCGGCTCGTCGACCCCGGCCGCACGGCGCGCCGCCCTAAGGGCCCGGCCCAGTGGGCGCTGCTGTGGGGCGTGCTGGCGGTGGTCGCGCTGCTGATCGTGACACCGCTCGCGGTGCTGGTGGAGCGCTCGCTGAACGGACCGGACGGCTACGGATTCACCTACTACGAGGCGCTGCGGTCGGCCGCCGACAGTGGAGGCACCTTCTTCGTGGCCCCCTTGGAGGCCGTCGGGAACTCCCTTTGGTACGCGGCGGTCGCCACCGTCTTCGCCCTCGTCGTGGGCGGTCTCGCCGCCGCCGCGCTCACCCGTAGGCCGGGCAGGCTGGTACGGGGCTTCGACGCGCTGCTGATGCTGCCGCTGGGCACCTCGGCCGTCACCGTGGGATTCGGGTTCCTGATCGCCCTGGACGAGCCTCCGCTGGACCTGCGTGCCTCCTGGGTTCTGGTGCCGCTCGCCCAGGCCCTGGTGGGCGTGCCCTTCGTCGTACGGACCATGCTGCCGGTGCTGCGGGCGGTGGACCACCGGCTCCGGGAGGCGGCGGCCGTGCTCGGGGCGTCCCCGTGGCGGGTCTGGCGGGAGGTGGACCTGCCGCTGGTCGGACGGGCCGTGGCGGTCGCGGCGGGCTTCGCGTTCGCCGTCTCCCTGGGCGAGTTCGGGGCGACCGTCTTCATCGCGCGCCCCGACCATCCGACCCTCCCGGTGGCCATCGCCCGGTTCCTGGGCCGGGCCGGACAGCTCACCTACGGGCAGGCGATGGCCCTGAGCACGATCCTGATGCTGGTCTGCGCCGGATCGCTGCTGGCGCTCGAGCGCATCCGCACCGACCGTTCCGGAGAGTTCTGAATGACGCTGCTGCGACTGGACGAGGTGACCGTAAGGTTCGGTCGGCGCGACGCGCTGGACGCCGTGGAGCTGGCGGTCGCCGAACACGAGACGGTCTGTGTGCTGGGCCCGAGCGGAAGCGGCAAGTCCACCATGCTGCGCGTGGTGGCCGGGCTACAGCGCGCCGACACCGGCCGGGTGTGGCTCGCCGGACGCGACCAGAGCGGGGTGCCCACACATCGGCGCGGTGTGGGGCTGATGTTCCAGGACCACCAGCTGTTCCCGCAGCGGGACGTGGGCGGCAATGTCGCCTTCGGGCTGCGGATGCGCAAGGTGGGGCGCGCGGAGGCGGATCGCCGGGTCGCCGAACTGCTGGAGCTGGTGGGGCTGCCGGGCGCCCAGCGCCGCCCCGTCGACTCGCTCTCCGGCGGTGAGCAGCAGCGCGTGGCGCTCGCCCGCGCGCTGGCCCCGCGGCCCAAGCTGCTGATGCTGGACGAGCCGCTGGGCCAGCTCGACCGGGGGCTGCGGGAGCGGCTGGTGGTGGAGCTCCGCGAGCTCTTCGAACGCCTGGGGACCACCGTGCTCGCGGTCACCCATGACCAGGGCGAGGCGTTCGCGCTCGCGGACCGGGTGGTGGTGATGGAGAACGGCCGGATCGCCCAGACCGGCACCCCGCTGGAGGTGTGGCAGCGGCCCGCCACCGAGTTCGTCGCCCGCTTCCTCGGCTTCGACAATGTGGTCGAGGCGATCGTCCACGGTGAGGTCGCCGACACCTGCTGGGGCGAGCTCCCCGTGCCGCCCGGCTCCCGGCCGGGCCCCCGAAGGCTGTTGGTCCGCCCGGCCGGGGTACGGCTGACCGATCCAGAGAAGGGGCTGGAGTGCACCGTGGCGGCGCGCACCTTCCGTGGCGACCATGTGGCGCTCATCCTGCGGCTGTCGGACCCGGCCGCGCCGCATCTGGAGGCGTCCTGCGCCCTGCGGGACGCCCCGGAGGCGGGCGCCCGGGTCGGGGCGGTCTTCGACCCGGCCGACGTGGTGCTGCTGGACCCCGAGCTCTGAGGTGGGGGTTCGGGGTCGTGAGGCCGGGTTCCCGGCCGGGGCTGTGGCGATGGGGTTCGCAGGGTCTCCGGCACCCCGATCCCTGACGTCAGAGCCTTTGCTGCCGCGCGTCAACGCCTTTTGACATCGGCTCAGCCCAGCAGCGACACCAGGGCCTCGGGCGCCTCGTCCACCGAGTCCACCAGAGCGATACGGGCCTTCATGGACCGTCCCTCCGCGAGCGCTTCGAGCAGCGGCCAGGTCGGCAGCCGCCGGGTCCAGTGGTTCCGGTCCACCAGCACCATCGGAGTCGGCTCACCGCGCGACTCGTAATAGTTCGGCGTCGCGTTGTCGAAGATCTCCTGGACGGTCCCGGCGGCGCCCGGCAGGAAGACCACGCCAGCGGTCGAGCGTGCCAGCAGCCCGTCCTCGCGGGTGGCGTTGGCGAAGTACTTGGCGATGTGGGAGGCGAACGCGCTCGGCGGTTCGTGTCCGTAGAACCAGGTGGGGATGCCGACCGACGCCCCGCCGTCCGGCCAGCGCTCGCGCACGGTGAAGGCCGCCTCGGCCCATGCCCCGATGGACGGCCGGAAGGAGGGCGTCTTGCCGAGCAGTTCGAGCGCCTCGTCCAGCATGGCGTCCTCGTGCGGGGCCGCGTAAGCGCCCAGGTTCGCGGCCTCCATCGCGCCAGGTCCGCCGCCCGTCGCGACCGTCAGACCGGTCCGCGCCAGGGCCCGCCCGAGGCGTGCGGCGCCCGCGTACCCGTCGGAGCCGCGCTCCAGCGCGTGACCGCCCATGACGCCCACCACCCGCGTCCCGACGAGGAATTCGTCGAGCGCGTCGGAGACCGCGTCGTCGTGGATGGAGCGCAGCATCGAGGCGAAGATGTCGCCGTCCGTCTTGGTCCGCTGGAACCAGGCGTAGGCGAGGGCGTCCGGCGTCCGCGCGTAACCGTGCTCCGTGAGGTCCTCGAAGAGCTCCATGGGTGAGTAGAGGGTGCCGCGGTACGGATCGAACGGCAGATCCGGCACCGGCGGGAACACCAGCGCGCCCCCGGCCCGTACCTTCGCCGCCGCCTCGGATTCCATCGGGCAGCCGAGGAAGACCGCTTCGCTGGTGTCGGTGAAGAGGAGCTGGGCCGTACGGCTTGTCAGGTCCACGGACTGGACCCGGAACCCGGCCAGGGTGCCGCGGGCGACGACCTGGTCGAACTCCTCGATGGACTCTATTTCCCGGTCTGGTTCACGCACGCCGACATGCTAATCACACCGGTGATAGGGGTCTGTGGATTGTGGCAATCATGACCGGGCCGGGTGGTCGCACAATCCAGGCATGCACACCAACACCCGAGAATTTCAGCGGTGGAACGGCATCGCCGTGAGATGCGCCACCATCCACACCAGCGGCACCAGGAGCGCCAGCAGGGCCGCCCCGCGCAGCGCCGCCGCCCCGCGGAGCAGCCGGGCCGGGGCGCCGAGACGGAGCAGGGCGGCCGTCGTGCGCTCGCGCGCGCTCCTCGCCTCCACCGCCGCCGTCAGAGTCGTGGCCCCGGCGCACAGCGTGACCAGAGCCGCGCCCAGACCGGTGAGCGGACCGAAGGCATGGGCGCCGGACGGCCCGGAGGCCCTTCCGTACAGCTCCATGACGGTGTACGCGGCGGAGGCCAGGGCGCACAGCGCGCCGACCGGGCGTCCGATCAGCCCGGCCTCCTGCTGGAGCACGCGCCCGGCCAGCAGCCGCAGCACCCCCGGCCGTCCGGCGGCCAGCAGTCTGCCGCACAGATGGGTGAGACCGGGCCCGGCGAGCACCAGCCCGAGCGCCGCCAGCGCCCAGCCGCCCACCACACCGGGCGGGTTGCCGCCGAGCCGGCCCGGCATGGCGAGCAGGGCGTCGGGGCGCGGGGGCGAGTCGCCGCTCGCGTACGCCTGGAGGGCGAGTCCGGCCGCGGTCAGGGCGATGCCCCATGGAAGGGCGGAGGTGGCCTGGTGGGGCCGGGGCGCGACCGGCCCCGTCACAACGGTGGGCGGGGCCGGGATCGACGGACGGCGGGCGCCCCGTGGTCCGCGGACCGGCTGGTGCCCCGCCCGCGGCCGCCGGGGCCACAGCGCGGCCGCACACGCCGCGCCCACCAGTACGGGGACGACGGCGAGCAGTGTGACCGTACCCGCCAGCGGCAGCGGCCGACCGCCGCCGAGCTGTCGGCCGGCCGTCCCGTTTCCCGCCCAGTCCAGCCAGGAGCCACCGAGGTCGCCGCGCAGATGCAGAAAGGTCAGCAGCGCCAGCACACCGCCGGGCGCACAGGCCGCCGCCATCGAGGAGGCAGAGAGCAGGGCCGCACGGGCCGGGCCGAGTCCGGCCGCGGCGAAACCGGCGCCGGGCCCGGTGCTGGGGTCGGCGCGGCACACGGCGAGGGCCAGTTGGACGGTCGCCGCCAGCGGTACCAGGCACCACAGCAGCCGCCCCACCGCGCCCTGCGAGTCGGCCGGATGGCCGGAGGCGAACCCAAGGGCGCTCAGCAGCAGAAAGCTCGCGCCCGCCGCCGCGACGGTGACCAGCGACCGCCGCACCAGCACCGAAGGGCGGGCGCCGCGGGCTAGGCGGAGGCTGAGCACGCGGCCCTGCCTTCCGCCTCGGAGGGGTCAGGGCCCACCCGGCGCCCGTCGAGCAGGGCGACGGTGCGATCGGCGAGGGTGGCCACCTCCCGGTCGTGCGTCGCGAGGACGACGGTGATGCTGTGGGAGCGGGCCGCCGAGGTGAGGGTGCGCAGCACCTGGGAGCGGTCGGCCTGGTGCAGCGGTGCGGTGGGTTCGTCGGCGAAGAGCACGCTGGGCCCGGCGGCCAGCGCACGGGCGATCGCGACCCGTTGGCGCTGGGACTGGAGCAGTGCGGCGGGCCGCGCCCGAGCGCATTCGCCGACGTCGAGCCGCTCCAGCCACTCGCATGCGGCGCTCTTGGCGGCGCGCCGGCCGGTGCCGCGCAGCATCAGGGCGAGCGCGGCGTTCTCCCAGGCGGTGAGCTCGGGGATGAGTTGGGGTTCGGTGCCGATCCAGCCGAAGTGGTCGCGCCGCAGCCGTTCGAGCCCGAGCGGGGGGAGGGAGTGCACGGGGACGCCCTTGAACCACACTTCCCCGCCGTCCGGGGTGAGTTGGCCCGCCAGACATGTGAGGAGGGTGGTCTTGCCACAGCCGCGCGGACCGGTGACGGCGAGGATCTCACCCTCCCGGGCGGCGACGGAAACCCCGATGAGGGCGGGCGAGCCGCCGTAGGCATACGACACGGTGCGTGCCGCGAGCATGTCGTCGTCCGGCGGAGCCACCATCCCGAGCACCTCGCCTTACCTGCGATCGTCTCATTCCCCCGGTTGGGTGAACGAGCGCGAAGCCAATGGGTCACTGGCACGGTAAGGACTCGGCTGGGGGCCCGCGCCCAGGCTCGGCGCGGGTGGCCCCCATTTCCTCCGATCAGCCCTGATCGGAGTCGGGCTCCGATCAGGGCTGATCGAGCCCGGGACCGCTGTCGGGGCCGCCGGCGGCGAGTCGGTCGAGGTGGGTGGGCGCGAACATCCGCAGCAGCGCGGGCAGCACCACGACCGACGGCCCGGGGGCCGCGAGGGCGGCCGCGAGGTCCGCTCGCAGCCGTTCGGGTGTGGTACGGACCGCCGGGACGCCGAAGGACTCGGCCAGCGCGGCGAAGTCCGGGCGGGACAGCTCGGTGGCGGTCGCCTCGCCGAAGGTGTCCGTCATGTACTCGCGCAGGATGCCGTAGCCGCCGTCGTCCACGATCAGCCAGGTAACAGGGAGTTGGTACTGATGGGCAGTGGCCAGTTCGGCGATCGAGTACATCGCGCCGCCGTCGCCGGACACGGCCAGCACCGGCCTGCGACGGTCCGCGGCGGCGGCCCCCAGGGCGGCCGGGAAGCCGTAGCCGAGGCCGCCCGCGCCCTGCGCCGAGTGCAGGGCGCCCGCACGCGGATCGAAGGCGGACCAGGCCCAGTAGGCGAGGATCGTCATGTCCCAGAAGCTGGGGGAGTCGTCGGGCAGCGCGTTCCGCACCGCGCCCAGCACCCGCCGCTCCAGCTCCAGGCCCTGGGCGTCGATCCGCTCCCGCACCCGGGTCAGCAGCCCGGCCGCGGCCTTGGCCCCGGTGCCCGGCGGGCGGGGCGTGATGGCCTCGGCGAGGGCGGCCAGCGCCTCGCGGGCGTCGGCGTGGATACCGAGCGCCGGGTGGTTGGACTCCAGCTTGCCGAGGTCGGCCTCGACCTGGATCAGGCGGCCGCGGGGGCGGAACGTGTGGTAGTTGGAGGAGAGTTCACCGAGTCCGGAGCCGATGACCAGCAGGACATCGGCGTCCTCCAGGAACTCGGTGGTGTGTGCGTCCTCCAGCCAGGACTGGAGGGAGAGCGGATGGTCCCATGGGAAGGCGCCCTTGCCGCCGAAGGTCGTCGCCACGGGCGCGTCGAGTGCCTCGGCCAGCGCCCTGAGCTCCTGCCGCGCCCCGGCGCGCATGACTCCGCCGCCGGCCAGGATCACCGGGCGCTCGGCGGCGCTCAGCAGCCGCGCGGCCTCCGCCGCCAGCTCGGGCCGGGGCGGCAGCGGCCGGGGCTCGGCGCGCAGGGAGGTCACCGGTGGCACGGAGACCGGTGCGAGCAGCACGTCCTGCGGGATCTCCAGCCACACCGGCCCGGCGGGGGCCTCCAGCGCGGACGCCCAGGCGGCGGCGACCGCGGAGGGGATCTGGGAGGCGGTACGGACCGTATGGACGGACTTGACGACATCGCGGAACGACGCCTTCTGGTCGACGAGTTCATGGAGATAGCCCTTGCGCCCGCCGCCGAGCCCCGCGGTCGGCACCTGGCTGCCGATGGCCAGGACGGGCGCCGAGGCCGCCGCCGACTCTTGCAGCGCGGCGAGCGTCATGAGCGCCCCCGGCCCGGTGGACACCAACAGCGGCGCCACCGTGCCGGTGACGCGCGCGAAGGCGTCGGCGGCGAACCCGGCGTTGTTCTCCACCCGCAGTCCCACATAGGCCAGTCCGGACCGCCTCAGCGCGTCGAACGCGCCGAGAGCGTGCTGTCCGGGAAGCCCGAACACGGTGCTCGCCCCGAGCGCGGTGAGGGACTCCACGACGAGATCGCCGCCGTGACGCGCGCGCTGTGCGCTGGGCATGGATCGGTGCCTTTCTGACGAATGGGGGGATGCGGATATGCGAGGTGAGGCTATGTCAGGCGCCCGTGGTGGCCGGGCTGGTGGTCTCGGAGACGGGGGCGGCGGGTTCACCGGCGAGCCGGCGCCGCCACACATCGAGGATCGCCGCGTCGGTCGGCTTGGTGGCGAGGCTGACCGCCACATACGCCACCAGCGAGGCCAGCAGCCCGAAGTAGATGGGCTCGTTGGCGAGGATGCCCTTCCACCCCATCAGCGCGACGACCGTAAGGCCGCCGACACCGACCGAGGCCAGTGCGCCCGCGCCCGTGCCGCGCTTCCACAGCAGTCCGCCCAGGATCGGCATCAGCAACCCGCCGACCAGCACGTTGTAGGCGACGGTCAGCGCCTCGACCACATCGTTGAGCACGACGGAGATGCCGATCACGGCGACGCCCATGAGGAGGATGAAGACGCGGTTGCCGCCGACCTCGTCATGGGAGGAGCCGGACGTACGGAGGGTACGGCCGCGCAGCCGGGCCCAGATGTCGTTGTTGGCCACCGTCGCGCAGGCGATGAGCGCCCCCGAGGAGGTGGACATCACCGCGGACAGCGCGGCGGCCAGCACCAGCCCCTTGACGCCCACCGGGAGGGCGTCCTTGACGATGGTGGCGAACGCGTCGTCCGGGGCGCCCAGCTTGGGGTACAGCACCTTGGCCGCCGTGCCGATGATCGCGCCCGCGACCGCGTAGGCAAGACAGTACGTACCGGCCGCGGTGCCGCCGAGGCGGGCGACCCGGTCATCGCGGGCGGTGAAGACCCGCTGCCAGATGTCCTGGCCGATCAGCATGCCGAAGGAGTAGATGAGCACATAGGTGAAGACCGTCTGGGCGCCGATGCCCATGGGGGAGAAGTAGCCGTGGGGGAGTTCGGACTTCATCGCGCCGAAGCCGCCCGCCTTCACCACCGCGATCGGCAGCAGCAGGAGCAGCACGCCCACCGTCTTGACCACGAACTGCACCATGTCGGTGAGGGTGATCGACCACATGCCGCCGAGCGTCGAGTAGCAGACCACGATCGCCCCGCCGAGCACGATGGCGACGACCCGGTCCAGGCCGAAGATCACATCGAAGATGGTGGCGTAGGCGATGGTCGAGGTGACCGCCAGCATCAGGGTGTAGGCCCACATCACGATGCCCGAGATCAGCCCGGAGGAGCCGCCGTAGCGCAGATCCAGCATCTGGCTGACCGTGTAGACCTTGAGCCGGGCTATGCGCGCCGAGAAGAAGACCGACAGCGCCAGCAGCCCGAGCCCGATGGTGAGGACCATCCAGGCGCCGGAGAGCCCGTACTGATAGCCGAGCCCCACGCCGCCGATGGTGGAGGCGCCGCCGAGCACGATCGCGGCCATCGTCCCGGAGTACATGAACGGCCCCAGCCGCCTGCCCGCGACCAGGAAGTCGCTGGTGGAACTGGCGCGGCGCATCCCCCACCAGCCGAGCGCGAGCATGCCCGCGAGATAGACGACGATCACGGTGTAGTCGACAGCGGTCATGGCGGTGCTCCTCGGTCCGGCGGGGCGGGCAGCGGTCGGGAGGTCGGGCGGGCGGAGACGCGTGGGATCGGGGAGGTCCCGGCGGTCCGCGGGGATCGAGTCCCGGGAGGTGGGGAATGTGGGGAGTGACGGAGACCCTAGGTGTCGCCGGAGCGTCCGGGAAGTGTACGTTTCCTCCACTCCCGATCCCCGGGATGTACGAACCGTCCCCGCGCGAGGCCCGCCGTGATGAACGACCGCGTACCCCCGACGGCCCCCGTTCCGCTCTCCGCCCTCCTCGGCCACCCCGCCCTCGGGCTGCGGCAGGTCGCGGGCGAGCGCGAGGTGGACACGCCCGTCTACTTCGTCCACACCAGCGAGATGGAGGACCCCGTCCCGTATCTGCTGGGCGGCGAGCTGCTGCTCAGCGCGGGGGTGCACTGCCCGGAGGCGGCGGGCGCCGGCACCTACTGGGACCGCTATGTGGCCCGTACGGTCCAGGCGGGCGCGGCGGCGCTCGGCTTCGGCATCGCGCCGGTGCACGAGACGGTGCCCCGCGCGCTGGTCGAGGCGTGCGACCGGCATGGGCTGCCGCTGGTCGAGGTGCCCCGGCAGACGACCTTCACGGCCGTGGCGAGCGCCGTATGGGACGCGATGGCCGAGCGCCGCCACCATGAGCTGCGGAGCGTCACCGAGGCGCAGCAGTCGCTGGCGACGGCCGCGGCGCGCCCGCACCCGGTACCGGCCGTGCTGCGCCAGCTGAGCCAGCACCTCGGGGCGTGGACGGTGCTCTACGGCCCGGACGGCGCGGAGCTGGCGGCCGCGGGACCGCGGCCGCCGGGGCAGGCCCGTACGGCACTCGGCGCGCTCGCGGGGCGGCTGCGCTCGGGCCCGTCCTCGGCGGCGGGCAGGGCGGCCGGCGCGGCCGGTGAGGAGCTTCAGCTGACCGCGTACGGACTGGGCGGCCCGGCGGGGCCGGAGGACCGGCTCGCGCTCGGCGTCTGCGCCCCTCGGCGGGACGGGGCGGAAGGGGCGATCGTGGGGGTGGCCGTGGTGCTGCTGTCGCTGCTGACGGCGCGGCGGGTGGTCGGGGCCGAGGCCGAGCGCACATCGGCGCTGGTGCGGCTGATGCTGGGCGCCGAACCGGCGCGGGTGGCGGGGTTGCTGGCCCGCTCGCAAAGGCAACAGGGTCAGTCGGGGCAGCGGGAGCAGCAGGGGCAGTCGGGGATGCCAACCGAGGCCCCGGGGGCGCCCGCCGAGCCCTTTGAGGACGGCGGGCTGTGGACCGTGGTGCACGGGCGGCGGCGCGGCCGCGGCCGGGACGACGGGCTGCTGGCCACCGCGGCGCTCGCGGCCGGGCTCGGCACGCCACTGGTCGACCTCGACGGGGACGCGCTGCTCGCGCTCGTCCCGGGCGAGGCGGAGGTACGGGCGCAGCCCGGCTGGACCCTGGGCACCGGGGCGCCCGTACCGGCCGCGGACCTGGCGCGCGGCGGCGCCGACGCCGCGCGTGCGCTGCGGCGGGCCGTCGCCGGGCGGGTGCCGCTGGTACGGCACGGGACCCGCGCCGCCGGGGTCGTCTCGCTGGTGGACCCGGCCGAGGCGGGGGCGCACGGCCGGGCCCTGCTCGCGCCGATCGAGGGCGCACCGGCGCTGCTGGAGACGCTGCGGGTGTGGCTGTCGCTGCACGGCAGCTGGGACCGTACGGCGGTGGCACTGGAGGTGCACCGCAATACGGTTCGTCAGCGGATCGCCCGCGCCGAGGCCCTGCTGGATGTGGACCTGGGCGACGCGGACGTCCGGATGGAGCTGTGGTTCGCCCTCAAGTGGGCTTGAGCCACCGAGTGGGCGGCCTGAGCCCTCAAGTGGGCCTTAGCCACCAAGTAGGTCTCGATCAGGCGGGCTTGAGCTGCCCAGCGCCGTGTCGGCCCAGCGCGGTGTCGGCCCGGTCCCGTGTCGGCCCGGTCCCGTGTCGGCCCGGTCCCGTGTCGGCCCGGTCCCGCGTCGCCCCGGTGCCGCGTCCGCCCGCCCCGCGTCCGCCTGGGCCGCCCAGCGGCCACCGGGGCCACCTTCCGCCGGGCGCACCTCCCACCGGGGCACCTCCCACCGGGAGCACCCCGGCGGGGACAGCCGTGCCCGGCGGCGAGTGGGCCGGGCCCGGTCGCGGGTGGGCCGGGCCCGGTGGCGGCCGACGTGGGGGCTGGCCCCCGGCGGGGCTCAGAGCTTGGTCCACGCCTCCGTCAGCACCGTCCGCAGCACCTGCTCGATCTCGTCGAACACGGCCTGGTCGGCGATCAGCGGCGGCGCCAGCTGGACGACCGGGTCGCCGCGGTCGTCGGCCCGGCAGTACAGCCCGTTCTCGAAGAGCGCCTTGGAGAGGAAGCCGTAGAGGATCCGCTCGGTCTCCTCCTCGTCGAAGGTCTCCTTGGTGACCTTGTCCTTCACCAGCTCGATGCCGTAGAAGAAACCATTCCCTCGGACATCGCCGACGATCGGCAGATCGAGCAGCCGGTCCAGGGTGGAGCGGAACGCGCCCTCCTGGTCCAGCACATGCTGGTTGAGGCCCTCGCGCTCGAAGATCTCGATGTTGGCCAGGGCCACGGCGGCCGAGACCGGGTGGCCGCCGAAGGTGTAGCCGTGCAGGAAGGTGTTGTCGCCCTCGTAGAAGGGCTCGGCGAGCCGGTCGGAGACGATGCACGCGCCGATCGGGGAGTAGCCGGAGGTCATCCCCTTGGCGCAGGTGATCATGTCCGGGACATAGCCGAACTTGTCGCAGGCGAACATCGTGCCCAGCCGCCCGAAGGCGCAGATGACCTCGTCCGAGACGAGCAGCACATCATGGCGGTCGCAGATCTCGCGGACCCGCTGGAAGTACCCGGGCGGCGGCGGGAAGCAGCCGCCCGCGTTCTGCACCGGCTCCAGGAAGACCGCGGCCACGGTGTCCGCGCCCTCGAAGAGGATCTGCTGCTCGATCTGGTCGGCGGCCCAGCGGCCGAACGCCTCGGGGTCGTCGCCGAAGATCGGGGCGCGGTAGATGTTGGTGTTGGGGACCTTGTGGGCGCCGGGGACCAGCGGTTCGAAGGGGGCCTTGAGCCCCGGCAGGCCGGTGATCGACAGAGCTCCGTGCGGGGTGCCGTGGTAGGCCACGGCCCGGGATATGACCTTGTGCTTGGTGGGCTTGCCGACGAGCTTGAAGTACTGCTTGGCCAGCTTCCAGGCGGTCTCGACGGCCTCGCCGCCTCCGGTGGTGAAGAAGACCTTGTTCAGGTCGCCGGGGGCGTAGCCCGCGAGCCGCTCGGCGAGTTCGACGGCCTTGGGGTGGGCGTAGCTCCACACCGGGAAGAAGGCGAGCTCCTGGGCCTGCTTGTAGGCCGTCTCCGCCAGTTCGACCCGGCCGTGGCCCGCGTTGACCACGAACAGGCCGGCCAGGCCGTCGATGTACCGCTTGCCCTTGTCGTCGTAGATGTACGTGCCCTCACCGCGCACGATCGTCGGCACGGGGGAGTTCTCGTACGACGACATGCGGGTGAAGTGCATCCACAGGTGGTCGTACGCCGTCTTGGAGAGGTCGGCGCTCATTGCTATCTCGTTCCCCAGGTATAGGTCTGCTTCCGGAGCTTGAGGTAGACGAAGCTCTCGGTGGAGCGCACACCGGGCAGCGTGCGGATCCGCTTGTTGATCATTTCGAGGAGATGGTCGTCGTCCTCGCAGACGATCTCGATCAGGAGATCGAAGGAACCCGCGGTGACGACCACGTACTCGACCTCGTCCATGGCGGTCAGCGCGTCCGCGACCGGGTCGAGATCGCCCTCGACGTTGATGCCGACCATCGCCTGCCGCCGGAACCCCACGGTGAGAGGATCGGTGACGGCGACGATCTGCATCACGCCCTGGTCGAGCAGCTTCTGCACGCGCTGCCGCACGGCCGCCTCGGAGAGCCCAACGGCCTTTCCGATGGCGGCGTACGGCCGGCGACCGTCCTCCTGGAGCTGCTCGATGATCGCCAGGGATACGGAGTCGAGGGTCGCTGTGCCGTTCTTGTCAGGTGTGGCCACGACCCTCACTGTGCACGAGCCTCGTCCGTGTCGCAACCCTTCATCGATGAATTTCGTCGTCATGAGACCTGTAAAACACTGAATCCGTTGTTCTGGTGTGGCGGGTATGTTGAAAACGCAGCACCGGCGACTACTGTGGGTGTCTCACCCATCGGACAGCTGACAGGAGGGGTGGCACGTGACCACCGAACTGCGTCGTCTGCGCAACTACATCGACGGAGAGTTCCGGGACGCCGCGGACGGGCGGACCACGGAGGTGGTCAACCCGGCCACGGGCGAGCCCTACGCCACCGCGCCGCTTTCGGGCGCGGCGGACGTGGACGCGGCGATGGCCGCCGCCGAGGCGGCGTTCCCGGCCTGGCGCGACCTAGTGCCCGGAGAGCGCCAGAAGGCACTGCTCAAGATCGCCGACGCCTTCGAGGCGCGGGCGGAGGAGCTGATCGCCGCCGAGTCCGAGAACACCGGCAAGCCGCTCGGTCTCACGCGGGACGAGGAGATCCCGCCGATGATCGACCAGATCCGCTTCTTCGCGGGCGCGGCCCGGATGCTGGAGGGCCGCTCGGCCGGTGAGTACATGGAGGGGCTCACCTCGATCATCCGGCGTGAGCCGGTCGGGGTGTGCGCCCAGGTCGCACCGTGGAACTACCCGATGATGATGGCCGTGTGGAAGTTCGCCCCGGCGCTGGCGGCGGGCAATACGGTCGTCATCAAGCCCTCGGACACCACGCCGGCCTCCACCGTGCTGATCGCCGAGATCATCGGCGGGGTGCTGGCGGAGCTGGGCCATCCGCAGGGCGTCTTCAACGTGATCTGCGGCGACCGCGAGACCGGCCGGCTGATGGTCGAGCACCCCGTGCCCGCCATGGCGTCCATCACCGGCTCGGTGCGGGCCGGCAAGCAGGTCGCGGAGAGCGCCTCGAAGGACGTCAAGCGCGTGCATCTGGAGCTCGGCGGCAAGGCCCCCGTCGTGGTCTTCGAGGACACCGACATCCCCAAAGCGGTCGAGGACATCTCGGTCGCGGGCTTCTTCAACGCGGGCCAGGACTGTACGGCCGCCACCCGGGTGCTGGTCCACGAGTCGATCCACGACGAGTTCGTGAGCGCGCTCGCCAAGGCCGCCGCCGAGACCAGGACCGGCGCGCCCGATGACGAGGACGTGCTGTACGGGCCGTTGAACAACGCCAACCAGCTGGCCCAGGTCTCGGGCTTCATCGACCGGCTCCCCGCCCACGCCAAGGTCGAGGCGGGCGGCCACCGGGTCGGCGAGAAGGGCTTCTTCTACGCACCCACCGTGGTCTCCGGGCTCAAGCAGGACGACGAGATCATCCAGAACGAGGTCTTCGGCCCGGTCATCACCGTGCAGACCTTCTCGGACGAGGCGCAGGCGATCTCCTACGCCAACGGTGTGGAGTACGCCCTCGCCTCGTCGGTGTGGACCAAGGACCACGCCCGCGCGATGCGGATGTCCAGGGCCCTGGACTTCGGCTGCGTATGGATCAACACCCACATCCCGCTGGTCGCCGAGATGCCGCACGGCGGATTCAAGAAGTCCGGCTACGGCAAGGACCTCTCCGCGTACGGCTTCGAGGACTACACCCGTATCAAGCACGTCATGACGTCGCTGGGCTGACGCCGGGCCGGTGTCGGGCCGATGCCCGCGTAGCGCTGCGCGGGGCTTGTCAGTTGGTCATGGCAGGATCTCCTGTCATGACCAAGTGGGGGAAATCGGGATTGCTGTGGGTCGCGACGGCCGCCGCACTGCTGCCGGCCGTCGCGGGCTGCGGCGACCGTAAGGCGGGCGGCCCGGCCGCGTCCGAGACGGGGTTCCGGCACTACGCCGGGGCGGTGCAGTACCCCGCGATCACCAAGGACAGCGGCGGTGAGCACGGCCTCGACACGCTCGTGCCGTACGGCGACTGCGTCCTCGGCATCGGCACATACAGCAACGGCCACCGCGACGTGGGCGTCAACTGGACCGGCGACGCGGCCTGTACGAAGCTCTCGCTCGATCCGGCGCCGGAGACCGGGGCCACCCCCGGCGAGGTGCCCGGGGACATGGCTCCGGGGAACGGCGCCGAGGGCTGGGGCGGCGGTGGGCTCATGGGGAGGGCGGTGCTGCCCGGCGAGGACGGCTCGGTGTACGCGGCCGGCACGTCCCTCTCCCGCCTCGACCGCTCGGGGCGCGTCCAGCGGCTGGCCGACCTGAAGGTCCCGCCCGTGGAACCGGATCCGGACGCCGAACCAGGGGCCCGGAATCCGGGCGGCGCGGCCGTCATGGTGCGCAGTGGACAGCGGCTGGTCCTCGGCGGTTCGGTGACCGAGCAGCGGCGGCTCGTGCCGACGGTGTGGATCTCCACGGACCGTGGGAGGACCGTCCGGCGCCAACGGCTCCCGGCGCCGGACGGCGCCGCGGGTGCCTCCTTCACCGGGACCGGCGTGCTGGCCATGGCCGCCGACGGCCGCCGGATCGTGGTCATCGGCGGCAACGCCCGGGGCCAGAGCCGGCCGCGGCTGCCGGTGTGGGCGTCCACGGACGGCGGGCGCACCTGGCGCACCGGGCTCACCCCGCGGCTGCACGGCTACGCCCCGCTGAGCGGCGTGCTGTGGCACGACGGCCGGTGGATCGCCTATGGCGCCCGGTCCTACGGCGGCCGTGCGGACTACGGCAAGCCCGACCGGCCCTCCGTACTGACCAGCGCGGACGGTCTGCACTGGAGGACCGAGGACACCCCGGCGCTGGGCGAGGGGCGGATCCGGGGCGCCACGGTCGACGGCTCGGGCACGCTGGTGCTCCTCGGCCTCCGCAGCGGGGACCACGTCTTCTGCGGCATGGTGTGGACCGGCGGCTTCGGCGAGGACGCCGAGCAGGCCGAACTGGGCTGTGGCGACTCCCTGCCCTCGGCCATCACCACCCGCGCCGACGGGAAGGTCGTCATAGCGGGCAGCAACGACCTATGGGTGGGCGGCACCTCCGGCCGCCGCGCGAGCGGCCGTTGAGCGCACGTACAGCTGCCGAGTACACACCCGGCCACCGAGCGGATCAGCCGCCGAGCACGCGTACGGCCGCTGAGCACACGTACAGCTGCTGAGAGGCACGCAGCCACTGAGAGGCACACAGCCACTGAGGGGCAGCCGCCGAGTACGCGATCAGCCGCTCAGCAGCAGGGTCGCCAGGGCGCCGACCCGGTTGGTGGTGATCGCGTCGACGCCCGCCCGCGCCAGCCGGGACATCGACCGCCGGGTGTCCGCGGTCCAGGCGGAGACCAGCAGCCCGTCGGTGTGATGGCGGGCGACCAGCTCCCGGGAGACCAGTCCGAAGCGGTAGTTGAGCCAGCGGGGGCGCAGCGCGGCCAGCAGCGCCGGACGCGGCGGGGCGAGCGTGGTCCAGGTCAGCGCGATCTCGGCGTCCGGATCCGCGCGGCGCACGGCGTGCAGGGCGGCCAGGGCGCCGCAGTAGTACACCCGATCGCCCGCCCCGCTCTCCCGCACCTGGGCCACGGCGGCGGGCGCGGCCGACGCGTCCGGCAGATCGATCAGCAGCCGGGTGGAGTCGGCGCACGCGAGGGCCTCGCGCAGGGTCGGCACGCCCCCGCCGGTCAGCCGCCGCACCTCGTCGGCGGTCAGTCCGGACAGCGGCCGGTCATGGCCCCACAGCCGCTTCAGCGTGGCGTCGTGGAGCAGCACCGGTACACCGTCGCGGGTCAGCCGTACGTCGATCTCGACCGCGCCCGCCCCCGCGCGCGCCGCGGAGCGGAGGGAGGGCAGGGTGTTCTCACGGCACACATAGGGGTCGCCGCGGTGGCCGATCGGAATACATCCCGCCCCCGCCGCCCTCATCGGCCGGCGATGACGGTGTAGGCGTCGATCTCCGCCGAGAGCCGCGCCTTGCCCTCGGCGTCCAGGAAGGACGCCTCGACGGCGTTCTTCGCGAGGGCCGCGACGCCCGCCGCATCCAGATCCAGCAGCTGGGCCGCGACCTGGTACTCGGTGTTGAGGTCGGTGCCGAACATCGGCGGGTCGTCGCTGTTGATCGTGACGAACACCCCGGCCTCGACCATCTGCTTCAGCGGGTGCTCGGCGAGTGTGGCGACGGCGCGCGTGGCGATGTTGGAGGTCGGGCAGACCTCCAACGGAATGCGGTGCTCCGCGAGATGGGCGAGCAGCTTCGGGTCCTGCGCGGCGCTGGTGCCATGGCCGATGCGCTCCGCCCGCAGCTCGGTGAGGGCGTCCCAGATCGTCTGCGGCCCGGTGGTCTCGCCCGCGTGCGGCACGCTGTGCAGCCCGGCGGCGATGGCCCGGTCGAAGTACGGCTTGAACTGGGGGCGCGGCACCCCTATCTCCGGGCCGCCGAGGCCGAAGCCGACCAGCCCCTCGGGGCCCAGCTCACAGGCGATCCGGGTGGTCTCCTCCGCGGCCTCGAGACCGGCCTCGCCGGGGATGTCGAAGCACCAGCGCAGCACCGTGCCGAACTCCGACTCGGCCGCCTTACGGGCGTCCTCTATCGCCTCGACGAAGGCGGTGTCCGGGATGCCGCGCCGGGTCGAGCTGAAGGGCGTGACGGTCAGCTCGGCGTAGCGGATGTTCTGCCGGGCCATGTCGCGGGCGACCTCGAAGGTCAGCAGCCGGACGTCCTCGGCGTCGCGGATCAGGTCCACCACGGAGAGATAGATCTCGATGAAGTGCCCGAAGTCCCGGAAGACGAAGTAGTCGGCGAGGGCCTCGGGATCGGTGGGCACCTTGGAGTCGGGGTGGCGGGCGGCCAGCTCGGCCACGATGCGCGGTGAGGCGGATCCCACGTGGTGCACATGGAGCTCCGCCTTGGGCAGCCCGGCGATGAAGGTGGTCAGATCGGTCAACAAAACCTCCGGGAGACGCCCGCCGATGGCGGGTTCCGGTCATCGTATTGTGTGGCGCCGACAGCCTCGCCATAGGCCGTAGCATGGGCGAACGTCTTTGTGGGGAGCTCCATGGCCGACCAGCGCGAACCGTCCGAGCCGCAGGATGTGACGCGGCGACCCGGGCAGCCGAGGCAGCCCGAGCCGCTCGACCGCGATCCCTGGGCTCCGCCGGCGCAGCGGGTCGCGATGGAGAAAATGGAGAACAGTCGGACGGGCAACGGCGCGGCGGACCAGGGCGCGGCGCCGGAACACGCGACGGACAAGGCGATGGACAAGGCGACGGGCCGGGCGGTGGGCGAACCGGAGAATCCCGCTCCGCGGCACCCGGTGGCCGAGCAGCCGACCCTCACCTCCCACCCCGCCATGCCGGGCCCGACGCTCCCGCCCCCTCCGCCGCCCCCGCCGAGCGCCGCGCGGCCACGGGGCCCGGTGACCCCGCCGGGCGCGGTGCCGCCTCCGCCGCCCGCGCCGACCGGCCCTGGCACGCCCAGCGCGTACCAGGCCGGTCCGTACAGCCCCGCGGGCTACGCGCCCGGGTACGCGCCGACCGGATACGCGTCGGCCGGGCACGCCCAGACCGGCTACGGGCAGCAGACGCCCCACGGGCGGCCCGCCCCGTACGGAGGGGCGCCGGGCCACCCCGGCTACGGCTACCCGGCCACCGCCTACCAGGGCACGGGTTACCCCGGCTCCGGTTACCCGGGCACCGGCTATCCCGGCACCGGCTATCCCGGAGGGGCGTACGGCCAGGGCTGGCCGGGCGGGACGTATGTGCCGAACAACGGCCATGGCACGGCCGCCCTCGTGCTCGGCATCATCGGCCTGGTCCTCTTCGCGAGCATCGTGCTCGGCATCGTCCTCGGTGTGCTCGCGATCATCTTCGGGGTGCTCGGCCGCTCCAGGGCGAAAAGCGGTGAGGCGACCAACGGGGGTTCCGCGCTCGCCGGGGTGATCCTCGGCGCGGTCGCCGTGGTGGTGAGCGTCGTCATGATCTTTGTCTATATAGCCACCGGGGACGACGGTTCGGACGGGGACGACGATCCGGGCTATGCCGATGTCTCGGCCGCGAAGGTGCTCTCGCCCGCCGATATCAGCCGCTGACGCGCTTCCGGCGTCTCCCGTATTTCTCCTGGGTCTCCCAGCACCTCCAGCCGCCTTCCATCGTCTCCAGCGGCGCGATCGGCCCCCGGGCCGCTCCCACCGCTCCGGCCCCGGCCGCCCCATCCCGCAGTCCGGATCCCGTAGCCAGGACCCGAATCCGGCTCGGAAACGGTGACGCCAGAGCCACTCTGAGCACTGAATCCGTCGCGAAACCAAAAAGCAACAACGGAATCCCTTGTTGATGCGGAGTCTCTCTGTCAGGATCGGCCTTCGATTCCGGTTGGAGCTACGCCGCGCCTCTTTCGGGGCGGACCGGCGGAGGAGAGCGCGATGGATCAGCGGTTCGACGTGACGGAGCGGTTCGCCGACGGTGCCCAGTACATCGCGGGCCGTCTGCGCCAGGGCGGCTCCGAGGAGACGCACCCGGTCGTCGACCCGGCCACCGGTGAGCAGGTGTTCGGCTATCGGCTCGCGGGCGCGGCCGATGTCGACGCCGCCGTGGCCGCGGCCGAGGCCGCCTTCCCCGAGTGGGCGGGCGCCACCCCCGGTGAGCGGTCCGACGCGATGCACCGCTTCGCCGCGGCGCTCACCGAGCGGGCGGACGACCTCGCCCACGCCGAGTCGCTGCAATGCGGTAAGCCGATCAAGCTCAGTACCGAGTTCGACGTGCCCGGCAGCATCGACAACACCGCCTTCTTCGCGGGCGCAGCCCGCCAGTTGGAGGGCAAGGCCGCCGCCGAGTACAGCGGTGACCACACCTCGTACGTCCGCCGTGAGCCCATCGGCGTCGTCGGCTCCATCGCCCCCTGGAACTACCCCCTCCAGATGGCGGCGTGGAAGGTCCTCCCGGCCATCGCCGCGGGCAACACCATCGTGCTGAAGCCCGCCGAACTGACGCCCCTGACCTCGCTGATGTTCGCGCAGGCGGCCACGGAGGCGGGCCTCCCGGACGGTGTCGTCAACGTGGTGAGCGGCACCGGCCCCGGGGCGGGCGAGCATCTGGTCTCCCACCCCGGCGTGGCGATGACCTCCTTCACCGGATCGACGGCGGTCGGCAAGCGGGTCGCCGCACTCGCCACCTCCACCGTCAAGCGGATCCACCTCGAACTCGGCGGCAAGGCGCCCTTCGTCGTCTTCGACGACGCGGATCTGGAGGCCGCCGCGCACGGTGCCGTCGCGGGCGCGCTGATCAACACCGGACAGGACTGCACCGCGGCCACCCGCGCGTATGTGCAGCGCCCGCTGTACGACGCGTTCGTGGCCGCCGTCGCCGATCTCATGGCGTCCGTACGGCTCGGCGACCCCTTCGATCCGCACACCGACCTGGGCCCGCTGATCTCCCACCGCCAGCGCGACCGGGTGGCGGGCTTCGTGGACCGGGCCCGCGGCTACGCCACCGTCGTCACCGGCGGCGAAGCCCCGGGCGGCGACCTCGCCAAGGGCGCCTACTACCGGCCCACGCTGATCACCGGCGCGCCCCAGGACAGCGAGATCGTCCAGTCCGAGATCTTCGGCCCGGTCCTGGTCGTCCTCCCCTTCGACGGCGACGACGAGGGCATCGCGCTCGCCAACGACACCCCGTACGGCCTCGCCGCCTCCGCCTGGAGCCGCGATGTCTACCGGACGGGCCGCGCCTCCCGCGAGATCCGGGCGGGCTGCGTCTGGATCAACGACCACATCCCGATCATCAGCGAGATGCCGCACGGCGGTGTGCGGGCGTCCGGCTTCGGCAAGGACATGTCGGCGTACTCCTTCGAGGAGTACACGCAGGTCAAGCATGTGATGTTCGACAACACCGCGGTGGTCCGCAAGGACTGGCACCGCACGGTCTTCGGGGACCGACAGACCTGAATGTGCGGCCACCTCCGCGTGGCCTCGGCCGGCCCCACCGGCCGACACCCTCGAAAGGCACAGCTTATGGAAGAACGGCACGAGGCCGAGAGCCTGTCCCCACCGCAGATCGCCGCGATACGGCGCTCCCTGACCAGCGGCCGTATGGCACTCACCCGCCGCTCCCTGCTGCGTGCGGGTGGCGCCGGGGCGATCGCCGTCGGCGGGCTCGGGGCGCTCGGCGGCTGCGGTATCCCGCCGGCGGGACGTACCGAGGTGGACAACGCGTCCGACGACCACTCCGCCGAGGAGAAGAGGATCAACTTCTCCAACTGGACCGAGTACATAGACGTCGGCAAGGGCAACCGCCATCCGACGCTCGACGAGTTCCACCGCCGCACCGGCATCAAGGTCAAGTACACCGAGGACATCAACGACAACGTCGAGTTCTTCGGCAAGATCAAGCCGCAGCTCGCCGCGGGCCAGGACACCGGCCGCGACCTCATCTGCGTCACCGACTGGCTGGCCGCCCGGATGATCCGGCTCGGCTGGATACAGCCGCTGGATCCCGCGCAGCTGCCCCATGCCTTCACCAACCTGGCGAAATCCTTTCGCACTCCGGACTGGGACCCGGGTCGCGCCCACTCCTACGCATGGAGCGGCATCCCCGCCGTCATCGCGTACAACAAGAAGGCCACCGGCGGCCGTAAGGTCACCTCCGTCTCCCAGCTGCTGGAGGACCCCAAGCTCAAGGGCCGGGTCGGGCTGCTGACCGAGATGCGCGACACCGTCGGGCTGACCCTCCTGGACATGGGCAAGCGCCCCGAGACGGTCACCGCCGACGACTACGACGCCGCCATCGCCCGCCTCCAGAAGGCGTCCGACCGGGGCCAGGTCCGCCGCTTCACCGGCAACGACTACACCGGCGACCTCACCAAGGGCGACATCGCCGCCTGTATGGCCTGGGCCGGGGACCTGATCCAGCTCCAGGCGGACAACCCCGAGATCGAGTTCACGATCCCCGACGCCGGCTATATGACGGCCACGGACAACCTCCTGGTCCCCAACAAGGCGCGCCACAAGAGGAACGCCGAACGGCTCATCGACTACTTCTACGAGCCCAAGGTCGCCGCGAAGATCGCCGCCTACATCAACTACGTCTGCCCGGTCGACGGGGTGCGCGAGGAGCTCGCGAAGATCGACAAGGCGCTGGCGGACAACCCGCTGATCCTCCCGGACGAGGAGATGGTCGCCAAGTCCCACGCCTTCCGCTCGCTCTCGAGCAAGGAAGAGACGGCATTCGAGGACAAGTTCGCCAAGCTCACCGGAGCCTGACAAGCGAGGAAGCGCACCGTCATGACCCAGCCCACCTCCGGCGGCGATGTCCGGCTCGATCGGATCAGCAAGACCTACGGGTCCTTCAACGCCGTCCACCCGCTCGATCTGCACATACCCGCCGGCTCCTTCTTCGCCCTGCTGGGCGCCTCCGGCTGCGGCAAGACCACCACCCTGCGCATGATCGCGGGCCTGGAGGACCCCACCACCGGAACGGTCCGGCTCGCCGGTGAGGACATCACCGACCTCCCGCCCCACAAGCGGCCCGTCAACACGGTCTTCCAGAGCTACGCCCTCTTCCCGCATCTCGACATCTTCGAGAACGTCGCCTTCGGACTGCGCCGGCGCGGCATCAAATCGGTGAAGAAGCAGGTCGAGGAGATGCTGGAGCTGGTCCAGCTCGGTGACTTCGCCCGCCGCAAACCACAGCAGCTCTCCGGCGGCCAGCAGCAGCGCGTGGCCGTGGCCCGCGCGCTGATCAACCACCCCCAGGTGCTGCTGCTCGACGAGCCGCTGGGCGCGCTCGACCTCAAGCTGCGCCGTCAGATGCAGCTGGAGCTCAAGCGCATCCAGACCGAGGTCGGCATCACCTTCATCCATGTCACCCACGACCAGGAAGAGGCCATGACCATGGCCGACACGGTCGCGGTGATGAACAGCGGCCGGGTCGAACAGCGCGGCGCCCCCGCCGAGC
Source organism: Streptomyces malaysiensis subsp. samsunensis (assembly GCF_024519315.1). Lineage (GTDB taxonomy): Bacteria > Actinomycetota > Actinomycetes > Streptomycetales > Streptomycetaceae > Streptomyces > Streptomyces malaysiensis. Next base: position 21,468 of record NZ_JANIIC010000014.1, on the reverse strand, counting down.
TCTACGAGAACCCCGGCACCACCTTCGTCGCCAACTTCCTCGGCACCTCCAACCTCATCGAGGCCGAGATCACCGACAAGAGCGGCGGCGACCTCGTGCTCACCGCCGCCGGCGGCAAGCTCTCGCTGCCCGCCGACCGATGTAGCGCTCCCGTTCGCACGGGTGGGAAAGTGCTGGTGGGAGTGCGCCCCGAGAAGATCACCCTGGCCCATGCCGAGGACGCCGGGAGCGTGCCGGAGGGACGCAACCGGATCACCGGACGGATCGCCGACTCCAGCTTCATCGGCGTCTCCACCCAGTACCTCATCACCACCCCGGGCTCCCCCGACATCACTGTCTACGAGCAGAACATCGAGCGCGACGCCCGGCTCGTCCCCGGCGCCGAGGTCGTTCTGCACTGGAACCCCGCCCACACCTTCGGCCTCGACGCGGCCCAGGACATCGACGCCGGTACGGAGCTGGACGAGGAGGCCCCATGAGCGTGTCCCGGCGCGCCGCGTGGGCTGGACTGAGGAGCCGCGCAGCGACGAAGGAGCGAGCAGTGACGAGGGAAGCCCGCGCGTCGGAGCGCGCCGGGACCGAGCGGGCAGGGGGGTCGGTTACGGCCGCTCCCGAAACCGCGCCGGACGCCGGGCCCGTACAGAAGCCGCCCCTGATCAAGCCCGCGGTCCGCAAGCGGCTGGTGCCCTACTGGCTGCTGCTCCCCGGCATCCTCTGGCTGCTGATCTTCTTCGCCGCGCCGCTGATCTACCAGGCGTCGACCTCCGTCCAGACCGGCTCCCTCGAAGAGGGCTTCAAGGTCACCTGGCACTTCCAGACCTACTGGGACGCGCTGAGCGAGTACTACCCGCAGTTCCTGCGCTCGGTGCTCTACGCCGCCACCGCCACCGTGCTGTGCCTGCTGCTCGGCTATCCGCTCGCGTACCTCATCGCCTTCCGGGCGGGCCGCTGGCGCAACCTGGTGATGATCCTGGTCATCGCGCCGTTCTTCACCAGCTTCCTGATCCGCACCCTCGCCTGGAAGACCATCCTGTCCGACAGCGGCCCGGTGGTGGGCGTGCTGAACTCGCTGCACATCCTGGACGTCACCAGCTATCTGGGGATCACCGAGGGGCAGCGGGTGCTGGCCACCCCGCTCGCGGTGGTCTGCGGGCTGACGTACAACTTCCTGCCCTTCATGATCCTGCCGCTCTACACCTCCCTGGAGCGCATCGACCCCCGGCTGCACGAGGCCGCCGGGGACCTCTACGCCCGGCCCTTCACCACCTTCCGGAAGGTGACCTTCCCGCTGTCCATGCCGGGCGTCGTCGCGGGCACGCTGCTCACCTTCATCCCCTCCGCGGGCGACTACATCAACGCCGAACTGCTGGGCTCCACCGACCAGAAGATGATCGGCAACGTCATCCAGTCGCAGTTCCTGCGGGTGCTGGACTATCCGACGGCGGCGGCGATGTCCTTCATCCTCATGGCGGCCATCCTCACGATGGTCACCGTCTACATCCGCAAGTCCGGGACGGAGGACCTGGTGTGACGGCCCTGACTCGCTGGATACGGCGGAACCTGGTGATCATCGCGGGGATCGGCACCCTCGCATATCTGATCCTGCCCAACGTCGTCGTCCTGGTCTTCTCCTTCAACAAGCCCAACGGCCGCTTCAACTACGAATGGCAGCGGTTCTCCACCGACGCGTGGACCGATCCGTGCGGCGTCGCCGACCTGTGCGGCTCGCTCTCGCTCAGCCTGAAGATCGCCGTATGGGCGACGATCGGCTCGACTGTCCTCGGCACGATGATCGCCTTCGCGCTGGCCCGCTACCGCTTCCGGGCCCGGCCCGCGGTCAACAGCCTGATCTTCCTGCCGATGGCGATGCCCGAGGTCGTCATGGCCGCCTCGCTGGCCACCCTCTTCCTCAACATGGGCGTGGACTTCGGCTTCTGGACGATCCTCATCGCCCACATCATGTTCTGTCTGAGCTTCGTGGTGACGGCCGTCAAGGCACGGGTGATGTCCATGGACCCCCGGCTGGAACAGGCCGCCCAGGACCTCTACGCCTCCCCGGCGCAGACCTTCCTGCGCGTCACCCTGCCGATCGCCGCGCCCGGCATCGCCGCGGGCGCGCTGCTGTCCTTCGCGCTCTCCTTCGACGACTTCATCATCACCAACTTCAACGCCGGCTCGACCGTGACCTTCCCCATGTTCGTCTGGGGATCCGCGCAGCGCGGCACGCCCGTGCAGATCAATGTGATCGGAACGGCGATGTTCGCCGTCGCGGTGCTGTGCGTACTCGTCGGCCAACTGGCCGGCGCCCGCCGCAAGAGGAGCTGAGAACCATGGCCACGGACGCCATGACCCGCTCGTCCGGGGGCGACGGCGCCCCCGACCCGTCCGCCCTGAAGTCCCTGGCCGACGCCGCATACCGGCCGTACTGGCTGGACGACCCCGGCCGGCCCCGCCCCCGCCCCGCCCTCGTCGGCGAGGAGCGCTGCGATCTGCTCGTCGTCGGCGGCGGCTACAGCGGGCTGTGGACCGCCCTGATCGCCAAGGAGCGCGACCCCGACCGCGAGGTGGTCCTGGTCGAGGGCCAGGAGATCGGCTGGGCCGCCTCCGGGCGCAACGGCGGCTTCTGCGCCGCCTCCCTCACCCACGGCCTCGGCAACGGCGCCGCCCGCTGGCCCGATGAACTGGCCGAACTCGAACGGCTCGGCCACCACAACCTCGACGCCATCGAGTCCGCCGTCGAGCGCTACGGCATCGGCTGCGACTTCGAACGCACCGGCGAGATCGACGTGGCCACCGCGCCCCACCAGGTGGCGGAGTTGCGCGAGGCCGCCGAGCTGGCGGCCGAACTCGGCGTCGGCGAGCAGGAATTCCTCGACCGTGACGCGGTACGCGCCGAGGTCGACTCGCCCACCTTCCTCGCCGGGCTGTGGGACCGCCGGGGCGTGGCCATGGTGCACCCCGCCAAACTCGCCTGGGGCCTGGCCCGGGCCTGCGCCGAGATGGGCGTACGGATCTACGAGCACACCCCGGCCGAACGGCTGGCGAGCAGCGGGGCGGCCATGGCCGTCCGCACCCCTTACGGCCGGGTCCGCGCCCGCCAGGTGGCGCTCGCCACCAACGCCTTTCCCTCCCTGGTGCGCCGCGTCCGCCCGTACATCGCGCCCGTCTACGACCACGCGCTGATGACCGAACCGCTCACCGCGGAGCAGCTCGACGCGATCGGCTGGCGGCGACGGCAGGGACTCAGCGACACCGCCAACCACTTCCACTACTTCCGGCTCACCGCCGACCAGCGCATCCTGTGGGGCGGCTACGACGTCGTGTACCGCTACGGCGGACGGGTGCGCGCCGAATACGATCACCACCCCGCCACCTACCGCACCCTCGCCGAGCACTTCTTCCGCTGCTTCCCGCAGCTGGAGGGCGTGCGCTTCAGCCACGCCTGGGGCGGCGCCATCGACACCTGCTCGCGCTTCTCCGCGTTCTTCGGCAGCGCGCACGGGGGGAGGGTGGTCTACGCCCTCGGTTATACGGGCCTGGGCGTCGGGGCGACCCGCTTCGGCGCCGAGGTGATGCTCGATCTGCTCGCGGGCGAGCGCACCGAGCGCACCCGCCTGGAGATGGTCCGCAGCAAACCCCTGCCCTTCCCGCCGGAGCCGGTGCGCTGGGCGGGCATCGGCATCACCCAGTGGTCCATGACACGGGCCGACGAGAACGGCGGGCGCCGCAATCTGTGGCTGAAGGCGATGGACAAGGTGGGGCTGGGCTTCGACAGCTGAGGGCCGTCGTCAGCTGATGGTCGGCGCCCGGATGTTGCTGTGGGCGGGCCGCGGTGCGGTTACCCCGAGGCGTCCCGTATGGCCCGGGACCGGTCCACATGGCCCGAGCGGCCCGACCAGGTCACCTTGAGCACCGTCCACAGCAGCGGACCGCACAGGCACCAGCTCGCGACGGTGTCCAGCGGCCAGTGGTAGCCGCGCCGGACCAGCCCGGCGGCCACGGCGACGTTCAGCACGGCGACGGCCACCAGGAGGGGCCGCCGCAGCCGCGGGCGGAGGAACGGGTGGAGGAGCAGCGCCGCCGCGCCGTAGGCGACGGCGGCCGTGGCGGCATGGCCGGAGGGGAAGAATCCGCTCTCGCCCGACAGCGGGCCGGGCGGCCCGGGGCGGTCGATCAGCGCCTTGAACGGAACCACCAGGGCCGGAACCACCGCCATCGCCACCGCGGCGGCCAGCGGCGGCAGCCACCAGCGCGGCTCTGCCGCGCGCCGGGCGCACCACGCCGCCCGGCCGAGGGCGACGGCGAGGACGGGGACCGCCACCGCCGTATTGCCGAGGTCGGCGAGGAACTCGGCGACGGGGGAGGGGAACGCCGAGCCGGCGAGCGCGCGGCCGAGCCGTTCGTCGTAGGTCCGCAGGGGGCCGTGGGCGGCGATCTGCCAGGTGCACAGCGCGAGCAGCGCGATCGGTACGAGGGGCGCGATCAGCGCGAGAGGCGGTGCGCTCAGCGCGAGGGGCGCGCGGAAGGGCGCCCGTGGCGCGGAAGGAGGGTGAACAGTCGGCGGCCCCGGAACAGGGGGGGTGGTTCCGGGGCCGCCGTGGCGACCGGTGTGCCGCGCGCCCCGGGGGGTTTGGGGCGGGCGGCCGTCCGATCGGTGAGGAGATCCGGAGCCGGAGGCTCCAGTGGTGTGCGCGAGGGCACAGCCGGGTCGGGGCTGGGGAAGCACCGGCTCGGCGTCGCCCGCAGTCCCCTGCGAGCGGGGTGTTTCTCTCATCTGCAATGACCGTACGGCAGCGAAGCCCCGGCGGACAGACCGATCACCCACCTGTCATCGGCCCCGCACATCTTCTTCACGCCACCCATCGATCACTCACAGTCACAGCTCGGCGAAGGCGCTCTCGAGGATGTCGAGACCCTCGTTCAGGAGATCTTCGCCGATCACCAGCGGCGGCAGGAAACGCAGCACATTGCCGTAGGTTCCGCAGGTCAGCACCAGCAGCCCGGCCGAGTGGCACGCCTTGGCGACGGCGGCCGTGGCCTCGGGGTCGGGGTCCTTGGTGCCGGACTTCACCAGTTCGATGGCGATCATGGCGCCGCGGCCGCGGAGGTCGCCGATGATGTCGTGCTTCTCCCGCATCGCGCCGAGGCGGCCCTTCATGACCTCCTCGATGCGCTTGGCCTTGGCGTTGAGGTCCAGCTCGCGCATCGTCTCGATCGCGCCGAGCGCCGCGGCGCACGCCACCGGGTTGCCGCCGTAGGTGCCGCCGAGACCGCCGGAGTGCGCCGCGTCCATGATCTCCGCGCGGCCGGTGACGGCGGCGAGCGGCAGACCGCCCGCGATGCCCTTGGCGGTGGTGATCAGGTCCGGGGCGATGCCCTCGTCCTCACAGGCGAACCACTGGCCGGTGCGGCAGAATCCGGACTGGATCTCGTCCGCGACGAAGACGATGCCATTGGCCTTGGCGAACTCCGCGATCCTGGGCAGGAAGCCCTTGGCGGGCTCGATGAAGCCGCCCTCGCCGAGCACCGGCTCGATGATGATCGCGGCCACGTTCTCCGCCCCGACCTGCTTGCTGATCATGTCGATGGCCTGGGCCGCGGCCTCCTCGGCGCAGTTCTCCGGGCCGGTCAGCCAGCGGTAGGGGTAGGCGAGCGGAACGCGGTAGACCTCGGGCGCGAAGGGGCCGAAGCCGTGCTTGTACGGCATGTTCTTGGCGGTGAGCGCCATGGTGAGGTTGGTCCGGCCGTGGTAGCCGTGGTCGAAGACGACGACCGCCTGGCGCTTGGTGTACGAACGGGCGATCTTCACCGCGTTCTCCACCGCCTCGGCGCCCGAGTTGAACAGCGCCGACTTCTTGGCGTGGTCGCCGGGCGTGAGCCGCGCCAGCTCCTCACAGACCTCCACATAGCCCTCGTACGGCGTGACCATGAAACAGGTGTGCGTGAAGTCCGCCAGCTGTGCGGACGCCCGGCGCACGACGGCCTCCGCGGAGGAGCCGACGGAGGTCACGGCGATACCGGAACCGAAGTCGATCAGCGAGTTGCCGTCCACGTCCTCGATCACACCGCCGCCCGCGCGCACGGTGAAGACCGGCAGCACACTCCCCACCCCGCCGGCGACCGCGGCGTTCTTACGGGCGAGCAGCTCCTGCGACTTCGGGCCGGGAATGGCGGTGACGACGCGACGCTCCTGGGGGAGGGACGGGCCTCCGGACAGTTCGGTCATGAGGGGCTCCAGGGGAAAGTACGGGGGCTTTAATCGCAGGCTAGGGGCGCCGCGGCGGATGAGGCATGTTCCGTTCGGGAGCAGTGCGCGTGTTGCCTTGTCCGCGACGGCCATAGCCCGGCGGCCGCCTTACGGATCGCGCGGCCGTCTTACGGACGCCGCGAGCGCGTTACCGGACCGCGTGACGGCCTTACCGGACCGCCGCGGGCGCCTTACCGGACCGCGTGAGCGCATTACGGGTCCCATGACCGCTTTACGGGCCCCGCGAGTGAGACGGCACCGCCCGGGTCGCTGAACTCCCCGCGCGGGAACACTAGATTGAGCGATGGCGCGAAAGCCGAGGAACAGCCGGTCAGGGGGCAAGGGGCAGCACATGGACACCGAGGGCACGTTCGACCCACGCAGCGCACGCCACGACCGCCTCCCACCCCCGCCCCCGCAATCCCCGCCCTCCTTCCCCACGGCCCCACCGCCGATGCCGCCGACCGTGCCCCCGGCGGCCCCCGGCGCGGCCCAGGCCCCGGGGCCCGCCGCCCGGCCGTCGTTCGTCGCCTGGCTGCGCGCTCCGCGGCCCGAGGCGGCGCCGGGAGTGTGGACGTACGAGCACAAGACGAGGGCACCGGAGGAGCCGGATCGGATCCCGGGGCAGCGGCTGCTGGGCGGGGCGCTGATCTCGGCTTTGTGCGGTTGGCTGGTCTGGTCGCTGATCTATTACGAGTACTTCGGCAGCTTCTACCTCTGGCCGCTGTACCTGCTGACCCCGGAGTCCTGGGTCGAAGGTGGCGACAAAATGGCGTTCGTCTGGGCTTGGCGCATCTACCAGGTCATCTTCGCAGGGGTGCTCGCCGTGATCTTCGGTCGCGTCGGCCACTGGCCCGAAGTCTGGCGCCGTTACGTCGCGCCCCTCTTCCGGCGGGCCTGGGACGAGCCCGATCCCGAGGCGGCCGTCGCGAGGCGGCCGGAGGGGGATCCGGTGGAGTGGCCGCACTTGCGGGCCGCGGGGGCGCACAGTGCGGCTGATCGGCTGGCGGCGGACGCGCGGGCGGGGGCGATGAACGACGTCGACCACGCCCGGATCGAGCGCGCCTGGCAGTCCGTGCGGGCGGGGCGGAACTCCCTCGCGTCGTTCACCGACACCGTGCTGCGCCACGGCGCCGCCTCGTACGGCCACCCGTCCGGGGCGCGGGATCTGCCCGCCCGGACCGCGCGTCATGATCTCCTCGCCCATCAGGTCCGCCTCGGCACCGCCCTCGAAGACTCCCGCAACCCCTACCAGCACCGCGGCGTCGGGCTCGCGCTCGATCCCGATGTGCTCGGCACCTCGCTGCTGGCGGTGGGACCGCCCGGTTCGGGGAAGACCGGGCGGGTGGTGCGGCCCGTCGTGGAGTCGCTGTGTCTTCAGGCGCTCGCCGGACAGGTCGCCGTCGTGGCGGTCGGGGCGGCGGGGGCCGGGCTCGGGGCGGATGAGGCGTTCGACGTCGTCGTGAAGATCGGCCGGCCCGACTCCGGCTACGACTTCGACCTCTACGGCGGCACCACCGACCCCGACGAGGCCGCGGGCATCCTCGCCGAAGCCCTGATCGGCGACATGGCCGCCTCGCTGCCCGGTGGGGACAGCCGGCGCGCCGCCACCGCGCTGGCCCAGCTGCTCGGCCCCTACCGCGCCGCCCACGGCCGTTTCCCGTCCGTCCCGGATCTGCGGGAGCTGCTGGACGGTTCCAAGACGGCCGTCAACGCGCTGCGCGAGGCGCTGGAGGAGGCCGGGGAGCGGGCGCAGGCCCGCGAGCTGGAGGCGCGGGTGCGGCAGTCGGGCACGCCCGGGGACGCGGGTGCGCTGCTCGCGGACCGGATCGCGCTGCTGGACCGGCCCGCGTTCGCCGAGTTCTTCGACACCACCGGCGACCGCCGTCCGTTCTCCCTCCGCGCCCTCGAGCACCCCCTCCGGGTCCGTATCGATCTGCCCGAGCGCGGCCACGCGGAGGCGTCGCGGATGCTGGCGCGGCTGGTCCTGGCGCAGTTCACCGAGTGCGCGGTGGGCCGCGCCGACCGTTCGCTGTTCGCCTGCCTGGTCCTCGACGACGCCTCGCACACCATCACCCCCGAGGCCCTGCGCGGTATCCAGCGGCTCCGCTCCGCCCACGCGGGCGCGGTGCTCACCCTGCGCACCCTCGACGACGTCCCGGAGGGACTGCGCAGCGCCCTGCTCGGCGCGGTGGGCTGCCGGATGGCCTGCGCCGGGGTGACGACCTGGGACGGGGCGCGGTTCGCGGAGGTGTGGGGCACGGAGTGGGTCGAGACGCGCGATGTCACCGACCGGCAGATCATCGCCGACGAACCGTTCACCAAGGTGCTGCACTTCATCCGTAAGGTCGTCACCGGTAAGGCGGTGACCACCCAGTCGGTGACCGTACGGACGGTGGAGCGCGAGCGCTGGTCCGCCTCCGAACTGGCCCATGCGGTTCCCGCCGGGCATGCGGTGCTGTCGGTGACCTCCGTAAGGGGCGAGGGCGGGCCGCCGGTGCTGGTGGACCTCCGGGGATGACCTGATGCCCGGTCGTCCCGTTCGTCCTGTTCGTCGTGGTTGGGTGTCCCGCCCCGGTTGCCCCGTTCACCGGCGGCCGGGGCAACCGGAACCGCAGCGTCACGGCCAGACCGATGGCGAAATCAGGCCGTCAATTCCGCGTATTCCTCCATTGAGGCAGAATCGGCAGTAGCCGTTCATACGGGACGGTGAAGTCGTCGCATTCGCATCGAAGGTGCCATGCCTCCCACGCTCGCCTCACTGGTCCGCCACCCCGGTCTCAAGCTGTCCGTTCTCGCGGGCGAAGACCGGTTGGAGACGCCCGTGCGCTGGGCGCATGTGAGCGAGCTCGCCGACCCCGTGCCCTATATGGATGGCGGCGAACTGCTCCTGATCACCGCGATGCAGATCGAGGCCGACGACCCGGAGGAGATGAGTCGCTATGTGCGGCGGCTGGTGGGCGCGGGTGTGGTCGGGCTCGGCTTCGCGCTCGGCGTCAAGTACGCCGAGGTGCCGCCCGCGCTCGCCGCGGCGGCCAAGGAGGAGGGGCTGCCGCTGATCGGCGTGCCCCGCCCCACCCCCTTCATCGCCATCAGCAAGGCCGTCTCCGCGGCCATAGCCGCCGACCAGTACCGGGCCGTGACCGCCGGGTTCGAGGCGCAGCGCGAGCTGACCCGCGCCGCCATCGGCGCCGAGGGGCCCACCGCGCTGCTCGCCCGGCTCGCCGCCCACCTCGACGGCTGGGCCGCGCTCTACGACGCCTCCGGCTCCGTGGTCGCCGCCGCCCCCGACTGGGCCGCCCGCCGCGCCGCTCGCCTTACCGCCGACGTCGAACGGCTGCGCTCCCGCCCCGGCCCCGCGAGCATCGTGGTCGGCGGGGGTTGCGCGGCCGGGGCCGCGGGCGCCGAACCGGCCGAGGACACGGCCGTCGCCGACCGGGTGGAGCTCCAGTCGCTGGGCACCGGGCGCCGCATCCGCGGTGTGCTCGCGGTCGGTACCGGCGCGCCGCTGGGCACCGCCGAGCGCTACGCCGTGCACTCCGCGGTCGCGCTGCTGACCCTGACCACCGAGCGCTCCCGCGCCCTACAGGACGCCGAGCAGCGGCTCGGCGGCGCCGTGCTGAGGATGCTGCTCGCGGGCGAACCCGACCATGCCCGGGCGGTCGCCGGGCGGCTGTACGGCGGGCTGCTCGACGCGCCGTTCCGGATGCTGGTCGCCGAGGTGCCGTCCGGCGGCGGCGCGGCCCAGCAGCCCCACGCCGCGCCCTCCGCCGCGGACGAGGCCCCCACGGAAGCCGCAACGACCACAACCGCGAGCACGAGCGCCGGCACGGCCGCGGGCGAAGCCGAGGCGTGCGACCCCCTCGCCACGCTCATCGACATCATGGAGGCGGCCGCGGCCCGCACCGGCGAGTCCGTGCTGGTCGTCCCCGACGGTGGGCGGCTCATCGTGCTGGCCCCCGACGGCGGGGCGGCGGTCACGGCATGCGCCGAGCACGCCCGGACCGTCGAGGGCCGCCGCGGCACCAAGGCCCGCCCCCGCGGCCGCACCGCCGCCGCGCCCAGCGGTGACGAGCTCGTCATCGGGCTGTCCGCCCCCGCGGGCCCCATCGCCGCCGCGGCCGCCTACCGCCAGGCGGAGCAGGCGCTGTCGGTGGCGCGCCGCCGCGGCCGGATGCTGGTCGAACATGAGCAGGTCGCGGCGGGTTCCGTACTGCCCCTGCTCGCCGACGACGCCGTCAGGGCGTTCGCCGACGGCATGCTGCGCGCCCTGCACGAGCACGACGCCACCGGCCGGGGCGATCTGGTCGCCTCGCTGCGCGCCTGGCTCTCCCGGCATGGCCAATGGGACGCGGCCGCCGCCGACCTCGGCGTCCACCGGCACACCCTGCGCTACCGGATGCGCCGCGTCGAGGAGATCCTGGGCCGCTCCCTGGACGACCCGGACGTCCGCATGGAGCTGTGGCTCGCCCTCAAGGCCACGGCCTCCGGCACCTCGGCCTGAAACGCGCACCTCCGCCACCAGCCGACCGCCTCGCGCCGCCCGGCTCCGGCCACCACATCCCGGCCACCTCGCCCCGCCCGCCCCCGGCCACCTCGCCCCCAACCACCTCACCCCCGACCCGACCACCTCGTCCCCGTCTCTCCCGAATCGGGCACGGTCTCTCCCGAACCGGGCACGCCATAGCGGAGCGCGTGCGGCCTCGACTGCTACGCCTCGGACAAACGCCGAGCGGGCCGGGCGCGCCTACGGTGGAAGGAGAGATACCACTTCAGAAGGGTCGGGATCCGCTGTGCCAGACACAAACGAAGCTGTCACCCATGCGTTCTGGCTCGCCGGCCGCGAGGCGACGGGCGAGAGCACGATCGAGGTCACCTCGCCCTGGGACGGCCGCCGCGTCGGCGTGGTGAGCGTCCCCACCGACGCGCAGATCGAGGAGGCCGTCGCCGCGGCCGACGCGGTGCGCGAGGAGTTCGCCGCGACTCCCGCCCATGTCCGGGCCGCCGCGCTGGACCATGTGTCGCGCCGTATCGCCGAGCGCGGCGAGGAGATCGCCCGGCTGATCTCGGACGAGAACGGCAAGCCGATCAAGTGGGCGCGCGGTGAGGTCGGCCGCGCCGTCTCCGTCTTCCGGTTCGCCGCCGAGGAGGCCCGCCGGTTCAACAGCGGGGAGGCCCAGCGGCTGGACACCGACGCCGGTGGCACCGGGCGGCTCGCGCTGACCCGCCGCTTCCCGCGCGGCACCGTCCTCGGCATCTCGCCGTTCAACTTCCCGCTGAACCTGAGTGCCCACAAGGTCGCCCCGGCGATCGCCGTCGGTACGCCGATCATCCTCAAGCCGGCGCCCGCGACCCCGCTGTCCGCGCTGATCCTCGGCGAGCTGCTGGCCGAGACCGAGCTCCCGGCGGGCTCCTGGAGCGTCCTTACGGTGCCCAACGACCGGATGCCCGCGCTGGTCCAGGACGAGCGGCTGCCGGTCATCTCCTTCACCGGTTCGGAGAAGGTCGGCTACACGATCAAGGAGTCGGTGCCGCTCAAGCACTGCACCCTGGAGCTCGGCGGCAACGGCGCCGCGGTCGTCCTGTCGGACTACTCCTCCGGCGCCGACCTCGACTGGGCGGCCACCCGCATCGGCACGTTCTCCAACTACCAGGGCGGACAGTCCTGCATCTCCGTACAGCGGGTGATCGCGGACGCGTCCGTCTACGAGGAGCTGGTGCCGAAGATCGTCGCGGCCGTCGAGGCGCAGGTCACCGGCGACCCGACCGATGACGCCACCGATGTCGGCCCGCTGATCAGCGAGGACGCCGCCAAGCGCGTCGAGTCCTGGGTCGACGAGGCCGTCCGGGCCGGTGCGAGGGTGCTGACCGGCGGCAAGCGCGAGGGCTCCGGCTACGCCCCGACCGTGCTCGCGGACGTCCCCGCGGATGTCGCCGTCTCCTGCGAGGAGATCTTCGGCCCGGTGCTCACCCTGCACAAGGTGACGGATGAGAACGAGGCGTTCGCGACCGTCAACGACTCCAAGTACGGCCTCCAGGCGGGCGTCTTCACCCGCGAGGTGCAAACCGCCTTCCGCGCCCACCGCGCGCTGGAGGTCGGTGGCGTGATCGTCGGCGATGTGCCCTCGTACCGCGCCGACCAGATGCCGTACGGCGGCGCCAAGCGGTCCGGTGTCGGCCGCGAGGGCGTGCGGTACGCGATGGAGGACTACACCTACGAGCGGGTCATGGTCCTCACCGGCCTCGACCTCTGAGCCACCCCGCCGGTCCCCGGCCGGGCCCCGCCCCCACGGCGGGGCCCGACGCATGGGCGAGACCCGTCCCGGCCGCTCCGGACCCTCAACCGGAGAAGCCGAGACGGGCCAGTCTCAGACCGCCGCCGCGCAGCGTGAGGTGCAGGTCCCGCACTCCGGCCGGCGGCGTGGGCAGATCGGCGCGGACCGTGGTGTAGGCGTAGGGGCCGCCGGTGGGCGGGACGGCGGTGGCCAGCGCGGTGCCGTCGGCCAGATGCACCGCGACCGTTGCACCGTCCCCCGCCCCGGCCGGGGCGTTCGCGGCCTCGACGGTCAGGGACGTGGCCCCCGCGCCGAAGTCGCAGACGCGGAAGAGCAGGCGGCCGACCGCGTCGGCACGGCAGGCACCGCGTCCTCGCCACGCTCGACGACCTCCAGCCGGAAGACGGCCCCTCCTCGCCGCTGTCACGCTCGGCAACCTTCAGCCCGCCCGCGGCGACACAGACGTAGCCACCGGTCCCCAAGTGTCTGAGGAGGTGTCCGTCGCGGTGCGCTTCGAGCGTGAACGTCTCCTGGACCACCCAGCCCCCGGGCCGCTCGGCCGTCGCGCGGACGAAGCGGTCCTCGGCCACGGTCAGATAGCGCCCGGAGGGCGCGCGCAGGGTGAGCACACCGCCGCCCCAGTCGGCCAGGGACAGCTCGGTGGGGGTGTCGCCCACGGTGAGCGGCGGCAGATCGGTACGGCCCGCCGGATGCGCGGGGTCGAGCGAACCCTCCTCCGAGCCCCCGTCCCCCGCCGCCGCGTCCGGCACCCGCACCCAACCGGCCGCCGCACGCAGCCGTACGGTGTCCGGGCCCTCCGCGAACACCACCAGGTCCGCGCCGAGCCGCTCGGCCAGCGCCTCGCGCGGCGAACTGCGGCGGATCAGACTGCCGCTGTACCAGTCCAGCTTGCACTCGTCGGCGAGTGGACCGACGACGGCGAGGGTGCGTACGGCGCTCTCGGAGAGCGGCAGCAGACCGTCGTTGGTGAGCAGGACCACGGCCTGTTCGGCGGCCCCCAGGGCGAGGGCGCGATGGGCGGGCGTGTCGAAGGCGCCGTCGAAGCCGTGCCCCGATCCCTCCGTCGCGCCGCCGGAGCCATCCGCCGACGCGCCCGCCCCCGGCCCCGGCCCGCCGAAGCCCTTCCCCGACCCACCGGTGGCCTCGTCGAACTCGCCCAGCGCACACCGCATCGTCAGCAGCCGCCGCACCGCCGTGTCCACCGTCGACGCGTCGATCAGCCCGCGCTCCAGGGCGCCCCGCACCCGTGCGATCGTCTTCGACACGTCCTGGTCGTGGTCGGTGAAGCTGTCCACCCCCGCCCGCAGGGCCGCGGCGATGGCCTCCTCATGGGTGTCGAAGTAGTGCTCGGAGTCGACCAGATTGGACGGAGCGCCCGCGTCGGAGCAGACCACCAGCTCCTGGTCGGTCCAGGTGCGCAGCTGCTCGCGCAAATACGGGGAGACATGGTTGGGCCGCCCGTTGACCAGGTTGTACGCGGGCATCACCCCGGCCACCGCACCCGCCCGCACCGCCCCGCGGAAGGCCGCCAGATCGTATTCGTGCAGTACTCGCGGCCGGACCGAGGAGGAGGTGGTGGTGTCCCGGTCGGTCTCGTTGTTGTGCGCCAGCCAGTGCTTGAGGACGGGCGCGGTGCGCCAGCGCGGTGCGCCCCGGCGGGAGGCGGGGCCGGCCCCCGCGCTGCCCGGACTCCCCGAAGGCGTCGAGGCGGTGCGGCGCGGCCCGTATCCCTTCCTCCTCAACCACGGCCGCACCCCGGCGGCCGTCCCCCTTCCGTCCCCGCGGACGGATCTGCTCACCGGGCGTACGCACCACACCGGCGTCCGGCTGGACCGCTTCGCGGTCATGGTCCTGGCTCCGCCCGAATCCGCCATCTGAAAGGGAAGGTCCCGTGCAACGAGCCGCTCGAACGCTCTTCCTGACCCCGCTGATCGCGTTACTCGCGCTGATCGGCTTCGCCGCCGCCCCCGCCCAGGCCGCCACCTGGTCCTCCTCGGATCAGTGGGGCACCTGGTCCAACGGCGGCTACACCCTCTACAACAACATCTGGGGCTCCGGCGCCGGATCCCAGACCATCTGGGCCAACTCCTACAGCGACTGGGGAGTGTGGGCCGACCACCCGAACACCGGCGGTATCAAGTCCTACCCCAACGCGAAGAAGGTCGTCGGTAGGTAGATCAGCGCCATCTCCACCCTGACCAGCAGCTACAACGTCACGGTGCCGTCCTCGGGCGCGTACAACACCTCGTACGACATCTGGGACACCAACTACGACTACGAGATCATGCTCTGGGTCAACAAGACCGGCCCGGTCGGCCCGCTCGGCACCGCCCAGGGCGATGTCACCCTCGGCGGCCATACCTGGAGCGTCTACAAGGGCAGCAACGGCGCCAACGAGGTCTTCTCGTTCATCCGCACCTCGAACTCCACCTCCGGCTCCGTGGACATCAAGCCCATCGTGAACTGGATCAAGAACACCAAGGGCTGGTTCGGCGATGTGACCATCGGCGACGTCCAGTTCGGCTATGAGATCACCTCCTCGTCCGGCGGTCTGGACTTCCGGACCAACAGCTTCGGGGTGAACGCGAGCTGACGCCCGCGTACCGCCGCCGTCCCGCACGGCGGCGGTACGTCACCGAGTACGCCACCGGGTACACCGCCTGGGAACGGCGGGCGCGGGGGCGGGGTCAAGGCGCGCCGGGCGCCCGGCCCGAGCTGGACCGTACGGTCAGCTCCGGGGCGAGCAGGGTCACCTGCTCCTCGGGGGCGCCGCCCGCCAGCTTCGCCACCGCCAGCTCCACGGCGCGCCGCCCCATCTCCTGCGCGGGGATGGCCACCGAGGTGAGCCGCACCGACGCCTGGGTGGCCACCTGCTCGGGGCAGACGGCGACCACCGAGACGTCCTCGGGGACCGCGCGCCCCTGCCGGCGCAACAGGCTGAGCAGCGGATCGATGGCCGCCTCGTTCTGCACCACGAAGGCGGTGGTGCCGGGCCGCTCGTCGAAGATCCGGGAGAGGGTGCCGTCCATGGACTCGTAGCTGCCCTCGCACGCCCGGTGCAGCAGCCGCACCCCCAGTTCACCGGCGCGGCGGCGCAGCCCCTCCAGGGTCCGCTCGGCGAAGCCGGTGTGGCGCTCGTAGACGGCCGGGGCCTCGCCGACGACGGCGATCTCACGGTGGCCGAGCTCCGCCAGATGTTCGGCGCACAGTGCACCGGTGGCGGTGAAGTCCAGATCGACGCAGGTCAGGCCGACGGTGTCGGCGGGCAGCCCGATCAGTACGGTGGGCTGGCGGGCCGCGTGCAGCAGTGGCAGCCGCTCGTCCTCCAGCTCCACATCCATCACGATCATGGCGTCGGCGAGCCCGCTGCCGGTCACCCGGCGCACCGCCGCCGGGCCCTCCTCGCCGGTGAGCAGCAGGACGTCATAGCCGTGGGAGCGTGCGGTGGTGGCGACCGCGATGGCGATCTCCATCATGACCGGCACATACATATCGGTCCGCAGTGGCACCATGAGCGCGATGATGTTGGAGCGGCTGCTGGCCAGCGCGCGGGCTCCGGCGTTGGGGTGGTAGCCGAGCTCCTTGATGCTGTGCTCGACGCGTTCGCGGGTGGGAGCGGAGATCGACCGCTTGCCGCTGAGGACGTAGCTCACCGTGCTGGCGGAGACTCCGGCGTGGCGGGCGACCTCGGCGAGGGTGACCATGCGGGCTGACTCCATCCGATGGGATTGTGAAGCGCTTCGACGCATGGCCGAGTCTCTTTCCGCTGGCCATGTGGATTGACGGTAAACCCATAGCGCAGGGGTGTCCATAGTCGTCGAAGCGCTTCGACGCCCGGCCTATGCCTTCCGGTGCCCGCTCCCGCGGCAATCTCGCGCCAACTTCCGGATCCCGGCGTCCTCCCGCTTTGCCGTCCCGTCGGACCGGATGCACACTGGCAGCGGTACGTGCCGGTAATGTCACGAGATCGTCATTCGCGGCAAGGGAGCACCGATGACCGCATCCTCCGTCAGGCCGGTGTCCGAGCGTGAAGCCCGCCAGGTCGCCGAGGCCGCACGCGAACAGCTATGGCACAAGCCCAGCTTCGCCAAGGAGCTCTTCCTCGGCCGCTTCCGACTCGATCTGATCCATCCGCACCCCGCCCCCGCCCCGGACGATGTGCGCCGCGGTGAGACCTTCCTCGCCAAGCTCCGCGAGTTCTGCGAGACCCGGGTCGACGCCGCCCGTATCGAGCGCGAGGCGCGGATCCCCGACGAGACCATCAAGGGGCTCAAGGAACTCGGCGCGCTCGGCATGAAGATCGACACCAAGTACGGCGGCCTCGGCCTCACCCAGGTCTACTACAACAAGGCCCTGGCCCTGGCCGGCTCCATCAGCCCGGCGATCGGCGCCCTGCTCTCCGCCCACCAGTCCATCGGCGTACCGCAGCCGCTGAAGCTCTTCGGCACCCAGGAGCAGAAGGACCTCTTCCTGCCGCGCTGCGCCCGCACCGACATCTCGGCCTTCCTGCTCACCGAGCCGGACGTGGGCTCCGACCCGGCCCGGCTGGCCACCACCGCCGTGCCGGACGGCGACGACTACCTCCTGGACGGCGTCAAGCTGTGGACCACCAACGGAGTGGTCGCCGACCTGCTGGTGGTGATGGCCCGGGTGCCGCGCTCCGAGGGCCGTAAGGGCGGCATCACCGCCTTCGTCGTCGAGACCGCCTCCGAAGGCGTCACCGTCGAGAACCGCAACGCTTTCATGGGGCTGCGCGGCCTGGAGAACGGCGTCACCCGCTTCCACCGGGTCCGGGTCCCGGCCGCCAACCGGATCGGCCCCGAGGGCGCGGGGCTCAAGATCGCGCTGACCACGCTCAACACCGGACGGCTGTCGCTGCCCGCGATGTGCGCGGGCGCCGGTAAGTGGTGTCTGAAGATCGCCCGCGAATGGTCCGCCGCCCGTGAGCAGTGGGGCAAGCCCATCGCCGAGCACGAGGCCGTCGGCACCAAGATCTCCTTCATCGCGGCGACCACCTTCGCCCTGGAGGCCGTCATCGACCTCGCCTCCCAGATGGCCGACGAGGAGCGCAACGACATCCGCATCGAGGCCGCGCTCGCCAAGCTCTACGGCAGCGAGATGGCCTGGCTGATGGCCGACGAACTGGTCCAGATCCGCGGCGGCCGGGGCTATGAGACCGCGGCCTCGCTGGCCGCCCGCGGGGAGCGGGCCGTCCCCGCCGAGCAGATGCTGCGCGATCTGCGCATCAACCGGATCTTCGAGGGCTCGACCGAGATCATGCATCTCCTCATCGCCCGCGAGGCCGTGGACGCCCATCTGTCGGTGGCAGGCGATCTCATCGACCCCGACAAGTCCCTCCAGGACAAGGGCAAGGCGGCCGCCAAGGCCGGCGGCTTCTACGCCCGCTGGCTGCCCGGTCTGCTCACCGGGCCCGGCCAACTGCCCGGCGCCTACCCCGAATTCCACCCGGCGGGGCATCGGGACCTCTCACCGCATCTGCGCTATGTGGAGCGCTCGGCCCGCAAGCTGGCCCGCTCCACGTTCTACGCCATGTCCCGCTGGCAGGGCCGGATGGAGACCAAACAGGGCTTCCTCAGCCGGATCGTGGACATCGGCGCGGAGCTGTTCGCGATGAGCGCGGCCTGTGTACGGGCCGAGATGCTGCGCTCCCGCGGTGACCACGGCGCCGCCGCCTATCAGCTGGCCGATGTGTTCTGCCGGCAGGCCAGGATCCGCGCCGACGAGCTCTTCGCACGGCTGTGGACCAACACCGACGACCTTGACCGCAAGGTGGTCTCCGGGGTGCTCTCCGGGGCGTACGAATGGCTCGAGCAGGGCGTTCTCGACCCCAGCGGCGACGGCCCCTGGATCGCCGACGCCACCCCCGGCCCGACCGACAAACAGAACGTCCACCGCCCCATCCGCTGAGGAACCAGCGAGGAACCACCGAGAAGTCGCAGAGGAGCCACCGAGAAGTCGCGGAGGAACCGACGAGGAGCCCGGAGAGCCGCGGAGGAGCCGCCGGAACATGCGCTGAGCAGCCGCTGGGGCCCGCGATCGCCGGATCCCGGGGCTTGTCACCGAGCCGTCACCCCTTGCCGCCACAATGGGGGAATGACGGAATCCCTGGCTGACCCGCATCTGCGCTATCCGGCGGCCACCGCCGCGGCGAGCGTGCGCGACATCGTGATCCTGGGCTCCACCGGTTCGATCGGCACCCAGGCCATCGACGTGGTGCTGCGCAACCCCGACCGCTTCCGCGTGACCGGCCTGTCCGCCGCCGGGGGCCGGGCCGGGCTCCTCGCCGAGCAGGCCCACCGGCTGCGGGTGGACAGGGTCGCGGTCGCCCGTCCGGAGGCGGTGCCCGAGGTGCGCGAGGCGCTGAGCGCGCTCTACGGCGCCGGTGAGCCGCTCCCCGAGATCCTGGCGGGGCCCGACGCGGCCACCGAACTCGCCCGCTCCCAGTGCCACACCGTGCTCAACGGCATCACCGGCTCCATCGGCCTGGCGCCGACCCTGGCCGCCCTGGAGGCGGGCCGGGTGCTGGCGCTGGCCAACAAGGAATCGCTCATCGTCGGCGGCCCCCTGGTCAAGGCGGTCGCCAAGCCCGGTCAGATCGTCCCCGTCGACTCCGAGCACTCCGCGCTCTTCCAGGCGCTGCTCGGCGGCGCCCGCGAAGAGGTCCGCAAGCTGGTCGTCACCGCCTCCGGCGGTCCGTTCCGCGGCCGGACGAAGCGGGAGCTGGCCTCGGTCACCCCGGAGCAGGCGCTGGCCCACCCCACGTGGGACATGGGCCCGGTGGTCACGATCAACTCCGCGACCCTTGTCAACAAGGGCCTCGAGGTCATCGAGGCCCATCTGCTGTACGACATTCCCTTCGAACGGATTGAGGTGGTGGTCCACCCCCAGTCGTATATCCACTCGATGGTTGAATTCACCGATGGCTCGACGCTCGCCCAGGCGAGCCCACCCGATATGCGGATGCCCATCGCGCTCGGCCTCGGCTGGCCCGAGCGGGTGCCGGACGCCGCGCCCGGCTGCGACTGGACCAAGGCCCACACCTGGGAATTCTTCCCCCTCGACACCGAGGCGTTCCCCTCGGTCGGGCTCGCCCGCCAGGTCGGCGACCTCGGCGGCACCGCCCCGGCCGTTTTCAACGCGGCGAACGAGGAGTGTGTGGACGCCTTCCTTGACGGAAAGCTGCCCTTCAACGGAATCGTCGATACGGTCGCCGAGGTGGTGGCCGAACACGGCACCCCCGCCGTGGGAACCCGGCTCACCGTCGCGGACGTCCTCGAGGCCGAGACATGGGCCCGCGCCCGCGCAACGGAACTGGCCGCCCGAGCGGCGAAGGCGACCCCGGAGGATCGCGCATGACGACACTGATGACGGTCCTCGGCATAGTGGTGTTCGCCGTCGGCCTGCTGATCTCCATCGCCTGGCATGAACTGGGCCATCTCTCCACGGCCAAGCTCTTCGGTATCCGGGTGCCGCAGTACATGGTCGGCTTCGGCCCGACGATCTTCTCCCGGAAGAAGGGCGAGACCGAGTACGGCATCAAGGCGGTCCCGCTCGGCGGCTATATCCGCATGATCGGGATGTTCCCGCCGGGTGACGACGGCAAGATCACCGCCCGCTCCACCTCTCCGTGGCGCGGCATGATCGAGGACGCCCGGTCGGCCGCGTTCGAGGAGCTCCAGCCCGGCGACGACAAGCGGCTCTTCTACACGCGCAAGCCGTGGAAGCGCGTGATCGTGATGTTCGCCGGGCCGTTCATGAACCTGATCCTCGCGGTGGCGATCTTCGTCGGGGTGATGATGAGCTTCGGCGTCAACACCCAGACCACCAGTGTGGGCACGGTCTCCCAGTGCGTGGTCGCGGCCTCGTCCTCCACCGACAAGTGCCCCAAGGGCGCCAAGGACTCCCCGGCCAAGGCCGCCGGTCTCCAGCCCAGGGACAAGATCGTCGCCTTCAACGGGCACCGCACCCCGGACTGGGGCGCGCTCCAGCAGGACATCCGCCGGACCACCGGCCCCGCCACGATCACCGTCGAGCGGGACGGCGTCCGCAAGACCCTGCACGCCAACCTCATAGAGAACCAGGTCGCCAAGTCCGACGGTAACGGCGGCTATGTCGAGGGCGAGTTCGTCACCGCCGGCTTCCTCGGCTTCACCCCGGCCAACGGCGTGGTCCAGCAGTCCTTCGGGCAGTCCGTGGACCGTATGGGCAACATGGTCCAGGACGGCATCGACTCCATGATCGCCCTGCCCTCCAAGATCCCGGACCTGTGGAACGCGGCCTTCGGGGACGCCGAGCGCAAGGCGGACTCCCCGATGGGTGTCGTGGGCGCGGCCCGGGTCGGCGGCGAGGTCGCCAACCTCGACATCCCGCCCTCCCAGCGGATCGCGACCATGCTCTTCCTGGTCGCCGGGTTCAACCTCTCGCTGTTCCTGTTCAATATGCTTCCGCTGCTGCCGCTGGACGGCGGCCATATCGCGGGCGCGCTGTGGGAGGCCATCCGCCGCCATGCCGCCCGGCTGGTCCGGCGGCCCGACCCCGGCCCGTTCGACGTCGCCAAGATGATGCCGGTCGCGTACGTGATCGCCGGAGTTTTCATCTGCTTCACCCTTCTCGTCCTGGTGGCGGACGTCGTGAACCCCGTGAAAATCTCCTGACGACATGAGATGTCCTGAAGTTCACCTTTGGGTGGACTTCAGGAGCGGGGTGTGCCCACGCCATGGCCGGTGACGTAATCTCGGAGATCGGAGTCCGCTGATCTCCGGCAACTCACACACCTTCTTGGGGTTACGAACCAGATGACTGCGATTTCGCTAGGAATGCCGTCCGTACCGGCCAAGCTCGCCGAGCGCAGGGTCAGCCGGAAAATCCAGGTGGGGTCGGTACCCGTGGGTGGCGATGCGCCGA
>NZ_JANIIC010000139.1 GCF_024519315.1 Streptomyces malaysiensis subsp. samsunensis | reverse complement strand
CTCAGGGACAAGGCATGCTCATGTAGAGGGCGTGTTCGCCTGATGAGGGAGTGCCGGCGTAGAGCGTCGTGTCCAGTCCGCAGAAGGCGAATCCCATCCGCCGGTAGGCGTGAATCGCAGGAGCGTTGATGTTGGTGACTTCCAGCCAGATGTGCCCGGCATCGCGCTCACGGGCGAACTCGGCGGCATGGCCCACCAGGGCACGGCCGACGCCCTGACCTCGGTAGGGCGGAGCGATCTCGATGTCATCGATGGCCAGCCGCCGGTTCCACGGAGCGTAGGAGACAGCGGCGAAGCCCGCCAGACAACCGTCGGTGCCGACGGCGACGAAGGTACGGCTGTTCGGATCCTCCTCGGCCGCGGAACCGTTACCGTCGTCGCTGTTCTCCGGTGGGAAGACTTTGTGGATGGGCGGGTCCACCGGGATCTCCTGGAGGGCGAACCCGTCCTCGGTGATGGCCACGTGGAAGATGGTGCGGGTGGTGAAGGATCCGTCGAGTGCCTCGATGGCCTCGGTGTCCTCAGGCCGGGCAGTGCGGAACTCCATGTCGTCAACGGTCGCCATGGCGTGAACCTACGACCGGCCTGACCGGCAGGGATCAGGTTTTGGACGGGTTGGAACCGGGCCGCCGGGGCAGACCGCAGCGACCACCGCACGCGGGACAAAACAATGCGTCACACCCCTGTCAGCGGTCAAGTTTTCCCCTCTCTGGGCGGTTTGAGCTTTATGCGGGCCTCCATGTTGAATCCTCCTGATTGGCCATGGGTAGCGCGGAGTCCGGGATCGAGGAACCTGGTCGTCGCGAAGCCGCTCACCTTCCTCGTCCCGTGGTTCGGAAGGCCGATAGGCGGCCCGGATGGCGAGGAGAACGTTCGTCGTGGTCGACATCACCGAGATCTACGTCCACTGGTACGCGGGCCGCTCGAAGAGCGCGCTGGCCGCGTCGCTGGGGGTGGACCGCAAGACGGTCAGGAAGACCCTGGCCCCGGCGGAGGCGTCCGGGATCACCCCGGGCGGGCCGCCGATGAGCGAGGCCGACTGGTCGAAACTCATCAAGGAGTGGTTCCCCGGGCTGGTCGACAGACGGCTTCGGCAGGTGACCTGGCCGGAGATCGACAAGCACCGCGACTACATCAAGAACCTGCTGGGAACGGTGACCGTCTCGACCATCCACCAGCGGCTCCGCGACGAGCACAAGCTCCAGGTATCGATCTCCTCCTTCCGCCGCTGGGTGCATGCCACGCTGCCGGACGAGGCAGCGAAGTCGCAGGTCACCGTCCTGCGCGACACCGCCACCACCGCCATGGACATCGCCGCCACCATCGAGTCCGGCCGCTGCACCACACTGCTCACCGATCTCGCCACCGAGCTCACCCCCCATCGCACAGCCGCCCCCGTCGGAGCCGTCCTCGACCGCCTCAGCGCTGAGTCACTGAGCCGCTGAGGCGGTACTGACAGCTCGGCTGGCAGTTCCGCCCGGGCGGGCCTTTCACTCCTTTCCCAGCAGGTCAGTACAGCTGAATGCGGGTGAGGACGATGTACGGCGGGCCGGCATCGGCCACCCACGTGGTTGGGTCAGTGGTGCTCGGCCCACCATTCGATCCACCAGAAGGCGAGGCCGACAGCGCCGGTGCCGATGCCGTAGCAGGCGCCGCGCAGTATCTGGGTGGCGATGGTGCGCCGGCGCCGGGCGAGCCAGCGCACGAGGTGGCTGGTTCGTCGTTTATCTCCCGAAGGTTCAGGATTGAGGCTATGGTTCACCGGAGGTGCTCCTCTTCTGCGGGGTGCATCGTCGCGAGGGGCCCGTCCCGACCCGTTGGCCTCGGAACCGGGGGTCGGCGATCTGGGCTCCTTGTGCTTTTTGCGGGGATGCGTCAGTGGCGGCTGGCGAAGGCGTGGAGGCGCTCGGCGAGCTGCTGGTCGGGGTGTCCGACGAGCCCGTCGTCCTCCCGGTCGGCGAGGCGCTCGACTTCCGCGTCGAGATCGGCAGTTGGGGCCGCGGTGGCGCCGTCGTGGTGGCGGATGTATTGCTCGAAGCTGTCGAAGAACAGGCCGTCCAGAGCCTCGACGTCCTCGTGGGTGCAGCCTTCCCCGGCGCCGTGGTCGCGTTCCCGCTTGGCTTCCAGCAGCCAGTGAGCCGCTTCGCGCTCCTCGCCGCGGCTGAGGTGGTGCAGGTGAAGGCAGTAGGCGGCGCCGCGTACGTCCGCGCTGGCAGCCAGTTCCCACCAGAACTGGGCGCTTTCGGGGTGGCCCGTCAGGTGGAGCAAGCAGGCGAAGATCTGGACGCCGTGAACGTCCACCGGGGCAGCGGTGGAGAGGGGCGTGGGGGCGGCCTCGTCCAGTTCGGTGACGAGCTGGTCGACGTGGGCGGCGGCCTGGGGGCTGGTGAGCCACCAGCGGGCGACGGCCTTCAACCGCTGTCCGGCCTGCGGCGCCCCCTGAACGGGGAGGCCGGGCAGGATGTAGCCGGCCTCCCGCGCCAGGCGCCGGAGCCCTGCGGCCACGTCGAAGTGGTGCTCGCGGACCGGTGGGGCCGCGTCGGCCAGCAGCTGGTCAATGGTGGTCATGGGCTACTCCCCCTGGTTCCTGGTCTTGCGGGTGGTCCTGCCGGTCTTCTTCGTCCGGCTGGTCACGCCCAGCGCCTGGGCCCAGACGCTCGCGGGCCCTGCGGCAGTGGTAGTCGACGGTGCTGGTGGTGACACCCATGTACCAGGCGATGTCCTCGGCGCTCTTGTTCATCCAGCCGCGCAGCACGACGGCGTCGAACTGCTTGGGCGGCAACTTGGCGAGCGCCTTGTGGACCGGATGGTCGCTGGTGGTGAGCCTGGCCTGTGCATCGATCAGGGCCTGGGATATGACGACGCGTCGCATGATGGCCCAGGTCTGCTGCTGGAGGTTGCTCTCCGCCAGCAGGTCGTCCCAGTGCCGCAGAATCTCCAGAAAGGCCCGGTGGACCGCCTCTTCGGCAGCCTTGAAGGTCTTCAGCTGGGTCAGGGCGTACTGGTGGTACGCCGCCTGGTTGGTGATGTAGTGCGCCTCGAACTCCAGGGGGAGGGCGAGCGGCGCCCTGACGGACGCGCTCCCATCCTCGAACAGGTCGTTCACGTAGGTCCTCTTCTTCGAAGACTCGGCGGGGGTGCGGCACCCGAACATCCGGGCGCCGTAGGCCAAAGGGGGCCTGGGCACCACCTAAGCCGTATTGACGCGTAGAGACGCATGGATGTCCCAAGGAAAATCACTACACGGAACACCAAGAATGCGGAAGGTGATATTCGATACCGCTAAGTAACCGCCCGTGAGCTGAGCGTTTCTATCACGCGAAGGTTCCCCGGGAGCCCTCACTCACGGGACCCGTAGTGGCGGACCTCACAGTTTGGAGGGCGCGCGTCAAAGGGAGCGAGCCCCCTGATACCCCCCCCGTACGGGTGAACCAGGCAACCGTCACCTTGAACCACGACGGCACAAGCCCCGCTCCTCCGCCGACGCGCTGGCCTGCGCCGGATGCGAGGCCGCCATCGCGCCCACCGGCTCCCTGCCCGAGATGGACGACTTGGCCAACGGCTCCTGGGATGATGAAGCCGATGCTGACGGTGAGCGCGACTCCGTCGCAAAACGGCCTCAGGCCGGACCCGTCAGACGTATGGGACGAAGGGGCGAGGGATGACCCCGCAGCCAGGCCACCCGCACCAGTCGGAGCCGAGGGTCCTGCGCACCATCGGCGGGATTTCCGAGGCGCTGCGTGGCGCCCGGCGGGCGCAGTTCTTCGCCGAGGTACTCGCGGCTGAGCAGGGCGCCGAGCTCGATGCGACGCTGACCGAGTGGTGGGGCCGGGCCATGCTGGACAGTGACCCGCAGCGCGACCGCATCCACGCGGCCGCCGAGGCGGGCACGCTGCCGACCACGAGCTGGGACGAGATCGCGCGCCGCCGCCGGGCGAACGACGGAGCGATGCCCGGTGAGTGACGACCCCCGCGACTTACGACCGGTCATCCCTTCCGAAGCGGTGGGAGAAGCCCTGGCCGACCCCGGACTGTCCGCCGCTCTGTTCTCTGCGGTGGTCGCCCTGGCGGTATCCATCGCCGAGGATCCGTGACTGAAAGACAGCACGCCGCTCGAGGGCGATGATGACTGGCGAGAAGTCCTGATCCCCGGCGGGGCGCGGCATCGCCGAGTACCGCATCAACTAGGACACCCACGAGGTGGTCCTCACCCGGATCGTGCCGTTCTGACCGAAGCCCCAGTGGCGTGTACCTGCGTGCCTGGGCGTCGGCGGCCCAACCTCGTGCTGTATCAGGTGCGGATCTGTCGGGGCAGTGCGCCCGCCCGGGCCTGTTTCAGGTACCAGCTGATCTCGTAGGGGAGTTGCTCAGCGAAGGGCAGGAGCCTTCCCAGAACGCCTTCGTACAGGGGGTCCGTGCCCAGGCGGTCGAACTCGGTGAGCCGCCCGGCCCACAGGGCAGCCGCGTCCTCCGGCACGCCCTCGCCGAGCTCGGCGGCACACTCGATGATGCCCTCCACCGCACGAAGCAGTAGGTGGCGCTCTTCTTCGTGTCGGTCCCGGAACGCGGGCTCGCGCGCGACCAGCAAGTCAGTGCACGGGATCGACAAGGCATCCCGCAGCTGGCCGAGGGTCGGCTCCTCGCACAGTGCCGTCACCGCGGCCGCCGTGAACGTGGGCCGACCGCTCACGACGCGGTCCAGGATGCTGGTGCCGAGCACCGCGGCCGCGCTCGCGTGGCGCCAGGTGAGCAGCCCGACGCCGCGCTCGTAGTGGTCGGCCAGACGGCTGAGCTCGTGCAAGGCGTCGGGGTGGTGGGCCAGGGCTCCGCCCTGCGTGTACACCTCCGCGTTCTCCTCCAGCCGGTAGGAGCGGTGGGTCACGGCAAGCGCGGAATTGTACTCGTGTCGCAGGTCCTGCAACGTGACGTGCAGGGCACGCAGCGCCTCGATCTCAAGCGCGGCCAGCGGCGCGTCCTCGGTGAATACCGGGAAATTCATGGGGCGTTGTCTCCTCACGAAGCTGTCGGGTGTCGCCGACCGGCCACGGGATCGAGGTGCTCGCCTGGCGCTCGGGCGCCGCCTTCGGCCGGTGCCTGGTCTCAACGCACCATCCAAGCCGAGTCAGCCATCTGGCGTGGTCAGATCCTGCCGAATGCTGATCTTCCGCTGTTCCCCGGAGGCTGATCGGCGATCATCACCGATGATGAGGAGCGCCCCGAGGGGCAACGGATCACGTAGTGCTGGGAGTACGTACATGGCGATGGAGGCCAGCGCAGGGCAGGAGGACCGCGTCGCGGGGCGGGTATGTGGCACCGTCAGCCGCTCCAGGGAACGCGGGCGAGGACGAGTCCGCGGACGTCGGCGGCGCCAGTCGCCCGGAGCCGGAGTGCGACGTGCTGGAGTTGCGAGCCGCTGGTGAACACGTCGTCGACGAGCAGGATGGTGGATCCCTCGATGTCGCCCGTGTCGCCAATCCACGTCAGGGCGTCGGCGTGCGCGGTCGCCGCCGCGCGTTTGTCATCCAGAGTCCGGTTCGCGGACCGGGGCGTCTCGATTCCCTTGATCAGGCGGTGCGCGCCCGGCGGGCTGAGCGGGAAAGCGCGGATGACGTCTTCGGTGTACGCGGCGTCCATGATCGCCTCGATGTGCTGGATCGGCTGACGCCCAATGTGGGTGGGATTGCCGACCACGTGGTCGACACCGCGCATCTGCTCGGGGTGTCTCTCCATCCAGCCGACGAGGAGCCGACCGAAGATCATCGCCCAGCCGCTCTTCCCCTCGTACTTCAGCTTGTGGATCTTGTCGCGGAGAGCTCCCGAGTACACGGCCACCGCGTCGACGCGCGAGAACCCCCGCTGCGCCTCCGGCAGCCCGCAAAGCCGGTTGCCGCACTGCCTGCCGGGCGCGACGGCCTGGGAGCAGACCGGACAGTGAGGGTCGGCCACGGGCTGGAGGGTGCGTCCGGCGCAGTCCGAGCACAGGCGCGCGGTGCCTGTGAGGACGTAGGCGCACACCGGGCAGTCGGGGAAGCCTGCGGGATCGGGGAGACCTGCGGTCACAGGCCGGCCAGGGCGAGCTGCTGGCGCTGCTGGCCGGCGCGCTGGATATCGGCAGCTTGGCCAAGGCGGCCAGTGATGTCGCTGGAGGCAGTGACCAGAATCGCGCGGTCCTCGTCGAGCATCTTCTTGGCCCAGGGCTGGGCGTCGGCGAGGGACCGGATCAGGAAGACGAGCTTGCCGTGCTCGGCGGCCAGACGGGCCTGCATCTTGGCGCCGGACGTGCTGGAGGCTTCGATGACGACGCTGCCCAGGGTGGTACCGCTCGTGACGACGTTGCGGCGGGGGAAGGTGTACCTCGCCGGGGGGCTGGTAGGCCAGAACTGGCTCAGCAGCGCGCCGCCAGCCGTGAGAATGGCCTTGGCGAGCGGCCGGTTCTCGGCCGGGTAGAAGGGCGCGGCGATGCCTGTGCCCATGACAGCGAAGGTCCGCCCGCCCGCGGTGAGGGTGGCCTGGTGGGCGGCGGCGTCGATGCCCTTGGCGAGGCCACTGGCGATCACGACGTCGTGTTCGACGAGCTCGCGTGCCATCCGGGCCGCCCGGCGCAATCCGCCCTCGGAAGCCTGGCGCGTGCCAACGATGGCGATGGAGCGGGCGTCGCGCAAGTCGAGCTCACCACGGTAGAAGAGGAACGGCGGGAGGTTGCCGATCACGCGCAGATTCGCGGGGTAGTCCTCGTCGAGGACGGTGACCAGGCGAGCGCCTACCTTGTCGGCCGCGGCCAGCTCGTCGTCAACGCGGGCGCGGGCGGCCTCGAGACCGCCGCCCAGGCCCTGCTGCAGCAGGGGCCGGTTCTTGGTGGCGGCGCGCGAGTCCTCGTGCAGCTGCCCCTCCAGGAGGGCGGCCAGACCGTCGGGGCTCTGGGCGCCGCGAGCGAGCAGGCTCCAGTCCAGGGTGGCGCCACCGATGCGCAGCGCGCACAGGGTCAGCAGATCGTACTGGTCAGCGGTGATGTCTAGGTTCATCTGGTGTGTCCTTCTACTCGCGGCCCCGGGATGTTCGAAGGATGAAGCGCTGTATTCGGGCCACCTCCATCATGGCGTACGCGGACCGCGTCGGGCAGGAAGGGTGCGGCCCAGGCCGGTTTCTCAGGCGCGCCGACGCTGTTCCATGCGTGCGAGGGCTTCGGCGAGCTGAGTGGCCCCGCCGGGCGCCGCGACCGGTTCCCAGATGATCTCTGCCGCCAGACAGATGCCGCCGACCAGACGCTCAGCCTCGCGGGTGTCGTACCACTCCCGGCCGATTCGCCGAGGCTGTGCTGCCCGGCACTATCCCCCGGGCCTCGTTGATCTGAACCGTCGCCGCGATGATCGCCCCGAAGACCTCACCGGGCAGGGATAAGTCGGCCAGCAGCGCGTCGACCTCTCCGGACAGTTCACACGGTCAGCCTTCCGGCTCCTGGCCGTGCGGCTCACTCAACGGGCAGCCCCGCGGCCTGGCGGCGTGCGATGGCCGCTTCCACGGTCTTGGTGGGCAGGGTGCCGTTCAGTGCGGCCTCGGTGACCCGGTCGGCGGCCGGGTCGGTGTCGAGCATCGCCTCGCACCACCAGCGGCGCAGGACCCCCTCGGCGTCTTCCGGCGCGGCCGCCAGGAGCTCGCGGTAGAGCTCCATCCGCCGCTCGCCCTCGAGCGCGGCCGCGATGCCCTCGGCGTTCCGCGGCACCTGGTCCGGCCCGCGCGTGCGGGAGTGGCCCCTTTCCGTCCGGCCCAAGTCTGCCGCCC
>NZ_JANIIC010000138.1 GCF_024519315.1 Streptomyces malaysiensis subsp. samsunensis | reverse complement strand
TGCGCCCCAGGCCCTTGCTCGGGGCTGCGCCCCAGGCCCTTGCTCGGGGCTGCGCCCCAGGCCCCCGCTCGGGGCTCCGCCCCAGGCCCCCGCTCGGGGCTCCGCCCCAGGCCCCTGCCCGGGGCTCCGCCCCAGACCCCGCCCGGGGCTCCGCCCCAGACCCCCGCTCGGGGCTGCGCCCCGGATCCCGGGGGTCCAGGGGCAGAGCCCTTGGTAACGGGAAGGGGCGGGGAGGGGAAAGGCCCGTCGGACACCCTGTAGGCACCGGCGCACCGCCGACCGACCCACGCGACGGCAGCCGCGGTCGCCTCCGGCCGCCGTTCAGGCTTCCGCGTCCGCCTCCGCCTCCGTACGGATCGGAAAGCGGCGCGGGGCGAGGAACACCAGGGCCAGCAGTGCCAGTAGCGCGGCGGTCGCCGAGCCCAGGTAGACGTGGTCCACGGCGGTGTCCACGGCCCGCCGCAGATAGTCGGCGGCCTGGTCGGTGAGGGCGCCGGGGTGCTCCAGGGCGCGGGAGACCGAGTCCAGGTCGTCGGGCAGCCCCGGCCGGATGGCGGCGGGGGCCTCGGTGAGCCGCGAGGCCAGGGTCGCGTTGGCCACGGCGCCGAAGAGGGCCGCCCCGACGCTCTGGCCGACCTGGCGGCAGAAGAGGATCGAGGCGGTGGCCGTACCCCGCTCGGCCCATTCGACCGATGACTGCACCCCGATGATCAGCGGCAGCTGGAAGAGCCCGAGCGCGCCGCCGAGCAGCAGCATGATCAGCGCGGGCTGCCAGGGGGCGCCCGGGTAGGGGAGGAAGGGGAAGGCGGCCAGGACCAGCGTGGCGGCCGTCATACCGGTGATGGCGCAGCGCCGGAAGCCCACGCGGTTGTAGACCCGGCTGCTGAGCGCGGCCGCGATCGGCCAGCTCAGCGTCATCGTGGACAGCACGAAACCGGCCGGTATCGGTCCGAGCCCCAGCACCGACTGGGCGTAGGTGGGCAGAAAGACGGTCGGGGCGATCATCAGCAGACCGAGCGCGGCGAAGGCGACGTTGACCGCCGAGATGGTGCGGCGGCGCCAGACCCAGCCGGGGATGATCGGCTCGGCGGCGCGCCGTTCGATCCATACGGTGGCCGCGACGCACACCGCGGCGCCGCCGAGCATGGTGAGCGAGGGCGCGGACAGCCAGCTCCAGGCCACCCCGCCCTGGACGAGCGCGGTCAGCAGCAGTCCGCCGGTGAGGAAGACGCCTAGCGCCCCGGCCCAGTCGACCTTCGGGCGGCTCTCCCGGTGCCGTACCGGCTCGTGCAGATGGCGGGCGATCAGGGTGAGCGCCAGGGCGCCGACCGGCAGATTGATGAGGAAGATCCAGCGCCAGTCGGCGTATCCGGCGAGCAGTCCGCCGATCGCGGGGCCCGCCACCGAGGAGAGCGCCCAGACCGAGGAGAGCCTGGCCTGGATCTTCGGGCGCTCCTTGAGCGGGTAGAGATCGGCGGCGACGACCTGGATGGTGCCCTGGAGCGCCCCGCCGCCCAGCCCCTGGACGACCCGGAAGGCGATCAGGGACGCCATGTTCCAGGCGCCGGCGCACAGCAGTGAGCCGATGACGAAGACCACGATGCCCGCGAGCAGGATGGGTTTACGGCCGAAGGTGTCGGAGAGCTTCCCGTACAGCGGCAGCGAGACGGTGACCGCGAGCAGATAGCCGGAGAAGAGCCAGGAGAAGACGGAGAAGCCGCCGAGATCGCCGACGATCTGCGGTACGGCGGTGGAGATGATGGTCGAGTCCAGCGCGGCCAGCGCCATGCCGAGCATCAGGGCGGCGGCGACCGGGCGACGGCCTCGGGGGGTGGGAGTCGCGGGAGGTGGCTGGGGTGCGGGGGGCCTGGGGTCCGCGTCCATCGGCCGTCGTGCGGTGCCGCCCACGCTGGCGCGCTCCCTTCGCCGGTCCGCGCCGGCACGTGTCCCTGACTCTCGTACGACGATTCTTGTACTACCCACGATTCCATGCCGGACCGGGGCGGGGGAAGAACGCATCCGGGCTGCCCAGAAGGCCCGACTTGAGCCTCACGCGGCGGCAGGGTGCAGGATCGACCCCGAGTCCGGGTCGGCCTCAGGACTCACTCCCCTAGGGGATGCCCACCCTGTACTCCTACTCCCGGTTCGTCCGGGCGGATGAGGAGCCCGTCCTCCCCACTTCATAAGGTTGCTACGGGCTGCGCGACCGAGGGGGTGGGGCTAGCCCCACCGCTGAGAGGGAGTCATTCCCCATCGCGGAGGTTCCCGGATCGCGGCAGTCTTGATGCGGTGATCGGGGAACGGAGATCGCCGATCGGACACCTAAGGAGAAAGACCGTGACAACGGCTGTATCGATTCCCAGGACCGGGGGCAGCGGAGGACATACGGCCGTCGCCGCCCGTGCGCGTCAGGTGGTCAAGGCATACGGCTCCGGGGAGACCCGGGTGGTCGCGCTCGACCATGTGGACGTGGACATCGCGCGTGGTCAGTTCACCGCGATCATGGGCCCGTCCGGCTCCGGCAAGTCGACCCTGATGCACTGCCTGGCCGGTCTGGACACGGTCACCTCAGGGGAGATCTACATAGACGAGACCGAGATCACCAAGCTGAAGGACAAGAAGCTCACCAAGCTGCGCCGGGACCGGATCGGCTTCATCTTCCAGGCGTTCAACCTGCTGCCGACGCTCAGCGCGATCGAGAACATCACGCTGCCGATGGACATCGCGGGCCGTAAGCCCGATCGGGCCTGGCTGGACCGGGTGGTGGAGACCGTGGGTCTGGCCGGCCGGCTCAAGCACCGGCCGAACCAGCTCTCCGGCGGTCAGCAGCAGCGGGTCGCCGTGGCCCGTGCCCTCGCCGCCCGCCCCGAGATCATCTTCGGCGACGAGCCGACCGGAAACCTGGACTCGCGGGCCGGTGCCGAGGTGCTGGGCTTCCTGAAGCGGTCGGTGGACGAGCTGGGTCAGACCATCGTGATGGTCACCCATGACCCGGTCGCCGCCTCCTATGCCAACCGCGTGCTGTACCTGGCCGACGGCCGGATCGTCGACGAGATGTACAACCCGACGGCCGACCTGGTCCTTGAGCGCATGAAGCACTTCGACGCGCGTGGACGGGTGTCATGACCGTCCTCAAGACCTCGATGCGCAACTTCGTCGCCCACAAGGGGCGGATGGCGCTGTCCGCGATCGCCGTGCTGCTGTCGGTGGCGTTCGTCTGCGGCACGCTCGTCTTCACCGACACCACCAATGCCACGTTCGACAAGCTCTTCGCGAGCACGGCATCCGATGTCACGGTCAGCCCGAAGGGCGTCAGCGACAAGGACACCCGGCAGGGCCGGATCCGTAGTCTGCCCGGTGCGGAGCTGGCGCAGCTGAAGCGGGTGGACGGCGTCAAGTCGGTGACCGGCGACGTCACCAGCCAGTCCGTGACCGCCGCCGACCGCGATGACAACAGCATCGGCTCGGACACCGGCGCCCCGACCATCGGCACCAGCTGGGACCCGACCGAGAAGCGCTCGGTCGAGATCACCTCCGGCCATGCGCCGCGTGGCCCGACCGAGATCATGGTCGACGCCGACACCGCCAAGAACAAGAAGCTGGAGTTGGGCGATGAGGTGCGGATCATCGCCATTCCCGGCGAGTTCCGCGCGAAGATCGTCGGCATCGCCACGTTCCAGGTGACCAACCCCGGCGCCACGCTGATCTACATGGACACCGACACCGCGCAGCGCAAGCTGCTCGGCGCCGCCGGGGTGTACTCCAGCTACTCGCTCACCGCGCAGGCGGGCGTCAGCCACGACCAGCTGAAGAAGAACGTCGTGGCCGACCTCGGCACCGGGGTCAAGGTGCAGACGAAGGCCGAGTCCAGCAAGGAGGCCGAGGACGACATCGGCTCGTTCCTGGACGTCATGAAGTACGCGATGCTCGGCTTCGCCGGGATCGCCGTCCTGGTCGGCATCTTCCTGATCGTCAACACCTTCTCCATGCTGGTCGCCCAGCGCACCCGTGAGATCGGCCTGATGCGGGCCATCGGCTCCAGCCGGAAGCAGATCAACCGGTCGGTGCTGATCGAGGCGCTGCTGCTCGGCGTCGTCGGCTCGATCCTCGGTGTCCTCGGCGGGGTCGGCCTCGCGGTCGGCCTGATGAAGATCATGGGCAGCGCGGGGCTCCACCTGAGCACCGACCAGCTGACCGTGAAGCCCACCACGCCCATCGTCGGCGTCGGCATCGGCGTCGTCGTCACCGTCATCGCCGCGTACATCCCCGCCCGCCGGGCCGGGAAGATCTCCCCGATGGCGGCCCTGCGCGACGCGGGCACCCCGGCGGACGCCAAGTCCGGATGGATCCGTGGCGCGATCGGCACCCTGCTCACCGCGGGCGGCGCGGCCTCCCTGGTGGTCGCCGGGAACGCGGACAAGGCGGTCGACGGCTCGATGTTCCTGGGCCTCGGCGTGGTGCTGACCCTCATCGGCTTCATCGTGATCGGCCCGCTGCTGGCCGGTCTGGTGGTCCGTGTGCTGGCCACCGTCGTACTGCGGATCTTCGGCCCGGTCGGCCGGCTCGCCGAGCGCAACGCGCTGCGCAACCCGCGGCGCACCGGCGCCACCGGCGCGGCCCTGATGATCGGCCTGGCGCTGGTCGCCTGTCTGTCGGTGGTGGGCTCCTCGATGGTCGCCTCGGCCACCGACGAGCTGGACAAGTCGGTGGGCGCGGACTTCATCGTCCAGTCCGACACCGGCCAGCCGATCACCAAGGGGATCGCGGACGCGGTGCACGGGGCCAAGGGCCTCAAGCACGTCAGCGAGGCCAAGGACATCGAGGGCACCAAGATCACCCTGCCCGACGGCAAGACGGTCACCAAGGGCCTTTCGGCCGCCGACCCGACGTACGCCGAGGACCTGCGCACCCCGGTCGTCGAGGGCGACCTGGCCGCCGCGTACGGCAAGGACGCCATGTCGGTGCCGGAGGGCTTCGCCAAGGACCACAAGGTGAAGAGGGGCGACACCCTGACCGTCGACTTCAAGGAGGGCCGGACCGCCAAGCTGACCGTCGCCGCGATCACCTCGGACGACGTCAGCCTCGACAAGGGCGCGATGTACCTCAACATCGCCACGGTCGAGCGCTATGTGCCCGCCAAGATGATCCCGGCGGACGTGATGATGCTGGCGCAGGCCAAGGACGGCCAGGAGAAGCAGGCGTACGCCTCCCTCAAGGCCCAGCTGCACCACTACCCGTCGGTGAAGGTGCGCGACCAGACCGACTACAAGCAGGAGGTCAAGGACCAGGTCGGTCAGCTGCTCAACCTGGTCTACGGGCTGCTGGCGCTGGCGATCATCGTCGCCGTCCTCGGTGTGGTGAACACCCTGGCCCTGTCGGTCGTCGAGCGGACCCGTGAGATCGGCCTGATGCGCGCCATCGGCGTCTCCCGCCGCCAGATGCGCCGCATGATCCGTCTGGAGTCCGTGGTCATCGCGCTCTTCGGCGCCCTGCTGGGCCTGGGGCTCGGCATGGGCTGGGGGACCACGGCCCAGAAGCTGCTGGCGCTGGAGGGTCTGAAGACCCTGGAGATCCCGTGGCCGACGATCATCACGGTCTTCATCGGCTCCGCCGTGGTGGGCCTGATCGCGGCGCTGGTCCCGGCGTTCCGGGCGGCGCGGATGAATGTGCTGAACGCGATCGCCACCGAGTAGCCGACGGGACGGAGCGGCCGACGGGGGAGATGAGGCCGCTGCCCTCCATGGGGGCGAGGCGGATGGCCGACCGGCCGGCCCGGTGCGCGACAGGGGAGCGCATCGGGCCGGCCGCGTTCTTTCGGGCTGATTTTTCCGAGTCGGCTTTCGCGTTCCGGACTCTCGCGCTTCCGGGCCGATGCGGTTCCTCGGCGGTTTCCGGGGCCGCTCAGAGACTGACGACGAGGTCGCTCGCGCGCAGGGCCGCCACGAGATGGGCGGGCGCGGTGGCGGTCGAGCCCGCGGCGTAGGGCGGTTGGGGGTCGTATTCGATGACGAGCTGGATGGCCTTGGCGACCTCGTCCCCCGCCATCCGCCCGGTCAGACGCAGCGTGAAATCGATACCGGCCGAGACACCCGCGGCGGTGGCGTACTTGCCGTCGATGACCACTCGTTCCGTGACCGGGACGGCGCCGAAGGCCGCGAGACCGTCGAGGCAGATCCAGTGCGAGGTGGCCCGGCGCCCGGTGAGCAGCCCGGCACCGGCCAGCAGGAGGGAGCCGGAGCAGACCGAGGTGGTCCAGGTGGTGGCGGTGTCGACGTCGCGGATCCAGCTGAGCGTCGGCTCGTCCGAGAGGAGGTTTGCGGTGCCGGGTGCCGTAGCCGCAGGACCGGGCGATCTCCTCGACGCCGTCCTCGGTGTCCTCGAGGCGACGGCGGGCCGTCTCCAGCCGGACCGCGTCCACGTACCGCCCGGGTGTCACCCCCACCTCGAAAGCGCGGGCGAAGTGGCGGGGTGAGAGCGCCGAGCGGCGGGCGAGGCTGCCGACCGAGAGATCGTCGTCCGGATGCTCGGCGATCCAGCGCTGGACCTCGCGCAGCGCGTGCCGTTCGGCGAACTTGGCGGCCAGTCGCGTACTGAACTGCGTCTGGTCGCCCGGTCTGCGCAGGAACATCACCAGATGCCTGGCCACCAGCAGTGCGGTGTCCCGGCCGAGATCCTCCTCGACCAGCGCCAGGGACAGGTCGACGCCTGCCGTGACACCGGCCGATGTGGCGATGTTCCCGTCCCTGACGTAGATCGGTTCGGAAGCGACGGCCGTATCCGGGAAACGGCGTGCGAGCGCGTCGCAGTACGCCCAGTGCGTGGTGGCGCGGCGCCCGGCCAGCAGCCCCGCCTCGGCGAGCAGGAAGGCCCCGGTGCACACCGACACCACACGCCGCGCCCCGGGCGCCAGCTCGCGGATCCGCCGCACCACGGCCGGATCGGGGGCGGCCGTGCCCCGGCCGCCGGGCACCAGGAGGGTGTGCGGCGGTCCGGCGTCGGCGAGGTCGGTGTCGGGCAGCAGACGCAGCCCGCTGCACGTCCGCACCGGCCCGCCACCGGGCCCGGCGGTCATGACCCGGTACGCGCCCGGCCGCCCCGCGGCGTCGCCCGCCCCCGTGAACACCTCCAGGGGGCCTGTCACATCGAGGCTCTGCACACCGTCATAGACAACGATGAGCACGCTGCGGGATTTCATGCGGCTCAGCCTGGCAGCGTGCGATCACGGCAGCAATGACGGGTTTCCCACCTTTCCTGCCATGGCCGGGGCCGCACGGACCTCGCCTTCGTCAACCGCTGATCGGTACGGCGGAGATCTCCGCGCCGGGGACCGATGAGTTTCACGGCGTACCGGGGTCTCGGAAGGTGAACGCAACACTCCAAGGGAGATCACCATGACCGAGACCGCGAAAGGCACCCGGCTCGCCGAGGTGGGCCGGGTCGCTGTCACCGTCGCCGATCAGGACCGGGCGCTGGAGTTCTATGTGGGCACGCTCGGCTTCGAGAAGCGTGCTGACATGCCCTACGGCGACGGTCACCGCTGGATCGAGGTGGGCCCGGCGGGCGCCCCGACCGGGATCGCGCTCGTCCTGCCGCGCGAGGACGGCAAGGGACCGGGGCCTGGCTACGAGACCGGCATCATCCTCACCTCCGAGGACATCGACGCCGACCATGCGACGCTGCGCTCGCGCGGCGTCGACACCGACCCGGAGGTCCAGCGCTGGGGCGCGCCGGTGCCGCCGATGTTCAGCTTCCGGGATGCGGACGGCAACGCGCTGATGGTCGTCGAGAACGGCTGACCGGAACCTGGTCAGGAACTGATCAGGAGCCGGTCGGGCGCCGGTTGAAGGGCCGGTCCGCGAAAC
>NZ_JANIIC010000137.1 GCF_024519315.1 Streptomyces malaysiensis subsp. samsunensis | reverse complement strand
GCAACGGAGCAACAAGCGACCACAGTTCGTCAGGAACCAACCGCTGCGACAGATCAACACCCATGGCACAGCATCATGCCGCACCGTCCTGACGCCACATGAGACAAGCTCTTAAAGTGGAATAGAAGAAGAGAATTGCCGCGCCACTGGGGGTCAAGGGGTCGCAGGTTCAAATCCTGTCGTCCCGACCAGCGTTTTCGCAGGTCGAAGGCCGTTTCCGCGAGTAGCGGAGGCGGCCTTAACCATTTCCGGACTGGGAGCAAGTGGGAGCCCTCTGGGAGCCCTCGTGCTCCCAACTCGCAGACGTGTCAACGGTGCCCGATTCGTCCGTCACCCGATCCGGTAGACGTGCGGTGCCGTACCGCGCCCCTGTGT
Source organism: Streptomyces malaysiensis subsp. samsunensis (assembly GCF_024519315.1). Classification (GTDB taxonomy): domain Bacteria; phylum Actinomycetota; class Actinomycetes; order Streptomycetales; family Streptomycetaceae; genus Streptomyces; species Streptomyces malaysiensis. Next base: position 7,501 of record NZ_JANIIC010000137.1, on the reverse strand, counting down.
GCCGTCGTCAACCGTAGGCCCCTGGAGTCACCCCATCGCTTTTGAAGCTCTCTGCATCGAGAGGCATAAGGGCCCCTTGTCGGCTCTCGGCCCCCTTTCGCGGTGGGAGCACGATGTCGCGCTCCCCACGTGACAGGTGTGCGACATCCCGTGAGTTCCCGTGACTCCTGCCGGGGCCCAGAGTCCCTGGCCTGGGGTTTCTCCCTCGTTGGCGTGCTCGGCCAACCTGTGACGTAACTTCGGAATTCCTGAAGTGTCCTCGTTTCGTCCGACCATTCTGCGGCCTGGTCGAAGTCGAGGAGGCTCATGCTGACGGCGCTGGCGGTGGTGAAGGACCTCAGCAAGATTCTGGAGAACTCACAGGACGTCGCGCTGGGCGGCGAAACCGCTCCGCCAGGTCGGCCACTCGGGCTGCCACCCCCGGCTTCGAGCAAGCACGTTGAGAGCGCCGCGTTCCCACTCCTGCCGGCCCGCCACCGCGCCGGGTGCGGGCATGCCGAGGGCTTTGGCCAGGGCCGGAAGCCACTCGTGGGCGGGGGCGGGTTCGTCGTCCACGATGTTGACCGGTCCGCCTGGCCAGTCGAGCGCGGCCAGTGCGGCGCCCGCCGCGTCGGCGACGTGGACGAAGGAGCTCACCGCGTCGTTCGCCACGGTGCTCCCCAGGAAGCGCGCCGACCGGTCGCCCGCCAGGGCCGCCGCGAATGCGCCGTCTGGTGCGTGCCAGGTGCCGGGCCCGTACAGCAGGCCGTAGCGCAGCAGGACCGCTGTCTCCAGCTCGGCCGCCGTCTCCTCCAAGGCCCTGACGGCGTCCACCATCCGGGCTCGGGGTTGAGCGGCCGTGCTGTCGAGCGGTACCACCTCCTCGGCCGGGCCTTCGCCCGGCGCGTACGCCCAGGAAATCGACTGTGCGATGATCCGGCCGACCCCAGCCGCCTTCGCGGCCTCCACCAGGTTCCGGGTGCCCTCGCGGCGTATTCGGCCGTTGGCGGCTCCGTCCGCGCCGGCGAGGTCGGTGAGCTGGTGGATCACTACCTCCGGTGCTGCCGCGCAGACCGCGTGCCGCAGTCTGTCCGCGTCGAGCGCGTCCGCCTGGGCTCCCGTCGCTCCGAGGCTTCTGATCCGCTCGATCCCGGCCAGGGTCCGTGAGGTCCCGGTGACCTCGTGCCCAGCCGCAACCAGCATCGGGATGAGCAGACTGCCGACAGCGCCGGTGGCGCCAGCGACGAAGACACGCATGAGAACTCCAGTTCCAGGGGGCGGCGGTGCGATCCCAGCCTAGATCGGAAGCGACCCGAGCCCCGTTGGCCTGCTGGCCATGGAGTTCTCCCTCGTCAGGGTGTCTTGCCGCCGACTGACGTAACCTCGGGATTCTTGAAGCGTTCTCAACTTATCCGGCCGATCCGCAGTCGGGCTGAAGGTGAGGAGGCTCGGGTTGGCGGCGCTGGCAGTCGTACGGGACCTGCGTGAGCACTGGGCGCCCGCGTCGGCGGAGGAACTGGAGCGGTTCGAGACCGATGTGCTGTCCGGGTTCGTCCTCGCGCGGGCATCGGCGGGTCTGGCAGACGGCACCATCCGCGGGGACGTCGGGCACCTGGAGCAGATCCGCACGTGGTTCGGCCGGCCGCTGTGGGACATGGAGCCCGCCGACGCGGACGTGTACTTCGGGAAGGTGCTGCGGAACTCGCCGAGCGGCACCCGACTGGCCCGGTCCCAGGCACTGACCACGTACTTTATGTTCCTGGAGCTGCGGCACAAGGTCGAGATCCACCGGATGACCGGCCGGGTGGTTGAGTGCCCGATCGACGAGATGAACCGGCCGCGCGGGGCGAAGGACGCCCAGCTGCGGATTCCTCCGACCGAGCCGGAGGTCGGAATCCTGTTCACCGGCTGGGGCGGTGAGCTGGCGACCTGCCGCAAGTTCGCTCCGACCGCCCGGAACTACACCGCCGCGAAGCTGATGTCGCAGGTCGGCCTGCGGATCAGTGAGGCATGCAAGCTCGACCTGGCCGACATCAAGTGGAACCTGGGACGCTTCGGCAAACTCCACGTCCGCCACGGCAAGGGCGCCCGCGGCTCGGGCCCGCGCGAGCGGATGGTCCCGTTGATCAACGGCGCCGACCGCGCGCTGCGGTGGTTCATCGAGGACGTGTGGGGCCAGTTCGACGACGACCACACCCGCCCCGGCGCCCCGCTGTTCCCCTCCGAGCGCAAGAACGCCGACGGCTCCTCTCGCCGGGTCGGCGACGACGCCCTGCGCGGCGGGCTCAAGGTCGCGGCCAAAGCGCATCTGCCGGGATGGGGCGAGAAGCTGACGCCGCATGTTCTGCGGCATTTCTGCGCGTCCCAACTCTATGGGAACGGGCTGGACTTGCTCGCAATTCAGGAGGTTTTGGGGCATTCCTGGATCGCTACGACGATGCGGTACGTCCATGTTCAGCAGACCCGGGTCGAGGACGCCTGGGTCGCCGGGACCGAGCGGGCCGCGAAGCGGCTGGAAGGGCTGATCCGATGAGGTGGAACCTGCGGCTGACGGCCGCGAACAAAGGTATCTGGAAGGCGTCCGAGCTCCAACGGAGCCTGGCCGAGCACGGGTTGGTGATCTCGGCGGGGAAGATGTCCGGGCTGTGGTCCGGCCAGCCGGTCTCCCTCAAGCTCGACGACCTGGACGTCATCTGCGTCGTACTCGGCTGCGAGATCGGCGACCTGCTGATCCCCGAGCCGGACAAGGTCCGCCGCCCCGGCGAGGAGGCCGGCCAGCAGGCCGCCGTCGCGTCCGGCCCGGCCCCGACGGTGGTCCCGCGCCGACGGGACGGCCGGTCCCTGCCCCCTGCGTGACCGGGCGGGACGGAGGACGGGAAGGCTGTGCTGGAGCCTGACAGCTGCTCGAACTGCCTGGCCTGGGGGCTGCTGTTCATGCGCTGGTGCGGAGGCTGCAACTCCTTCGCCCGCCCCGGCCCGCACGCTCCGTGCGCCGGCTGCCGCCGACGCGGCCCGCTGCGGAAGGGGTACTGCCGTCTGTGCTGGTGCCAAGCACGCACGGACGCCGCGGCCACCGGCGCGAAGGCGGAGTCGTTGCTGCCCGGACCGCGGTACCACCAGCTGTTCTTCGCGCATATGGCCCCGTTGTGGGAGCGGGTCCCGCGTCTGCGGCCGCCGAAGTATGAGCGGCGGGGACGCCCCCGCAAGCCCGACCCGTCGCCAGCGCCGCCGCCGGGCGGCTGGATCCAGCCGTCTCTGTTCCCGGTCTGCTGCGACCTCACCCGTGTCGACCCCGCCGGACACACGGGCCCGGACAATCCGTGGCTGGCCTGGGCCCGGCATACCGCCCACCGCCTCGGTGAGGCCCGTGGCTGGCCCCGCAAGATCCGCCTCGCCGTGGACCGGGCCCTGACCATCCTGATGTCCCGGCACGTCGGCGGGGATGTCGTGCGCTATTCCGAGCTCCACTCTGCCCTGCAACCCCGTCGGCTGAACATGGAGCTGACCATCGAGGTCCTCGATCACATCGGTGTCTTCCTCGACGACCGGACGCCGTCGTTCGAGCAGTGGCTGGAGCGCAAGCTCGACGGCATCGCCCCCGGCATCCGCCGTGACGTCGAACACTGGGCCCGCCTGCTGCACGACGGCGGCCCCCGATCCCAGCCACGGGACGAGAACACGGTCTGGAACTACCTCAACCGCATCCGACCCGTGCTGATCGACTGGTCAAGCCGCTACGACCACCTGCGCGAGGTGACCCGCGACGATGTCCTCGCCCAGCTCGACGCCCTCCACGGCGGCCAGCGGCAGCACACCCTCATCGTGCTGCGGTCGCTGTTCCGCCAGGCGAAGAAGAACGGCACCGTCTTCAAGAACCCGACCAGCCGCATCCGGGTTGGCCAGCGCGAGTACGGCGTCCTCCAGGCCCCTGGAGCCTGAGCACATCAACACCTCGGTCGCCGCGATCGACAAGCCGACGGACCGCCTGGTCCTCGCCCTCGCCGCGGTGCATGCCGCACGGTCCGGTGCGATCCGCCGCCTCCAGCTCGACGACCTCGACATCGGCAACCGCAAGCTCACAATCGACGGCCGCACCCGGCGGCTGGACGACCTCACGCTGCACGTCGCCCGCGAGTGGCTGGAGTTCCGGCGCCGACGCTGGCCCGACACCGCCAACCCACACCTGCTGATCAACAAGATCACCGCCCTGGGAACCGGCCCGGTCAGCCAGGTCTCCCTCACCGCACCGCTTCGCGGTCAGGCCGCCACCCTGGAACAGCTCCGCGTCGACCGGCAGCTCGAAGAAGCCCTCGCCCACGGCCCCGACCCGCTCCACCTCGCCGAGGTCTTCGGCCTGGACGAGAAGACCGCGATCCGCTACGCGAACTCCGCCCGCGCCCTCCTGGAGCGGCCCCTGGAATCCGACCCCGGGACTTCACCACGAACCCGAGGGTCCACCCCCTAACATCAGGGCATCGGACCCTCAGGTTCCCGCTGAAGCGCCTTCAGTTTTCGCGAACTCGCGGGGGTCTAGGGGTATCGCCGAGATACGCGCCAAAGGGGCAATGAGTTGATCTTGAAGCCCTGAGTACCTCGATCCCGTCACCCGTTCGGCTCAGTGTCGTTGGTCGTGATGTTGTTGTCGTCTGGGCCCGGGGCGGGATTGTGACCTCGATCGAGCGGACCGCATACCCGCGGTTCAAGCGGCTGATCACCGCGCACGAACTGCATCTGTTCTTCTCGCCGACTCGCGATGAGCTTCAGTGGGCAGCGGACGCCACGGATGGTAACGAGCATCTGCTGGCCCTGCTGCTGATGCTGAAGTCGTACCAGCGCATGGGCTGCTTCCCCGCTCTGGAGGACGTGCCGGAGCCGGTGGTGGAGTTCGTACGGCGCCAGGTGGAGCTGCCGGAGGGCACGCTGCCGCTGTACCGGGCGGAGCGCACGGCCAAGCACCACCGGGGCCTGGTCCGCAAGAAGGTCGGCGTGAAGTACGACCAGGGCGAGGCCCGGCGGATCGTCGAACGGTCGATCCGCAAGGAGGCCACGGCGAAGAACCGGCCCGCGGATCTCATCAACATCGCGCTGGAGAAGGTCGTGGAGGCCGGGCTGGAACTGCCCGGGTTCTCCACCTTCGACAAGATGGCCTCGAAGATCCGCACCGAAGTGAACGCCTCGATCCGCGAGGGCATCCACGACCGCATGAGCCCCGCTCAACGGGCCGGACTGCTGCGGCTGCTGGAGGAACGCGACTCGGACGGCACGACGCTGTTCAACCGGTTGAAGAAGCCCGCCAAGGGGCCGACCTGGTCGCACTTCAAGAACCTGGCCAAGCGCCTGGACTGGCTGGACGAGCTCGGCGACACCTCGGTGTGGATGGAGTCGGTGGCCACGGGGAAGATCACCGACTTCGCCGGGGAGGCGGACGCGGCGGATGCCTCGGAACTGCGGGACTACGCCCCCATCAAGCAGATCGCGCTGATCGCGTGCCTGACGCACAAGGCGAGGATGCGGGTCCGCGACGACCTGGCGACGATGTTCACCAAGCGCGTGGCCACGAAGATCAAGAGGGCCAAGGAGGAGCTGGAGGCGATCCGGCTCGCGGAGCGGGAGATCGTCGAGGCCCTGATCGGGAACTACCGCACCGTGCTCAAGAACATCGACGACGGTGGCCCCGCCCACCAGGCGGTTCAGAAGGCCGCGGCCATGACCGCCGAGGTCCGCCACGCCCTGGAGGGCCTGGACGACGAGGCGCCGGTGGACGAGGTCGCCCAGCGGCTGGGCGGCAAGGTCTCCCCGGCGGTCCTGGCGATGGCCAAGGCCCTGCTGGTGCAGGCCGGCGGGCTCGGCGCCGTCACCAAGGCGGTCGAGGCTCTCGGCGGGTTCGACCAGCAGTACGAGCAGATCGAGAAGGTCTCCGCCCACCATGGCAACTTCTGGGAGGTGCTGCTGTACGGGCAGATCGGCCGGGACCGCGCGGTCATGTTCGACCTGGCCGAGAAGCTGGAGTTCACCGAGACATCCGAGGACCGGCGCGTGCTGGACGCGCTCGCGCACGCGATGCGGCACCGACACGCCCGTGGCGAGTACATCACCGCCTTCGACGAGGAGGGCAAGGAGGTGGACATCTCCTTCGCCACGCAGAACTGGCGCAAGGCCGTGATCGACAAGACCCGCTCGGGGCAGTTCGTGCGCAAGCACTTCGAGGCGATGGTCTTCACCGCGCTCGCCGAGGAACTGCGCACCGGCGATGTCGCGGTGGTCGGCTCGGAGGAGTACGCGGATTGGTCCAAACAACTGCTGGACTGGGAGGTGGTGAAGGAGAAGCTGGGCTCCTACCTGGTCGAGGTCGGCCTGTGCGAGGAGGGCGAGACCGCCGCGTTCGACGCTGGCGCCTTCCGCCAGCAGCTGGAGGACAAGCTCACCGCGGCCGCAGCGGCGGCGGACGCCGGGTACCCCGACAACGAGGGCCTGGTCATCGACCCCGAGACCGGCATCCCGTCGCTCAAGCCACACCGCTCGGAGGGACAGCGGCCCTCGGCGAGGCGCCTGGAGCAGGAGATCAAGGCCCGGATGCCGGAGCGCTCCCTCATGGGGATCGTGGCGAGGACCGCGTACTGGGTGAACTGGTGGCAGCGCTTCGGCCCAGCGTCCGGCAACGAGCCGAAGCTGGCCGACCCCTTCGGCCGGTACGTGCTCACGACCTTCGTCAAGGGCACGAATATGGGCCCGTACGAGGCCGCCCGGCACATCCCCGGCGTGAGCGGGCACGAGCTGGCGTACACGGCGAACCGGCACTTCTCCATCGTGCTGCTGAACGAGGCGATCGCCGACCTGGTCAACGCGCACGCCCGCCTGGACATCTCCCAGGCGTGGGGCGACGGCACCACGGTGGCGGCCGACGGCACCCACATGGACACCTACCTCGACAACCTGCTCGCCGAGACGTCCGTCCGATACGGCAAGCCGGGCGGGATCGCATATCACCACATCTCCGACACCTATGTCGCTCTGTTTACGCACTTCATCCCGTGCGGGGTGTGGGAGGCCGTCTACATCATCGAGGGCCTGCTGAAGAACTCCTCCGAGGTGAAGCCGACCACCGTGCACGCGGACACCCAGGGCCAGTCCCAGCCGGTGTTCGCGCTCGCGCACCTGTTGGGCTTCGATCTGATGCCCAGGATCAGGAACTGGAAGGGCCTGACCTTCTACCGGCCCAGCAAGACCACCGAGTACGTGCACATCGACGCGTTGTTCGGCGAGTCCGGGAAGAACGTCATCGACTGGGACTTGATCGAGTCCCAGTTCCGGCATCTGATGAAGGTGGCGGTCTCCGTACGGGAGGGGGCGATCTCCTCGTCTACGCTGCTCAAGCGGCTGCGCTCGGGCTCCAAGAAGAACGCCACCTACGCCGCTTTCTGCGAGGTCGGCCGCGTGATCCGCACCGTTCAGCTGCTGCGGTACCTCTCTGATCCGGCGCTTCGCCGGCGGGTGACCGCGGCGACGAACAAGACCGAAGCAT
>NZ_JANIIC010000136.1 GCF_024519315.1 Streptomyces malaysiensis subsp. samsunensis | reverse complement strand
CGCGCTCTCCCGCTCCCCTCTGCGCCACGCCCCCCCGGAGTAAAAGAGGGGAAAGCGCCCAACCACCCGCCGTATCGAGCAGATGCGCGCGGAGGGCACCAAGTTCCGCACCGAGACGGAGATCGGCCGCGACATCGACGCGGCCAAGCTGCGCAAGCGGTACGACGCCGTGGTCATCGCGGCCGGCGCCACCACCTCGCGCGATCTGCCGGTCCCGGGCCGCGAGCTGAACGGCATCCACTTCGCGATGGAGTACCTGCCGCTGGCCAACAAGGTGCAGGAGGGCGACCTCACCACGGCCCCCATCACCGCCGCGGGCAAGCATGTCGTGGTCATCGGCGGCGGCGACACCGGCGCGGACTGCGTCGGCACCGCCCACCGGCAGGGCGCCGCCTCCGTCACCCAGCTGGAGATCATGCCGAGGCCGGGCGATGAGCGGAACGCCAACCAGCCCTGGCCGACTTTCCCGATGCTCTACAAGGTCACCTCCGCGCACGAGGAGGGCGGTGAGCGGCTCTACTCCGTCTCCACCAGCCACTTCGAGGGCGATGAGGACGGCAATGTCCAGTGGCTGCACCTGATCGAGGTGGAGTTCAAGGACGGCAAGCTGGAGCAGAAGCCGGGCACCGAGCGCAGGATCCCGGCCCAGCTGGTCACCCTCGCCATGGGCTTCACCGGCACCGACCAGAAGAACGGCCTGGTCGAGCAGTTCGGCCTGGAGCTGGACCAGCGCGGCAACATCGTGCGCGATGCCGACTTCGCCACCAATGTGCCGGGTGTCTTCGTGGCCGGTGACGCGGGCCGCGGCCAGTCGCTGATCGTCTGGGCCATCGCCGAGGGCCGCTCCGCGGCGCGCGGCGTGGACCGCTATCTGGCCGGGGCCAGCGAGCTGCCCGCCCCGATCCGCCCCACCGACCGGGCCCTCGTGGTCTGACCCCCAGCCCTTTCTCCCTGCCTTCCGGGTTTCCCGGATCTCCGCCCGTACAACGGCGTACGGACCGGCCGCGCGGCGCCTTCCCCCTCCCGACCGGGGGAAGGCGCCGCGTGGCGTTTCGGCCGTCCCTCGGGCCGGCCGACGTTCCTCGGGCCGGTCGGCACCGCCCCGGGTTGACATTCCCTCAGGTGCGTTCCACCATCATTCCACTAACTGATTAGTGAAAGGGTGGTGAGGCGGATGGTCGAGTACCGCATCGACCGGCGCAGTGGCGTCGCCACCTATCTGCAGATCGTCCAGCAGACCAAGCAGGCGCTCCGCCTCGGACTGCTGGAGCCCGGGGACCGGCTGCCCACGGCCAGGGAGGTCGTCGCGGCCACCGCCATCAACCCCAACACCGTCCTGAAGGCATACCGCGAGCTGGAGCGCGAAGGGCTGGTCGAGCCCCGGCCGGGCCTCGGCACCTTCGTCCGCCGGTCGCTGGCACGGCCCGGCGCCGCTGCGGACTCACCGCTGCGCGCGGAGCTCGCCGACTGGACCGACCGGGCCCGCGCCGCCGGGCTCGACCACGAGGACGTGACGGCGCTGGTGGCCTCGGTCCTAGAAGAGCGCTTCGGCAAGACCGCCGCCCCCGGCGAGCGTGGACACGAGGAGAACGGGTGACCGACGAGATCGACGCGTCCGGCGCGCTGGAGGCGTCCGGGCTGGGCAAGAAGTACCGACGCGGCTGGGCCCTGAGAGATGTCGCCTTCCGGCTGCCCGCCGGGCGGATCTGCGCCCTGGTGGGCCCCAACGGCTCCGGCAAGAGCACCCTGCTCTCCCTCGCCGCCGGTCTGCTGACCCCGACCACCGGCACCCTGCGGGTCTTCGGCCGGTCCTCCGACGCCCCCGGGGCCCGTGCGCGCATCGCCTTCGTCGCCCAGGACAAGCCGCTCTACCCGCGCTTCTCCGTCGCCGACACCCTGCGCCTGGGCCGGGAGCTCAACCCCCGCTGGGACCAGAAGACCGCGGAACGGGTGGTGGCGGAGGGCGAGGTGCCGCTGTCCGCCCGCGTCGGCTCGCTCTCCGGCGGCCAGCGCACCTGTGTGGCCCTCGCCATGGCCCTCGGCAAACGCGCCGATCTGCTCCTCCTGGACGAGCCGATGTCCGACCAGGACCCGCTGCGCCGCCACCGGATGATGGGTGTGCTGATGGCCGAGGCCGCCGAGCGCGGCACCGGCGTGGTCATCTCCACCCATGTGCTCGCCGAACTCGACGGCGTCTGCGACTACCTGCTGCTGATGGGCGGCGGCCGGATCCGGCTGGCGGGCGAGGCGGACGCCATCCAAGCCGCTCACCGTCTCGTCACCGGCCCCCGCGCGGCCGGGGGCGGAACACCGGACGCGCTCGCCCGCCACACCGTGGTCGAGACCCGTGCGACAGGCCGTCAGCTCACCGCGCTGATCCGCCCGGCGGACGCCCCGGCCGGAGACGGCTGGATCGTCACCGAACCTTCCCTGGAGGACGTCCTGCTCGGCTATCTGCGCGCTCCCGACGCCCCGCCGCTGTTCACGGCCGACGCCCGGACGACCGGTACGGAGGTGGAGGCATGAGCGCGATCGGCATACGGGTCCGGGCGTCAGCCGGCACCCGGCCCCGTGTACGAGGGCTGGTGTGGCTGGTGGCGCGGCAGCACCGGGCCGCCCTCTGGGCGGGCCTGGCCGTGGTCGTGGCGATCGCCGCGTACATCGTCTGGCAGCGCGCCGAGATGATGGGCTATGTGCGGGCGCACGACATCCAGGGCTGCACGGAACAGAATTGGGAGGGACTCTGCCACGGCAGGGACATCGATCCCCGCGACGGAACCAGCCCGACGGCCGATGCGCTCCGCCACCTCAGCGACACCTACCGCACACCGCTGCTCAACACCGGACGGCTGCTCATCGCCCTGCCGGCGCTGATCGGCGTCTTCATCGGCGCGCCCCTGTTCGCCCGGGAACTGGAGACGGGCACCCACCGGTTGGTGTGGACCCAGTCCGTCGGCCGGACCCGCTGGCTCATCGCCAAACTCGCGCTCCCGCTCACCGCCGTCACGACCGGCACCGCGGTCCTCGCGGCCCTCTACACCTGGTGGTGGCGGGCGGCCCGGCCCCAGCTCCAGGACATCGCCTGGGGCACCGCCGTGCCGTTCGACGCGACCGGCCCCGCGGCCGTCGCCCTCGCCCCGCCGGCCTTCCTCCTCGGCGCGGCGGCCGGGCTGCTGCTGCGGCGCACCGTCCCCGCCATGGCGGTCACCCTGGGGGCCACCGCCGGTGTCCAGTACGGGCTCGACGCCCTGCGCCCCCATCTGATGACGCCGTGGACGGTGGTCTCCGACGCGCCCGGCGCCTTCCCAAGCATCCCCAGAAACGTCTACTTCACCGCATGGCGTGATCTCGGCGGCGGCTTTCTGACCCGCTCCGGGGAGAAGGTCCCCTTGGACCGCTGCTCGTCCGCGACCGACAGTGAGGACGCCTGGAACCGCTGTCTCGAGCGGTTCGGTGCCACTCGGAGGTGGTACGAAGAACTGCACCCGGCGAGCCACTACTGGCCCATGCAGTGGACGCAGACCGGGATCTGCCTGGCCGCGGCCGTCGCGCTCGCCGCGGTCTGCCTGTGGTGGATCAGGCGCGGGCGGGCCTGACTGCGCCCATCCCGGTCCGTTCACTCCTCCGCGGTCCCTCACCTCGCCGCGGCCCCACCTTTCAGCTCCGATCGGAGTTCCCCACCCATGTCCCTCTCGCCTGCCCTCGACACCGCCGGGGCCGCCCCACGCACCCGCCCGGCGTCGCCGGAGGTCCCGGCGTCCCGCCGCGCGGGGCGCGCCGGGCGGGCCGCGGTCTGGCTCGCCCCGGCCGGGCTGGCGCTGGCGCTCGGGCTGTGGGGGATCCGCCGCGGGAACAGCATGTGGCGGGACGAGTCGACGACGTATCAGGTCGCCCATCGGAGCGTCGGTGAGATCCTGCGCCTGCTCGGCAACGCCGATGTGGTGCACGGCCTCTACTACCTGTTCATGCACGGCGTCTTCGCCCTCTGGGACGGCGGGCTGGTCGCCCTCCGGCTGCCCTCGGTGCTGGCCATGGCCGCCGCGGCCGCCGGTGTCGGACTGCTCGGGCAGCGGCTCGCCGGGCCCCGTGCCGGACTCGCCGCCGGGCTGGTCTTCCCGCTGTTCCCGGCGGTGCAGCGGTACGAGCAGGAAGGGCGGTCGTACGCCCTGGTCTGCGCCGCCGTTGTCGCGGCCACGCATCTGCTGCTGAGCGCCGTGGCCAGGCCCCGCAAACGCACCTGGGCCGGATACGCCGTCGTCGCCTCGCTGGCCTGTCTGCTGCACGAGTTCGCGGTGCTGGCCGTTGCCGCGCACGGTGTGGCGCTGTACCGGGCCCGAGGGGGCGCGCGGTCCGCCTGGGCCTGGGGGCAGTCGGCGGCCGTGGCGGCGGTGGTGCTGACCCCGCTGGTGATCGTCAGTCAGCAGCAGGCGGCGCTGGTCGGCTGGATCTCCCCGCCGGGCCCGCCCGAACTGCTCGGCTTCGGCGCGCTCGCCCTGACGGGCCTGGTCTGTGCCCGGGGGCCGCTGCCCGCGCGGGGCGCCGTACCGCTGCGCGATCTCGCGGTGGCGCTGCTGATCCTGCCGCCCGCCGCGCTGCTGGCGGTGTCGTATCTCCATCCGCTCTACGTCGACCGGTACGTGCTCTACGCCCATACCGGCCTCGCGCTGCTGATCGGGGCCCGGCTGGACGCGCTCTCGCACACCGTCGCCGCTCCGAGGGCGCTCGCCGGGGCACTGGCGGTGGTCGCGGGGGCGGCCCTGCTGCCGTACTCCCTCCACCTGCGGACTCCGGAGAGCCGGCTCGACGACCCGCTCGCGGCGGCGCGCGCCGTACGGGAGCTGAGCCGCCCCGGCGACGGGGTGCTCTTCATGCCCGCCCGGCGCCGGGAGCCGATCATGTCCAGCCCGCAGGACTTCCGGGGGCTGCGGGAGCCGGCACTGGCCCGGCACGCGATCCCCTCGGGCACGCTGCACGGCATCGAACTGCCCGCCCCGCGGATCCGGGCCCGGATGCTGACGGCCGGGCGGATCGTCACGGTGAACGACCCGCCCGGTCAGCCGCTGGACGACACCCCTCAGGAGCGGGTGAAGCGGGAGGTGCTCGCGGAGCACTTCCACCGATGCGCCGTCAGGGACGTCACCGGAATGCGGATCGTGCTGTACGGCCGCCCCGGCGCCTGCTGATCCGGCGTCCCGTCAGCCCTCGCTCTCCACCAGCCGGGCCGGGAAGCCGCCCGTGGCGATCGGGCCCCAGCGCTCGGGGGTGACCCGGATCAGCGACTTGCCCTGCTTGCGCATGGCCGCGCGGTACTCGTCCCAGTCCGGGTGCTCGCCCGCGATATTGCGGTAGTACTCGACCAGCGGCTCGATGGACTCCGGGACGTCGATCACCTCGGCGGCGCCGTCGATCTGCACCCAGGCGCCGTTCCATTCGTCGGACAGCACCACGAGGCTCACGGCCGGGTCGCGCTTGGCGTTGCGCACCTTGGCGCGCTCGGGGTAGGTGGACATGACGATACGGCCGGAGTCATCGACTCCGCAGGTCAGCGGGGACGCCTGGGGCGAGCCGTCCGTCCGGCGGGTCATCAGCAGCGCACGGTGGCGCGGGCGTACGAACTCCAGCAGTTCATCGAGGGAGACACGGGTGTTGGTGGCGATGGAGGGGCTCATGCAGGCGAGCGTACGACGTCGAGCGCACTCCAACCCCGTACGGCCACGGCCCGGCCCGGCGTCATGTGTCGCACTCCAGGACCGTACGGCACAGCGCACAGCGGGCCCGCAGCCGCCCGCGCACCGGGACCCGGATGCGCTGACGGCACGTCGGGCAGGGGAAGGAGACGCTCAGCGGAGGGCCGCCGTCGAAGACGTAGTCGCCGCCGGTGGCGGGGGAGGGGTGGCCGGACTGGGCCGAGCGGCGGTCCTTGGCATAGCGGCGGCGGCCGGTCCAGCCGGCCGCGGCGAGCGGCGGCCGGGCCTGGTCGTGGCGGGCCAGCTCCAACCCTTTGGCGTACGCCTCGTACGCCTGCGGGGAGGTGAACCAGGGGGAGGGGTCCTCGTTGAAGAGCAGCGCCCGCTTGGCCAGGACGTACCCGAACTCCTCCGGTGTCAGATAGCCCAGTTTCTGGCTGGAAACCGCGTCCTGGCGGTAGGCGTCGAGCAGCAACCAGCCCGTGCCGAGATAGGCGGCGGTGGTGTCGGTGAGGATCTCGTTGTCGCGTGTGCCGGGGAGCCACAGGTCGAGTCGGTGCAGATACACATGAGTGACCTCGTGGGCGAGGGCCGCCCCGATGTCCCGACGGTGGGTCTTGAAGCGGGAGTTGAGCTCGATGAAGTACTCCGGGCCCGCGGCGAGCTCCACGTTTCCCGCGTGCCGCATCTCCCGGAAGCTCACGATCATCCGGGCGTCGGGCAGCCGCAGATGCTGCACCATGACCCGGGCGACCCGCTGAACGCCCAGGTAGAGGTCGTCCTGGTCGGAGAAGGCCACATCGCCGGGGACCACGCTGAGCCCGAAGGTGTCCACCGTGTCGCGGGACAGACGGCGGTAGAGCGCGGTGATCGCGTCCCGGACGGTGTCCAGGTGGGGATAGCCGTGCTCGATGTCGCTGCCCGGTGCCGCCACGCCGTCACCCCGTGCCCGTCGCCAGCCGTGCGCCCTGTCTCACTTCAACCTTACGGTCGTTCGGCCGGGCGGTGGGTAGGCCGCGCTGGCTTGAAACCGACCCTTGTCACCCCGTTGACCCGCTCCACATAATCACAGGGCGTTTTACCGGCTCATCCATGGGATTTCGGAGAGGTTTCCGGATTTTTGGCATGCGGCGCAGCCGCATTTCGAGCTTGGCATGAGCCTGACATGCGCACCGAACCCCCCACGAAAGGACAGTCCGTTGCGGAAGACCCTGAAGCACATCAAGAGAGCCTCGGCCCTCGGCGCGGTCGCCCTCACAGCCTTCAGCCTCACCCCCGGCAGCGCCAACGCCCAGCCCACCGGCCCCGAGCCGAGCCCCTCCGTCGTCGGCGGCACCCGCGCCGCCCAGGGCGAATTCCCCTTCATGGTCCGGCTGTCCATGGGCTGTGGCGGCGCGCTCTATACCCAGGACATCGTGCTCACCGCCGCCCACTGTGTGGACGGCAGCGGCGCCGACACCTCCATCACCGCGACCGCGGGCGTCGTCGACCTCCAGAGCTCCAGCGCCATCAAGGTCAAGTCCACCCGGGTGCTCCAGGCCCCCGGCTACAACGGCACCGGCAAGGACTGGGCGCTCATCAAGCTGGCCAAGCCGATCGACCAGCCCACCCTGAAGATCGCCGAGACCACGGCGTACAACAAGGGCGACTTCACCGTGGCCGGCTGGGGCGCCGCCGTCGAGGGCGGCGGCCAGCAGCGCTACCTCCTCAAGGCCAGCGTGCCGTTCGTCGACGACGCCACCTGCAAGTCCGCGTACGACGAGCTCGTCACCGGCGAGGAGATCTGTGCCGGGAAGATGGCCGAGGGCGGCGTGGACACCTGCCAGGGCGACTCCGGCGGCCCGATGTTCCGCAAGGACGACAGCGGCCAGTGGATCCAGGTCGGCATCGTCAGCTGGGGCGAGGGCTGCGCACGGCCCGGCAAGCCCGGTGTCTACACCGAGGTGAGCACCTTCGCCAAGGACATCAAGGCGGGCGCGACCCAGCTCGGCGGCTGACCCCTCCTCAGCCTCGACTCCACCGAGAGCCGACCGGGGCCCGGCCATCGGGCCGACCCCGGTCGGCTCTGCCGGGTCTGTCGGCTGTGTGGGCTGTGTCGGCTCGCCTGGTTTTATGAGCGCTGTCAGCGCTGTCAGCGCGATCAGCCCGATCAGTTCTGTTCCGTCTGCCCGTAGCAGATGCAGAACGGGTGTCCGGCCGGATCCTGGAAGACCTGGAAACCCGAGCGCTCCCCGCCGCTGTCGCGCAGAAACGTCGCGCCGAGCTCGATCAGCTCCCGCCGCGCGCGCTCCGCGTCCTCGCGCGTGTCCACGTCGAAGTCCAGATGGATCTGCTGCGGATAGGCCGGATCCGGCCACTGCGGCGGCTGGTGGTCCGGCGCCAGCTGAAAGGCCAGCCGCCGGCCGTCCTCGGCGGTCAGGGTCGCCCACTCGGGATCGCTGTCGTTCACCCGCCAGCCCAGGATCCGCCCGTAGAAGGCGGCCAGTGCGGCGGGGTCGGGACAGTCGATGACGGTGCACTGGAGCGTCGCGATCATATGGGGACCCTATGGGGTGTCCGGCGGATCTCTCCCCTCCCCGCCCCTTCCCGTTACAGGGGCTCCGCCCCAGACCCCGGGGTCCAGGGGCGGAGCCCCAGCCGTGGGACGGGGGCGGGGAGGGGAACGGCCCGCCGCAGGCGCCGATCCGCCGGACACCCGCCGGCCCGGAACGGCTCCGTCCGGAGTGGGCCACGGGGACGGCCCGGCCCGAGGCCGCCAGAAAGCCCGGCCCGAGGCCGTCAGGAAAGCCAAGCCGGAAGCCATGGGGACAGCCCGGGCGGAGACCGTCGGGGAAGCCCGGCCGGAAGCCATGGGGACAGCCCGGGCGGGAGGCCGGAGAGAAATCCGGGCCTGGACTCCGGGGTCCGGGGCGGAGCCCCGCACGCGGCGGAGCCCCGCACGCGGCGGAGCCCCGCACGCGGCGGAGCCCCG
>NZ_JANIIC010000135.1 GCF_024519315.1 Streptomyces malaysiensis subsp. samsunensis | reverse complement strand
ATTGCCCGCCTCCGGCGGGCAATTTATGGAATTGGCCTCCGGCCATTCCATAAACCTGCGTTCCTCCGGAACGAAAAGACAGGCGGATAGGGTTTGTGCCTCCGGCACAAATACGGGTGCTGAGTTTGGTTGTGTGGGTGGGGAGTTCGGGTTTGAGTTGGGGATTGAATTGAAGGCGTGTCATGCCCTTTTCCTATGGCGGGGGTTCAGGGAGAATCTCCGATTCCCTTGCACCCGGGGGAATTTGTTTTGTATTCCGTGAGGAAAAGTAAACCACGGAATACGGAGTGAGAGCAACCAGGCCCCTCCGGGGCCCGGTTGCCCGTGAGAGGGAGGGAAGAGAGGGGCCTGCCTCCGGCAGGAGAGTGGAGGGAGAGAGAGAAGGAGGAGGGGAGAGGGGGAAGGAGAGACCACAACCACCCCCAACCCACCACCACGACCGACCGGCCCACACCCCCACACCCACGCGACGGCCCCCAGCCGACACACCACACACAACAACCCCCGCCCCGGGCAACTGACCTTCAGGTAGGGGCAATTGCGACAATACGGGGCAGGGGGAAGGAGTTGTGGCGGAGGTTCGTCTTTAGTTAAGAGGCGTTCGGGAAAAGTGGCCTCTGACCTGCGGTTTTGCGAAACCTAATGTCGGTGGCCGCCGACATTAGGGGTGCTCGGATGTCGGTCTATGCCCACACTCAGCTTAGAAACATGCGAGTATCCGCAACTCTCTGATGAGACATGTGAATAGTCGCAAGTATTGCCCTCCAGGCTCAGCGGTCCGCAGGGTCCTCCGTAGAGACGTCTTCCCTTACCGGATCACTACCCAGCGAGTCGCATACGGACGCAGCGGCAGGACCTGCCCGGATGTGCAGACTGACCATCACAAGGTTCGCGTTGGCCGGCCCTCCGCCGATGTCGGCGATCGCCGACATAAACTTGCGGCGAGTAGCAACTCTCCGGCGTGTAACATGCGGATGGTCGCAACTTTTGCCGTACAGTGCGCAGCACCTGTACGCGAAAGGATCACCACATGGACTCAGCGGCAGAGGGCCTGCGCGCGGGGCGCGCGAGCCCTCGACCCCAACCCCCCAAGCCTGTACGGCCTGTTGAGACGGACGGCGGCACCGATCTCGCGCGCCGGATCGCGGAGCAGTTCGGCAAGGGCCCTGTCCACGAGGTCAAGACCGTCGTCTACCGGCGTCCTCCTCACGACATGCTCGGCGAGGCCGGCTACTCCCTCGTCAGCAACTACTTCCTGCGACGCGTCCTGCCGTACTGCCTGATGCACAACATCATCAGCAAGCTGCAGGCCGCTGTCCTGTCGAACATGATTGGCAGGCAGAAGAAGGGCAAGATCGAAGCTACCCACGCTGAGATCGCAGCCGAACTCGGCGTGAAGCGGACCAGCATCGGCCACGCCCTCGACGCGCTCTGCGAGAAGAACCTCATCCGCAAGGTCAAGAGGTCCTCCTACCAGCTCAACCCCCGAGTCGCGTATAACGGAAACGGCCAGGAGCAGCACGACTTCCTCGCCGAGCTGCGAGCACTCGTCCTCGACTCCAAGTTCCCCGACGAACTCGCACCCGAGCTCACCCTGTTCTCCCGAACCGAGCTCGGCTGACCGAAGGGATCCCATCGCCATGATGACCACCACGGACTTGCTGGGCATGCTGCACCAGCTGCAGCTCACTCCCACGGCGATCGACGTCCTCTCGGTGATGGTCAAGCACCAGGATCCCGGGGGCTCCGTAGGCATGAAGCAATCCGAGATCGACGAGATCCTCGGCGTGGGCCAGGCATCCATGAGCCGCGCCATGGGACTGCTGGTCGATCGCGGCATCGTGCTGCGCTCCGGGGGCGGCCGCGGCCACCGCTACGCCCTCAACCCTGCCGTGGCCGGCTACGAGTCGCAGCACGAGCTGGAGAAGGAGATGACCCAGCAGCTCGCCGTCGGCGGCCCTCCCCCGATCAAGGTCCCGGGCTACGCCAAGCGCCCGCCCAAGCCAGGCAAGGGCGGCCTCCACGCGGTCGCCTGATCGCTCTCAGACGCAGTGATGCCCCGGCCGTACCGCCGGGGCATCGCCGCACCTGTACGCGAAAGTGCGCCTCTCCAGTATGCCTGCCGGCCGTGGTGCCCCGCTTCCCGAGCCGAGGCAGCAGTGTGAGATGGGCCCCTGGGATCGTCGGCAGCTCCACCCCGGGTGGGAGTGCTGCGCGGGCCTGCGCAGCCGCCGCTACAAAGCGGGGCCAGGACGCAGCAGATTGGGGTTCTCGCGTCCTCCCGGTATGCGGATGATGACGACGAGGCAGGGTTCGGATTCGCCGGGACGCTGGACAGATTCGATCCAGATGCTCTTGAAGAGGTTGACGGCGCCTTCGGTGTCGACGGTTTTGTCGAGAGCGAGCAGGATGGCGAAGCCAGCGTTGGTGTTCTGGTATTCGGCGGCTTGGGCGACGTATTGACGTAGGGCGTTTTCGCTGGCGTCGTCTTCTTCAATTTTGCATTCTACGTTGAATTGAACGGCGCCGAATGAGACAAGGATGTCGGTTCTCCCGCCTGCCTTGTCAATGGCTTCTGAGTTAACGACGCTGAATAGCGCTGAGAACTGCAGCACTTCCCGGTAGTGCTGATGGAATAGGGCTTCGTCTACTTTCTGTTTTTTGCCGTCTTTGTCGCGTTTGCGTAGGTACTCGGTGTAGGAGCCGCCCATCTTCCGGCCGATGTCGTAGCACAGGTATGCGAAACGGATCGTGGTTTCCAGGAGAGCGGTGAACTCGTCGGCGATGCCGGCAATCCAGTCGCTGGAGTTTTCCAGCTGTCCGAGGAGTCGTGCCTTGAGGCGGCCGTACTTTGGGTCGGCGATGGCCGTGAGGACGTCGTCGTGTGTGCGCAGGCCGAGCTCCAGGCGGTCGAGGATGTGCTCGGGCGTCTGGTCAACGAACGCAGCGAAGTCGTCCTTGAGTTGGTGTGCCAGCCGCTGCCAGCGCCGTGCTTTTCCCTGATCACCCGCCTGCTGATCGGGTGAGATCTCGCTGGTCTTGGTGCGGTGGAGGAGAGCGGCGTGGAGTCGCTGGGCCGCTGGATCGTCACGGAGCTCTTCATCATGGGCCAGTGCGTGCTCGAGGAAGCGCTGCCGGTGCTCGTGCTGGAGGAAGGCGTCCTCGACGACAGGCGCCACCAGGGTCTCCACGGCCGCAGCCGCGGGGGTGTCCGTGAGTACGGCGACGGTGTTGTGCGCGGTGTACGCGCGGAGCAGCGCGGTGAGGATGCCGTGTCCGCCCTCGTACCAGGGGTCATCGTGTGCGAGGTGTGCGGCGGCGCCGTCGAGCACGACGGTGAGTTCTGACCAGGCGATCACATCGTTCTGGCGCGGTGCTGCCCAGGCCGGGGTGCGGGTGCGATAGCGATAGTCCCGGTAGCGGTGGAGGGCGTCGCGCACGGTGGATGCGGCCGTGTGGACGCGTGTGGGGGCGTCGGGAGCGGACAGGCCGAGGACGGCTTCGATGGCGGCGTGGTAGAGCTGGGCATCCAGGCGGTCGGGGTCGAGAGTGATCAGTTCGGCCAGCCGGTCCTGGGTCTTGCGGAGTTGCTCGGCCATTGGCGCGTACTGGTCTTGTTCCAGAGCCTGGCGCAGGTCACCGAGGGCGAGTTCGAATGCGGCGTCTCGACAGGTGTGGTCGAGCATCAGGCAGCGTTCGAGGGCATCGCGGAGGCCGGCGCTGGGATGGTGGGCATCGAGGACGCCGAGGAGGCGGGGCAGGCGGGTGGCCATGGCCTCGGGAAGTGCAGCCGGGTCCTCGGTCGCCTCGTCCATGGCGCCGAGGAGACGCGCAGCGCTTTTGATGACGCCGGCCAGGGTGAGTTGGACGAGACAGTCTGCAGCTTCCACCCCGATGAGGGCTGCGGCAAGGTCGTCGTCGGCATCTTGGGCTTGTTGGAGGCGGGCGAGCAGTGTGCGATTCAGTGGAGTGCCGAGTTCACGTGCCAGGGCGGGGCGGCCAGTGAGGGTGTCCGTGGCACTGGCGAAGGCAGCGTGGTTGTTGTTGGTTCGAAGGCCGTTGAGGACGGCCTCATACAGCGGCTTGCACGCTTCGGTACCGAAGTCGTCGAGGTGGTGCGCGGTTGTCTGGATGAGGTGGTGTAAAAAGGGGCCCTGGGCGAGGTGGTCTGCGGCGGTGATGACTGCGTCGAGGCCTCCGAGGTCGTCCACCGTCGGGCCGGCGCGCAGTTGGGGACGGGAGGCGTGCGCGGCCCACTGGATCAAGCGTTCGTCGATGACGTGCACGATGCCTTTCGCCTCCCTCGCGTTGCTAGGTACCCCTGGTTGTCTGGCCTAGAAAAGCTGACGCTTGTCAGGACCGGTCACGGTACGGTCCTCGGGGAAGAACTCCCAAACCGCGTCGTCGATCGAGGTGATCACGATCTGGATGCCGTGGTCATTGGCCGCGGTGTCGTAGAGGGTCTTGATGCACTGGCGCGCGTTGTCGTGGGAGAGCTCTTCGGCTGTGGGCGCGTCGATGAGCAGCAGGCCGGGGTGGGACATGATCCCCCGTTTACGGCCGACTTTGATCATGCCGACGATGGCCGCGATCCGCATGCGCAGGCGGTCGGTGGGGCTGAACGCCTTGAAGGGGTGCTTGGCTCCGGTCTTGCGGGCGTTGAGGTGCCCCGCCAGGTTGAGGTCGACGCTGGTCAGGTTGGCCACACCGAGGTCATGGGCAATGCTGACGATCTCGCGGTTCAGGTCGGCGAACAGGGCGTTACTGTGGTCGGCGACCACCTTCGACAACACCTCGGCG
The DNA here is from genome assembly GCF_024519315.1 of Streptomyces malaysiensis subsp. samsunensis. Classification (GTDB taxonomy): domain Bacteria; phylum Actinomycetota; class Actinomycetes; order Streptomycetales; family Streptomycetaceae; genus Streptomyces; species Streptomyces malaysiensis. The sequence goes on along the minus strand of NZ_JANIIC010000135.1, from coordinate 4,989 downwards.
GCCGCTGCAAGGATGGCGTCGCCGTCGTCGGAGTTGTCCTCGGTGTCCGACGGACTTGTCGTTGCGGTGACGTAGTCACCGACCACCTCTGGCAGTCCCATCCCGTTGCCGGTGGCGACAGCCAGGGCGCCGCGCAGCTGGTAGACGTCCTGCCGGGCGGATTCGAGGCGGGTGTACCAGATGCCGGAGCGTGCCGCGGTAAGTCGGGCGTTCGCCAGGTCGTACGCGGCACGGCTGTCGTTGCAGGCGGCGGTCGTCGTCTCGACTGCCTGCCGGGCTGTGTCTTCAGCCGTTCGGGAGGCTTTCACTCGATCCTCCAGCCGGCTGAGCAGTGCCGCCCGCGCCTCCGGGTCGTCCGAGGCCTCCGGCAGAGGGCTTGCGCACACCGAGCACCGGTGGTCGCTCTCTTCGGCGGTGCGCCGGGCATCGTCGATCTCGTGGTCGCAGCGCGGGCAGGACTCCGGCTCGAGCGCTCCCAGAAGAACTCGGGCCGCGTTGCTTTGCTGGGCCCGGCGGACGGCTCTCTCGTCCTTCAAGCGCGCCTTGCGCGCCAGGGCGTGGCTTTCTTCACCCTCTTGGAGAGCTACCTGGTCGTGCGCGAGCCGATGTGCGGCGGCGTCGACTTCGGAGAGCAGGCCCGTCAGGTCGGGCTGGCCCGCTTCCAAGGCCGTCACCTTCTCCTCGGCAGCCCGGAGCGCCTTGCGAAGCGGCTCGGTCTGCTGCTCGCGGGCCTGGGCATCCTCTCGCGCCCGACGCTGAACGCGGTTGCTCTCCTGGGTGTCCTTCTTGCGCGCCGTGTTGACCTGGGTGAGCTCGGATGCGTATGGGACGTCGAGGAAGAGCTGCATCAGCTTCACGGGGAGCTGGTTGTAGGACATCGGGCCCAGCAGAACGCTGGAGTTTCCCGAGTTCAGCGCGATGGCATAGAAGTAGCTGGCCCAGCCGTGCACCTGCTCCGCGCTGTCGCGGTTGCCGTCGGCGTCCTTCGGAGCGCCGGCCTCCGCTGCCCACAGAGGCAGCGGTCGAAGCCCCAAGCGGTCGAGCATAAAGCGGTCGATGAGTTCCTTGACGCCGTCGGGTTCCGCGGTGGCCGCCACACGAACGCCGGGACCGGCCTCCTGGGAGCCGTCGAGGGCTGTGAGGTGCTCGAGGGTGTCGGCGCTCAAGAGCCGACAGCTGGGGCGGTCGGGTTTGTCGAAAGTCAAGCGGACGGAGGCCGCGACGCCGGCGACCTCGATGTCCGCGCGGACGTAGGAGAACCAGCTCACCGTTTCCGGTCGTTTGAATGCTTCGAAGCCGTCCCCCCGCAGGGCGTAGCTCAGCGCCCACAGAAGGCTCGACTTGCCGACGTTGTTCAGGGTGCTGGCGATCGCCCATGGGCCCGGCCCCAGCGTCATGTCGCTGGTGAAGGCACCGTCGTTGTCGTCCGTGCCGGTCTTGGTGCCCTCGCAGTACAGCCGGTGCACGACCAATTGCCGTCGCGCGGGCAGCGGGCTGGTCAGCTGAATGCCGTGGGCAGACAGCGCGGCGCGGGCCCTCTCCACATCAGCGGACGGCACTCGGGCGGCGATCTGCTCATACAGCTCAGCATCGGAGGGGACCGGCAAAGGCTCTGTGGTCACGCAGCATCCCCCTGCTCTGCTTCGGCGCGCAGCCTGGCCAGGCGCGCGCGGGCCCGGTCGGCGATCGACGGGATGACCTCGTTCAGCGGGGTCTGGGCGTAGTCGCGCTGCAGGTACTGCCGTTTGCGCAGCGCCAGGGCGGAGTGCCCGGTGGCCTCGGCCAGCGCCCGGACGAGGCGGGCGCGTTCGGTGTACCAAGCCAGGACCGGGAACTGCTCCGTTGCCCGTTCGGCGAGCTCACGGCCCTTGGCCGTGAGGTAGTAGTTGTCCTGAAGCACCCGCTTGGCGGTGCGCCACGGTACGACCACCACCAGCCGCGGGGCGGCCAGGACGCTCATCGCCTGGTCGATGTACTCGAACGCCCCGAACAGATAGCGCAGCATCGGGATGGCGCAGATCTCCGGCTCGTCCGAATCCAGGATGCTGCCGGCCAGCTCCAGGTTGATTGCTTCCTTCTCGCGCTCGCGCTCGTAGTCGTTGAGAAGCTCATCGGCCAGGTAGTCCGGATTGCGCAGCCAGAAGTCCAGCTTCTGCAACCGGCTCTCAGCGCGCAGCACAGCCATCGCATCCTTCGGAGCGGCCTGCTGCTCGGCTTCGTTCAACGGCTCAGACACCGCCGCGATGAGCAGCAGAAGCCGGATCGCGTCGGAGAAGCGATCCCCCTCGTCATCATCCACTCACACAGCGTAATGATTCGCAGTGCGATTGCTCAATGGCTCTACAAGGGCCGATCCGGCCGACGAGACGGTTACTCGGCGACAACGACCTAGTCCGGCTAGTCCGGCGAGGTCAGTTACGGCGGCGTCGGACGCTGCGCAGCCACCGGCCCAGGGCCGAACGCCGGCCGCCCTCTCCTGGTTCCGGCGGCGGGAACGGCGGAAGCGGGGGCAGCGGAGGCTGTGACGGGCGCGGAGGCTCCGCTGGCAGCCTGGATCCCTCTGTCGGGACAGCGGGTGGTTCAGGGGCCGACTGCACCGGTTCCTGGTGCTCCTGAGGCGGGGACAGCGGTAGGGCGGCGGGAGGCAGCATTGCGGGAGATCCCGGCTCCGGTGCGGCAGCGGGCGGCACGTCCCGTATTGGTGGCGGGGTCGGGCTGGCGGCCCCGCCACCGGGTGCCGGCTTCGGCTGGCGGGGGCGGACGACGGGCTTGGGGAGGTCCACGGTGGTGCCGTCGGTGTCCCACCGGGCCACCTGCCAAGGCTGTTTCACCCACAGCTGCAATTCGATCCAGCCCTGGCTTTGTGCGCGTGACAGGTCGTTGGGGAAGAGCTTCCAGTAGCCGTAGGCGAGCACATTCCCCGACCGTGTGGTGGCCCCGATCCAGTCGGGGCGGTCGCAGCGCACCGCGACCCGCAGCCGTACGGGCCTGTCCTCGATGTGGACGGGGTTGCGCGCCACATACATGACCACGTACGAGTCGCGGTCGCGGCCGACGGCGTCCGCTGTGCTGACGGGCCCCCACACCGCGTGCGGGATCGTGTCGACGGCTCCGTCGAGGAGCGCCTGAGCCAGCTGATCGGCGTCGGCGCGGCCACGGCAGAATTCCGTCCACGGGATGTTCCGCTGCCCGTTCGGAGCGACCGCGGCGAACTCCTCGGCCACCTCGGGGTCCTGGTCGAAGTCCTGGAGGATCTGCACGATGCGGCGTGCCGATGCGATCGCCTGTCCTGCCTGTTTGCTGGTCGCCCGGGGACCCGAACCGCCCGATCGGCCGGGGCGGACCGTCCCGGCCGGCGGCCGTTTGGCGTGCCCGCCGGTCCCGAACTGGTCGAGTGGCGGGCAGATCAGCCGCCACTGGCCCGCGCGCCGCACCACCGTGCCCTCCGAGTCACCGACGAGCTGCTTGCCGCGCTGGTCGAGGTCGTACGTGCAGGTCGGCGTGTGCGGGTCGAGCTTGAAGTAGTGAGAGGTCCGGCCGTCAGGATCGTCGGCGTTGCCGTGCCGGGCGCTCACCCTGGTTCCGCACCCGCCGCACTTCAGCGGAGTCACATAGCGCGGGTGCGGCTGGCGGTCGATCTCGGAGCGGTCGTACTCGTTGCCCAGCGCATCCTTGACCCACGGGATGCGCACCCCTCGCCGCTTCTTCGCCACACACCTCTCCCCGTCAGCGGTTCACCCTTCGGCGCTCTCCTTTGATTCTCCCCCAACCCCAGCAGTAGTCAGTCGACTTGGGCACCTGAACGTGAGGATGGGCCTCATTACCCGGCCCTCGGGGCAGAGCGCACGGCCGACGGCTCGGCACGAAGTGCTGATCGTCGCTCTCATCTCCTTCCGCGTCCAGTCTGGGCGTGTTGCCCACCCAGCTATATGGTCCGCCGACTCAAGATCTTCTTGGAAATGAGAGAGACACCCGTTCGCGGCGCAGACGCCAGGACGCTGGCAGCGAAGCGTGCCGCTTTATCGGCGGGGAGGCCAGCCATCTCCGCTATCCACTCCTGCCGGTAGCGCCCGCGGTCTCCAGGCGGAAGGAACAGGAGCGCAAGGCGCAGTCGACGCTCGGCCCTGGCCCGGCCACTGTTTCGCACGGCGCCTAAACCTTCCGCAATAGCCTTCAGTTTGCCTCCCTCGACCAACCTCTCCACCCACCCAACCAGCAGGAACAGCAGACCTACCATTACCTGGCCCTCGAAGGCTGCCAATGAGTTCACGCCGATCCCTCCTGGGGGCGGAACGACGAACGCCTCTGCCGGTTCGTGTCGACCTTGTTCAACGCTGCAGTCGCGGACTGTGCCCCGGCCTCACTGAAGCGGTAGTACCGCCGTGGAGGGCGCCCTTCCTTCTGCGGATCGATGTCCTCCCAGCGACTTTCGAGCCATCCCAGCCGCTCCAGACGAATCAGGATGGGGTAGATCGTGCCGCCTGGGAGGCCAGCGGCATCCGCGATTTCGAGCCCGTAGTGCTCGTCCGTCGGCCGGGCAAGCAGCGCCGTCACCACAGCCCGCGTCGCCAGGGTCATTCTCGGCTCCGCCATGACTTCAGCCTCCTGTCTAGGTAGAGGAAGGCTATGCCTAAGTAGAGAATAGACATGGGGGGCTAGGTAGAGTAAGACTATGCCTTCCGTACTCGAACGTCGGGTGTGCCCGGCTCTGCCACCGCCACCGCCCGACCTGGATTAATGGGGCAGCGAGTGTTCCCGCTCGGTCTGGTGATCTTTCTGTTCATGCTTGTCACGTTGCTGCTTGGTGCAGTGACCGGTCTGATCGCGGCCATGCTGCCCCCCGGCGGCAGGTCGGCCCACTGGTCTGACCGTTTGCGACGGGGCGCCAAGGCCGCAGCGGCAACCATGGGTATCACTTTGGCAGCGCTCACAGCTCTCGCTGGCTTACTGAAGGTCATGCGGTGAACATGATCTTCAGCTTGGTGCGTT
>NZ_JANIIC010000134.1 GCF_024519315.1 Streptomyces malaysiensis subsp. samsunensis | reverse complement strand
CTGCCGACGCCGGAGCAGGCGTCGGTCCTGGAGGCGACCCTGCGCGTCTGTAACCGGGCCGCCACCTACGCCTCGCAGGTTGCCTTCGCCAAGGAGCTGAAGGACCGCAACGGCCTCCAGAGGGAGGTGTACGCGGATCTGAAGGCGAGGTTCGGGCTGTCGGCCCAACCGGCGGTGCGGGCGGTGAAGAAGGTCGTCGACGCCTATGCGACGCTGAGGGCCAACCTGTGGGCGGGGAACCTGGGCCCGCCCACATCCAAGCGCTACCGGAAGGCCATCGGTGCCCCCATCGGCTTTCATCCGGAGGCGGCCCAGCCGTTCGACGATCGCTGCCTGTCCTGGCAGTACGACGCACGCACGGTATCGATCTGGACGATGGCCGGGCGGATGCGCGGCATCCCCTTCGCCTGCTCGCCCGACCAGCTCAAGATGCTCGTCGCCCATCGTAAGGGCGAGAGCGACCTGGTGTGCCGGGGTGGGAAGTGGTTCCTGATCGCCACCTGCGACCTGCCCGACCCGGAGGTGTACGAACCGGTCGACTGGATCGGAGTCGACCGGGGCATCGTGAACCTCGCCACCACATCCGACGGCACGAACTACCAGGGCCGCCGCCTGTCCCGCTACCGGCGCTGGCAGGCCCGCAAGCGCGCCGAACTCCAGAGGAAGACAAGCCACTCTGCCCGGCGGCGCCTGGCACGCCGCAAGCGAAAGGAACAGCGTCATGCCACCCATGTGAACCATCGCGTCAGCAAGGAGATCGTGTCCGTCGCGCAACGCACCGGTCGCGGCATCGCCGTCGAGGCACTCGGCGGTCTCCGCGAGCGGGTACGGCTACGCCGCGACCAGCGGGGCGCCCTCTCCTCCTGGCCCTTCCACCAGCTGGGACAGCACCTTGTCTACAAGGCCCGTATGGCCGGGGTGCCGTTCCTCGAAGTGGACGCGGCTTACACCTCGCAGCGCTGTCCGCGCTGTGGGCACACCGAGCGGGCCAACCGGCCCGATCGGGACTGTTTTCGCTGTCGTCGGTGTGGGCTCGCTGGCCTCGCCGATGTCGTCGCCGGGGTCAATGTGCGCGATCGCGCACGCTCGGCGTGGGTGTTTGTCACCGCACCCGCACTCCACCCCTGACAACTGCTCGGGTTGGGTGGATGCGACCCGTGACCGTCCTGTCGTAGGGGGTGGTCGGGAGCGCGACGAGGTGTGAACGACCGAGCACACAAGCTCGACGGTTCACGGCCGAGAAGGTGACCGACTGGAAGCCTCCACGACGGGGTCTTGTCCCAGAGCGGCGGCGAGGGTACGGGAGATGCCGTGGGCGGCGACCCGTACGGCCGGGATGAGACCCGGCGCCCGCCCCTCCGCGGCCGGCACCACCACCGACAGCGAGGCCACCACCTCCCCGCGCGGTCCGCGCACCGGGGCGGCGATGGACAGCCCGTCCATGGTGATCTGCCGGTCGCTGACCGCGATCCCGGTGCGCCGCACCTCGGCGAGGGCGGTCCGCAGCCGATGCGGGTCCTGGATCGTCATCTCGGTGTAGCGGCGCAGCGGGCGGGCGCACACCCGCTCGTACAGCCGCGGCGGCCCGTACGCGAGCAGCACGAGACCGACGCCGGTGGCGTGCAGCGGCCAGCGGCTGCCAACCCGGGTGCGCACCTGGACCGCCGAGTGACCCGAGATCAGCTCGACGTAGACCACCTCCAGGCCGTCGCGCACGGCGAGCTGGACGTTCTCGTGGGTGGCCTCGTAGAGGTCCTCCATGAACGGCAGCGCCGCCTCGCGCACCCCGACCCCGCGCGGCGAGAGCGTCGCCACCTCCCACAGCCGCAGCCCGATGTGGTACGCCCCGGTGGCGTCGCGCTCCAGGGCGCCCCAGCGGGTGAGCGAGGCGACCAGCCGGTGCGCGGTGGCCAGCGGCAGCCCGGCGCGCCGGGCGAGGGCGGTGAGGGACAGCGAGCGGTGCGAGGCGTCGAACGCGTCGAGGACCGCCAGCATCCGGCCCGCGACCGAGCGGCCGGCGTCCTGGCGGCCGGGGGCGCGGGAGCCCGGCGGGCTCATCGGGGTGAGCGGGCCCGAGGCGGTCATGACAGCGGGAGGCCGACGTAGTTCTCGGCGAGTTCGGCGGAGGCGGTGGGGGAGGAGGCGATCCGCTCCAGCCGCGCGATCCGCTCCCGGTCCTCGAACGGGCTCTCGTCCGGGCGCCGGTGGAGGGTGTCCGTCATGAAGTACGAGAACCGCTCGGCCTGCCACACCCGGCGCAGACAGGTCCGCGAATAGCCGTCCAGCAGCTCGGCGGAACCGGTCTCCTGGTGGTGGATCAGCGCACGGGCCATCGTGACCACGTCGCTGACGGCCAGATTGAGCCCCTTGGCGCCGGCGGGCGGCACGATATGCGCCGCGTCGCCCGCCAGGAAGAGCCGCCCGTGGCGCATCGGCTCCTGGACGAAGCTGCGCATCGGGGTGACCGAGGTGGCGGTGATCGGGCCGCGCTCCAGCGTCCAGTCCCCGTCGAGCGCGAAGCGGGTCGCCAGCTCGTCCCAGATCCGGTCGTGCGACCAGTCGTCCGGGTCGGTGCCGCCCGGCACCTGGAGGTAGAGCCGGGAGACATGGGGGGAGCGCATGCTGTGCAGGGCGAAGCCGCGCTCATGGCGGGCGTAGATCAACTCCTCGCAGGACGGCGCCACATCGGCCAGCACACCGAGCCAGGAGTAGGGGTAGGTGTGCTCGAAGGCGCGCACCCGGTCGGCGGGGATGGCGCGCCGGGCGATGCCGTGGAAGCCGTCGCAGCCCGCCACGTAGTCGCAGCTGAGGGTCTGTTCGCGGCCTTGGTGGCGGAAGCGGATGACGGGCGCGCCGGAGTCCGGCTTCTCGATGGCCAGCGCCTCGGCCTCGAACAGCAGCGGGGGAGCGCCCGGCTCCTCCAACTGAAGCGCTATCAGATCCTTGACGATCTCGGTCTGGGCGTAGACCATCACCGACTTGCCGCCGGTGGCGGAGGGTAAGTCCACACGGTGGCCGCGGCCCTCGAAGCGCAGCTCGATGCCCTGGTGGGGCAGGCCCTCACGGTCCAGCCGCCCGCCGGCGCCGCACTCCCGCAGCACATCCACGGTGCCCTGCTCCAGGATCCCGGCCCGCTGGCGCCGCTCGACATACGCCCGGTCCCGGCTCTCCAGCACCACGCAGTCGATTCCCGCGCGGTGCAGCAGACGGGCGAGCAGCAGCCCGGCGGGTCCGCCGCCGATGATGCCGACGGTGGTGCGCATCACATCGTCCCCTTGCTGTGGTGGCTGTGGTGGTCCCTGCGGCTCGCCACGAATTCCGTACTTGTTCGCTGAGTGAAACTTCGTTCATAATCGGCTGTGTGATGAGTTTCAGCCCGGTGCCACCACCTGTCAATGGCCCCGTCGGGCCTCTCGAGCGCGGCCTCGCCGTGCTGCGCGAGCTGACCCGGCTCGCCGCGCAGGAGGGGCGGGCCACGGTCCGGCCCGGCGATCTCGTGCGTGGCACGGGGCTCGCCCGGTCCGTGGTCGACCGCGTGGTGGCCACGCTCGAACAGCTCGGTTACGTGACGCTCGACGGACGCGACATCGGCCTGGCGGTCCGGCTGATGGAGCTGGGCAACGCGTATCTGGCCGCGAGCGGACTGCCCGCCGCGCTCGGCCCGTTCGCCGAGCGGCTCGCGGACGGGCTCGACGAGTCGGTCTCGGTCGCGGTCCCCGACGGCGGCGGGGTGCGCTTCGTCGTCCAGGTCACCCGGCGCCGCACCATGTCCCTCGCCTTCCGCATCGGCGATCTGCTCCCCGCCGAGCGCTGCTCGCCCGGCCCGCTCTTCGCCGCCGAGTGGTCCGGGGCCGACTGGGCCGCCTGGCGCGCCCGCCGCGCCGGGGACCCGCTGGACACCGCCTTCCCGGCCGTTCCGCCCCGCCACCGGCCCGACTCCGGCGCCGACTTCGAGGCCCGTGTCAAGGAGGCCGCCCACGACGGCTGGGCCACCGACGACCAGCTGATCGAACCGGGCCTGGTGGCGGTGTCCGTTCCGGTACGGGACGCCTCGGGCCGTATCGCCTGCGCGGTCAACGTGGTCAGCCACACCAGCCGCCATGACGTGGACTCGCTGCGGGCGGCGGTGCTGGGGCCGCTGGGTGCGGAAGTCCCGGCGATGGAGGCGGCTTTGGCGGCGCCGCGGCGGCGGCATGCGGTATCGACGGCTTCGGCTGCTCCGGCCGCTCCGGCCGCTTCGGCCGCTTCGGTTGCTCCGGTCCCTTGGGGCGTGGGGGCGTTCGGCCCGGCCGGATCGGCTCCGGGCGCGCCGAGCGGGGGAGACGATGCGGGCGGTGGTGCGGGTGCGGTGGGCACCACACCGCTTGGCCCGGCCGCCGGGGGAGGGCTGCCCGCGGCGGATGAAACCCGCGCGGAGTCGGCCTTGGGCGCGCCGTCATCGGGCCCGTCGGCCCAACCCGCGGGCAGCGGCCGGACGCGGAGCGCCGCGGGTGCGGCGTCGGCGGCCGTGGGCGGGACATCGGCCGTCGGCGAGGACCCCGCGCGGATGGCCAAGCGGGAGCTGGGGGCGGGGTTCCTCCAGTCGCTCGCGCGCGGACTGGCCGTGCTGCGGGCCCTGGGCGGACCGGAGGCCACGAGCCGGGGCGAGGCCCGTGCGGTGGGTGGCGCGGGGCGTGCGGTGGAGGGCGCGAGCCGGAGCGAGGCGCGTTCGGTGGGTGGTGCGGGGCGGGGCGAGGCGTGTGCGGTGGAGGCCACGAGCTGGGGCGAGGCGCGTTCGGTGGGTGGCGCGGCGCAGGGTGAGGCGCGTTCGGTGGAGGGCGTGGGCCGCAGCGTGGGGCGTGCGGTGGACGGCGAGGCTCGCACGGTGGGGGACGCGGCGCGAGGCGCGTCCGGCGGCGTCGGGGGCATGACCCACGGCCTCGTCGGCGCGGGGCAAGGCGGCGGCCTGGGCGGCGGCATGACGCTCACCGCCGTCGCGGAGGCCACCGGGCTCGCACGGGCCACCGCCCGGCGCTCGCTGCTCACCCTGGTCGAGTTGGGGTACGCCGAGGCCGACGGCCGGACCTTCCGGCCGCTGCCGCGCGTGCTGGAGCTCGGCTACGCCCCCCTCGCGGAGCTCGGCTTCACCGACATCGCCCAGCCGCACATGCGCGAACTGGTCCGCACCGTCCATGAGTCGGCGTCCCTGGCCGTCCTCGACGGCGGCGACATCCGCTATATCGCGCGCGTACCCACCGTCCGCATCATGAGCGTCAACATCACCATCGGCACCCGCTTCCCCGCCTACGCGACCTCCATGGGCCGGGTGCTGCTCGCGGGTCTGGACGCCGACGCCCGTGCCGCCCATCTCGCCGACGTACGGCCCCGGCCGCTGACCCGGCACACCGTGACCTCCGTGCCCGAGCTCGCGCGCGTCGTGGAGCGCGCGGCGGCGGAGGGGCACGCCCTGGTCGACCAGGAGCTGGAGGAGGGGCTGCGGTCGCTCGCCGTGCCCGTACGGGACGCGCGCGGCCGTGTGGTGGCCGCGCTCAACGTGGCGACCCACGCAGGTCGCGGCACCGCCGAGAGCGTCCGCGGCGAGCTCCTCCCGGCGCTGCGCGCCACCGCGACTCGCATCGAGGCCGACCTGGCCACGGCCTCGGCGCATCACGCCCTCGGGGCGGGTGAGAGAGTGGGGGCATGAGAGCGGCGAACACCCCGGGGGCGGGGCGCACCGGCCATGTCGTGGTCATCGGCGGCGGAATCGCGGGCCTCGCGGCGGCCCACCGGCTGCTGGAAGGCGGGGCGCGGGTAACGGTCCTGGAGGCGTCGGCACGGCTCGGCGGCAAGCTGCGCTCGGGGGAGATCGAGGGCGCCCCCGTCGACCTGGGCGCCGAGTCGATGCTCGCCCGCCGCCCGGAGGCGGTCGACCTGGCGCGCGCCGTGGGCCTGGGCGACCGGCTGCGGCCGCCCGCCACCGCCACCGCCTCCCTCTGGACGCGCGGCGGGCTGCGCCCGATGCCCAAGGGACATGTGATGGGCGTCCCCGGCGATCTGGCGCCGCTGGCCGCGTCCGGGGTGATCTCGGAAGAAGGGCTGGCCCGGATCGCCCAAGACCGGGAGCTGCCGCCCACACCGGTCGGCGAGGATGTGGCGCTGGGCGGGTACCTCGCGGAGCGGCTCGGCCGCGAGGTCGTGGACCGGCTGGTCGAACCGCTGCTGGGCGGGGTGTACGCGGGCGATGTGTACCGCACCTCGATGCGCGCGTCGGTCCCGACCCTCTTCGATGTGGCCCGCTCCGGACGCCCGCTGACCGAGGGCGTCCGGGAGTTGGCCGAGCGCGCCGCGCAGCGGCAGGACGGCCCCGTGTTCATGGGCATCGACGGCGGGATCGGCCGGCTGCCGCTCGCGGTCGCCGACGCCGTACGGGCCGCGGGCGGCGAGATCCGCACCGGCGCGCCCGTACGGGAGCTGCGGCGCACCGCCGACGGCTGGACCCTCGCCGTGGACGGGACGGATGGCACGGACGGCCCGCCGGTGGTCGAGGCCGACGCCGTGGTGCTGGCGGTCCCCGCGCCCGCCGCCGCCCGGCTGCTGGCCGCCGAGGCCCCGGCCGCCGCCACCGAACTGGCCACCGTCGACTACGCCTCGATGGCGCTGATCACCATGGCCTTCCGGCGCGACGCGCTCACCGGCGTGGACGCCCTCGCCGACGGCAGCGGCTTCCTGGTGCCGCCGGTCGACGGCCGGACGATCAAAGCCGCCACGTTCTCCAGCCGCAAATGGGGCTGGCTGCGTGACGCCGCCCCCGATCTCTTCGTGCTGCGTACCTCGATCGGGCGGTTTGACGACGAGGTGGATCTGAAGCGGGACGACGCCGATCTGGTAAGGATGTCGCTCGCCGATCTCGGCGAGGCCGTGGGCCTCACGGCCCGGCCCGTCGCGAGCCGGGTGGACCGCTGGGACGGCGGACTGCCCCAGTACCCGGTGGGCCATCTCGACCGGGTGTCCCGTATCCGCGCCGAGGTCGCCAAGGTGCCGGGGCTGCGGGTGTGCGGCGCTCTCTACGACGGAGTGGGCATCCCCGCGTGCGTCGGCAGCGCCCATAAGGCGGCCGATGAACTGCTGGGCGCCCTGGAGGCCACCCTGGAGCGGGGCGCCGGAGGCGGAGAGCGAGAATAGGGCCATGACTGCTGCACCTGAGAAGACTCCCAACGCCGGTAAGAAGGCCAAGGACCTCAACGAGGTCATTCGCTACACCCTGTGGTCGGTGTTCCGGCTCCGCGATGTGCTGCCGGAGGACCGCACCGGCTACGCCGACGAGGTCGAGGAGCTCTTCTCCCAGCTCGCCGCCAAGGACGTCACCGTGCGCGGCACCTACGACCTGTCCGGGCTGCGCGCCGACGCGGACATCATGATCTGGTGGCACTCGGAGACCTCCGACGCCCTCCAGGAGGCGTACAACCTCTTCCGCCGCACCCGGCTGGGGCGGGCCCTGGAGCCGGTGTGGTCCAACATGGCGCTGCACCGCCCGGCCGAGTTCAACAAGTCCCACATCCCGGCGTTCCTCGCGGACGAGAACGCGCGCGACTACGTGAGCGTGTACCCGTTCGTCCGCTCCTACGACTGGTACCTGCTGCCCGACGAGGACCGCCGCCAGATGCTCGCGGACCACGGCAAGATGGCGCGCGGTTACCCCGATGTGCGCGCCAACACGGTCGCGTCCTTCTCGCTCGGCGACTACGAGTGGATCCTGGCCTTCGAGGCGGACGAACTGCACCGGATCGTCGATCTGATGCGCCATCTGCGCGGCTCCGAGGCGCGCCGCCATGTGCGCGAGGAGGTGCCGTTCTTCACCGGACGGCGCAAGGCGGTCTCCGAGCTGGTCGCCGGTCTGGCCTGAGCCTGACGTCCTCACGGCGGCCGGGACGCTCTTACGGCGGCCGGGACGCTCTTACGGTGCTCGGGACGGACGCTCTTGGGGCGGCCGGGACGCCTTTACGGCGGGCCGGGACGGCTTACGGCGGGCGCCGGGATCCTTACGGCCTCCGGGCGTGACCTTACGGCCGCCGGTGTGGCCGTAAGGCCGCCGGGGGACGGTCCGACGGCCGTCCCGCACGGGCTTCGGCGCCCTCTCAGGGCGTGCCCGGGAGCGCGGCCGGCTGCTTGCCCGAATCGGGCAGCGGGGCCGGTTCCGGCTGCGGTTCGGGCGCCGGGCGCGGGGCGCAGTAGGCGGACCGGCCGGGGGTCCTACCGGTCAGCAGATAGGTGTCCACATGGCGGTTGACGCAGCCGTTCGGACCGCCCCACAGGCCGTGGGTGCCCGCCTTCCGCTCGGTCACCAACGAGGAGCCGGGCAGCCGGTGCCACAGCTCCTTCGCCCCCGCGTACGGGGTGGCCGCGTCCCGCTCCGCTGACAGCAGCAGCACCGGCGGCAGCGCGACCCGACCCGTCCGGGGGCCCACGGCCTCCAGGTTCCCCACGTCGAGGGGGCGGCCCGGCTTCACCGGCCAGAAGGCGCACGGCAGGTTCATCGCCACGTTGTCCCAGGTCTCGAAGGGCGCGCGGCGGGCGAGGGCGGTGTTGTCGCGGTCCCAGGTGGCCCACTCGCGCGGCCAGGGCGCGTCGTTGCACTCCACGGCGGTGTAGACGGCGTTGCCGTTCTCGTCGTCGGCCGCCTGCGCCCGATCGGGCGCGGCGAGCGCGATCAGCGGCTTGGAGTCACCGAGCAGGTAGGCGGCCAGCGTCCGGGCGGCCGGATCCCAGTAGGCGTCGTTGTAGCCGGTCCTGAGGAATGCGCTCTGGAGCTGGGCGGTGCCGACGACCCCGCCCGCCGGCTTGTGCGCCAGCCGCCGCCGCGCCTTCTCGTACGAGGCGAGCACCCGGTCCGCGGTGCTGCCCAGGTGGTAGACGCGGTGGTGCCGGGCGACCCAGCGGCGCCAGTCCCGCCAGCGCCGCTCGAAGGCCAGCGACTGGTCGAGGTTGTCGCGGTACCAGATCTGCCAGGGGGCCGGGTTGACCACGCTGTCGAAGACCATCCGGCGCACCCGCCCCGGGAAGAGCGTGGCGTACACGGCCCCGTAGTACGTGCCGTACGAGGCGCCCACGAAGGTCAGCCGCCGCTCGCCCAGCGCCGCGCGCAGTACCTCCAGATCGCGCGCGTTGTTCAGCGTCGTGTAGTGCGCGAGCGCGCGGCCCGAGCGGCGCACGCAGCCCCGCACATAGGCGCGCGCCCGCGCCACCAGCCGCCGTTTGAAGGCGGCGGTGGGGTGCGGCGGGGAACTGGTCGGCGCCTTGGCGTAGGCCGAGGGCCGCTGGCAGGACAGCGGGGCGGAGCGGCCCACACCGCGTGGGGCATAGCCGACGAAGTCGTAGACGGCGGCCAAGCGGCGGAAGGACTTCTCGGCCGCGTACTCGGGGAACGCCATACCGGACGCGCCCGGTCCGCCCGGGTTGTAGATCAGCGCGCCCTGGCGCCGCGCCTTGGGACCGCTCGCCCGGACCCGGCTGACGGTGAGCGAGACGCGTTTGCCGCGGGGACGGGCGTAGTCGAGCGGTACGGAGACCTTTCCGCAGGTGATGGGGGTGGCCAGCGACTCGGCGCGGGGACAGCGGCGGAAGGTGACACCGCGCTCCGCCGCGCGCCGGGCGGCGAGCGCCACCCCGCGGGCCGTGGCCGGGTCAGCGGGCGGGGCGGCGGCCGGGGCGGACGATCCGGACCAGGTGGTCCAGACGGGCGCGGTGGCGGCGACGGGGCTGGCGGGGGCCGCCGAACGGGCCGCAGGGGCCGCCGTGAGCGGCGCGCCCCCGCCCCCCGCCGGGGGGGCCCCGCCCCAGCCCCCCCCGGAC
>NZ_JANIIC010000133.1 GCF_024519315.1 Streptomyces malaysiensis subsp. samsunensis | reverse complement strand
GCCTCCTTGCGTGCGTCAAAGACCTTCAGCGGCACGACGTCGGCGATCGGCTCGTCGGCGTCCTCGTCAGGTTCAGGCCCGTCGCAGGCCGCTTGCGGGGCGGGGGGTTCGGCAGGGCCGGGGCGGGGCCATGCGGGCTGGGCGGTTGCCCGGGTGCGGGCGGCGATCTTCGCCCCCCGGCTGCGTCCGCGGCGGACTGGCTTGGCCGGGGCATCTTCCTCTGGGCCGTTGCCCGCCCGTTCCAGGAGGTCGCCGACCGCCTCGGCGATGGCGTCCTCGGTGACCTGGCCGCCCCGCTCGCGCAGGTTGCGCACCTCGTGGTCCCAGGCGAGTTCCCCGAAGGGCGTGGCGGTGGTCGACAGCAGCCGCCAGGGGACGGTGATCCAGCGGCCCTCGTGGTGATCGCGCAGCCAGAGAAGTCTGATGTCGTAGGGGTCGTGGCGGACCTCCCACCGGTTCTTCCGCCCGGCGATCCCGGACTTCACCCGGCGCAGCCCGTTCAGCTCGGCGCAATCGTAGATACGGTGGTTGACCTTGATGCCGTAGGAGTTGACGGCTTGCCAGCGGGTCGGCAGCAGTTCGAGATAGTCCTCCGCGCTCAGCGCGAGCGGCAGATAGCCGGCCGTCTCCACCAGCGCCGCGTACTTCTCGTTCGGCGAGAACGTCCGCCCTGGTGCGAGCGGGTCCCGGAGCCCGTCGTGGGCCCTGGACTGCCAGCACGAACTGACCCACTCTTCGAGAAGTTCCTGGAGCTGGTGCAGCGACCACAGCGGCGCGTCCTCGACCTTGCGGCCCCGGTGCTCGGCCGAGCGGCCGGTGTACCCGGTGACGAACTGCGCGAACAGTGATGCTGCTGAGCCCAGAGTTCTTTCGATGTGGGGCTTGTGGGTCGGGGTGCGGGGCGGCGCGTGGATCACTTCGGTGCCGAACGCATTGCAGGCGGCGTGGAAGTTCTTCGACAAGAAGGCCTTCCCGCCGTCCACCACGATGGCCTCCGGGATGATCAGAGGGACCGCAGCCGCGTGCCGCAGCCGCTCGTCCACTGACAGAAGCCGCTGGTAGGGCAGTGCGGAGTGCTCCATCCGCAACACCTCGGGCCAGCCCGGCCGCATCGGCGCCGGAGTCACCGAGCGGGCCAACAGCAGCGCCGCGTCCACCGACTTCGTCGTCGGCCGCAGCACGGCCGCCGTGATCGACCGGGTGGCGACGTCGACCATGCCGACCAGCTCGCACCGGTCCACCACCCCGTTGTCCAGCCGCACCAGCACGTCGAACGGGGTGGAGTCGATCTCCGCCAGCTCGCCCGGCCGGCAGACCGCCGTCTGGTCGAAGGCTCCGTCGGGCTGGCCGGCCAGCGAGCGGCGGGTGCGGGCCGAACCGGTCGTGTGCCGCCCGGCTTCCAGCCGGTTGAACAGGCGGTAGAACGTCGCCCGCGAGGGCATCGTGACCGGCGGCCCGTCCAGCTTCTTCACCGCCCGCCCGACCCGCGTGAAGTAGTAGCTGACGGTGCGGGTCGAGCCGTCCGCGGCCTGGTCCATCAGCTTCCGCAGCTCGTCCACGACCCTGGGGTCCACCTGCCCCCGTGGCGGACGGCGCGGAGCGTGACGCCCGTCCACCATGCCCAGCACTCCGCGTTTCTGGTAGCGCTGGCGGCGACGGCGCACCGTGTGTCGGCTCACCGGGTGTCCCAACTCGGCCGACAGTTCAGCGGCCTTGGCCGCCTCCCGGTCGGCCAGCGACGACGAGGCCGGGTCGTACTCGGGACGGGGGGCCGTGCCCGCCGGGGCGTCCGGGGCCAGTCCAGTCAGCACCTCGGTCATGTGCCGGTGCCACCACAGGGCCTTCTCCGCCAGACCGGCCTCCAGCCCGTCCAGCAGCCCCGGCGGCAGCAGCCGGCCCGGTCCCGAACCGACCACCTCGAAGCCGGGCGCCGTCATCAGCGTTGGCAGGTGCATCGCGCTGGACTGCCCCAGCCCGTCCGCGAGCCGCACCAGCATCCCGCTGATGCCCACGACCGTGTGCACCGCTCCGTCGAACCGCACCCGGTCCCCGGGCCGGATCAGGGGAGGTCGCCGACCCACGCTCACCGAACACGCTCCGCCGGTCCGACCATGTTGTCAGGCCCCAACATCCCCTTGTCCAGGTCGACATGGAGGAGCTGCCGCCAAAGCAGGTGATAGAGGACAGGAAGCACCTCCAGCCGGTCGCCGACCCGGCCCACCCCCGCGAACAGCGCTTCCGGTGCCGCGAACACCTCCAGCAGGGACTGCCTCAGCTCCGGCCGGTCGTAGCGGGGATGGCGGTAACCCGCCAGCCACTTCACGTTCGCCAGCAGCACCGCATCCACCGCCCCGACCCGAGAAAACCGCCATCCGGCCAGCTCGCAGGCCCGCGCGGTCGCCGCGAACGCCTCCGCGTCATCCGGTTCGATGCGGTCGTCCGGACGGACGTCGACCACCAGACCCTCCCCGTCCGCGCGGCGGGCGAAGAAGTCCGGAACGTGCCCGCGCCGCCCCCGGCGAGTGGGCCAGAACAGCCGGAACGGCTGGGCGGCCAGCCCCGCCACCTGCGGATCGAAGTCCAGCAGCATCGCGTGGTGACGCTCAAGATGCGACTCCACCAGCAGCGGACCCCGCGTCGTCGCGGCCCAGTACTGCCGCGTCACCGACTTCTGCCCCGGATATGTCCGCACCGTACGAACCGGCGGCAGCCGCCCGAACGGCTCCGCCCAGCACTCGGCCAGCCCGACCCGACGGCGTACCCCATCGGCATCGACGTACTCGACCTCGAACCCCTCGGGCCCCTTCGGTAAGACCACCACGACACCCCCTCGACGCTGCACGGACGCTGATCACGAGGAAGCCACATCAACAGCCGAGCCAGCCAGGAAAACCGCCCCAAACCGCCCTCGCGGGCGAAAGTCGGATGAGACGGAACGGCCCCGCATACACGAACCGCGGAGACAAACCAGTCCGACGGACACGATCCAGTGAGACTCGTCGTGTCACGTCTGTCCGCACTGACACCGCCAGGTGAGACCAGCAGCGAATCCGACAAGACACGGTGAGAAAGAGGCGGGATCACGTGAGACGGGACATTTTTGAAGGGTTTTTTGAAGGATCCGTGGGGGTGCGTGGACCCCCGCCCCGTGATCTTCAGAAAACGATCGTTTTTTGAAGACCGCGCTACCCCGTGGCGACGGGGGTGGGGGTGATCTCTCGCAGCAAAGGTTGAGTGGCTGTCGGGACCTGGGGGCCTGTCCGGCGGATCATGTGACTACTAGGCTGCGACGATGCAGTCTGCAGACCGGGACCAGGCGAACGACTACGACAGCTTCGCCGCAACGTATTCAGCGGAGAACGAGAACAGCCTCATAAACGCGTACTACGAGCGGCCCGCAATGTTGGCCTTGGCCGGAGACGTGACTGGCCGTCGGATCCTGGACGCCGGCTGCGGCTCAGGCCCCCTGTCCTCTGCACTACGCGACCGCGGTGCCGTCGTCACCGGCATCGACGCCAGCGCCGGGATGCTGGCGTTGGCGAGGCGGCGGCTCGGCGATGATGTAGCCCTCCACGTGGTCGACCTAAGCGACCCTCTGCCGTTCGGCGACGGGACGTTCGACGACGTGGTCGCGTCGCTGGTGCTGCACTATCTGGAAGACTGGGGGCCGACGCTGGCCGAGTTGCGGCGGGTACTCAGGCCCGGCGGCCGGCTGATCGCGTCGGTGAGCCACCCTTTCACGGCCTACACGCACCGGGATCCGCGACCCGACTACCACGCGACCACCAGCTATACCTTCGACTGGAGTCTCAACGGGCATTCCGTCCCGATGGAGTTGTGGCGCAGGCCGTTGCACGCGATGACCGATGCCTTCACCGCTGCCGGCTTCCGCCTTTCCGTCATCAGCGAGCCGCAGCCCGAACCGGCCGCCCGCGAACTGTTCCCGGATGGCTTCCAGGACCTGTCGACCAACCCCAACTTCCTGTTCTTCGTCGTCGAGGTACCGCCGTCGGCCACCGGCTCAGGCAGCTAGCCAGTCGCGGATCACGAGCGAAGCCAGAATCCTGCCCCAGTAGTGTGGCTTCGCATGACCGACTCCGAGATCGAGATCACCGCAGATCTGGTTCATGACCTGCTGCAGGAGCAGCATCCGGACCTCGCAGGACTGGCCATCCGCGAAGTAGCGGGCGGATGGGGTAACCAAATGTGGCGCCTTGGGGACGACCTGGCTGTGCGCATGCCGCGTACAGAAGGTGCCCCGGACCTCCTGCGCAAGGAGTGCCGGTGGCTGCCCGTCCTGGCCCCGCGCCTGCCGCTTCCGGTCCCCAACCCCGTACGGATCGGTGAACCGTCCGCGCGCTTCCCGAAGCCCTGGACCGTCATGACGTGGGTCCCGGGCGAAGCACTGGACTACACCTCCATCAGCCGCGGCGACCACGCGGCCGACACGCTGGCGGCCTTCCTCACCGCGCTCCACGTGGAGGCGCCCGAAGACGCGCCTATCAGTGAGGACCGCGGCGACCACCCCAAGAAGTGCACGGACGGCTTTGACCACTTCTTCCACGCCGTCGTCCCCGACGACCTCGCCGACGACGTCCGCGCCGTCTGGGACGACGCCGTCGCGGCACCCGAGTGGGAGGGCCCGCCGCTGTGGGTGCACGGCGACCTTCACCCCGCGAACGTCGTCGTCTCGGACGGGACGCTTGCGGGCGTGATCGACTTCGATGCCATGTTCGCCGGCGATCCGGCGTGGGACCTCGCCGCCGCTTGGGTCATCCTTCCCGCGGGCTCCGCCTCACGCTTCTTCGACGTATACGCGCAGGCAGACGAGGGGACCATCCGGCGTGCCCGCGGGCTGGCCGCCCTGAAGAGCCTGTTCCTCATGCTGATGGGCCAGAACGGAGACCAGGGCCTTCCTGGCGGCAAGCCGACATGGGGACCCGCAGGCCGGGCAGCACTCGATCGTCTTCTGAGCGGCGGTCTGATATAGGCACGGAGCGACCGAGCCTCATCCAATACCCGCTGTCGAAGTTGCCGCGATCTCTGTCCCGTCCCCGCCGGTCGGCGGCGGGTTTCCCGGAGTACAACAACCCGCCCCGGACGGCGGATGCGGCGCTCACTCCTCCTGGCCGTCGTCATCATCGTCAAGGTCGGCAGTGTCCGGGTCGCGCAGGGGCCGCAGCCCCTGCACCGGCTGGGAGGCGGTGAAGCTGTAGCGGCCCAGGCAGTTGAGGTTCTTGTGCTTGAGCGGGGACAGCCGCGCGATGTCCTCGTCCCTGATCTCGTGGCCCTCGGCGCGGAGCTGGGCGACAGCGGCGTCGATGTAGCGCGTCGTCCACAGCACCACGGCGTTCAGCACGAGCCCCAGCGCCCCGAGCTGGTCCTCCATCCCGTCCCGGTACGCCTGGTGGATGGTGCCCTTCTTGCCATGGCAGATGTCACGGGCGAGCTTGTGGCGGGATTCCTGGACGGTGAGCTGCTTGTGCATCTGGCGACGGTAGGTGTCGTCGACCGGGTCGACGACGGCGAGCAGGTGGAGGGCCTTGGCGATGCGCCCGTACTCGGCGAACGCCTGCCCCAGCGGAGCGGGATGCCCCTCACGGCCGAACATCCGCAGCAGGTCGTAGGCGCGGACCTGGTTGGTGACCAGGGAGCCGGCCACCCGCAGCATGTCCGGCCAGTGCATGATCACCTTCTTCACGTTCACCTTGTTCCGCGCGATCGCCTCCAGCGGCCCGTACCCGCCCGCCGTCTCGGCGCCGGGCATCTGGGCCTTCCAGAACCGCTGGTCTTCAAGGTCCTTGAAGCGCGGGGAGAAGCGGTAGCCGAGCAGCTTGAAGATGCCGAAGACCATGTCGGAGTAGGAGGCGTTGTCGGTGGCGACCATCTCCGGCTTCACCCCGCCGTCCAGGTTCAACAAAGCATCCAGGATGAACAGGGAGTCGCGCGGGGTGCCGGGCACCACCATCTGCCCGATGCCGATGACCTGGTCATTGATCGCGTTGAGCCACGTGATGCCGGTCTTCTTAGCGAAGTACTTGGGTGACGGGGCGGCGTTGATGGTGCGGACGGGGACGACGAAGCGCAGGCCGTCGACGGAGGCGAGCAGGCCCTTGCCCCAGTGCTCGACGATGGGCACCTGGGCCTGGGCGGCGATCAGGGCGGCATTCGCCGCGGCGATGGTGTCCGCGCGCAGGTAGTACTGATCGACGTGGATCAGCCGCGAGCGGGTCAGGGCCTCGTGGTTCGGGTTGATGACCGGGGTCATGCCGATGTTGCACGCCTCCGACACGAGCAGGGCGACGACCGAGGTGGTCAGGTCCTTCATACGGGTGCGACCGTCGCCCAGGTGCACGAAGGCGTCCAGGAACCCGGTCCAGGCGTGCACCTCGAACAGCAGGTCCGGCAGATCGATCTTCGGGAGCATCCTCTCGACGCGCTCACGCAGCCACTTCAGCGACTTCGGCTCACCGAGCGCGTGGAGTTTCTCCACGTTCAGCTTCGCCCGGCCGTTGGGCTGCACCTCGATGCTGATTTTCGCGTCGGCTCCGGCCTCCTGAAGGCGTTCGGCCATCTGTTTCCACGTCGCGTCCAGTACGGCGACCAGTTCCCGAAGGTGCTGTTCGGCGTCCTCGTCCAGGCTCAGGCCCGTCAGGACGTCCTCGCGTACCGCCTCCCACCCCTTGCCCTGGAGCAGCCGGGCGCGCGGGTCAGACCAGCGGTGCGAGGGGGAGGCGAAGATGTCGCGGCGCTTCAGGGCGCGGAAGAGCTGCTCCAGCACGCACACCACGTACGCGTCCCGGTCCACCGCTCCCTGGGGCAGTTCGGCGTTCGAGTACACCGCCTTGCGCCAGTGCGCCGGCACCAGCTTGTCGTCGACCTCACGCGGCAGCAGCGGCTTCTCGCCTACCTTCCGCCGGGAGAGGGCCGGGAGCCGCTGCACCCCGGTGAGGATCCGTCTGCCCCCGGGTGCCGCGTCCAGCGCCTTCGACTCGCCCAACAGCGACAGGAACGGCTTGACGGTGTTGTAGCGCAGTGCCAGCGCCCCGCGCAGCGCGGTCTCCGCTGTGTCGTCGTCCGGCACCAGGCTCACCACTGTGGAGGCCGCGCTGGAGAGCGCGGCCCGGGGCGCGACCTCTTCCAGGGCTCGCCACAGCGCGGCCACGTCCACATCGCAGCCGCTCTGTTCGATGAGCTCCAGTTCCTCGATGACCACCTTCGAGACCCGGGCGGTGATCCGTGCCGCCTTCTCCAGCTGCGGAAGGGTCGACAGACGCTGCTTGTCCGTGGACCGCTTCGCGGTGCTGATCAGCCGGGTGGCCATCAGGATCTCGAACAGGTCCAGCGCGTCGTCGATCGCCTTCGCCTCCAGGTGGCGCATCACCGCGGTGAGCATCGCCGTGCGCTTGGGCTCCGGGGTCCGCTCCAGCTTCGGCGCCTTGGTGCCCAGCCCGTACCGGGCCAGCGCAGACAGTCGGTTCGGCGGAATCTGCTCCAGCTTGAGGCGGCCCAGCTGGAAGGCGGCGATGTCCTCGACCCGCTGCAACGCGGCCTTCATCGCGGTGCCGGTGGTCCGCGTCGGTGGCTGGCGCATCCGCTCCAGCTCCGAGTACCGCTTGCCCTCCGGCGTCTTCAGCGTGGCGACCAGATCGCCGGGCAGCGCAGGGTCCGCCCGCCGGGCCGCCCTGGCGACCGTGGCGTACAGCCGTTTGTCCGCGACGGCACGCACCTCGGCGACCTGCCGGGCCAGCACGCTCACCCCCGGTAGGAGCACCCGGTTGCGGCGCAGCCAGCCCACGGCGTGATCGAACAGAGCCTTCGGTCCCTCCGCGTGCGCCGTCCACGCCCGGCCGTGCAAAAAAGCCCGGAACTTCCGGCCCTGGTCGTGGTCCTCGTACTGGTGGTAGCCGTACGCGTCACGTATCTCCCACGCGTGCTCGTACGCCGTCGGCCTGCGCTCGGTATACCGCTTGATCTGGGAGACGTCCCCGATCCCCAGCTGCTCGGCCAGATGCTCGACGACCGGCCACGGCACCGCGAGGGGGTCCTCCAGGAACAGCCCGATATACCTCACCGTGCACATCTGGAGAGCGAAACCGAGACGGTTGTGGTCCCCGCGCCGCTTCGCGATCAGCTTCAGATCCTCGTCATCGAGAAAGAAGAACCGCTCCAGCTCGGGCCTCGTCGGCTCCTCGGCGAACTTCCCATACGCCTCAGCCTGCTCATCAGTCAGAAATTCCACCGGCATGCGGCGGACCGTAACCATCACCCACTAGTGATCGAGGACCTTCCGCCGAACCCCCGCACGGCACTGATCACCTGTGCTAGAAGCCCAAGATCAAGTGCTTAGCGTTACTGGCTGTTCTGTTGGTCCCCAAGGCCGAACCAGTGGCTCAACGCCGCCGGACCGCTGATCGCCGCGTGATCGAGGCCCTGGCCCGGCACGTGATCGCGAGGAGCCGCACCGACCCGTCCGACGTGCTCGTACCCAGCAGCCACCAGCCGAGCCCGAAAAAGGCGAAAAACACACCTCTGACTTGAACATGACCGGCCCCGTAGGTCAATGTTTCGCAAAGTCAGGTACGGCGCGGGGGAGCCCCCGTACAAAACGATTGGGTAGCCAGTGCTTCTGAAAACGTTCGGCTGGTCGTTCGCGGTCACCGTGCTCGGCCTGGTCGCGGCGGTGTTCTACGGGGGGTGGACCGGCTTCGGGGTCGTGGCAATCCTGTCCATCCTCGAGATATCGGTGTCCTTTGACAACGCCGTGGTCAACGCCGGGATCCTGAAGAAGATGAATGCCTTCTGGCAGAAGATCTTCCTCACCGTCGGTGTCCTGATCGCGGTCTTCGGCATGCGCCTGGTCTTCCCGGTCGTGATCGTCGCCATCAGCGCCAAGATCGGTCCGATCGAAGCGGTACGGCTCGCGCTCGACGACAAGGACAAGTACCAGCAGCTGGTGACCGACGCCCACCCGTCGATCGCCGCCTTCGGTGGCATGTTCCTGTTGATGATCTTCCTCGACTTCATCTTCGAGGACCGGGAGATCAAGTGGCTCGGCTGGCTGGAGCGTCCGCTCGCCAAGCTCGGCAAGGTCGACATGCTCTCCGTCTGCATCGCGCTCATCGTGCTGCTCGTCTCCGCGATGACCTTCGCCACCAACGCCCACCAGCACGGCGGCATCCACGTGGGCAAGACGGAGACCGTCCTGATTGCCGGCATCGCGGGCTTGATCACCTACCTGATAGTCGGCGGCCTCTCCGGCTACTTCGAGAACAAGCTCGAGGAAGAGGAGGAGCGCGAGCACGAGGCTGAGGAAGAGGCCAAGAGGAGCGGCAAGAAGGTCCCGGCGGTCGTGATGGCTGGCAAGGCCGCGTTCTTCATGTTCCTCTACCTGGAGGTCCTGGACGCGTCCTTCTCCTTCGACGGCGTCATCGGCGCCTTCGCGATCACCAACGACATCGTCCTGATGGCGCTCGGCCTCGCCATCGGCGCGATGTACGTCCGCTCGCTCACGGTCTACCTGGTCCGCCAGGGCACCCTCGACGACTACGTCTACCTGGAGCACGGCGCGCACTACGCGATCGGCGCCCTCGCCGTGATCCTGCTCGTCACCATCCAGTACGAGATACACGAAGTCATCACCGGCCTCGTCGGCGTCGTCCTGATCGCCTGGTCCTTCTTCTCCTCGGTCCAGCGCAACCGCAGGCTAGTAGGCGGCTGACGGCAACAGTGACGGCAACGACGGCACACGGCGCCTGCCAGCGACTCTGTCCGGGCACCGGCCCGGAGCGCTTCCAAGGCTGGCATCAGGCCGTTGCCCGAACCTCCCCATCAACTGGCCGTGGGCGGGGATTCCGAACTGCCCACCAACAGATCACTCATGTGTTCCTGCGGGCGTGCAGCAGCCACGCCAGCAACCTCTCGACCACCCACCTGCGTGGGTCGTTGAGCGGAGTCTGGCGTGGATGATGTATCCGGTCTCCCCTAACCCGAGCCCTGGTCGCACGGGCCGCATGACCTTGATAACCCCCCATACGAGTGATGTCGGGCATGGGCCCGACTGACCGGGGCAGGCACGTCGGGTGGTCGCCCGACAGCAGCATCTCTCCCCGCGGTGCCGCCGGGCGGCCCCACTCCACGACCGAAAGTGCTCATGCCCCGCTCCCGGCAATCCCTCGCCCGCGCGATCCTGTCGTCCTCGATCTCCCCGGCATACCGCGACGTCCGCGCCAAAGTCCTGTATCCCCTCCGTATGACGCCCGAGCAGGATCGACGGCTGAGCGGCCGGGCGTGTGCCCGATGCGGTGCCACCGAGGGTCTACACGAGGGGGGATACGCCTACACCGCCAGCGGCCCCGAGGGGCGGGGCCGCCTGGGATGGCCTGTGAAGGTCTGCTGCGACTGCCCGGCAGACCCCGGGCACGGCACCGACGCCAGGCATTGAGTCCGGGGTCGCTCACGACAGCCAGTGCCAGGGATCGGGAGCCCTGTCACCCGCTCAGCTGCGGCAGAACCGCCTGCTTGACCCGTTTGGTGGGCTCGCCCTGAGC
Source organism: Streptomyces malaysiensis subsp. samsunensis (assembly GCF_024519315.1). GTDB lineage: Bacteria > Actinomycetota > Actinomycetes > Streptomycetales > Streptomycetaceae > Streptomyces > Streptomyces malaysiensis. The sequence goes on along the minus strand of NZ_JANIIC010000133.1, from coordinate 313 downwards.
CGTGACACGCCAACCCGCAAAAGGTGTATTAACGCCATTACTGGCGAAGGTGTCAGCCATCCCGATGGCTACGGCGTCACCATCGCCGGGTCGTATCAACTCCGCTCCATCCTCTGATCATGGGGTGGAGCGGCCTGACCTCCGTGCGCGGGGAGCTCCCAGGACCCCGGACCTACTCAGGTCCGGGGTCGTCGCGTTGGCCGAAGCCGAGCCCCGCGACAGCGATACGGAGAGCGCGGCTTGGCCACCAGTCCCCTCAAAAGCCCACCCCGGAGTGGAGGTGACAGCTTCTGAGGTTCAAAGACGGGTTCTA
>NZ_JANIIC010000132.1 GCF_024519315.1 Streptomyces malaysiensis subsp. samsunensis | reverse complement strand
TTTCGATGAAGGTGCGGTAGTCGTCGTCGGCGAGGGTGCGGATGGTGGTGTCGAACTGGACGGTCTGGCGCAGGTTGCGGTACCAGTAGTCGCCGTCGGCGGTGTGGGGTTCGGTCCACTGGCCGGTGACGGTGGAGAGCCAGGGGATGGTGCCGGGCTCGGTGGTGGTGTCGGCCAGGGCCTGGTGGAGTGCGTCTTCGATGGTGTCGACGTGTCCGGTGTGGGAGGCGTAGTCGACGGGGATGATGCGGGCTCGGATGCCCTGGTCGGTGTAGTGGGTGTGGAGTTCGTGGAGGGCGTCGGTGTCGCCTGCGACAACGGTTGTCTGAGGGCTGTTGTGTGCGGCGATCCAGAGTTTGCCCTGCCACTGGGTGAGTGTTTCCTTGACCTGTTTGTGTGGGGTGAGGACGGACATCATGCCGCCGTGTCCGGCGAGGTGGTGGGCGATGGTCTGGCTGCGGAGGGTGATGATTTTGGCGGCGGTGGGGAGGGTGAGGTGTCCGGCGACGCAGGCGGCGGCGATTTCGCCCTGGGAGTGGCCGATGACGGCGTCGGGGTGGATGCCGCAGGACTGCCAGAGCGCGGCGAGGGAGACGACGATGGCGAAGGTGGCGGGTTGTACGACATCGACGCGGTCGAGCGAGGAAGCGTCGGGTGCGCCGGTGATGACGTCGATCAGTGACCAGTCGGTGTACGGGGCCAGGGCCTCGGCGCATTCGTGGAGCCGGGCCGCGAAGACCGGTGAGGTGTGGAGGAGTTGTGCTCCCATTCCGGCCCATTGGGCGCCTTGGCCGGGGAAGACGAACACGGTCTTGCCGTCCGTTCCGGTCTGTCCGGTGATCAGGAGTGGGTCAGGCCGTCCCTCCGCCAGGGCACGGGCGGTTTCCGTGCCGCTTTCGGTGTCGGTGGCGAGGATGACCGCTCGGTGTTCGAGAGCCGCGCGGGTGGTGGCCAGCGACCAGCCCACATCCACCGCGTTGGCGTCGCTCCCGGACTCCAGATGGCTGACCAGCCGCTCCGCCTGGGCCCGCAGCGCCGCCTGAGTCTTGCCGGACAGCACCCACGGCACCACGCCACCTGTGGCCACCAGCCCGGGCGTACCCGCGTCGTCCACCTCCGTCTCGGCGGTCTCCGCCTCCGGGGGCTGCTCAAGGATCACATGTGCGTTCGTACCGCTGACGCCGAAGGAGGAGATCCCGGCGCGGCGCGGGTGTTCCGTCTCCGGCCAGGGCCGCGCCTCAGTCAGCAGAGAGACCGCGCCCGAAGCCCAGTCGACCTTGCTGGTGGGCTGGTCGGCGTGGAGCGTCTTGGGCAGTACGCCATGCCGCATGGCCTGGACCATCTTGATGATGCCCGCGGCGCCCGCGGCGGCCTGGGTGTGCCCGATGTTGGACTTGATGGAGCCGAGCCAGAGGGGCTGGTCCTCCGGGCGGTTCTGTCCGTAGGTGGCCAGGAGTGCCTGGGCCTCGATGGGGTCGCCGAGGGCGGTGCCGGTGCCATGGCCCTCCACCACGTCCACATCGGCCACCGTCAGTCCGGCGTTCGCCAATGCCTGCCGGATCACTCGTTCCTGGGAGGGGCCGTTGGGCGCGGTCAGGCCGTTGGAGGCGCCGTCCTGGTTGACGGCCGTGCCACGGATGACCGCGAGTACCTCGTGGCCGTTGCGGCGGGCGTCGGACAGCCGCTCCAGCAGCAAGAGCCCTACGCCCTCGGACCAGTTGGTGCCGTCCGCGCCCTCCCCGAAGGACTTGCAGCGCCCGTCCCGCGCCAGGCCGCGCTGCCGGGAGAATCCGACGAATCCGCCGGGGGTGGCCATCACCATCGCCCCACCGGCGAGCGCCATGGAGCACTCCCCGGACCGGAGCGCGTAGCTTGCCAGGTGCATCGCCACGAGCGACGAGGAGCACCCGGTGTCCAGGCTGACCGCCGGGCCGAGCAGACCCAGCGAGTACGAGATACGGCCGGACGCGATGCTGCCCGCGCCGCCGATACCCAGATATCCCTCGAATCCTTCCGGCACCTGGTCCACGGTCAGCGCGTAGTCGCCGTTGGCCATTCCGGTGAACACGCCGACGTCGCTGTCCGCCAGCGAACTCGGGTCGATCCGGGCGTTCTCGAAGGTCTCCCACGCGGTCTCCAGCAGCAGCCGCTGCTGGGGGTCGGTGGCCAGCGCCTCCCGTGGGGAGATACCGAAGAACTCGGCGTCGAACTCCGCCGCGGCGGCGAGGAAACCGCCCTCATGCACATAGGAGGTGCCGACGGCGTCCGGGTCGGCGTCGAAGAGGTTCTCCAGGTTCCAGCCACGGTCCTCCGGAAATCCGGCGATCGCGTCCCGGCCGTCGGCCACCAGATCCCACAGCCCGTCCGGGGTGGTCACACCGCCCGGGTAACGGCAGCCCATGCCGACGATGGCGATCGGCTCCTCCGTCGCCGTCTCGGCCTTGCGCAACCGCTCCCGCGTCTGGTGCAGATCGGCGGTAACCCGCTTGAGGTAGTTGAGGAGCTTTTCGTCATTCGCCATCTGGACCTCGCCAAGAGCCTCGTGGGTGAAATCGGTGAGCGGAGACGAGACGGGGAATCAGTCCACGCCGAACTCCTGGTCGATGAAGGCGAACACATCGTCGGCGCTCGCCGTGTCGAGTCGTTCGGTGACGGTTTCGCCGCCCGCGCCGACCGCCTCGATCTCGGCGACCTTGGTGGTCATCCGCTGTAGCCGTGAGGTGATCCGGGCGCGTTCGATCTTCTCCTTGGGCAGCGCCGCCAAATGTGCTTCCAGCCGCTCCAGTTCGGCGAGCACCGAGTCCACCGACGAGGTGTCGGCCTGACCGAGTTCGGTGCGGATACGGCGGGCCAGCGCACTGGGCCGCGGGTGGTCGAACACCATGGTCGCGGGCAGCCGCAGCCCCGTGGCGGCATTGAGGCGGTTGCGCAGCTCCACCGCCGTCAGCGAGTCGAATCCGATCTCGCTGAACGGACGGTCCCCGGTGGCGTCGGCGTTCGCATGGCCGAGCACGGCCGCGGCCTCTGCCTGCACCAACTCGGTGAGCAGCCGCTCCTGCTCCTCGGGGGTCAGCCCGGCCAGCCGTGCGATCAGCTCCGTCTGGCCCGCGCCGTCCTCAGATGTGTCCTCCGTCAGCAGGTCGATGACATCGGGCAGTCCCCGCAGCAGCGGCCGGAACCGGGCCATGGTGTAGCCGGGGGCGAACCGTTCCCAGTCGATGTCGGCCACCACACCGTGGACGGCGCCGCCGCCCACCGTATGCGCCATCGCCAGCGCCGCCAGCCGCGGGTCCATGGTCATCAGACCCGTACGGCGCCACTGCGCACCCATCATCTCGTCGATCGTGCCGAGGCCACCGCCCCAGGCGCCCCACGCCACTGACGTGGCCGCCAGCCCCCGAGCGCGGCGGCGCTGCGCCAGTGCGTCGAGGTAGGCGTTGCCGGCGGCGTAGGCGCTCTGGCCGCCGCTGCCCCAGGCCGCCGCTCCGGACGAGAAGAGGACGAACGCGTCCAACTCCCGGTCCCACAGCAGGTTGTCGAGGTGCCGTGCGCCGGCGATCTTCGCCCGGCCGATATCGGCGAACTCGGCGAGTGTCATCTTCGAGAGCGGCTTCTCCGGCAGCGCCAGCCCCGCGGCGTGGACCACGGCCGACAGCGGCGCGCCGTCCGGGAGCTCCGCCAGCACGGCGGCGAGCTGCTCCCGGTCGGTCACATCACAGGCCGCGATGGTCACGTCCGCGCCCAGTGCGGTCAGCTCGGCCTCCAGCTCCGCCGCGCCCGGCGCCTGCGCACCCTGACGGCTGAGCAACACCAGATGCCGTGCGCCGTGGCCCGCGGCCCAACGGGCCACGTACGAACCGAGCCCACCGGTGCCACCGGTGATCAGCACCGTGTCCCGTGGCCGCCAGACCGGTGCCGACGTCACCGGTTCGCGCCGCATCCGCCGCGCGAACACCCCCGACGCGCGCACCGCGACCTGGTCCTCCGCATCCACTCCGGCGAGGACCGAGCACAGCCGGGCGAGGGCCGTCTCGTCCGGCGTCTGCGGCAGATCCACGATCCCGCCCCAGGCGGTCGGCTGATCCAGCCCCTGCACCACGCCCATCCCCCAGACCAGCGGCTGGAACTCGCTCGTCACCTCGGAGGGCTCACGCACGGCCACCGCGCCACGGGTCAGGCACCACAGGGGAGCGGCGAGCCCGATCTCCTCCACGGCCTGCATCAGCGCCACCGTGGCCGCCACGCCCCGGGAGAGGGTGCCGGGTTCGCAACTCCGCTCATCCCACGCCAGCAGGGACACCACCCCGGCGTACTCACCACCGGAATCGGCCAGCCGCTCCCGCAGACAGGCGGTCAGCTCCGCCTGGTCGACGGTGTCCACCTCGACCACCACGGGTTCGGCGCCATGCTCGGCCAGCGCGGCGACCAGGCCCATCACCGAGTCGTCGTTCGCCTGCGGTGCGGGCACGGCCACCAGCCACGCTCCTGGCAGTGATGGGGGCTCCCCGGTCGCCACCGGATCCCAGGAGATGCGGTACGACCAGCTGTCCACGGTGGACTGGTCCTGGTTACGCCGTCGCCACGACGTCAGCCCCGGCAGAACGGGCTCCAACGTCTTCTCCTCGACACCGAGTGAATCGGCCAGGGACGCCAGGTCGCCCCGCTCCACGGCGTCCCAGAACACCCCGTCGGCCACCGCCTCCGGCACCTCGGACGGCTGGAGCCAGTAGTGGTGGTGTTGGAAGGGGTAGGTGGGGAGGTGTGTGGGGTGGGGGTTGGTGTGGGTGTAGAGGGTGGTCCAGTTGGGTGTGTGGCCGTGGGTGGTGAGGTGGGCGAGGTGGGTGAGGAATCGGGTGGGGGTGTCGTCGTTGCGGCGGAGGGTGCCGGTGATGGTGGGGTTGGGGGTGTTGGTGGTTTCGAGGGTTTCTTGGATGGCGGTGGTGAGGACGGGGTGGGGGCTGATTTCGATGAAGGTGCGGTAGTCGTCGTCGGCGAGGGTGCGGATGGTGGTGTCGAACCGCACGGTTTGGCGGAGGTTGCGGTACCAGTAGTCGCCGTCGGCGGTGTGGGGTTCGGTCCACTGGCCGGTGACGGTGGAGAGCCAGGGGATGGTGCCGGGCTCGGTGGTGGTGTCGGCCAGGGCCTGGTGGAGTGCGTCTTCGATGGTGTCGACGTGTCCGGTGTGGGAGGCGTAGTCGACGGGGATGTTGCGGGCTCGGATGCCTTGGTCGGTGTAGTGGGTGTGGAGTTCGTGGAGGGCGTCGGCGTCGCCTGCGATGACGGTGGCGTTGGGGCTGTTGTGTGCGGCGATCCAGAGTTTGCCGTGCCAGTTGGTGAGGTCGATGGTGTCGGCGGGGGCGGCGAGGGACATCATGCCGCCGTGTCCGGCGAGGTGGTGGGCGATGGTCTGGCTGCGGAGGGTGATGATTTTGGCTGCGGTGGGGAGGGTGAGGTGTCCGGCGACGCAGGCGGCGGCGATTTCGCCTTGGGAGTGCCCGATGACGGCGTCGGGGTGGATGCCGCAGGACTGCCAGAGTGCGGCTAGGGAGACGACGACGGCGAAGGTGGCGGGTTGTACGACATCGACGCGGTCGAGCGAGGGAGCATCGGGCGTACCGGTGATGACGTCGATCAGTGACCAGTCGGTGTACGGGGCCAGGGCCTCGGCACATTCGTGGAGGCGTTCGGCGAAGACGGGCGAGGTGTGGAGGAGTTGTGCTCCCATTCCGGCCCATTGGGCGCCTTGGCCGGGGAAGACGAACACGGTCTTGCCGTCCGTTCCGGTCTGTCCGGTGATCAGGAGTGGGTCAGGCCGTCCCTCCGCCAGGGCACGGGCGGTTTCCGTGCCGCTTTCGGTGTCGGTGGCGAGGATGACCGCTCGGTGTTCGAGAGCCGCGCGGGTGGTGGCCAGCGACCAGCCCACATCCACCGCACGCGGGGCATCGCCCAACTCCAGGCGTCCGACGAGACGTTCGGCCTGAGCGCGCAGCGCCGAGGGGCTCTTGGCGGACAGCACCCACGGCACCACCCCACCCGTGGCCACCAAGCCAGGCGTACCCGCGTCGTCCGCCGCTGCTTCGGGGGCAGCCGCCTCCGGCTCCTGCTCCAGAATCACATGTGCGTTCGTCCCGCTGATACCGAAGGAGGAGATCCCGGCGCGGCGGGGGTGCCCGGTCTCCGGCCAGGGCCGGGCCTCGGAGAGCAGGGACACCGCCCCCGAAGCCCAGTCGACCTTGGTGGTGGGTTCATCGGCGTGCAGGGACTGCGGAAGTGTGCCGTGCCGTATCGCCAGCACCATCTTGATGATGCCTGCGATGCCCGCGGCGGCCTGGGTGTGGCCGATGTTGGATTTCAGCGAGCCGAGCCACAGCGGCTGATCCTCCGCTCGCTCCTGGCCGTACGTGGCCAGGAGCGCCTGCGCCTCGATCGGGTCGCCCAGGGCGGTGCCGGTGCCATGGGCCTCGACGGCGTCCACATCGGCCGCCGTCAGCCCGGCGTTCGCCAGGGCCTGCCGGATCACCCGCTGCTGGGAGGGCCCGTTCGGCGCGGTGAGGCCGTTGCTCGCCCCGTCCTGGTTCACCGCCGTGCCACGGATAACGGCCAGCACCTCATGGCCGTTGCGGCGGGCATCCGAGAGCCGTTCCAGCAGCACTAGCCCGATGCCCTCGCTGAACGTGGTGCCGTCGGCGCCCTCGCTGAAGGACTTGCTGCGGCCATCGGGGGCGAGCCCGCGCTGGCGGGAGAAGCTGATGAAACCGCTGGGTTTGGCGATCACCGTCACGCCACCGGCGAGGGCCATCGAGCATTCGCCTGCCCTCAGCGCCTGTACGGCCAGATGGAGCGCCACCAGCGACGACGAGCACGCCGTGTCCACCGTCACCGCGGGGCCTTCGAGGCCCAGCAGATAGGCCACCCGACCGGAGGCCACACTCGTGGTGCTGCCGGTCATCAGATACCCCTCCAACTCCGGCTGCGGCGCCTGGGAGTGGCCGAAGTACCCCTGGTCGATGACCCCGGCGAACACCCCGATGGACTGTCCGCGCACGGATGTCGGGTCGATGCCCGCCCGCTCGAACAGCTCCCATGAGGTCTCGGCGAGCAGCCGCTGCTGCGGGTCCATCGCCAGCGCCTCACGTGGCGAGATGCCGAAGAACTCGGCGTCGAACTCACCGGCGTCGGTGAGGAAACCGCCCTCGCGTACGTAGGACTTGCCCACGGCTTCCGGATCGAGGTCGAAGAGTGTCTCCAGGTCCCAGCCGCGGTCCGTGGGGAACGGGCCGATCGCGTCCCGGCCCTGGAACACCAGATCCCACAGCTCCTCCGGGCCGGTGACCTTACCGGGCAGTCGGCAGTACATGGACACGATGGCCACCGGGTCGTCCGCCGGAGCCACCGTGGAAGTGGGTGCCACCGCCGATGTCGACGGGGTGGCGGTGTCCCCGGCCACTACGGACCGCAGATGTACGGCCACCGCCTCCGGTGTCGCGTAGTCGAACACGACCGTCGCGGGGAGGCGCAGCCCGGTGGCGCTGGAGAGCCGGTTGCGCAGTTCCACCGCGATGAGCGAGTCGACCCCGATCTCGCTGAACGCGCGCCTGGCGTCCACGGCGTCCTTCCCGGTGTGCCCGAGCACGGTCGCCGTGTGTTCCCGTACCAGGTCCAGCAGCAACCGGTGCCGGTCGGCCTCGGACAGCGCCGCCAGCCGGGCCGCGAGACCGCCTTCGGCGAACTGGCCCGCCGAGGACCGCAGGGTGCGCCGGGCCGGGCGGACGAGACCGGTCAGCAGCGGCGACACCGCACCCGGAGCGGGCTCGTCCCGCAGCGCGCCGGGGTCCAGCTTCGCCGGCACCACCAGGGGCAGGCCCAGGCCGAGAGCGCCGTCGAAGAGGCTCAGGGCGTGCTCGGTGCTCATCGGGCGGACGACACCGGACGGGGTGCGATCCCGGTTGGCCGTCGTCAGCGCCGCGGAGAGGTTGCTGGTCTCCGCCCACAGGCCCCAGGCCAGGGACAGCCCGGCCAGCCCCGCCGCGCGCCGCCGCTGCACGAAGGCGTCGAGGAAGGTGTTGGCGGCCGCGTAGTTGGCCTGGCCCGCGTTCCCGAGGATTCCGGCGGCGGAGGAGTACACGGCGAAGAGAGCCAGATCCTGGTGGCGGGTGAGCTCGTGCAGGTGGGCGATGGCGTCGACTTTGGGGCGGAAGACGATGTCGACGCGGTCGGGGTCGAGTGTGGTGATGGTGCCGTCGGCGAGGGCGCCGGCGGTGTGCACGATGCCGGTGAGGGGGTGGTCGGCCGGGATGTCGCCCAGGAGCGTGGCGAGTTGGCCGCGGTCGGCGATATCGCAGGCGGTGATCCGTACCCGTGCGCCCAGTGCGGTCAGTTCGTCGTGGAGCTCGGCCGCGCCGGGGGCGTTCGGCCCCTGGCGGCTGGCGAGGACCAGATGGCGTACACCGTGCTGGGTGACGAGGTGGCGGGTGATGGCGGCGCCGAGGGTGCCGGTGCCGCCGGTGATCAGTACGGTGCCCTCGGGGTCGAGGGCGCGGGGGACGGTGAGCACGACCTTGCCGGTGTGACGGCCCTGGCTCATCCAGCGGAACGCGTCGGGGGCGCGGGTGATGTCCCACGGCCGGGTGGGCAGCGGCGGGATCAGGCCCCGCTCGAACAGGCCCACCAACTCGGCCAGCAGCTCCTGAATACGGTCCGGCCCCGCGTCCGCGCCCAGGTCGAACGCGCGATACGTCCGGTCCGGATGGGCCGCGCCCACCTCATCCGCGTCGCGGATGTCGGTGCGCCCCATCTCGATGAACCGGCCGCCGGGGCCGAGGAGTTCGAGGGAGGCGTCGATGTGTTCCCCGGTGAGGGAGTTGAGGACGATGTCGGCGGCGGGGAAGGTGCGGGCGTAGGCGAGGTCGCGGCTGGAGGCGCGTCGTTCCGCGGGCACCCCGAGCCGTTCGAGGCTGTGGTGTTTGTCCGGGTGAGCGGTGGCGAGCACGGTGGCGCCGAAGTGGTGGGCGAGGTGTACGGCGGCCATGCCGACACCACCGGCGGCGGCGTGTACGAGCACCGTCTCACCCGGCTGGACATCGCCCAGGTCCCGCAGCGCGTACAGGGCGGTGAGATAGGCGACCGGCACCCCGGCCGCCGCCGTGAACGACCAGCCGCGCGGCATCCGCACCACCGTCCGGCGGTCCGCCACCACCAGCGGCCCGAACGAACCGGGCAGCATGCCCATCACCCGGTCGCCCACAGCCAGGTCCGCCACACCCGGGCCGACCTCGGCCACCACACCGGCGCCCTCGGTGCCGATCTCCGCCTCGTACATGCCGAGGGCGATCAGCACATCGCGGAAGTTCTGCCCGGCGGCGCGCACCGCGATCCGCACCTGGCCCGCCTCCAGCGGTGCCTCCGCCCGAGGGTGCGGCACCAGGGCGAGGTTCTCCAGCGTGCCGTGTTCGGTGACATCCAGATGCCACGCCGCGGCTGCCGGTACCGCGAGCCCCGGGCGCACACGCACCAGGCGTGGCACCCATGCGGTTCCACCGCGCAGCGCGAGCTGGGGTTCCGCCGTGGCCAGCGCGGCGGGCAGGGTTTCGGCCGACCGGTCGTCGGTGTCGATCACACACACCCGGCCCGGGTGTTCGGCCTGTGCGGAGCGCACCAGGCCCCACACCGCGGCCGCGGCCGGATCGGTGACCTCGGTTTCGTCATGCACCGCCATACCACCGTGGGTGAGCAGCACCAGGCGGCTGTCGGCGAGCCCGTCGTCGCTGATCAGACGCTGTATCGCGGTAAGCACCCGGCCGGTCAGCGCACGGGCGCGCTCCGGCAGTCCGCCGTCCTCGGTGGCGTACGTCCGGGTGTCGGCGACGACCACCGGCGGCCATGTGTCGTTGTCGTGTACGGCGTCCAGCTCCGCCCACGACACCTCGTGCTCGGCCAAGGGGTGCTCGGTCCACTCCACGGTGAACCGGGAGTCCGCGGTGGACGAGGCCGATGTGCTGCTGAGCTGCTCCGCGGTGGTCTCCCTGAGCACCAGCGACCCGACCGTCACCACGGGCACCCCGTGCGGATCGGTCGCGTGCAGTGACAGATGGTCCGGCCCGGTGGAGCTGACCCGCACCCGCAGGGCGGTGGCGCCGGCGGCGTGCAGCCGCACACCGTTCCACGAGAACGGCAGATACGTCCCGGCGCCCGGCTCGTTGCCCGGGCAGAAGTTGCTCGCGTGCAGCGCCGCGTCCAGCAGCGCCGGATGGATGCCGAAGCGGCCCGCGAGTTCATGCTGCTCCTCGCCGAGGGTGATCTCGGCGAACACATCACCGTCGCGGGTCCACGCGGCGGTGAGCCCGCGGAACACCGGCCCGTACTCGTAACCCGCCTGGGCCAGGCGGTCGTAGAAGCCCTCCAGGGCCACGGGTTCCGCCCCGGCGGGCGGCCACTGCCGCTCCGCCACCTCGACGGGAGCGACCGGCTGCGGGGACAGGACACCGGAAGCGTGCTCGACCCAGGGCTCGGATTCATCGCCCCGGGAGTAGACACGAACTGCCCGGCGCCCGTCGTCCTCGGCCGCGCCGACCAGGACCTGCACCTGAAGCGCGCCGTCCTCGGGGAGCAGCATCGGCTGGCCGAGGACCAGCTCCTCAAGCACCGGGGTACCGGTCTCGTCCCCGGCGCGTACGGCCAACTCCACGATCGCCGTACCCGGCAGCAGGGCGACGCCGGACAGCATGTGGTCGGCCAGCCACGATTGCGCTGATGGCGCGAGCCGCCCCGACAGCAGCACCCCTCCGGTGTCCGGCACGCTGACCACGGCCCCCAGCAGCGGATGCGCCGCCTCGCGCAGCCCGACGGAGCCGACATCCCCGGTGTGGCCGGTGGCGGCCAGCCAGTAGTGCTGATGCTGGAAGGGGTAGGTGGGCAGGGGGATTCGGGAGGGTGTGGTTCCGGCGTAGACGGTGGGCCAGTGCACCGGCACTCCGCCGGTGGAGAGCTCCGCGAGGCTGGTGAGGAAGCGGTCGGGGCCGCCGTCGTCT
>NZ_JANIIC010000131.1 GCF_024519315.1 Streptomyces malaysiensis subsp. samsunensis | reverse complement strand
TCGCCAGCAGGCGGCTGACAGCGGAGCCGATACGTCGCCCAGCGCGACCGCTGTCCCCATGGGGAAACGTGACTACGGAATTAACTGACGCCAAACCCACTTGAGGTGGGGAATTCCATGACCGTCGACAACCCCAGGGGGTGGGGAATTCCCCCGACAGACCCCCTGGGGAATATCGCCGTCGTCGACATGAGGCCCGCGAGACCGAAGATCCCGTCCGCCTCGTCCGTGTCTTCGGAATCTCCATCACCACTGCCATGAAGTACATCCACGCTGCCCACCCCCACCGCGCCGGCCCTGTTCCTCACTGAGGCAGACGGCCGCCCCCGGGGAGCACGTGCCCCAAATAGCGTCACTCCAGGGCGCTGACCTGCCTTCACGATGGCGGCAGGTCAGTGTTGAGTCTGTCGGCAGGCACTCGCTCGATGCGGGTCCAGCCCCTCCAGCCCCGCTCCTCCAGGATCGCCAACAGCCGCGCGGCGTGCGGTGAGGACTCGACCATGGTTGAGTCCAGCAGGTCGACGAACTGATCGTCGATGCCGTCATCGGCACCCACCTCGCCGGCCTCCACAGCGCGAACCATCAAGCGCTCCATGATGTCGGCGACCTCGACGATCCGCGGGTCGTCGGCCGGCCAGTCGAGTGCCCCGCTGAGAAGGCTGTAGAGCTTCACCATGTCGGGGTCGTCCAGCTCCTCGTGCTTCTTGGCGATCACGGAGTCGATCGAATGCGGCACCTGGGCGGCGATCATGATCCAGGCGTCCCGCTCCATCTCGATGTACCGCTCCTCAACGCCGAGACCGCGCAGCCGGTCGAGGTAGTCCACAACGCTCTGCGGAAGCGCCAGGTGCTCTCCGGCGGCGAGCCTGGCGAGTCGGCCGCGAGTGTCCTGCAGCCGCCGGATCTCGGCACGCAGGGCCTTGTCGATCTCCTGGACGCCGTCGGCGAACTCCTCCGGGCCGGCGGCGAGGAGTTCCTGCACGCGGGCCAGCGGCACGCCGGCGTCTGCGAGGGTGCGGATCCGGATCAGTCGCACGACCGCGCCAGCGTCGTAGGTCCGGTATCCGGACCGGTCGCGCTCGGGCTCCGGCAACAACCCGATCCGGTGGTAGTGACGTACCGCCCGCACCGTCACCCCGGCGTACGCCGCAAGCTGGCTGATGGTGAGCATGGGTCTCAGCCTGCCTCAGGCGATCTTCCGGCGATAGGCAGCCATCGCGAAGATGTACGCCACGACGAGGATGCCGACGCACCATGCGAGGGCGGTCCAGATGTCGTCACCGACCGGCTGCTGGGCGAACAGGTTGCGGATCGTGTTGACGATCGACGTCACCGGCTGATGTTCGGCGAACCAGCGCACCGGGCCGGGCATCGTCTTTGTGGGCACGAACGCCGAACTGACGAACGGCAGGAAGATAAGGGGGTAGGCAAACGCGCCGGCGCCCTCGACCGACGACGCAGAAAGCCCGGGGATCACGGCGAGCCAGGTCAGCGCCAGAGTGAACAGGAGCAGGATGCCGGCGATCGCGAGCCATGCAGACACTCCTGCCCCTGAGCGGAAGCCCATGAGCACAGCGACGCCCACGACGAGCACGAGCGCGATCAGGTTGGCGACCAGGGAGGTGACGACGTGGGCCCACAGCACACCCGACCGCGCGATCGGCATGGACTGGAATCGTTCGAAGATCCCGCTCTTCACATCGGTGAACAGCCGGTACGCGGTGTAGGAGATGCCTGAGGCGATGGTCATGAGCAGGATGCCGGGCAGCATGTAGTTCACGTACGGAACCGACCCGGTATCGATGGCGCCGCCGAACACGTAGACGAACATCAGCATCATGGCGACCGGCGTGATGGCGGTCGTGATGATGGTGTCCATGCTGCGTGTGACATGGCGCAGGGTCCGCCCCGTGAGCGCGACAGTGTCGTTGAAGAAGTACGCGGTCATCCTCGTCCCCCAGTTGTCGTGCCAGTGACGTCGCTCTTGTCGATGCCCCCGATGACTGCGAGAAAGATCTCCTCGAGAGTCGGCTGCTTCTCGACGTACTCGACCTTGGCGGGCGGGAAGAGCTGCTTCAGCTCGGCGAGGGTGCCGTTCACGATGATCCGACCCTGGTGGAGAATCGCGATCCGGTCGGCCAGCTGCTCGGCCTCGTCCAGGTACTGCGTGGTGAGCAGCACCGTCGTTCCATGGCCAGCGAGCTCCTTGACCGCCTCCCACACCTCGATGCGCGCCTCGGGGTCAAGACCGGCCGTCGGCTCGTCCAGGAAAATCATCGGCGAATTCCCGATGAGGCTCATCGCGATGTCCAGTCGGCGGCGCATCCCACCCGAATACGTGGACACTCGCCGCGCGCCCGCCTCGCTCAGCGAAAAGCGCCTCAGCAGGTCATCCGCGATCGCGCCAGGGTTCTTGAGGTGGCGCAGCCTGGCGACCAGGGCGAGGTTCTCCCGACCGCTGAGGATCTCGTCGACGGCCGCGAACTGCCCGGTGAGGCTGATGGACTCCCGCACGTTCGCCGGTTGCGTGGCAACGTCGAAGCCATTGACGCTCGCCGCCCCCGCGTCGGCCTTCAGGAGCGTGGCGAGGATCCTCACGGTCGTGGTCTTGCCCGCCCCGTTGGAACCGAGCAGGGCAAAGATGCTGCTCGGCGCCACGTCGAAGTCCACACCGCGCAGCACTTCGAGCTGCCCGTACGACTTCTCCAGTCCCTGCACGCGAATCGCCGGACCGGCGATCGATTGGGCTGTCATGGTCATCTGCCTCCTTCGCGGAGCTGTTCCAGGCGACCGCCCGGAAGCTCTTCCCGGAAGGATGGAGGGTTGACCCAGCGTCAAGGTCAAGCGCGGCCCGACCACGGCACCCAATCGCCGACCGGCCAGACACACCGCAGCGATGACGACCGCTCGCCTCGAGCTCGTTCGGCCGCGAACCCGCCATACTCATAGCTGTCGGTGAACCACTCACGCGTCGGTTCCTGCGACTCACCGGTCAGAATTCAACGAACCCGCCTGCTTCCCCGGGTGGCATGGTTGACCCGGGAGAGACGGCCCCGGCCGGCTCCCTCGAGCAGTTGGAAGCAGCGGTCACCGCAGCCGGGCGCACCCTCTACGCCGCGCACCGCCCGCTGCTGCTGCGCGCCCTCGAATACCTCAACCAGCAGACGTGACCCTCCGGTCCGCGTGGACACATACGATCAGCTGCTATGAGCATCACGCGCCGGCCGCTCGGCCACGGGCCCAGCCGCAACCTTCTCCTGCCGTCGCCCAGCTCGAGGCCGGCGGCGCCCGCCGGATGAGCGCAGCCGAAGCTGATATCGATGCGGCGCCGCTGTACCGGCCTGGCGGGCTGGAGCACCTCGCTCAACTACGCACGCGTGGTGTGCTCGGCTCGCCGGACCGGCCCGCCTGACTGTGGTGTGCGGCGGGGTGCGGGCGGGCGGCCGGGAGGCCCCGGCGACTCCTCCGGCCTGCGGGCTGCGCTCGCTCCTCTACTTGCAGTAGAGTCAGGGTATGGCAGACGAAACGAGCATCAAGGTGAGCTCGGCCGCGCGTGACCGGCTCGCCGTTCTGGCGGCCGAGGGCAACACGACGATCCGGCAACTGGTCGAGGATCTCGCCGAGGGCCGACCGACCCAGGCCGAGTACGCGGAACGCGCCGCGCAGGCCCGCGCCGAGCTCGCCTCCGCACTGGGCAGCGTGCCCAGCGAGGAGGCCGAGGCGAAAGCCCGCGGTCTCCTGGAGCGCCTTGCCGCCGGCCAGGGCTCGGCGGCCGCATAGTGGGGCCGATCGCGGTCGTCCTGGACCACACGACCGCCGCCGCCCTCCACGACCCCAAGGATCCGTACAACGAGGCTGTCGCCGCGTTCTACGTCCAGGCATCCGGGGGCCTGGGCACCCTCTACGCCCCCGTGCTCTCCCTGACGGCCGGCGACAGCGAGCAGTCCGGCCTCCTCCCCTATATCCACGGGCTGCGGTTCATCACGATCGAGCCCTTCGACACAGAAGCCGCGCTCACCGCCGCTGCGTTGCTGCATGCCGGGTACTCCTGGGCGGTCGTCCATGCCATCCACGCCGCCCGCCCCTCCGCCGACTTCCCTGCCGGGCGCTTCCTGCTCACCCTGACGCCCGACCTGTACGAAGGGGCCGGAGTCCAGGCGGTCCACCCCGACCAGTAGCAGGCCGCTCCTGCCGGGCGTGGAGCGGTAGAGCGGCTTGTTGGAAGAAAAACCGGTCGCGCGAAGGCCACCCGGAAGATTCCGGGTGGCCTTCGCGCTTCATGCTGCTGGGGTGGTCGCTGCTGCTGTACGGGCAGCGGACAGTCGGTTGTCGATCGTCACCACGACCGGGTCCCCTTCTGCGTGGACCGCTCGGCTCAGCACCTTCGCCGTCTCGGCGTAGACCTGCGAAGCCATGGCCCAGTCGGCGTAGGCGACCGCGGTTCTTCCATCGGCGCCAATGTCAGCCGCACGCGGTCTGCAGTTACTCCTGCGGTCTCTGTCTGCTGCACTCTCGAATAGAACTGTTGACTTTTGGGCCGATGCATTATTACCCGTCAAGGGCGCAGTCCAAGACATCCTGCCATTCCCCGAAAAAGGAAAACAGTCACGCTCCGTGCATCAATGGGTAGAGCCTAGAGGTCCTTAGTTAGCTTTAATCGAGATATGTGCATTATTCTCTGTTTGGGTGTTTTGTAACTATATCTAGGCATTTATGATCTCCATTCACTCCTGTATGCGATGCTGGACGGGCTGGCGAAGGTGGGCTTGATTCCCCTTTTCGTGGTTGCCTCCTCGAGCTTCGCCTTTTTATGGTCTCTTTGCCGTCGATTGAAGGTTCGGGCGGCTCACCGAAGATGCGATTGGGTGATGCGTTTCCTAGGGTTCTGAGCCTCCAATTTGCCATGCCGATTGGCATGTAGGAGATTTTTTGCGCCTGGAATCAATTTCTGCATGAAGGTAAATTTCGCAGAGGGGTGGGGACCATGTTCGGTGGCGGTTCTGGAGTTCTCGCGGACGTGGATGTGTTCGTCGGCGGCCCGATTCAGCATGCCATTCTTCCGGACGGCTTCGTTGGTCAGTTGCGTGACGCCATATCTACAGCGATCTGGCATGTGGAGGAGAACGGCGGGAATGTCTTCTCCGCGCATGTGGCGGAGAAATTCGGCGTGGAGACTGCGTCATTCACTCCGGATCAGGTATCCGTTCGGGATTTCCGGTGGATGACGAAGTGCGATGTCTTCGTGCCGGTCCTTCCGGTTCTCCCGGATGGCACGTTGCTGCGTACCGACGGGACTCATGTGGAGCTGGGATGGGCCAGTGCTCTTGGGCGGCCTGTGGTGATGATCACCAAGCAGCCGTTTGTAGAATCAGCGAGTCATCTGCTCAAGGGGCTGCATCAGGTGGGCGACATTCAGGTCATTGACTTCGATGAATTCAGCAAGGATCCGCAGTGCCTGATCAACCGTATTCTGGCAGCCACCGAAAGAGCGCGGCAAGTCCTGAAGATAGGTATCTCCTGAGGATCCGTCCGCTCGTTCGCTGCACCATTACCTGGAGGGAGATTTCCCTTGTCGCGCGTGGACGTTCTTGGGCTGACGCTCGAGAACCCCGTGATCGTGGGTTCGGGGCTGCTCACCGATCAAGAGCGTAACATCCGAAAACTACTGGCCAGCGGCGCTGGCGCGGCCGTCACCAAGACGATTCACCCGAACCCGCCCAAGGATCTGAATGAAAGGATCATCCGCCTTGAGACCGGCCTGATCAATAGCACGACGTACTCTAAGAGACCTGTCGCCTTCTGGCTGGGAGTGCTCCAGGCATTCGCGACCGATGAACTGCCAGTCATCGCGTCGTTGCACGCCGACAGCCCTGCTCAGCTGGCTGATCTCGCCGAGCAAGTCGAACGCACCGGCTGCCGAGCCTTGGAATTGGGCATCTCGTGCCTGAACGAAGGGGACGGACTCCAGGACACGCCCGAGCGCGTCCATGCGTACGCTGCGGCGGTTCGGAGTCGGACGTCGCTGCCCTTCTCGGTGAAGCTGGCCGCAGGCGAAGGACTGGAGGACCGGGCCACCGCAGCCGCCGATGCCGGCGCCGACGCAATCACGCTCAGCGATACCTTGCCTGCCGTCGTGGTGTCCCCGGCCAGCGGTGAACCGGAACTCGGCGGCATGTTCGGCTACTCGGGTCCCGGCATCAAACCCTTGGTACTCGCAGCCGTGTGGCGACTGCGGCAACTTGGATTCGCCCTGCCGATTCTCGGCAGCGGCGGTGTCGCAAGCGGCCGTGACGTCGTGGACTACCTCAGCATGGGTGCTGTCGCCGTCCAGGTCTATACCGCGCTGCACACGGACATGTACGACACGCTGGAGCGGATCGTACGGGATACGGCAGAACTTGGCGGGCACCGCCCTGTGGGAACGGGGCAGCGGGCTTCCCAGCATCTGGAGGCGTTATGACGCCGCGGTCGAAGGGGCACAGGCTCGCTGATCTTTCCAGTGCCCAGGTTCTCGAGCAGCTTCGGGGCCGGAACGTGGTGTGGCCGATCGGGGCGACCGAACAGCATGGTCCGCATCTGCCGCTGTCGGTCGATACGGTGATCGCGGAGGAGTTCGCCCGGCAGATCGCTTATGAACTGGACGGGTTCACGGCCCCGTCGCAGTCTTTAGCAGCCCGGTCGCTGCCACAAAGTGGAGGCGGGCTCGCCTTCCCCGGCACCCTGCATGTCAGCGGTGAGACGCTCATCTGCTTCCTGAAGGAAGCGGCCCGATCGCTGATGCGGCTGCCCTTTGAACGGCTCATCGTGGTCAACGGTCACTTCGAAAACGAGCCGTTCATCTTCGAGGCGTTCGACAGCCTGTGCCAGGAAGGCACTGCTGCGGGCAAGGAGATCATCGCCTTCAGCTGGTGGAGTCTGGTCGAGGACTCATGGCTACGAGACGAAGTCGCCGAATTTCCCGGCTGGCACGCCGAGCATGCCGGGCTCACCGAGACCAGCATGATGCTGTACCTGCGTCCCGACCTGGTAGCCGATGCGCGGCCCGACCACGACCGTCCACCGCGAGCCGGCATCTATCTGCATCCGGTAGACGCGGACAGCGCTACCAACAGCGGGGTCCTGTCCTCGACTTCTGGTTCCAGCGCGGAACTGGGAGAGAAGCTCTTTTGGCACGTAGTCGCCCAGTCGATCTCTCTGATCCGCGAAGGCGAGGGATTGCTCCGGAAGAACGACGTTTCAATCCCAAGGGGGGACGATGTACGTCAGGAAGCTTGAGGACATCAAAGGGACCGACCGCGACATCAACTGGGGTAACGGAAAAAGCTATCGCCTGCTCATTGAATCCGACGGTATCGGGTACAGCATCTGCCACACCGTCGTCAAGGCAAGAACCGTTTCCCTGCTGCAGTATCAAAATCATCTGGAAGCCTGCTACTGCATAGCAGGAGAGGGGGAAGTGGAGGACATGTCAGGTAACGTCTTCCCCATCCGGCCCGGTGACCTGTATGTCCTCGACCAACACGACCGCCACTACCTTCGCGGCGGACGCAACGCAGACCTCGTACTGCTCAGCGTATTCAATCCGCCGCTGAAGGGGATGGAACGTCATGACCTGACCGAATCCGGAGCGTCAACCTACTGAGGACCATCTCCTCGTGGGCTCACCGTCACCTGCCGTATTCCTGGGATCAGGAGAGTGACCGTGCAACCGTCTTTACCTCATCCTTCGGCTGCTCTCAAGGGCGGGAGCGGAGAGATTCCGACCCTGTGTGTCTCCAACGCGGTTGACACTCTGCGTGGAATAGCTCAGAGGGCTCCCGAAGTCGAGGCAGAAGCGATCATTTCTTCCTGCTTCGCCCAGCAAGATCAAGCAATCTTCTGGCGCCCTGTTGAAAAGCTCATCATCACCTCCACACCGATCACCGGCCTCGACTGGCAGACAGAATTTCTGGGTCTCCAGGGAATCCAGAACGACAGTCCACGCTCATCATCCGGATCTCTGTTCGCTGATATCCTGTATGACCTCCGGCTGATGGCCCGCATCGCGCGGCACGCAGGCGAGGGACGACAATTAAGACTCATTCCGCATACGACGACGTCCGACCTCTGGGCCTTCGCCGCCGCTATGCGACGTAACTTCGACGTCACCGTCGAGTTACCGGAGAGCAGCGAGGACCAAAGACTGCGAGATCTGCTCGACACCAAAAGCGGCCTGCGGGACCTCGCGGTCGGGGCCGGCCTTGCCAACGGCCCGTGCCGTGTCGCCCAAGGGGAACATTGCAGGAACACACAGCAGGTGGTCACCGCGGTGGCGGAGATGCAGGCAGCGGGGCGCTCCTGCATCGTGAAGGCGGACAAGGGTGAGGCGAGCGTCGGACTGCTGCTCTTCCAGCCGGGCGACAGTGAGGACAAGATCGTCCGGGCGCTGGAAGGGAGCCCCTTCTACGGGGACGATCTCATCGTCGTCGAGGAGTACATCACGGGAGAGGGCGTTGTCTTTCCATCCGTGGAGTACATCGTTCCGGACACCGACAGCGCACCGTACCTGACGCACGCCTGCGAAATGCTGTTCGATAGCCCCACACAGTTGATGGGGAACGTCACCTCAAGGTCACTGGCCAACCAGGCATGGCACCGGCACCTCCTGGCGGGCGGGCAGGCCATCGCCGAGGAGCTCCAACGGCGTGGGTACCGGGGGCACTTCGGGATCGACGCTGTCGCCCGGGCTGATGGCGAGGTCTTCATGCTGGACCTCAACGCCCGGCGTACCGGTTCCACCCACCTGCATGACTTCGGCCTGCAGTTCTTCGGTCCCGAGTACCTGACGTCGTGGGCTGTCGGAAACTTCGACTTCCCGGGACTGCCCGAAGGGCTGACGGTGAAGGAAGTGGTCAGCCTGCTGGGGCCCTTGGTCCGCTCTCCGCCGCACGCGAGGAGCGGGGTCGTGCCGTGTGAACTGTCCGGTCTCGCCAAGGGACGGTTCGGCACAGTGATCTATGCGTCATCGATGGCAGAGTTCCATCACCTGGTCCGTCAGGTCCACGAGAGAATCCAGCAAGGTTAAGGTTAGAGCACATGAGCTCAGACGACAGGGCCGTTCACAGCAGGCGCTGGCTGATCCTGGCAACGGTGGCAGGGTGTTTTCTCCCGGTGGCGGCGGACGCGACAATCCTCAACGTCGCCGTGCCGTCGCTGACGGAGACACTGGGAGCCTCGGCCCGGGAACTGCTGTGGATCGTGGACATCTATCCCCTCGTGATGGTGGGGCTGGTGCTGGTCACCGGCCCTCTGGGAGACCGGGTGGGGCACCAGCGGCTGCTCCTGACCGGGCTCGGGGTCTTCGGAGTGTCCTCCGCACTGTCCGCCCTGGCCACGGCCCCCGCCGCGCTGATCGCCGGGCGCGCCGCACTGGCAGTCGGCGCGTCGATGATCATCCCCGCCACCCTGGCCATCATCCGGCAGGTCTTCCACGACCCCCGTGAACGGGCCTTCGCCATCGGTGTCTGGAGCGCGATCGCCGCGAGCGGAGCCGCCGTGGGGCCGGTGGCCGGCGGCCTGGTCCTCGCGCACTACTGGTGGGGCGCCGTCTTCCTGATCAACATTCCCCTTGTCGCGGCCGCGCTCTTCCTCGTGTTCTCGCTGCTCACCAACCAGGTACCCGAGGACAAGGACCCCTTGGAAGCCACTTCCCCCGTTCTTGCGGTAGTGGGGACCGTCGGCATCGTGTACGCGGTGAAATCGGCTGCGCACGAGGGCTCGGCGCCCATCGAGACATGGGTGCCCGGAGTGATCGGACTCGTCGCCGCTACATTCTTCCTGCGACGCCAACTCCGCTCCGAACAGCCCATGCTTGACCTCGCCCTCTTCCGCGAGCAGCACTTCCGCATCGGTGTGATGGCGGCAACCCTCCCGGTCTTCGTGCTCGTCGGCTTCGAACTCCAACTGGCCCAGCATCTGCAGTTCGTGATCGGGAAGTCCCCCTGGGAAGCGGGCATCTTCCTGCTCCCCATGCCAATCGCCGCGTTCGCCGCCGCACCTCTGGCCGGCCTTCTCTCCTCCCGGCACGGAGTGTCGGTCATCATCCCCGCCGGACTCGGGCTGGCAGCCCTCGGATACGTCGGCATCGCCATATCGGCCGACAGCAGCGCCTCACTCGCTCTCACCGGCTGTCTGATCCTGATCGGCACAGGCCACGGAGGAGTCCAGGCCGTGGCTTCTGATGCCATCATGACCGGCGCCCCGCCGAACCGGGCCGGAGCGGCGGCCTCGATCGAATCGGTGTCGTACGAAGTGGGAGCCGGGCTCGGCATCGCGCTGCTGGGCAGCCTCATGGCCGCTGTGTACAGCCACACCTTCGCCCTGCCACCCACTACTGAGGCAGCCGTCCCGGACAAGGCGACGGACTCCATCGGGGAGGCTGTTTCCCTTGCCCACAAGGCCCAGACCGATGTGGGTCAGGCCATCACCGTCGCCGCCAAGGAGGCATTTATTCACGCCTACCGTGTCACAGCGATTAGCGCCGCGGTCATCGTCGCCGTCACCGCGGTGGTAATCGCCCTCATCCTCAAGCGGAGCGCCCCTGGCCATGGAGAAGAAGAACAGGTCAGCCACCGATCTGACCCCATGCCTGATAGCCGTCGCTGACCCGCGTCAAAGTGCCGCATTTTCACCTGAAAAGAAGCCTTCTGGCGGCCACCCACGGCTACCGAGTACGGCCCCGTCCTCGCTCTCGACGACGTCATCGGCACCAAGGTGCGAGCTCTGGCGGACCGCGGAGCCGTCCGCGACCTTATCGACGTCCACGCCGCCTCCCGCCACCACGCCACAGCCGCCCTCGAAACACTCGGCCGCCGCCACGCCCGGGACGAGTCCTGCCTCGAGGACCTCCAAGCCCGCCTGGCCGGCGCCGAGTGGTACGAGGACGAGGAATTCACCGACTACGCCCTCACCGAGGCGGACACCGCCACCCTGCGGGCGTGGGCCTGGGCGGAAAGGGGTCGACCGCCCGCCATCCGCCGTGGCCCTCGCACAGCAGCGGCCCGTCCAGGCCCTCTTCACAGTCCTCGCTGTCGCATCCGCTGCATGCCCCGCGGTCCTCGCACCATCTGGGCCCGATGGCTT
>NZ_JANIIC010000130.1 GCF_024519315.1 Streptomyces malaysiensis subsp. samsunensis | reverse complement strand
AGCACGACTCGATACGCGCCCCGGCACTGTGGCAGCCGGAGGAACGCCTCCTCGTCGTCGACGCGCTGTCGGACTACGACGTCGGCTGGGTGAACCTTGCCCTCGACGGCCTCGACGTCGCCAGCCGCCTCCAGTGCCGTCGCCGCGGACACCAGCCCCTTCGCGTCCCCACCCCGGCCCCGCACCCGGTAGCCGCCGGGGGCTGTGCTCGGACTGCGGGATGAACCGATGTGCGCTATGACCGGGATCCCGGAGCGGGTCAGCAGCTCCACCTGCGGCAGCATCTCTTCGCCGGCCTCCAGCTTCACCGCGTGCGCGCCGGCCTCCTTCATGAACCGCACCACTGTCTGGGAGCAGTGTTCTGCGGACGTCTCGTACGAGCCGAACGGCAGGTCCGCGATCACGACCGCACGGCGGGCGGCACCGGACACTGTGCGTACGAGCAGGAGCAGTGCGCCCACCGCCACCTCCGGCGGCATACCGGCGGGACTGCGCCGCAGCCATAGGCCACCGGATTGGTCACGACCCGAGTGAGCAGCGCGGCATCACCGAGTACGTCCGGGAGATCCTCGGACAGTTCCACGGTCGGCTCGCGGCCACCCGGGCCGAGGTCGTCGCGGGCGACCGCCAGCACCTCGACCATATCCACCGGCCGAAGGAACACATCGAGCGCCGCGGTGTGCAGGTGGCTCCAGATCCACCAGATCACCTGCCAGGCCACCCACCCGGGCCACGGCGTGCACCACCTGGTCGTACAGCGCGGACCACTCCTTGCCCGGTACGAGGAGTCCCGCGGTCCCGCAACCGATTCGCCGCCCGCCGAGCGGCCGCGACCTCCGGTTCCAGATCGCGCGGCCACCTGCAACGCCTCGGAACGCCGCCGGTCGGAGGCGAGCCTCTCGCAGGCGACCTCGGCCTGCCGGCGGTTCCGGCAGCTCTCCGGGCTCGCTATGACCTGGCCAGCGGCCCCGTAGGACTTCCCCACACCCGGGGGCGGCCCCCAGGGACATCCGCAAGCGTCCACGAGCCACCGTCGACCGCCTCCGCCACGGATGAACCACCGGCCTCCGCCCGCTCCGCAGCCCGGTACACGATCCACCGTCCATCCTGCCGTCGCTCGACGGGGGGCGCCAGGCCGAACCCCGGCGAGCGGGGCCTGCCTCCTTCGCCCTCGGGGCCGTGACCGGTCCGCGGAGGCGACAGCGGTGGTTCGGTGCCAGACTGGGTTGAGCGGTCATCCTGCGGGGCCGCACGACCATCACGGCGTGCTCGAAGAGATCTTCGCCGGGCCGGGATGCGTACACGGGGAGCCCGTATGCAGGATGAGCCGTCCGTCAAGGGCCTGACCCGCCGTCAGGAGCTTGCCGAGACGGCCGTCTTCCTGCTGCTCATCCTGCCGTCGATGGCGTTGTCCTTTCTCGCGGTCGGCCAGGGCGCCTTGCCGTTCCCCTTGGTCGCCGCCACGACCATCCTGCGCGATGCGGGTCTGGTTGCCCTGATCCTGCTTCTGCTGGCCCGCGCCCGGCAGTCCGTCGCGGCCATCGGCTGGGTCCGCCGCACCGTCGGGCGGGAGATCATCCTGGGGGTCGTTCTCTCGGTGCCGGTGCTGATCGGCGTAACAGCGCTGAACGCCGCCCTTCGAACCGCGCACCTGTCCGGACCACGGACACTCCCCACGGGCCTGGTGCCCGCACCTCGGTTCGGCACACTGCTGCTCGCCGTGGTCCTCGTGGCGGTGGTCGCGGTCGCCGAAGAGACGATTTTCCGTGGGTATCTCTTGCTGCGGTTCACGCGCCTGCTCCGAAGCCGTTCCGGAGCCGTGCTGCTGTCGTCGGTGGTTTTCTCCATCGGTCACGGCTACGAAGGCAGCGCGGGGGTGCTGACCGTCGGGGTGACCGGCGTGGTCTTCGCCATCGTCTATCTATGGCGCCGAAGTCTTGTGGCACCGATCGTGATGCACTTCTGCCTGGATTTCATCACCATCGTGCTGGTGCCGCTCCTTCGCTGACCGGCCGAGTGCCACCGTGCCGGCCGGTGCCGTCAAGGTGTGGTGTCCGGCGTCCCCAGCCGTCAGGGAGGCGACATACGGGCCGGGACCGGGGTCACCGGCGGGGCGCAGCGACAGCTGGCTGGGCCGGGTGGACCGGATGGACCGGGTGTCGGCCGCGCGGCTCGGCGTGCGGGGTGAAGGTCACCACCCGTAAGGGGGAGCCGTGGATCACGGTGCCGAAGCTGGAGCCGCTGGGCGAGTCCACCGGCCTGGGGGCAGCGTCCACCCGACTCCGGCCTGCCACCCTGGCTCCACGCTTGCGCACCGGTCTTCCGCGTCGGCCCGGATATTGGCAGCGAGGGCGCGCAGGTCCTCCTTCAGTTCCTGCCGCCGGGCCGTGTCCATGGCCTGGCGCATCTCGTCAGTGATCTCAATGGGGTGCCTGTCGCTCACCGCCCCACCGTGGACGACCGCACCCGCTGGTGGCCGTACCTCAAGGTCATCACCGTTCGAGCAGTTTGCGGCGGAGATTGTCCATCGACTTCTTCACGTCTTCGAGCTGGTCGCCGAGAGCCCGCATGTGCCACTGCATGTGCTCCATCCGCGCGGCCATTGCCGGCGTGGCGAACGTCTGGGCAAGCTCCGCCGCGCCAGCGTGTCCCTCCTGAGCCTTCTTCGCCCAACCGAGCGCCATCCGCTCGTACCCGATAGCGCGCTTGGACGCTTCGTTCTCAGCCATCTCCAGCCTCTCCTGTGGACCAACAGGGTGGCCCCTTCACGCCACCGCAGCGGGCTCCACCGTCTGGGGCGGTGGCGGGCTCCCCACGCGAAAGCCAGGTACGTCCAAGCTCCACCGACGCCCCTGGGCCCGGTCGGTGCATGCCCACGTACATCGTCGCGCCTCTTGTGCCGACCAGCCACGCCACACCCGCAGTGAAGCTGCGCCATCTTGAAGTAGCTGGTCAGGGCGCTGGTGTGATGTTGTTTCGGGGTGCTCGTGCTGGTCGTGGGGGCGCTGGAGCGGATCGCCGCGCCACCCGCGGAGAGGGCGCTCCCTCAGCTTTGGATGACGTGACGGCTACTGCTCTTCGTCCCCGGTCGACCGGCGCCCCAACTTCTGCCATATCCGGTGCAGGGAGGCGCCGAGAGTCGGGTGGTGAAAGTGTACTCCGCCGGAGATGTCGCCGGCCTGGACGGTGGGGCCGTGGAAAGTGCCGCCGGAGATGGTGTTCGCGCTGCCTGTCGCCTTGCTCGGCGCTTGTTGTGAGGGCTCCGCCTCCGGTAGTGGCCGGATATCCAGGAGTCGGTATCCCTCAAGCCCGCCGCTTCCCTGATGGGTTTCGGTCTCCGTCGCGCCCATGAGACGTCGTGCCGCCTTCTGGGTGGCGGCTGCGATGCTGTCTTCCGCCTCAATCTGCGACGTGACGCGGTCGAGTTCGACGCGGACTGCATCAAGCCGGTTGCGCGTGTGGCGTAGTCGGTCTCGCACTTCACGCAGTTGTTGGACCTTCGTATCTCGCTTGGCGTGAGCCTTCTCTTTACGATCCGCGAGTAACCGGATGGCGCTGGCGAGGGGGTCCTCCGATTTGAAGGACCATTGAAAGCTCACGCCGAGGGCTTCGTTCGTCGCATCGAGGACCTTGACCACTTTGGTGGACAGGCGGCGCCAGTCGTGCTGGCGGTGCGTGGCGCGCACGTGCCACGCCATGGCAAGGAGGTGCCGTATGGACTCGTCGACGGTTCCCGACGAGAGCAGCGCGGCCAGTCTCGCCCGCCAGTTGCTGACCAGCTCGGGATCGGCGGCGGATACCATCTCCAGATGCCTGTCCAAGCCCTCGTACTGGGCGCGGAGTTCGGGACCCATGTGCTTGTCGAGACGGTCCTTCAACCCGGCCTGGAAGATTTCCAGGCCCTTTGTATCGTCATCTCCGTAGCCGTGAGCGTCCCGTTCCAGCCACCTCGTTTCCCGTTCCAGCCGTTCCGTCTCCCGTTCAAGCTGCTTTTTCTCTTCACGGAGTTCAGCTGCGCGGCGGGAGTGGCCGAGGTCCCCGGCGATCTGTTTGCACAGATGGTAGAGGCTGAAGTCGGGGCGCTCCGGCTCCGGCCAGCGTACGAGTACCGCCGTGCGCTCGATGAAGTCGAGGAACAGGACACCGGGCAGCCACGACTCCGGTACGTCAAAGTACGCGGCACATCGGGACACCGCCTCGGTCCACGCGACATGGTGCTCAGGGAACCGGTGCATGCCGGGACCCGCGACCTGGCGGCACCGAGCACGATCGAGTCCGCGACCAGTTTCAGCCGCTGGTGCTCGTTCGGTGTCGCATGGATGCGGGAGAGCATGCCTGCGGCGAACCGGCGGTGCAGGTCGGCGTCGGGCAGCACGTCCGGCACGGGCGGCATGTCCCGGCAGTCGACCCGGACGGTGAAAATGCCTTCCCGCTCGGCGACATCGGCCAGCAGGTCGAGCAGCGCGCTCTTGCCGACGCCACCGGGCCCGTGCGCGCAGAGCACTCCCGGCGTGGCCGCCGCGGCGCGGAGCTGTGCGATCTCGCGGTCGCGGCCCACGAAACGACGCAGCGTCTCGACCTCACCCGGCTTCCGGAGTCCGAAACTGACGCGGCCCAGGGCGTCGAGCTGGACGGCATGCGCGCGCTGTTCGACGGCTGGAAGCAGTACGACTGGAAAGCGGTTCCCCGCGTCGGTCGGCCTCATGAAGCCGCCGAACTCTCAGTAGAACGTTGGGTATTGACGTCTGAGCCCCCTTCATACACACTACGAAAAAGAATGAACGTTCTGTCTTTCTCGTTGGTCCCGCGACCTCGCCAGAGCCTCGAAAGGTATGACTCGAAAGGTATGACCACATTGCGCAAGAACCTGCTGCGGCTGGGAACGACGATGGCTGCCGTCGTCGGTCTGTCCCTCGGCGCCGGCACGGCGTTCGCCACCCCCGCCGGTCCGGGTGTGTCGGGCACGATCATCGCCCAGACCACGGTGGGCGGAAAGGACTACGTCCTTCGCCGGATCACCGTCCCTCCGGGCCAGAGCACGGGCTGGCACTACCACGACGGCACCCTCTACGGCCTCGTTCAGCACGGCACGCTGAGCCACTTCGACTCGGACTGCGAGTCCGACGGCGTGTACGGGGCCGGCAGCACCCTCGCGGAGCCTTCGGGCGCGAACCGCGTGCACATCGGCCGCAACCTCGGCAAGGCCGATGTCGTCCTCGACGTGCTGTACGTCCTTCCGCACGGCGCCCCGCTGTCGCAGGACGCCCCCAACCCGGGTTGCGACTTCGAGTAGGCCCCGCCGCCCGGTCATGCCCGTGGGTGGTGAGAAGACGCCGGATCCGGCGGTGCGGGGGACCGGGCGGGACGCCGCACGGCGCGGGTGCGAGACGCACGCGGCGCGGCCGCGACCGCGGTGCACAGCACGGGTGATGCGTCAGCCTGTGACGGCTTTGACGGCCGTCACCGCTGCGGATGGTCCCGGCTCTGTCGGCGGGCCACCAGGAGTTCGGCGGCGCCGGCACAGTCGCCCTGGTCACCGGGGCCAGTAGCGGAATCGGCGAGGGCACCGCGCTCGCGCTGGCCGCTCTCGGTGCACGTGTGACCGTCGTGGCCCGTCGGGCCGACCGTCTCGACGCACTCGTCGGAAAGATCGAAAGCACTGGTGGCCACGCTCTGGCCGTGAGCGCCGACATCACGGACGAAGGGCAGGCCCACGCCTCCGTCGCCCGCACCGTCGAGACGTACGGCCGCGTCGACACCGTGGTGGCCAATGCGGGCGTCATGATCCTCGGACCGATCACGGGCGCCGACACGACCGACTGGCGCCGGATGATCGAACTCAACACACTCGGGCTCATGTACACCGCCCACGCGGCTGCCCCGCACCTGCTCGAGGCGGCGGCCGACGGCCCCCGCAAAGACACCCCCCTCGTCCTGGTCAGCAGCATCCCGGGCCGTGTGCTCCTGGTCCGACCGACGGAGCAGCAGGATTGACCGGCGCGATGCCGGAGCGTCTGCTCGGCCAGCGTGGGTGCACAGCACCCACGCCCCGGGAGTCGGCCCGCATTACCGTCGTAGGTGTGGACAGTGAGAACAAGCTCGGTGACTATCTGCGTGCCCGACGGGCACTGGTCCGGCCGCAGGACGCTGGTCTGCCCGAGGACGGTCCGCGGCGGGTGCCGGGGCTCCGGCGCGACGAGGTGGCGCTGCTCGCAGGGGTGAGTACGGACTACTACATCCGGCTGGAGCAGGGCAGGGAACGGCATCCGTCCGACCAGGTGCTGCGGTCGATCGCCTGTGCACTGCGGCTGGATGACGCTGCCGCCGCGCATCTGTTCCGGCTCGGTCTGCCGGTGTTCGGGGCGAGGGCGGCCACGTCGCTGACCGTCGCTCCAGAGCTGACGCGGCTGATGGATGGCATGCCGGACGTGCCGACCTTCCTGGTCGGCGCGGCGCAGGACATCCTGGGCGCGAACGCGATGGCGCGGGAGCTCTATCGCGGATTCGCCCGGTACGACAACCTGCTGCGCATGATCTTCCTGGACCCGTACGCGAGGGACTTCTACGGTGACTGGGACGCCGCGTCGCGGCTCGCGGTAAGCAATCTGCGGGCGTCGTCCTCGCAGTTCCCCGCGGACGGGCACATCGAGCGTGTCGTCGGCGAACTGGCCTTGCGCAGCCCGGCGTTCGCAAACCTTTGGGCTCGCTACGAGGTGCGTCCGCGGACCCGCGAGGAGAAGCATCTCGTGCACCCACGGGTAGGAGAACTGCGGCTGCACTTCGAGACACTGGCGGTCGCCAGCGCCCCTGGGCAGCACCTGTCCGTCTACAGCGCCGAACCCGGCAGCGCCAGCCACGACGGCCTGGTCCTCCTGCGCCGTCTGGCCGAGCAGGCAGCCACCGATCCCGAGAACCCCGACCAGGAGAAGGCTCTGGAGAAAGATGACACCCGATCATGAACACATCCCTCGCCGACAGCGTGGGCACCTACGAGATCGCCGGGAAGAAGATCGCTCGCCTGGGCTTCGACGCCATGCGGCTGACCGGGCTCGGGATACGGGGCGAGCCCGAGGATCGCGCCGAGTGCGTGCGTGTCGTGCGGCGTGCCGTCGAACTCGGCGTGCAGCTCATCGACACCGCCAACTCCTACGGGCCCTACATCAGTGAGGAGGTCATCCGGGAGGCCATCCATCCCACCCGGACGATGTACTGATCGCGACCAAGACGGGCCTGACGCGCAACGGCCCGGACATCATCAGGCGGGGAGACGAGCTGGTACGCCTCGGACCCAGGGCCTGGCCGCCGGTCGGTCGCCCGGAGTACCTCCGCCAGGAGGCGCTGCTGAGTCTGCGCCGGCTCGGCTTGGAGCAGATCGACGTGTTCCAGCTCCATCGCGTCGACCCGCTGGGCGCCCGTGGCCGCGGGCCAGTTGGCCCGCCCCCGGGGGCCGGTCGACCACATCGCCGCGGCGCACCACTCCACCCCGTCAAACGTGGCCCTCTCCTGGCTGCTGCACCGCTTCGACGCCACCCTGCCCATACCCGGCACGTCCAAGGTCGCCCACTTGGAAGAGAACCTGGCCGCGTCCCGAATCCGCCTCTACGTCTACGAACTGCGGCGTTCCATGCGGGTGGCGGGGCGACACGTGGGTGCAGCACACCCAGGCCCCGGCACTTCACGGCGTCTAGTGTGGTGTGCGGGAGGCGGGCACGAGGTGCTTGCGGCTGAGGCGACCCGCTGCGAAGTGATGCCGCCCGTGTCTCCCATCCCGGGAACCGTCCCGCGGAGAGCAACGGGACAGAGCCTGGCCTCACTTGAACCCCACCGCATCGACCGGATTGCCGGTACCACCCACTGTTTCCGAGAGAACCAAGCAACCGTGATACTCCCATTCGACGAAGCCGGCCAGGGCCGACCGATCGTCCTGCTGCACGCCCGCCCGGCCGACCGCACGATGTGGCGGGCACACCTTCGCCTGCTCGCCGAGGCCGGCCTCCGGGCCATTGCCATGGATTTGCCCGGCCACGGCGACGCCGCTACGGCCCGGCGCGACGAGGTGACTCCCTGGGCCGATGTGCTGGACACACTCGACCACCTCGGTGTCGACCGTTTCACCCTCGCCGGGAACTCGCTCGGTGCCCTGGTGGCGCTCCAGATCGCCGTCAGCGAGCCCTGGCGCGTGCAGGGCCTGGTGTCCATCGGCTACCGACCGCACGACCTGCCGCCCTCCTCCCGCTTGCAGACCGCGTGGGACAGGGAGCGGGCCGCGCTGGAAGCCGACAACATCGAAGCCGCCGTGCAGGCCGGTGTCGAGGCATGGACGTCGCCGAAGGCATCGGACGACGTACGCGCGCAGGCCGCCGTCATGATGCGCAACCAACTGGTCGCGCGCGTCACGTTCGGCGAACCGAAGGTGGCGGCGGACCCGCTGAGCAAGGACACGGGTGCCTTGCGCGCCCTGACCGTCCCGACGCTGGTCGGCGTCGGTGAACTCGACATGCCCGACTTCTTCGAAGGCGGAGCGGGCCTGAGTGACGAGCTCGGGGCCGGCGAGGTCGTCGTCCTCTCGGACGCCGGACACCTCGCCCCGCTGGAACGGCCCGAAGCCTTCTGCGCTCTGCTGCTCGACTTCATGGGCCGCCTGCCCGCCTAGTCACCCTACGGCCGCGTATGGATGCGTCCGCCGCACGGACGAGAATGACGAGAAAGGAAACTCATGGAAACCGTCTTCGTAATCTACAGGTCGAATGGAGAAGACTTCCGGTTCGATCATGACTACTTCGTGTCCCAGCACCTCCCGCTGGTGCGCAGTGCCTGGGAACAGTACGGTCTCGAGTCCACCACCGCTGTCTACCCGAAGGGTGAGGGAGACATTGTGGTCGTAGCGGTGAACGAATTCCGCGACGAACAGGCCGCCATCGCGGCGTTCAGTTCGCCGGAGAGCGAGGCGGTGATGAGTGACATTGCTCGCTATACCGACCTCACCCCCATCCGGCTCCGCGGTGTCCCTTTCACCTACTGAAGCCTGTAGCTCGACATTGATGTGCTCGGTCAGGTACGGCGAGATGGGACCAAGTCTTCTGGTCCCATCCCGCCGTCCTGCGCCGACAGTTGCCGGACCACCTCCGCTGAGGGTCCAGGACGGTTCGACTCTCACTGACTCCGAGCGGCGGCAGATACCCGCGCGCCGCGTCACTCAGGCACGCGAGGGCGTGTCCGCCGAAACGATGCAACGTTCCGCCGACGCCCTTATGGCCCCCTTGGGAGCAGAAGGCCGATATGGTCGTTGCCGAGAACGGGGCCAAGTAATGACTTCGACTTCGACATCAAGCGCGTCGGCCCGGACGTGGGCAGGCGTAGTCACACTGTTGGCCGGCACGCTGCTGCCGCCACTGGATTTCTTCATTGTCAATCTCGCCATCCCGTCGATTCAGGACGACCTCGGTGGCGGCGACATCCTGGGCCAGCAGATCGTGGCCAGCTACGCTGCCACCTACGCCGTGATGCTCACTCTCGGTGGCCGTCTCGGCGATCTGTACGGGCAGCGGCGAGTCTTTCTCGTCGGCCTCGTCGGGTTCGCCCTTGCCTCTCTGCTGTGCGGTTCGGCCGGCGAGCCCTGGCTGCTTGTCGTCGGGCGCATCCTGCAAGGTCTCACCGCCGCACTGATGGCGCCGCAGTCGCTGGCCCTCATCCGCGCAAGCCTCGATGGCCGGGACCAGACGATCGCCCTCGGCTTCCACGGTGCGACCGTCGGACTCGCCGCGGTCATCGGCCAGTCCCTGGGCGGACTCCTCGTCACCGCCGATGTCTGGGGCCTGGGCTGGCGGGCCATTTTCCTCATCAACCTGCCCGTCGCGGCCCTGGCCCTGCTGGGCAGCCTGTTCCTGCACGACCCGCACACCCGAGGCGCGGAGAAACTCGACTGGGTCGGCGCCATCCTGCTCTTCACCGGTCTTGCCGGGATCGTCATCCCGCTGCTCGAGGGGCAGGCCCTGGGCTGGCCCCGGTGGTGCTTCGTCCTGTTCGTCGCCGCCGTCGGCCTGCTGTACAGGTTCTGGCGCTACGAGTCCGCCCTCGGCGGCGACCGGCCGCGCGGACGACGCGTCATGCCCCTGGTGCCACCCGGAGCGGTCACTGCGCCTGGTGTGCGGATCGCCCTGGCGGCGGTCGCCCTGTTCTACTCGATCGCCGCGTTCTTCCTCATCTTCTCCGAACACGAGCAGGCCGTCGGCCGCACCCCGCTCCAGGCGAGCCTGGACATCCTGCCGCTGGGCATCGGTTTCCTGATCGGGCCGCTGACCGTGCCGCACCTCATGCGGGTCATGCCGCGCCGGATCGCCGCTCTCGGCCTGTGCCTGGAGACCATCGGCTTCCTCGCCTTCGCCGGACTCGTCGCCGCACTCGACCAGACACCGTGGGCCGCCGCGCCCCTGGCGCTCATCGGCTTCGGTCAGGGGCTCGCCCTGCCTTCGCTGATCCGCATCACCGTCACCCACATCCCGCGCGCGTTCGCCGGCCTGGCCAGCGGTCTGGTCAACGCGACCCTTCAGATCAGCGCCGCCCTGTCGGTCGCGATCGTCGGCGGCGTCTTCTACGCGGCCGCCGGTGCGTACGGGTCGACCCATGCAATCACCGCGGTGTCGATCCTTATCGCCGTACTGCTGTTCGTCTCCTCTCTGCTGTCGCTACGGGCTGAACGGGTCCCGTCCTTGGAGACGCCCGCGAAGATTGTCGGCGCACACGATCCCGAGGGGAAGGAAGGAAAGGCACTCTCCCAAGTGCGAGATCAGTAGATGCTGTCCTTCCGGCTGTGAGAGACGGAGGGCGCACGGTGTCAACAGAGTGGTCCATACGCCCGGCGACCACCACTCTGGCTGTCGAGCCGGACGGAGTGGTCGATCTGCCTGTCGGTCTGGCCCTGGCGGCGCATCGGGACGCCGGGGCGCCAGGCGGAGGTCAGGCGCGAGATCTCGCGCTCGACGAGGTCGTCGAGCGTCCTTTCATGCCCGCGCCCGTCCGCGATCAGGCCGGGGTCGTCACCCGCTGAGTCCGGACGAGCGGCGCGAGGCCGTCCTGAGCAGAGTGGAGAGTTCGGTGATGCCCCCACCGACGATGCCTGAACAAGCCGAGCCTGTGTCGCAAGCGAGTTTGGTCACCGACGTCGAGGAGCTCATCGCCGAGCACGTCCTGCCCGTGGACGACAAGCACGACGGCGACGTCGAGGCAGCCGGCGGAGAGTCGCTGCGCGTCCGGCTTCAGGCCGGTGCCCTCACCACGACCGCCACGCGAGTTGCGGGAGCTGGTTGGTCAACGGACGACAGTGGTTCATCACCGGCGCGGACGGAGCAGGGTCCCACATCGCCCTGCCGTCGGCCCGCTGTACGGGTTCTGGCGCTACGAGTCCTCGTGTGGCCTTCGGCCTGAGCGAGGAGCTGGGCGCATGGTGGCTACTCCGGATGCCTCTGCGTCACCTTCAAGCCATGATGGGCGAGATGGGCGGCAAGAAGCTGCGCCATGACGGCGGCCACGTCGTTGGGCTTCAGGAGCCGGCCGGACTCTGTTTCCGCTGAGGGGAAGACG
>NZ_JANIIC010000013.1 GCF_024519315.1 Streptomyces malaysiensis subsp. samsunensis | reverse complement strand
AGAACAACCAAGCACTCGCAGCGTAGAAGAAGAGTGTCCAGGATCACGGGGAAACTTCACGATCGAGCCCGCCTTGTTGTGCACGGTGCCCTTCGCCAGGCCCCGGACCTTGCGCTGGTGGACAAGGAAACGGTCGGCGTCGTCTGGCTGCACGGTCCACACCGGTCGGCCCACGAACCGGATCAGCTCGAAGAGCACCGCCCGGTCGCCCGCGATCGTGACGTCCTCGACCCCGGCTCCGACGGACGCCAGCAGGTACTGGTCCACGAGCTCTTGCTCGTAATCCTCGTACTCCTGCTCCGTGCGCAGGCTTCGTGGCGAACCCAGCGAGCGCACCGTCGCTAACGCCACAGAGTCCTCACTCACTTCACCAGGAGCGACAGTGCGCCGAAGATATCAGTGAATCTTCAGGAATCTCGACCGAATGTCAGAATCTCCCATCAGTCCCACGAACCCGTCGCGGCCTGGCCTGTGCGGTCACCAGCGACAAGAACGCTCCAAGGAACCCGCGGGAGTTCGTGTAGTCCGGCTCTGATGGTCACTAGGTTCGGACCATGACGATCACGTATGAGTGGCGAGGCGACGTCGACAACTCAGCTCTTAACGAGTTGCATGCCGAAGGGTTCGATCATCCGGTCGGGCAGACGGACTGGCGGGCAAGGCTTCAACGTCACAGCCTTGGTTGGGTCTGCGCTTGGGAAGATGATCGTTTGGTCGGCTTTGTCAACGTCGCCTGGGACGGCGGAGTCCATGCATTCGTTCTGGATACGGTCGTGGCTCAGCGCTGTCGTTCGAACGGAGTGGGATCCGCACTGATCAGGGCAGCTGCTGAGGGGTGCCGTGCGGCAGGGTGTGAGTGGCTGCATGTCGACTTCGAAGAGCACTTGCGGACGTTCTACTTCGATGCCTGCGGCTTCAGAGAGACGGCGGCGGGACTGATCGCGTTGTGATCCTTGGTCTCCCGGCCCCTGGTCAGGTGCTCAGAGGCCGGGAGGAAGATCTTCAGCTGGCGACGACGTGTTCCTCGGCACGAGCCCTGGTGCTGGCCAGCCGGTAGGAGCCGGTGCCGGTCTCGATGATCGCGCCGTTGAAGGTCAGGCGGTCGACGATGGCCGCGCAGAGCCGCGGGTCGGTGAACGTCTTGGTTTGGGCAGGTCGGTCAGCGTGGGGGTGCCGGACTGGGCGCGCAGGGTCAGGAGTGAGGGCCCGCAGGATGTCGTCGGTGCGCGGGCCCCAGGAGGCGGCGTAGACGCGGGAGAAGATGGATACCAGGTTGGCCGAGGACGACGGAGTTGTGGTTGTCCAGGGCGAAGCGGTCCCAGTGGACGAGTCCTTGGGAGCCGATGTTGTATCCGTAGAGCACGCCGGTGGGGGCGGCGACGGAGGTGGGGTCGCTCGGGGGAAGGTCGGGGCTGGTGAAGGGGAAGGTTGCCGAGAGCGCCGCGGTGTCGAAGGTGCGGCGCATGCGGATCAGGTCCAGGCCCATGGGCAGGCAGGTGACCCAGCCTTGGAGACTGCGGTAGCTGGTCGGTTTGGCGTCCAGGAGCAAGCTCGCCGCGAGAGAGCGGACGGCGGCGACCTCGTCGGCCAATTCCTCGGGGCTGGCTGCATGCACGGTCAGGTAGAGCCCGAGGCGGTAGAGCTTGCCCTCGCCGCGGGCGACCCGGGAAGACAGCTCGTAGGCATCCTCGGTCGCGGCCTCCACGTGCGGGTCGAGCAGCCGGCCTTTCTGCTCGGTGTAGCGGCGTCCGGATTCGAGCTTGGCGAGCTGCCGCTTGAGGCGGGTCGCGGCAGTGACGGGGTCGATCGGCTCGATGTGCACGCTGACGTCCACCCGCCCCGGATAGGTCAGCAGGGGCTGTAGCCAGCCGGGGTAGACCTCGCGGGGGAAACCGGTGACGGCGAAGGAAGCCACCTGCTCCCCACCGATCTCCAGGTGCCGGGGGCCGACCGCCAACGCATCGGGTGTGAACGCCCCGGTCCCCTTCGGTGCGGTGGTCTTGTCCTGCCGTGACGCGCGTGAGCAGCCCGCACGTTTGCGGATCACCGTGCTCCCCTCCCTCCTGGCCCGTCGTCTTCGCTGTGGCCGGTCTCGTGGGAGGCGTCCGGAGGTTCGAAGGCCCTTGGAGCGGTGTCGTCTTCAGGGGCTGGGGCTGTGGTGATCACCTCGTCCGCTCCGGCGAGGTGGGAGGAGACCGGTACGAGGCTGTCGGGGTTGCAGGCGGCGGCCAGCACCGCGGTGGCCTGGCCGGCGTCCAGCGGAGTGACGACGATCCCGGTCGGGCTCAGCAGATCGACGGCCTCACCCAGCCGCCGCACCAGGCGGGCTTCCGCGGCCCTTCGCGCCGCCTCCACCGAGAGCTGCGGGGAGCCATGGGACCGTGTGCGGCGGGTGAGGGCCGCGAGTGGGGAGGCGCCGCCGAGTCCGTCGACCGCACGCTGTGCTCCCAGCGGTTCGTGCAGAACGAGCAGCACTTGACGGCACAGCAGATCACTTCGGACGCTGAGCTGGGCCAGATAGTCGGCGTGTTCGCGGGCGGCTTCCTCCAGCGCGGGATGCGGCAGCTTGGGGGCCTGTTCGCGGAGTTCACTGATCTGCCCGGTCAGGTCCAGGCGCTCGGTGCGCACCAGCACTTGGATCGGGGCGGTGAGGGAGTGCAGGTAGCGGCCGAAGGCGGCGGTCAGGGACTCCTGCTCGGCCGGGGTGCCCAGGGAGAAGTTGACGGTGGAGCACACCGCCAGTGCCGCGATTCCGTCCGTGCCGAGGTCGACCACGCCGGTTTCGGTGACGCCTTCGGCGGGGAGCTCCAGCGCGGCCGGAGCGATGTCCGCCTTGGAGTTGAGGTCTTGCACGTTGCGGGTGGCCCGGTTGGCCAGCCAAGCCGGAGCCGGGTGGATGCCTTCGGGGGCGGCGACCCGATGGCGGGGGCTCATGCGCTGGCGTATGGCAGCCAGCGCCAGCCGGTCCAGTGAGATGCCGTCCCTCCGTCCCAGGGCCAGCACAACGGTGGCCACCGCGATAGGGATGGCCAGGAGCGCGAACACCGCCAGCGGCACCACGTCGCGGACGGCCGTCCAGGTGCCGTGGAGCACGATGCCGGCCACCGTCAGGATGAGCAGCTGGCGGGCGGTCAGGTTCGCCAGGACGGTGTCCTCACGGTCGACATCGGCGGGGATGCGTACCGGCTGGGTCATCGCCGGTGACCTCCTTCAGTTCCTGCGTGGTTTTCGGCCGGGCGGCGAAGTGCGATTGGCGGGTGGGGAGCTGAAGCGTGGCGGAGGGGGCGCGCTGGCGCGTTTCCGCGGGGGCGGGACGCTCGGGTCGGGCACCGGCGGACGGAAGGTCACCGGCGCGGGTTGACCACCGGACTGTCGGGGTTGCGTGGGGGATGGAGGG
This sequence comes from Streptomyces malaysiensis subsp. samsunensis, assembly GCF_024519315.1. Lineage (GTDB taxonomy): Bacteria > Actinomycetota > Actinomycetes > Streptomycetales > Streptomycetaceae > Streptomyces > Streptomyces malaysiensis. The sequence continues at coordinate 169,196 of NZ_JANIIC010000013.1, read as the reverse complement.
GTGGGTGGCTGGAATCGCGGCCGGCCCGGGGGTGTGGTGGGGCGGCCGGTTGGACCAGCGGCCCACCCCGGGGAACTCGGCGTGCCAGTGGACCTCGTCCCGCACCCGGTAGATCCACCGGCCGCGCGGCACGATCCGGGTGATGTTCCAGGTCGGCATGGGCTTGAACAGCCGCCACAGGGACGTGCGGTGCAGATACTTGGCGTGGCCCTCGTCGAAGCCGTTCTCGCAGGCGAACCGCCAGTCGCCGGCGCGCGGCTCGATCCGGCCGCCCATCACGAAGGCGATGCCGACCAGCTCCTCGGGGCAGCTGACCGTGCCCGGGAACTGCTGATCGCCCTCCGACAGCGGCACACCGCGGTGCGGACATCGGTCGTACAGGGCGTACGCGGTGCCGTTGTCGCGGATCAGCGCGATCCGCTCACCGCAGACGGTGAAGGGCAGCGGCTTGCCCGTGACCTGGCTGGACCAGGTGACCGGGTACCAGTAGCCGCGGAACCCCGCGGCCGCGCCGTCGTAGTGGGGCCAGGACAACCAGTCCTGGCGGCCGGGTTCGGCCGGTTTCCTGCGGCGGCTCCGAGTGAGAGGCGCGGGGCTGTGTCGATGTGCGGCTCCGCCGCGTGGGCGCGACCAGCCACAGACGGCGCCGCGGATGGCCGACGATGCATCGCGGCACCTCCAGCGGAGCGCTTCAGTGGCGCCGCGCGCGGCGGCCCGACCGGCCGGTGGCCCTGGCGGGCGCCCCGGACTCCCGCCAACCGCCCGGGACTTCGGCCACGACGAGGCCGAGGACCAGCCAGAAGAGCATGGCGATCCGGTCCAGATTGGCCGGGTGGTCCACCGTGGCCGCGAGGAAGAACCCCGTCAGGGCGGCGAGCCCGACGACCCCGGCCACGGATTTCTCCCGGGCGGCGCGGACCGCCGAGGCCACGGCGATCACGGTCACCAGCACCATGCCGAGCAGACCGGCCACCCCCGCTTCGGTCAGCCAGTTCAGCCACATGTTGTGCGCGTGGACGAACGTCCTGCCGCCGGGCACGGCGGCGGAGACGGCGTCCCCGGCCCGGCCGAGACCGATGCCGAGCGGATGGTCCATGGCGAGGTCCACGGCCGCCTTCCACGCCTGGCCCCGGACGCCCAGCGCGTCACCGGCTCGCGACACCACCCACAGCGCCACCGTCACGGCCACCAGCCCGGCCAGCCCCACCGTCGTCAGCGTCCGCACACCCCACCGGCCGAGGCGGGGCGCGAGCCAGTACGCGCCGCCGAGCACCAGCAGTCCGGCGGCCGCCGCGACGCAGCCCGCCCGGGAGAAGGTGGTCAGCACCGCGCCGTACGCGAGGAGGCCCACGCTCACGACGGCGACGCGGGCGGTGCGTTCGGCGACCGTCACCGCTGCCAGCAGGGCGAACGGAGTGAGCAGCACCAGGAACGCGGCGAGCAGATTGGGGTTGGCGAAGGTGCCCGTGGCGCGGATCATCGCACCGGAACCGCCGCTGTCGCAGTCGACGTCGGTGAAGAGCCCGGTGCGGCAGAAGCCGGTCGGCACCTCATTGGTCACCTGGGAGAACGCCGCGGTGGCCGCGGCCGTCACCGCGGCCAGCGCGAGCAGGGCCACCGCCCGCCAGGAGTCGGGCTGCGCCCGCCGCACCCCGACCACCAGATAGAAGGTGGCGAGGGTGGTGATCAGCGCGCGCAACGGCGGGTCGGGGTGCCCGCCGACATAGGTGGTGGCGACGGCACCGAGGAGGAGCAGCGCGATGGCGGGGTCGAGCCGGGTGCGGAAGGTGGCGAGCCTGGGGGCCGTCACCGCCGTCGCCACCAGCCCCGCCAGCACCGCGAGGCGCACCGGTGTGATGACACCGACCAGCGGGGCGTCCGGGAAGAAGTCGGTGGCCGCGTCGAGCATGACGATGGCCGTAGCCACCAGCGGAACGGCCTGAACTGTCGCGCGCACAGGTGCCATGGCGCCCCAGCGTGTCCGGCCACGGGTACCGGCAGATGGCACACACACGAACACCGGACAGCGCCTTCACGTCCGGTGTGCCGCGCCGCCCACGTCCGGCGCGGCGGCCGCGATCCCGACGCGGACCGATCCGGATCCGCCCTGTGGTCCCTGGTCGGCCCCGTCTTCATCCCGGCCTTCATGCTGATGGACATGAGCCCGGCGCTCAGCCAGGCGGCCTTCCGCATCGGTGACTCCGCGACCGGTGCCATCACCCCGATGAACCCGTATCTCCTCCTCGTCCTGGCGATGGTCCGTGAATACGAACCGGAAGCCCATCGGCGTCATATGACGCACCCCGATCGCACGGTGGCTCCGTCCCCACAGCCGTGAGGACGGAGCCACCACGCGATCCCGACTCAGCCGTCGAGGGGGCGGTCGTCCCGGTGGGCCCCGTAGAAGTCGGCCTGCCGGGCCATGACCGTGCGCATGGTGGGGCGTCAAGTCCCGCCGTGAGACCCCTACGTGTGCCCCGGGCCGAGGCCCAGGGCGCGATCGACCGAGGGGGCGTTACCGCCTATCGGTGTTCCTTCTCCCAGTTCGCCCTGCTGACCGGGTCGGGCCGGGGAAGGGGCTGTCCGTCGAGGTAGAGGTCGACCTTTTCGTTGTAGAAGGCGACCAGCCCCGCGATGGGGGACACCTGCCGGGTGGGGAAGTCGTATGTCCAGGCGAGGTCCGGGTATTCGGCCTTGTCGGTCCGGACGGTCCAGTAGCCGCTTGTCGTTCCCTTGTAAGGGCAACTGGTGACGGAGTCGGTGGGCGCCATGCGCGTCCAGTCGAGATACACCCGGTCCAGGTAGTAGCGGGTCGGGAGCCCGGTCTCCAGCACCATCACCGAGCTCGGGGCGTCGGCGAGCACGGTGCCGTCCAGCTCGACGCGGACGCCGCGGCCGGACCGGAGCGCGTCGACGCGGGTGTACGGGCTGCGGGGGTGGACGAACACCTGCTCGTCCTCCTCGAACCAGGCGTCGATGGCCTCCCACCGGAAGCTGACGCAGCCGACGACACCGGCGGGCGCGTCCTCGCCCCACTCCCAGGCCGCGCCCGGGCGGGTGACCGACCCCACCTGGAGGGTCTGGCGGCGTGCTCCGCCGACTTTCAGCGTCAGGCTCCGGCCCTCGTCGACGAGCGCCCCCTCGGCGATGTCGTCGCGGGGCACGCAGTACTGCGGATAGCCCGGCCAGAGCCACAGATAGCGTGCCCGCACCGTGTCGAAGACGGGGCGGCCGGCCACATAGCCACGGATGCGGCGCGGTACGGGCTCCACATGCCCGGCCGGAACGATCATCGCCGGATAGTCCGGTGTGTACTGTGTCATGCCTCTTCCAGGGCCTCTCCGAACTCGCGCAACGCCTGGCCGTGCTGGCTGTGGGACAGCCAGTGCCCGATCGCTATGGCCGCCGCGACCGGCCAGTCGAGGATCCCGACGGCGGCGATGGCACCGAGGCCCGCGAGGAACCACAGTTCCTGCGAGGGCAGCTCCACTCGCCGCCCATCGAACTGGACGGTCACCGAATGGCGCTCGGAGATGTGCTCGGCCGCGGCGCGGGGGCCGCGCGACCTATTCGTGGCCGGAGCCGACGCGCGGGAGGACGCGCTGGTGGGAGGGGGTGTCTTGGTCGCTCTGGTCATGGCTTCGATCCGTTCATCGACCTTGACGGACAACCGCGCGATGACATTTTCTACTCTAATCCACCCTCCACGCCTCATGCCCGGTGGCAGCTACTTGCCATGATTTCGGCCGGTCCGGCGAGAAGCGCGCGGTTGCGTTCTCGGCTCCCCTGTGCGGTCAGAGCCCCTCGCTCCGGTTGTGGCCAGGGGCTCGCCGAAGCGTCGGTGGCGGCCTTAGCTTCGAGCCGAATCGTGGCCGCCGGCCACGGCTGACGAAACGGAGGAAGCGACCATGAGAGCGGTCTTACGGAAGGCGCGGGCGGGAGCGGTTGTCGCCACGGCGGCTCTGCTGGGGCTGGCGGGGACGGTGGACGCCCAGGCCCTCGACGCGGATCGGGCGCGTACCACGGCGGTCGGGGCCCCCAGCGCCGCCGCGGCCGTCGACTATGAGACGTGGAAGAGCGATGTCGACAAGGTGATCGACCAGGCCCTTCCCTACATCCAGCAGCGCATCCAGGACGGTGGGGGACAGAAGCAGGCGATCGTCCTCGACATCGACAACACCTCGCTGGAGACCTACTTCCAGTGGTTCCCGCCGACTCCCGCCGTCGGGCGGGTCCTGGAGCTCACCCGCTACGCGAGCGAGCGCGGAGTGGGCATCTTCTTCATCACCGCGCGCCCGGACCTCCTCGAGCAGGTGACCCGGGGCAACCTGGTGCATGTCGGCTACCCCATCACCGGCCTGTACCAGCGGTCGCTGGGGGACGTCCTCGGTGACCCGGCCGAGTACAAGACGGCGAAGCGGGCGGAGATCGAGTCCCTCCGTTACACCATCATCGCCAACATTGGGAACAATGAAAGCGATCTTGTTGGCGGGCATGCCGAGCGCACGTTCAAACTGCCTGACTACGACGGTCAGTTGTCCTGAATCGGAATTGTGAGTTCCGGCGGTTTCCTCCAGGGAGCCGCCGGAACTCGTCGGTCCACGGCCCTGCCACCGGTCCCCCGGGTGGCGTTCCGGGGTGCGGGTTCCCCGTTGTCCGAGGGGCGTGAATCCACACCTTGCAATGAGGTTTCCCCCATTGTCTTTAGGGGTTCGACCATTCTCCGCGCTGGGGCGGATAGGTATAGTCCAGCGCTATGGACGGTCAAGGTGCGACCGCTACGTCTTTGTCCGCTGGAGGCGAGGTGCCCATGGGAATGGCGAGCCACGTTCCGAGCGCGGGCGGTGTGGGCGAGCGGCAAGCCCTCTTTTCTCCTTGAGCTGCCTTGATCCCATGGCGCACTCGTGAGTCGCAACCCTTCCTTTCGACGATCAACGCCGGGTTTAGGACGTAATCCCAAGCATCAGGGGGAACTGTGCCAAGCTCTTGCAATGACGTGTTCATCATCGCCGACAATTCCACCGGTTCGGATTCCGAACCAGACGCTGATATCACACCGTTAAGAACGAGTGGCGGAGTCTTCAGCGGAGAGATAGAACGTATGCTTCTGGAGGCCGGCCGGCTCGTCAAGTCGGCCGTCGACCGCCATCGCAGCGAGGAACGGCTCCTGACCGAGATGGAGCCGGAGGAAGGCGTGGACGCCGCCGAGCACGTCATCGAGTCGGCGCAGCAGAGCCTCTCCGTGGTATTCGCCGGTGGCGACGACCAGCGGGCCCCCAGGCTGGTCACGCGGCTGGGCAGGGCCGTCGCCCGGGGGGTCGATGTGCGCCTGCTGGGGCGGGTGGGGCTGATGGACGAGCGGTACCTGCTGAAATGCCTGGACAAGCAGGCGTCGGGGGTCGACGTCAGGCTCGTCGGGGCACCCCTGCACGAAATGGTGCTCGCCGATGGCTCGGTGGGTGTGGTGTGGTCCGGTTCGGACAAACTCTCGCGCGAGGCGGTGCTGGTGCGGGCGCCGGCCGTGCTGCGCAATCTGCGCACCCTGTTCACGATCTCCTGGAACGGCAGCGCGGCGCTCGAGGACCACCGCCGCCTCAGCGGCCGGACCCGCAGCGTCATGGCCCGGCGGATACTCATGGCGCTGAGTTCGGGGCGTACGGACGAAGCCGCCGCACGGGAAATCGGCATGTCGGTCCGCACCTATCGAAGGAACGTGGCCGAAATAACGCGTGAACTCGGCGCGCATTCTCGCTTTCAGGCCGGTGCCCGCGCGGTGGAGCTGGGTCTGCTGCCCTATGTGGACGCCGCCGACGATGAGGACTCGCAACCCGCGTAATCACCAGACCGCGGTCAGAACCTGTCAGGACGAGTCGACTCTCCTGAACCTCCCCGCATCGTCTGGCAACTTGTTGTATGGGCCTTGCAGGGGAATGAGCGGTGAATGTAGGAACATCCCAGCCTCTCACTGCATTGCCCGATCCACTCCCTGCGAGGAATGACATCCGGTGAATAGCGCGATGATTGATGTGATGGACATATGCCGGTCCTTCGGCAGCACACGGGCTCTGGACGGTGTCAGCTTCCGCATCGGGGAAGGCGAGGTGCTGTGTCTGCTGGGCCACAACGGCGCGGGCAAGAGCACGCTGGTGAGCATCCTCGCCACCGCGCTGCCGCCCAGCCGGGGCACGGCCCGGGTGGCCGGATACGACGTGGTGCGCGAGGCCCGCGAGGTGCGTCGGCGCATCGGCCTGACGGGGCAGTTCGCCGCGGTGGACGAGAACCTGTCCGGCCGGGACAACCTCATCCTGGTGGCCCGTTTGCTCGGCGCGAGCCGCACCGAGGCCCGGACGAGGGCGGATGAGCTCTTGGAGACCTTCACACTGACCGGCGCGGCCGACCGCGCTGCCGCGACGTACTCGGGAGGCATGCGCCGCCGGCTCGACCTCGCCAGCAGCTTCGTCGGCCGCCCCCAGGTGCTGTTCCTCGACGAGCCCACCACCGGACTCGACCCGGTCAGCCGAAGCGCGCTGTGGGACTCGGTCCGGTCGGCGGTGACGGGCGGCGCCACCGTGCTGCTGACCACTCAGTACCTCGAAGAGGCCGAACAGCTCGCGGACCGGGTCATCGTGCTGGGCCGCGGCCGGACCATCGCCGACGGCTCGGTGGCACAGCTCAAGGAACAGCTAGGCGTCAGCTCGGTCCGCGCCACCCTCGCCGAGCCGGCGGCCGTACCCACCGCATGGGCCGCGTTGCGCCACGCCGGTCTCGAGCCGCAACCCGGCGAGCCCGCGGGCACGGTCTGTGTCCCCGTGCGCGAGTCCGCCGCCCTCGCCGCCGTCGTACGGGCCCTGGACGACGCGGGAGTGGTGATCACCGGTATCTCGCTGTCCGAGCCGACCCTCGACGACGTCTATGTGGCCCTCGCCGAGGGGCTGACCGACCTGCCGGTCCTCTCCTGATTCCGTTCCCGTGCCCCGGCCGACAGGCCATGCCACACGAACCCCGCGGGGCGCCCACCGGATCCCGGATCCATGGCCCGCCCCCGGACTCCGAGGAGTCTCCATGCCGCTGTCCACCCTGACGTACCGCTCCATCACCGACGCCCAGATGCTGCCACGCCTCATCCGGCTCGGCCCCAATCTGTACGGCGCGGTCTTCACCCTGATGAAACTGGTGCCCGCCCAGTACATCCTGCGCCGCGCGTTACAGCGCGGCGAGCTGACCGAGGACACCGTGATCGTCGAAACCACCTCGGGCACCTTCGGACTCGCCCTCGCGATGCAGGCGGCGCTGATGGAGCGTGAGCTGGTCCTGGTGAGCGACCCCGCGATCGACGACAACCTCTACCGAAGACTGACCGACCTCGGCGCCAAGGTGGAGATGTGCCTGGAGCCCGCGCCGGTCGGCGGATACCAGGGAGCCCGGCTGACCAAGGTCGCGGAGATCCGCGCCTCGCTGCCGTCCACCTTCTGCCCCGAGCAGTACAACAACCCGGACAACGCCCGCTCGTACCATGTGGTGGCCGACCAGCTGGTGCGCACCTTCGGCACCGTCGACTGCCTGGTGGGCACCGTCGGCACCGCCGGATCGATGTGTGGCACCGGGGGCGGCCTGCGTGAATACAGTCCGCACACCCAGGTCATCGGCGTCGACAGCCACCGCAGTGTGCTGTTCGGCCAGCCCGACGGGCCCCGCTCGCTGCGCGGCCTGGGCAACAGCCTGTGGCCCGCCAACCTCGACCACACCCTCTTCGACGAGATCCACTGGTGCAACGCGACCGAGGCATACGCCCAGACCCGGGCCCTGCACGCCGAATCCGCCCTCTTCCAGGGCCCGACCAGCGGCGCCGCCCATCTGGTCGCCCAGTGGTGGGCGGCGAAGAACCCGGACGGGCTGTGTGTGGTGATGCTGCCCGACGAGGGGTACCGCTACCAGGCCACCGTCTACGACGACGCGTGGCTCGCCGCCAACGGCCATGTGCTCGCCGAGCGTCCCGCCGAGCCGGTGACCGTCGCCTCCCCCGCCGAGGCCGGTGACCGCTGGACCCGGCTCGTATGGGGCCGCCGCTCCTACGAGGAGGTGCCCGGCGTCGTGCCCAGGGTGACGCACCCCCTCGCCGAGCGGGCCCTGTCGTGAGCTCCACCGGACGGCTCACCCGCACCCTCGGCCCGCGCACCCGCCGCGTCGTCTACGGGGAACCGGATCCCGGTGCCATCCGCGGGGAACTGGAGCCCATCAGCACCATCGACATGGCACACGTGGTCATGCTCACCGAGTGCGGACTGCTGCCCGCCGACACGGCCACCGCGCTCCTGGAGCGCATCACACGGCTGCGGGCGGAAGGCTTCGGCAGCTTGCACGGGCTGCCGGCACCGCGCGGCCTGTACTTGATGTACGAAGGCCATCTCGTGGCCGAACTCGGCGCCGACGTGGGCGGAAAACTGCACACCGGACGCTCCCGCAACGACATCAAGGCCACCGTCACCGCGATGCGGCTACGCGCCGAACTGACCGATCTGCTCGGCGAGGTGCTGAGGCTTCAGGCGGTCCTGCTCTCCCGGGCCCGCGCCCACCGCGACGTGGTGATGCCCGTCTACACCCACTTCCAGCCGGCCATGCCGGTCAGTTACGGCTACTACCTGTGCGGGATCGCCACCGCGCTGGACCGCGACATCACCGCGCTGCGCCAGGCGCTGGACGAGCTGGACCGCTGCCCGCTGGGCGCCGGGGCGGTGTCCGGGACCGACCTGCCCATCGAACCGGCGCGCACCGCCGCCCTGCTGGGGTTCGCCGGTCCACCGCTGCACGCGATCGACGCGGTGGCCGCACGGGACACGCTGCTGCGCACGCTCGCCGCCGCGTCCTCGGCCGGGGTGACGCTGAGCCGGCTCGCCACCGACCTCCAGCTGTGGAGCACCCAGGAGTTCGGGCTGATCGAGTTCCCCGAGCGGCTCGTCGGCGGCAGTTCGGCCATGCCCCAGAAGCGCAACGCGTTCCTGCTGGAACACGTCAAGGCCAAGGCGGGCGCGGCCATCGGCGCCTGGACGGCCTCCGCCTCCGCCATGAAGTCGGCGCCGTTCACGAACTCCATCGAGGTCGGCACCGAGGCGGTGGCCCCGGCCTGGCCCGCGCTGGCCGCGATACGCGACTCCGTCCTCCTCGCCCAGGTGCTCGTCAGTGGCGCCCGTCCGATGGTGGAGCGGATGGAGCGGCGTACGTCGGAGAGCTTCGTGACCGCCACCGTGATCGCCAACCGCCTGGTCGCACAGGGGGTTCCGTTCCGCACGGCCCACCACATCGTGGGCGCCGCCGTCCGCGAGGCGATCGAGAGCGGGGCGACGGAACTCGGCAAGATCGACCTACCCGACGGGGTCTCCGGCGGCACGGCCGCCGAACTGCCCTCCCTGCGTGATGTCGTCGAGGCACATGACCGGGGCGGCGGCCCCGGCGAGTGCGACACGGCCGTGGGCGTCCTGCGGGAGCGGCTCACCGCCCATGGGCGACGGCTCGCCGTCCACCGCGGCCGGACACGGGACGCTCAGCGGAGGCTCGGCCTCGCGGTCGACGCGCTCCTGGGCCGCGGAACCGCGGCCGGAAGGGAAGGAGAACGGTGACCGGGCACGGGAGCACGAGCGGGCGGTGGCTCGCGTTCGTGGAGAGCAACACCACGGGAACGGGGCGGGAGTTCTGCGCGGCGGCGCGGGCGCGAGGACTGCGGCCGGTGCTGCTGACCCGGGACCCGGGCCGCTATGTGTACGTCGAGCAGGACGGCATCGACACCAGGCTGCTGGACACCGGTGACCTGGCCGCGGTGGTGGACTGCTGCACCGGGCTCGTGGCGGACGGGGGGCTGGCCGGAGTCGCCTCCAGCTCCGAGTACTTCGTGTCCACCGCCGCCCGCGCGGCCGCCAAGCTGGGCCTGCCCGCGGCGGACGGGGACGCCATCGCCCGGTGCCGGGACAAGGAGACGCAGGTCGCCGCGCTGGCGGCGGCCGGTGTCCCGGTACCCGCCTCCACGGCCGTCGGCGAGGTGGCCGACGCGGTGCGCGCCGCCGACCGGATCGGCCACCCGGTGGTGCTGAAACCGGTGCTCGGATCGGGCTCGGTCGGCGTCCGGCTGTGCCGGGACCGCGAGGAGACCCGGCGGTGGGCGGAAGAGCTGCTGAGCCGGTCCACCGATGAACGCGGCAACCCGGTGCCGGCCCGGATCCTGGTCCAGGAGGCCGTCGAGGGACCGGAGTTCTCCGTCGAGACCTTCGACAACGCCGTCGTCACCGCCGTCGCCAAGCACATCGGACCCCGGCCGTACTTCGTGGAGACCGGACACGAGGTGCCCGCACCCGTGCCAGACGCCACCGCCGCCGCGCTCGCCGACACCGCCCTGCGGGCGCTCGCCGCGCTCGGCCTCGGCTGGGGAGCCGCCCACACCGAACTGCGGATGTCCGCCCACGGCCCCGTCGTCATCGAGGTCAACCCGCGGCTCGCGGGCGGCATGATCCCCGTCGCCGTACGGGCCGCCCTCGGCGTCGATCTGGTCGACGCCGTGATCGCCCGCGCGGCGGGACAGAGCCGGACACCCGCGCGGCCGGGCCGGCTCCACGCCGCGGTCCGCTTCCTGCGCAATGAGCGCGAGGGGCGGGTCACGGACATCGGCGGGGTCGAGGCGGCGCGGGCGGCCCCCGGCGTGGTGGCCGTCGCGATCGGCACCGCCCCGGGACGGACCGTACGGGTGACGAACACGTTCCAGGACCGCCTGGGCTGTGTGGTCGCCACCGGGGCGGACGGGGAGCAGGCCGGAGACCGCGCGGCGGCCGCCGCGCGCCTGATCAGGATCGAGCTGGAGGAGCCGGCGCTGCCGGATGAAGGAGTCGCAGGCTGATGAGAGACGGCGCGAAGCCCCTGGCGTTCACCCGCGTTCCCCGGTGGACCCCGCCGTCCGCGACGGACGCGGGCACGGGGGTCCACGGCATACGGCTGGACGCGGAGCTCACGGACGCGTTGGAACGCACCGCCGGGGAAGGGGAAACCTCCCTGGCGGCCCTGCTGCTCGCCGGTCACGCCCGTGTCCTGGCGACCGTCGCCGCCGAGCGCGACCTGCTCCTCGGCTGTGTGCCGCAGGACGGGCCGGGCCCCGCGCGGCCACTGGGCCTGTCCGTCGCCGACTGCACCTGGGCGGAGCTGGCGGCACTCGCGGACGGGGCGCTGAAGGGCCTGGGACCCGCGGCCGGCGCACGGCCCGAGGCCGTGCTCGACCTGTCCGGGCTGGACCTGTCCGGGCTGGACCTGTCCGGGCTGGACAGGTCCGGGCCGGCGGAGCACGAGGGCACTCCGGCCCAGGGCCACGGCGAGAGTCCGCCCGCCGCCTTGGCCGACGGCGTGGTGCTCCGGGTGGCCTGGTCGCGCGACGAGCACGGCCTGTCGCTGCGGGTGCTGCACGACCGTGCCGCGATCGACGGCGGCTACGCGCGGCGCCTCGCCGGATACCACCTCGCCGCGCTGCGGCTTCTCGTGGCCGACCCGCACGGGAGCCACGAGGCCGAGAGCCTGCTGTCCCCCCAGGAGACCGAGAAGCAGCTGTACGGGCTCGCCGGCCCCACCGTCGAACTGCCCGACCGCACCTTCGTCGAGCTGTTCCAGGAGCGGGCCCGCGGCTGCCCCGACGCCATTGCGGTCGAGCACGGCACGGTCCGGTGGACCTACCGGGAGCTGGAGCGGCGGGTCAACCGGATCGCGCACGCGCTGGTCGAGGCCGGGGTGGGCACCGAGGACGTGGTCGCCGTCGTCATGGACCGCACCCCGGAGTGGATCGCGGCCGCCCTCGGCGTCTTCACGGCGGGCGGCGTCTACCTGCCCGTTCGGCCCGACTTCCCGGTCGAACGCGTGGTCGCCCAGCTGGAGCGCAGCGGCTGCGCCGTCGCGCTGACCGATCCGGACAGCGAGGCGCTGGTGCGCGCCTCCTCCGCCCGGCTGGCCGCCCCGCTCACACGGCTGTCCGTGCCGCGCGTCCTGGCGCGCGGCGGCCACGCGGAGCCGCCCCGGGTGGAGGTGACGCCCGGCCAGGCCGCCTACATCTACTTCACCTCGGGCTCCACCGGAAGCCCCAAGGGAGCCCTGTGCGAGCACGCCGGCTTCCTCAACCACCTCCACGCGAAGATCGAGGACACCGGGATGACGGCCGGTGGCGGGGACGTGGCCACCCAGATCGCGTCGCAGTGCTTCGACATCTCCCTGTGGCAGTTCGCCGCGCCGCTGCTGATCGGCGGCAGCGTGCGGATCGTCGACACCCGCACCCAGCTCGATGTCGCCGCCTTCGTCGAGGAGATCGTCGAGGGCCGGGTCACCGTGATGCAGGTGGTCCCCTCGTATCTGGAAGTGCTCCTCACCCACCTGGAGCAGCACCCCAGCCCGCTCGGCGCCCTGCGCTCGGTGTCGGTGACGGGCGAGGCGCTCACCTACGAACTGGTGCAGCGCTGGTTCGCCGCCTACCCCGATATCCAGCTGGTCAACGCCTACGGCGCCACCGAGACGTCGGACGACCCGATGCACGAGGTGCTGCACGGCGTCCCGGAGCGCGACTTCGTGTCCGTCGGCCGCGCGCTGCGCAACGTCAACACCTATGTGCTCGACGAGAACCTGGCGCTGGTGCCGCTGGGCACGCCCGGCGAGATCGCGTTCTCCGGGGTGTGTGTGGGCCGTGGCTACATCAACGACGAGGAGCGCACCCAGGAGGCGTTCGTCCCGGACCCGTTCCGGCCGGGCAGCCGGATGTACCGGACCGGTGACTTCGGCCGGTGGCTGCCCGAGGACCGCCTGGAATTCCTGGGGCGCCGCGACGCGCAGGTCAAGATCCGCGGCTTCCGCATCGAGATCGGCGAGATCGAGAACAAGCTGCTGACCATGGAGGGTGTCCGCGAGGCGGCAGTGGTCACCGAAGGCGACACCAGTGAACAGCGCGTCCTCGTCGCCTTCTTGAGCGGTTCGGAGAAGGTGACCGCGGCGCGGGTCCGCGACTTCCTCGGCACCGTCCTGCCCGACTACATGGTGCCCACCCATGTCCACCGGGTGGACCGGCTGCCGCTCACCGAGAACGGGAAGATCGACAAAAAGGCGCTGGCGCGGCCCGTGGAGGAGACGGCCGGACGCCCCGCCCACATCCCGCCCGCCACCCCCGCCGAACGGCGCCTGGCCGAGCTGTGGGCCGATGTCCTCGGCGTACCGCTGGAGCGCATCGGCCGGTCCGACGACTTCTTCGAGCTCGGCGGCACATCGCTGGCCGCGGTGCGGCTCCTGGTCCGGCTCGACCGGGCGCTGTCGCTGAAGGACCTGGCCGCCCATCCGGTGCTCGCCGACTGCGCGGCGGTGCTCGAACCCCACCGCGCCGGGGCCTTCGCCCGCCCGGTGGCGACCCGGCTGCTCCAGCCGCTGGCCGCCGTGCCGGATCCGCACCACACCCTCGTGTGCTTCCCCTTCGCGGGGGGCAACGCCGTCAACTTCCGGCCCCTGGCCGGCGAGCTCCAGCGCGACGGCATCGCGGTGTTCGGTGTGGAACCGCCCGGCCATGACTTCGCCGGCGACGGTGAGCCGATGGAGGACGTCCCCGTCCTGGCCTCGTGGGTACGGGACGAGATCGTCGCGCACCTCTCCACGCCGGTGTCGGTATGGGGACACTCCACCGGTGTGGCCGCAGCGTTGGAGACGGCGCGACTGCTGGCGGAGGCGGGCCGGCCCGTCGAGCGCGTCTACATCGGCGCGCTGCCGCTGGGGGACGCCGAGACGCTCGCCGCCGAGATGGCACAGGCGGCCACGGCGGACGAAGAGAGTCTGCTGTCCCGGCTGCGGGCCGGAGAGGTGTACACGGAGCTGGACGAACTGGGGGCGGAACGTGCCGATGTGGTGGCCGGCGCCTACCAGCACGACGTACTGACCGCCGGCCGACATCTGCGCGCGGTCCGCGAGGACCCGGAGGCATACCGGCTCGACGCCCCGGTGGAGGTGGTGGTCGCACGGGACGACACCGCCACGGCCTCCTTCACCGAGGAGTACGGCGGCTGGAAGGCGATCTCCGACCGGGTCACCCTCCATGAACTGGAGCGGGGCGGCCACTACTTCGTCCGTACCCGGCCGGCGGAGACCGCCGCGCTGATACGGTCCGGCTGCCTGCCGTCGCAGTCGCGGGACCGGTGACGAAGGGGGCGTACCCGGGTCCGCCCGGGTACGCCCCCTCAGCCGTGGCTCGTCGGTGCCGACACCTCGGTGAGCCTAGGGACGGAACGGTTCACCGAGTCCGACGACGATCGCGCGGTCGCCCCGGTAGGGCTCGCGGCTGTGCGCCATGCGGACGTTGTCGACGACCATGAGGTCGCCGCGCCGCCAGGGCTCGCGCACGGTGTGCTTCTCGTAGACCGCGTTGATGAGGTCGACGGTGGCGCTGTCCAGGGGAGAGCCGTCGCCGTAGAAGGTGTTGAACGGCAGCCCGTCGGGGCCGAACTCCGCGGTGAGGAACTCACGCACCTCGGGAGCCATCGTCCACTCGTTCAAGAACGCGATCTGGTTGAACCAGCACCGTTCACCGGAATCGGGATCCGCCAGGACGGCCGGACGGGTCTGCCGGGTGCGCAGGCCGCCATCGGCGTCCCAGCGCACCTCGATGCCGTGGTCGGCGCAGTAACGCTCCACCTCGTCGGGGTTCTTGGCGCCGAACGCGTCCTCCCAGCCGATCCCGACGAACGGGTTGTAGTGGCGGGTCAGCACCCAACCGTGGCGTTCGAAGCGCTCGACGAGCTCCTCCGGCAGGTCACGCAGCACCGCACGGGCGTCCGCGACGGCAGTGACACCACCCGCGGACGGCGGGGTGACACAGGCGAAGACCATCAGCCGGGGCGCCTCGGCCGCGTAGCTGAGCTCATGGTGCATGCACATGGGCTGGTCGGCCGGCCAGTGCGAGGAGGAGTACACGCCCGGTCCGAACTCGTCGCGGGGAGCGAACCCCTCGCGCTCGGCCATGCCCTCGCCGACGATCCCGCGGATCACCGAGGCGGCGTGTTCATGGCCGTCCAGGTCCAGCCCGCGGACCAGCAGGGCACCGTGCCGGGCCACCAGGGCCCGGATCTCCTCGCGGTGTTCGGTGACCCAGGCCGCGGCGTCGGTGCCGGGCCCGGGGGCGGCGTCCAGCCGCCGCAGGGCATCTCGCTGTTCGGACATGAGGGCTCTCCGTTTCCGTCTGATGAGGGGGAGGGTGTGGGAAGGGGAGGACGAGCTCAGACCAGGGGGCGCCGGAACGCCCATACCGCCGCGCTCGATCCGAGCAGCGCGACGAGGGCGCTCGCGCCCAGGGCGGACCACACCTGGGCGCCCAGCGGCTGGTCGAGGCAGAGCGCGCGCGAGGCGTCCATCGCGTACGACAGCGGGTTGAGGATCGCCAGGACCTCCAGCCAGCCCGGCATCCGGTCCACCGGGACGAAGGCGCTGGAGGCGAACATCAGCGGGAACGTCACCAGATAGGCGGCGCTCTGCATCGCCTCCGCACTGCGCAGCCAGGCCGCCAGCGCCAGGAAGATCCAGGTCATCGCCCACACCACCACACAGGTCAGCAGCAGCGCGGCCACCAGCCCCACACCGCCGCCGGCCGGGTCGGCGCCCATGAACACCACGGCCACCACGAGCAGGATCGCCAGCTGCGCGGTGGTGCGCAGCAGATCGGCGAAGCTGCGGGCGAACAGCAGCAGCGGCGCGTGGATGGGCAGGGTGCGCAGCCGTGCCACCGCGCCGTTGTCCATGTCCCGGACCAGGCCGATACCGGAGGCGATCGCGGGGCCGATGCCCGTGGTCACCAGCAGCGCGGGCAGTAGATAGTCCAGGTAGGAGACGCCGTCGGGCAGATGGTCGAGGTTGACGATGCTGCCGAAGACCTCGCTGAGCAGAAGCAGCATGAAGACCGGTTGCAGCATGGCGAGGACCAGGGTCCGGCGGTGCGCGAGATGGGCCTTGAGCGACCGCTGGGTGAGGATCAGCAGTTGTGCCGGGGGGCTGCTGCCGTGCCAGGCGGGAGCGAAGGCGCCGCCGTCCGGTAACGACGGACCAGGGGTCATGAAATTCCTCCGGGAGTCGTGCGCCCGTTGGTGCGCGGCACGGTGCGCCAAATTCCTGGAGCGGTAATCGAAAAAAGGCAGGACCAAAGAATCCGCCGCCATGACCGGCTACGCGATGACTGAGCGCGGATGTATCGGATAGCTGTGTCGTCCATGCGGAACGAACGCACTTCGACTCTATCGCGCGGAAATGGACCCGACGGGACGTTTCCTGGCCAGTACTGGCCGGTGCGCACCGAAATCACGGTGCGATATGGGCGATATGCGGGGTTCTGTGTCGAGGAGATGGGATGCACTGTGCAATTTGTTGTCAGTGTCTTTCCCTCATCGCGGTCCCTCGGTAGAAATGCACGGCAGTGCCGGATCGGCGCATGGAAACTCAGTTCGCGGACACGAAGGGCAGGGCCTTGGATATGGCGGGAATCATCGCCGCCCCCAGCGTTGACGCAGTGCTCCGGGAGCATGCGGAAAACCGCCCGGAAAACACGGCGGCCGTATTCGTGACGGACCCGCTGCGCACCGACGGAGCGCAGCGGCTCACCTATGCGGAACTCGACGCACAAGCCAGGAGCGTGGCCGTACGGCTCCGTGCCCATGTCCCGCCGGGCGGCCGTGTCGTCCTGCTCTACCCCGCCGGGCCGGCCTTCGTCACCGCCTTCCTCGGCTGTCTGTACGCGGGCGCCGTCGCGGTTCCCTCGTCCCTGCCCGGCCGGTACCGGCATGAGCGCTACCGGGTCAGGCGCATCGCGGACGACGCGGGCGCCGCGGCGATCCTCACCGACACCGCCACCCGCGCCGACATCGGGGCGTGGGCAGCCGAGGAGGGACTCGACACACTTCCCCTCCTGGTCACCGACGACGGCGACGCCCCCGATCCACACGCATGGACGATGACGCCCGCCGGACACGACACGCTCGCCGTGCTCCAGTACACCTCCGGCTCCACCGGCGATCCCAAAGGCGTCATGATCAGCCACGGCAATGTGCTGCACAACACCGCCAATCTGGCCGACTCCCTGGACCTGGACGACACCACCCCCATCGGCGGGTGGATTCCGCACTTCCACGACATGGGGCTGATGGGCTCGATACTCCCGCCACTGCTGCTCGGCTCGACCACCGTCCTGATGAGCCCCACCACCTTCCTCAAACGTCCCCACCTGTGGCTGCACATGATCGACCGCTATGGCATCGAGGCGTCCGCGGCGCCGGACTTCGCGTACGACCTGTGCAGCCGACGGGTCACCGACGCCCAGAGCGAGGGCCTGGACCTGTCCCGCTGGCGGCATGCGCTGGACGGCTCCGAACCCGTACGCGCCGCCGTGCTCGAACGATTCCAGCGGCGCTTCGCCGGCCACGGCCTGCGCGCCGACGCCCTGACCCCCTGCTACGGCATGGCCGAGGCGACCCTCTTCATCTCCGGGGCCGCCCGCACCGCCCCCCGGGTGCGGCAGGTCTCCGCAGAACTGCTGGAACACCACGAGTTCCGGCCCGCGGCCCCGGACGAGCCCGCGCGCGCCGTCGTCGGCTGCGGCCCGCCACTCGGCGCCGAGGTGCGCATCGTCGAACCGGACACCCGGCGCGCCCTGTCCGAGGGAGGCGTCGGCGAGATCTGGATACGCGGTGACATCGTCGGCCACGGCTACTGGAACCGCGAGGCCACCAACGAGGCCGAGTTCCGCGCCACGACCGCGGACGGCGACCCCGGCTGGCTGCGCACCGGCGACCTCGGAGCCCTGTACCAGGGCGAACTCCACATCACCGGCCGCATCAAGGACGTACTCAACCTGCGCGGCCGCAACCTCTACCCGCAGGACATCGAGGATGAACTGCGCATTCAGTGGCCGGAGTTGGGCAACCTCGTCGGCGCGTGCTTCGCCGTACCGGGCGAGGGACCACAGGGCGACGACGTGCTCGTGGTCACCCACGAGGTGCGCGGCATCAAGGACGAGGACCGGCTGAGCGAACTCGCCGCCGAGATGCGGCTCACCGTCGCCCGCGAATTCGGCGCCCCCGTCGGCGCGGTCCTGCTGCTGCGCCCCGGCGGAGTACGCCGCACCACCAGCGGCAAGATCCAGCGGTCGGCGATGCGCGACCTGTTCCGCGCCGGGGCGCTGCGGCCCACCTACGCCGTCTACGAGCAGAGCCTGCTGCGCCCCTTACCCGAGCCCCAGGAGGCCGCCGTATGACCACCGCCTCCCCGGCCACCCGGGCCCAGGACCCCTCCGCCGCACCCCTTGAGCGGCTCACCCGCCTGCTCGGCGAGCTCACCGGACCGGGGCAGCCCTTCTCACCCGAGGCGCTCGCCGAACTCGACCGGACGGAGGCGTTTCCCACCGAGGCGTGCCGGGCGCTCGACACGTTCGGACTGCGGCGCTTCTACGTACCGGTCGAACACGGCGGCGCACTGGAGAGCTTCGACGTCGTCATGCGGCTGCTGCGGGCCGTGTCCCGGATCGACCTGACCGTGGCCCTCTCGCACGGGAAGACCTATCTCGGGGCCGCCGCCACCTGGATCGCGGGAGAGCCGGAGGCCGCCCGCAGGCTGGGACGGCGGATAGCGGAGGGGACACCCGTCTCATGCGCCCTGACCGAACGCCACCACGGCAGCGATCTGATGGCCGGTGAGGTGACCGCCAGGCCCGCCCCGGACGGTGGCTGGCTGCTGTCCGGCGAGAAGTGGCTGATCAACCTCGCCACCCGGGGCGGTCTGGTCACCGTCCTGGCCCGTACCGACGAAGAAGGCGGTCCGCGCGGCTTCAGCCTCTTCCTCGTGGACAAGTCCCGTCTCGCCCCCGAACACTTCACCCATCTGCCCAAAGTGCCCACCTACGGCATCCGGGGCGCGGACATCAGCGGCATCGCGTTCCACGACGCGCCACTGCCCGAGGACGCGCTCATCGGGCGGGTCGGTGAGGGCATCGAGATCATTGTCAAGGCGCTGCACTTCAGCCGGACCGGCTGCGTCGCGATGTCACTGGGCGCGGGAGACCACGCGCTCGCCCTGGCCGCCGAGTTCGTCGCTCAGGACGCCGACGGCGTACGGCTCGCACAGGACCCGTACGTGCGGCGGGAACTGGGCGAGGCCGCCGCGGGCCTGCTGCTCTCCGACGCCGCCGGTCTGGTGGCGGCGCGCTCCCCGCACGCGCTCGCCGGCGAGATGAGCGTCGTCTCCGCTGTCGCGAAGGCATATGTGCCCACCGAGGTCGACGACCTCATCGCGCGCCTGCTGCACCTCCTCGGCCCGTACGGACTGCTCCGCCCCGACGACCCGCACACCGGATTCGCCAAGGTGGAACGCGACCACCGCATCATCGGCATCTTCGACGGCAGCAGCCTGGTCAACCGCAGCGCCCTCATCGAACAGTTCCCCCGCATCGCCCGCGGCTACGCGAAGGGCCGCTGGGACGCGGAGGGCCTCGCCGAGGCCACGAATCCCCACGCCCCCCTGCGCCCGATGCGGCCCCGCGAGCTCGGCCTGGTCTCCAGCGGCGGCTGCTCCATCGTGGCCGGTCTGCCCGCGGCCGTCGGCGAACTGCGCGACCTGGCCGTACGCGGCCACGCCTCCACGGCGCTCACCACCCTGGCCGGGCAGCTTTTGGACGTGTCCGACCGGCTCCACCAGGACATGGCGGCGATCCGGTTCCCGCCCCGCGCCGTCCCCGGCCACGCCTTCCGGCTCGCCGAGCGGTTCGAGTCGTGCTTCGCGGCGGCTTCGGCGCTCCACCTGTGGCTGCGCGCCGCCGCCCGCGCCCGGGGCCCCATCCCGGAGGCCGCGCTGCTCGCCTGTCTCGTCAAGGCCCTCACCGACCTGGAGGAGCCCGTCGACGACGCCGACCGCACCGCCTTCGACGACCTCGCCGAAGCGGTCCTCTCCCGCCCGTCCGCCCCCTTCCACTCGCTCCTCGACCATGTGGAGCCGACCGGCTCCCAGCAAGGGGCCGCCTCGTGAACACCACCACGGGCACCTTCGCCCTCGCCACCACCGTGGAGGAGCGCCTCGGCGACCCCTACGACCCCACGAACCCCAACGGCTTCCAGGCGATCCTCGCCGCACGGGAAGCCGGACGGCCCCCGGCCGGTGAGCCCTTCCGCGCCCTCGGCGTGGGCGGCGCCGAAGTCGGCCATGTGGACCCGGAGTCGCTGATGCACGCCCTGCGCGCCGGTTACCGCAGATCGCCCGCGCTGACCCGGTCCTGCGGTGGGGCCCAGGGGGGGAGCGGCGCCGTGACGGTCGGCGCGACCGCCGTCGGCACACTGGACTCCGGCCTGCGCATGACACTGTGCCACCTGCGCGCCCGCCGCCTGTACGGCGCGGCGGCCATCGACATCCCCCAGTTGCGCGCGGTACTCGCGGGAGCCTACGCCGACCTGCTGCTGTGCGACACGCTGACAACACTCGCGGTCCGGGGCACTGATGCCTTCCCCGCCCGGCCGGACGCCCACGACAGCGTGGTCCGGGTCCTCGTACCGCGTGTGCTCCAGGGTGCGATGGACCGTCTTTCGATGGCCCTGGGGTCGCGCTTCTACATCAGGGAGAGCGAACACGCCGCCTTCCACCTGCTGCTGAACGAGATGCAGCGCGCCCTCTTCGCGGCCGAGGGCCGACCGGACGGGCAGCCGGACCCGGCCGACCGGCCGGGTCGGCCCCCGGGGCCCGCCGGTCATGCCGCTCCGCTCAGCGGCATGACGGGCGCGGACCTCACCACGGCACCGGCCGTCAGCGCACTGTGCGACGCCGAACTGCTCGCCGCGGCGCCCGGCCGCGCACTCCTCACACGTGTGCGACGGACACCGCAGCCGTCGGGCCCCGCACTGGAGCGCCTGGCCACGGAACTCGACCACCGCTATGACACCGGCCGCTCGTTCGACCTGGCCGAACGCCCCCTCCCAGACCGCCCCTAGCCGTCGCGCCCGGACACTCGCCACCTCAGCGCCGGACACCCGCCACCTCAGCGAAGGAGATACCCATGTCCGACCCCCACGCCGAGCCGCATACCGTCGACAGCCTGCGGGAATGGCTGACCAACTGCGTCGCCTCCCACTTGGAGCGGTCCGCCGACACCATCGACACCAGCGTGCGGCTCTCCGACTACGGACTCGACTCGCTGTACGTCCTGTCCGTCGCCGGAGAGCTCGAGGACCACCTCGACATCTCCCTCGACCCGACGCTCCTGTGGGACAACCCGACCATCGACGCGCTCAGCGAGGCCCTCGCCAAAGAACTGGCCCAGTACGCCTGACGGGCACTTCGCACCGCATCCGCCACGGCATCCCGCCCCGCGCAGTCCGCCACTCCGCAGAACCGAGAGGACCGCTCCGCCATGTCCGACGCCGCCCGTACGCTCCGTCGACCCGTAAGCGCCGCCCAGTTGGGCGTGTGGGTCGCCCAGCAGCTGGACCCGGACAGTCCCCTCTACAACTGCGGCGCCTATCTGGAGATCGACGGCCCGGTCGACACCGGCGTCCTCGGAGAAGCGGTGCAGCGGGCCGTGGAGGAGACCGAGGCGCTGCGGTCGTACTTCACCGAGGACACCGGTCCCACTGAGCGCACCGGTCCCACCCAGGACACCGAGCGCACCGAGGACACCCGGCTGTGTCAGCTCGTCGTGCCCGCCGAGCCGACGTCTCTGCGCGTGCGCGACCTGCGCGAGGCGGCGGACCCGGAGGCCGCGGCGCACCGGTGGATGAACGCGGAGATGCTCAAGCCCTTCGACCTCGGCCGCGGCCCATTGAGCGATCAGACCTTGCTGCTCCTGGCCGACGACCGGTCCTTCTACTTCCACCGCTACCACCACGCCGTCCTCGACGCGTTCGGACAGACCGTGTACGGCGCGCGGGTCGCGGCCCTCTACACCGCCCTGCTCACCGGCACCGAGCCGCCCGCGTCCGGCTTCGCCACCCTGGACCGGGTGGTCGCCGAGGAGACCGGCTATCCGGGTTCGCGCCGCCACACCCGGGACCGGGCCCACTGGCTCGACCTGTTCGAGGAGATGCCCGACCCGGTGGCGCTCGCGGGCCGCTCGGCCGGCAGCACCCACAGCGGTTTGCGGCGCATCCTGGTCCTGCCGACCGACCTGGCCGATCGGCTCACCGCGCTGAGCGACCGGCTCCGGGTGCAGTGGCCGGCCGTCGCCATCGCGGCCACCGCCGTCCTCTACCACCGTATGACCGGCAGCACGGACCTCACCTTCTCGTTGCCCCTGGCAGGCCGCACCAGCCGGGTGTCCCTGGCCACGCCGAGCGCGATGGTGAACGTCCTGCCCATCCGGGTGGCAGCCACCCCGGGGAGCACGTTCACCGAGCTGGTCGCGTCGGTGTCGCGCTCGCTGGCCGATGTCATCAGGCACCAGCGGTTCCGGGGCGAGGAACTCGTCAGGGAGCTCGGGCTCTCGGGAGGCCGCCAGGCCCGCCTCGGCCCGACACTCAACGTGGTGGCCTACGTCGACGAGCTCCGCTTCGGCGACAGCCCCGCCACCCCCCACCCGCTGTCCTCCGGACCGGTCAACGATCTGAAGATCAACTTCTATGGCACGGCGGCCTCCGGCACGGGCATCCGCGTGGAGTTCGACGCCGACCCGGACCTCTACGACGAACGGGAGATCGCCGCCCACCAGGAACGGCTGGTGCGGGTGCTGGAGTGGGTCGCTGAGGATCCCGATCGCCGTATCGGTGATGTGGAGTTGTTGTCCGCGGTGGAGCGGGAGCGGGTGCTGGTCGGGTGGAATGGTGAGTCGCGGGGTGTGCGGGGTGTGTCGTTGCCCGTGCTGTTCGCGGAGCAGGTGGCGCGGACGCCGGATGCGGTGGCGGTGGTGTGTGGCGATGTGCGGCTGTCGTATCGGGAGTTGGATGCGTGGTCGAACCGGGTGGCGCGGTGGTTGGTGGGTCAGGGGGTGGGGGCTGAGTCGTTTGTGGGTGTGGTGTTGCCTCGGTCGGTGGAGTTGGTGGTGGCGTTGCTGGGTGTGGTGAAGGCGGGTGGTGCGTATGTGCCGGTGGATCCGGAGTATCCGGCGGAGCGCAAGGCCCACATCCTCGGTGATGCGCGGCCGGTGCTGGTCATCGACGATGTGGCGGCCCTCGCGGCGGCTGACGAGTATGCGGCCGAACCGGTACCGGCGATCACCGATCTCAACACCTCCGCGTATGTGATCTATACGT
This sequence comes from Streptomyces malaysiensis subsp. samsunensis, assembly GCF_024519315.1. GTDB lineage: Bacteria > Actinomycetota > Actinomycetes > Streptomycetales > Streptomycetaceae > Streptomyces > Streptomyces malaysiensis. The sequence goes on along the minus strand of NZ_JANIIC010000013.1, from coordinate 145,950 downwards.
CGGGTTCGACGGGTCGGCCGAAGGGTGTGGTGGTTGAGCATCGTTCGGTGGGGGCGTATCTGGAGCGTGCGCGGGAGGTGTATCCGGATGCGTCGGGGACGGCGTTGCTGCACTCTTCGGTGGCGTTCGATCTGACGGTGACGGCGTTGTACACGCCGTTGGTGAGCGGTGGCCGGGTGGTGCTGGGTGAGCTGGACGAGCGGGCCGGGGAGTCTGGTCGGCCGTCGTTCATGAAGGTCACCCCCTCCCATCTGGGGTTGTTGGAGGCGTTGCCCGAGGAGGTGTCGCCGTCGGGGACGTTGATCACCGGTGGTGAGGCGCTGGTGGGGGAGGCGCTGGTGTCGTGGCGGGCCGCGCATCCGGATGTGACGGTGGTCAATGCGTACGGTCCGACGGAGGCCACGGTCAACTGCGCGGACTACCGCATCGAGCCGGGTGCCGCGGTGGCGGCGGGGCCGGTGCCGATCGGGCGGCCGTTCTGGAACACCCGCGCCTATGTCCTGGACGCGTCGTTGCGTCCGGTGCCTCCGGGGGCGGCCGGTGAGCTCTACATCGCCGGTGTGGTTCTGGCGCGAGGCTATTGGGACCGTGCGGATCTGACGGCGGAGCGTTTCACCGCCGACCCTTACGGCCCTGTGGGTGCGCGGATGTATCGCACGGGGGATCTGGCGCGCTGGAACGCCGATGGTCAGCTGGTGTATGTGGGCCGGGTCGATGACCAGGTCAAGGTGCGTGGGTTCCGTATCGAGCTGGGCGAGATCCAGGCCGTCATCAGCGGCCACCCCGATGTTGCGCGGACGGCGGTGGTCGTGCGGGAGGACCGGGCCGGGGATCAGCGGCTGGTCGCCTATGTGGTGGCGGACTCCGACGTTTCCGATGCGGGGTTGCGGGAGCATGCCGCGGCCCTGCTGCCGGATTACATGGTGCCGTCGGCATTCGTCGCCCTCCCCGAACTTCCGCTGACACCGAACGGGAAGCTGGACCGGCGTGCCCTGCCCGCGCCCGACTACGGGCCCGAGATGGCTATGGGCCGCGCCCCGCGTTCGCCCCGCGAGGAGATCCTGTGTGGTCTGTTCGCCGAGGTGCTGGGCGTGGAGTCGATCACCATCGATGACGACTTCTTCCGTCTCGGTGGCCACTCCCTGCTGGCGACCAAGCTGGTCAGCCGGATCCGTAGCGTGATGGGCGCGGAGCTGCCCATCCGGCAGCTCTTCGAGACCCCCACCGTCGCCGGCATCTCCACCCTCCTGGACCGGACGGCCCTCGCCACCTCCACCGCCCGCCCCGCCCTGACCGCGACCGCGCGCCCGTCCCGCGTCCCCGTCTCGTACGCACAGGCCCGCCTCCGCTTCCTGGACCTGCTGGGCGACGGAAGCACCGCCTACAACGCCCCCGGCGCACTGCGGCTGACCGGACCACTGGACCGGGAGGCGCTGCGGCTGGCGCTGGGCGATGTGGTGGCACGCCATGAGAGCCTGCGCACCGTCTTCGCCGAGGACGAAGAGGGCTTCACCCAGATCGTCCTGGAACCGCGCCACGCCGTGATCGACCTCGGCGTGCGGACGGTGGACGAGGCCCGGCTCGAGGCGGAGCTCACCGCCGAGGCCCGGCATGTCTTCGATCTGTCCCATGAACCACCGCTGCGGGTCACGCTGTTCGAACTGGGGCCGGACGAGCACGTACTCCTGCTGCTCCTGCACCACATCGCGGGCGACGGCTGGTCGATGCGGCCGCTGGCACGCGATGTGGCGACGGCGTACACGGCGCGCGTCGAAACGGGCGAGGCCCCGCGCTGGCAGCCGCTGCCGGTGCAGTACGCCGACTACAGCCTCTGGCAGCGGGCGGTCCTGGGCCAGGAGGACGACCCCGACAGCGAGCTCTCCCGCCAGCTCGCCTACTGGACCACGGTGCTCGCGGGCATCCCTGACGAACTCGCGTTGCCCGCCGACCGGCCGCGCACCGACGAGCTGACGCAGCGCGGCGGCCAGGACTCCTTCCACATCCCCGCCGAGCTCCATCAGGCGCTGTACGGACTGGCCCGCAAGACCCGCTCCAGCCTGTTCATGGTGTTGCAGGCGGGGCTCGCGGCGCTGCTGACCCGGCTCGGCGCGGGCACCGACATCCCCATCGGCACACCGATCGCCGGCCGTACCGACACGGCCGTGGAGGAACTGGTCGGGTTCTTCGCCAATACGCTGGTGCTGCGCACGGACACCTCGGGCGATCCGACGTTCAACGAGCTGATCGAGCGGGTCCGGGAGCGGAGCTTGGCGGCGTACGCACACCAGGACCTGCCGTTCGAGCGGCTGGTCGAGGTGGTCAACCCGGAGCGCTCGCTCTCCCGGCACCCGCTCTTCCAGGTGTCGCTGTCCCTCCACCACACCGACCCCCGGGCCACGGTCGCCGAGGTCGCCCGGCTGCCGCGGCTCGCCGTGGAGTTGCAGCGGCTGCCGATCGAGGACACCAAGTTCGACCTCAACTTCGAGCTGACCGAGCGGTTCGACGACGCGGGGAGGCCCATCGGCATCGCCGCCGACCTGGAGTTCAGCGCCGAACTCTTCGACCCGCGCACGGCCCGCTCCCTCCGCGAACGCTACCTGCGGCTGCTGACCGCCATGGCCGGGGAACCGGACCGGCGGGTCTCCGAGGCCGGGATACTCGACGCGGCCGAGCGTACGGCCGTCCTCGAGGAGTGGAGCGACATCCGGCGCCCCGGTGTCGCCGCTGTGCTGTCCCGCGTGGAACTGCCCGACGGGGTGAGCGGCACCCGGGTCCATGTGCTGGACGAGACGCTCCGCCCGGTGGCTCCCGGTGTCCCGGGGCAGCTGTACGTGGCGTACGAGGACGCGGCCCCGGCCGGCCGGGACGGCGCCGATGCCGCCGACGCCGGGCGGCCGCTCCCGTGCCCCTTCGACCACGGCAGCGTGATGCACCGCACGGGCCGAACGGCCCGCTGGTCCCACGACGGGGAGCTGCGGCTGGTCGGGACCCCCGCCGGGCGTCCGGGCGAGGTCACCGCGCCCGACCGGCGGACCGAGCCGTACCGTGCGCCGCGCTCCCCGCGCGAACAGATCCTGTGCACCCTCTTCGCGGAGATGCTGGGCGTCCCCTCCGTGGGCATCGACGAGGACTTCTTCGCCGGCGGCGGCCATTCCCTGTCCGCCGTACGGCTGCTCAGCCGGGTGCGCTCGGTGCTCGGTGTGGAGATCTCCATCCGCCGGCTCTTCGAGACCCCGACCGTGGCCGGTCTGTCCACGGTGCTCGACGAGGCGTCCGGCGCCCGGCCGCCCGTGACCCCGGCGCCGCGCCCGCCGCGCGTTCCGCTCTCGTACGCCCAGCAGCGGCTGTGGTTCCTGCACAACCTGGAGGGCCCCAGCGCCACCTACAACATCCCGGTCACCCTGCGGCTCGTCGGCACCCTTGACCGCACCGCGCTGCGCCTGGCGATAGGCGACGTCGTCGCACGCCATGAGAGCCTGCGCACGCTGTTCGCGCAGGAGACGGCGGAAGGGACCGGCGCGCGGCAGGTCATCCTGCCCGCCCGGCAGGCGCGACCGGAGCTGATCGAGGAGACGGTCGCCCCCGAGGAACTGGACGACAGGGTGCGGGCCGCGGCCTCCCACCCGTTCGACCTCACCCGTGAACTCCCCGTCCGCGGCCGGCTGTTCACCACCCACACCGGGGAGTGCGTCCTCGTCCTGGTGGTCCACCACATCGCGGGCGACGGCTGGTCGCTCGGCCCGCTGGCCCGCGATCTGTCGTCCGCGTACACGGCGCGCGTCGAAACGGGCGAGGGCCCGCGGTGGCGGCCGCTGCCGGTGCAGTACGCCGACTACACCCTGTGGCAGCGCGAGGTGCTCGGCGCCGAGGACGACCCGGACAGCGAGATCTCACGCCAACTCGCCCACTGGAAGCAGGCACTCGCCGGTCTCCCGGAAGAGCTGGAGCTGCCCGCCGACCGGCCCCGGCCACCGCGCCAGTCCCACCAGGGCGGACGCGTCACCTTCGAGGTTCCCGCGGAGCTCCACGCGGGCCTCGCCCACCTGGCGCGCGACACCCGGTCGAGCCTGTTCATGGTGGTGCAGGCCGCCCTGGCGACGCTGCTGACCCGCCTCGGGGCCGGTACCGACGTGCCGATCGGCAGCCCGATAGCGGGGCGCACCGACGCCGCCGTGGAGGACCTGGTCGGGTTCTTCGTCAATACGCTGGTGCTGCGCACCGACACCTCGGGCAACCCCGCCTTCACCGAACTCGTCGGCCGGGTACGCGAGACGAACCTCGGCGCCTACGCACATCAGGACCTGCCGTTCGAGCGGCTCGTCGAGGTGCTCAGCCCCGTCCGCTCGCTCGCCCGCCACCCCCTGTTCCAGGTGCTGCTGGGGTTCGACAACAATCAGGACGCCCTCGAAGTGCTGAGGCTGCCGGGCCTGACCATGGACGTACGGGCCCAGGAGACCGGACGCGCCAAGTTCGACCTCGCGTTCTTCTTCGACCAGACCTACGGGTCCGCGGGCGAGCCGACCGGTATGCACGCCGCGGTCGAGTACAACGCCGACCTCTTCGACCGGGAGACCGCTGACGGCTTCGCCGATCGTCTGCTGCGGGTACTCGAAGGCGTCGCGGCCGCCCCGGACCGTCCCATCGGGCAGCTCGACATCCTGACGCCCGCCGAAACCCGGCACATCCTGCGGGACTGGAACGGGACCTCGCACGAGGTGCCGCCGGAGACCGTGCCCGCGCTGTTCGAGCGGCAGACCGCCGAGGTGCCCAGGGCCACCGCGCTGATCTCCGAGGGCACCACCCTCGCCTACGAGGAGCTCAACGCCCGGGCCAACCGGCTGGCCCGGCTCATGGCCGCCGAGGGCATCGGTGCGGAGGACGTCGTGGCGATCGCCCTGCCCCGGTCGGCGGAGATGATCGTCTCCCTGGTCGCCGTCCTCAAGTCGGGCGCCGCCTACCTCACCCTCGACACCTCGGCCCCCGAGCAGCGGCTGCGCGCCATTCTCGACGACTGCGCGCCCCGCGCCCTGATCACCGACGCGGCCACCCGCCCCCTCCTGGGCACCGGCCAGGCCCGCTGCCTCGTCCTGGACGACCCGGCCACCGTACGGGCACTCGCCGACGCCCCGACGGCCGATCTCACGGACGACGACCGCGTACGCCCGCCCGACCCGCGCCACCCGGCGTACGTCGTCTACACCTCGGGCTCCACCGGGACCCCCAAGGGTGTGCTGATGCCCATGGCGTCGCTGATGAACCTGCTCGCCTGGCACACCGGCACCTACAGCGGCGGTGTCGGCACCCGCACCGCCCAGTTCCTCGCCGTCGCCTTCGACTTCGCGGTACAGGAGATCCTCCAGGCGCTGGTGGCGGGCAAAACACTCGTCCTGCCCGAGGAACACGTCCGGCGCGACGCCTACGAACTGGTCCGCTGGATCGCCCGCCACGGAGTCAATGAGCTGTTCGCGCCCACTTTGATGATCGACGCGGTGCTCGCGGCCGCCGAGGACCGCGGCGAACCACTGGACTCGCTCACCGACATCTTCCAGGGCGGCGAACAGTTCCGGCTCAGCGGCGAGCTGCGCCGGTTCTGCGCCGGCGACTGGCGCCACATGGCACACAACATCTACGGACCGGCCGAGACCCACGCGGCCACCTCCACCACGCTCCCCGAGGACACCGACGAGTGGCCGTCGTCCGCGTCCATCGGCCAGCCGCTCTGGAACGCACAGGTCCATGTGCTCGACGCACATCTGCGGCCGGTGCCGCCCGGTGTGCGCGGCGAGCTCTACATCGGCGGCGCCCAGCTGGCCCGCGGCTATCTGAACCGGCCCGGCCGCACCGCGGAACGCTTCGTCGCCGCCCCGTTCGGCGCCCCCGGCTCCCGGATGTACCGGACCGGCGACATCGTGTGCTGGAACCGCCTCGGGCAACTGGAGTTCCTGGGGCGCGCCGACGACCAGGTGAAGATCGGCGGTTTCCGCGTCGAACCCGGCGAGGTCGAAGCCGTGCTCGGCGACCATCCGGACGTCGACACCGCGGTCGTCGTCACCCGCGAGGACACCCCCGGGGTGACCCGGCTGGTCGCCTACGTCGTACCGGAAGGCGCCCACGACGAGGCCGACCTCGCCCCCACCCTGCGCACCCACCTCGAACGGCAGCTGCCGCACTACATGGTCCCGTCGGCCGTCACGGTCCTGTCGGAACTGCCCCTCACCGTCAACGGAAAGCTCGACCGGCGCGCGCTCCCCGCCCCCGTCGCGGACCGCGACGGCACGGACCGGCGGGGTCCGCGCACCGAGCGGGAGAAGACGCTGTGCGGGCTGTTCGCCGAGGTGCTGGGGCTGGACGGGGTCGGTATCGACGACGGCTTCTTCGACCTCGGCGGCGACAGCATCATGTCCATCCAGCTCGTCGGCCGCGCCCGGCGGGCCGGACTCGAACTGTCGGTCCGCGACATCTTCGAGCACCGCACCGTGGCCGCGCTCGCCGACGTCGTCACGGAGGTGGCGGGGACCGTCGCCGAGGAGCCGGGCGCCGGCATCGGCGAGGTGCCCCTCACCCCGATCGCGCACTGGCTGCTGCGGCGCGGTGCGGACGTGGACGGGTTCAACATGTCCGTCGTCCTCCAGACCCCCGCGGCGCTGCGCCTCGACACACTCACCCGATCCCTCCAGACCCTCCTCGACCACCACGACGCCCTGCGCGCACGGCTCACCTCCGGCCCCGAACGCCGACTGGAGACAGGGGCACCCGGCACGGTGGACGCCGCGCCCCTGGTACGCCATGTGCGGGCCACCGGACAAGGCGGCCGGCACCTCGACGAGCCCGCGCTCAATGCCCTGGTACGGGCCGAGAGCGAGAGCGCCAGGGACCGGCTCGACCTGGACCGCGGCACGGTCGTACAGGCCGTGTGGTTCGACCGTGGCACCGATACGCCGGGCCTGCTGCTCCTCCTCGTCCACCACCTGGTCGTCGACGGGGTGTCCTGGCGCATCCTGGTACCCGACCTCGCGGAGGCACACGAGGCCATCGCCGCCGGCCGCACGCCCGAACTCCAGCCCACGGGAACCTCACTGCGCCGCTGGGCCCAGCGGCTGACCGAGGAAGCGGCCGAACCGGCCTGGGTCGCCGACGCGGCCTGGTGGCAGGAGACACTGCGGAAGGCGGACCGCGGCCTCGGGCGGCGCGCGCTGGACCCCGCCCGGGACACCACCGCGGCCGCCGGACACATCAGCCTCACCCTTCCGGTGGGCGTCACCGAAGCCGTGCTGACCCGAGTGCCCGCCGCGTTCAACGCGGAGGTCAACGACGTCCTGCTGACCGCCTTCACCCTGGCCTGGGAACAGTGGCGGGGGGAGACCGGCCTCCTGCTCGACCTGGAGGGGCACGGCCGCGAGGAGCACCTCGTCCGGGGCGCCGACCTGTCACGCACGGTGGGGTGGTTCACCAACCTCTACCCCGTGCGCCTGGAGACCGGCGCCACCGACCTCGCCGACGCGTTCGCGGGCGGTCGAAGCGCGGGCGACATCCTCAAACGCATCAAGGAACAGCTGAGGGCCGTGCCCGACAAGGGCATGGGCTACGGCCTCGTCCGGCACCTCAACCCCACCACGGCCGAGGGGTTCGAGGGACTGAGGGATCCTCAGGTCGCCTTCAACTACCTGGGCCGCTTCTCCACCACGGCGGCCGGCCAGGATGCCGACTGGACCCCGCTCATCGGCATCGACAGCGTCGCCGGGGACCCGCCGCACCTGCCGCTCGCCCATGCGCTGGAGCTCACCGCCCGTACGCATGACGGTCCCCAGGGATCGCAGTTCGTCGCCTCCTGGACCTGGGCCGGCGGAATCCTCGACGAGGACGAGGTCCGCGAACTGGCCGATCTGTGGTTCCGGGCGCTCGAAGCCCTGGTGGCCCATGCCGAGAACCCCGAATCCGGAGGGCTCACCCCCTCCGATGTCTCCCTGTCCTCGATCACCCAGGACGAGATCGAGGCGTTCGAGGACGAACTCGGCGACCTGTTCGACGACATGCCGGACGACGAAGAGCCGGCCGCAAACGACGACGTACACGCTCCTGAAGACGAAGAAGAGGCCCGAAAGTGAGTCGCACCCCGCGGAAGATCGAGGACATCCTGCCGCTGGCCCCGCTCCACGAGGGCCTGCTCTTCCACAGCGTTTACGACCAGGGCGAACTCGACCCCTACGTCGTCCAGGCGGCCTTCGACATCGAGGGCCCGCTGGACACGGCCACCCTGCGCACCGCCGCCGAGGCACTCCTGGCCCGCCACGCCACCCTGCGCGCCGCCTTCCGGCAGCGCAAGAACGGCGACTGGGCGCAGGTGGTGATGCGCACCGTGCCGCTGCCCTGGGCCGAGACCGACCTGACCGCGCTGCCCGAGGACGAGCGGCCCGCGGCCGCGGCCGAGGCCATGGCCGCCGACCGGAGCACCCGGATCGATGTGACCCGGCCCCCGCTGCTGCGCTTCACGCTCATCCGGCTGGGCGCCTCGCTCCACCGCCTGGTGCTGACCAACCACCACCTGGTCCTGGACGGCTGGTCGCTGCCCGTCCTCATGGGTGAACTGTGCACGCTGTACGACGCCCACGGCGACGACAGCGCCATGCCCCGCGCACGCCCCTACCGCGACTACCTCACATGGCTGGCGGCACAGGACCGCGAGGCGGCCCGCGCCGCCTGGCGCGAGGCGTTCGCCGACCTCGCCGAACCCAGCCCGGTGGCACCCGGCGTCGCCCGCACCACGGTCGCCTCCGCCGAGGTCCTCGCCTCCTTCTCCCGGTCCGGCACCGCCGCCCTCACCGAGATCGCCCGGCGCAGCGGCGTCACCCTCAACACCGCCGTGCAGACCGCCTGGGCGATCACCCTCGGGCGGCACACCGGACGCGACGACATCGTCTTCGGCACCACCGTCTCCGGGCGCCCGCCGCAGATCGACGGCGTCGAACGGATGGTGGGCCTTTTCATCAACACCCTGCCCACCCGGATACGGCTCCGAGCCGCCGAGCCGTTCGCCGAACTCCTCACCCGCGTCCAGTCCGAGCAGACCCGGCTCACCCCGCACCAGCACCTCGAACTCGCCGAGATCCAGCGTGTCGTGGGCCACGGCGAGCTCTTCGACACCTCCATGGTGTTCCAGAACTATCCCGTCGAGCGCGCCGCCACCGTCGGCGAGGGCATCGCCTCCGCCGTCCAACTCGTCCCCAGCAAGGACCGCGAGGCCACCCACTACCCGCTGATGCTGGTCGGCTCCGCACGCGACACCATGCTGTTCAGGCTGAACCACCGGCCCGATGTCTTCGACGAGACCGCTGCCCAGCGGTTCCTGGACCGCTTCGTACGGGTCCTGCACGCCCTCGTCGCCGACCCGGAGCTGCCCGTCGGCCGGATCGATGTGCTGGACGAGGCCGAGGTCCGGTCGGTGTTGTGGGACTGGAATGACACGGTGTGTGAGGTGCCGGGTCGTTCGGTGGTGGAGTTGTTCGAGGAGCGGGTGGTCGGGGCGCCGGATGCGGTGGCGGTGGTGGCGGGTGGTGTGTCGCTGTCGTATCGCGAGTTGGATGTCCGGGCTGGGCGTTTGGCGGGGTTGTTGGTTGGGCGTGGGGTGGGTCCGGAGTGTTTTGTGGCGGTAGCGTTGCCGAGGTCGGTGGATCTGGTGGTGGCGTTGCTGGCGGTGTGGAAGGCGGGGGCGGCATATCTTCCGCTGGACACCGAGTACCCGGCCGACCGGCTCGCCTACATGCTCCAGGACGCAGCCCCGACACTCATCCTCACCACGGATGAGCTGGCGGATGTGGTGCCGGATGTGGACGACATCCCACGAGTGCTGCTGGACGCGCCGGAGACCGTCGAGGAGCTTTCCCGGACGGCGGGGGAGGGGCGGATCGCCTCTCGGGCGCTGTCGTATGCGGCGTATGTGATCTATACGTCGGGTTCGACGGGGCGGCCCAAGGGCGTGGTGGTGCCACAGGGGCCGTTGGCGAACTTCGTGGTGGCGATGGCCGGGCGGTTCGGGCTTTCGGGCGAGGACCGTTTGCTGGCGGTGACCACCGTGGGCTTCGACATCGCGGGGCTGGAGCTGTTCGTGCCGCTGCTCAGCGGTGCGGCGGTGGTGGTCGCGGAGCGCGATGTGGTGCGGGATCCGGCGGCGTTGTGCGGGCTGGCGACGGCTGAGCGGATCTCGGTGATGCAGGCCACGCCGAGCCTGTGGCGGGCGGTGCTGGCCGAGGACCCGGCGGTGCTGAGCGGTGTCCGGGTGCTGGTCGGTGGTGAGGCGCTGCCCGCCGATCTGGCCGTGGCGCTGGCCGAACGTGCCGAGTCGGTGACGAACATGTACGGACCGACGGAGACCACCATCTGGTCGACGGCCTGGCCGGTCACATCGGAGGCGGCGGCCGCGCCGCGTATCGGGCGGCCGATCGCCAATACCCGGGTGTATGTGCTGGACGGCGGGTTGCGACCGGTGCCGGCCGGGGTGCCGGGTGAGCTGTATATCGCGGGTGAGGGTGTGGTCCGTGGCTATCACGGGCGGTCGGGGCTGACCTCCGAGCGGTTCGTGGCCGATCCGTTCGACCGCACCGGCGGTGGGCGGATGTATCGCACGGGCGACCTGGTGCGGTGGACGGCCGAAGGCGAGCTGGAGTATCTGTCCCGGGTCGATGACCAGGTCAAGCTGCGTGGCTTCCGCATTGAGCTGGGCGAGATCGAGACGGTGCTGGCCGGGCATGACCGCGTGGCCCAGGCCGCCGTCCTCGTGCGCGAGGACCGGCCCGGCGACAAGCGGCTGGTCGCCTATCTCGTCCCGGCGGCGGATGGTCGCGTGCCGGGCGGCGCCGAACTGCGGCGTCATGTGGCCGAGCGACTCCCCGACTACATGGTGCCCTCCGCGTTCATGACCCTGGACGCCTTCCCGCTGACGCCCAACGGCAAGCTGGACCGGCGCGCCCTGCCCGCGCCCGACTACGGACCGGGCTCGACGGGCGGCCGGGCCCCGCGCTCCCCGCGCGAGGAGATCCTGTGCGGTCTCTTCGCCGAGGTGCTGGGCCTTGAGTCGGTCACCATCGACGACGACTTCTTCGGCCTCGGTGGCCATTCGCTGCTGGCCACGAAGCTGGTCAGCCGGATCCGCTCGGTCCTGGACGTCGAACTGGCGGTGCGACGGGTCTTCGAGGCCCCCACAGTCGCCGAGCTCGCGGCCGCGCTGGACGCGTCCGCCGCGGTGCGCTCGCCGCTACGGGCGGTGGAACCGCGCCCGGCGCGGCTGCCGCTGTCGCTGGCCCAGCAGCGGTTGTGGTTCCTGCACCAGTTCGAGGGGCCGAGCGCCACGTACAACATTCCGGTGGCGCTACGGCTGAGCGGTGAGCTGGACGAGCGCGCGTTACGACTGGCCCTGGGCGATGTGGTGGCGCGGCACGAGAGCCTGCGCACGGTATTCGCCGAGGACACCGATGGCCCGTACCAGGTGGTCCGGGACGCCGAGGCGGTCGAACTCACCGTGGTACGGACCGATGAGACGCGGCTGCGCACCGAACTCCTCGGCGCGGCCCGCCACGCCTTCGACCTCCGGTCCGAAGGACCGCTGCGCGTCCGGCTGTTCGAGCTGGCCGACGACGCGTACGTATTGCTGGTCGTCGCGCATCACATCGCGAGCGACGCGTGGTCGATGGGCCCGCTGGCCCGCGATCTGACCGGTGCGTACGCGGCACGGGTCGACTCCGGTGGGGCTCCCGGCTGGGAGCCGCTGCCGGTCCAGTACGCGGACTACAGCATCTGGCAGCGCGAGGTGCTCGGCGCCGAGGACGACCCCGACAGTGAGATCACCCGCCAACTGACCTACTGGAAGGCCGCGTTGGCCGACCTTCCGGAAGAGCTGCCCCTGCCGTTCGACCGCCCCCGCCCGGCGGCCGCCACCTACCGGGGCGACTCCGTCACCCTCGACCTCGCTCCGGAGCTGCACGAGAAGCTGACGCGGATCGCCCGTGACCGCCGGGCCAGCCTGTTCATGGTGGTGCAGGCGGCGCTGTCCGCGCTGCTCACGCGCCTGGGCGCGGGGACGGACATCCCCCTCGGCACCCCTGTGGCCGGCCGCACCGATGACGCGCTGGACGACCTGGTCGGCTTCTTCGTGAACACGCTGGTGCTGCGGACGGACACCTCCGGTGACCCGACGTTCGCGGAGCTGATCGAACGGGTGCGGGCGGGCGACCTGGAGGCGTACGCGTACCAGGACTTGCCCTTCGAGCGGCTGGTCGAGGTGGTCAACCCGGAGCGTTCGCTGTCCCGGCATCCGCTCTTCCAGACGATGCTCACGCTGAACAACACCGAACAGGGCGCGGAGACCGCGGTCGCCTCGCTACCGGGGCTGACCGTGGCGAACGAGCCGGTGGCCGTGGGCGGGGCGAAGGTCGACCTGTCGTTCCGGCTGGGTGAGCGGCGGGGCGATGGTCCGGACGGGGGTGTGGTGCTTGAGGGGGCTCTGGACTTCAGCACCGACCTGTTCGACCGGGCCACGGCCCAGCGCGTCGCGGAGCGTTTCGTCCGCGTTCTGACCCTGCTCGCCGAGGATCCCGAGCGTCGTATCGGTGATGTGGAGTTGTTGTCCGCGGTGGAGCGGGAGCGGGTGCTGGTCGGGTGGAATGGTGAGTCGCGGGGTGTGCGGGGTGTTTCGTTGCCCGTGCTGTTCGCGGAGCAGGTGGCGCGGACGCCGGATGCGGTGGCGGTGGTGTGCGGCGGGCGTGAGGTGTCGTACGGGGAGTTGGATGCGTGGTCGAACCGGGTGGCCCGGTGGCTGATGGGGCAAGGGGTGGGGGCCGAGCGGTTTGTGGGTGTGGTGTTGCCGCGGTCGGTGGAGTTGGTGGTGGCGTTGCTGGGTGTGGTGAAGGCGGGTGGTGCGTATGTGCCGGTGGATCCGGAGTATCCGGCGGAGCGCAAGGCCCACATCCTCGGCGATGCCCGGCCGGTGCTGGTGATCGACGATGTCGCGGATCTCGCGGCGGCCGATGCGTACTCGGATGAGCCGGTGGAAGAGGTGCGGGAGCTGTCGCATCCGGCGTATGTGATCTATACGTCGGGTTCGACGGGTCGGCCGAAGGGTGTGGTGGTTGAGCATCGTTCGGTGGGGGCGTATCTGGAGCGTGCGCGTGAGGTGTATCCGGATGCGTCGGGTACGGCGTTGCTGCATTCGTCGGTGGCGTTCGATCTGACGGTGACGGCGTTGTACGCGCCGTTGGTGAGTGGTGGCCGGGTGGTGCTGGGTGAGTTGGATGAGCGGGCCGGGGAGGCTGGTCGGCCGTCGTTCATGAAGGTGACTCCGTCGCATCTGGGGTTGTTGGAGGCGTTGCCCGAGGAGGTGTCGCCGTCGGGGACGTTGATCACCGGTGGTGAGGCGCTGGTGGGGGAGGCGCTGGTGTCGTGGCGGGCCGCGCATCCGGATGTGACGGTGGTCAATGCGTACGGTCCGACGGAGGCCACGGTCAACTGTGCCGACTTCCGGATCGAACCGGGGCAGACGATTGCCGGTGGTGCGGTGCCGATCGGGCGGCCGTTCTGGAACACGCGGGCGTATGTGCTGGACGCGGGGTTGCGTCCGGTGCCGCCGGGAGTGGCGGGTGAGCTTTATATCGCGGGTGTGGTGCTGGCGCGTGGCTACTTGGGGCGTGCGGATCTGACCGCCGAGCGGTTCACCGCCGACCTTTACGGCCCTGTGGGCGCGCGGATGTATCGCACGGGCGATGTGGCGCGCTGGAACACCGATGGCCAGCTGGTGTATGTGGGCCGGGTGGATGACCAGGTCAAGGTGCGGGGCTTCCGTATCGAACTGGGTGAGATCCAGGCTGTGCTGCGTGGTCATCCCGAGGTGGCCCAGGCTGCGGTGGTTGTGCGGGAGGACCGGGCCGGGGATCAGCGGCTGGTCGCCTATGTGGTGGCGGATTCCAACGTTTCCGATGCGGGGTTGCGGGAGCACACCGCCGGGTTGCTGCCGGACTATATGGTGCCGTCGGCGTTCGTGACCCTGGACGCGCTGCCGTTGACGCCGAACGGGAAGCTGGACCGGCGTGCGCTGCCCGCGCCCGACTACGGGCCCGAGAGGGCTGTGGGCCGGGCGCCGCGTTCGCGCCGCGAGGAGATCCTGTGTGGTCTGTTCGCCGAGGTGCTTGGCGTGGAGTCGGTGACCATCGATGACGACTTCTTCCGTCTCGGTGGCCACTCCCTGCTGGCGACGAAGCTGGTCAGCCGGATCCGTAGCGTCATGGACGCGGAGCTGCCCATCCGGCAGCTCTTCGAGACCCCCACGGTCGCGGGTATCTCCACCGCTCTCGCGACGGATGGTGTGCGTCGTCGTGTGGCCGTGGCCGATCCGCGACCGGAGCGGATCCCGTTGTCGTATGCCCAGCAGCGGCTGTGGTTCCTCAACCAGTTCGAGGGCCCCAGCGCCACCTACAACGCTCCGGTCGCGCTGCGGCTGACCGGCCATCTGGATCGGGACGCCCTGCGGCTGGCGCTGGGCGATGTGGTCGCCCGCCACGAGAGCCTGCGCACCGTCTTCACCGAGGACACCGACGGCTCCCGGCAGATCGTCCTGCCCGCCGACGAGGTGCGTACGGAGCTTCCGGTGGTCGAGACCGACGAGCGGCGGCTGGACGCGGACCTGGCCGAGGCGGCGGCCCGCCCCTTCGACCTCGCCGCCGAAACCCCCTTCCGTGCCGTGCTGTTCGCGGTCGCGGAGCGGGAGCGTGTACTGCTCGCCCTGACCCACCACATTGTCAGCGACGCGTGGTCGCGCACCCCGCTGGCGCGTGATGTGGCGGCGGCGTACGCGGCCCGTGTCACCACTGGTGAGGCTCCCGTGCGTGAGCCGCTGCCGGTCCAGTACGCGGACTACAGCCTCTGGCAGCGCGATGTCCTCGGTGACGAGTCCGACCCGGGCAGTGAGATCTCGCGTCAGCTCGGCTATTGGACCTCCGCGCTGGAGGGTCTGCCGGACCAGCTGGAGCTGCCGTACGACCGGCCGCGCCCGTCCGTGGCCACCTACCGTGGCGACCGCATCCCGTTCCAGGTCTCCCCGGAGCTGTACGCGCGGATCAGCGACGTGGCGGGGGAGGCGCAGGCCAGCCCTTTCATGGTGCTTCAGGCAGGGCTCGCGGCGCTGCTGACTCGGCTCGGTGGGGGTACGGACATCCCCATCGGCACGCCGATCGCCGGCCGCACCGACACCTCGCTCGATGAGCTGATCGGTGTCTTCCTGAACACGCTGGTGCTGCGCACGGACACTTCGGGGAACCCCAGCTTCGCCGAGCTCCTCGACCGGGTCCGGGAGACGGACCTCAGTGCCTACGCCCATCAGGATCTGCCGTTCGAGCGGCTGGTCGAGGTGCTCAACCCGGAGCGCTCGCTCGCCCGTCATCCGCTCTTCCAGGTGCTGCTGACCCTCGACAACACCGACTACCAGGGAGCGCTGGACTCGCTGGACGGCCTTCCGGGGCTCACCGCCGAGCGACAGCAGGTCGAGACGTCAGTGGCCAAGTTCGACCTCGCCTTCGGCTTCACCGAGGGCCATGACGAGGACGGGCAGGTGCGTGCGCTCAACGGTGTCCTGGAGTTCAGCACCGACCTGTTCGACCGCGCGACGGCCCACACGCTCACCGAGCGACTCATCCGGCTCCTGACCGAGGCCGTGGCCGAGCCGACCGCCCCCGTGTCCCGTGTCGATCTGCTGGACGAGGTTGAGGCGCGGTCGGTGTTGTGGGACTGGAATGACACGGTGTGTGAGGTGCCGGGTCGGTCGGTGGTGGAGTTGTTCGAGGAGCGGGTGGTTGGGTCGCCGGATGCGGTGGCGGTGGTGGCGGGTGGTGTGTCGCTGTCGTATCGCGAGTTGGATGTCCGGGCTGGGCGTTTGGCGGGGTTGTTGGTTGGGCGTGGGGTGGGTCCGGAGCGATTTGTTGCGGTGGCGTTGCCGAGGTCGGTGGATCTGGTGGTGGCATTGCTGGCGGTGTGGAAGGCGGGGGCGGCGTATCTTCCGCTGGACACGGAGTATCCGGCGGACCGGCTCGCGTACATGCTCCAGGACGCCACACCGGCGCTCATCCTCACCTCGGAGGAGTCGGCCGACCACCTTCCTCATGTCAGTGGCATTCCCCGTCTGCTCTTGGATTCCGCAGCCGTGCGGGCAGCGCTCGACGAGCGTGCCGACGTCGAGGAGGTACGGACGGCCACGGCTCCCGACACCTCCGCGTATGTGATTTATACGTCGGGTTCGACGGGGCGGCCGAAGGGTGTGGTGGTGCCGCAGGGGCCGTTGGTGAATTTCCTGGTGTCGATGGCTGGGCGTTTCCAGCTCACGGGCGAGGACCGTTTGCTGGCGGTGACCACGGTCGGGTTCGACATCGCGGGGCTGGAGTTGTTCGTGCCGCTGCTCAGCGGTGCGGCGGTGGTGGTGGCCGAGCGGGATGTGGTGCGGGATCCGGTGGCGTTGTGTGGGCTGGTGTCGGCTGAGCGGATCTCGGTGATGCAGGCGACGCCGAGTTTGTGGCGGGCGGTGCTGGCCGAGGACCCGGCCGTGCTGGGTGGTGTGCGGGTGCTGGTGGGTGGTGAGGCGTTGCCCGCTGATCTGGCGGTGGCGCTGGCGGGTCGGGCTGAGTCGGTGACGAATTTGTATGGTCCGACGGAGACCACGATCTGGTCGACGGCGTGGCCGGTGACCCCCGAGAGTGCGAGTGGCCCGCGTATCGGGCGGCCGATCGCCAATACCCGGGTGTATGTGCTGGACGCGGGGCTGCGACCGGTGCCGGTCGGGGTGCCGGGTGAGTTGTATATCGCCGGAGCGGGTGTGGTGCGTGGCTATCATGCGCGTCCTGCCCTGACCTCGGAGCGGTTCGTGGCCGATCCGTTCGGTGGTTCGTCGGGTGGGCGGATGTATCGCACGGGTGATGTGGTGCGGTGGACCGCCGATGGTGAGCTGGAGTATCTGTCGCGGGTTGATGATCAGGTCAAGCTGCGTGGTTTCCGGATTGAGCTGGGTGAGATCGAGGCGGTGCTGGCGGGGCATGACCGGGTCGGGCAGGCCGCTGTCCTTGTGCGTGAGGACCGGCCCGGTGACAAGCGCCTTGTGGCCTATCTCGTCCCGGCGGCGGATGCTGGCCTGGTCAGCGCCGAGGTGCGCGAATATGTGGCGGCCCAGTTGCCCGGCTACATGGTGCCGTCGGCGTTCGTCACGCTGGATGCTTTCCCGTTGACGGCCAACGGGAAGCTGAACCGCCGTGTGCTGCCCGCGCCCGACTACGGTCCTGAGGGCGCGGGAGGCCGTGCGCCGCGTTCGCCGCGCGAGGAGATCCTGTGCGGCCTGTTCGCCGAAGTTCTCGGCGTGGAGTCGGTGACCATCGATGACGACTTCTTCCATCTGGGCGGCCATTCCCTGCTGGCGACCAAGCTGGTCAGCCGGATCCGTACCGTCCTGGACGCCGAACTGGCCGTACGCCGCGTCTTCGAGGCGCCCACCGTGGCCGAGCTGGCGGCTGTGCTGGATGCGTCGGCGGTGGTGCGGTCGCCGTTGCGGGCAGTGGTGCCGCGTCCGGCGCGGTTGCCGTTGTCGCTGGCGCAGCAGCGTCTGTGGTTCCTGTATCAGTTCGAGGGTCCCAGTGCGACGTACAACATCCCGGTGGCGTTGCGGCTGAGGGGCCCGCTGGACGAGGGTGCGTTGCGGTCGGCGCTGGGTGATGTGGCGGCTCGGCATGAGAGCCTGCGCACCCTGTTTGCGGAGGACACAGACGGCCCGTACCAGGTGGTCCTGGACTCCGCAGACGTAGAACTGACGGTGGCCGCGACCGACCGGGAAGCGATCCACGAAGAACTTGGCCACGCGATACGGACTCCCTTCGACCTCACGAACGACGTGCCGTTACGCGCCTGGCTGTTCCAGCTCGGCGATGACGAGCATGTGCTGCTGCTCGTGGCACACCACATCGCGAGCGACGCCTGGTCGATGGGCCCGCTGGCCCGTGATCTGACGGCGGCGTACGCGACCCGCGTCACCACCGGTGACGCTCCTGGGTGGGAGCCACTGCCGGTGCAGTACGCGGACTACAGCATCTGGCAGCGCGAGATGCTGGGTGCGGAGGACGACACCGACAGCGAGATCACCCGCCAACTGGCGTACTGGAAGGCCGCGTTGACGGACCTCCCGGAGGAACTGCCGCTGCCCTTCGACCGGCCGCGGCCGGCGATCTCCTCGTACGAGGGTGACCGGATCACCTTCGAGGTACCGTCCGGCCTCCACGAAGAGCTGACGCGGGTCGCCCGCGAGCGTCGGGCCAGCCTGTTCATGGTGGTGCAGACGGCGCTGGCGACACTGCTGACGCGACTGGGCGCGGGCACGGACATCCCGCTGGGCACGGCCATCGCCGGGCGCACGGATGACGCGTTGGACGACCTGGTCGGCTTCTTCGTGAACACCCTGGTGCTCCGAACGGACATGTCAGGCGATCCCACATTCGCCGAACTGCTCGACCGCGTCCGCGGTAAGGACCTTGAAGCGTATGCCTACCAGGATCTGCCGTTCGAGCGGCTGGTGGAGGTGGTCAATCCGGAGCGGTCGCTGTCGCGGCATCCGTTGTTCCAGACGATGTTGACGTTGAACAACACGGAGCAGGGTGGGGTGTCGGCTGTTGCTTCGTTGCCGGGCCTGTCGGTGGCGGGCGAGCCGGTGGCGGCGGGGGCGGCGAAGTTCGATCTGTCGTTCCGGCTTGCGGAGCGTCGTGGTGAGGCGGATGGGGGTGTGGTGCTGGAGGGGGCGTTGGACTTCAGCACGGATCTGTTCGACCGGGCCACGGCGCAGGGCATCGCGGAGCGATTCGTGCGTGTTCTGACCGCGCTCGCTGAGGATCCCGATCGCCGTATCGGTGATGTGGAGTTGTTGTCCGCGGTGGAGCGGGAGCGGGTGCTGGTCGGGTGGAATGGTGAGTCGCGGGGTGTGCGGGGTGTGTCGTTGCCGGTGCTCTTCGGGGAGCAGGTGGCGCGGACACCGGATGCGGTGGCCGTTGTCGCCGGGGATCGTGGCTTGTCGTATCGGGAGTTGGATGCGTGGTCGAACCGGGTGGCGCGGTGGTTGGTGGGTCGGGGGGTGGGGGCTGAGTCGTTTGTGGGTGTGGTGTTGCCGCGGTCGGTGGAGTTGGTGGTGGCGTTGCTGGGTGTGGTGAAGGCGGGTGGTGCGTATGTGCCGGTGGATCCGGAGTATCCGGCGGAGCGCAAGGCCCACATCCTGACCGACGCGCGGCCGGTGCTCGTCATCGACGATCTGGCAGCCCTCGCGGCGGCTGACGAGTACACGGACACGCCGATTGAAGACGCCCCGAAGCTGTCGCATCCGGCGTATGTGATCTATACGTCGGGTTCGACGGGTCGGCCGAAGGGTGTGGTGGTCGAGCATCGTTCGGTGGGGGCGTATCTGGAGCGTGCGCGTGAGGTGTATCCGGATGCGTCGGGGACGGCGTTGCTGCACTCTTCGGTGGCGTTCGATCTGACGGTGACGGCGTTGTACACGCCGTTGGTGAGCGGTGGCCGGGTGGTGTTGGCGGATCTCGATGAGGGGGCGGTCGGTGTCGGCCGACCGTCGTTCATGAAGGTCACCCCCTCCCATCTGGGGTTGTTGGAGGCGTTGCCCGAGGAGGTGTCGCCGTCGGGGACGTTGATCACCGGTGGTGAGGCGCTGGTGGGTGAGGCGCTGGTGTCGTGGCGGGCCGCGCATCCGGATGTGACGGTGGTCAATGCGTACGGTCCGACGGAGGCGACGGTCAACTGCGCGGACTTCCGCATCGAGCCTGGTCAGGAACTTTCGAGCGGTGCTGTACCCATCGGGCGGCCGTTCTGGAACACCCGCGCCTATGTCCTGGACGCGCGGCTTCGGCCGGTGCCGCCGGGCGTGGCCGGTGAGCTGTATGTCGCCGGTGTGGTTCTGGCACGGGGCTATTGGCGTCGTGCGGACCTGACGGCGGAGCGGTTCACCGCTGATCCGTTTGGTCCGGCGGGTGCGCGGATGTATCGCACGGGGGATCTGGCGCGCTGGAATGCCGACGGTCAGTTGGTGTATGTGGGCCGGGTCGATGACCAGGTCAAGGTGCGTGGGTTCCGTATCGAGCTGGGCGAGATCCAGGCCGTTCTCGCCTCTCACAGGGAGGTCGTCCAGGCTGCGGTGATCGTGCGGGAGGACCGGGCCGGGGATCAGCGGCTGGTCGCCTATGTAGTGGCGGACTCCGACGTTTCCGATGCGGCCCTGCGGGAGCACACCGCCGGGTTGCTGCCGGACTACATGGTGCCGTTGGCGTTCGTGACCCTGGACGCGCTGCCGTTGACGCCGAACGGGAAGCTGGATCGGCGTGCCCTGCCCGCGCCCGACTACGGGCCGGAGAGTACGGAAGGCCGCGTCCCGCGTTCGCCGCGCGAGGAGATCCTCTGTGGTCTGTTCGCCGAGGTGCTTGGCCTGGAGTCCGTCACCATCGATGACGACTTCTTCCATCTCGGCGGCCACTCCCTGCTGGCGACGAAGCTGGTCAGCCGGATCCGTAGCGTGATGGACGCGGAGCTGCCCATCCGGCAGCTCTTCGAGACGCCCACGGTCGCGGGGATTGCCACCACCCTGGCGACCGACGCCGTTCGCCGTGGTGTGACCGTGGCCGATCCGCGCCCGGACCGCATCCCTCTCTCCTATGCCCAGCAACGCCTGTGGTTCCTGAACCAGTTCGAGGGCCCCAGCGCCACCTACAACGTTCCGATCGCGCTCAGACTGACCGGCCATCTGGACCGGGAGGCGTTGCGCCTGGCGCTGGGCGATGTGGTCGCCCGCCACGAGAGCCTGCGCACCGTCTTCACCGAGGACACCGACGGTGCCTACCAGGTCGTCCGTGCGCTGGGCGAGGCCGAGCCGGAGTGGACGACGGTGGAGACGGACCGGGCGAACGTCGAACGGGAGCTGCGCGAGGCCGCACGCCGTGGCTTCGACCTGTCGGCGGATTCCGGAGAACTGCCGGTGAGGGCAACGCTGTTCGCCCTCGACGGCGGCGACGAACACATCCTCCTGCTGGTCCTGCACCACATCGTGAGCGACGCGTGGTCCCGCGCCCCGCTGGCACGAGACCTGACGGCGGCGTACGCCACCCGTGTCACCACCGGCCGTGCCCCCGTGCGTGAGCCGCTGCCGGTCCAGTACGCGGACTACAGCCTCTGGCAGCGGGACGTCCTCGGTGACGAGTCCGACCCGGGCAGCGAGATCTCGCGTCAGCTCGGCTATTGGACCTCCGCGCTGGAGGGTCTGCCGGATCAGTTGGAGCTGCCGTACGACCGGCCGCGGCCGTCCGTCGCCTCCTACCGCGGCGACCGCATTCCGTTCGAGATCCCGGCCCCGCTCTACGACAAGGTGGTCGCGCTCGCGCGGGCCACGCAGTCGAGTCCGTTCATGGTCGTCCAAGCGGGGCTCGCGGCGGTGCTGACCCGGCTCGGCGCGGGTACGGACATCCCCATCGGCACGCCGATCGCCGGCCGCACCGACACCTCGCTCGACGACCTGGTCGGCGTCTTCATCAACACGCTGGTGCTGCGCGCCGACACGTCGGGACGTCCCACGGCCCGCGCGCTGATCGAGCGTGTCCGTACGCGGAACCTGGCCGCCTACGCCCATCAGGATCTGCCGTTCGAGCGGCTGGTCGAGGTGGTCAACCCGGAGCGCTCGCTCGCCCGTCACCCGCTCTTCCAGGTGCTCCTGGCCTTCAACAACACCGACACAGCGGCCACCGACCAAGCCGTGGCCGGTATCCCCGACCTCACCGTGTCGCCGGTGGCGGCTGACACCGGGGTGGGCAAGTTCGACCTGTCCTTCGCCTTCACCGAGCAGCCGCACGAAGCCGGCGGGCTGCGAGGAGTGCTGGAGTTCAGCACCGACCTGTTCGACCGGGACACGGTCGAAACGCTCGGCACGCGGTACCTGCGTGTGTTGCGGGGCATGGTCGATGCGCCCGACGCCCCGCTCGACCGTATCGACCTGTTGGACGAGGCTGAGTCCCGGTCGGTGCTGTCGGTTTGGAATGACACCGTGTGTGAGGTGCCGGGTCGTTCGGTGGTGGAGCTGTTCGAGGAGCGGGTGGTTGGGTCGCCGGATGCGGTGGCGGTGGTGGCGGGTGGTGTGTCGCTGTCGTATCGCGAACTGGACAGGCGGACTGGGCGTTTGGCGCGATTGTTGGCTGAGCGTGGGGTGAAGCCGGAGCGATTTGTGGCGGTGGCGTTGCCGAGGTCGGTGGATCTGGTGGTGGCATTGCTGGCGGTGTGGAAGGCGGGGGCGGCGTATCTTCCGCTGGACACGGAGTATCCGGCCGACCGGCTCGCCTACATGCTCCGGGACGCAGCCCCCACACTCGTCCTCACCACAGGCGATCTGGCGGCCGTGCTGCCGGATGTGGACGTTCCCCGCGTGCTGCTGGATGCGCCGGAGGTTGTGGAGGAGCTTGCCCGGAGGCGGGCGGAGGAGCGGCTCACCCGGCCTGGCGCGTCTCATGCGGCGTATGTGATTTATACGTCGGGTTCGACGGGGCGGCCGAAGGGTGTGGTGGTGCCGCAGGGGCCGTTGGTGAATTTCCTGGTGTCGATGGCTGGGCGTTTCCAGCTCACGGGCGAGGACCGTTTGCTGGCGGTGACTACGGTCGGGTTCGACATCGCGGGACTGGAGTTGTTCGTGCCGCTGCTCAGCGGTGCGGCGGTGGTGGTGGCCGAGCGGGATGTGGTGCGCGACCCCGCGGCCTTGTGCGCTCTCCTGCTGGCTCAGCGGGTGTCGGTGATGCAGGCGACGCCGAGTTTGTGGCGGGCGGTGCTGGCCGAGGACCCGGCCGTGCTGGGTGGTGTCCGGGTGTTGGTGGGTGGTGAGGCGTTGCCCGCTGATCTGGCGGTGGCGCTGGCCGACCGGGCTGAGTCGGTGACGAATCTGTATGGTCCGACGGAGACCACGATCTGGTCGACGGCGTGGCCGGTGACCCCCGGAAACGCGACTAGCCCGCGTATCGGGCGGCCGATCGCCAATACCCGGGTGTATGTGCTGGACGGCGGGTTGCGACCGGTGCCGGTCGGGGTGCCGGGTGAGTTGTATATCGCCGGAGCGGGTGTGGTGCGTGGCTATCATGCGCGTCCTGCCCTGACCTCGGAGCGGTTCGTGGCCGATCCGTTCGGTGGTTCGTCGGGTGGGCGGATGTATCGCACGGGTGATGTGGTGCGGTGGACCGCCGATGGTGAGCTGGAGTATCTGTCGCGGGTTGATGATCAGGTCAAGCTGCGTGGTTTCCGGATTGAGCTGGGTGAGATCGAGGCGGTGCTGGCGGGGCATGACCGGGTCGGGCAGGCCGCTGTCCTTGTGCGTGAGGACCGGCCCGGTGACAAGCGCCTTGTGGCCTATCTCGTCCCGGCGGCGGATGCTGGCCTGGTCAGCGCCGAGGTGCGCGAATATGTGGCGGCCCAGTTGCCCGGCTACATGGTGCCGTCGGCGTTCGTCACGCTGGATGCTTTCCCGTTGACGGCCAACGGGAAGCTGAACCGCCGTGTGCTGCCCGCGCCCGACTACGGTCCTGAGGGCGCGGGAGGCCGTGCGCCGCGTTCGCCGCGCGAGGAGATCCTGTGCGGCCTGTTCGCCGAAGTTCTCGGCGTGGAGTCGGTGACCATCGATGACGACTTCTTCCATCTGGGCGGCCATTCCCTGCTGGCGACCAAGCTGGTCAGCCGGATCCGTACCGTCCTGGACGCCGAACTGGCCGTACGCCGCGTCTTCGAGACGCCCACCGTGGCCGAACTCGCCACAGCGCTCGACGAGTCCGCCGCGGTGCGGGGCCGAGTGGTGCGTACGACGCGACCCGCCAGGGTGCCGCTGTCCCATGCACAGCAACGCCTGTGGTTCCTCCAGCACCTGGAGGGGCCGAGCGACGCCTACAACATGGTCATCTCCCTCGACCTGACGGGCCCGCTGGACGAGGACGCGCTGCGTCAGGCCCTGGCCGACCTGGTCGCCCGCCACGAGAGCCTGCGCACGGTCTTCGCGGACGACGCGGCCGGCGGTGCCTATCAGGTGGTTCTCGCGCCGGAGCAGGCGCGGGTGCCGCTGTTCGTGGAGCGGGTGGCCGACGAGGCGTCCGTCGACCGGCTGATGCGCGGCGCCGCCGCGTACGCCTTCGACCTGACCAGCGAGATTCCGATCCGCGCCGCGCTGTTCCGCCTGCCCGGTGAGCTGCCCGGTGACACATCCGCGAACGCATCCGCTGACCCATCCTCCGACCCATCCGCCGACCTATCCGGTGTCCCGTCCGATGCACTGCCCGCTGCCCCGCCTGATGACCTGCCCCGCGCTCTGCCCCGCGACCGGCCCCGCACCGGAGGGGCCGACCGCTCCGCGCTGCTCCTGCTCACCCACCACATCGCCGGTGACGCCTGGTCGCGCGGTGTCCTGGTCCGTGACCTGACGGCGGCGTACGCGGCCCGCGTGACGACCGGCCGTGCTCCCGCCTGGGAGCCGTTGCCGGTGCAGTACGCGGACTACAGCCTCTGGCAGCGCGACCTCCTCGGCGACGAGGCCGACGCGGGCAGCGAGATCGCCCGCCAGCTCGACTACTGGACCCGGGCGCTGGAAGGGCTCCCGGAGGAGCTGGCCCTGCCCTTCGACCGGCCACGGCCGGCCGCCGCCTCCTACCGGGGCGACCGGGTCGGGTTCGAGCTGCCGCCGGGCCTGTACGAGCGGCTGGTGCGGGTCGCCGGTGCGCATCGCGCGAGTCTGTACATGGTCCTCCAGGCGGCCCTGGCGACCCTGCTGACCCGGCTCGGGGCGGGCAGTGACATCCCCATCGGCACGCCGGTCGCGGGCCGCACCGACGACGCGCTGGACGATCTCGTCGGCTTCTTCGTCAACACGCTGGTGCTGCGCACCGACACCTCCGGCAACCCCACCTTCACCGAACTGGTCGAACGCGTCCGGGCGCGGGACCTGGAGGCGTACGCGCACCAGGACCTGCCCTTCGAGCGGCTGGTCGAGGTGGTCAACCCGGAGCGCTCGCTGGCCCGGCACCCGCTCTTCCAGACCGTTCTCAACCTGAACAACGCCGCTCGGCCCCTCACCGCGCGGACGGGGCTCACCGTCACCGGACGACCGCTCGGGGCGCCCTCGGCGAAGTTCGACCTCTCCTTCGAGATCGCCGAGGCGGCCGGGGACACCGGGGCCGGGCTGGGCTGTGCACTGGACTTCAGCACGGACCTGTTCGACCGGGCCACCGCGCAGAGCATCGCCGACCGCTTCGTCCGCGTGCTGGATCAGGTGGCGGCGGACCCGGCCGTCCGGATACAGGACCTCCGGATCCTCGACCCGGCCGAGCGGCGCGAGCTGACCGTGCCGCCACGGCACCCCTCCGCCCCCGGCGACACGATCGTGTCCAGGTTCGAGCGGCAGGTGGCCGCCACTCCCGACGCGGTCGCGGTGACATACGAGACCACGTCCCTCACCTATTCCGAGGTGAACGCGCGGGCGAACCGGCTGGCCCATCTGCTGCGCGAGCGGGGAGCGGGCCCGCGGCGGTATGTGGGCTTAAGCATGCCCCGCACCGAGGAGCTGGTCGTCGCGGTCCTCGGCGTACTGAAGTCGGGCGCGGCATACGTGCCCATCGACCCGGCCTACCCGGCCGACCGCATCGCGTACGTCATCGACGACGCGCGGCCGATCCTCACGGTCACGCCCGACGTGCTCGCCGAGTCGGAGCCGTATCCCGCGGCCGACCCGGAAGTGGCACTCTCGCCCCTGGACACCGCGTATGTCATCTACACCTCGGGATCCACGGGGCGGCCCAAGGGCGTCGAGGTGCCGCACGGCAACGCGATACGCCTGATGGACTCGACCGGTCACTGGTTCGGCTTCGGCCCCGACGACGTATGGACGCTGTTCCACTCCTACGCCTTCGACTTCTCCGTCTGGGAACTGTGGGGGCCGCTGCTGCACGGCGGACGCCTGGTCGTCGTCTCCCACGAGACCAGCCGGACCCCGGACCGGTTCCTGAAGCTGCTGGCGGACGAGCGGGTCACCGTGCTGAACCAGACCCCGTCGGCCTTCTACCAGCTCATGGCGGCCGACCGGGACAACCCCGAGGCCGCCGCGCGGCTTCGCCTGCGCCAGGTCGTCTTCGGCGGCGAGGCGCTGGAGCTGGGCCGGCTGGCCGACTGGTACTCCCGGCACCCCGACGACGCCCCGTCCCTGGTGAACATGTACGGCATCACGGAGACCACCGTGCATGTCACACATGTGGCGCTCGACGAGGCCGTCGTCGCCGCCTCGTCCGGCTCGGTGATCGGCGAACCGATCCCCGATCTCGCCGTGTATGTGTTGGACGAGCGGCTGCGGCCGGTCCCCAGGGGTGTCGTCGGGGAGCTGTACGTCGTCGGAGCAGGTCTGGCCCGCGGCTATCTCGGCCGGCCAGGGCTCACCGCCGGGCGTTTCGTGGCCAACCCGTTCGGCGAGGGCCGTATGTACCGCACCGGGGACACCGGACGCCGACTGGCCGACGGGCGGCTGGAGTACCACGGCCGCGTGGACGACCAGGTCAAGCTGCGCGGCTTCCGTATCGAACTCGGCGAGATCGAGGCGGCGCTGGAGACACACGCCTCGGTGGCTCAGGCCGCGGTCATCCTGCGCGAGGACCGGCCAGGCGACAAACGCCTCGTGGCCTATGCCGTGCCGGCCGCCGGAGCCGGGTCCACCCCCGAGCCCGACGCGCTGCGCGCCCATCTCGCCACCGCCCTGCCCGAGCACATGGTGCCGTCGGCCGTGGTCGCGCTGGACGCGCTCCCGCTCACCCTGAACGGGAAGCTGGACCGGCGCGCCCTGCCCGCGCCCGTGTACGGCGGGAAGCCGGAGGCGGACCGACGGGGTCCGCGCACCGAGCGGGAGAAGACGCTGTGCGGGTTGTTCGCCGATGTGTTGGGGCTGGACGGGGTCGGTATCGACGACGGCTTCTTCGACCTCGGCGGCGACAGCATCATGTCCATCCAGCTCGTCAGCCGCGCCCGGCGGGCCGGACTCGAACTCGCGGTGCGCGACGTCTTCGAGCACCGCACGGTCGCCGCGCTCGCCGACATCGCCACGGAGACCGTCCGCGTGGCCGCGGAGGAGCCGGGGGCGGACATCGGTGATGTACCGCTGACGCCGATCGTGCGCTGGTTCCTCGAACGGGGCGGTCCGGCCGACCAGTTCAACCAGTCGCGGCTCATCCAGGTGCCCGCTCCCCTCCGCCAGGAGCATCTGCGGTCCGCGGTGCAGGCGGTGCTCGACCACCACGGCGCCCTGCGGGCCCGGCTCACCGCCGCTCCCGAACGAAGGCTGGAGATCCGGCGGCCGGGCGATGTGGACGCCGCGTCCCTGGTCCGCCGCGTGGCCGCCGCCGGGTTCGAGGAACCGGCACAGCGGGATCTCGTACGGCGGGAGACCGAAGCCGCGCGGGAGCGCCTCGACCTGGACGCGGGGCGGCTCGTCCAGGTGGTCTGGTTCGACCGCGGCGCCGACACACCGGGCCTGCTGCTCCTCCTCGTCCACCACCTGGTGGTCGACGGGGTGTCCTGGCGCATCCTCGTACCCGACCTGGCCGAGGCGTTCCGGGCCGTGAGCGCCGGGCGGGAGGCGGAACTCCAGCCCGTGGGCACCTCGCTGCGGCGCTGGGCGCGGCGCCTGACGGAGGCGGCGGCGAGGCCCGCGCGGGCGGCGGAGGCCGCCTGGTGGCAGCAGGTGCTGCGGCCGGGGGACCCGCTCCTGGGCCGACGGGCACTGGACCCGGCCCGGGACACCTACGGGAGCGCGGCGCATCTGACGGTCACGCTGCCGGTGGCGGTCACCGAGAAGCTGCTCACCCGTGTGCCGTCGGTGTTCACCGCGGAGGTCAACGACGTGCTGCTGACGGCGTTCGCCCTGGCCTGGGCCCGCTGGCGCGGCCGGGGTGCAGGCGGCGCGGGCGGGCGGCCGGCCGGGGTGCTCCTCGACCTCGAGGGCCATGGGCGCGAGGAGGACCTCGTGGGCGCCGTGGACCTGTCCCGCACCGTGGGCTGGTTCACCAGCCTCTATCCCGTACGGATCGACCCGGGCGCCGCGGACCTCACCGACGCGTTCGCGGGGGGCCCGGCCGCGGGGGAGGCCGTCAAGCGGATCAAGGAGCAGCTGCGGGCCGTGCCCGACAAGGGCATCGGCTACGGCCTGGTCCGGCATCTCAACGCGGGCACCGCACCGGGGTTCACCGGCCTGCCCGAGCCGCAGGTGGCCTTCAACTACCTGGGACGCTTCACGGTCGCGGACGCCGAGGAGGCGGGCAGCGCCACGGTCCCGGACTGGACCGTGCTGGCCAGCGCCGCGGGCATCGGCGGCACCGACCCCCGGGTGCCGCTCGCCCACCCCCTGGAGCTGAACGCCCGCACCGACGACGGACCGCGCGGACCCGAACTGGCCGCCACCTGGACCTGGGCGGAGGGCATCCTCGACCGCGCCGAGGTCGCCACGCTGGCGGACCTGTGGTTCCAGGCCCTCACGGCCCTCACCGAGCACGCGGAGCGCCCCGACGCGGGCGGGCTCACCGTCTCGGACGTTTCCCTGAGCCTGCTGAGCCAGGACGAGATCGAGTTGCTGGAAGACGACTGGAGGACCATGTGATGGCGACGCAGTCCGGTTTGCAGGACATCCTGCCGCTGGCCCCGCTTCAGGAGGGCTTGCTCTTCCACAGCGTCTACGACGAGGCGGCGCCGGACGTCTATGTCGTGCAGGACACCATGGACCTGGAGGGCGACCTCGACCCGGAGGCGCTGCGCGCCGCGTGCCGCGCCCTGCTGCGGCGCCACGCCAATCTGCGCGCGGGTTTCCGCTACGCGGGCCTGCGCCGGCCCGTCCAGTTCATTCCGCACGAGGTGACCCTCCCCTGGGAGGAATTCGACCTCGCCGATCTGTCCGAGGACGAGCGCACCGCGGCGGCGGACCGGGTGCTGGAGGCGGACCGGCGGCGCCGTTTCGACCTCGGCAAGCCGCCGCTGATGCGGTTCACCCTGCTGCGGCTCGGCGAGGGCCGGCACCGCTTCGTCCTGACCAACCACCACATCCTGCTGGACGGGTGGTCGCGCCCGATGCTGCTGCGCGAACTGCTCGCGCTGTACGCGTCCCGGGGCGACGACGGCGGGCTGCCACGGGTCCGGCCCTTCCGGGACTATCTGCGCTGGCTCGCCGACCAGGACCGGGACGCCGCGGTGGCCGCGTGGCGCGAGGCGGTGGCCGGACTCGACGGCCCCACCCTGGTCGCGCCCCGGGCCGGCGACCGGCCCGCGGTCGTGCCGGGCCGCCTGGACGCCGAGCTCGAACCCGCCGTCCACGAAGGGCTCGCGGCCCTCGCCCGGGAGCGTGCGCTGACCCTCAACTCGCTGGTGCAGGGCGCCTGGGCGGTGGTGCTCGGCGGGCTGACCGGCCGTGACGACGTGGTGTTCGGCGCCACCGTCTCCGGGCGGCCGCCCGAACTTGCCGGGGTCGAGACGATGGTGGGCCTGTTCATCAACACCCTGCCCGTCCGGGTGCGGCTGCGGCCCGGCGAGCCGCTGGTGGACCTGGTGCGCCGGGTCCAGGACGAGCAGACCCGGCTCCAGGCCCACCAGCAGATCGACCTCGCCGAGGTGCGGCGGCTGGCCGGAGCCGGTGAACTCTTCGACACCACCATGGTGTTCGAGAACTACCCCGTGGACCTCGCGGCCGGGAACGACAAGCCCGGCGGGGCGAACGGCCTGACCGTCGTCGGTGCCCGCAACCGCGATGCCGCCCACTATCCGCTGGCGCTCGTCGCGGTCGGCCGCGGCGGCCGGCTGCGGCTGCGCCTGGACCACCAGCCCGATCTGATCCCCGAGACGTCGGCCCGCGCAGTCCTGGACCGCGTGGTGCGCGTCCTCACCGCGGTCGCCACCGACCCGCTCCGGCCCGTCGGCCGGCTCGAACTGCTCTCCCGGGACGAACACCGGGCCGTGTCCGCGTTCGGCCACGGCGCGGACACCGACATCCCGGACCTCGGCCTGCCGGAGGCGTTCCGCGCCCAGGCCGCCCGCACCCCGCACGCCACCGCCGTCCGCACCGGCGCCGACGCGCTCGACTACGCCGCGCTCGACGCCCGCTCCGAAGCGCTGGCGCGCCGTCTGACCCGGCTCGGAGTGGCTTCGGAGACCCCGGTGGCGCTGCTCATGGAGCGCTCGGCCGACGTCGTCGTGTCCGCGCTGGGAGTCCTCAAGGCGGGCGGCGCGTATGTGCCGCTGCGCCAGCGCGACCCGGCCGACCGGCTGCGTCTGCTCACCGGCCTCGCCGGTGTCTCCCTGGTGCTGACCGACCGGGCCAACGCCGCCCGCGCCGCGGACCTGGGACTCCCGTCGGTCGTCGTGGACGACGGCGCCATGGAGCCCGATCCCGCGCCGGGGGATCCGCTGCCGCGCGTCCACGCCGACCAGATCGCCTACATCTGCCACACCTCCGGCTCCACCGGAACCCCCAAGGGCGTTGCCGCCACCCACCGCCATGTGCTCGAACTCGCCCATGACCGCTCGTTCACGGGCGGCGCCCACACCCGGGTCCTGGTCCACTCGCCGCACGCCTTCGACGCCTCCACCTACGAGATGTGGGTGCCGCTGCTGACCGGCGGCACCGCCGTCGTCGCCCCGCCCGGCGACCTCGACGCCGACCTGCTCGGCAAGCTGCTCGTCGAGCACGAGATCACCGGGTTGTTCCTGACCACCGGCCTCTTCCAGCTCGTCGCCGACGAGGCGCCCGAACACTTCGCGGGCCTCCAGGAGGTGTGGACCGGGGGAGAGGCGGTCCCCGCCGCGTCCGTCCGCCGTGTGATGCGCGCCTGCCCCGACACGACCGTCGTCGACGTCTACGGGCCCACCGAGACGACCACGTTCGCGGTGCGGCACCGGCTTCCCCGGGGGCGGGAGGTCCCCGACTCCGTCCCCATCGGCGGCCCCCTGGACAACACCCGGCTGATGGTCCTGGACACCGGGCTGCGCCCGGTGCCGCCCGGCACCGCGGGCGAGCTGCACATCGCGGGGGCGGGCCTGGCGCGCGGCTACTGGCGGCGCCCCGGGATCACCGCGGAACGCTTCGTCGCCGACCCGTACGGCCCGCCCGGGGCCCGTATGTACCGCACCGGCGACCTGGCCCGCTGGAGCCCCGAGGGCGTCCTCGAATACCTCGGGCGCGCGGACGAACAGGTGAAGCTGCGCGGCTTCCGCATCGAACTCGGTGAGATCGAGGCGCGGCTGGGCAGCCACCCCGGCGTCGCCCAGACCGTCGTCACCGTGCAGGAGCCGCGCCCCGGCGACAAACGCCTCGTGGCCCACCTCGTCGCCGAGCGCGGCACCACCCCCTCCCCGGAGGGCCTGCGGGCGCACCTCGCCGCCGAACTCCCCGACTACATGGTGCCCACCGCGTTCGTCGTCCTCGACGCGCTGCCGCTGACCGCCAACGGCAAGGTGGACCGCAGGGCCCTGCCCGTGCCCGACACCGGTCCGGCCGCCGGCGCCGCGGCGCGCCGCGCCCCGCGCAGCCCCCAGGAGGAGATCCTGTGCGGGCTCTTCGCGGAGGTCCTCGGTCTGCCGTCGGTCGGCATCGACGACGACTTCTTCGACGCCGGCGGACACTCGCTGCTCGCCACCCGGCTCGCCGGGCGCATCCGTTCGGTGTTCGGTGCCGAGCTGGCGGTGCGCCGGCTGTTCGACACCCCGACCGTGGCCGGGCTCGCCCGCGCCCTCGACACCGCCGGATCGGCCCGGCCGGCGCTGCTGCCCGCCGAGCCGCGCCCCGACCGCGTCCCGGCCTCCTTCGCCCAGCGCCGGCTGTGGTTCCTGCACCGATTCGAGGGCCCCTCCCCGACGTACAACATCCCCTTCGCGCTGAGGCTCACCGGCGATCTGGACCGCACGGCGCTGCGGGACGCCCTCATGGACGTCACGGAGCGCCACGAGTCACTGCGCACGGTCTTCGCCGAGGACGCCGAAGGCCCGTACCAGGTCGTGCTGCACGGTCCGGAAGCCAGGCCCGCGCTGACCGTCGTCCCCGATGTGCCGCGGGACCGCCTGGAGCGGGAGATCGCCGCCGCCGTTGGGTACGCTTTCGAGCTGGCCGAGGAACTCCCCCTGCGCGTCTGGCTGCTGGAGACCGGCGAGCGGGAACACGTGCTGCTGCTCCTGGTCCACCACATCGCGGGCGACGGCTGGTCGGTGCCGCTGCTCGCCCGTGACATCGTCTCCGCCTACGCCGCACGGCGCGACGGCACCGCCCCCGCCTGGCGGCCGCTGCCCGTGAGCTACGCCGACTACAGCCTGTGGCAGCACGAGGTGCTCGGCTCCGAGGACGACGGGGACAGCCTGATCTCGCGTCAGCTCGCCTACTGGAAGCAGACCCTGGCCGGACTGCCGGACGAACTCGAACTGCCCGCCGACCGGCCGCGCCCCGCCACCTCCGCCCATCGCGGCGAACGTATCCCCTACCAGGTGCCGGGACCGCTGTACGAGCGAATCCGCTCCCTGGCGCGCGCCACCAAGGCCAGCCCCTTCATGGTGGTCCAGGCCGCGGTCGCCGCGCTGCTCACCCGGCTCGGGGCGGGCACCGACATCCCGCTGGGCACCCCGGTGGCCGGCCGCACCGACGACGCCCTGGACGATCTCGTCGGCTTCTTCGTCAACACGCTGGTGCTGCGCACCGACACCTCCGGCAACCCCACCTTCCGCGAGCTGATCGCCCGTGTCCGGGACACGGACCTGGCGGCATACGCCCATCAGGACCTGCCGTTCGAGCGGCTGGTGGAGGCGCTCAACCCCAAGCGCTCACAGTCCCGGCACCCGGTGTTCCAGACCATGCTCACCTTCAACAACACCGAGCGGCGGCAGGCGGCGGACGCGGCGGCCCCCGAGGACGGCGTGGGGGTGCCGGGCCTGGCCGTCGAGCAACTGGACTCGGACACCGGTACGGCCAAATTCGATCTGCTGCTGTCCTTCGCCGAGCGGCACGCCCCCGACGGCGGCGTGGACGGGCTGAACGCGGGTCTCGAATTCAGCACCGATCTCTTCGAACGCGACACGGCGGAGCGGATCGTGGCGCGGCTCCTGCGGCTGCTGGCGGCCGTGACCGCGAACCCGCAGGCGAGACTGGGCGAGGTGGCGCTCCTCGACGAGGGCGAACGGGCCACGGTGCTGAGCGGCGGGCACGGCCCGGTCCGCCCCGCGCCGGACGTCTCGCTGCCCGATCGGTTCGAAGCGGCCGTCGCCCGCGGCCCGCACGGCGTGGCCGTGGAAACCGCGGCCGGAGCGGTCGGCTACACCGAGCTGAACGCGCGCGCCAACCGGCTCGCACGGCTGCTCATCGACCGCGGGGTGGGCCCCGAGGACCTCGTCGCGGTCGCCATGCCCCGGTCGGCCGACCTGGTCACCGCCCTCACGGCGGTTCTCAAGGCCGGCGCCGGATATCTGCCCGTCGACCCCGGGTACCCGGCCGGCCGCATCGCGTTCATGCTCGAAGACGCCCGCCCCGCCCTCGTGCTGACCACCCGCGAACTGGCCGGGGCCCTTCCGGAAGGGCTCGCCGGCCGTACGTTCGCGATCGACGACCCGCGGGCCGCCGAAGCGCTTGCCGCGTACCCCGCGACCGATGTCACCGATGACGAGCGCACCCGGCCGCTCGACCCCGCGCACCCGGCGTACGTCATCTACACCTCGGGTTCGACCGGGCGCCCCAAGGGCGTGGTGATGCCCGCGGGCGCGCTCGCCAACCTCCTGGACTGGCACCGGGCGCAACTGCCGGGCGGACCGGGCACCCGGGTGGCCCAGTTCACCGCGGTCAGCTTCGACGTCTCCGTTCAGGAGATCCTCTCCGCTCTGCTGCACGGCAAGACCCTCGTGGTCTGCCCCGAGGACGTCCGCCGCGACCCGGCCCGTCTGGCGCGGTGGCTGCACGAGACGGGCGTCCAGGAGCTGTACGCGCCCAACCTGGTCATCGACGCCGTATGCGAGGCCGCCACCGCCCAGGGGCTCGAACTGCCGCACCTCACCGACCTGGTACAGGCCGGGGAGGCGCTCACCCCGCACGGCGCCATCCGCACGTTCTGCGCCGACCGCCCCGGCCGGCGGCTGCACAACCACTACGGGCCCGCCGAGACCCATGTGGTGACGGCCTGCCCGCTCCCGGCGGACCCCGACACCTGGACGCCCGGCCCCGCCCCCATCGGGCGGCCCGTCGACAACACCGCCGTGCGGCTGCTCGACCCCTGGCTGAACCCGGTGCCGCCGGGCGTCCCCGGAGAGCTGTACATCACCGGAGCCGCCCTGGCCCGCGGCTATATCGCCCGCGCCGACCGCACCGCGGAGCGGTTCGTCGCCGATCCCTACGGCCCGCCGGGCGCCCGGATGTACCGCACCGGCGACCTGGCCCGTCTCACCCGCGCCGGACAGTTCACGTATCTGGGGCGCACCGACACCCAGGTCAAGGTCCGCGGGTTCCGCATCGAACCGGGTGAGATCGAGGCGGTCCTCACCGCGGCGCCGGAGGTGGCGCGCGCGGCCGTGGTCGTGCGGGAGGACCGGCCGGGGGACCGGCGCCTGGTCGGTTACGTGGTCGGGGCGCATGGCGAGGAGCCCGAGGCGCGCCGGTTGCGCGAACACGCCGCCCGGCACCTGCCCGACCATATGGTGCCCGCCGCGTTCGTCACCCTGGACGCACTGCCCCTGACGCCCAACGGCAAGCTGGACCGGGCCGCGCTGCCGGCGCCCGAGTACCGGACCGGTGCCGCGCCCGGCGTGCCGAGGACGCCCGAGGAGCGTGCGCTGTGCGCCCTGTTCGCCGAGGTCCTGGGCGTGGAGCAGGTCGGAGCCGACGACGAGTTCTTCGACCTCGGCGGTCACTCCTTCCTCGCCGCCCGGCTGGTCGGCCGGATCCGCGACGAGATGGGCGGCGACCTGCCGGTACGCGCGGTCTTCGACGCGCCCTCACCGGCCGCGCTGGCCCGCCTGCTGACGGGCGAGGCGGCCGCGGAGGGCGACTCGACGGGGACACTGCTGCCCCTGCGCGCCCGCGGTACCGCAGCACCGCTGTTCTTCCTGCACCCGGGAGGCGGCTTCAGCTGGTGCTATTCGGGGCTGGTCCGCCACCTCGGCGCCGAGGTGCCGGTCTACGGCGTCCAGGCCCGCGGCCTCGACGGCGCCGGACCGCTCCCGGCGTCCATGGACGAGATGGTCGAGGACTATGTCGTCCGGATCCGCTCCGTGCAGCCGCACGGCCCCTACCGGCTCGCCGGCTGGTCCTTCGGCGGGCTGACCGCGCAGGCCCTGGCCGTCCGGCTGCGAGCGGAGGGCGAGGAGGTCGGGATGCTCGCGGTGCTCGAC
This sequence comes from Streptomyces malaysiensis subsp. samsunensis, assembly GCF_024519315.1. GTDB lineage: Bacteria > Actinomycetota > Actinomycetes > Streptomycetales > Streptomycetaceae > Streptomyces > Streptomyces malaysiensis. The sequence continues at coordinate 110,505 of NZ_JANIIC010000013.1, read as the reverse complement.
TCCTACCCGCCGGGGGAGCACAGCGACCACTCGGAGCCGGTGGAGCACGAGGTGGTCGCGAACAATCTGCGGGCCATGGGGTTCACCTTCGACATGGCCGAGCTCATAGCAGATCAGGAGCGGGTTCTGCTGCGCTTCCGGGAGTTCCTGCAAGCGGGAAATCACCCCATGGCGCACCTCGACCACCTTGAGGCCCAGGACGTGCTGGCCCTCAAGGACGTCTACGTGAACAATGTCCGGATCATGCGGTCCTACGTGCCCCGGTTCTTCGACGGGGACATGCTTTTCGTGTCCGCGGAACGGAAACCCGCCGACCAGGAAACCCTGCTGGATGTCAACTTGTGGCAACCGCTGATAGGCGGGTCGATCGAGATCTGCCCCGTAGACTCGAACCACGGAGATCTGATGACCGACGCCCGTCACGCGGCCCGTATCGGACGTTTTCTCGCCGACCGGCTGTGAGCCCTGAATGTACGTCAAGTGACAAGAGAAGAATTCTTCGAGAAGGAGCGATCTCATGAGCACCAACCCCTTCGAGGACCCCGAGGGCACCTATCTCGTGCTCGTCAACGATGAGGGGCAGCACTCTTTGTGGCCGGCGTTCGTCGAGGTTCCCCAGGGCTGGCGCACGGTTCTGGCAGACGCCACGCGGGACGCGGCGCTCGAATACGTGAACACCAACTGGACCGATATGCGCCCCAAGAGCCTGATCAAGGCGATGGAAGGCGCCGGCGCGGCCTGACCCGCGGCACCGCCGCACCCGCTGGACCGCCGTGTGGCCCGCCCCGCCGGGACGCCTCCGACGCGTCGCACCCGATGGGCGGGCCACACCCATGTCCGCGCAACCCCGAAGACCAAGGAGAAGGGAGGAGCGAGATGCCGGTCATCGATGTCAACGGAATACAGCTCCACTACGAGGAAGCCGGCGAGGGCGAGCCGGTCGTGATGATCCAGGGGACCGGCGCCGGCCGCACCGTGTGGCAACTGCACCAGGTGCCCGCCCTCACCGCCGTCGGATTCCGCGTGATCACCCTCGACAACCGGGGCATACCGCCGACCTCGGAGTGGACCGAGGGGTTCACCCTCCAGGACATGGTCGGCGATGTTGCGGGGCTCATCGAGTACCTCGGGATCGGTCCCTGCCGGGTCGTCGGCACATCCCTGGGCGCCTTCATCACCCAGGAACTCGCGCTGTCCCGGCCCGATCTCGTGCGCCAGGCCGTCCTCATCGCCACCCGGGGCCGCACCGATGTGCTGCGGGCCGCCATCACACGTGCCGAGATCGAACTGTACGACGCCGAGGTGGAACTCCCGGTCCGGTACGCCGCCGTGGTACGAGCCCTGAAGTCGCTGTCCCCGCGCACCCTCGACAACGGGGCGGCCATGGCCGACTGGCTCGACCTGTTCGAACTCTCGCCCGCGGGCGGGCCGGGACACCGGGCCCAGATGGAGTTGAGCACACTGGACCACCGGCTCGAGGCATACCGGGGCATCCGGGTCCCCTGCCAGGTCATCGCCTTCGCCGACGACCTGATCACCCCTCCGCACCTGGCGCGCGAGGTCGCCGACGCCATCCCGGGAGCCGCGTACGAACTCATCGAGGGCTGCGGGCACTACGGCTATCTGGAGGACCCCGCCGCGGTGAACAAGGCGATGGTGGAGTTCCTCACCGGGACGGCCGCCCGCTGACGGCCATGGGAGGCCGAACGGCACCGGAACGAGGAGAGGGGGGAGGGGCCCGACCGGGGGTATCGGACGGCCCTCCCCCCTCTCGTCAAAGGGGTCGCTCGGCCACTAAGCGCTTAGCTGGAGGTGCCCCGACCTGCCGTCGATTGTCTGCGGCGCCGTCGTGGCTGGTCGCGCAGTTCCCCGCGCCCCTTCGGGGCGCCACCGAACCGCAGCCGACTTCCGCCGATCCGCTTAACGCTGCGGGTGGCCGGGCGACGCGCTGGGCGCCTCGTCCCTGCCCGTCCCGGGCGCGGCGGGCGGTGTGTACGAGGCCGCCGGCACATCGGCACCGCCCCCGGCCGGAGCCGACACGGGGGAGAGCCGACGGCCCGTCCCGGACGTGCCGCCGGGCCACCAGTTCCACGGGCCGAGTGCCGTCATCAGCGCCGGCAGCACGAAGATCCGGATGACCACGGCGTCGAGCATGATCGCCGCCGCTAGTCCCACGCCCAGCTGCTTGAACTCGACCGCGTTGAGCGTGCCGAAGATCGAGAACACGGCCACCATGACGATCGCGGCACTGGTCACGACACCCGCCGAGCGGACGATGCCCTCCCGTACCGAGTCCTTCACGGACGCGCCCTCCAAGGCCATCTCCCGGATCCGGCTGACCACGAACACGTGATAGTCCATGGACAGCCCGAAGAGCACCACGAACAGGAACAGCGGAAGCCAGGACACCACCGTGCCCGAACTGTCGAAGTCGAGCAGGCCCTCGGCCCAGGTGTGCTGGAAGACCGCCACCAGGACACCGAACGAGGCGGCCGCGGACAGCAGGTTCAGCAGCACCGCGGACAGCGCCACGGCCAGAGAGCGAAAGATCACCGCCATGGTGCCGAAGGTCAGCAGCAGCACGAAGCCCACCACCCAGGGCATGCGCTCCTCCAGATGGGCCGTGAAGTCGGCGCCCTGGGCCACCGCGCCGCCGACCGCGCTCTCGGCGTCCGGGACGTCCTCCAGCGCCTGGGGCACCCATCCGCGCAGCACCTTCATCGACTCGGTGGCCTTGGGGTTCTTCGGCGGGTACGGCGTGCCCACATCGACCGTGTGCACCCGGCGGTCCTCGGACTCGCGGATCACCGGCGTCTGGTCATGGGCGAACAGGCTGTTCCCCTCGGCACGGGCGATCAGCCCCCGCAGGGCGGCCTCGACCTGGCCGGCCTCGCCGGCGGGAGCCCGTACCGCCACCTTGTGCACGGTTCCCTCGCTCGGGAAGGCATCGGTGAGCCGGTCCGTCGCCCGCACGATCGGGATGTCCCGCGACAGGTCGTCCTGGCCGGGCTGCTTGAGCTTCATGTCCAGGGCGGGCAGGGCGAGCAGCAGCAGCGCGCCGATGGACACCACCAGGGTGAGAACCGGCTTGAGCAGCGCCGGACGCAGCAGCACGGGCCACATCCGCGACTCGCCGGAGCGCATCGTGAGCCGCCACAGGAACGGCACCCGGGGACGGTCCACCCGGCCGCCCAGCTTGGCGAGGAGGGCGGGCAGCACGGTCACCGAGCCGAGCACCGCGACCGCCACGACGATGATGGAACCGGTCGCCAGGGAGGCGAAGGTGGCCTCCTGGGCCAGATAGAGCCCGGCCATCGCCACGATCACGGTGGTGCCGGACACCACGACCGTATGCCCCGACGTCTCCGCGGCGATGTCGATGGCGTCGAGGTGGGACTTGCCCTTACGGCGCTCCTCCCGCTCCCGCTTGAGATAGAAGAGGGAGTAGTCGACGCCGACGGCCATGCCCATGAGCAGGATGACATTGCTCACCGCGCTGGTCTCCGGCAGCACGTGTGAGGCCAGGGACGACAGGCCCATCGCGGAGACCACACAGGACAGGGCGAGCAGCACGGGCACCCCGGCGGCGATGATCGCGCCGAAGACCACCAGCAGGATCAGCAGGGTCAGCGGAACGCTGATCAGCTCAGCCCTTCTGAAATCCTCGCCGATGGTGTCCGACATGCCCTTCACCGTGGAACCGTCGCCCACCTCTTCGATCTTGAGCCCGTCGTGGGCACGATCGGCCTCGGCGCTCACGTCCAGCAGCGGGCCGACCCGGTCCATGGCGTCGTCCTCGTCACCGGTCATGGTCACCGGCACCAGCAGGGCCTTGCCGTTCGGCGCGGGGACCGGCTCACCGACGCTCCGCACCTCGGGCAGGTCCTTCATCCGGTCGGTGATGTCCCGGGCCGCCCGCTCCGCCGCCCGCCGGTCCAGCTTCCCGCCCGAATCGGAGGTGATGAGCACGTTCTCCTCGGGCCGCTCGGTGAAGTCCCCCGAAGACACGATCTTGCCCGCCCGGCCCGACTCCCGGACCCCGGACTCCTCGGAGTCGAGCTTGTTCGTGCCGGCGGCGCCGCCGAGGAAGAGACACAGGACGACGAACACGACCCACAGTCCGATCGCCGACCACGGGTGCGTGGCGCTCCATCGGGCTACCCGTAATGTCGCCGGTTTCTTTCGCACCGTCGCTATCCTCCCAATGTCGCCGAACCGCCGGGGCGGCCGACGGGATTATGACGGTGAAACGTTAGTCGCGTGGCCCGGACGTCGATACGGGGTAAACCGCCTCGGTGGTCATTGTTTCCCGCAACTGTCACCCTGCGGGGAACCGCAGGGTGACAGTTGCGGGAAACCGTACTCGCCCAGGCGAAAACTTGACCGGAGGAAACTGCGGCCATTAGTTTCATATCCCGGTTCGTCCTTTCCGGTGGAGTGAAAATTCCATTGGCAAGTAAATGCCGCACCATTATGCGAATCAAGGGGAAACAATGGAAACCACGGTCCTCACTCGGCAACATGTTGCCAAGATCGTCCAGGAGAAGGGATTAGACCTTTTCATGGACCGGATGATCGACCGGCTCGACGAGGCGTTCCGTGAGGAAAGCCGACGGGGCATCACCCCGGCGCGGGACGGATTCCTGCGCGGTCCGGAGAACGCGGCCATCCTCGAATGGATGCCGCACCACCAGCCCGGCGACTCGACCACCATCAAGACCGTGGCGTACACCCCCACGAATCCGTCCGCCCATCAACTGCCCACCATCGTGGGCACCATGGCTCGCTACGACGATGTGACCGGCCGTCTGCTGGCCATCGGCGACGGCATCCTGCCCACCGCGGTCCGCACCGGCGCCGCCTCCGCCATCGCCAGCCGTCTGCTGGCCCGCCCCGACAGCCGGGTCCTCGGCCTGGTGGGCGCCGGTGCCCAGGCGGTGACCCAGGCCCACGCCCTGAGCCTGGTCTTCCCGCTGGAGCGCGTCCTCGTCCATGACATCGATCCCGCCCACGCCGAGTCGTTCGCCGAGCGCGTGGAATTCCTCGGAATCGACGTGCAGGTGGCATCCGTCGTGGAGATCGAGGCGGCATCGGACATCATCTGCACCGTCACCTCGGTCGGGGTCGGGGACGGCCCGGTCCTCCACGGCGAGCGGCTGCGCCCGCACGTCCACATCAACGCCATAGGCGCCGATCTGATCGGCAAGTACGAGGTGCCGCGGTCCGTGCTGAAGTCCGCCTTCGTCACCCCGGACCACCGGGGGCAGGCGCTGCGCGAGGGCGAGTGCCAGCAGCTCGACGCGAGCGACCTGGGCCCGGAGCTGCCCGAGCTGTGCGCGGAACCGGCGCTCGCCGAGGCGCGGCGGGAGGGGCTGACCGTCTTCGACTCGACCGGATTCGCCCTGGAGGATCACGTCGCCTTCGACGTGCTCCTCGAACTCGCGGAGGAAGCCGGCATCGGCGACCGGGTGCAGCTGGAACACCTGTCGGAGGACGCGCTCAACCCGTACTCCTTCCAGTGACGGAACCGGGCTGTGCCCGCCCGGACGTGGTGGGGCCGCGGACAGCCCGGCGGTGTGTCAGGCGCCCAGAGGTGCTCGACGGCGTATGGGACGACGTCGTCGGGCACCTCGGCATGTGTGCTTGTCGCCGGTCGTACGCCTCAGGACTCCAGATACCGCAGGACCGCCAGGATCCGCCGGCTGTAGCCGGCGGTGTGCGACAGCTCGAGCTTGTCGAAGATCGTGTTGAGGTTCTTCTCCACCGAGCTCAGCGAGATGTGCAGCTTCTGCGCGATGGCCGTGTTGGTGTGACCCTGAGCCAGGGTCTCCAGGACACTTCGCTCGCGCGGGGTGAGCCGGGCGAGCGGGTCACCGTGCGTGGTACGGATGACCAACTGGCGCACGACCTCCGGATCGATCGCCGCGCCGCCCGCGTGAATGCGCTCCAGCGCGTCCAGGAACTCCTCGACCTGGGCGACCCGGTCCTTCAGGAGGTACCCGACCCGCTCCGCGTTGGCGGCCAGCAACTGGGCCGCGTAGTTGCGCTCCACGTGCTGTGACAGCACGAGCAGGCTGATCCGGGGCCAGCGCTTGCGGATCTCCAGCGCGGCCCGCAACCCGTCGTCGGTGTGTGTCGGCGGCATCCGGATGTCGACGACGACCATGTCGGGCGTCCGCTCCTCGACCTCCTTCATGAGGGACACCGCGTCGCCCACGGCCGCGACGACCTCATGGCCCTCCTCGACGAGCAGGCGTACCAGCCCTTCCCGTAGCAAGGTCGAGTCCTCGGCGAGGATCACGCGCATGGAAGCTCCGCGGTAATGGTCGTGGGTCCCCCGAGGGGGCTGTCGATGTGCAGCAGACCGTCGAGCGCGCCCACCCGGCTGCGCAGCCCGGTGAGACCGCTGCCCGACGGGTCCGCTCCGCCGGTGCCATTGTCCTCGACCCGCACCACGAGCACCGCTCCGTACAGCGCGAGCCGGATGGAGATCGCCGTGGCACCGGAGTGCTTGGCGGCGTTGGTCACACACTCCGACACCACGAAGTACGCGGCGGTCTCCACCGTCTGGGGCAGCGCACGGTCGACCTCGAAGTCCATACGGATGGGGATGGAGCACCGCTCGGAGACCCCGCTGAGTGCCTCCTTCAGCCCCAGGCTGTCCAGGGCGGACGGATAGATCCGCCAGGTCGCCTCACGGAGTTCGGTGATGACCTCCTGGGACTCCTGGTGCGCCTGGTGCAGCAAGGCGTCCACCTGCTCGGGGTTGCGGGCACGGCTGCGGCGCGCCCGGCCGAGCAGCATGGCGAGTGCCACCAGGCGCTGCTGGATGCCGTCGTGGAGATCGCGCTCGATGCGGCGGCGCTCGGCGTCGACGGCCTGGACGACCGCGGCCCGGCTGGTGGCCAGCTCATCGATGCGCTGCCGCAGAACCTCCTGCTCGGACGGCCCGAAGCACTCGCGGGCCAGCTTGGCGTCCAGCACCGCCAGGGAGTAGATGCCCTGCACGTCGAGGAAGAGCAGCACTCCGCCGAGCAGCGCCTGGGTGAGGAGTTCCTGGAGGTCGAGGCGGCCTTGGACCAACCGCACGGCCAGCACGGCGGCGAGGATGACGCCGAACCCCAGCAGACCCACGACGATGGTGCACAGCAGCCCGGTGTAGCTGCGGGTCGCCAGATAGCGCAGGACCTTCTGGTCGGACGACTTGTAGTGCTCGGGGAAACGATCGCCGAAGAAGACGAAGCGGCGCGCCCGGTCCAGCGCCGCGACCCGACGGGCCCCGGAGGCGAGCGCGGCCAGGGCGCGGGGCCGGGTGCGCGGCCACAGCAGGAAGGCCGCCAAGGCCGTGCCGGCGATCAGCAGGTAGAGCAATCCGAGCATGGCCGTACAGCAGCCGAGGAGCGCTCCCGGAATCCTGCGCGGCCACGAGGGCTCCGCCGCCCCCCTGCCGTCGTGCTGACCGGGCGCGCCGAGAAACAGGTGATGAGTGGCGATATTTGTCAAATCCCCCTGCACGGGGGCAAAGCCTAGCCCGGCCGCACAGCCCGGGCAAGATCGCCCAGGCTGTGGCGCGAGCAGAGCGGAGGGGCCGGGCCGCGCGTCGTGGCTCATGAAGCGTGGCGCCGCCGGTCGCGCCCGCGGAAGCGCATGACCACATAGACCACTATGGCCACCAGAACCGCGACCAGGACCACCTTGGAGAAGACACCGACGTAGGTCTCCACCTCGTCCCACTGATCGCCCAGCCAGTAACCGGCCATCACCAGCACCGTGTTCCAGACCAGGCTGCCCAGCGTGGTCAGCAGGGCGAAGACCGGCAGCGGCATGCGCTCGACCCCGGCCGGAATGGAGATGAGGCTGCGGAAGATCGGCACCATGCGGCCGATGAACACCGCCTTGGTGCCGTGCTTCTCGAACCACTGCTCCGTACGGTCCAGATCGGACGTCTTCACCAGCGGCAGCTTCGCCCAGATGGCGTGCATGCGCCGGCGGCCGACGAGCATCCCGATCCAGTACAGCACCAGCGCGCCCACCACCGAGCCGAGCGTGGTCCAGAACAGCGCCGAGGCCAGGCTGATCACACCCTGACCCGCCGCGAACCCGGTCAGGGGCAGTATCACCTCGCTGGGCAGCGGCGGGAAGAGGTTCTCCAGCGCGATGGCCAGACCGGCTCCCGGCCCGCCCATCGCGTCCACGAGGTCCGCGGCCCAGCCGGCGATGCCGTCCGAGGGCTCCTGGGGCAGAGCCAGGGTCATCAAGTGCATGCGTGGTCTCCAACATGGCGGCCCGGCGCCAGGGGCGCCCCCCGCCCCGACGCCTGCCAATCTAGAAACCGCGGATCGGCGGGGACATGAGGATTGCCGCCCGACCCGGTGGTGTTCTCCGCAGCGCTGACCCTGCGGGAAACCGCAGATCAGCCCGGTGCCGGACGGCCCGGGCACACCACGCTCGCGGCACCGGGGACCGGCTCAGGAGAACTCGGCGCGCACCGCCTCCGTATGCTCGCCGAGTGCCGGCACCGGCCGCATCGGCGCCCTGCGGTCCGCCACCTCCACCGGTGGCAGCAGACCGCGCAGCGGCCCGACCGGGGAGCCGAACTCGCCCCAGCGGTCGCGGGCCTCGAGCTGGGGATGGGCGGCGAACCCCGCGATGTCGCGCAGCCGGGCATTGGCGATACCGGCCCCGTCCAGCAGCGCGATCAGCCCCTCTGCGGTATGGCCCGCGAAGCACGACTCCAGCTCCGCCGTCAGCTCCTCGTCATGGTGATCGACAGCAGCCCCGCCTCGCACTGGATGAGCAGGTCGTACGCCTTCTTCGCACGGTACGGGCCGCTGTCCCCGTAGCCGGAGATCGCGCAGGTGATCAGGCGGGGGTGGACGGCCCGCGGCGTCCGCACCCCCAGGCCCAGCCGGTCCACGGCGCCGGGCGCCAGATTGTGCACGAAGACATCGGCACGGGCGAGCATCGCATCGAGCAGCGTCCGGTCGGTGTCGTCCTTGAGATCGAGGACGACGCTCTCCTTCCCGCGGTTGATCCATACGAAGTAGGCCGACGCGCCCTTGGCCTCGCGGTCGTAGGCGCGGGCGAAGTCCCCGCCCCCGGGCCGCTCCACCTTGATGACCCTGGCGCCCGGGTCGGCGAGCTGACGGGTGGCGAAGGGAGCGGCCACGGCTTGCTCCAGGGCGACGACGGTGATGCCTTCCAGCGGCTGCGCGGGCACGGGCGGCTCCTTCGGTGCGGATAGCCCCTTGTCCACCCCGTGCCGGGCGGCGAGCGAACGCCGCCCGGCATGTGCCGCTCAGCCCAGCAGCCCACGCAGAAAGGCGATCTGCTCGGCCTGCTGATGGGTGCCCCCGCCGGATCCGGTACCAGCCCGGCCGCCACCAGCGCCGGCGCACCGCCCTGACTGCCCCCGCTGACCACGATCCGCGCGAGGTCCACCAGCGGATGCTCACGGGCGGCCTCCACCGTCCGCACCGCGTCCGTGTACAGCCGGCGGTAGTAGTAGTCGTCCGGGGAGAGCAGCCAGTTGTGCGGCAGCCCCCGGCCGCTGTTGTAGTCGAGGCACTGCACCACGCACGGCAGCGGGCCCGCCGCGTCGCGCGGAACCAGCAGCCGGCCGCGTATCCGGTGCCCGCCGAAACCGGAGAACTCCCCCCGAACGGTACCCGGCCATCCGGCCACCGTCGCGCACCTGGCCGCCGATCACCGCGATCCGGCGCCCCGGCCCGGAGTTCAGCGGTCGATACGCGCTCCGTGCGGGCCCGTGTCCGGTAGCTCGCCGACCCGCGCCGCGGCCGGGTTCAGCACCCGGGTGAGAAAGGCGCGGGTACGGGGGTGGACCGGGTCGGACACGACCTGCTCCGGTCCGCCCTCCTCCACGATCACCCCGTCGTCCATGAACACGACCCGGTCGGCGACCTCCCGCGCGAAGCTCATCTCATGGGTGACGACCAGCATGGTCATCCCCTCGTCGGCCAGGGCGCGCATCACCGCGAGCACATCGCCGACCAGTTCCGGATCGAGCGCCGAGGTCGGCTCGTCGAAGAGCATCAGCTCCGGGTCCATCGACAGCGCCCGGGCGATGGCCACCCGCTGCTGCTGTCCGCCCGACAGCTGCGCCGGATAGGCCGATTCCTTGTCGCCCAGACCGACCCGGCTCAGGGTCTCCCGCGCGATCCGCACCGCCTCCGCCTTGTCGCGGCGCAGCACCCGCCGCTGGGCGATGGTGAGGTTCTCCAGGGCCGTCAGATGCGGAAAGAGGTTGAACGCCTGGAACACCATGCCGATCCGCCGCCGCACCCGGTCGATGTCCACATCCGGGTCGGTGACCTCGGTCCCCGCCACGGTGACCGAGCCGGAAGTCGGCTCCTCCAGGAGGTTCACACAGCGCAGCAGCGTCGACTTGCCCGATCCCGACGGGCCGATGACACAGACCACCTCGCCCCGCCGGACGGTGAGGTCGATGCCCTTGAGCACCTCCAGGTCGCCGAAGGACTTGTGCAGCCCCTCCAGGCGGATGGCGATGCCGTCCGCCTCGCCGGTCCCCTCCACCTTCGTCGTCTCCTTCACACCGGTCACCTCGCCTTCGCCGCACGGGACTCGAGCCGGCGCACCAGCTGGCCGAGCGGCACGGTGATGATCAGATAGCACACCCCGGCGACCAGGATCGGGGTGAGGCTGCGATTCTGATTCAGCGCGTCCCGGCCGAACTTGGACAGTTCGTACTGGTCCAGGGAGAGCCCCAGCAGATAGACCAGGGACGAGTCCTTGGTCAGCAGGACCAGTTCATTGGTGAGCGGCGGCAGGACGATCCGGAAGGCCTGCGGGATGATGATCGAGGCCATCGCCCGCGTGTGGGACATGCCCAGCGAACGCGCCGCCTCCATCTGCCCCTTGGGCACCGCCTGGATGCCCGCCCGCATCGTCTCCGCGATATAGGCGGCTCCGACGAGCCCCAGCGCCAGCATGACCGTGACATACCGGTCCAGCGCCACCTGGAAGGCGAGCGGCACTCCGAAGCCCAGCGCGATGAACACCAGCAGCGCGGGCACCCCGCGGAAGAACTCGATATAGGCCACCGCCAGCCAGCGGTACGGCGGCACCTGCGAGAGCCGCATCAGCGCCAGCACCACCCCGAGGACCAGGCCGAAGCCGAAGCCGAGCAGGGTGTAGACGATGGTGTTGACCAGGGCGGTGGTGATGATCTCGGGGAACAGGGACCGGGCGACCTCGGCGTCGAAGAACGCGCGCCGCAGCTCACCCCAGTCCGCGGCCAGGACGATGGCGAGCAGCAGGGCGATGAGCACGGCGTACTGCACCGCTCGTATCGCCCGCACCCGCTGCCGGCGGGTCATTGCCATATGTATGCGGACTCCTCAGCTCCGATGACCGTCAGCGGGCGCGTCACTTCTTGGGCGCGGTGCCGAACCACTTCTTGTAGATCCGGTCGTAGGAGCCGTCCGCCCGGGCGTCCTTCAGCACCGCGTTGATCTTCTTGCGCAGTGCGTCGTTGCCGGTCCGCACGGCGATGCCGTACTGCTCTCCGGTGTCGAACTCGGCCGCCACGGCGGTGTCGGGGTTGTCCTTGACGTAGTCGTAGAGGACCCCGTTGTCGTTGATGCCCGCGTCGGTCTGGCCGGTCTTGACGGCGGTCAGCAGCAGCGCGAGATCCTCGAACTGGACCAGTTTGGCGCCCTTGGCATGCTTCTGGGCGTAGCTCTCACCGGTGGTCCCCTGCTGGACCGCGAGCTTCTTGCCCTCGAGGTCGGCGAGGGACTTGTACGGCTTGCCCTTGGGGGTGAGCAGCGCCTGGGTGGCCTCGAAATAGGGCTCGGAGAAGTCCAGGTTCTTCTCGCGCACATCGGTGATGGTCATCCCGGCGGCGGCCACATCACACTGGTTGGTGTTGAGGTCCTCCCCGGACTGGATGCCCTCGAAGGGCGTGTCCACGATCTCCTGCTTCACATCGAGCGCCGATGCCACGAGATCGACGATGTCCACATCGAAGCCGACGATCTTCTTGCCCTGCTTGGACTGGAAGGGCGGATAGGGCAGATGTGTGCAGGTCGTGAGCTTCCCGGACTTCACCAGGCTGATGTCAGAGCCGCCGGACCCCGATGACTTGGTGCTGGTGCACCCGGCCAACAGGGCTGATACAGCGGCGACGGCTATGACGGGCAACGCGGAGCGAGCGGACACGGCGCCTCCGGGGCAGGATGGGCAGGACGATCACGGATCTCATGATCAGTGAGTCGGCCCGAATCCTCCCACCGGAGGTGGCGTGATGTCTTCAGGTGTGTATTGCGACCACGTAACGGACGGGCGCCGACGGGCACCGGCGAGCATGGACAGGGACGAGGTCAGCGCCGCCGGCGCCGCTTGCGGCGCTTGCTCCAGAACCAGCCGGCCGGTGGCTCGTCGGCTCGCCAGGGCTGGGGCTCGGGTGCGCCGCGCCGCCACCGCGCGGTGAGCATCCGGGTGCGCGCGGCGGGCTCGGTGACCTCGGCACCCCGTATGAAGTCCTCGTCGAGTTCGACGTCGTCCCAGCCGTCGGCGTCGTCCCCTTGGGGTGTGGATCCGGTGCTCAAGGGGCACCTCCCCTTAATCAACAGTGCCGCTCGGGCACGAAAGCGTGTTCCTCTGGCGAGAAACGCCTGGGGTGTCCGCCGAGTTCCGGTGGACACCGCCCGGTTTGTGCCCGGTCCGTGCCCGGTCCCGCGAAGATCAGCCGGGCGGGTCCTGGACCGGGAGCCACACCCGCATCGCGCCGGGCTCGCGGTTCGCCCACGCGTAGTAGGGGATCGCGGTCACCCGGACCGGCTCGGGGACTTCCGCGCCGTCCGCCTCCCCGCCGGAGCCGACGTCCGCGCCGCCCGCGCCCCCGCGGGAGTCCGCGCCGCCGTCCCGGTACGGCCACCAGCCGTCGCGCGCCACAGTCCGACACAGGGCCCGGGAGGTGATCACGGTCACCCCGCCCAGCAGCTCCGGCCGGTGCTCGGCTCTCAGCGTGGCACCCGGGGCGAGGGCGATGTCGTCCAGCCGCAGCCCGGCGGGCTGGTCGGGCCACTCCAGGCAGTACACCAGCGGGCCGCGCTCGATCGCGGCACAGCCGCGCACCCCGTCGACCCGTGGATCGGGGCGGGTGAGCCGGGGGTCGAGCGGCAGGCTCAGCACGACCGTCTCCCCGGGCCGCCAGCGCCGCCGCAGCCGCAGCCAGCCGTTCTCGGCCCGCTCGGCCACCGGCTCCCCGCCGACCGTGGCCTCGTACGTCCGGGCCCAGTGCGGGATGCGCAGCGAAAGCGTCCAGTCCGCGTCCCGCGGGGCCGCGTCCACGACCACCGCGATCCGCCCCTCCCACGGGTAGCCGGTACCCACCCGCACCGCCCCGCCGCCCGCCTCGTACGAGCCGGACGCGTACTGGTGCAGCTGGAGCCCCTCGGTGTCGCCGCTCGCCATGTAGTGCGGCAGCGAGGCCAGCAGCCGCATCACGTTGGGCGGGCAGCAAGCACACCGGAACCATGGCGTCCGGTGGGCGTTCTGATCGCCGGTGGCCGCCTTACGGTGCTCATCGTCCTGGCGGACGTGCAGCGGATTCACATAGAGCCAGCGCTCACCGTCGAGCGAGACCCCCGATGCGAATCCGTTGAACAGGGTCCGCTCCACCAGATCGCTGTAGCGGGCCTCCCCGGTCAGCAGCGCCATCCGCCAGCCGAAGTGGATGGCGGCGATGGCCGCGCAGGTCTCCGCGTACGCCCGGTCCGGCGGCAGCTCGTAGGCGTCCCCGAAGGACTCCAGCTCATGCCGGGATCCCACCCCGCCCGTCAGATAGGTCTTTGTCGCGGCCATGTCCTCCCACAGCCGCACCAGGGCGTCCCGCAGCCCCGTATCACCGGTCTCCGCCGCCACATCCGCGGCCCCGGCCAGGAGGTACAGCTGGCGCACCGCGTGCCCGGCGACCGCCGTCGCCTCCCGCACCGGGACGTGGTCCTGCCAGTAGGGCGCCCCGGGCCGGGGGCCGGGGGAGCCCTCCGGCGGGCCGTCGCCGAGGCTGCCCCGGCCGCGCCGGTCCACGAAGTGCCCGGCCAGTTCGAGATAGCGCCGCTCACCGGTCTCCCGGTACAGCTCGACCAGCGCCGTCTCGATCTCCGGATGTCCGCAGACCGTCTCGTCCTTGCCGGGCCCGAACCTGGCGTCGACGAGATCGGCGCACCGCACCGCCACCGTGAGCAGTTCGTCCCGGCCGGTGGCCCGGTGGTGTGCGACCGCGGCCTGGAGGAGGTGGCCCGCGCAGTACAGCTCATGCCCCCAGTGCGGTTCCGCCCACCGCCGGGCGTCCGGCCCCAGCTGGTAGTACGTCTGGAGATAGCCGTCCTCGGCCTGTGCGGCAGCCACCAGCCCGGCCAGCCGCTCCACCTGCCGGGACAACTCCTCCTCGGCCGGTCCCTCGCCGCCGTCGGCCAGCTGCCAGGACGCCGCCTCCAGCCATTTGTGCACATCGGAGTCCTGGAACGGGAAGTCGCCCCGGAAGCCGGACTGCGCCGCTTCGGCTCCCGCGGCGGCCCGCAGATTGGCGAGATTGCCCGCCCGCTCCAGCCGGTCCGGCCCCTGGGGAACGCTCACCTCGGCGTTGACCCGGCGTCTGGCGGCCCAGAAGCCCCCCGTGATCCGGGCCGCGGTGGCCGGGCGGAGCGCGGTGTGCGCTGCCTCGGAGAACCGGATCGGACCTGCGGACATCCGCCCACCCCTTACACCGCACCGCCGGCCATGCCTGTCTCCCGGTCAGGAGTGGAAACCGGTTTCCGCCGCGAGCATAAGGAGGTGTTCTTCCGGCCGACAAGACTTTCCACACACCATTCAACAACATTCAACATGTGGTCACGGTGTGCGGACGCGGCGCCCGCGGCGGTGGCCTATGCCGAGGTCAGCGCCCCCTGCTCGGCCACATGGGCCACCACACAGGTGACGTTGTCGGGCCCGCCCGCGCGGTTGGCGAGGGCCACCAGCTCCCGTACGGCCCTGCCCGGGTCGTCCTCCGAGGCGAGCACGCGCCGGATCTCCCCGCTGGGCACGACCCCCGTCAGCCCGTCCGAGCACAGCAGATAGCGGTCCTCGGCGCGGGCGTCCCGCAGGGCGAAGTCCGGCTCGAACGCCGAACCGCCGCCCATGGCGCGCAGCAGCAGCGCCCGCTGGGGGTGCGAGGCGGCCTCCTCGGGGGTGATCCGCCCCTCGTCGATCAGCGACTGGACCACGGTGTGGTCATGGGTGATCTGGAAGAGCTCACCGTCGCGCAGCAGATAGGCGCGCGAGTCGCCGATATGGACCAGCCCGAGGCGGGAGCCCGACCACACCACCGCGGTGAGCGTCGTGCCGACGTCCCGCAGCGCGGGGTCGGAGGCGGCCAGCGCGGAGACCGACTCCCGGGCCCGGTGGGCCGCCTCCTCCAGGGCGCTCAGCAGCTCCCCGCCGGGGACACCCGCATCCAGCGGTTTGAGCGCCTCGATCGCCGCCTCGCCGGCGTGCCGGCCGCCTCCGAAGCCGTCGGCCACGGCGAGCAGGCGCGGACCGGCGTAGCCGGCGTCGTCGTTGCTCTCCCGGACCGAGCCGGTGTCGGAGAGCACGGCGTAGCGGATCCCCAGGGTGGGGTGGTCAGAAGACATCGTGGTGTCCTTCCCGGACAGATGGTCGACGAGGAAGGCGGCCAGGTCCCTCCTGGCGGCGGTGTCGGCCTCGACCCGCGCCCAGTACGCGCGCACCTCCCGCGCCGCCGCCTCCGGCGCCAGCTCGCACACCGCCCGGATGTCGGCCAGCGGCATGCCGAGCCGCCTCAGCCACGCCACCAGACGGGCCCGCTCCAGCTGGGCCGGATCGTAGCGGCGGTAGCCGGAGTACGGATCGACGCGGGCGGGCGGCAGCAGCCCGAGTTCGTCGTACAGGCGAAGTGCCTTGGGGGACAGCCGCGAGGCCCTCGCGAACGCACCGATGGTCAGCAGCCCCATGCTCGCCCTCCTCGTCGCCGGGCACCTCGCCCGGCCACCACGATGCTCGGGCTTCCCCTTTGGGGAAGGTCAACGATGGGCCCCTGATCAGTAGCTCGACTCTCAAGCGAACTAATTCCCGAAGTAAATGAGCGCCCGCGATCCGATATCAAGCTCTCATGGCAATGAGTCGGTCATATCCATACATCTTGCTTTCTTCAGGTATCCGCCATGCTTTACCCGGGAACTGACGGTGTATCCGCACGTTCTCGTGGCCTCACGAGAAGAGGGAGGTCCTCTCATGGCCGTTTCCACCACCCCGGGCACCGTCTGGGGCACCTGGATCAACTTGCAGGGCGGCATCCACTCCGAGCCCGCCCCGGTCACGTTCGCCGACGACCGGGTGCAGGTCTTCATCCGGGGCGGGTCGAATGTCCTGTGGAGCAGGGTGGAGGCCCGCGACGGCAGTTGGGGGCCGTGGCAGCAATACCCGGGCCTGTCCGTCGACGGCATCCCGGCGCCGATCCGGGGCAAGGACGGAAAGGTCCGGGTCTTCTACCGCACCCCGAGCAACAACCTGGAGGTCATCACCCAGACCTCCATCAACTCCGGGTACGGACCGCCCCAGACCCTGGTCACCGGCATCGGGGACGACCCGGCCGCCGCGCTCGGCGCCGACGGCCGCATCTATGTGTTCTTCCCCGGCACCGACAACGCCCTGTGGTACATCCGCAACCAGGATCTGCAATACGAGACCTACAGCGCCGCCACGTCGCTGGGGGGCGGCATCTTCGCCACGCCTTCGCCCATCCTGGACGGGGGAGGGCGGCTCGTGGTGGCGGTCAAGGGGGCGGGCGAGACCCTCTACACCATCCAGCAGCAGACGGAGAACGCCGCGGTCTGGGAAGCCTTTTCCCTCAACGCCTCCAATGTGACCAGCCGCCCGTCGGTGTGCCTGGACGCGGCCGGCCGGGTGCAGATCTTCTACCGGGGTTCCGACGGGTCCGTCCGGCGGGTCGGACAGAGCGACGACTACGACACGTTCGGCGCCCCGGTGAGCCTCGGCGCCCAGATCGTCTGGCGGCCCACCTGCGCCCTGGCCCAGGACGGCCGGATCAACGTGTTCATCAAGGCCGGCGACAACGCCCTGTGGGTCGCTGTCCAGGACACCGAGAACGGCACGGCGTACAGCGGCTTCCAGTCCCTGGGCGGGGTCGTCGGCTCCGCGGGTGTCGGGGTCCCCATCCTCAACGAGGAGAATCTGCTCTACGTCTTCATCCAGGGCAGCGGAACCGCCAGGGACCTCTGGCTCCAGCGCCAGACCTTCGTCTGATCACTCTCATCGCATCGCCGAGCGCTGAGAGTTCCGCCGCCGCATCCCCACCCATGCCACCGATCCCGAGCTGACCACCGCCGACATCGAGCGGCCCGAGGAGGGGCTGACCGCCCCTCCCGCATCACCGGTGTCCGAGGGCTGTTGACGTCCCCAGGAGGACCGGTACCTTCACGGTGCACACGATGTCGGACATTGTTCGTAATTTCGAACCTCAGTGAGGGAAGTCATGAGCGAACCAGTCGACAGACGGCACTTCATCGCCACCACGGTCTCAGGGGCCGCGGCCATGGCGCTCACCGCCGCGGCCGGAGGCACCGCCGCGGCGGCCGCCCCCGGCGCCACCCCGGCCGCACCCCACCGCAAACCCGTGGCGCCGACCAGCGTCCGGCCCTTTCCGCTCAGCGCCGTGACCCTGCTCCCCGGCGCCTTCAAGGACAACCAGTCCCGCAACACCGCCTATCTGCGCTTCGTCGACATCGACCGGCTGCTGCACACCTTCCGCCTCAACGTCGGCCTGCCCAGCGGCGCCCGGCCCTGCGGCGGCTGGGAGAGCCCCACCACGGAGCTGCGCGGCCACAGCACCGGCCACCTCCTGTCCGGACTGGCCCTCAGCTACGCCAACACCGGCGACACCGCGCTGCGCGACAAGGGCCGCACACTGGTCTCGGCACTCGCGGCCTGCCAGACCAGGTCCCCGGCCGCGGGCTTCGGCCAGGGCTACCTCTCGGCGTTTCCCGAGAGCTTCTTCGACCGGCTGGAGGCCGGTTCCGGAGTGTGGGCCCCGTACTACACCATTCACAAGATCATGGCCGGGCTCGTCGACCAGTACCGGCTCGCGGGCAACGCCGAGGCCCTGGAGACCGTGGAGCGCCAGGCCGCCTGGGTCGACACCCGTACCGGGAAGCTGGGCTACGACCAGATGCAGCGGGTGCTGCAAACCGAGTTCGGCGGTATGAACGACGTCCTCGCCGATCTGCACGAGATCACCGGCGACAGCCGCTGGCTGAAGGTCGCCGAGCGCTTCACCCACGCCCGTGTCTTCGACCCGCTGGCCCGGAACGAGGACCGGCTCGACGGGCTGCACGCCAACACCCAGATCCCCAAGATGGTCGGCGCCATGCGGCTGTGGGAGGAGGGGCTCGACAGCCGCTACCGCACCATCGGCGAGAACTTCTGGAAGATCGTCACCGATCACCACACCTATGTGATCGGCGGCAACAGCAACGGCGAGGCTTTCCACGAGCCCGACGCCATCGCCGCCCAGCTCTCCAACAACTGCTGCGAGAACTGCAACTCGTACAACATGCTCAAGCTCACCAGGCTGATCCACTTCCATGCCCCGGAGCGCACGGATCTGCTCGACTACTACGAGCGCACCCTGCTCAACCAGATGCTGGGCGAGCAGGACCCGGACTCGGCCCACGGCTTCAACATCTACTACACGGGCCTCGCCCCCGGCTCCTTCAAACAGCAGCCGTCGTTCATGGGCCCCGACCCCGATCAGTACTCCACCGACTATGACAACTTCTCCTGCGACCACGGCAGCGGCATGGAGACGCAGGCCAAGTTCGCCGACACCATCTACACCTTCGCCGACCGCAGTCTGCTGGTGAACCTCTTCATCCCCTCCGAACTGCGCTGGCAGGACAAGGGCATCACCTGGCGGCAGACCACCGGTTTACCCGACCAGCAGAGCACCACCCTCACCGTCTCCTCCGGCGGCGCCTCCCTCGAACTGCGCGTCCGCATCCCCTCCTGGGCGGCGGGGGCCACCGCCAGGCTCAACGGCACCGCCCTCGCCGACCGGCCGGCCCCCGGCAGCTGGCTGATCATCGACCGCCAGTGGAAGACCGGCGACCAGGTCGAGGTGACCCTGCCGATGGAGCTGACCTTCGACCCCACCCCGGACGACCCCGATGTCCAGGCCGCGCTCTACGGGCCCGTCGTGCTCGCCGGGGCGTACGGCGGCCGCACCGGAATGACCATGCCGCGCCTGGACAAGGGATCCGTGACCCGGACGGCCACCAGCCCCCTTCGGTTCAGCGCCACGGCCGGTGGGGAGAGCGTGACCCTGCTGCCGGTCGCCCGCGTCCACCACCAGCACTACAACGTGTACTGGCTGACCGGACAGCCACCCACCGCGCCGCCCGCCTTCGCCGCCTGGCACCGCTTCGACGAGACCTCCGGCACCGCCGCCGCCGACGCCACCGGCCGTGGCAAGGCCGCCCGGCTCGCCGGCGGCGCCTCCTGGACGGCGGGCAGAACCGGTGGCGCGGTCGCCCTGAACGGCACGGACGGACATGTCGTCCTCGCCGACGACCTCCTGGCCGGGGCCCGTGCATACACCCTGGCCACCTGGGTCCGGCTGGACGGCACCCCCGCCGCCTGGACCCGGATCTTCGACATCGGCACCGGTGTCACCGCCAATATGTTCCTCACCCCCGTGGCCGACTCCGGGAAGCTGCGCTTCGCCATCACCGCGGGCGGCGGCGGGGCCGAACAGCGCGTCGAGGCCGCCCCGCTGCCCACCGGCCAGTGGGTCCATGTGGCCGTGGCCTACGGCAACGGCACCGCCGTCCTCTACGCGGGCGGGCGCGAGGTGGGGCGCAACACCGCCGTCACCCTCGAGCCCGTCCACTTCGGCAACCACATCCGCGCCGGCTACCTCGGCAGGTCGCAGTACCCGGACCCGTATCTCAAGGCCGCGTTCGACGACTTCCGCGTGTACGGCAGGACACTCAGCGCTAATGAGGTCGCCACTTTGGCCCAAAGCTGAGAGGCTCGGGCGGGCGGGCCGTGCCCACGGTCTGCCCGCACCCAACCGCACCGTACGGACAAGGACGACGCCCATGGTCCACCTCGCCGCCGAGAACCGCTACGACTCGATGCAGTACCAGCGCTGCGGACGCAGCGGTGTGCTGCTCCCGAAGGTCTCGCTCGGCCTGTGGCACAACTTCGGCGACACCCACCCCCTGGAGACCCAGCGCGCGGTGCTGCGCCGCGCCTTCGACCTCGGCGTCACCCATATCGATCTGGCCAACAACTACGGTCCGCCGCCCGGCAGCGCCGAGGCCAACTTCGGCTCGATCTTCGCCCAGGACTTCCGCCCCTATCGCGATGAGCTCTTCATCGCCTCCAAGGCCGGACACCTCATGTGGCCGGGGCCGTACGGGGAATGGGGTTCGCGCAAGTACGTCCTCGCCAGCCTCGACCAGTCGCTGTCCCGGATGGGACTGGACTACGTCGATGTCTTCTACTCCCACCGCTTCGACCCGGACACCCCGCTCGAGGAGACGATGGGCGCCCTCGACAGCGCGGTGCGGCAGGGCAAGGCGCTCTACGCGGGCATCTCCAACTACCCTCCGGAGGCGATCGCCGAGGCCGCGGCGATCCTGAAGGAGCTGCGCACCCCGTACCTGATCAACCAGTACCCGTACTCGATCCTCCAGCGCGGGGTCGAGGGCGGGGTGCTCCAGGCGTCCGCCGAGGCGGGCGTCGGCGTCATCGCCTTCTCGCCGCTGGCGCAGGGTCAGCTCACCGACCGCTATCTGCACGGGGTGCCGGCCGATTCACGCATGGCGCTCGGCCACTTCCTCAAGCGCGAGGCGCTCACCGAGGAGCGGCTGGCCCTGCTGCACGCCCTCAACAAGCTCGCCGAGGGGCGCGGCCAGACCCTCGCCCAGCTGGCGCTCGCATGGGTGCTGCGGGACCCCCGGGTGGTCTCGGTGCTGATCGGCGCCAGCAGCGTCGCCCAGCTGGAGCAGAACGTCGCGGTGCTGGACGCCCCCGCCTTCACCGACGCCGAGCTGGCCGAGATCGACCGGCTCTCGGCGGAGGCGGGGGTCGAGATCCCCTGACGGGCCCCGGCCCCGGGACCCACACGGATGACCTGAGGCCCGCCGCGTCCGGCGCGGCGGGCCACGGTTCGCCCATGAGGGGCGAGCCGGGCCCGGGGGAGTGCCGGAGTCCGCGGAAGGTGATCGGCCCGGTCCATGGCCGGATAACATGAGCGGTCCCCCGAGACCACCATGAGCCGCCGCACGGAGACGCAACCTTGGCCACACAACGGATTCCGGTCATTCTCGTCACGGGTTTTCTGGGCTCCGGGAAGACGACGATGCTCAACCATCTGATGCGGGACAGCTCGGACACCCGGATCGGCGTCATCGTCAATGACTTCGGATCCATCAACATCGACGCCATGGCCGTCGCCGGGCAGGTCGATTCGATGATCCCGATCGAGAACGGCTGTCTGTGCTGTGCGGCGGACGCCTCCGAGATGGACGAGATGCTCGAGCGGCTCACCGATCCGGAGCTGCGCATCGATGTCGTGGTGATCGAGGCAAGCGGCCTCGCCGAACCGCAGAGCATGATCCGTGCGCTGCTGTCCAGCACCAATGAACGGATCGTCTACGGCGGCCTGGTGGAGGTCGTGGACGCCGCGGAGTTTCCCGACACCCGCATCCGCCACCCCGAGCTCGATCGTCACCTCCGCGCGGCGGACCTGATCGTGCTCAACAAGACCGACCGTATCGCCGAGGACGAGCGGCGGCGTCTCCTGGAGACCATCGAGGAGGTCGCCCCAGGTGTCCCGGTGCTGACCGCCGCACACGGACGTGTCGACGCCGCCCTGCTCATCGACCACCGGCCCCGTGAGACCTCCGGGGAACGCTTCCGGCAGCTGTCGTTCGCCGATGTGTACGCCGACGACGCGTCCGACGACGGCGGATGTGCTGCCGACGGAAGCGCCGCCGATGAGTGCGCCGACGGCCACGACCACGGCCACCACCCCCACGCCGCGTACGAGAGCGTGGAGTTCACCTCGGCCGAGCCGCTCCATCCCCGTCGGCTGATGGAGTTCCTCGACAGCCGCCCGGCGGGCCTTTACCGCGCCAAGGGATTCCTCCACTTCGCGGGCGCGGGGGCCGAGCACAGGTTCGGGCTGCACGCGGTCGGCTCGTATCTCCGCTTCGAGCCGTCGCCCTGGGAGCGCGATGCGCCCCGCACCACCCAACTGGTGCTGATCGGCACCGGGATCGACGCCGAGACCCTCACCAAGCGGCTGGTCGAATGCGTGGCGGCCGCTGAGGAAGAGGTCGACGAGACGCACATGATGGGCGTGCTCCGCTATGTGGACGAGGCGGACTAGGGAAATCTCTGGAATCGGCGGTGCAACCCTGAGGCGGTGTCACTGGTCCTGCTGGGTGTACATGAGGTAAACGCTCATCAACGAGCAGGAGGATTTGTGCGCCCCCGTTCCCTCACCACCGTTCTGCGCTGCGCGACGGTGGCCGCACTCGTGACCACCCCCGCCGTGCTCGGCGCCCCCTCCGCGGGCGCCGCCGAGGCCCGCACCGCCGCGGCCTCCGCCCCGAAGGCCGACTTCAACAAGGACGGACGCGCCGACCTCGCCGTCTCCGCCCCCACCGGCACGGTGGGCGGCAAGGCCAAGGCCGGCTACGTCGCCGTGGTCTACGGCTCCGCCTCCGGCGCGGACACCGCCCACCGCCAGGTCATCAGCCAGGCGACCGAGGGCGTCCCCGGCGATCCCGCCGACTCGGCCTACTTCGGGGCCCATACCGTCGCCCGCGACCTCGACGGCGACGGCTACACCGATCTGGCCGTCCAGACGGGCAGGTCCCCGGCCGTCACGGTCCTGTGGGGGTCGGCGAACGGCCTCGCCGACGCCACCCAGCTGCCCGCGGGCAACGGCGACCACTGGGGCGACAGCGTCATCGCGGGCGGCGACTTCAACGGCGACGGCCACGCCGACCTGGCCGATGTGGTCACCACCGGCGAGGGCCCGGACGACGAGAAGACCGGAGTGCGCGTCCGGCTCGGCCCGTTCACCCGTGACGGCAAGGACGCGGGCAGCTCCTTCTCCGACACCGGCAGGTTCGACGCGCCGACCTCTCTGACCGCGGGCGACATCACCGGCGACGGCAAGGACGACCTCGTCTCCACCCACGCCTTCGAGGAGATGTCCCAGTCCAGCCTGTTCTTCAAGGGCGACGCCCAGGGACTGTCGCAGAAGGCGGCCGATCTGACCGACGCCGCCTCCGCGGCCATCGGCGACGTCGACAAGGACGGCCACGGCGATCTGATCCTGCGCACCGTCCCCGGCGACGTCATCGAGAACCTGCCGTACGACCACGGCACCCTCAAGGTCCTCTACGGCACCGCGTCGGGGCCGAGCACCACCCGCACCACGACCATCGACCAGAACACCGCGGGCGTCCCCGGCGTCAACGAGGACGGCGACCAGTTCGGCTACTCGCTCAGCGCCGGCGACGTCAACGGCGACGGCTACGCGGACGTCGCCGTCGGCATCCCGTACGAGGACCTGGAGGCCGGCCAGGACGAGGCGGGCAGCGTCGTCCAGCTCTACGGCGGCCGGGGCGGGCTGTCCGGCACCGGAGCCCAGGCGTTCACCCAGGACACCGCCGGTGTCCCCGGTGTCGCGGAGGCGGGCGACCACTTCGGCGCGGCGGTCCGGCTCGCCGACACCGACGGCGACGGCAAGGACGACCTGGCCGTGGGCGCCCCCGACGAGGACGGCGCCCACTCCACCAGCGGTGCGGCATGGGTGCTGCGCGGCCAGGCGGGCGGCCTGACCACCAATGGCGTCGTCTCCTTCGGGCCCGACTCCCTCGGGGCGCCGGAGGCCGGTGCGTCCCTGGGCCACGGATTCCAGGGGTGACCGTATCGCCAGGCGGCTGAACGGGACTCCGTACGCGGGTGGTTGACGAGTAGTTGACGGGCCCTTAGGTTTACTGGACGGTAGGTCCATGCTGGCTCATGTGACACGAGGGATACGGATCGGCCGCCGCCGACCGGGCCGCACCCGGCTGCTCGGGGTGGCCGTGTCTCTGCTGGCGGCGGCCGCGGCCCCGGGCACTCCGGCGGCCGCGGCCGAGGCGCCCTGGTTCGACGGCCGGGCGGCGGACCAGGTGGCCGTGGACGGCACCCGGTTCGCCGACGGCCACGGCCGCGAGGTCGTGCTGCGCGGTTTCAACGTGTCCGGCGAGACCAAGCTGGAGGAGAACGGCGGGCTTCCGTTCGCCACCACCGACGACGCCAGGAAATCCGCGGCCGCCATGCGCCATCTGACCGGGGCCAACGCGGTGCGCTTCCTGCTCTCCTGGGCCCATGCCGAGCCGGAGCCCGGCCAGGTGGACACCGCCTATCTGGAGAAGGCCACCGCACAGATGAAGGCGTTCCTGGACGCCGGGATCCGGGTCTTCCCCGACTTCCACCAGGACCTGTACTCCGGCCACCTCTTCCACAAGGACAGCTGGTACAGCGGCGACGGCGCCCCGAAATGGGTGATCGACGCGGGCGGATATCCCAGGGAGTCCTGCGGCATCTGCGTCCACTGGGGCCAGAACATCACCCAGAACCAGGCGGTCATGAACGCCACCCGCGACTTCTGGCGCAACCGCGCCCTGACCACCGGCGCGGGCACCGTCCGGGTCCGGGACGCCTTCCTGGCCACCGCCGAGAAGACCATGACCTATCTCTCCCGGCACCTCACCGACGACCAGTTCACCCGCGTCGTCGGCTTCGACCCGCTCAACGAGCCCTACGCGGGCGCGTACGACGACGGCCAGAACAGCCGCACCTGGGAGAAGAGCTTGCTGTGGCCCTTCTACGAGAAGTTCCGCGCCCGTATGGACGCCGCGGGCTGGCGGGACAAGCCCGCCTTCGTGGAGCCCAATATGTTCTGGAACTCCAATCTGGACTTCCAGCGCCAGGAGGGCGGACTCCTCGACGCGGGAAGGCCCGGCCCCGGCTATGTCTTCAACACCCACTACTACGACCAGAAGGCCATCTCCGGCGTCTTCATGCCCGGCAAGGCGGGCGACGGCCAGTACTCGGGCGACTTCGGCACCCTGCGCGACCGCGCCACCGCCCTTGACCTGCCCGCCGTCATGAGCGAGTTCGGCCATCCGCTGACCGGCTTCACCTCTGACAAGGCCCCCACCGTCGTCAAGGGCATGTACCAGGCGCTCGACTCCCGCCTCCCCGGCGCCACCTGGTGGACCCGCCCGGCCGCCTCCGGCGCCGTGCTCTCCTCCACCCAGTGGCAGTGGGACATCTACAGCGGCCGCCACCACGAGGCCATGAACGGCAACACCGGCAAGACCCTCACCGAGGGCGACGCCTGGAACGGCGAGGACCTCTCGGCCGTCCGCCTCGACGACTCCGGTGGCGCCGGGCTGCGCCAGGACGCACGGCTGCTGGACCGGCTCTATCCGCGCGCCGTCGAGGGCCGCACCCTCGCCTTCACCTTCGAGGACCGCTCACGCGACGGCTCCACCACGCTCGGCTGGGACCGCGTCCCCGGCACCCTGCCGAACGTGGCCGAGCTCACCGGCTCCGGCCGCTACGGCATGCTGGTGTGGCGCTCCGGCGGCGGCACCGGGGCGCCCACCGAACTGCGTCTGCCCCGCGACTTCGACCCCGCCCTGACCACCGTCGTCTCCGACCTGGGCACCGTCACCGGGCCGCCCGTGTACACCGCGCACGGCCACACCGCCGACCACCCCATCGCCACCGCCGCGGAGCCCGGCGACACCGGCGCGCACCGGCTGGTGCTCTCGGCCCCGGCCGGCGAGGGCACCGGCACCGTGCACTACGCGCTGATCGCCGACGGCACCGCCGCCCCCTCGGCGGAGCTGCGCGCCGCCGCCCGGCGCGAACTCGCGCGGTGGGCGGCGGACGCCGGTTTCTGAGCCCCTCGCGCCACCGCTACCAGCGGTGGTGCACCTGGGCCCGAAGCCGCCGGTCGTACAGATCGCCGACGGCGTCCAGCGTGGTGTCCGGCAGCGGGGGCAGCCCCGCCGCGGCCGCGTTCGCCCGAGCCTGCTCGGGCGAACGCGCCCCCGGGATGACCGAGGTCACGCCCGGCTGCTGGACGATCCACCGCAGCGCCGTCTGCGCGGGAGTGGCTCCCCGCGGGGCCAGCTCCGCGAACTCCACCGCCGCCTCGACGCCCTCCTCGAAGCCCACGCCCGAGAACGTCTCGCCCTGGTCGAACATCTCACCGTGCCGGTTGAAGGTGCGGTGGTCGTTCTCGGCGAAGACGGTGTCCTTGGTGTACTTCCCGGACAGCAGACCGGACGCCAGCGGCACCCGCGCGATGATCCCCACACCGGCCTCCCGCGCCGCCGGTACGACCCCCTCCAGCGGCTTGAGCCGGAACGGGTTGAGGATGATCTGCACACTCGCCGTCCCCGGATGCGCGATCGCCGCCAGCGCCTCCGCACACGTCTCGACGCTCACCCCGTACGCCGCCACGCGCTCCTCGGCCACCAGTGTGTCCAGCGCGTCGAAGACCGCCTCCGAGGAGTGCACCGAGGACGGCGGGCAGTGCAGCTGCACCAGATCCAGGACGTCCACGCCCAGGTTGGCCCGCGAGCGGTCGGTCCACGCGCGGAAGTTGTCCAGGGAGTAGTTCTCCGCCAGCTGCGGCATCCGCCGCCCCATCTTGGTGGCCACGAAGATCCCGGCGTCCGGGCGCTCCCGCAGGAACCGCCCGATGAGCTGCTCGCTGCGCCCGTCCCCGTACACATCGGCGGTGTCGAAGAACGTCACGCCGGCTTCGACGGCCGCCTCCAGCACGGTCAGGGCGTCCCGCTCGTCGACCTCGCCCCAGTCCGCGCCCAGCTGCCAGGTTCCCAGGCCCACGACCGAGACCTTCCGGCCGAGCCGACCGAACTCACGCTGCTCCATGCTCCCTCTTCTCCTACTACGACGCTCACCGTACCTCTGCTCACCAGTCGTGCACCGTGCCGTCCACGAGTCGGTTCACCGGCAGATAGGCGGGCTGGTAGGGAAACCTCTCGGCGGCCTCGGTGTCCAGCTCCACGCCCAGGCCTGGGGTGTCGGACGGGTGCAGCAGCCCGTCCTCGAAGCGGAAGGAGGTGCGGAAGACCTCCAGCGTGTCCGCGGTGTGCGGCATGTACTCCTGTATGCCGAAGTTGTGGATGGCCAGATCGAGGTGGAGCGCCGCGGCCATGCCCACCGGGGAGATGTCGGTCGGGCCGTGGATTCCGGACTTGATCCCGTAGACCGCGGCGAAATCCAGCAGTTTGCGCATGGCCGTGATCCCGCCGGTGTGGGTCACCGCCGAGCGCACATAGTCGATCAGGCGCTCGCTCAGCAGGGTGGTGTAGTCGTGGACGTGGTTGAAGACCTCGCCGATGGCCAGCGGGGTGGTGGTGTGCTGCCGGATGAGCCGCAGCGCGGCCTGGTCCTCGCCGGGCGTGGCGTCCTCCAGCCAGAACAGGTCGTAGGGCTCCAGCGTCTTGCCGAGCCGGGCCGCCTGGATGGGCGTCATCCGGTGGTGACCGTCGTGCAGCAGTGGCAGCTCCGGGCCGAACTCCTCCCGTACGGCCTCGAATACCGTCGGCACATGGCGCAGATAGGCCCGGGTGTCCCAGCTCTCCTCGGCGGGCAGCACCCGCGGGCCCGTCCCCGGCGCGCGGGTTCGTAGTCGTAGCGCTCCCCGCCGCCCGCGCTGGAGGCGGCCACCCCGTAGACCGAGTCCAGCCCGGGGATGCCGGTCTGGATACGGATCGCGCGATAGCCCCGCTCCAGATGGGCGCGTATGGAGTCCAGCAGCTCGGGGACGTCCCGGCCGGAGGCGTGCCCGTAGGCCAGCGCCCCGGTGCGCGACGCCCCGCCCAGCAGCTGGTACAGCGGCATCCCGGCGGCCTTGGCCTTGATGTCCCACAGCGCGGTGTCGACGGCCGCGATGGCGGCCATGGTCACCGGCCCGCGCCGCCAGTACGCCCCGCGGTACAGGTACTGCCAGGTGTCCTCGATGCGCGAGGCGTCCCGGTCGAGCAGCAGCGGCACCACGTGGTCCCGCAGATACGAGGCGACGGCCAGCTCACGGCCGTTGAGCGTGGCGTCCCCCAGACCCGTGACACCGTCCTCGGTGGCGATGCGCAGGGTGACGAAATTGCGCCCCGGACTGGTGACGACGACCTCGGCCGACTCGATCCTCACCGCATGCCCCATTCCCCTTGGTGTTCCTGGCCGGTCCTATCGGCGATCACGCCATACGGGCAGCTCTACCCGCTTCCCGCCACCGGGATCCGGACGCGACGGCCCCTCGCCGAGCCACCCCGCCCGCGAGTAGCGTGGCGGCATGCTTTGACGCTCGCCCCGCCCCCGGGGCCCGCCGGGACGCCTCCTTCGCAGCGCCGCCCACATGTCATCAGGTACCGAAGGAGGAATTCGCCATGACCACCCTCACCGTCGCCCTGCTCCAACTCGCCCGGCCC
This sequence comes from Streptomyces malaysiensis subsp. samsunensis, assembly GCF_024519315.1. Lineage (GTDB taxonomy): Bacteria > Actinomycetota > Actinomycetes > Streptomycetales > Streptomycetaceae > Streptomyces > Streptomyces malaysiensis. The sequence continues at coordinate 81,898 of NZ_JANIIC010000013.1, read as the reverse complement.
GGACCCGATCCGGCCAGGAACCTCGCCCTCGGCGAGGCGGCCTGCCGCCGGGCCGGGGCCATGGGCGCCGATATCGCGCTCTTCCCGGAGATGTGGAGCAACGGCTACAGCGTCGCCATCCCGGACGGCTCGGACGACGGCGACGTCTACCGCCATCCGTCGCTGTGGGACGGCGCCCGCACCTCGGGCGCGCCGCGGCCCGAGTCCGTCTGGCTCGGCGAGCCGATCACCCGCGACTCGCCCTTCGTCATCCACTTCCGTGAGCTGGCCGCCGAGCTCGAGATGGCCATCGCGCTCACCTACCTGGAGCGCTGGGACGGACCGCCGCGCAACACCCTCTCCCTCATCGACCGGCACGGCCGTCTGGTCCTGACCTACGCCAAGGTGCACACCTGCGCCTTCGACCTGCCCGAGGCCGGGCTGACCCCGGGAGAGGGGTTCGAGGTGTGCGCCCTGGACACGGCGGTGGGCGAGGTGATGACGGGGGCGATGATCTGCTACGACCGGGAGTTCCCGGAGAGCGCCCGCGCCCTGATGCTCGCCGGGGCGGAGATCGTCCTCACCCCGAACGCCTGCGAGCTGGAGATCAACCGGCTCTCCCAGTTCCGCTCCCGCGCCGGGGAGAACATGACCGGTATGGCCATGGCCAACTACGCCGGTCCCGGCTGGGGCCACTCCGTCGCCCACGACGGTGTCGCCTTCGCCAACGGGCGGTCGCGGGACACCCTGGTGGTCGAGGCGGGCGAGGCCGAGGGGGTCTATCCGGCGGTCTTCGACCTCGACGCACTGCGCGACTACCGGCGCCGGGAGGCGTGGGGGGACGCCTTCCGACGCCCCGCCGCGTACCGGAACCTGACGGACCGCGAGGTGCGCGACCCATTTGTCCGGGTGGGGCCCGATGGTGCTCCGGTCCCCGGCCGCGGCCGTCCGTAATGGCTTGAAAGGTTTGTCAAGTACCTACAAAAACATGATCTGAGCTGCGGCGATTGCTGACGGGGTACCTGCTGAGTAGGGTGTCCCGCATGTCAGCACTCAACGTGGAATTCAGCGATCGAGAACTGGAGGACCTCCGTCAGATCGCCAAGGAGCGCGGTACGACGATGAAGGCCCTTGTCCGGGAGGCGACCGTGGCCGACATCGCGCGTCACCGCGCTCTACAGGAGGGTGCCGAAGTCTTCCGGCGGTTCTTCGCGGACAATGCCGACGCCTTCGCGGACGCGTTCCCCGACGATGAGCACCGCCGACCGGGGCAGGCCGCCTGACCATGGTGCCGCTGCTGCATATCGACGTCCCCTGGCTGCTCCAGCGCCATGAGGAGGTCATGCCGGAACAGCCGGCCATCTCGGACTTCTCGGGTCTGGTGGCGGCCGTCGCCCGCCACCGCGTCGACCCGCCGCGCCTGGGTGTCGACCCCGACCCCGCGTGGCGGGCCGCGGCCCTGCTGCACACCATCGCGCTGCTCAAACCGCTCCCGGCGAGCAACGCGCGATTCGCGGCCGCGACCGCGGTCGCCTATATGCACGCCTCGGGCGAGGGCATCGACCCGCCGTACGGGGCGCTGATCGACCTGGTCCGCGACATCCTCTCCAGCAAGGCCGATGTCTTCGACGCGGCCAGCAACATCCGCTCCTGGCGGATCTGAACGGATCTGAGGGGCATGCGGATCTGAGGGGTGTGGTCTGAGGGATGTGACCTGAGGGGTGTACGGATGGGCCCCGGGCCTCGGCGGCTCGGTCGACGTCGCCGTGTGTGCCGGCCCGGGGCCCGTCCCTCCCGTCACCCGGCCGAGCCGAGCTCCTCGGCCAGCGCCTGCTTCTCCAGCGTCTCCCGCCGCTCCTCGGCCGGGGTGTGACCGGCCGCCTCCGCCGCCTGGACGCGCTCGGCCTCGGCGAGCAGCGAATGCCCGGTGGCCAGGACACCGATGCCCAGCGCGACCGCCGCAGCCCCGATGTAGAAGGGCAGATGCACCCCGCTGTGCTCGGCGATCTTGCCCGCCGCGTACGGTGCCAGACCGCCGCCGATGAAGCGGACGAAACCGTAGGAGGCGGAGGCCACGGGCCGCTCCACGGGGGCGACGGTCATCACCGCCTGGGTGGTGATGGTGTTGTTGATCCCGATGAAGGCGCCGGCCACGATCACCGCCACGATCAGCGTCGTCGTGGAGTCGGTGAAGAGGCCGATGACGAGGATGTCGAGCGCGAACAGCGCCAGATTCAGATACAGGGAGCGGGCTATGCCCAGCCGCGCCTGTAGCCAGGGGGCGCCGAAGACCGAGAAGAAGGCCACGAGCAGACCCCAGCCGGTGAAGACATAGCCCAGCTCATGGGTGCCCAGGTCCATGGGGAACGGCGCATAGCCCAGCACCGTGAAGAAGCCCCAGTTGTAGCAGAGCGCGGTCAGCCCCATGGTGAGCAGCCCGCGGTGGCGCAGCGCCTTGATCGGGTCGGCGATCGAAGCCTTGCGCGCCGGGGTCGGGGTGGGCTGGACCAGCACGATGGTCGCTATCAGTGCGATGGCCATCAGGACCGCCACACCGAAGAACGGCCCGCGCCAGCTGATCGCGCCGAGCTCACCGCCCAGCAGCGGCCCGATCGCGATGCCGATGCCCAGCGCGGTCTCGTAGAGGATGATCGCGCCGGCGAAGCCACCGCTGGCCGAGCCGACGATCACGGCGAGCGAGGTGGCGATGAACAGGGCGTTGCCCAGGCCCCATCCGGCGCGGAAGCCGACGATCCCGTCGATGCTGCCGGACGCCCCGGCCGCCGCGCTGAAGAGCACGATGAGCACCAGACCGGCCACCAGGGTGCGCTTGGCGCCGATGCGGCTGGAGACGAACCCGGTGAGCAGCATGGCGACCGCGGTGACCACCAGATAGCTGGTGAACAGCAACGACACCTGGCTCGGCGTGGCATGCAGTTTGGCGGAGAGGGAGGGCAGGATCGGATCCACGAGGCCGATGCCCATGAAGGAGATCACACAGGCGAAGGCGACCGCCCATACGGCCTTCGGCTGCTTGAAGGGGTTGGGGGCGCTGGGATGAGCGGACAAATGATGCTCCGTGGTTCAGGGCCCGAGCCGTGACGACATGGCGAGCCGTGGCGCGGCAGGGTGCCGGTTGATTCAGGAAGCGGTGGTCCCCGGGGCCTTCCGCGCCCGTGCCGCGTTCTCGACCAGCCGCTGGAAGGCGGGGGTGGCGGCGCGGACGGCGGTGGCGAGTGCCTGTTCGTCCTCGGGGGAGAGGGTGGCCAGCAGTTCGGCGAGCCGGTCCGTACGGCCGCGGCGCCGCTCGGCGAGCAGCTCCCGCCCGCTGTCGGTGATCGCCACCAGCACCACCCGCCCGTCGTGCGGATCGTCGACCCGGGTCACCAGACCCTGCCGCTCAAGCCGCTGGATCAGCTGGGTCATCGAGGGCTGGGTGACACCCTCGTCGGAGGCCAGGGCCGTCAGCCGGGACGGGCCCTCCCGGCTGAGCCGGCCGAGGGTCGAGGCCGCGGTGAAGCTGATGTCCCGGTTGGTCAGATGGCGCACCGCGAGGAACGCCAGCTGCTCCAGCGCCTCCGCGACCTCTTCACGGGCCGCGGGGGTGTCGGGTTCCCGGGGTCCGGACTGCTGAGTGTATTCCACATCTAGTTTTATATCATGCCTCTATATAGGCAGGCTATGCAGGTGGCCGTCGCGCATGGGCGCCCATGGCCGCCATCGCCTCAGCGGAAGATTCCGGTGTGCCCGAGGGAGTAGCGGCCGGGCTGGGGGTAGACCGCGAGCCCGTGCGGGCCGCCACCGACCGGGATCCGGGCGCGCAGCCGGCCGCTGTGGGTGTCGATCGCGTAGACCTCGGCGTTGTACCGGCCCGAGAGCCACAGCACCTTGCCGTCGTCGGACACCCCGCCCATGTCGGGGCTGCCGCCGCCGGGGAGCCGCCACTTCCGCGTCACCTTGCCGGTCTTGAAGGACAGCACCGAGATGGTGCCCTCACCGCGGTTGGAGACGTACATCGAACGGGAGTCGCGGCTGACGTAGAGGCCGTGCGTGCCCTTGCCGGTGGGCAGCAGCCGCGGTTTGCCGAAGGTGTCGCCGTTGAGCACCCACAGCCCGTTCGCCACCATGTCGGCGATGTACCACGTCTTGCCGTTGGGCGAGATCTTGACGTCCTGCGGCATGGCCCCGGCGATCGGCAGCCGCTGCTTGGCGACCACCTTCTTCCTCGCCGTGTCCACCTTCAGCAGCTCACCGGAGAACTCGCACGAGACGATGAAGTAGCGCCCGTCGGGCGAGAAGTCGGCGTGGTTGACGCCGTAGCAGTTGGCCGGCACCGACTTGACCACCTTCATGCTGTGGGCGTCCCGGAAGACCAGCGCCCGGTCCTTGGAGGCCATCACCACGGCGTACTTGCCGTCCGGGGTGAAGTAGAGGTTGTACGGGTCATGCACCGCCACCGGGCGGCCGACCCGCCCGTTGGCGGGGTTGATGGGGGTGAGGGAGTTGCCCAGATCGTTGTTGATCCACAGCGTCTTCAGATCCCACGAGGGCACCACGTGCTGCGGCTGATGGCCCACCTGGATGGTGCGGATGACCTTGAACTTCTTCGGATCGATCACGCTCACCGTGTCCGAGAGCGTATTGGGCACATACACCCGTGACGGATAGTCCTTCACCGTCCGGGACAGCATCCCCGGCCGGTCGGCCGCGTAGAGGTCATGCGGGTCCAGCGGAGGCGGCATCCCCGGCAGCAACCGGGCCTGCTCGGCCTTCTTCTCGGCCTTCCTCTTCGCCGCGGCCGACGCCTTCAGAGCGCTCTCCCGCGCCGCCGCCGACTCCGCCCCGCCGGGCTTGTGCTCGCTGGAGGAGGCGCAGGCCGGCACCACGGCCCCGCACAGCAGCAGGGCCACCGCGGCCCGGACCGTGGCGCGCCGCCGGTACGCGCTGGAGAGGGGGCGGGACGAGCCACGGGCCACGGGGTCCTCCAGCGGTGAGGGTGGGCATCGGCCGGCACCCGCACCGCGGCCGGCCGTGGCCTCACCCTGGCACCGCCCCGGCCCACCGGCATCCGCCCGCGGCCGAGCGGGGGAGGAGGACACCACCATCGGCCCCGTCCAGCGGATCTTCACGGGCCCGCGCTGCCAGGACCCGCTGGGTTGTGTGCGCCCCGCGCCGGACGCCGTCGGCCCCGCGGCCTCGGCCGCCGATGTCACGGGCGCGAAGATCCGTCCACCGGGCCTGAGCGGCCGGGCCGTACGGGCGTAGGATCGCCGCCGACGCCCGGGGAACACCCCGGGGCTCCGTGCGGAGGGGGACGGACAGTGCGGTTCGGAGTGCTGGGCACCGGACACTGGGCGGCCGAGACCCACGCGGCGGCGCTCGCCGCCCACCCCGTGGCCGAACTGGCCGGGATCTGGGGGCGCGATCCGGAGAAGGCGAAGGCGCTGGCGGACCGCTGGGGCACCCGCGCCTACCCGGACGCCGACGCGCTGATCGCCGACGTGGACGCGGTCGCCATCGCCCTCCCGCCGGACATCCAGAGCGGCCTCGCCGAGCGGGCCGCGCTGGCCGGGCGCCATCTGCTCCTGGACAAGCCGCTCGCGTTCACCACCGAGGAGGCCGACCGGATCGTGCGCGCCGTGGACGAGCGCGCGCTGGCCTCGGTCGTGTTCTTCACCAACCGCTTCGCGGCACCCGTCGAGACCTTCATCGAGGAGACCGCGGCGGCCGGCGGCTGGGACGGCGGCCGTGCCACCGCCTTCGCCTCGATCTTCCAGCCCGGCGGCCGCTACGGCGAATCCCGCTGGCGGCGGGAGCGCGGCGGACTGTGGGACGTCGGCCCGCACTCCCTGTCCGTCCTGCTCCCGGTCCTCGGCCCGGTGGCCGAGGTCACCGCCCTCGACGGGCCGCGCGGCGCCGCGCATGTGCTGCTGCGCCACCAGTCCGGCGCCATCGGCACGCTCGCCCTCACCCTCGACGCCCGGCCCGCCGCCCAGGGCTTCTCCTGCGACTTCTACGGCGAGCGCGGGATCGCGGTGGTCCCCGAGGCGGGGACCACCGCGGTGGCGGCCTTCGCCACGGCCGTCGACCGGCTGCTGAGCGGCGCCCGCGACGGCGGCGCGCCCGACCCCTGCGACGTACGGTTCGCCCGCGAGGTCGTCGCCGTTCTGGAGGCCGCCGACCGCTCCCGCCACGAGGGGCACACCGTCACCCCGCGCTGAGCGACCACCACGCGGCGCGAGGTGGCCCCCCGGTGCCGCGCGGGCGGTCGCGGCGCGGCGCGGGGTGGCCGCGGTGCGACGCCGGGTGGTCGTGGTGCCGTGCGGGGTGGCCGTCGTGCGGTGCCGCCGGGTGGCCGTCGTGCCGGGCCAGGTTGCCGTTGTCCGGCGCCGAGTGACCGTCGTGCCGAGTCGGGTGGTCGCGGTTGCGACGCTGCCGAGTGGCCGCCGTGTAGAGCCGGGTGGCCGCTGTGCCGCGCGGGGTGGCCGCCGTATGGCGCCGCCGGGTGGCCGTCGTGCCGGGGCGGGTTGCCGTTGTCCGGCGCCGAGTGACCGTCGTGCCGGGCCGGGTGGCCGCGCCGCCGAGCTCGGTTGCCGCCGTCCGGCGCTGCGTGACCGTCCTGCCGCGCCGAGTGGCGGAAGGTCCGGATCCCGTCCCCATGGGCCGCATACTCCGGCGTTCCCGGGGGAATCGGGGGCCATGACCAAGCTCTGCCTGCCCGACGGCGTGCGGGCCTGCCTTTTCGACCTCGATGGTGTGCTGACCCGGACCGCGGTGGTGCACGCGGCGGCGTGGAAGCAGATGTTCGACGAGTTCCTGCGGCGGCGCGACGGCGCCTCCTTCCGTCCCTTCGACTCGGCCCGCGACTACGACGAGTACGTGGACGGCCGTCCACGCGCCGACGGGGTGCGCACCTTCCTGGCCTCCCGGGGCATCGACCTCCCCGACGGCGAGCCGGACGACCCGCCCGACAAGGACACCGTGTACGGCCTGGGCAACCGTAAGAACATCCTGGTCCTGGAGAAGATCCGCAAGGAGGGAGTCGAGGCGTACCCGGGGTCGGTGCGCTTCGTGGCCGCCGTACGCGCCGAGGGGCTGCGGACCGCGGTCGTCTCCTCCAGCGCCAACTGCCGCGATGTGCTGATCGCCGCCGGTATCGAGGACCTCTTCGAGGTGCGGATCGACGGTGTGGTCGCCGCCGAGCGCAAGCTGCCCGGCAAACCGCACCCGGACACCTTCCTGGAGGCCGGACGGGAGCTGGACACCGGGCCCGAGGCCGCCGCCGTCTTCGAGGACGCCCTGGCCGGCATGGAGGCCGGCCGCTCCGGGCACTTCGGCTGTGTCGTCGGCGTGGACCGCGTGGGGCAGGCCGACGCGCTGCGCGCACACGGCGCCGACATCGTGGTCGAGGATCTCGCCGAGCTGCTGGAGGACGATTCGTGATCACCGATGCCTCGTACGCCGTCGACCCCTGGGCGCTGCGGGAGACCGATCTCCGGCTCGATCTGCTGCCCCAGAGCGAATCGGTCTTCGCGCTCTCCAACGGGCATGTCGGCTGGCGCGCCAATCTCGACGAGGGGGAGCCCCACGGGCTCCCCGGCTCCTATCTCAACGGTGTGTACGAACGGCGTCCCCTGCCTTACGCCGAGGCCGGATACGGCTACCCCGAGGCCGGCCAGACCATGATCAACATCACCAATGGCAAGATCATCCGGCTGCTGGTGGACGACGAGCCCTTCGATCTGCGCTACGGACGGCTGCGCTCCCATGAGCGCGTGCTCGATCTGCGCGGCGGACTGCTGCACCGCACCTGCGAATGGACCTCCCCCTCCGGTATCGGTGTGCGGGTCCGCTCCACCCGGCTGGTCTCCCTCACCCAGCGGGCCATCGCCGCCATCGCCTACGAGGTGGAGGCGCTCGACGCCAGGATCCGCGTCGTCGTCCAGTCCGAACTGGTCGCCAACGAGCAGCTTCCCGAGCGCGCCGGCGACCCCCGGGTGGCCGAGGCTCTGGAGTCCCCGCTGAAGCCCGAGGAGAACGCCGCCGACGACAAGCGGCTGCGGCTGATCCACTGCACCGACGCCAGCGGGCTGCGGGTCGCGGCCGCCGCCGACCACCTGATCACCGGACCGCCCCCGACCCGCCACGCCAGCGAGAGCGCCGACGACGTCGCCCGGCTGACCGTCACCTCGGTGCTGGAGCCGGGCCAGGTCCTGCGGCTGGAGAAGCTGGTGGCCTACGGCTGGTCCGGCGCCCGCTCGCTGCCCGCCGTACGCGACCAGGTCGAGGCCGCGCTCGCCGGGGCCGCCAGCACCGGCTGGCGCGGGCTGGTGGACCAGCAGCGCGAATGGCTGGAGGACTTCTGGTCCCGCGCCGATGTCGAGGTCGAGGGGGACGCCGAGATCCAGCAGGCCGTGCGCTTCGCCCTCTTCCACGTCGTACAGGCCGGTGCCCGCGCCGAGGAACGGGCCATCCCCGCCAAGGGCCTCACCGGCTCCGGCTACGACGGCCACTCCTTCTGGGACACCGACACCTTCGTACTGCCCCTGCTCACCTACACCTTCCCCGAGTCCGTGGCCGAGGCGCTGCGCTGGCGCCAGTCCATCCTGCCCGCCGCCCGGGACCGGGCCCGGCAGCTGAACCACGACGGCGCCGCCTTCCCCTGGCGCACCATCGACGGCTCGGAATGCTCCGCCTACTGGCCGGCCGGCACCGCGGCCTTCCACGTCAACGCCGATGTGGCGGACGCGGTGGTGCGCTATGTCGCCGCCACCGGCGACGACTACTTCGAGCGCGAGACGGCCGTGGAACTGCTGGTGGAGACCGCCCGGCTGTGGCGCTCCCTCGGCCACCACGACCACCACGGCCGCTTCCACATCGACGGGGTGACCGGCCCCGACGAGTACAGCGCCATCGCCGACGACAACGTCTACACCAACCTCATGGCCCAGTCGAACCTGCGGGCCGCCGCGGACATCGTCGAACGCCACCCGGAGAAGAGCTCCGAACTGGGCGTCGACGACGAGGAGTCCGCCGCCTGGCGGGACGCCGCCGAGTCCATGTCGGTCCCGTACAACAAGTCGCTGGGCGTCCATGAGCAGTCCACGGACTTCACCGGCCACCAGGAGTGGGACTTCCAGGGCACGCGCCCGGACCAGTACCCGCTGATGCTCCACTTCCCGTACTTCGAGATGTACCGCAAACAGGTGGTCAAACAGGCCGACCTGGTGCTGGCGATGTATCTGCGCGGCGAGTGCTTCACCGAGGAGCAGAAGGCCCGCAACTTCGACTACTACGAACGGCTGACGGTCCGGGACTCCTCCCTCTCCGCATGCGCCCAGGCCGTCATGGCCGCCGAGGTCGGCCATCTGCGGCTCGCCTACGACTACTTGGGCGAGGCGGCCCTGATGGACCTGAGGGATCTGGAGCACAACACCCGCGACGGTCTGCACATCGCCTCGCTCGCCGGCACCTGGATCGCCCTGGTCGCCGGGTTCGGCGGGATGCGGCAGCGCGACGGCGGGCTGGAGTTCTCGCCCAAGCTGCCCGAGAAGCTGGCCCGGCTCGCCTTCACCGTGCAGGTGCTGGGCCGCAAGCTGCGCGTGGAGATCACCCCCCGCTGTGCCACCTACTCCCTGGCCGAGGGCGCCCCCTTGGAGATCCGGCACTACGGGCGGCCGATCACCGTCTCCGAGAAGACATCGCAGATCTGCGACATCGACGAGCTGACGGCACGCCCCGAACCCCATCAGCCGCCCGGCCGCCGCCCGAACCGCCGCGCCTGAGGCGCGCGGCCGCCACACACAGCGAGGTGCGCCCGATGGACCCCCTTCAGGCCCTGGACCGGATCGCGTTTCTCCTGGAGCGCGCCCAGGCGCCGACCTACCGGGTGCGTGCCTTCCGCACCGCCCAGGCGGTGCTCGCCGGTATGGACCCCGGGGAGGTGGAGCGGCGCGCCTCGAACGGCACCCTGCGGTCGCTCAAAGGGGTGGGCCCGAAGACCTCGCAGGTGGTCCAGGAGGCGCTGAAGGACCAGGTGCCCGGGTATCTGGCGAGGCTGGAGGCCGAGGCGGCCAAGGACGGGCACGAACCCGACGAGGAGGCGGCGAAGCTGTGCGCCGCGCTGCGCGGGGACTGCCATATGCACTCGGACTGGTCCGACGGCGGCTCCCCGATCGAGCTGATGGCCCGTACGGCGGCGCGGCTGGGGCACAAGTGGGCGGTGCTCACCGACCATTCCCCGCGGCTCACGGTGGCCCGCGGCCTCTCGGCGGACCGGCTGCGCGCCCAGCTGGACGTAGTGGCCGAGCTGCGCGAGAAGCTCGCCCCGTTCCAGCTGCTCACCGGGATCGAGGTGGACATCCTCCCCGACGGCTCCCTGGACCAGGAGCCGGAGCTGCTGGACCGGCTGGATGTGGTGGTGGCCTCGGTCCACTCCAAGCTGCGGATGGACGCCCGTCCCATGACCCGCCGGATGGTGGCCGCCGTCAGCGATCCGCGCGTCGATGTGCTGGGCCACTGCACCGGACGGCTGCTCGGCGGAAAGCGCCCCGAGTCGGCCTTCGACCATGAGGAGGTCTTCGGCGCCTGCGCGGCGGCGGGCACCGCCGTGGAGATCAACTGCCGTCCGGAGCGGCTGGATCCGCCGCGCCGGCTGCTGCGGGAGGCCGTGCGGGCGGGGACCTTCTTCTCCATCGACACCGACGCCCACGCGCCCGGCCAGCTCGACTGGCAGCCAGGCGGATGTGCCCGGGCGGTGGAATGCGGGGTGCCGACGGAGCGCGTCATCACCACCTGGACCGCCCGGCAACTGGTGGAGTGGACCCGCACGCGCCGTCCCCCGCGCCGTGCGAGCCACCGGAGCTGACGGCGGAGGGGCAGGGGCACGCGTCGGAGACGGCGGAGTGGCCTTTCGCGTCATAGGCGAAATGCGCTGTGAGTCTCGACGGCCACCGACATGGCCGTACAGCGCGGAGTGCGGGACGCCGTCGGCTATCTCAGGCGCTGCCTGCGCGGCGACGCCACCGAGGACGGGACGGACACCGGGGAGGACGGGGACAGCACGGCGGGGCTCGCCCGGCGGGTGACGGTGGAGCTGAGGCTGCCCCAGGAGGTGGACCCGGACACGGTACGGGCCGTCGTACGGATCCAGGCCGAAGCGCTCATCCGCTCCGAGTCCGGCCCCGACGACGGTACGGACGACAGCCCTGGCGACGATGCCGACGGCGGTCCCGGCGACGATGCCGACGACGATGCCGACGACGGCGCTCACGACAGCGCGGCCCCCGCCGGACCCGGCCGCCCATGACCCCCACGTCCCCGGTCCGCCGGTTGCGCCGGTTGCGCCGGTTGCGCCGGGCCGAGCGGACCTTCCTGGGGCTTCCCGGGGCTTCCCGGGGCGCAGAATCGGGTACAGGGCCCGCGTACGGTCCGGATAGGGAGGCGCACACGATGAGCGGCACGGCTCGGCCCGGCGACCCGGACCGGGAGCCGGCGGACCCTCCCCCTGCCGAGCCCGAGGGCGGGGACCCCGCCTGCTGGCTGGACAGGGTCTGTGCCGACTGCGGCGCGATCCAGGACACCGCCGGTTTCACCCACTGCGCGCGGTGTGGGGCCCCGAGGGAGTGAGCACCCGGGCCGCCCGGTCATCGGCCCTGACGGTCAACTCCCTTCGGCGGCACACGAGGTACGGTCTGATCATCACCGCGGGAGCGGAGGTGCCGACCGAGGGATACGGGCGGCGGCCGCACCCCGTCCGGTGACCCACGGCATCACGGACCAGCGGGGGGCTTCGCCGTCGTGTTCTCCACCTCCACATCCGCACCGCCGTCCCCTTCGGGGACGGGCCACATGGTCGTCTGCGGCGACGACGCGCTCGCCCACCGCCTCGCCGCCGAGCTCCACTACGTCTACCGGACCCGGGTGACGGTCGTCATCCCCGGCGGCCCTCCCCTGGCGGACCCCGCAGGGCAGCGGGTGGTGGGATGGCGGCCGGGCGGCCGGACGTCCGCGTTCTTCGGCCGGTTCAGCGCGGCCGTCGGACGGGTCCCGCCGGCCCGGCAGACCGCGGACGACCCCGCTCCGGACGGGGGAGTGCGGGTCATGGAGGCGCCGACGCTGGACGACGACGTGCTGACCGAGGCGGGCGCGGACCGTGCGACGGCGCTCGCCCTGGTCCATGACGACGACGGGGCCAACATCCACGCCGCACTGCGTGCCCGTCGGCTCAACCCCCGGCTGCGGCTGGTGATCCGGCTCTACAACCGCAAGCTGGGCCAGCACCTGGAGGAACTCCTCGACGAGGCGGCGCGGGTCGCCGATCCCGGTATGGACCCGGCGGAGCTGGACGCCACCACCACCGTACTGTCGGACGCCGACACCGCGGCCCCCGCGCTGGCCGCCACCGCCATCGCGGGGACCAGCAAGGTGGTGCAGGCTGATGGGCTGCTGCTGCGCGCGGCCGAGCGCACCCCGCCCGGCTCGCGTGAGGTCGCCCGTCCGGGGCTGTGCACCCTCGCCCTGCTCTCGTCCACCACCAGCGACCCCGGTGGCAGCGAGGGCTCCGACAGCAGCGGGGACGAAGGGCCCAGGCTGCTGCCCGGAGACGAGGAGGTCGCAGCCGCCACCGGGCGTGACACGGTGGTGCTCGAGGCCGTATCCGCCACCGGCCCACCGCTGCCGCCACGGCGGCTCGGCAGCCGCAGACTGCCACTGGCCTCGCTGTTCTCCCGTCGGCTTCGCTGGTCCGTGGCGGGAATGGCCATCGCCGTGCTCGTCCTCACCATCGCCGCCTGGCAGCTCACCGGAGCGGGTCTGCTCCGCGCGGCCTACCTCACGGTGCTGGACGTGCTGGCGATCGACGATCCGGCGCTCGACGAGCCGACCGGCCGCAAGGTCCTCCAACTGCTGTCCGGGCTGACCGGACTGCTTCTGCTGCCGGTCCTGGTGGCCGCCGCGCTCGAAGCGCTGGGCACCTTCCGCACCGCGTCCGCGCTGCGCCGCCCGCCGCGCGGCCTCTCCGGCCATGTCGTCCTGCTCGGACTCGGCAAGGTCGGCACCCGGGTGCTGGCCAGACTCCGGGAGATGGACATCCCCGTGGTGTGCGTGGAAGAGGATCCGGGGGCGCGTGGCATTCCGCTGGCCCGCAGGCTGGGGGTGCCGACGGTCCTCGGCGATGTCACCCAGGAGGGCGTCCTGGAGGCCGCCAAGATCCAGCGGGCACGCGCCCTGCTCGCCCTGACCAGCGTCGACACCACCAATCTGGAGGCGACGCTCTACGCCCGCTCGGTCAAACCCCGGCTGCGGGTGGCGCTGCGCCTGTACGACGACCACTTCGCCACCGCCGTCTACCGAACCCTGCGCGCCGCCCACCCCCGGGCGCTGACCCGCAGCCGCAGCGTCTCCAGTCTGGCGGCGCCGGCGTTCGCCGGGGCGATGATGGGACGCCAGATCCTCGGTGCCATACCCGTCGAGCGCAGGGTGCTGCTGTTCGCCGCTCTGAATGTCGCGGGGCATCCGCAGTTGGAGGGGCGCACCGTCGCCGAGGCGTTCGTACCGGGCGCCTGGCGGGTGATCGCACTGGACACGGCGGAGCCCGCGGACCGGCAACGCGACCTCGGGGCGGCGCCTCCTTACGACGGTGTCACCCATCAGGAGCCCGCCCTGGTCTGGGACCTGCACCCCGGCTATGTCCTGCGGCCCCAGGACCGCGTGGTGCTGGCGGCCACCCGCCAGGGCCTGGGCGAGATCCTCGCGGGGGCACCCGCCCGCCGGGGCTGACCGAGACCTTCCCCGCGGCCCTCCCCGGAGCGGGGGCCGCGGATTGGGATGCCCGGGATGCGATGATGCCGGGCGACAAGGGCGACGGCGTGCAGCCGTCGGCCGCCGGACGCGCCGCCGGGGGCAGGCCGGTATGGCTCGGCCTGGTCAACGACCCCGCCGCGACCGAGGACATCGTGGACTGGGTCCGTGCGGGCGGCCCCGGTGTGGCCCCGCTGCCCGACATCCTCGAGCTGTACGCCTTCTCGCTGGTGCGGCGCACCTCACCCGAGCCGTCACCTGGCGGGCGCTGATCGGAGCTCTCAGGATGCAAGCCCCGTCCGTCAGGGCGGGGTTAGGCCAGTACCGGGCCCGCGGACGAAGCAAGAACCCAACTTGACATTTGGTCACCCGGTCCGCGTACGGTTCACGGGTATTGGTCACGACCGGGCCGGGGAGGTGGACCATGAAGCTGCGGTACAACGAGCGGATCTATCCGACTCCTCACCAGCAGCGGGACCTGGCTCGCTTCTTCGGGTGCGCCCGCGTGGTCTACAACGACGGCCTGCGGGAACGGCGTGCGGCGTGGAAGAACGGCGAGCCGTACATCTCCGACGTCACGCTCCAGAAGATGGTGATCACCGGGGCGAAGAAGACGCTCGGGCGGGAGTAGCTGAAGGAAGCCCCGTCCGTGGCACTGGTGCAGTCGCTCCAGGATCTGCACACCGCGCACCGGAACTACTTCGCGTCCAAGCGCGGTGTGCGCAAGGGGCCGAAGACCGCACCGCCGAAGATGAAGAGGAAGTCCGGGCGGCAGTCGATCCGGCTCACCCGCAACGGGTTCGTGTTGCGGGACAACGGCAAGCTGTTCATCGCCAAACTCGGGGACGTGGCCGTGCGCTGGTCGCGCCCGCTGCCCTCGGACCCGTCATCAGTCACCGTCGTCAAGGATCCTGCGGGCCGCTACTTCGCCTCGTTCGTGGTCGAGACCGAGGACAAGCCCCTGCCGGAACTGGACCTGGACGAGACCGAAACCGGCATCGACCTGGGCCTTTCCTCCTACGCCGTCCTGCGCGGCCGGAAGATCGCTTCCCCGAAGTTCTTCCGGCGGCAGGAAAAGAAGCTCCGCCGCGCGCAGCGCAAGCTGTCCCGCGCCCGGAAGGGATCATCGAACCGCAGGAAGGCCAAGCTCGCCGTCTCGAAGATCCACGCCCGGATCGCGGACCAGCGCCGCGACTTCATCGAGCAGGAAACCACCCGCATCGTCCGCGAAAGCCAAGCGGTCTATGCGGAGGACCTGAACGTGAAGGGCATGGGATCGAAGAAGGGCAAGCGCGCCAAGTCCGTCCACGACCAGTCCCTGGGCATGTTCGCCCGCACCCTGGAGAACAAGTGCGCCCGCTACGGCCGCGCCTTGGTCAAGGTCGACCGCTTCTTCCCCTCCACGCAGATGTGCTCAGCATGCGACAGCATCGAGGGACCGAAGGGACTGGAAGGACTGCGCATCCGGTCGTGGACCTGTACTTGCGGGGTCGTCCACGACCGGGACCAGAACGCGGAACTCAATATCAGACGCGAAGGGAAGCGTCTCCTCGCGGCGGGGCTCGCCGAGAGGTAAAACGCCTGCGGAGCGCGTGTAAGACCCTGTCTAGCCATGCCTAGCCGGGGCGGTGCGTGATGAAACAGGAACCCACCAGGGCCCGCACCATGCGGGCGGATGGAACCCCGGCCCTTCAGAGCCGGGAGGATGTCAGCAACAAGGACATCTTGCAGCTGCTCTCCCGTATCTGGCAGACCCCCGAGCCGATCCAGCGGTTCCGCGACAAGGGCGAGGACTTCGTCGTCGCGAGCACCCTGCCCCAACTCGTCGCGGGGATGAACAAGTTGACCGGCGACGGCCTGATCGACCTGGCGGATCTGCAACGGCAGATCGAGGCCCGCGACCGCGAGATCGCGAACCCGTACACCAAGGACGTCCAGGTCATGGGCATCCGCAACGCGCTCGCCCACCCCGGGGACACCCTCAGCCGCACCGCCTCCGCGCACCGGATCCTGGACCCGGGCGCCGGACCGCTGATCGCCGTACGCCTCAACGTCCTCACCCGCAAGACCCTCGGCGGCCTCCAGACCGATCTCTCCGGCCGCGTCCTGGACGCCTCCGGCACCCCGATCGCCGGTCTGTACGCGGCCGGTGAGGTCGCGGGCTTCGGCGGCGGGGAGTGCACGGCTACCGCTCCCTGGAGGGCACCTTCCTCGGCGGCTGCCTGTTCTCGGGCCGTGCGGCGGGCCGAGCGGCGGCGGCCGCGACCGCGACCTGAACCGGCGGGCCATGGCAGACTCGTCCCGCACTCCGCGACCGGCCACGAGCACTCCCGGCCGGTCGCGTCGCCGTGTCGGGGAGGTCGCATGGGCGGGGACGATCCGCATATCCACGTCGAGTCGAAGGTGGTCCGCGGTGTCGCCGCCGTACGCGACATGATGGCGTCCACCTTCGGTCTGGCCGGTGATCTGCCGAGCCTCGTCGATACCGGATGCGGGCTGCGGGCGCCGTACGCGATGACTTCTCCGCGCCCGGAGAACGTCACCTGCCTCGCCTGCCGTGAGCACGCTCGGCTGGAACACCTGCGCTTCGCCGACGAGATTGAACGTATCGGGCGGATGGCCGGATCGACCGTCGGCACGGCCGATGCGAAGCTGGCCGCGGACCGGCACCGCGACCTCGCGGAGAGGTTTTCCGCCGCGGGGAGTTGACACTCCGCTACGGTGCCCACTCCGGGTCCGGCCGGGCAGCGGTGTGCTCGGCGGATGTGCGCTCCGGTGGCGGCACGCTTTCTCCGCGCTGTCGGCGCCGCCCGGGGACGGCCGCCGGTGCGGTGAGGACGGCCAGACAGGCGAGGACGAGCGCGACACCGCCCCAGCCCGCGGCGGGGAGGCGTTCGCCGATGACGAGTACGGCGAGGACGGCCGCGACGGCCGGTTCGAGCAGGGAGAGCGTGGTCGCCGTGGAGGCGGGCACATGCGCCAGCCCCCAGCCGAACAGCACATAGCCGGCGAACATGGGCACCAGCGCCATATAGGCGCCGACGGCCATGGCGGACCCGGAGTCCAGGAGCGGGGCGCCGGTGGCCAGGAGGACGGGCACGAGGAGCAGTCCGCCCAGGCCGAAGACCGTGCCCATCGCCGCGCGTGAGGTGATGCCGCCGGTGATCAGCCGGTGAGCCGCCCAGGAGTAGAGGGCGTAGGTCGTGGCCGCGACGAGGCCCAGCGCCACGCCGAGTGCCGTGGCACCCATGGACGCCCGCTCCGGGTCGCCGGGGGCGCCGGTGGCCTGGGCCGCGCACAGCATGAGGGTGCCCAGCAGGCCCAGGGCGGCGCCGAGTTTCCAGCGGCCGGTCAGCCGGTGCCGGTCCATGACGCGCTCGATCACGGCTGAGGCCGGTGGGGCCATGCCGATCGACACCACCGTTCCCACGGCCACTCCGGCCAGGCGCATCGAGCTGTAGAACGCCAAGGGGTAGGCCGCCACCGCGATCGAGCCGAGCAGCACGGTGACGCGCCGCGCCCGCAGCCCAGCGGCCTGCCGGACGATGCGGGGAGCCGCGACCAGGGCCTGGAGCAGTCCGCCGAGGCCCATGGCGACGGCGCCGATCGCGAGGGGGCCCACGGCCGGGGCGAAGGTCGCCGCGGTGCCTGTGGTGCCCCACAGCACGGACGCGGCGAGCACGCACAGCGATCCGGCGCCCGCCGAACGGGCGCCGGGTCCGGGGGTGTTCACAACGTGTCCAGCAGGGCTGCCGCCATCGCGCGGGCGTGCCGCAGACGGCTGTCGTCGCCCTCCAGGCCGGCCCGCGACATCGCGCCCTCCAGCAGGAACGACAGGTGCTCCGCCATGGTGCGAGCGTCGTCGGGGCGCTCGGGCAGCAACTCCTCGAGGTGACCGGCGAGCAGCCGCTCGACCTCCTCCTTGTGGCGGCGCACGACGGTCCGCCCCTCGTCTCCGGCGGGCAGTTCGGCCGCCGCGTTGAGCAGGCCGCAGCCGCGAAAGCCGCGCTCGTAGGCGAACGCCGCGTGGTCGGCGTAGGCGTCGAAGACCGCGAGGACGCCGTCGCGGGCGCTCTCGGCCCGCTCCAGCCGTGACGCGTACAGCGTGAGCCACTCCTCGTGCCGGGCGTCGAGATAGGCCATGACGAGATCGGCCTTGGAGGAGAAGTTGTTGTACAGGCTCATCTTCGCCACGCCGGCTTCGGCGGTGATCGTGTCGATGCCGGTCGCCGTCACACCGTCGGCGTAGAAGCGGCGCGCCGCGGCAGCCAGCAGACGCTCCCGCGCCGGCCGCCGCCTTCCGGGCCCCGTCGTCCTCACACCGGTCTCGCTCATCGTATGCGCCTCGATAGACTAGGTAGGTAGGTCTACCTACCATGGCGGAAGCGGATTCGGATGGCAACGGCCGGGCACTCGGACGGGTCCAGGACGCCGGCTGCTCAGGGGGTCGGTGATCGTCCGGACGGCGGAGGAGACGACATGGCCGAGACCTACGAGCCCCGGCGAACGGCGGTGCTGCTGGTCGATCCGTACAACGACTTCCTCTCCGAGGGAGGCAAGGTCTGGCCGGCCGTGGAGAGCGTCGCCGAGGAGGTCGGCCTGCTGGACAATCTGCGCGCCATCGTCGGCTCCGCCCGGCGGTCCGGGGTGCGGGTGGTGTTCGTCCCGCACCGCCGCTGGGAGCCGGGCGACTACGAGTCATGGGACCACCCCAACCCGACCCAGCGGAACATCATGGTGCGGCACAGCTTCGCCAAGGGCACCTGGGGCGGGGAGTTCCATCCCGACTTCCAGCCGGAGCCGGGGGAGACGGTGGTCCATGAGCACTGGGCACAGAGCGGGTTCGCCAACACCGATCTGGATACGCGGCTCAGGCAGCACGGCATCAGCCATGTGATCCTCGTCGGGCTGCTGGCGAACACCTGCATCGAGTCCACCGGCCGGTTCGCCATGGAGCTCGGCTACCACGTCACGCTGGTCCGTGACGCCACGGCCGCGGCCAAACCCGAGATGATGCACTCCGCACACGAGCTGAACGGCCCCACCTTCGCCCATGCCATCCTCGGCACGAAGGAGCTCCTCACCGCGTTGCGAGGGGAGGGTTCGGGGGCGTAGTGGCCGCGTCGCGGTGTGCGGCCCCGGCCCGGTCCGCCCGGGACCGGCGCAGGGCGAGCAGATGGCGGACCAGGGCGAGCGCGGTGAGGCAGGCGACGAGTGCGCACACGCCCCACCAGCCGGTCCGGCTCCAGGTACGTACACCGAGCCAGGAACCCGCGCCGCCGCTGAGCCCCGAGGAACCCCCGTCGCTGGTCCACCCCAGCCGTGGCGTGGCGACGCTCTGGGCCTCGGCGCCCGCCCGCGACGCGCCCGCTCGTGACGCCCCGCCCGCGACGCGCCCGCTCTCGTAGCGCTCATCGGCGCGCCCAGGGCGAGGCTCCTCGGCCTTCTCGAGGAGCCTCTGGCCACCGTTGAGCTCGCCCGCCGCCTGAGGGTGACGCCGAGCGCCGTGTCCCGGCACCTGCGCGTCCTGCACGCCATGGGACTGGTCACCCGGGCCCGCCACGGACGGCAGGTGCCGTACCGGCGAAGCACCCTCGGCACCGGCGAAGCACCCTCGGCGAGCAACTCGCGGCTACGGACCGGCCGTAGGTGTGATGGCCTACTCGGACGGGGCCGGGTGCACCGGGCACCTCGCTTCCTCGGTCAACGGCCCACGCTTCAGGGGTTGTTCGCGGGCCACGGCGATGGCCCGCCTGCCGGGGACGAGGGTGACATGCCACATCCGCTGGGCCTCGGGCGCGGGGTCGGCGGCGGTCAGATCCACCCTCCGCAGCACCTCGCGGATGATCACCTTCATCTCCATCATGGCGAGCTGCGCACCGACGCAGTAGCGGCGGCCGCCACCGAACGGCAGGAAGGACTTCTGTGCCGCCTGGGCGCCCTCGCCCAGGAACCGCTCCGGCCGGAACTCCTCGGGGTCCGGATTCACCTCGCCGTCCTGGTGGATCAGCACGAACATGGGGATGGCCACCCATCCGGCCGGGATCTCGTACGCCCCGAGCCGCAGTGGCTTGTCCAGGAGGCGCCCCGAGCCGGCGATCACCGAGCGCAGCCGCAGCACCTCCTTGACGACCGCGTCGAGGTAGCTCTCGTCCTCGCCGCGCTCCAACTCCTCTTGCAGCCGCTTCAGCACGTCGGGGGTGCACATCAGCCGTTCGAAGGCCCAGGAAAGCCCGGTGGCCGTGGTCTCGAGTCCGGCCTCCAGCAGGGTGAGCAGCTCGTCGCGGATCTCCTGGTCGCTCATCGACCGGCCCTGGTCGTCCCGCGCCTGGAGCAACCGTCCCAGAACGTCGGTGGCCCCGCTGTCCTCCTCGTCCCTGCGCCTGGCGATCTCGGCGTAGAGGATCTCGTCCACCGCCGTGCTGGTCTTCATGGTGCGGGTCGTCGGCAGGAACGGCAGGCGCATCGCCAGCGGTGACTTCTCCGCCCACGCACGCAGTCGGCCGGGCATCAGGAGCAGCAGCGAGGAGCCACTGGCCTTGGACAGGGTGAGGAGCAACGGGCGCAGCCGGGTCAGTTGCTCGGCGTCGCGGATCCCGAAGACCAGCCGCAGGGTGATCTCCAGCGTGATGGCCTGCATATGGTCCTGGAGCGCGAACGGCCTGCCGAGCGGCCACGTCCGGATGTCCTCCGCGGCGATCTCGGCGATCAGCTCGGGGTAGCTCGCGATGGACCGGCCGTGCAGCGCCGGGCTGAGCAGCTTGCGGTGCCGCCACCACGGCTCGCCGTCGTTGGTGAACAGCGAATACTGGCCGAGCCACGGCACATAGCCCGCGCGCAGCGCCCCGGCACGGTTGCCGTCGCCGTCCGTGGCGTAGATCTCCGCGGCGAGTTCCGCGGTCGACACCACCACCTGGGGCGGGAAGCCGATCAGCTTCATCCGGAACACCGGACCGTAGCGCTGCCGTAACGAGGCGAAGTAGCGGACCGGATCGCGCATGCCCAGCGTCTTCTCAGTTCTCCGGCGGCTACGGGGTAGCGGCCACCAGATGCCCGGCCCACCGGGGATTAACCACCGGCCGGGGAGAACAAAGGGTGTGGGGGCGGGAAACGGGACGGGAGCAATGGCAGGGGGCATAGCGTTACCAGCCCACTACTACCCCCAGTGAATCGCCCGGCGCCAGAGGAACTCGGCGGAAATCACTAGGGGAACTCATAGCAACCAAACAGCCGTCCTGACGGTGGCAAGGGGGAACTCCTTAAAAGAAGGGGAAGGATCGCCATCGCATGACCCGTGGGGTACGGTGAAACACCCTCATGATCAAGCCGGGTGTGATTCACGGCCGGGTGTCCGGAGGTCAAGGAAACTGATGCGAGCCATAGTCGACGACAGCCTCCCAGGCGCGGCCGCGAAGCTGGCGGGCGGCAAGGGGCGGAATCGCCATGAGCTCTCCAGGAACGGGCTCGCCGTCCCCCGATGGGCGGTCGTGGGCCTCGATGTATTCCAGGAATTCATCGCCGCGGTCGACGGGGCGGGGCGCATCGAGGAACTGCTCGCCGAGGTCACCCAGGACAATGTGAGCCGAATCTCCGGGCAGCTGGCCGAAATCATCGAGTCGGGGGAGTTGAGCGACGAAGCCGCGTCGGTCGTCGAAGCCGCGTATGCCCATGTGGGGCGCGCCCGGGTGGCGGTGCGTTCCTCCGGCGTCGAGGAGGACGGCTCGGAACTCTCCTTCGCCGGGCAATTCGCGACCTTCCTCAATGTGTCCGGTCTCCCCGAAGTGATGGCGCACGTCAAGAAGTGCTGGGCGTCGGCGTTCTCCGAGCGATCGCTGCACTACCGGCTGCGCCACGGGCTGCCGCCGCGTGGTGAGGGTCTCGCCGTCGTCGTGCAGGACATGGTGGACGCCGAGGTCAGCGGTGTCATGTTCACCGCCAACCCGGTGACCGGAGACCGGTGGCAGCATGTGGTCAGTTCTGTTTACGGACTGGGCGAGGGTCTGGTATCGGGCGCGGTGGACGCCGACACCGTCGTCCTCGACGCCGCCACGGGCGCGGTGGAGGAAACCGTGCTCGGTGAGAAGCGGGAGCGTTACCACCTGGACCCGGCGGGCTCCGGATATCTGGTCGGCGAAGTGGAGCGGACCGACCGGGAGAAGCTGTCGCTGAGCCCGAAGGACATAGCGCGGCTGCATGAAGCCGGGGTGCGTATCGCGGCGGTCTTCGACACTCCGCAGGACATCGAGTGGGCGCTCGTGGACGACGCCTTATGGATTTTGCAGGCCCGCCCCATCACCGCGCTGCCGGATGACGTCCGGCGGCCGATGGATGAGTTGGGTCCAAGCGAAGGCGAACTCCGGATCTGGGACAATGCCAACATCATCGAGAGCTTCTCCGGAATCGTCTCACCGCTGACCTATAGTTTCGCGGCCAATGTCTACGGCAAGGTCTACGAATACTATGCCCGAGGGCTCCGGGTCCCTCCCGCCGCACTGCGTGAGATCACGGAATGGGCTCCCCATATGCTCGGCTATTTCCACGGCCGGGTGTACTACAACCTGCTCCACTGGTACCGGATGGTACGCATCGCGCCACTCTACAAACTCAACAGGAAAGTCCTGGAAGTCGCGATCGGAGTCAAGGAGCCACTCGACGACGAAACGGCGGAGCGGATCTATCCGTACACCTTCTCCTCTTCCCTCCGCGGCCGGCTGTCCCGCGCAGGGACGGCGGCCGCGTTCATGCGCCGCTTCCTCACCATGAACCGCTCGGTCGAGCGTTTCATGGACTACTTCTACAAGGCGTACGAGGAGTTCGACAACGTCGACTACGACGCGATGGAGGGCCAGGACGTCTACCGGCGTTTCCGCGCCCTGGAGAAGGACCTGCTGGAGAAGTGGGGTCCGATGCAGACCCTGGACGCCTCGATCCTCTGGTCCATCGGCGCACTCGCCCTGCTGAACAGACGCTGGCTGCCCGACGCCCCCGAGTGGCTCACCTGGAGCGCCGCCGGCCCCGGCTCCCGCGTGGAGTCCATCGAACCCGCCCGTGCGCTGGCGCGCCTCGCGGCCACCGTCCGCGATGACGCCGAACTGAGCCGCCTCCTCCAGGACACCCCCGCCGTGCACACCTACCAGGCGCTGCGTGACGGCGGCCACACCACGTTCCTCGCGTCGGTGGACGAGTACATCGCCGCGTACGGCTACCGCAGCCTGGACGAGCTGAAGCTCGAAGTGGCCGATCTGCGGGAGGACCCGTCCAGCCTGTTCGCCATGGTGCGCGCCGCGCTCCCCGAGGTGGACGCCAACCCCGGCGAGAAGGCCGACGCCTATCTGGACGAGCACCTGCGCGGGCCGCGCCGGCTGTTCTACGACGTGGTCCGCCGCAAGGCACAGAGCTCGCTCTACAACAGGGAGCGGCTGAGGTTCTGCCGCACCCGCGCGTTCGGCTCGGCGAAGCGGATGCTGCGCGCCATGAGCCGCGATCTCGCCCGGATGGGGGCGATCGACCACTGGAACGACGTCTTCTTCCTGCGCCTCGAGGAGCTGCGGGGCGCCTACGAGGGCACGACGGCGCACACCGAACTGCGCGGCCTCGTGGAACTGCGCAAGCGTCAGAAGGCCGAGGACGAGCAACTGTCCGCCCCTTCGCGGTTCACCACACGCGGGGCCGCCTACTGGCGGGGCAATCTGGAGCGGGCCGGCTTTGTGAAGGGCGGCACGGCGCGCACCGGCGTCAGGGAGCTGCGCGGCACCCCGTCCTGCCCCGGTGTGGTGGAGGCCCGCGCCGTGGTCACGGACACCCCGGTGGACGTGGACGGCGGTGTCCTGGTGACCTACCGCACCGATCCGGGCTGGGTGGCCGCGCTGCCCTCCGCCTCGAGCGCGCCCGGTGGGCACCCCGGCGTCACCATGCCGCTGCTGCCGACGGTGGCCGGGCCCGAGCGGGCCGATGCGTTCGTGGCCGCGAGACAGGCAGAGGGCGCACACTTCATCAAGATCATCGTGGATGACGGCGCGAACCACGGGATGTCGCTGCCCGCTCTGGACCGGGCGACCGTGACGGCGCTCGCCGAGGCCGCGCGGCGCCGTGGCCTGCTCACCGTGGCCCATGTGTCCGCCCTGTGGTCCGCACGGCTCGCCCTGGACAGCGGCGTGGACATGCTGACACACCTTCCGCTGGAAGGGGATCTGGACGACGCGTTCGTCAGCCGGATCGCGGACGAGCGGCGGGTCGTCATCCCCACCCTGGCCATGCTGGAGGCGTCCGCACCCGAGACCTCCGCCTCGGCCCGCGCAGGACGGTCACTGGCGGACGATCCGCGGATCGCCGGCTACCTCCCGGATCACGCCCGTACGGCGATGGCGGAAGGCCATGAGGGCCTGTGCGTGGAGCATGCGTCCGCCGACCACGACTTCGGCCACGCCCTGTCGAGCGTGGCCGCTCTGCGCGGGGCAGGTGTGCCCGTACTGGCGGGAACCGACACCAACTACCGGCCGGACCGCGCCTGCCCGGTCGTCCACGGCGCCAGTCTGCACACCGAGCTCGCCCTCCTCGTCCGGGCCGGACTGACTCCGGCGGAGGCGCTCACGGCGGCGACCTCGGCCCCCGCCGAACACTTCGGCCTCTCGGACCGCGGAATGATCGCGCCGGGGCGGCGCGCGGACCTCGTCCTCGTCGAGGGCGACCCCACGAAGGACATCGGCCGCACCCGGTCGATCGAGGCGATCTGGCGCGGCGGCGTGCGCTTCGACCGCGAGGCGTACCGCAAACGCACTGTCTGATGAGCGGGACCGACACGCCCATCAACAGGACCACACGCTCATGGACAGGAGCGACCCGCCCATGAGCGGGAGCGGCATGACAGGAAACCATACGAAGGGGAGAACCACGTGACCGACGGACACGAGCGCCTGGCGGGGGTCAGCAGCACCGCGCTGTTCGTGGGCATAACCCGCGCGGCCGAGAGCCGGCGCCAGGACCGGCTGTTCGAGGACCCCCTGGCCACGCGTTTCGTCGACGCCGCGGGCGCCGAGCAGCAGGTGGCCTGGACCCAGGGGGAGGGGAGGCTGTTCACCGAGGTCATGGGCGACTACTTCGCCCTGCGCACCCGGTACTTCGACGACTACTTCATGCACGCGTGCGCGGCGGGCTGCCGCCAGGCGGTCCTGCTCGCGGCCGGTCTGGACACCCGTGCCTTCCGATTGCACTGGCCGGCCGGGACACGCCTCTTCGAACTGGACCAGCCCGAGGTGCTCGACTTCAAGGAACACGTACTCCAGGGGGAAGTGCCGCGCTGTGAGCGCGAGGTGATCGCGGGGGATCTGCGCGAGGACTGGCCCGCGCTGCTGATGAAGCAGGGCTTCCGCGCGGACGAGCCGACGGCCTGGCTGGTCGAGGGGATACTGGTCTACCTCACCGCGCGTGACGCGGATCACCTGCTCGACCGGATCGGCGCGCTGTCCGCGCCGGGCAGCCACCTCGCGGTGGAGCATGTCACCCGGTCGATGGTGAACACGGACCAGGCCCAGGAGGCAGCGGCCTCACCGGGAGGCATCATGAACATGCTGTCCGGCCTGTGGAAGAACGAGATGGCGCAGCCGCCCGCCGAGTGGCTCGCGGACCACGGCTGGAGCGCCGAGGAAGAGCCCCTCACCGACCTGGCGAAGCGCCACGACCGCCCCGTGCCCCCTGCCTTCGACCCGGCCCTCCCGGGCACGGGCCGCGTGCGTCTTCTGGCGGCCGACCGCTGACCGCTCGTCTTTCCCCGGGACGCCGATCCACAGCGACATCGCCGTCCGGCCCCGGCATCCCGGCTGGCGGGGCGCACCGGCCCGCGCGGATCAGCACCCGGATCATGAGCCGCTCCCGGCGGGAATCCGGGCGCTGACGCTGAACCCGCCGCCGGGCCGCGCGCCCGCCTCCAGCTCGCCACCGACCAGGCCCACCCGTTCTCGAAGTCCGTTGAGCCCGCGCCCGTCCGGAGCGTGGGCGACACGGGACGGCCCGTCCGTGGTCACGTCGATGTCCACCCCGTCGCGGTGGTAGCGGACCCATACCTCGGTCGCGTGTCCGGCGGCGTGCTTGACGGCGTTCGTGAGCGACTCCTGTACGACCCGGTAGGCGGCCAGCTCGGCTCCGGCCGCCATGGGCGGTCGTTCGCCCTCCTCGACGAGTTCGACCGGCTGACCGCCGAGCCGGGTCCGTGCGACGAGCTCCTCGATGGTGCCGAGCGCGGGTGTCCGCCGCGCGGGCGCCGAATCGTCCGTCGCCTCCAACACGCCCAGCAGATGCCGCAGTTCGCCCAGTGCCTGGCGGCCGGTACCGCTGATCGCGGTCAGTCCCTCGGTGACACGGCCGGGCGATTCGGTGAGGAACTGCGCGGCGTCGGCCTGCACCACCATGGCGGTCACATGGTGGGTCACCACGTCGTGCAGCTCGCGTGCGATCCGGGACCGTTCCGCCGCGGTGGCCGCGAGCGCGGCGAGACGTCGCCGCTCGGCCTCGTCCGCACGCCGCGCACGGACGTAGCTGCCGAGGATCCAGAACGCGGCCAGCGCGAGGAAGAAGATGAGGTAGTCGAGGAACCGTTCGGGGGAGTCCAGCGTGTGCAGGGTGATCGCGAACGCCAGGTAGCCCGCGCTCGCCAGGGCCGCCACCACGTTCCGGTGGCGGGACAGACGCGATCCGGCGCCGTACAGGGCGAGGTAGAGCCCCATGCTGCCGAAGGTGGGCGGATAGCCGAGCGACTCATGGACCGCGAACGACGGCCCCACCACCGCCAGGCACACGGCCGGCCGGCGGGTGCGCACCACCAGCGGCACGGTCTGCCCCAGGGACAGGAGCACCGCGAAGGCATCGCCGTGCCGAGCGGGCAGATCGCCGAACGTCGAGGAGATGCGCGACAGGGCCGGGACGAACACCAGCGCCGTGAGGACGAGCGCGAGCTCACGGTCCCGGGTCACCAGGCCCCGCGAGCGTCACCAGCGCACCACCGGCCGAAGGCGCCGGACCACCGTCGAAGACTCCATACGCACGGGCATGCGAGGAGCCTAATGGGGCTTGACTTGAAGTCGGGTTGAACTTTTACGGTCGGTCTCGACGTCAAGCGAGTTCAAACGC
This sequence comes from Streptomyces malaysiensis subsp. samsunensis, assembly GCF_024519315.1. Classification (GTDB taxonomy): domain Bacteria; phylum Actinomycetota; class Actinomycetes; order Streptomycetales; family Streptomycetaceae; genus Streptomyces; species Streptomyces malaysiensis. The sequence continues at coordinate 54,997 of NZ_JANIIC010000013.1, read as the reverse complement.
GTTCAAACGAGTTCAGGCAATAACGGAGGGACCGGTCATGGAGTACTCCCACAGCGACGCCGAACTGCTACGGCAGCCCATCGGCTACTGGAGTTGGGCGGCCTACAAGGCCGTTGTCACCCGCATCCAGTCCACTCTCGCCGAGATCGGCACCACCCAGCCGCAGTGGTGGGTCCTGGCGCAGATCGCGAACGCGGACACCGCCAGGACCCGCGGTGAGGTGTCCCGCCTCCTCCGCAACTATCTGGACTCGGGTGCGGACGTCATGGAGTCGGAGATCGACGCGACCATCGCCCGGGGCTGGATCACCGAGGACGCCGAGGGACGTCTGGGCATCACGGCGGAGGGCAGGGCGTTCTACGACAAGGCCGCGGCCCTCCAGGGCGAACTGGAGGCGGAACGCCGCGCGGGCATCTCCGACGAGGAGTACCTGACGACCATGAAGGTGTTGCAGCGGTTCATCCACAACACGGGCGGCCGTGCCTGGCACCACTGAGTGAGCGTTCCGGGCGGCTCGCACCGCCCGGAACACTGACGACACCAGTCCGGAACACAGACGACACCAGTGCGGCAGCGCGCGGCTGACGGCCGCGGCGACCGCGCGTGGACCGTCAGGGGACGGTCCACGCGCCCGCGATCAGTAGGTGGCGGTGAGGATGTCGAGGACCTGGGTGTGATCGGGCGGCAGCGGATTGTTCTTCGTCACCGCGTCCGCCACCGCCCCGGTGGCGATCGAGGGCAGCATGTCCCGATCCGCGCCGAGCGTCCTCAGCGGGCGCTTCACATCGACAGTGCCCGCGAGCTCGCGCACCCCTTCGATGGCCGTCCGCGCCCAGTCCCCGTCGGCGGGCGGCGCGAGGCGCATGGCGCGTGCCACTTGCTCGTAGGCGTCCCGCGCGGCGGGGGCGTTGAACTCCATCACCTGCTCGAGGACGGCGGCCAGGGCGACGCCGTGCGGGGTGCCGGTGTGCGCGGTCAGCGCGTGGCCGATGCCGTGGACCAGCCCGAGCCCGGAGAGGGTGAGGGCCTGGCCCGCGAGGTGGGCTCCCAGCATCAGCTCGGCGCGTGCGTCCAGGTCCGAGCCGTCGGCGTAGGCGGCGGGCAGGGCACGGCTGACCATGGCCACGGCCTGTGTGGCGTAGGCGGTGGACACCGGGTTGGCGCCGCGCGAGGCGAGTGACTCGACGCCGTGTACGAGGGCGTCGATGCCGGTGGCGGCGGTGGCGGGGGCGGGCAGGCCCAGGGTGAGCTCCGGGTCGAGCAGCGCGATGCGCGGCTTCACCGAGGGGTGGCCGAGGTACACCTTGCGGCAGGCGGCGGTGTCCTCGATGACCCCGAAGCCGTTGGTTTCGGCGCCGGTGCCGGAGGTGGTGGGGATCGCCACGAGCGGTAGCCCGTCGGCCGCCTCCCAGAGGTCGTCGGCGTCGGCGGCCGTGGCGTCGGGGTTGCCGACCAGCAGGGCGATGCCCTTCGCCGCGTCGAGTACGGAGCCACCGCCGAGGGCGACGACCGCGGCGGTGCCGAACGCACGGGCGCGTGCGGCACCCGCGTCCACGTTGGCCGTGGAGGGGTTGGGCGCCACTTCGTCGTGGACGGCGTACTCCAGCCCGGCGGCGTCGAGGGCCTTGAGGACCGGACCGAGGACACCCGCGGCGCGCAGTCCGCGGTCGGTGACGACGAAGGCGCGATCGTGGCCGGTCGCCGCGATCAGTGCGGGGAGTTGGCCGATCCGGCCGGGGCCGAACTCGATACGGCAGGTGGGGTCGATGCTCAGCGGTGTGGGACCGCCGGGCCCGGATGAGGTCATGGGGTGCGGCTCCTGGCGTGGTGGTGGAGGGGTGGCGTGCGCTCGTTCTCGGACTGCGGGAGTCATGTCTTCCCGGACGGCGGGTGTCGTGTCCGCTCGGACCTTGAGTGTCGCGTCCGCTCAGACGGCGAGTGTCGCGTCGGCTCAGACGGCGAGTGTCGCGTCCGCCGGCTCGATGGCCGGGTTGGGCAGCCGGAACTCCTGTCCGACGAGGGCCTCGTAGAGCCGGACGGGGCTCATCTCACCGGCGAGCTCGCCGTGCTGGGCCTTGGAGCGGCGGTAGATCTGCTCGACGAGGGCGGACAGCTCGGTGGACACGCCCAGGTCACGGCCGAGGTCGACGGCGAGTCCCAGATCCTTGCAGGCGAGCGCCATGGCGAAGGAGTCGTCGTAGTCGCCGTCGGCGAGGACCGACATGAGGTCCTGCTCGATGAAGGAGGAGCTGGCCGGGCTCGCGAGCAGCGAGTTGCGCAGTGTCCCGAGGTCCACGCCCGCCTTGACGCCCATGGCGAGCACCTCGGAGGTGGCCACCAGGTGGCTGAACCACAGCAGGTTGAGCATGAGCTTGACGGTGTAGCCCGCGCCGACCGGCCCGACGTGCAGAATCCGGTCCGGATCGCCCATGGCTTCGAGGGCGGGCAGGGCGATGCGGAAGTCATCGTCCGCGCCACCGACGAAGATCTGTAGTGCTCCGGCCTCGGCGCCCCGCGCCATGCCGCTGACCGGTGCGTCGATCCGGCGCACCCCGCGGCCGTCGAGCACATCGGCGGCGACGCGGTCCGCGGCCGCCGGGGTCGAGGTCGACATGTCCACCCACAGGGCCCCGGGTGGCAGCGCCTCTGCCGCGCCTCCGCGCAGCAGTACGTCCTCGACGATGCGCGGGGTGGGGAGCATGGTGATCAGCAGCTCCGCGCCCTCGGCGCAGTCCGCGGGGGAATCGGCCCAGCGGGCGCCGAGCGCCAGGTGCTCGGCGGCGGCCTCCGGCCGGGTGTCGTGCACGGTGACCAGGTGGCCCGCGTGGATGAGATGGCGGGCCATGTGGCGTCCCATGTTGCCCAGGCCGATGAAACCGATCCTCATGGTTGTCCTCGCAGTGATGAGAAGAGAAAAGGAGGGAGGGGTACGGGCGGGTCCATGAACCGGGTCCGGTTCAGGCCAGGTTGATCCAGGTGGTCTTCAGTGCGGTGTACGCGTCCAGTGCGTGCAGGGACTTGTCACGGCCCGCGCCGGTGGCCTTGAAGCCACCGAAGGGGGTGATGACATCACTGGCGTCGAAGGTGTTGATCCAGACCGTCCCGGCTCGCAGCCGCTTGGCGGCGCGGTGGGCGGCGGTCACATCGCGTGTCCAGACGGAGGCGACGAGCCCGTAGTCGGTCTCGTTGGCCAGCCGTATCCCCTCGTCGGCGTCGCCGTCGTAGTCCACGATGGCCAGGACCGGGCCGAAGATCTCCTGCTGGGCCACGGCGGAGGTGTTCACCACCCCGTCCAGGACGGTCGGCTCGACATAGCTGCCGCCCGTCTCACCGAGGGCGCGGCCACCGCCGAACGCCACCCTCGCCCCGTCCTCCACACCACGTTCGACATAGGCCAGGACCGTGGCCAGCTGGTTCTCGTCGACCAGGGGGCCCATGACGGTGGCCGGGTCGAGCGGGTCGCCCACCCGGAAGGTCTCCGCGGTGATCCGGTGCAGGGCGTCCAGGAGCCGGTCCTTGACGGAGGCGTGGACCACGACGCGGGAACCGGCGTTGCAGGTCTGCCCGGCGTTGTAGAAGATGCCCCAGGCCACGGCAGACGCGGCGGCCTCGATATCGGCGTCGGGCAGCACGAGCTGGGGTGACTTGCCACCCGCCTCGACCGCCACCTGCTTGCCGTTGGACTCGCCCGCGTACACCTGGAAGAGCCGGGCCACCTTCACCGAGCCCGTGAAGGCGATCTTGTCGACCTCCGGGTGGCGGCCCAGGGCCTGACCGGCGACCTCGCCACGTCCGGGTACGACGTTGAACACCCCGTCGGGCAGTCCCGCCTCGGTAGCGAGTGCGGCCAGCCGCAGGGCGGCCAGGGAGGTCTGCTCGGCGGGCTTGAGCACGACGCTGTTGCCGGTGGCCAGAGCCGGGCCCAGCTTCCAACTGGCGATCAGCAGCGCGTAGTTCCACGGGATGACCGCGCCGATGACACCCAGCGGCTCCCGGGTGATCAGGGCCAGCGCGTCCCTGGGGGTCGGTGCCACCTCGTCGTAGGTCTTGTCGATGGCCTCGGCGTACCAGGCGATGGTCTCGGCGGCCTTGTCCACGTCGATCCGCACCGACTCGGTGATGGGCTTGCCCATCTCCAGGGTGTCGAGGAGGGCCAGTTCCTCGGCGTTCGCCCGGATCAGATCGGCCCAGCGCAGCAGGACGCGCTTGCGCTCCTTGGGCGGGAGGTCGCGCCAGCGTCCGTCGTCGAAGGCGTCGCGCGCGCCGCGCACGGCACGGTCCACGTCCTCCGCGCCGGCCGCCTGCACCTTGGCGAGCACCGCACCGTCGCGCGGCGACACGCTGGTGAAGGTGTCGCCCGAGAGGGCGTCGGTGAAGTGGCCGTCGATGAACGGCCGGGTCTCGAAGGTGAGTGCCCCGGCCGCGGCGAGCCAGTGGTCGTGTGAGCGGGAGAGCAGGGCGTCGATGCCGTGCGTCATGTGATCCTCCACCGGTCGATCGCGTCTTCGTCCAGCTCGATTCCGAGCCCCGGCCTCGTGGGTACCTCGAGGTCGCCGTCGCCGTTCACCCGCACCGGGTCGGCGAGCATGAAGTCCCGGCGCTCCGGGGTCCACCCCGGCGGGTCGTAGGGGAACTCGAAGAACGGGCCGCCGCCGACCCCCGCCGACACATGCAGATTGGCGAGTACGCCGATGCCGTTGGTCCAGCTGTGCGGGGTGAAGTGGCGGTGCTTGAGCTGCGCCACTTCCGCCAGGGTGCGGGCGCGGTGCATGCCGACCGCGAGCACCACGTCCATCTGGTAGATGTCGAGGGCGTCCGCTTCGAGGTAGCGCAGCAGCTCGGTGGGGGAGTGGTGCATCTCGCCGGCGGCGATGCGCACCCCGGGGTTCTCGGCCCGCAGACGCTTGAAGCCCGCCACATCGCAGTAGGGCAGCGGCTCCTCGACCCAGAACACGTCCAGCTCGGCCAGGCGCGCGACGGTCCTGCGGGTCCGGGCGAGGTCGGTGGCGGCCGCGGTGTCGCCCGCCATGCGCCACGACTGGTTCAGGTCCACCATGATCTCGAAGTCGGCGCCCAGTTCCTCGCGTACGGCGCGGACCGCGGCGATCCCCTCGTCCACCCGGTCGCGGTCGATGCGTATCTTCATCGCCCGGAAGCCCGCCTCGCGCACCTCCAGCGCGGTGGCGACGCGCTCCTCGGGCGACTTGAGCTCACCGCAGGAGGCGTAGGCCGGCAGCCTCTTGGCCGCGTTGCCGAACAGCTCCGCCACCGGGCGGCCGTGGACCTTGCCGATGATGTCCCACAGCGCCGCCTCCAGCGGCCAGTAGTGGGCGCCGTGGAAGTTGGCGGTCTCGATGGCCCTGACGTGGCGGGTGATGTCGAGCGGGTCCTCGCCGACGAACAGGTGCTTATAGGTCTCGAAGCCGTCCATCAGATCACCGGAGCCGATACCGGTGATCCCCTCGTCGGTGTGGACGCGGACGACCGTCGCGTCGAAGTGGCGCCGCGGCTCGGGGTCCCAGGCGGCCCGGAACGGCGGATCCAGCTCCAGGCGCAGCCGGTCCAGGGTGATGTCCGTGATCTTCATCGGGTGAGCACCTCGGAAGTGGCGGTGTAGAACGGGTTGGCCGGGCCTTCCTCGGCGGCCGCGAGGACATCGGCCACGGTCGGGGTGGCGTTCACCGCGGCCCGCACCGCCTGGTACGCGGCGGTGCGCTGGTTGCGGAAGGACACGTCCAGGTCGTCCACCGCCGGGTTCACCCAGATCGCGGCGATGATCAGCAGATCGTCGGCCTCCTCGGCGGGCAGCAGACCGTCCTTGACCGCGTCCGTGACGCCCTGCGCCAGACCGGCCTGGGCGGAGCCCCAAGTGGCGCGCGAATGCAGCTCACCCTCCGCGGCGGCCTTCGTCACGAACAGCGTCAGCGGCTTCACCGGCACCGAGGGCCGCACGATGGTCAGGAACGGGACGTGTCCGGCGCTGGGCGTGGCCAGCGCCGTGGCCCACGCCGTCTCGACGGGTCCGCCCTTGCGTCCGATCACGACGTTCGTGTGCGCGGCGTTGACACCCTCCCCGGCGAAGAACTCGCCGATGAGGGCGGTCGGGGCAAAAGGCGATGGCATGGGATCTCCTGGATCTCCGGTAGCGGGGAATCGGCGGACCAGGGGATGAACCTCGCATTCACCGCAGTTCATCCGGTCCGATGCGGCGAATCTAGATCCGCCACCACCCCCTCGCAAGGCGCCCGCGTGAATCGAAATGCCGGTTGCTCTCGCGACAACTCAGCGGCTGACCTGGGGGTTCCCCAAGGCGCCTTTAGGATGGCGCACGTGATGAACCTCCCCCCTCGCGGCGCCGACGATCCCGAGGACCCGGCCGATCCACACGGTGCGGACCTGCCCGCCGCATCCTCCGGCCCCGAAGACACCGCCGCCCGGCGCGGCCACGGGCTGCGGCGTGACATCGACCTGCTGGAAGCGCTCGCCTCCGATGAGGCCCAGAACGCCGGCGGGCTCGGCGTGGTGCGCCTGGCGCAGCTGGTGGGCCGGGAGAAGACCCAGGTCTCGCGGGCCCTCAAGGCCCTGGCCGCCTCGGGGATCGTGGAACGGGACCCCGACACCCTGGAGTACCGCCTGGGCTGGCGGCTCTACTCGCTCGTCGCCCGGACCTCGCAGAACCGGCTGGTGCGCATGGCGGAGCCGGTGATGCACGCCCTCTCGTCGGACGTGGAGGAGACCAGCCATCTGTGCGTCCTGAGCGATCGCGAGGTCCTCACCCTGCTCTCGGTCTCCGGACACTCCTTCCGCGTCCACGGCTGGGAAGGGCGCGGAGTGCCCGCGTGGCAGACCTCTGCCGGGCGGGTGCTGCTGGCCGACGCCACCCCCGATGAGCTGTACGTCCGCTTCGGCACCGCCTCGACACCGCCGATTCCGGAGCTGTGGGCACTGATCCAGCAGGCTTCGCGACAGGGGTACGCGAGGGTGAGCGAGGAGTTCGAGGCCGGTCTGGTCGGGGTCTCCGCACCCGTGCGCGACTTCCGGGGACGTGTTGTGGCGGCGATCAACATCTCGGCGCCCAAGTCCCGGCTCGGCGACCGGCTGGACCAGGCGGGCCGCACCACGGCCAAGGCGGCGGCACGCGTCTCCGCGCTGCTGGGCTGGGAGCCGCGGCACACCCCGGCCCCCAGGGCACGGCTTACCTGAACCCCCGGTGAGTTGCCCTGACAGCAACCACCATTGCGATCCGAGAAGCGGCCTTGTCGGCCCTATGACGTGCTCGTAAATTCACCGCGAACCGAACCAGCTCTCGTTCGGAACGGAGAAAAGAGCAGCTCATGAACCTCCCCGGCATAGAAACCCTCGTCAAGGCGCCGTTCGCCGAAGGCGATGTGTTCATCGCCGGCCGCTGGTGTGCGGCCGGGGACGGACGGACGTTTCCCGTGCACGACCCGGCCACCGCGGAGTTGATCCGCGAGGTGTCCGCGGCGGGCCCGGGCGACGCCATGGCGGCGGTCGACGCTGCCCAGGCGGCCGCCGCCGGATGGCGGGCGACACCGCCACGCCGTCGCTCGGAGATCCTGCACACGGCGTTCGCGCTGATGCGCGAGAACACCGAGACGCTCGCCCACCTGATCGTCCTGGAAAACGGCAAGGCGTACCGGGACGCGGTGGCCGAGGTCGGCTACGCGGCGGAGTTCTTCCGCTGGTTCGCCGAGGAGGCGGTACGGATCGGCTCCGCGTTCGGCGACGCACCGGGTGGCGGTTTCCGGCATGTCGTACGCAGGCATCCGGTGGGCGTCACCGCCTTCGTCACACCGTGGAACTTCCCGGCCGCGATGGCCACCCGGAAGATCGCCCCCGCGCTCGCCGCCGGCTGCCCGGTGCTCCTCAAACCGGCCCCGGACACGCCGCTCACCGCCCTCGCGATCGCCGCCCTGCTGAGCGAGGCGGGCCTGCCGGACGGGCTGCTGAACGTCCTGCCGACCGACCGCGCGCCCGAGGTGGTCTCCGCCTGGCTCCGCGACGAGCGGGTCCGCAAGTTCTCCTTCACCGGCTCCACCGCCACCGGCCGGAAACTCCTGGAACAGGCGGCGGCGAACGTCGTCAACGTGACCATGGAACTGGGCGGCAACGCCCCCTTCATCGTCTGCGAGGACGCCGATGTCGACGCCGCGGTGCGCGGTGCGATGGACGCCAAGATGCGGGGCGGTGGCGAGGTGTGCATCGCCGCCAACCGGTTCTACGTCCATCGGTCCGTCGCCGCCGAGTTCACCGAGAAGTTCGCGGCGGCCATGACCGCGGTACGCGCCGGAGCGGGTCTGGAGGAGGGTGTCACCCTCGGCCCCATGGTCAACCGCACCGCCGTGGAGTCCATCCGCTCCCTGGTCGACGACGCGATCGAACGCGGTGCGAAGGTCGCCGCCCGGGGCGAGGTGCCCGAAGGCCCCGGCCACTACCACCCGGCCACCGTCCTGGTGGACGTCCCCGAGGACGCCCGGATCATGAACGAGGAGGTCTTCGGGCCGGTGGCGCCCCTGGCCACCTTCGCCGACGAGGACGAGCTGGTGGCCCGCGCCAATGACACGGTGCACGGCCTCGCCTCCTACATCTACTCGCGCGACGTGGGCCGGGCCCTGCGCATCGCCGAACGCCTGGAAGCCGGCATGGTCGGCCTCAACCGGGGCCTGCTGTCCGACCCGGCGGCGCCCTTCGGCGGCGTCAAGCAGTCGGGTCTGGGCCGGGAGGGCGGCCGCGAGGGCATCGAGGCGTTCCTGGAGACGCAGTACATCGCCCTCGACTGGCCCACCGACTGACTCCGGCGTTCTCCTCCCCCTCCCAGTAAGGAACCGCACATGGCAACGACGCCTGTGACCGAGCACAACGAGCCCAGCACACCGCCGGGCGCACATGCCACCGAACGTGAACGGAAGCGGCTGCACACCAAGCTGAAGCTGGCCACCCAGATAGGCCAGGGAATCGACGGCTACATCATCGGCGGCATCGGGCTGGCGATGAGCGACATCACCGACGACCTCCATCTGTCCTCCGTGGCGCAGGGGCTGGTCGGTGCCGCACCGCTCATCGGCATCTTCCTCGGCGGGCCGCTCTTCGGACGGCTGGCCGACCGGTTCGGACGCCGCCCGGTGTTCCTCATCGACATGATGATCTTCCTGGTCGGCTCGGTGCTCCAGTTCTTCGTCGCGGACGGCACACAGCTCGTCATCATCCGGCTGGTGATGGGTGTGGCGATCGGCGGCGAGTACGCGATCGGCGCCCCGCTGCTGTCGGAGTACGCGGGCCGTCGTGGCCGCGGGCGGCTGCTGGCGAGCCTGGAGATCAGCTGGTACCTGGGGTACGCCCTGGCCACCGTCGTGGGGGCGATGTTCACCTCCGTCGACGGCGGTTGGCGCTGGTCCCTGGCGAGCAGTGCGGTGATCGCGCTGGTGTGTGTGGCCCTGCGTGGCGGCATCCCGGAGTCCGCGCGCTGGCTGCTGAGCAGGGGGCGGCGGGACGAGGCGGAAGCGCTGATCGCCAAGTACGGCATCGAGGTGGATGTCACCGCGGAACTCGACGACCGCGACGAGGTGCGGCAGGACGGGTTCCGCGCCCTCTTCAGCAAGCAGCATCTGCGTTCCACGGTGTTCGCCAGCGTCTTCTGGGCCGCCCTCGTACTGCCGTACTTCGCCATCGGCACCTTCTGGACCGAGGTCTTCGAGGCCCTGAACATGGGGGACAACGCCGTCGCGGCGCTGCTCGTCTACTCCTTCACCGCCGTGGCCGGTGTCACCGCGGGATGCCTCGTCGTGGACCGGATCGGCCGCCGCAAGCTGCTGATCCCGCCGTTCTGGATCACGGCCGTATGTCTGGCGCTGGTGGCGGTGTGGCCGTCCTCCACCCCCGTCATCGTGATCGGCTTCCTGTTCTTCATCTTCCTCAACGCCGCCTCCAGCGCGCTGACCTCGGTGTATCCGCTGGAGGTGTTCCCCACGTCGCTGCGCACCACGGGCGTGGGGTTCGCCACGGCCATGAGCCGGGTGGGCGCCGCGATCGGCACGTTCCTGCTGCCGATGGGGCTCGACCACTACGGGGCGGAGTTCGTGCTCCTGATCGGCGCCGGAGTGCTGGTGGTCGGCGGTGTCGTATCGCAGTTCCTGGCGCCGGAGACCACCGACCTGGACCTGGCCCGGGCGGCGCGAACGGCCCGTGAGGGGGCCTAAGCGCTTAGCTGGAAGTGCCCCGACCTGCCGTCGATCGTCTGCGGCGCCGTCGTGGCTGGTCGCGCCCGCGGGGCGGAGCCGCATATCGACACGGCCCCGCGCCCCTTCGGGGCGCCACCGAACCGCAGCCGACTTCCGCCGATCCGCTTAGCCAGGGAGGGGCGGTGGCCGTGACCGGTTTCCCCGGACCACGGGGCACCGTCTCTCCGCCGCGTCCGGGGCCGAAGCGGGTGGTCGCCCGGCCGCGCCGCCGCCTATCCCGCCGTGAGGTGCGGCGCGCCGAGAGTGCTGCGAAAACGGGCGCGGTAGACCGTCGGTGAGACCCCGAGGGTGTGCTGGAAGACCCGGCGCAGCGACTCCGAGGAGCCGAACCCGGCCTGTTGTGCCACCTCCTCGACCGTGCCGGTGCCGTCCGCGAGAAGTGCCTGCGCCGCCTCCACACGGACGGATTCGACATAGCGGCCGGGGGTGAGGCCGACCTCGGTACGGAACAGCCGCTCCAGGTGACGGACGCTCACACCGCCCGAGGCGGCCAGCGTGGCCAGTGTGTGGCACCCCGCGGGGTCCGCGGTGACGCGGTCCATCACCCGGCGCACCGCCGGATGCCGTGGCTGACGCGGGGCCAGCCGTGCGCTGAACTGCGCCTGCCCGCCCGGACGGGCCATGAAGACCACCAGCTGTCTGGCCACGTTGCGCGCCACGTCCGCTCCCCAGTCCTCCTCGACCAGCGACAGCGAAAGGTCGATTCCGGCGGTGATGCCGGCCGATGTGGCCACATGGCCGTCCCGGACGAAGACGGGGTTGCCGTCCACCCGCACCCGGGGGTAGGCGGCGGCCAGCTGTGACGCCAGTTCCCAGTGGGTGGCGGCCCGGCGGCCATGAGCCCAGCTTGGTGTCCTCGTCCAGGTCCTCCTTGCTGTACAGCGAGCCGCGGGTGCCGACGTGTGAGAGCGCGGAGGTGTCGAGGAGGCCCTCCTCGGCCGCGCGGCGGAAGGGTGTTCCGTGGGTGTACTGGGCCCCGAAGTGGGTGTCCCAGGTGTCCAGGTGCGCGTCGAAGTGCAGCAGCGCCACCGGGCCGTGCCGACGGGCCACCGAGCGCAGGATGGGGAGCGCGATGGTGTGGTCGCCGCCCAGTGTCATCAGCCGCGCGCCCGTGGACAGCAGGGCGTCCGTGCCCGCCTCGACGCTCTGAACCGCCTGGTCGATGTCGTGCGGATTGGCGGTGATGTCTCCGGCGTCCGCGACCTGGACGTAGTGGAACGGGTATGCGTCCTGGGCCGGGTTGTAGGGGCGCAGCTGGCGCGATGCCTCCCGGATGGCGTTCGCACCGAAGCGCGCGCCCGGCCGGTAGGAGACACCGGCGTCGAACGGCACTCCGACCACGGCGATGTCCGCCGTGTCGACCTGGTCCAGGCGCGGGACGCGGCCGAAGGTCGCCGGGCCCGTGAAGTGCAGGGTGGTCTCGGTTTCCTGGGGTGGGACGGGCCTGGCCGGGCCGGGAGTGTTCGCGGTCATGGTCGTGCTGAGTCCTTCATCTGCGGGGGGAGTGCCGGCCTGTGGGGAGGCCGTGTTCCGGGGTCGATCAGACAGCCCGTCGGTTAACGGGGAAGGGCGCTCGTCTGGCTCTTCGCCCTCACTTCGCACCGGCTTCGGTGTACGAGGCACGGTTTTCGTGCCCATGACACAGCGCTGGCCCGGAAGCCGACCGTGTGGTCCCGGTTTCCCGGATCCGGGAAACCGTTCCATGAAACCCTTGGTCAGCGGGGTTTCAGCGGCACGCCACCTGGTAGTGGCGGTGGCGTCTTCGGCGGCCGCTCACTGTACGCCGTCCGTTCCGCGGGCGTGGGGAGCGTGGCCGACCACGGCCGACGAGACATTTGATGCCGTCCGGCGATCGCTCACGTGTCACATCCTCGCGGTCCCTCGTCCCACCGGCGGCCGACCTGCCTCGCGGCAGGACGCGGGCGGCTGGGCAACCGCCAGTCTCCGCCGATGCCTTGGTCGTGTCCGATCGTAGAACCAGGGGCCGAAGCTCGCTCACCCGCCCTCCGGCGAAGGTCAGGAGCGGTGACGTTCCGCGGTGCCATGGGCCTCCAGGCGGACTACGATCCCCTTCGACGTCGGCTGGTTGCTGATCTCGGCCACGCTGTCGAGCGGCACCAGGACGTTGGTCTCCGGGTAGTACGTGGCGGCGCAGCCGCGTGTGGTGGGATACGGGACCACCTCGAAGTCCTCCGCGCGGCGCTCCACCTCGTCGGTCCACACACCCACCAGGTCGACCAACTGTCCCTCGCTGAGCCCGAGTTCGGTCATGTCGGCCGGATTGACCAGAATCACCCTGCGCCGTCCGTGGATGCCTCGATAGCGGTCGTTGTCCGTGTACGGGATGGTGTTCCACTGGTCGTGTGAGCGCAGGGTCTGGAGCAGCAGGTGTCCCTCGGGGGTGTGCGGCATGTCCCAGGCGTTGCGGGTGAACAGGCCCTTGCCGGCGGGAGTGGCGAAGACTCCCTCGTTGACCGGGTTGGGCAGTCTGATGCCACCGGGGCGGGCCACTCGCCGGTTGAAGTCGTGAAAGCCCGGGACGATACGGGAGATGTGGTGGCGGATCGCCCCGTAGTCGCACTCGAACCGGTCCCAGGGGATACCGGTCCTGCCGCCGAGGGTGTGGCGCGCGAGCCGGCACAGGATGGCGACCTCGCTGAGCAGCAGCTTGGAGGCCGGTTTCAGGCGCCCGTAGGAGGTGTGCACCTCGCTCATCGAGTTCTCCACGGTGATGAACTGCTCGCCACTGGCCTGGATGTCCCGTTCGGTACGGCCCAGGGTCGGCAGGATGAGCGCGGTCCGCCCGCAGACCAGATGGGATCTGTTGAGCTTGGTGGAGATATGGGCGGTGAGGCGGCATCGCCGCATGGCCTCCTCGGTGACCGCGCTGTCCGGAGCGGCCCGGACGAAGTTGCCCGCGAGCGAGAGGAAGACCCTGATACGGCCCTCGCGCATGGCTCTGATCGCGTTCACCGAGTCCAGTCCGTGGGCGCGCGGCGGATCGAAGCCGAACTCGTCCCGCAGCGCGTCCAGGAAGGAGTCCGGCATCTGCTCCCAGATGCCCATCGTGCGGTCGCCCTGCACATTGCTGTGCCCGCGCACCGGGCAGGCGCCGGTGCCGGCTCTGCCGAGGTTTCCGCGCAGCATCAGGAAGTTCACGATCTCCCTGATGGTGGGCACGGCGTGCCGGTGCTGGGTCACCCCCATGGCCCAGCAGACGATGATGCGCTCGCTGCCCAGGACACCGTCCCGGACCTCCTCGATCTCCTGTCGGGTCAGTCCGGTGGCGGTCAGGACGTCGTCCCAGGAGATGGCGCGGATGTGCCGGGAGAACTCCTCGAAGCCGTTGGTGCTGGAGCGGATGAAGTCGTGGTCGAGCACGGTGCCCGGCCGTGCGTCCTCCGCCTCCAGCAGCAGCCGGTTCAGGGCCTGGAACAGCGCGAGGTCGCCACCGCCGCGGATATGGAGGAATCGGTCGGCGATGCGGGTGCCGGGCCCGATCACCCCGCGGACCCGCTGCGGGTTCTTGAACCGCAGCAGCCCGGCTTCCGGCAGAGTGTTCACCGCGATGATGTGGCCGCCGTTGATCTTCGCCTGCTCCAGCGCGGAGAGCTGCCTGGGATGGTTGGTTCCGGGGTTCTGGCCCACCAGGAAGATCAGGTCGGCCTGGTGCATATCGTCCAGGCTCACCGTGCCCTTGCCCGTGCCCAAGGTCTCGTGCAGCGCGAAGCCACTGGACTCATGGCACATATTGCTGCAATCGGGCAGGTTGTTGGTGCCGAAGGCCCTGGCGAAGAGCTGGAGGACGAAGGCGGACTCGTTGCTGGCCCGGCCCGAGGTGTAGAAGACCGCCTCGTCGGGGGAGTCCAGCGACGTCAACTCCGCGGCGAGCAGGCCCAGGGCGTCATGCCAGCTGATCGGCTCGTAGTGGTCCGAGTCCGGTCGCTTGACCATGGGTTCGGTGAGCCGGCCCTGCTGGTTCAGCCACAGGTCGGAACGGCGGCCGAGCTCGGAGACCGTATGGGTGCGGAAGAAGTCGGCGGTGACGCGCCGCGCCGTCGCCTCGTCGTTGATGTGCTTGGCGCCGTTCTCGCAGTATTCGTTGCGGTGTCTGTGGCCGGGGGCGGGGTCGGCCCAGGCGCAGCCGGGACAGTCGATGCCGGCCACCTGGTTCATGGTCAGCAGCGTGGTCGCGGTGCGCCGGGCCGTGGTCTCCTCCAGGGAGTACTCCAGCGCATGGGTCACCGCGGGCACTCCCGCCGCCCATTTCCTGGGCGACGTGGCGGAGAGCCGCACCTCCGGCTCGTGTCTCGGCGCCTTCTTCATCGGGTGTGCCTCGCTCTCTCGGACGCGGGTCAGCCCACGGGCCAGCGAGCCACCCGGCTTCTCGGCGGTTCCGGTTCCGTCGGCCTCACATGTCCGTTGTGGATGGACCCCCGCCAGGCCCCGCTCTCCTGGCCCAGGCCCTCGATGAACTCCTTGAAGCGCCCGAGTTCGTTGCGGACCACACGGCGCATGACGGCGGAGGAGGGGCCTGTGAGGAGGGCCGCGGCTCGGTGCCGCTGGACCTCCATACGCACGGTGACCCGGGTGCGGTCCGCCGCCGTGGGGTGGAAGGAGACCTCACCCCGGTGGGAGGGGCGCCGCTGAAGGCTTCGCCACGCCACGCAGGAGTCGGGGTGCTGCCGCACGATCTCCGTCCGGAAGGTGCGGCGCACCGGGCCGCATCCGATGACCCAGTGCGTGATCGCGGGCCTGACCTGCTCGACCTCCTTCACCGCGGACATGAACCGGGGAAAGCTCTTGAACTGGGTCCATTGGTTGTAGGCGGTGCGTACCGGGACCGCGACCTCGATCGTCTCCTCGATGGTGTCCATGGCCCACCTGTCTTCAGACGTGACCCCAGTGTCACCGCCCGACCGGCAGGCCGCCATATGGATCTTCGACGCCCTGACGGTGAATCCGCGATCAACAGCCACCTTGGCGTGACGATCGCTGACGCCCTCGGCGGGCGATCGTTCACGCGCGCTGCCCGTACGTGTCCATCAAGTGGACTTCTGCATTGGTCGGATCTTGACGCATTTACCCGTCAATGCGAGGCTGTTGGAACGCTTTGCGCAAATGATCATATCTCTACCAGAACGGACGGGGGCGTTCCGTGGTGGCACGTTCGCAAGAAATGGTCGATGACGCGATCGATCGTCTGGATAATCGCCGATTATTCTTTTCCGGACCGGACCGCACACTTCTCGGAATTGAGCCTGTCAAATACCATTTGGTCGATTCCGAGAAGGACATAGCCCAAGCGCTGGCGGCCGGTGGGGGAATCGGGTTCGTGGCCTTTCCGTTTCAGCGCCATGAGCCCATCCGGCTCGCGGTTCCCGCCCGGACACTGAGCCTGAGCCCGGAGGAGACGGCCGACCACCGTCGCCTCCTGGCCTCGGTCCCGAGCCCATCCGCGAAGAGCGGTGAACCCGGCACCTACGCTCTGCGGCCCAGCGAATCGCCCGAGCAGTGGTGCGGCAGCGTCGCCGACGCGGCGCGCGCCGTGCGCCGCGGCGAGCTGCGCAAGGCGGTCCTCGCCCGGCGCATCCAGATGGAGTGCGACGCCGACATCCAGCCGTCCGTGGTGCTGCGGCGGCTGGCCCACACCTTCCCCTCCGCCTATCTGTTCTCCGCCTTCGGCCTGGTGGGAGCCAGTCCGGAGCTGTTGCTGGCCAAGCGCGGGCGGATGGTGGAGTCACGCGCCCTGGCCGGCACCATCCGCCGCGGCGGGGACGCCGAGTCCGACCGGCGGCTCGCCGCCTGGCTCCAGGAGTCCGGTAAGAACCAGGAGGAGCACCGGGTCCTGCGCGAGGCGGTGCTGGACGCCCTGGCGCCCAGCACCACCTGGATCGAGGCCAATGAGCGGCCCGAGATGCTCAAACTGGCGAACGTCCAGCATCTGATGACCCGGGTCCGGGCCGAGCTCGTGGCAGACCATCCGTCGTTTCTGCGACTGGCGGCCATGCTCCATCCGACCCCCGCGGTCTGCGGCTGGCCCCGTGACAAGGCGTACGAAGTGATCGAGCGCCTGGAGGGGTGGGACAGAGGGCTTTACGGAGGGGCACTCGGCTGGGTGGACGCGAAGGGCGACGGCTGTCTCTGCGTGACCATTCGCTGCGCCGAGATTCACGGCAAAAACGCCACCATGTACGTCGGGAACGGCATAGTCGCGGATTCCGACCCGAAAGAGGAACTGGCCGAGACCCGTGCGAAGCTGGGCGCCATTCTGCCGGCGCTCATAGCGCCCTGAACATGCGAGGGATCATCATGGCAATCGCACACCATGTTCCCGCGAGCACTGTGGATGCGCCGAGCGTTCCCTTCCCGTCGGACCGGCGCACACCGCTGACATGGTCGACCGCTCCCATCGCCGGCGCCGGCGGCCACCCGCCCACGGTGCTGGAATGGCACTCCGCGGTACCCGCCGCTCCGGGACGGCTCCGGCTCTTCGTCGCCTGCGACGTACGGGACGTCCGTCGTGTCGAGGCCGCCTCGGCACGTACCGGTCGGCCGCTCGGCTCCTTCGACATCCGCTACGCCGACTGCCACCAGCCCTACGACCTGCCGCTGGACGGCGACGCGGTACGGGCCGTGGCGGACGAGGGCGTACGGCTCACGCTCGCACCCGACCCGGCGACCGAGCCGCTGTGGATCTTCTCCGGCCCGGACGCCCCTGTCGAACGCCGCCCGTCACTGCTGCTGGACACCGAGGACCCGTCGGCTCCGGCCGCCGCACTCCACCACCACCTCACCAGCATCGCCAGTGTGCAGCCCTTCGGATGGATGGAGGGATGTGTGCTGGACGCGCTGTACGACCTGCACACCACCTTCCCCGCCGACACCCGCGCGGAGACCGCGCTACGAGACCATCTCGCCGTCTATGTCCATGGCATCCGGCTGCGCTACGAGGATCCGCGCAGCCGCCCCGCGAACGACCGGGTGTACGGGATCGAGGCCACACTCCCGTTCGCGGTGGTCGCCAAGCGGGACCCGCGGCACCCCACGCTCCGGCTGGCCATCGACTCCTGGGACGCCCGGACCGATCCCCATGGATGCGTCAAGGACGCCCCGACCACGGCCGAGGGCTGCTACACCGTCGCCTACCCCATGGCCGTCCTCGCACAGGCCACCGGGGACGCCCGGTTACGCGAGGCGGCCATCCGCCAGCTCCGAGTCCGCCGCAGGCGGCTGACATGGGATGACGACCTCTATCTGAGGCTGCTGCCCGACGGCAGCCGTATCTACCGCAACTGGGCCCGCGCCTACGCCTGGTATCTGCTCGGCCTGGTGCGCACCCTGTCCGAGCTCGGCGACCAGCCGGACACCGACGACCTGTGGGACGAGGCCGCGAGGGCCGCCCGGCTGGCGCTCTCCCGGCGCAACGCAGCCGGCATCTGGGACTGCTACCTCGGTGAGCCCGCCACCGCCGCGGAGACCTGCGGGTCCGCCGGTATCGCCGCGGCCCTGGCGCTGGGCGTGGAGCGCGGCCGCTTCGCCGCCGATCGCGAGGGCGCGGTCGCGCAGGAGACATGGGAGGTGTTGTGCGACCGGCTGACACCGGACGGCTGGCTCGACGGCTCCTCCCCGTCGAACAAGGGCGGCGAGGAGTTACAGCGCAGCGGCTACCGCATGCTCTCCGGTGTCGGTTCAGGGTTGCTGGGCCAGCTCGGCGCGGCGCTGGTGCGCATCGGTGCGGTGAAGGATTGGACACGCTGATGGCGGGCCGTGAATCCGTGGACGGACACGCAACTGCCACCGGCACCGAGGAGAACCCTCGAGCGGCCGGTGACACCGAAGGGGCTGCCGAGGCGGCCATCGACACCGAAGGGGCTGCCGAGGCGGCCATCGACACCGAAGGGGCTGCCGAGGCGGCCATCGACACCGAAGGGGCCACCCAGGCCGCCATCGACACCGAGGGAGGCGCCCAGGCGGCCTTCGCCGCCACCCTCGTCGACGAATGGGTCCGGGCGGGGCTGAGCGAGGCCGTCATCGCGCCCGGCTCCCGCTCCACCCCACTCGCGCTCGCCCTCGCCGAGGACGGCCGGCTGCGGCTGCACATACGCCTCGACGAGCGCGCGGCGGGCTTCCTCGCCCTGGGGCTGAGCCGTGCCACCGGCCGCGCCACCGTCGTGGTCACCACCAGCGGCACGGCCTCGGCCGAGCTCCATCCGGCGGTCGCCGAGGCCGATCTGGCGGGAGTGCCGATGGTGGTGTGCACCGCCGACCGCCCGCCGGAGTTACAGGGCGTGGGCGCCCCGCAGACCATGAACCAGACGGGCCTGTACGGATCCGCGGCGCGCTGGGCCATGGCCGTGGCGGTTCCCGAGCGGAGCCAGGACGGCATGTGGCGCTCTCTGGCCGCCCGCTCCGTGGCGGAGGCCGAGACCGGACCGTCCGGCCCCGGCCCCGTCCACCTCAACCTGGCCTTCCGCGACCCCTTGGTCGCACGGCCCGGCCCCATGCCGCCCGGCCGGCCGGACGGACGGCCCTGGCACCACGTCAGCCGTCCCGTCCTGGGCGCCACTCCGGCCGATGTGGCCGCCGTCGCGGGCGGGCCCGGACGGGGCGTCCTGGTGGTGGGCGCGGGTGCGGGCGATCCGGACGCCGTGCACGAGGCCGCCACGGCGCTGGGCTGGCCGGTGCTGGCCGATCCGCGCTCCGGCGCTCGTACCCCGGGCCCCGCCACCGTGGCGGCGGCCGACGCCATCCTGCGCAGTCCACACGCCTGTGACCGGCTGCGCCCCGAGGCGGTCGTGCACCTGGGGGAGCGCTGGACCTCACGGGCACTGGCCGACTGGCTGCGGCAGCCCGGTGTCCGGCATGTGCTCGTCGACCCGGACTGGCGGTGGCGGGACCCGGACCGTCTGGCCGCCACGGTGCTGCGCACCGATCCCACGGCCCTGTGCCGCGCCGTGGCCGAGACGGTGCCGGAGCCCCTGGCAGGGCCGGAGTGGCGCACCACGTGGACATCGGCCGAAGCCGCGGCGCAGGCGGCCGTGGCCACCGCCTTGGCCGGCCGAGGCGAACTCACCGAACCACGAGTGGCCCGTACGCTCTTCGACGCCCTGCCCACCGAGGCGACCCTGGTGGTCGGGTCCTCGATGCCCATACGGGACCTGGAGTGGTTCGCCGCGCCGCGCCACCGTCCCCCCGCCGTGCTCGCCAACCGCGGCGTCAACGGAATCGACGGCACGATCGCCACCGCGCTCGGCGTGGCCGCGGGCCGGGGCCCGGTGGCCGTACTACTGGGCGATCTGTCCTTCCTCCACGACGCCGGCGCGCTGCTGGGCGCCGCCGAGAGCTGCACGCTCGTGGTGGTGGACAACCACGGCGGTGGGATCTTCTCGTTCCTGCCACAGGCGTCACGTCTCCCGGCTGACACCTTCGAGCTGCTCTTCGGCACCCCGCAGGCCGCCGATGTGTCCGCCGTCGCCGCGGCCTACGGAGCGCGTGTCGTCCACGCCGCCGACGAGGGAGAGCTGCGCACCGCGCTGAAGGAGCAGGTGGGCTCCCCGGGCGTATCGATGATCCATCTGCGTACCGACCGCGCGGCCAATGTCGCGGTGCACGACCGGACCCACCGGACCGTGGCCGGCGCCCTCGATGAGCTGTGGGCACCCCGGTGATCGACGTCGAACGGGACCGCGCCACCGGAGTGGCACAGCTGCGGATCGACCGCCCACAGGCCCGCAACGCGCTGAGCACGGAGGCGGCCGTGCGGTTGCTCCGCGCCGTGGAGCACACACTGGCCGACGACGCCGTACGTGTGCTCGTCCTCAGCGGCAGCGGACCGGACTTCTGCGTCGGGGCCGACCGCGACGAGGAGTTGGGGAACGAGGGACTCGCGGGTCGGCTGCGGGCCTTCGCGCGGTTGCAGCGCACGGTGGCGGCCGCGCCCAAGGCGACCGTGGCCGCGATCGAGGGGCGCTGCGTCGCCGCCGGTGCGGAGCTGGCCGCCGCCTGCGACATCCGGGTGGGGGCCGACGACTCGGTGTACCGCTTCCCGGGCTCCAGCATGGGCGTCCCCATCGGGGCGGCCAAACTCATCGGACTGGTCGGCCTGGGCGCCGCCAAGGATCTCCTTCTGACCTCCCGCTGGGTGACGGCACAGGACGCCTACCAGCTCGGGCTGTTGCAGCGGCTGGTACCACCGGGCCGGGCGTGCGCCGAGGCCACCGCGTGCGCCACCGAGATCTCCGCCAACGACCCGAGCACGACCGCGCTGCTCAAAAGCCAGCTCCAGCGCTTCTCCGGGGTGCTGGAACGGATCGACGCCGAGCTGCTGGCCGCGGAGTCCTTCCCGGGCGCGGGGCGGGAATCGGCGCGAGGAACGGACCGCGAAACGGAGCGAGGGACAGACCGGGAAACGGAGCGAGGAGCATGAGGCTGACCGGCATAGCCGAGGTCACGGCCCTGGTCACCGGCGCGGCAGGAGCCATCGGCGCCGCCACCGCCCGCCAACTGGCCGCCGAGGGCGCGATCGTGGCCGTGGCCGACATCGACGAGGACGGGGCGCACACCGTGGCCGGCCGACTGGGCCCCGCGGCACACCCCGTGCGCCTCGACGTCACCGACTCCGGCGATGTGGAACGGACCGTACGGGACGTGGAGGACCGGCTCGGCCCGATCGGCATCCTGGTCAACGCCGCCGGAGTGCTCGGCCGCACCGCCCCGCTGACCGAGCAGGAGGACGCCGAGTGGGAGCGGGTGTTCGGCGTCAACGTCCGGGGGACCTTCAACTGCGTCCGCGCGGTGGGCCGGCGGATGGCGCGACGCGGACGCGGCTGCGTCATCACCGTGGCGTCGAACAGCGCCGGGATCGTCAAGTACGACCAGGGGCTGTACGGGGCGTCGAAGGCGGCGGCCCAGTACCTCACCAACTGCGCCGGACTGGAACTCGCGGAGCACGGTGTGCGATCCGTCGTGGTGGCGCCGGGCACGACCGAATCCCCGATGTCCCGCAGCAACGCACATCTGCCCGGCCGGAGACAGGCGCTGCTGCACGGAGACCCAGCACGCCATCGGGTGGGTATCCCACGCGGCACTCTGGCCGAACCCGAGGACATCGCCTCCGTCATCGGCTTTCTGGCCTCCGACCAGGCGGCCCATATGACGATCACCACCGTGACGGTGGACGGCGGCTCCACCCTCAGGCCCTAGACACCGCCACGTCATCAATCGACGACTTCATCTCGCGACGACGGGAAGGGGACCTCCGTGCCGCGCATCGACCGGCTCGACCTCTACGTGGTGGAGCTGCGGCTCACCCACGGCTTCACCGCCAGCACCCACAGCGCCCGGACCCTGCTGCATGTGGTCGTCCGCGCCACCACCGCCGACGGCCGCACGGGGTGGGGCGAGGCGCCCGTGCCGGTCGATCCGTACTACCTGGGCGAGACGACCGACACCGTGTGGTCCGTGACCCGCGACTTCCTCGCTCCGGCGGTCATGGGCCGCTCCTGGGACACCATCGAGGAGTTCACGGCCCTCTACGGCCGGGTCAAGGCCAACAACTTCGCCCGGTGCGGCATGGAGATGGCCGGGTGGAACCTGCTGGCCGCCACCACGGACCGACCGCTGGCCGCTCTGCTCGGTGGCGCGGCGCGCACCCATGTCCCCTCCGGCGTCAGCCTGGGCATGGACGGCGACTACGACCGGCTGTGCGACACCATCGCGCACCACGTCGGGCAGGGGTACCAGCGGGTGAAGGTCAAGATCGGCCCAGGAGCCGATGTGAAAGTGCTGGAGGCGATCAGGAACCGGTTCCCGGAGCTGCCGCTGATGGCCGACGCCAACTGCGCCTACACCCTTGAATACCTCCCGCGGCTGCGCGATCTGGACGCGTTCGGGCTGATGATGATCGAGCAGCCGCTGGCCTGGGACGATCTGCTGGACCATGCCACCCTGCAAAAGGAACTGACCACACCGCTCTGCCTCGACGAGAGCCTCACCTCCGCCGGACGGGCGCGGGAGGCGCTGGCGCTGGGCAGCTGCCGTGTGGTCAACATCAAACCGGCTCGCCTGGGCGGTCTGCTGGAGGCCGTCCGGGTCCATGACGCCTGTGTGGCGGCCGGGGTGCCGGTGTGGTGCGGTGGTATGCACGACTTCGGTATCAGCCGGGCGGCCAATGTCACGCTCTCGGCGCTGCCCGGTTTCACACTGCCCGGCGACAACTCCGGCTCCGACAAGTACTTCGGCGAGGACATCGTCACTCCGGAAACGCGGGCGGTGGACGGCCTGATCGAGGTTCCGGACACGGCCGTGCCGTACGAGGTGAAGGATGACTTCCTCGAGGCCCACACCCGGCGGCACATCCAGCTGACGGCCTGAGCCGGACGGCGGGGCGGTACGTGGCGCGGGCCGCAGGTGACGCGGGTCGTACGTGGCGCGGGCCATAAGTGACGACCGGACGGTACGTGACGACCGGGACCCCACGCCCCGTACCGTCCCGTACCTCACTCCGCGCTGAACAGGCGGCGCACGGCCTGCCGGTCCGGCTTTCCCACGCCTCGCAGCGGCAGGGCCCGAACGATCCGGATGTCCTTGGGCGCGGCGGCGCGTCCCAGCCGGTCCCGGACCGCGCCCTTCAGCGCGCCGACCGCCTCCCGCCCCACCGCGCCCGGTTCACACGGAGCGATGGCGGCCACGACGATCTGCCCCCACTCCGGGTCGTCCACCCCCACCACACACACGTCCCCGACTCCGGGCTGTTCGCGCAGCACCCGCTCCACCACGGACGGGGACACCTTCACACCACCGGTGACGATCACGTCGTCGGCCCGGCCCAGCACCTGAAGACGGCCGTCCTCCCGCCAGCGCCCGAGGTCGTCGGTGCGGAACCAGCCGTCCTCGAACGAACGGGCCGTCCGCTCCGGCCGGTTGAGATAGCCCGATGCCAGGGTCGGCCCGCCGAGAGCTATCGGACCGCCCGCCGCGGGCCCGGCCGTTCCCTCCGGTGGCGGGCCGATCCGCACCCGCACCCCGGCCAGCGGCACTCCGTCGTAGACACAGCCGCCGGCGGTCTCCGTCATGCCGTAGGTGGTCACCACCCTCACGCCCGCCTCCCGCGCACGCGCCAGCAACGGCTCGGGTGCGCCCGCGCCGCCCAGCAGCACGGCGTCGAACTCCCGTAACGCGGCCAGGCCGGGGCCACCGGCATCCAGCAGACGCCGGATCTGCGTGGGCACCAGCGCGGTGTAACGGCATCCGGCGGAGCGGAACCGCTCCGGCCGAAAGCCCTGCCCCAGATCGTGGACCACTGCCTCCGCCCCGGCCAGAAGGGAGCGGACCAGGACCTGCACGCCCGCGACATGGTGTGCAGGCAGCGTGAGCAACCAGCGCCCGGGGCCCCCGAGCCTGGTGTGCGTCGCCTCGGCCGAGGCGCGCAGCGCCCGGGCGGAGAGCAGCACGCCCTTGGGCTCGCTGGTGGAGCCGGAGGTGCCGACCACCACCGCCGTCCCGGTCGGCACGGGTCCGCTGGTGTCGAAACCGGGCGGGCCCCCACCGGCCGCCACGGGCAGCACGGTTTCCCCGGTCCCCTCGACCGCCGCGGCCAGCGCACAGGACAGCGCGCCGACCGTGTCCGCCGAACCGTCGCAAGGCAGGATCAGCATCGCGGTGGCTCCTCCGCGAAAGACATCCGTCATCACGCGAGCGATCGCCTTCACACCCCGAGACCGCTCACCCCTCCGGCCCACGCTAAGGGCCCGACGGCACGGTGGGCCGATGTGGCGGAACGACCTGTCAGGAAACTGCCACGGCCTCCCGGACCACCACCCTCCGGTCGGCGGACATCGATTCCACTGGCGGGGCGCGGCGACTGTTTGAGACCCGTGCCGGGATGCCGATACCGTACGGGTATCGTCGCACCATGGAGCTACGAACGTTGCGCTACTTCGTGGCGGTGGCCGAGGAACTCCACTTCGGCCGGGCCGCCGCCCGGCTGCATATGAGCCAGCCGCCGCTGAGCCGGGCGATCAAGGCATTGGAAACCGACGTCGGCGCCGCGCTGTTCCGCCGGTCGTCCGCCGGTGTCGCGCTCACTCCGGTGGGGGAGGTGCTGCTGGACGAGGCGCGTGCGCTGCTCGATCATGCCGACCGGGTGCGCGTACGCGTGGCCGCCGCGGCCGGAGCGGCGGCCATCACCGTGGGCATGCTGGCTGACAGCACCGACCCGGGCGCCACCCGGCTGGCCGCCGCCTACTCCCGGCGGCACCCGGACGTCGAGGTCCACATCCGCGAGACCGATCTGACCGATCCCACCTGCGGGCTGCACGCCGGACTGGTCGATGTCGCCCTGACCCGCGGGCCGTTCGACAAGACCGGCCTGACCACGCACGAGTTGCGCGCCGACCCGGTGGGCGCGCTGCTGCGCGCCGACGATCCGCTGGCCCGCCGCGACAGCCTGGCCCTCGCCGACCTGGCGGACCGCCGCTGGTTCCTGTTCCCGGCGGGCACCGACCCCGTCTGGCAGTCGTACTGGAACGGCGGGGAACCTCGCGAGGGCCCGGTGGTGCGCGGCGTCCAGGAATGCCGGCAGGCCGTGCTGTGGAACGGCACGGTCGGCATGACCCCCATGGGCCACGGGTCACCGGCGGGGCTCACCGTGGTGCCGCTGATCGACATGCCGCCGAGCCGCGTGGTGGCGGCGTGGAAGGAGGACGACACCAATCCCCTGATCCGCTCCTTCGTCCAGATCGCGACCGTCGCCTACCGCGGGAGCGACCGTACGCCATGACACCGTCCGTCCCACGCCGAGCCGTCGGCCAGCGGCCTGCGCACGCGACCGGTGTCATGCGTCTTCCCGCTCCATCCTGACCAGGTGTACGGCCGTGCTGGCCCAGTCGCCGGGCCGGAGGTCCGGGTGGCACCCGTACTCGGCGAGCACGGTGGCATGGTGCACCTCACCGGTGCGGGTGTCGCGGTAGCGGGCGCCGGGGGTGAGGCCGCGCAGCCGCACCGGCAGGCGCGGCACTCCGTGGCGGGGGCCGCGCTGCCAGGCCAGGACCAGGGTCTCGGCGCCGTCCTCGGCGGCGTACTGCACCACGGTCGGTTGTTCGCCGTGCGGCCCGGACAGCCGGTACAGGGCGCCGTGCTGGACGAGGTGGCGCACCCGCTTGTACTCGGCCACCAGAGCGGCGCCCTCGGCGAGTTCCGCCTCGGACCAGCGGGCCAGATCGCCGCCGATGCCCAGCAGCCCGCACATCGCCACATGGAAGCGGAACCGCAACGGCACGGTGCGGGAGCTGAGTTGATTGGGCACGTCGGTCACCCACGCGGACATCGCGCGCGCCGGGTGGAGCTGGCCGAAGCCGTGCTGGATGACCAGGCGGTCGACGGCGTCGGTGTTGTCCGACGCCCACGCCTGGTCGGTACGGGTGAGGATGCCGAGGTCGATCCGTCCGCCACCGCCGCTGCACGTCTCGATGCGCAGCCCGGGGTGGTCGGCGCGCAGCCGGTCGAGGACGCCGTACAGATTGGCCACATAGCGTGTCCACAGCCGGTCGTTGCCGTCGGGAGCGCCGGGCCACCCGGCCTCGCTGAAGGCGCGGTTCATGTCCCACTTCAGGAAGTCGATGCCGCAATCCGCCACCAGCCGGGTCAGCCAGCCGTGGGCCCAGTCGGCGACGTCGTCGCGCGCGAAGTTCAGGACGAGCTGGTTGCGCAGTTCGCTGCGGGCCCGGCCGGGAGTGTGCAGCACCCAGTCGGAGTGCTCGCGGTAGAGGTCGCTGTCGGGGTTGACCATCTCCGGCTCCACCCAGATGCCGAAGCGCATGCCCAGGCGGTGCACCGTGTCGGCCAGGGGGCCGAGGCCCTGGGGGAAGCGCTCCCGGGCCGGGGTCCAGTCGCCGAGCCCCGCGTGGTCGCCGCGCCGGGCCCCGAACCAGCCGTCGTCGACGACGTACAGCTCCACACCGAGGGCGGCGGCCCGCTCGGCCAGCGCCTTCTGGTTCGCCTCGGTCACGTCGAAGCCGGTGGCCTCCCAGGAGTTGTACAGCACGGGCGCCACCTCACGTCCATGCGGCAGGACGTGGTTCAGCGTGTACGCGTGCCAGGCGCGGCTCGCCGCGCCGAACCCGCCGTCCGTGCACAGCCCGGCGAACACCGGGGTGATGAATTCCTCGCCCGGCGCGAGTGGCACGCAGGTGCCCTCGTGGCCGACGCCACCGGTGAAACCCGCGCGTCCGTCCGGGGCGCTGGACGGTGATGCGCCAACTCCCGCTCCAGGCGAGGGCCGCGCCGAACACCCTGCCGTGCTCCTCGGCCGCGTCACCCGCGTCCACCACCACCCAGGGGGCGGCGTGATGACTGGGGATCCCGCGCCGGCTGGTCAGCACCGTCTCCCCGTGCGGCAGGTGTTCGCGGCGCAGCTGACTCTCCGCGGACCACTGGCCGGTGACATGGCTGAGCCGGTAGTCGGCCAGCGGCGGCAGCGACCAGGCCGCCGAGTCGGCCCGGACCAGCCCGAGTCGCTGGTCGCCGTCGTTGCGCAGCACCGTCCAGCGCTCGATGACATCCGTGTCGTCCCGCACCCGGTAGTGGAGGGCGACGCGCAGGGGATAGAGGCGGTCGCGGAACTCCAGATGGAGTTCGCTCACACCGTGGGACGGTGTGATGACGCGGTGCCCGGTCGGCTGCCATTCGAAGCCGCGGGAGCCGTCCTCGTAGCGGATCTGGAGGGAGGGCGTGCCGTACCGCGGGCCGCCGTCGACCGGCAGTTCCTCACCCACCGCGGGCCGTCCCTCGAAGCTGCTCGCCGCCTCCCCGGCGGGCACGACCAGCTCCTCCGCCTCCGCCGGCGTCAGCCGCGGCCCCCAAGCGAGATGGCAGGGGGCGCCCGTGTCGTCGATGCGCAGGGCGTACGAGGTGTGGGGAGTGGTCAGCAGCCAGACCCCGCTGTCCGGGGCATGGGAGATCGTCGGCATCGGGCCTCACGTTCGGGAGACGGCGGGGGAGCGGCGGGTGCCGCCCCACGGATGCGGGGCGCTCGGTGAGTGACTCGGTGAGTGAGTTCGGTGAGTGACTTACGTGAGTGGGAGGGAGGTCGCCCGGCAAGCCAACGAGACCTTCGATCACATGTCAACACCCCGTGTGTGGCTGGCTTTGGAAGCGGGATCAGGACTCACAGGCAATTCTCAGGTGATTCTTGTTTCTTTCATTGACAGCGGAAAATAAGGGGCCTAGGTTCCCGGCCATGTCCTCGCCCTCCGCTGCCGAGTCGTTCCCGGCGCATACGTCGGCCGGCTCGCAGATCTTCACCACGGTCCTGTCCCAGGGCCCTCTCACCCGTTCGGAGGTGGCCCGGCGGGCGGGGCTGTCGGCCGCGGCCGTCACCAAGGCGGTCCGTCCCCTGATCGAGGCCGGCTATCTCGTGGAGGACGTGGACGAGGACGCGCGCCCGGCGCTCGGGCGGCCCGCGAACCTGGTGCGGGTGGACGGCGGCCGTGCGCTGTTCATCGGGGTCAAGGTGACCGGCGACAAGATCATCGGTGTGCTCACCGACCTGTGCTGCCGGATCCTGGTCGCCCGGTACGTGCCCCTCGCCGCCCGGGACCCCAAGGCGGTGCTGGGGTCGGCCGCGGAGCTCGTACGGGAGTTGCTCATCGAGGCGGACGGCCTCGGCGTACGCGTCGCGGGACTGGGCATGGCCGTCTCCGGCGATGTGGACCGCGCCGAGGGCGTCGTGCGCTACTCGCCCTTCCTGGAGTGGCGTGATGTGCCGCTCGCCGAACTCGCCGCCATGACCACCGGGTTGCCGGTGACCGTCGACAACGACGTACGCGCGCTGACCGTGGCCGAGCAGTGGTTCGGGGCGGGCGTGGGCCTTTCCGGCTTCGCCCTTGTGACGGTCGGGGCGGGCATCGGCTGCGGTCTCGTGGTCCACGGCAAGGTGGTCGCCGGGGCCCATGGCGTGGCCGGCGAGATCGGCCACGTGGCCGTCGACCCGGCGGGCCCGCGCTGCCACTGTGGCAACCGTGGCTGTGTGGAGGCCATCGCGAGCGACGACGCCATCGTCCGTCAGGTCCGCGCGGCCACCGGGGTCCAGGTGGCCGACGCGGTGGAGACCGCCGGACTGGCCCACGACGGTGTCGCCGGAGCCCGGGAGGTCTACGCACGGGCCGGTGACGCCATCGGCCGCGGTATCGCCACCGTGGCCAATCTGCTCGGCCCCGAACGCGTGATCATCTCCGGCGAGGGCCTGGCCGCCTACGACCTGTTCGCCGACCACATCCGCGACGCGTTCGCCACGGCGGCCTTCGGCTCCGCGGCGCGATGCGATGTACAGACCCGGCCGCTGCCCTTCGACGAGTGGGCCCGTGGCGCCGCGGCCACCGCCATCCAGTCCTTCATCAGGTCCGACGCGAACCAGCACCTACGAGGAGCCGCCATGACGCAGCCCGCCTGAACAGGAACACCGTGCCCTCCGCGACCCTCTCCCACTCCGGTCGCGGACGCGGCGACCGCCTCTCCCTCGCGGTCGTCATCGCCTGCCGCTGATCACCCTGTTGTCCTCGTCCGGCCACCCGCGCCAGCCTCGCTCGCGCCGTCGTTCGCCGAATGACCGCGAGCCCCCCACGCCGCTGGTGTACTTCGCACGCCGGCCCCCGTTCCTCGGCGCGTTCACCTCGGTACGGGCACGAGCCGAGCCCTCGCCGCCGTCACCCCGAACCGCGCCGCGTCTCCCCGCCATTCCCCGCACCACACCTCCTGGAGGTAGGACCCATGCGGTCATCCTCGTCTCCCCTCATGCCCGTACGCGGTCTGAGATCCCTCGTCGTCCTGGCCCTCGCCGCGGCCTTCGCGACGGCCGCCCCGGCGGCGCGGGCACAGCCCGACGACGGGAGCGCCACTTCGGCCGCCTCGGTCACCGCCGCCGTCAAGCCCTATATGGGCTGGAGCAGTTGGAGCATGCAGTCGTCGAAGTACCCGGGCCTCAACCCGAACGGCGACTACAGCTACCTCACCGAGGCCAACGTCGTGAAACAGACCGACGCCATGGCCGCCAAGCTGAAGAAGTACGGCTACGAGTACATCAACATCGACGCCGGCTGGTGGCGCGACTACGCGTGGACGCCCGAGTTCGACGAGTACGGCCGGCAGAAGGCCGATCCGGTGCGCTTCCCCAGCGGTATGAAGTCGGTCGCCGAGCATATCCACGCCAAGGACCTCAAGGCCGGTATCTATCTCCCCGTCGGCCTGGAGAAGGAGGGGTACGGCGGCGGCAAGGTGCCGATCTGGAACGCCGAGGGCTGCACCACCGCCGATATCGTCTACGACGACCTGCGCACCACCAACGGCTGGGACAGCGCGTACAAGATCGACTTCTCGAATCCCTGCGCACAGAAGTACATCGACTCCCAGGCCCGGCTGTTCGCCGACTGGGGCTATGACTTCCTCAAGCTGGACGGCGTGGGCCCCGGCTCCTTCAAGAGCGGCGACAACTACGACAACGTCGCCGACGTGGCCGCCTGGCAGAAGGCGATCTCCGCCACCGGCCGCCCGATCCACCTGGAGCTGTCCTGGTCCCTGGACATCGGCCACGCCGAGGACTGGAAGAAGCACTCCAACGGCTGGCGCGTCGACACCGACGTCGAGTGCTACTGCAACACGCTCGTCAGCTGGGAGAACTCCGTCGACGACCGCTGGGACGACACCCCCGCCTGGACCCGGCACGCCGGCCCCGGCGGCTGGAACGACCTCGACTCCCTCGACGTGGGCAACGGTGAGATGGACGGCCTGACCAAGGCCGAGCGGCAGAGCTACGCCACGCTGTGGGCGATCGCCAAGTCCCCGCTCTACACCGGTGACGACCTGACCAAGCTGGACTCCTACGGTCTTTCCCTGCTGACCAACCGCGAGGTCCTCGCCGTCAACCAGGGCGACACCCCGCCCGCGAAGCCGGTCACACCGTCCGACCCCCAGCAGGTGTGGGCCGCGAAGAACCACGACGGCACCTACACCGTCGCCCTGTTCAACCTCGCCGACAAGCCCGCCTCGGTGACCGCCGACTGGTCGACGCTCGGCTTCACCGGCAAGGCCACGGTCCGGGACCTGTGGAACCACGAGAACCTCGGCAGCCACAAGAACAAGATCACCGAGGCCCTGCCCGCCCATGGCTCCCGCCTCTTCACGGTCACCCCGCGCGGCGACGCGCTCACCTGGACCGGTATCGAGGCCGAGGCATCGGCGAACACCCTGGACGGCAACGCCTCGGTCGCCGACTGCGCGGCCTGCTCCGACGGCCACAAGGTCGGCAACCTCTACACCGGTGGCAAGCTGACCATCAACAACGTCGTCGTCGACAAGGCCGGCACCTACCAGATCAAGGTCGCCTACATCAGCGGTGACGCCCGCTCCGCCGACATCTCGGCCAACGGCGGTGGCGCCACGCGCCACAAGTTCCCCTCGAGCGGCGACTGGTCCACCGTCAACAGCGTCCATGTACCGGTGACGCTCAAGGCCGGCTCCAACACCATCACCTTCGACAGCGGTTCCGACTACGCGCCGGACATCGACCGGATCGACGTACCGAAGTCCTCCTGAACACCCGGGGGCCCGGCCCCGGCCGGGCCCCCTTCGGATCTCAGACGCCTGGAGCCGCCATGAACCCCCGCCCGACCGACCCCGGCAAAGACCCCAGCAGAGACCCCGGCAACAGCCCCGGCAGCGACCTCAGCAGGAGAACCGCGCTGTCCCTCGCGGCGACGGCCGGACTCACCGCCGCACTCGGCGCCCTGCCCGCCTTCACCGCCTCCGCCGCGCCCCGGCGGCCTGCCGACATCCCGCCGCTCACCGGCACATCGCACGACCAGCTGTGGTGGCAGGCCCCCGGCGGCGAGGGCTCCCTGATCGAGCAGGGCCTGCCGGTCGGCAACGGCCGCCTCGGCGCCCTCGCGAGGAACGACCCCGGCCGTGAACTCCTGCTGATCAGCGATGTCACGATGTGGACCGGCGGCCTCAACGAAACCCTCGACGCCGACGGCCAATTCCCCTACGGCCGCGGCGACTTCGGCTCCTTCACCCTGCTCGCCCGGCTCACCGTGGACATCCCCGACCACGACCTGTCCGGCGTCAACGGCTACCGCCGCACCTGACCAGACCGCGTGACTGGAGGAGCCGTAGAGCCTCGTTGAAGGTGCCCACGGACACCTCGCACAGGGTGCGCAGCTCTTCCTTGGTGCCCAGCCGGGATCCGGGACGGACGCTGCCGACCAGCGCGGCGATGCGTTCCGCCGCTTGTTCGGCGCGTCCCGAGGCCGTCGCCCGGGGTGCGCCGTCGGCGCGGCGGCCACGGCGAGGCGCGGTCGTGCCGCCGATGGCGCGAACGCTTCGGCCCGGGTCGGTGACGCCGTCGGCGCCGGGCTCGGCCGGTGCCCCGGGGGCCACCTCTCCGGGGTCGGACGTGGCAGTCACGACGGCTCCCACCTCCTCGTCATATTCATCATGATTGTTTCAGGGCGCGCTCTTGACGGCCCGCCGCGACCGGGCGCAGCATCGGGATAATCATCATGATGAATTGCTGGTGGATGGGCAAGCTCCGGCCGCTCCTGGCCGGGGAAGCGCCGTCACCAGCGGGAACGGACCGGTGATACGGCCTGATGCCGGTTCATCGCCGCGCCCGCTCCCACCGACCCTTCGGGAGCCACACCGTGCGCATCGCCAATCTCTCCGGTCGGCTGACCTTGATCGTCGACGGCCGGGCCGTGGACGTCGAGCAGGCCAGCGGCGGCCGTTTCGCCGCCGATCCGCAGGCCGTGTACGAGCGCTGGGAGGAGTTCCACACCTGGGCGAAGACCGCGGACCTGCCCACCGGAGACGGCTTCGAGCCCGCGAAGCTCGGCTCGCCCGCCCCCGCGCCGCGGCAGACGCTGGCCATCGGCCTGAACTACCGCGATCATGCCTCCGAGTCCGGATTCGCCGCGCCCGAGGGGCTGCCGCCGGTCTTCACCAAGTTCGCCACCTCCATCACCGGGCCCGTCACCGAGGTGAAGCTGCCCGAGGGCGGCCACACCGACTGGGAGGTGGAGCTGGTCGTGGTCATCGGCCGACGCGCCGAGGCCGTGTCCGAGACCGACGCATGGCGGCATGTGGCGGGCCTCGCGGTCGGGCAGGACATCTCCGAGCGGGTGGTGCAACTGGCCGGACCGGCCCCGCAGTTCAGCCTGGGCAAGTCCTTCCCCGGCTTCGCGCCGATCGGGCCGTGGCTGGTCACCACCGACGAGTTCGACAACCCCGACGACCTCGAACTGCGCTGTGCCATCAACGGTGAGGAAGTGCAGAAGGGCCGCACCCGGGACCTGATCTTCTCCGTCCCCGCCCTGATCGCCGGGCTCTCGGCGGTCCTGCCGCTGCTGCCCGGTGACGTGATCTTCACCGGCACACCGGCCGGTGTGGGGCTCGGCCGCAACCCCCAGCGCTGGCTGGCGGCGGGCGACGAACTGGTGAGCACCATCGAAGGCATCGGCGAGCTGCGTCAGACCTTCGTGGCCTGAGCGGTTCCGACGGACGAAGGAGTCCTCATGGCACTGCACCGGCTGACCTCCATCACCATGGGGGTCCCCAACGTCGCCGAGACGGCCGCCTACTACGCCGACTTCGGGCTCACGCCTGAAGAGGACGGCTGGTTCTCCACCCGGGACGTGGGCCGTCAGCTGCGCATCGTGCACGCCCCGACCCGCCGTCTGGCCGAGGTGCGCATCGGCGCGGACAGCCCCGACGACCTCGCCGCGGCCGCGTCCCGGCTGCACCGCCTGGGCGCCGAACCCCGCACCGAGGACATGACCCTGACCGCGTACGACAAGGCCACCGCGGTCCGCGCCGTACTGGAGGTGGCCCCCCGCCTGGTTCAGGGTCCGGTGCCGGCCACCGTCTACAACGGCCCGGGACGCAGCGACCGCACCGATGCCCGTGCCCCCGGTGTGCTGCGTGACGGCCCGGTACGGCCCCGCAAGCTGGGCCACGCGGTCATCGGCACCACGGACTTCGACGCGACGACGGCCTTCTTCCGGGACGGGCTGGGCTTCAAGGTGTCGGACCACATCAAGGATCAGGGCGCCTTCCTGCGCTGCTCCACCGACCACCACAACATCCTGGTGCTGGCCGCCCCGGTCACCTTCCTGCACCACACCTCGTGGCAGGTCGACGACATCGACGAGGTCGGCCGCGGCGCCGCCGCCATGCTGGAGGACCACCCCGAACGCCATATCTGGGGCCTGGGTCGTCACCACGCCGGATCGAACTTCTTCTGGTACCTCAAGGACCCGGCGGGCAACTTCAGCGAGTACTACTCCGACATGGACTGCATCGTCGACGACCAGCTGTGGACGCCGGAAGTCCTGGAGGGCGCCAAGGGCCTGTTCAACTGGGGACCGCCGCCCCCGCCGTCCTTCCTCGCCCCCGACGATCTCGCCGCCTTGATGACCGGCACCCACAGCCCGACGGGCTGACCCACCGGACCGCCGTCCCCGGCTCCCTCAATCCCGCCGCGTCATGGGCCTGGGGGCCCGGGCGGGTGGAGCGGCACGGCTTCCGTCGGGTTCGGTGCGGTCGGGCTGATTGACGCGGCGCCGCATCGCGGGGAGATGGTTGGCGAGCAGGGCGATACCGAGCATGTCGACCATGGCGAGGGCCGCCATCGGTAGCCAGGTGGCGAGCGGTCCATGCGCCAGAAGCATGGTCATGAGGGCCGGTGTGACGACATCGCCGACGCTGAAGGCCATCTGGAAGAGCGAGTTGTAGCGGCCGCGACTCGCCGCGGTGGCACGGTCGTTGACGATGGGCGCCACGATCAGGCCCTGGATCAGTTCGCCGACCGTCACCAGGACGACCGCGGCGAGCGCGAGGCAGATGCCGACCGCCGATGGCACATACGCGGAGCACAGCACGGCCATGAACGCGCCGCCGACAATGGCCTGCGACGCCATCAGGCTGCTCGCTCGCCGACGTCCGGTGATGGCGGCGCCGACGGCTGTGGCGCCCACCGCGCCGAGCACGGCGTTGACCGCGAGAACGGTGCCGGGTATCCACGGCGGCAGACGCACCGTCTCGACCAGGAAGACGGGAACAGCGAGGGCGAAGGCGAGCGAGAGCAGGGCGAGCCCGAAGTTGAGCACGACGAATCCGAGGAAGGGCCGGTCCCGAAGTGTGCTCGCCCAGCCGCTCACATCGGCGCGTTGTGTGGTGTTGCCGTGCTCCGGGACGGATACGGCGTGATCGCCGCCCGAGGAGCCGAGCCGTGTCAGGACCGCCGCGACGGCGAACGACACGGCGTTGACGGCGACGATCGCGGTGTATCCGTTCGTCCCGCCGATCGCGACGGCGAGGCTCGCGCCCAGAGCGCCGACCCCGAGCCCCGCATTGCGCAACGTGGTGATCAGGGCGAACCAGGACTCCTGGTGCTTCCCCTCGGCGACATCGTGCACCAGGGGCGGATAGGCCACCCAGAACGCGGAGTTGCCGAGCTGTACGACCACCGCGGCGATGAGCAGATGACCGAAGGAACCCACCAACAGGTAGTTGAAGAACCCGACCGCCTGGGTCAGGTTCGAGACGACCACCGTGCGACGGGCGCCGAACCGATCACAGAACATTCCCGCGCCCGCGGTCGCCGGAATGCGTATCAACGCCGCGATGGACAGGGCCAGTCCGACCCTGCCGAGGCTCAGATCGGTCGTCGCGGTGAAATAGAGGATGGAGAACGGCAGGAAGAGGCCGGTGCCCAGGGCGTCGATGGCGAGTGCGGAGAACAGCCGCCGGTGGCCACGAGCATCGGGGAGCCATGCGCGCACAGTGGCACCCTCTCGGGACGTTCCGGCCACACCATGATTCGCGTGACACTACTCCGAGAGGCGCGAGACCGGCAACGAAACAGCCAAGTCCTCGTCTTTCCCCGCCACTCCGCCACACCGATGCCTGAGGGCGTGCGGCGGCGGACCGAGAACGTCAGGTGCCGATCGCCTGCGGATAGCTGAAGAAGTTGGTGGGGTCGTACTTCTGATTCACTCGGACCAGCCGGTCGTAGTTCGCAGCGTAATACGCCCGCCGCCAGTCCTTCAGGGTCGGATCCGGGAAATTCTGATACGACTGCGGGGGAGGCGTACCACCGAAAATGGCGAAGTAGAACTCACGGAGCCAGTCGAGATTCGCCGTGGCGACGCTCGGCGGATCGTAGTCCGCCCAGGAGGTCTCGGCGGCGAGGACGAACACTCCGTTCCGGTGCACGAACGCCGTCGCGTCCGGCGGCACTTGGTTGATCTCGCCACCGAGGGCGAACATGGCGAACCCGGCTCCGTCCTCGTTGTCGCTGCCGGGCCACTCCAGCAGTTGTTCGGCGGCGGCGGCCACCTGCTCATCGGTCAGCAGCCTCCGGGCCGTCAGTACCGCCGACTTGGCGCCGAACTGCTGCACCGGTGTGGTGGCGCTCAGCAGCACACTCGCCTCCCCCGGAGTGACCTCGCGGACGGACGCCTTGTTGCGGGCCCGCTCCTCGGCCGTACCGATGGCGAGCAGCGGAGCCAGGATGTCGCGCAGCTCATCGAGGTGGCCGTAGAACTGGCCGATGGCATTGACACCCGCGTTGGCGCGGATCTCGTCCCTGGTGAACCCATGGGTCCCCATGCCGACACGGAGATGGAACCGCTTGTCGTCCAGCGTGTTCACGGCGATCCGCTGCGCGGCGGCCATCACCGGCAGTGCCGAGTCCAGGCTCCAGCGCAACTCGTAGACACCCACATCGCCCTGGAACCGCTCGTACTGGAACGTAAAGGAGGTGTTGACACCGAAGTTGTTCCCCGCCCCGCCGCGGCAGCCCCAGAACAGATCGGGGTGCGCGTCCTCACTGGCCTCCACCACACCGCCGTCGGCGAGTACCACGGTCGTCGAGACCAGCCGGTCGCAGGTCAGGCCGAACATCTTGTCGCTGAAGCCGATACCGCCACCGAGCACCAGCCCGGCCACCCCGACCGTGGGGCAGCGGCCGGTCGGCACGAACATGCCGCGGTCCTCCAGCATCGGGTGCAGATCGCCGTTGGTGACCCCCGCCCCCACGGTCACGGTCCCCGCGTCGTGGACGACCCTCATCCGCCCGTACGTCCGGGTCCGGGAGCGGGCACCCGGAAGCGGGGTGGAGTCGATGCCATTCATACGGGCCATGTTGAGCAGCAGACCGGTGGTGGCGGAGTACCCGGCGTAGTTGTGGCCCAGCCCGGAGCGAGGCACGGCGGGCAGCCCCACCGAGCGGGCCCAGCGGACCGACGTACGGACATCCCCGGCGGTGCCACACGCCACGATTCCGGCGGGGCGGATCCCGGCGTACCGATGGTTGAACGGCAGCGCCAGCGGCGGATAGCCGGAGTCTCCCGGCCGGTACAGCGTGGAACGCGGCGACAGCGCCCGGACCAGCAGCTCCCAGTCCCGCTGACTGACTCGCTCCGCCGTCCCGGAGGATGGCGCGGCAGCGGCGGGCGGCGACTGCGAGCCCACCACCTCCGCTCCCAAAACCCCCACCGTGCCTGCCCGCAGTACATTCCGCCTGTTGATCAACGTGGCTGCCCTCACACGAGACGCTCCGGAGGCGCGATCGCCTCCCCGCGCCAAGTCAATCGACCCATGCTCGGCACGGCTGCGAAACGAGATCCGTCCACGGGCCCCGCAACCCGAAAGGATGCCGACCTACCGCTGAATGCCCCAGCCCGGTACGGCGCACAGGACCGCGCCCGACCGCGGGGAGGGGTCCCACGGGTGGCGGGTAGAACGGGCCGGTGCCGGAAGTCCCCGGGCAGGAGCGCCGGCTGATACGCCGCTTCCCTGCCTCGCCCGGACCGACATATCGGTGTGCGGTTCGGGGCCCGACGAAAGGTCGTGATGATGCCTGCCGCGCCCAATACGTCCGCGCGCCGCGAGCCCGAAGGGTTCCAGGGGTTCCCCGATGACCGGGAGGCGGGCAGGCTCCGCCACGAGTACCGGCGGAAGGTGGCTCCGCCCTTCGCCGACCGGCGGCGGCTGTCGGCCACGTCGTCCATGATCCTGCTGCGTGTGCCGGGTACCGGGCTCGAGTACCGGGAGCGGGTCCGCCGGGTGATCGACGCGCTGGAGCGCCCGCTCACCGACGGCGGGAAGCTGGTGCCCTACGGCGTCCTGTCCACGGAGTCGGTCACGGCGGCGACGCCGCTCATCGCCATGGCGGCGCGTGAGGACCTCGCGTACAACCTGCCACGCCATATGACTCCCGACCGTTTCCCGCACTCCGCGCTGGTGCGGGACGTGATCCTGAGGGCGCTGCGGGATCCCCTCGCCGCCTCCGATGCCGATGTCCTGCGCAGGGCCGCCTATGCGGGCCGGGTGGCGCGCGGTGGCCTTCCCTGCTGGCTGCACAAGGTCAGCGGTACGGCCGCGGCGGGTGACGGAGCGGTCGGCGGGGCGATCGGCTTCGTCCTGAGCGCCGTGTGGCAGCCGCTCACGGACTCCCTACCGCGCTGGTGGTGGACGCGGCGGATGACCCATCAGCTGATTCGGCCGGCGTGGCTGTCGTTACGGCGCGGGGCGCGCTGGCTCGGCGCGGAACTGGACGAGGCGCGGGGCAGCGCGGATCTGTTCGAGATCCTGGCGACCGTGCTCGACGCGCAGCGCGCCGGGCTCGCCCTGGACGCCGGTCACCCCAGCCACCGAGCCGCGCTGCAAGCCCTCGAACTGCTCCTGGTCCAGGCCCTGTTGGCGGACCTCGCCGTGCCACCGGTGGGCCGTCTGCTGCCCCGGCGCCGGCGCCGGACCGCCGCTCCGGTGCTGCTCGTGCGTATCCCGGAGGACACGCGTCGGGCGGAGGCGGTCGAGCGGTTCCTGAGCTCGTGCCACGCCGCCGGTCGTACGGCCGCCTCACACCTTCCGGTGCTGATCGTGGTCGGACGGCCCTCGGACACGCTGCTGTCGGCGCTCGGCAACCCGGTGGCCGGCACCCTCGGACAGGCCGCGGACGCGCTGCGCGCCGGTGATGGGCAGCCGGTGCTGGTGCCGCTGGACGAGGAGCCCTTCGGGCGGCCGGGGCAGGACATCGCACGGGTGGACCCGAGGCGGTTCAAGCTCCCATGGTGGGCCGTGCACATCACGGCCTGGGGCGTCGTGGCCGCGCTCGTCCTGACCCCGCTGGCCTTCCCCCTCGGACCCGGGCGCGAGTCCTGCGTCGGAGGGGATGACACCGTCGCGGCGGCCCGGACCGAGCCGGTGCGGGTGCGGCCCGCGGAGTGGTACGAGGCGGCGGTCGGCGAAATCACCCGCCAGAACGCGCGGGCCGAGCAGTACGCCGCGCAGGGCAGAACCGTCCGCACCGTGGTGTGGTTCAGCTCGGAGAAACCGGTCGACGAGACGGACACGCTCTACGACGGCACCATCCCCGAACTGCGCGGTGTCGCCCTGTGGCAGCGCAAGCTGAACGACGACGCGGGCTCCGACGAGGCGCTGGTGCCGCTGAGGGTGGAGATCCGCACGACCGGCAAGGCGTTCCACGACGCCGAGCGGTCCGCCAGGAAGCTGGTGGCCGAGGTGCGGGGCGGCAAGCGGACGGGGGAGCGGCAGATCGTCGGTGTGCTCGGGTTCGAGCAGAGCAGGAAGGAGACCGCGGCCGCGCTGGGGGTGCTGGGCAAGGCCCGGATCCCCGCCGTGGGGACCACCGCGACCGCCGACGAGATGATCCACAACGGCGACTACCGGACCTATTGGCCCTTCACCCCGCTCAACAAGACCGAGGCCGGCATCGAAGCGGACTTCGCCAGGACCTTCCCCATCCTGCCGCGGCCGGGCCCGGCGGGCGGCTGCGCGCCCGCCGATCACGCCATCGTCATCCAGACCCCGGCTGACCTCTACAGCCGAGGTCTCGCCGGACGGTTCAGGGACAGCTTCGAAGGCGAGATCGATGTACTGGACTACGCGCAGGATGCAGACTTCTCCGGCGCGGGCGCCGACGATCTCAGGTTCGACAGTGCGGAGAACCTCGCGGACGAGGTGTGCAGACGGCTGCGCGAGTCTCCCGACTCCCTCGTGTACTGGAGCGCGCGGGCCCGTGAGTTCACCGCGTTCATCAACGCCATGGACCACAAGGGGACCTGTGGCGACCGTGATGTCACCGTGCTGGGCGGCAACGACCTGACCAACGTGGCGCAGACCGGCGCCTTCAACGACAAACACTGGCTGCGCCTGTACTTCTCCGGCCACCGCCTGCCGGACACGGACCCCCGGGCCGGCACCAAGACCAGGGACTTCGCGGACGCCTACGACCGGTTCGTGCGCACCACCACCAGGGGCACCGACCCATGGCGACAGGACGGCCACGCCGCCGTCGCGTACGACGCCCTGCACGTACTCTCCCTGGCCACCGATCTGGCCTACCGGGACGAACACGCCACACCGGGCGCCGTACTCACCGCGCTCGGCAGCGACAGCATCCGTTTCGACGGGGCGACCGGCTATGTCTCCTACCACCAGGGCGTCAACCAGCCGCCCGCCGACAAGACACTGGTGCTGTTACGCCAGACCGCCGGGGGACCCGTCGCCGTGGTCGCCTGCGGCGCCTACCGCCAGGGGCGGACCTACGCGGCACACGGCGAGCCCTGCACCGCGTAGGACGATCCGGCAACGCCCCCACGAGCCAACCGAGCGCGCGTGAGGCACCCAGGCCCCCCGGGGGCCGTTACTTCTCGTCTACTTCTCGTCCGCTTCGGTGGCCGGGCGGGGGCCGCCGAAGCCGTGGGCGGAGAGGTCGAACCAGTTGCCCTCCGGGTCCATGGCCCGGTACTCGGCGAAGGGGCGGTTGGTGAAGCGCTCGGCGGGTTCGTCGGCGCCGGAGGCGACCAGGGCGGCGGATATCTCGGATGTGTCGGCGACGTGGAATCCGAAGTGGTTCATGCCCAAGGGGGTGTCGCCGTTGAGCTGGTGCTTGATCAGGGCGAGGCTGAGGTATCCGTCGGAGAGGGTCGCGGTCGGCGGTCTTATACCGCCACCACTGCGTTGGTCCGTATCCGCAGCGGCAGTTCGGTGCACGGCTGGTGGGAGCTCTCGGACGGCGGCGGCGCCCAGGCGGCGAGGGCGTGATACATGACATCGCCACGGCGTTCGAGGTAGCAGATGAGATTGACGGGCCAGCCGGTGTTCCCGAAGATGTGCTGATCCATCGGCGTGGGGCGCTCGCTGGGGATGAGTTTCCGCTCCTCCAGCGGGCCTATGCGATGCCAGTCGGGGTGCATGTGCACGGATCCCAGGATTTCCAGACCATCGGCCTCGGCCTCGCGCGAGGCCCTCAGCAGGTCATGGGAGTCGATCCACCAGCCACGTGTCTCGTTCTCGTATGCCGGGCCGAAGAGTGGCACGATCGACTCGGTGAACTCACGGCGCGCGGCCGGGTCGGTGGTACGGGCATTGCGGCCGAACGCGACGAGCTCGACGGTCAATGTCGCCTGGTCCGCCGTACCGACGAGGAGGGCGAAACACGGCACCGGTGATTCGGGGGTGATGCGCTGATACTCACCGACGGCCACCTCGAGAAAATCATCGAGCGCCTGGTCCTCTACCAGGACCGTACAACATTCACCTAAATGCGACGCGCGCATGCCAAACCACCTCTCGATGTGGATGTCGAATGCGGTGGGGGAGCGGAGCCGTCGTACTGTATCCCGGCATTCTTGAACTCTCAAACGGCATCGCTTCCTTCACTCCCGCCTTCGTCTCCGCCATCGTCTCCGCCTTCGGGGGCCTGGTCCTGGCGGGTGCCGACTGCCGCGCGTTCGCGGTCAAAGTGGCAGGGAGCTCGCGCCGATCCAGCGCCGGATCGCGGCGTCGAGCCGCTCGTGGGCATCGTGGACGTGGTGGGCGGACAGCGCGGCATCCTGCGTGGTGGCGGTGGCCCATACGACGATGCCGTCCGGGCGCACGAGCAGGCTCGGCAGCGACGTGTCCGGGGCAGGATCCGCCACGTAGGTGATCCTGCTCTTCAACTCGCCCGCTGCCGTGGCGAATTGGCCGTCCGGCGAACGGTCGACCAGTATGAAGCGCCCGTCGTGCGCGTGGTCGGCGAGTCGGTTTCCGGAGGCG
Organism: Streptomyces malaysiensis subsp. samsunensis; assembly: GCF_024519315.1. Classification (GTDB taxonomy): domain Bacteria; phylum Actinomycetota; class Actinomycetes; order Streptomycetales; family Streptomycetaceae; genus Streptomyces; species Streptomyces malaysiensis. Next base: position 13,619 of record NZ_JANIIC010000013.1, on the reverse strand, counting down.
AGCTCGACGTCCCCGGCTATCGAACCGACCGGCGCCACGGCCTCGTCGGCCACGTCGTAGTGCTGCGTGATCCCGGAAGTCAGGGCGACGACGCGGTTCATCGCCCCCGGCACGGTGAGCAGCTCACCGCCGACGATTTTCCGCAGCCGCGCCGTGTGCTCGTCGCCGCGCAGGAGCGCGACCTGGGCCCGCGTCCAGTCGAGGACCCACGCCGCGATCGGGTGACGTTCGGTCTCGTATGTGTCGAGCAGTCCTGCCGGGGCCCACCCGTTGACGGTGGCGGCGAGCTTCCAGCCGAGGTTCACCGCGTCGCCGAGGCCGAGGTTCAGACCCTGGCCGCTGAACGGCGCGTGCACGTGGGCGGCGTCGCCCGCGAGCAGCACCCGGCCGTGGCGGTAGGTCCGCGCCTGCCGGGCGTGGTCGGACCATCGGGTCGCACGGCCTTGAAGTCCCTTGAGGGTCACCTCGGTTCCGGTGACGTTCCGCACGACGCGCTCCAGTTCCGCGATCGTGACGGGAGCGTTCCGGTCCTCGGGCTGCGATCCGAATCGCGCGACGAGAATGCGTCCCGGGATCGGCCCGTAGGCGTAGACGCCACGAGGTGTCCACGTCCACCCGCGGTTCAGCTCGCTCGGGTCGTCGAAGTCGGCGATCGCCTGGTACCCCACCATCTGGGGATCGGTTCCGATGAATTCGACGCCGAGCTGTTTGCGGATCACACTGCGGCCCCCGTCGGCCGCGACCACCCACCCGGCGGTCAGTTCACCCGCGCTGGTCTCCACCACGACGTCGGCGTCGTCCATGAGCCCCTCGCCCGTGCCGCGCACCCCGCGCACCCCGCGCACCCCGCGCACCCCGCGCACCCCGCGCACCCCGCGCACCCCGCGCACCCCGCGCACCTCGACGCCGCGGCGGATCTCGACGCCGAGTCGGTCGCAGTGCTCCCCGAGCAGCAGCTCGAGATCGTGCTGTGGCACCACGACGCCGCCCGCCACCGCGGTGTGCGCGGCGAGCACCGGGTCGCTCTGATCGACCAGCTCGCCGCGGAACAGCATTCCCGCGAAGTGCCCGGCGACCGGGAACCGGCGGGGCGTCCGCTCCCGCCGGTCCGGCTGTTCGCGCACCGGCCGGTGGCCCGTCCCTCCGGCGAAGGCGCCGACCGACGCCATCAGGCGGCGCTGGGCCCGCTCCGCGGCCGGCAGCAGACCGCGCCGGTCGAGGATCTCGGCGCTGGCGACATTGATCGAACCGGCCTTGATGGTCGGATCGGGTTCCTCCAACCGCTCCAGCACCGTCACCCGCACTCCCTGGAGCGCCAGCTCGCCGGCGAGGAAGAGGCCGGTGGGACCGGCTCCGACGACGATCACATCAGTGTGCCGCATGGCAAGCACCCAACCTTTACTCGGTAAACTTACCGAGTAAGCTAACTCAGCAAAGATAGCCTTGTCACATGCCGAATCGAGGGGACCGTGGCGGAGCGCAGACCCGGGCGCGCATCGCCGCGATCGCAACCGAGTTGTTCCTGGAGCGCGGGTTCGAGGACGTGACCATCGCCGAGGTCGCCGCGGCCGCCGGTGTGTCCAAGGTGACGGTCTTCGCGCACTTCGACCGCAAGGAGGACCTGCTGCTCGATCGCCTTCCCGACGTCCGCGACGTTGTGCGCACCGCGATCCACGAGCGCGCGGATGACGTCGGCGCCGTCGAGGCCATCCGCCGGGCGGTGCTCGCACTCGCCGCGCAGCGGCATCCGCTGTCCGGGCTGAGCGAGGGAGCCGAGCCGTTCCTGCGCACTCTGATCGCGTCTCCCGCGCTGACCTCACGGCTCCGCGGTTTCGAGTACGAGATCGAAAAGGAGCTGGCCGCGGACCTCGACGCCGACTCCCGGTTCCGTGGCGACAGCGCGTTGACCGCGGCGCTGCTCGTCGCCGCGTACCGTACGGTCGCCGTCGAAATGGTGCGACGGCGACTCGCCGGAGACGATCTCGCCGAGATCGCCGCGGCGCATCAGGCCCGCTTGGAGCGCGCGTTCGAGGTGCTGGCCACCGGTCTGCCCAACGGTGGGTGACGGTCCGGTCCACGTACACCCACGCCCGCCCGTGCCGTTCACCGCCGTTCCGGGAGAGATATGACCAGCACCGCGCCCGCCACCCCGACGGCCGCCATACCCGACCCCGACCAGGCGCGGCGCCGCGTTCTGCGGGTGCTGGTCGCCTCCCAGGTCCTCAGCGGCGCGGGGCTCGCCGCCGGTGTCACCGTCGGTGCGCTCCTCGCGCAGGAGATGCTCGGCTCCACCGGCCTCGCCGGGCTGCCCAGCGCCCTGTTCGTGTACGGCGCGGGCAGCGCCACCAACCTTCAGGCCCGCTACGCCGGTGCCGATCTCGCGCGTCCCAACCACCGGCCCGAGCCGTCTCCACCGTCCTGGTGGCCACCACCCTCGGTGGCGTCGCGGGTCCCAACCTCGCCGCCCCCACCCGCGGTTTCGCCGAGCGGCTCGGCATCCCTCACCTGGCCGGACCGTTCATCCTCTCCGGTCTCGCCTATGGACTGGCACGCCCTCGCCCTCACCGGCGGCATTCTCTCCCTCGCGCTCCTGCCCGCCGTCGTCGCGACCGCCTACCGCCGATGAGCCTCATGAACCACCCGCTGGGCCTCACCCTCCCGGGGTGAAGCACTCCCGGGTTCCGCCACCTCCCGGTTCGAAGCACACCCGTAGCTTTGTGCGGTCCGTGCCGTCGACCATGGGTGTGAAGACGTACTCCTGTGTGTCGTAGGTGTCGGTGACCTCGGCCCGTCGCCACTCGCCGCCGGACGACACCTCGATGACGTCTCCGATGTGCGAATGCCACATCCGCGCCCATGCGGCGGCGCATGCCGCGCTGTACCTGAACTCCAGCCGTGCGCCCGTCGAGGTGCGCAGCGGCGGACCGAGCGCTCGGACCCGGGAGGGCATGCCGCAGCCCATCAGCCCCGGATCCTTGCCGACACAGCCCTGCCCACGGCAGCCGGGGGGTGGTGGCGCGGTGGACGGGACGCGCGCCGTGGAGCCGTTGGAACCCGTGTTCGGCAGGACTGCCACCCACACCGCTGCCGCGACCGCGACCACACAGACGGCCGCGGCGACGACGGCCCATCCGCGCGGCCCGGCCCATCCGCGCAAGCGGGAGTGCCCGCGCCGCGCTTGACCCGGCTCGGCCGAACGCACCGACCGGCCGTCGCCCGGTCCGTCGTCGCCCAGTCCGCCGTCGTCCGGTCGCGCCACCGCTGGTGCGGCCACGGGGTCCGGCGCGCTGCCCGCTCGGCCGCTCCACTCCCCGTCGGCCAGCTCCCACAGCGCCATCAGACGTCCGGGCGGCTCACCGGCCATCGCGCACAGCACTTCGACGGCTTGGCGCGGGGCCAGTTGCTTGCCGTTGAGATAGCGCTCCCAGGAGGACTTGCTGTACGCGGTGCGCTCGGCCAGTGCCGCCATGCTCAGCCCCGTACGCGCCCTGAGCTCGCGCAGCCCCGCGGCCAGCCGGTTGCAGGACGGAGCGGCGGCGGTTGGTGGTGCGGCGTCCTTCATCCGCGCAGCACCTGCCAGGTATGCGGGCCGACGATGCCATCGGTAGGCAGCCCCGCCTTCTTCTGTAGCCGCTTGACGGCCCGCGTGGTGTTCTCCCCGTAGACGCCGTCGGCGCCACCCGGGTCGAACCCCAGGTGCCGCAGGAGGCACTGGGCCTCCACGACCTCCCATCCCGGCTGGGAGAGGATGGCGGTGCGGGTGGTGCTGTAGCCCGCGTACGCCCGTCCGTTCTCCCGCTTGACGGGGCAGGGGTAGGTCTTCCCCGGCCGGTAGGCGAAGGTGCCATGGGAGGACCCGGCCGCGCCGTGCCGCGTCTCGGCCGCGCCCTTCCCACCACCCCCTCCGTCCTTCCAGGGCGCCGCGATCAGCAGTCCGACGAGCAGCGCGCCGAGGGCCACGGCCGCGCAGATGCCGATCAGCACGCTCCTCGACCTCGGCGCGCTCGCTGTCGAGGGCTCGCCGCCCGGCGCGGACTCGCCCGGCGTGGATCCGCCCGGCGCGGACTCGCTCAGCGCGGGCACGTCCGCCGCCGCGTCTCTCTCCCGCCACGCGGCCTCGGCCACCTCGTGGAGCACCAGGAGGCGTGTCGGCTCGACGCCGCCCACCCGCGCCAGCTCCTCCACCGCCTGCCGGGGCGGCAGCGCCTTCCCGTTGAGATAGCGCTCCCAGGAGGAGCGGCTGTAGCCGGTCTTGGACTCCAGCGACGACAGACCGAGCCCGCTGCGGTCCTTCAACCGGCGTAACTGCACGACCAGCTGCCGAACCCGATCATCGAGCGAATCCGGTAATGGCCTCCAACGCGACATGTTCCACCCCATACGCATTGAGTCCCGAGGCCCGAATTATCCGCCTCCCGCGCGTTCTGGTACGCCGCTTTACGGCCCCTTGGCTCTCCGTGACCGGCCTCGCGGCACCCTCTCGCTCAGCCGACCGCCGCCGGTCCGGCCCGCCGCGTCCCGGTAGGGCGTCCCCGGGGGTGACGTCCGCGCAGCTCAGCGCGTGGGACGTCCCGCGAACTCCTCAATGTGCCGCGGGTTCTGGCGGCTGACCGGGGCGGGCCCGCAGTCTCGGTATCGCAAGTCGGGCGGCGCGGTCCACCCCGCGCCGCCCTCACCACAACGGGGAAGGAACCAACCATGAACGCTCGTCAGCGCATGGCCCTGGTGGCCGCGGCCGCCGTTCTGGGCGGCGGCGTCGCTGCCGCCGCCCCTGCCTCCGCCTCCGTGCAGAGCGGCTGGACGGCCAAGGGCTACGCCTCCGACGTCGCCGGCGCCCACGCCTCGGGGAAGGTCTACACGCGGGGAGATGGCCGGGTGCAGCTCACCGGCACCCTGAAGGACACCAAGACGGACGGCAAGTACGCGATCCTCCAGATCTCCGCGAAGTACGCCGACGGCGGCAGCCGGTACGAGTACGACGTGACCGGGAGCTCCAAGTCGATCGGCTCGGCGGGCGGATACAACTTCGCCTCGTCCGTCCGCAGCATCAAGGTTCAGGAGTGCATCGGCCACTCGGGGGGCTCGGGCCACTGGTACCTCGACAAGTGCGGCTCCGGCTGGCACGAGATCTGGTGAACCGGGCCCGAGTCCGCTGAGCCGGGGCTGAGCGGGACGCGACACCACGGGCAGCGGCCCGTCCTCCGAGGGGGAGAGGACGGGCCGCTGCCCCGCGTTCCCATGCGAATGCCCCGCGCTCCCGTGCGAAGGGCGCGATCAGAGGAAGCTGACGCCCTGGGCGAGGGGGAGTCCGGTGGAGTAGTTGATGGTGTTGGTGGCCGAGCGCATATACGACTTCCAGGCGTCGGAGCCCGACTCCCGGCCGCCGCCGGTGTCCTTCTCGCCGCCGAAGGCACCGCCGATTTCGGCTCCCGAGGTGCCGATGTTGACGTTGGCGATACCGCAGTCGGAGCCCGCGGCGGACAGGAAGACCTCGGCTTCCCGCTGGTCGCGGGTGAAGATGCTGGACGACAGGCCCTGGGGCACGTCGTTGTGCAGCGCGATCGCCTCGTCGAGGGTGTCGTAGGCGAGGACGTACAGGATCGGCGCGAAGGTCTCCTCCCGTACGACGTCGGTCTGTTCGCCGACGTGGACGAGGACCGGTTCGGTGTAGGCCGCCGCGGGCGCGGCCTCGGCAAGACGCCGGTTTCCACCGGCCAGGATCTTGCCGCCCTGCGCCCGTACGCGGGCGAGCGCGCCGTGCATGGTGTCGAGGGCCGTGGTGGAGATGAGCGGGCCGACCAGTGTGGTGTCGTCGAACGGATTGCCGATGGGGAGCCTCTCGTAGGCGGCGGTGAGCCGCTCGATGAGGGTGTCGGCGATATCGCGGTGGACGATCAGGCGGCGCAGCGTCGTACAGCGCTGGCCCGCGGTGCCGGCAGCGGCGAAGACGATGCCCTGAACGGCGAGGTCCAGATCGGCGGACGGGGTGACGATCGCCGCGTTGTTCCCGCCGAGTTCCAGCAGGCTGCGGCCGAAGCGGGCCGCGACGCGGGGGCCGACCTCGCGGCCCATGCGGGTGGAGCCGGTCGCGCTGACGAGGGCGATACGCCGGTCGTCGACGAGCCGCTCACCGACCGCGCGGTCGCCGAGCAGGAGACGGTGCACATCGCGGGGCGCGCCGACCTCCTCGGCGGCCCGGGCGAGCAGATGGTCGCAGGCCAGGGAGATCAGTGGGGTGAGTTCGGACGGCTTCCAGATCACGGTGTCGCCGCAGACGAGGGCGACGGCGGTGTTCCACGACCACACGGCGGCGGGGAAGTTGAAGGCGGAGATCACCGCGACCACGCCGAGGGGGTGCCAGGTCTCGGCCAGCCGGTGGCCGGGGCGTTCGGAGGCGATCGTGCGGCCGTACAGCTGCCGGGACAGGCCCACCGCGAAGTGGCAGATGTCGATCATCTCCTGGATCTCGCCGAGCGCCTCGGAGCGGATCTTGCCCGCTTCGATGGTGACGAGGTCGGCCAGATCGCCCTTGTGCTCGCGCAGCAGCTCACCGAGGCGGCGCACGAGTTCACCGCGGCGCGGCGCGGGCGTGGTGCGCCAGATGACGAAGGCCGCACATGAGGCCGCGACGGCGTCTTCGGTGTCGGCTTCGGTGGCGGCCGTCAGCCCGAAGAGGTGCTCGCCGGTGAGGGGCGTACGGGCGGGGAAGCCGCCGCCCTCGGCCACGTCGACGCCGATGTTCCCGAGGGCGGCGCGGGCGCGGGCGCGCAGGTCGTCCGTCGTGGGCAGTGCGGTGCTGGTCATGGCGGTCCTCCGGAGTGAGGGGGCGATGGGTCAGCTGAGGGCGCCGGTGAGGCCCAGCTCCCGGGCGACAGGTGCGAGGGACTCGTTCTGCTGCCGTTCGTAGAGGGCGAAGGGGTCCAGGACGTCGCGGCCGATGGCGCCGGAGAGCCAGTCGGCGTCGTAGGCGGTGCCCTGCTGGTCGTGGTGGCGGGTGCCCTGGCCGCTGAGGTTGGACTGGAAGATGCCGGCGGCGGAACGGGGCAGGAAGTCCTCGTAGACGATGGGCTCGGCGCGCACCCAGCCCTGCCGCAGCAGTTCGCCCACCCCGGCGGGAGGCCGGCTGCCGTCGCGGGGCCGGTCCGGGCGGAGGTGGTAGGTGAAGTGGGCCAGGCCCTTGGCGGCGAGTGCGTGTTCGCTGCCGGGCATGTGGCGCTCCCACACCGCGCGCGCGATCTCACCGCGGGGTTGCGAGGGGTTCTCGGCCGTCCGCTCGTCGATGTGGCCGAGGAGTTCGTCGTAGAGGGCGCGGCCCTCGCGGGTGAGGGCGATGCCACGCGCTTCGACCTCACCGAACCGGACCCTCAGGGCGCCGCTGATGACGCTGCCGTCCGGGGTGCGCATCGCACGGGATTCGGCCAGGGCCCGGAAGGAGGTCTGGCGCAGCAGGACGTCGGGGCCCTGCCAGGCCGGTGGGCCCTGGATGGTGTCGATCATCTCTATACCGCGGTCGGTCATGCGCCGGTACAGCTCGTCGATGTCGAGGACGCGCGGGGTGAGGTGGTTGATATGGGTGCTGCGCACCCCGCCGATGTCCGCGGCGACGGCGGAGATCCGCTCCAGCGTTTCGTACCACGCCTTGTCGACCGGCTCCGCGGACAGTTCGAACGCCCGCACGGCGAGGTGCAGGAACCGCTCGGCCTCCTGCTGGGGCAGCTCCCGCTCGGCGGTGGCACGGTCGGCCAGCGTGAGCAGCTCGGGCGGAAAGAGCTCGCGGTCCGCGAGGAAGGCTTCCAGGCGCGAGCGCAGGTCGGCGTCGAAGAAGCGGGGGTCTGCCGGGGTGAGGAGGGAGGTGAACACCCGGAAGGGGTTGCGCGCCAGCTCCTCGCGGTCGACCGGGCGGAAGGCGGTGGAGATCACGGGGACAGCGCTGGCCGCGGCCTCCCGCAGATCGTAGAAGCCGACCGGGTGCATACCGAGGGCGGCGAAGACGCGGGCGACGTGGCGCAGTTCGCGCGGGGTGCCGACGCGGATGGCCCCGTGGCGCTCGGCGGTCACTCGGCTGATGGACCCGAGGCGTTCGGCGGAGGCTCCCCGTGCGCGCAGGACGTCCTCGTTGACCTCGCGTGAGACGTCCACGAGCGTGGTGTAGGCGGGCACCTCCCGTCCGTACATCTCCGACAGCCGCGCCGCGAAGGCGGCCCTCAGCTCCCACTGACTGATCCTTGACATGGTTGGGCCTTTCGATCGGGATCCACGGTTCACACCACATGGGCTTCGGGGCGGATCTCGGCGCCCCGGTGGAACCGGTCGGCGCTGAGCGGGGAGACATCGGTGAACGGCTCGCGCTCCAGGTACAGATCGCGTACGACCTCCCCGACCGCGGGCGCCTGGAGGAAGCCATGACCGGAGAACCCGGCGGCGTACAGGAAGTTGGGCAGCTCACCGGAGCGGCCGATCAGCGCGTTGTGGTCCGGTGTGACCTCGTACAGGCCCGCCCAGCCACCGGCGGTCTCCATATCGGCCAGGGCCGGGGCGCGGTGGCGGGCGACGGTGCGGAACAGCTCCAGCCACTCCGGGGTCCAGGTGGTGTCGAAGCCCTCCGCCTGGCCGGGGTCGGCCAGCCCGAGCAGCAGCCCGTCGTCGCTGTTGTGGAAGTAGGCGGTCGAGGAGAAGTCGATGGTGAACGGGATGCGCGGGGCGGGCGGCGCGAGCGGCGCGGTGAACGCCAATTGCCGCTTCACCGGCCGGACCGGGAGGTGGACGCCGGCCATGTCGCCGATCCGCGCCGACCAGGCCCCCGCCGCGCAGATCACGGCGGAGCACGCGATGCGCCCGTGGCTGGTGTGCACACCGACGACACGGTCCCCGGCCGTGTCCATGCCGCGGACCGCGGTACGGGTGGCGATGGTGACCCCCGCCCGGGCCGCGGCCGCCGCGTACCCCTGGACCACCAGCCCGGGGCGGGCGTGCCCGTCGGCCGGGGAGTACGCGGCGGCCACGAGACCGTCGGTGCTGAGATAGGGGCACAGCCGCTGCGCGTGTTCGGGGCCGATCATGCGGCTCGGCACGTCCAGGCTGTTCTGGAGCCCGACACCGGCCGCGAAGTCGCTCGCCTGCCGTTCGCTGTCGAGCAGGAAGAGATAGCCGACGGTGTCGAGCCGGATGTCGGCGCCGGGCCGGTGCGGGAACTCCTCGAAGGCACGCAGACTGCGGCTGCCCAGCTCGATGTTGAGCGGATCGGAGAACTGGGCGCGTACGCCGCCGATCGGCTTGCCCGAACTGCCGCGGCCGAGGTCGCCGCGCTCGACGACGACGATGTTCGTCACCCCGGCCTCGGCGAGGTGGAAGGCGATGCTCGCACCCATCACACCGCCGCCGATGATCACGACATCGGCCGAGGCCGGAACGGTGGGGAAGGCGGAGGAGGACAACAGACCACTCCCTTCCAGGGGTCGCCCCACCGGACGAAGACGGGTCCGTTTCCGGGGGCGGCGGGGCTGTCAGGACAGAGCGATGCCGATCAGCTATCTCCGCGTCATCGTGCAGCAAACCGACCGTTGACGTCCATCAAGGCTTCATGCTCCTGATCTTTTAGGATTCCTATATGGACTGGACGAGTGCACAGCTGCGCTCACTGGTGGAACTGACCAGACGCGGCACCATCACCGCGGTCGCGGACGCCCTGGGATACACCCCCGGTGGGGTCTCACAGCAGATCACCGCGCTGGAGAAGGCCACCGGCATGCGACTGCTGAGGCGGGTGGGACGCCGCGTGGAACTCACCGACGCCGGGGCGACACTGGCCCTGCACGCCGAGCGCATCCTCACCACGGAGGCCGAGGCCGTGGAAGCGCTGGAGCGCACCCGGAACGAGATCTCCGGCACGCTGCGGGTCGGGCTCTTCGCCACGGCCGCCGCCGAGATCCTGCCCCCGGCCCTGCGCCAGGTGCGCGAGAGGCATCCGGGCGTGACCGTGCGCAGCCGGGACATGGACGTGGACGAGGTGTACGACGCGGTCGCCGGTGGCACGGTGGACCTGGCACTGGGCCTGGACTACCCGGACGTGCCCATCCCGAGGGATCCGTCCCTGCGGGTGATGGAGCTGTCCAGGGAACGCTTCTCGCTCGCGGTCCCCACCGGAGCGATGCCCGGTCGGGCCGATACATCCCGCACATCCGGCACGTCTGATACGTCCGGCCGGGCCGGCCCGCGGAAGGTCTCGCTCGCCGACACCAGGGAACTGGGCTGGATCCTGCCGTCGGTCCGCAGCTACTACGGCCGCGCCGTCCTCACCGCCTGCCGTCGGGCCGGTTTCGAACCGCAGGTCGCGCATGAAGTGACGGACACGGCAGCCACCCTGGCCCTGGTCGAGGCAGGCGTCGGGGTCAGCGTGGTGACGGATCTGATGCTCCGGCTGCGCCCCTCCCGCCTCGATGTCCTGGAACTGCGCGAGACGATGGAGCGCCACATCGTGGTGGTGTTCCGCTCCTTCGCCGAACACCGGCCGACCGTGGCCGCCCTGGTCGACGTCCTGCGAACCTCCACGGGCAGGCGACCGCCCAGGCGCGAACACCACGGTACGGACAAGCTCGCCACCCGTTGAGAGGGCCAGATTTCTTCGGTCTCAGGAGCGCAAGTTGTCGCGCTGCTGAGGCTTTCGGGCGCGGTACGCCCTGGGTGATGGTTTCAGGCCAGCGGTGACCGACACCACGCCGGCGGCCCGTTGTGCCGCCGCTCGCCTGCCCCAGGGAGCCAGCGATGTCCCCACATCAGACCCCCCAACCCGGGCTTCCCGACCTTCTGGGAAGAGGACCCCGAGGATCTTCAGCCTGATTCTTGCGAGGAACTCCGGGCGTTCACGCCGGGGAGGAATGGCATCTCTCGCCTACGGCTACCGGCGCACCCGACGGCCAAGAGCCTCGATGTCGCCGCCCTTATGCACGGCGGCGCCCCCAACCCCGTCACCGTCTCCACGCTCGCCGAGGCCGAGGCGTTCGCCGACGGCGGCTACACCGACATCACCTACGCCGTCGGCATCGCCCCGCATAAACTCCCGCGTGTGATCGCCCTGTTGGGCCGAGGTGTCACCCTCCGCGTCCTGCTGGACAGCGCCGAGCAGGCGGCTTTCGTGGCGGAAGCCTCCCACCGGGCCGGTGTCAGCGTTCCCGCCCAGATCGAGATCGACTGCGACGGCCACCGCGGCGGTCTCAAGACCGACGCCCCCGCACTCGTCGACATCGGTCGCACCCTCCACGAGGCCGGATGCCTGGACGGTGTGCTGACGCACGCGGGCGAGTCCTATTTCGCCCACTCCGTGGAGGAGCGGCGGCTGGCGGCGGAGAACGAACGCGACACCGCCGTCGCCGCCGCCGAGAAGCTGCGTGCCGCGGGTCTGCCCGTGGCGACCGTCAGCGTCGGTTCGACGCCCACCGCGCACGCCGCCGAGGACCTCACCGGTGTCACCGAACTGCGCGCCGGCAACTACGTCTTCTTCGACCTGGTCATGGCCGGTCTCGGGGTGTGCCGGGTCGACGACCTCGCGCTGTCGGTCGTCGTCACCGTCATCGGACATCGCCCCGAGTACGGCTGGATCGTCACCGACGGCGGCTGGATGGCGATGTCCCGCGACCGCGGTACGGCGGCCCAGCCCCAGGACCAGGGATACGGCCTGGTCACCGACCTGGCGGGAGATCTGATCCCCGGCCTGGTCATGAGCGCCGCGAGCCAGGAGCACGGTACCCTCACCGCCCGCGACGGCGCCGTCCTGCCCGACCTGCCCGTCGGCACCCGTCTGCGCGTCCTGCCCAACCACGCCTGCGCCACCGCCGCACAGCACCGCGGCTACCACGTCATCGACAGCAGCCGGACGGCGACGGACGCACCCGCCGTCCACGCCGTCTGGAACCGCGTCAGCGGCTGGTGACCGGCCGGGACAGGGCTCCGCCATACCCGCCGGATCAGCGCCTGGACGTACTCATCGCGTCGGCGGTACCCACGAGCCGCCGCCCCCGATACCGGCGGTCGTGGCGTAAGGTCGCGGCCCGGACGTCGTGTGACGGGTCAGCGGCCGGCGAGGTCGGGGGAGCGGTGGCGGACGGGGCTGACCGACTCCAGTGCCGCGCCCAGACGCAGGACGGTCGTCTCGTCGAACCAGCGGGAGATGAGCTGGACGCCGATCGGCAGGTTGTCGCTGCTCGCCCCGAACGGCAGCGACAGCGCGGGCAGACCGGTGAGGTTGAACGGCACGGTGGCGCGCATGATGCCGCGCGCCGGTACCGTCTTGTCCCCGACAGGGAACGTCGGCCGCGCATGGGGCTGGGCCGGTACGGGGCATACCGGGCACAGCAGCGCGTCATAGCGCTCGAAGTACTCGGCGAACAGCGAACTGAGCTCCTCGACCCGTTGTTGCGCGGCGATGTAGTCGTCCAGCGCCACTTCCGGAGCGGTGAGCGTGCGCTGGATGACGGTGTGCAACTCGGACTCGCGGCCGGCGGCCGCATGCCGGAAGTACGGCACCGTCTCCGCGGTGAACAGGGTGGCGCTCAGCTCGGTCCCGTCGATCGTCTCCAGCGTTTCCAGGGGAGCCGGTTCGACGGTGCAGCCGATGTCGCGCAGTGCGTCGGCCGCGGCCGAGACCGTGGCCGCCACTTCAGCGTCCACCGGACCGAATCCGGGCTCGATCAGCCGGCCGACACGCAGCCCGGCCATCTCCTTCGGGGGGTCGGTGTGGGGTGGTGCGTGCCGCACCTCACCATCCGCGCCATCGGGTCCGGAAAGAACGCGCAACGTGGTCGCGATGTCCCGCACACTGCGCGCCATCGGACCGACATGCCAGTAACGACGGGGAACTTCGGGCCAGTGTCCGGTAATCGGGATTCTGCCCCGGGTCGCCTTCAGGGCGACGATCCCCGTGTCATGCGCCGGGCCCCGCACCGAGATGGCGACATCGCTGCCCAGCCCCAGCGGTGACATCCCGGCGGCGATCGCGGCCGACTCACCGCCGCTGGAACCGCCGGGTGTTCGCTCGTCATCCCAGGGGTTGTCGCACCGGCCGACGAGCAGGTTGTCGGTTTCGGTCCAGTAGGAGAACTCGGGCAGGTTCGTCTTGGCCAGCGGAATGGCACCGGCCGCCCGAAGCCGCGCCACCGCGGTCGCGTCCGCCGTCGCGACATGATCGCGGAACAGTGTGGAGCCACGTGTGGTCACGACGCCCGCGACATCCAGCGCGTCCTTGACTGTGAAGGGCACACCGTGCAGAGGCCCGAGCGGGGCACCGGCCGCGACCGACTCATCAGCGGCGCGTGCCGCGGCGAGCGCCTGCTCGGCGAGCACCGTCACCATCGCGTTGAGCCGTGGGTCGACCTCGTCGATCCGGTCCAGATGCGCCCGCACCACCTCGACCGACGACATCTGCCGTGTCCGGATCAGCTCGGCCAGCTCGGTCGCGTCCCGGTAGAAGGACCTGTCCACCTTCATCCGCCCTCCGTATGCCGCTTGAAGATGACCTTAGTGGCGAGGGGCCGCGGTGCCACTCAGGCGGCGGACGCCGAGAGATGGCGAGTCGGCCCCGGGGGGGGGCACGGTGGCACCCCCCGAGGCCAGCCCGTGTCGGGCCC
>NZ_JANIIC010000129.1 GCF_024519315.1 Streptomyces malaysiensis subsp. samsunensis | reverse complement strand
TAGGGCTGGGCGCGCCTAGGGCCGGGCGCTGGACGCTGGTGCGTTGAGGTTCTCGTGGACCGCGCGGGCGATGCCCTCGATGTTGGCGATGCCGTCGTCCATCGTGGCGTTGTCCTGCGTGAGCACCGTGATCGTGTAGTCGTGGTCACCGCCGGTGAAAGCGCCGAGGCTGTGCACACGCCAGCCGTTCGTGGCCCGCTCCAGCCAGCCGTTCTTCACATGCACCTGTGCGTCGCCCGGCGCACCGGCCGGGGTCCCCCAGCGCTGCGAGGGGATGACCTCGCCGGTCAGCTTCAGGATGTAGGCGCGGGAGTCCTCGCCGAGCACCGGGTTCGCGTGGGTCACCAGTTGGAGGAGCTTCTCCTCATCGTTCGCGGTGATCTGGGTGAGCCCCCAGTGCCCCTCACTGTCGAGGACGGTGTTGGTCATCCCCGCGGCCAGCAGAAACGCGTTGACCTTGGCCGCCCCGAGCTGGTTCCACAGCGCGGTGGTGGCATCGTTGTCGGACTTCGTGATCATGGCGGTGGCACGGTCCTTCTCCTCCTGCGTCAGGGCGCGATCGTCCTTCTGCGCGTCCCACAGCAGCGTGGCGAGCACGGTCACCTTGACCGTGCTCGCGGAGTCGAACTTCCGGTCCGCGTCGAGAGCGCAGGTGGTGTTCGTGGTGCGGTCGTGGAGGCTGATCGCCGTCGTGGCGGAGGCGCCGTCCAGTGCGGAGTTGATGTCCTCGGAGAGCTTCTCGGCGAGTTCCGGCTTGTCCGAGGCGCAGATCGCCGCCTGCGGGGTGGCCGCGTGAGCCGACCCCACCGAGACGACCGTCGGCACGAGTGCCCCCGCGGCCAGCGCCGCTCTTGACGCCAGGGTGGTACGGGGAAGCTGGGATATTCGTCGGTGTCGCCCCATGGCGTGCTCGTCCATTCGTTCGCGGTGCGTTTCCTCACGCGGGGACTTCGCTCCATCGCGAAGATGTCCCGGTGCTCTGGCTCTGGATGACGAGCCGGGGACGGGTGAGGTTCAGCGACGCGTCCGAGTCTCACAAGATCGCTCCACAATGGACACAGCATCGCTGAGCGCCGGGAGCCCCTGCCCCGTACGCACGGTTCCGGCCGGGGGCGCCCTTTCGCCCCTCGACCACTCCTACGTAAGATCAGCCGGTCATCACCGCGACGGGAGACAGGAAGCCGGTGCGATTCCGGCACGGTCCCGCCACTGTGACCGGGGAGTGCAACCCTTCGACATGCCACTGCGCACCGCGTGGGAAGGCCGGGGGAACGTCGATCCGGGAGTCAGGACACTGGCCTGTCGCGGGCCCGTTCCGAGGAGCGCGGACTCCCCAGGAGGCTCTACGTGTACGACGGCATGTCCCGTCCTGTTTTCTCTCCCCCGGCGTTTCCCCGCCATCGCGCCCTGCGCGTCGCCGCCGCCGTCGCCTTGTCCACGACCCTGCTGACCGGCTGCGCCGGAGGCGAGGGCCCCGCGGACGAACCGGCGAGCGCGGCGTCGTCGCTCAAGGGCTTCCCCGTCACCATCGACAACTGCGGGACCCGCACCACGTACGAGAAGCCGCCCGAGCGGGCGGTCACCATCCATCAGCACCCCGCCGAGCTCATGCTGGCCCTCGGTCTGAAGGACCGTATGGTGGGCACCGCCTTCTCCGACTCGGCCGTTCTGCCGCGGTACCGGAAGGACTTCGCGGCCATTCCCGAACTGGCCAAGAAGGAACCGTCCTTCGAGACCGTCCTCAACGCCGATCCGGACTTCGTCTACGGCGGCTACGGCAGCGCGTTCGCCGGGAACGAGGGCCGTTCCCGCAAGGCGTTCGCGGAGGCGGGCATCGACACGTACCTCAACCGCGAGTACTGCGGCGAGAAGCGCGTGTCGATGAAGGACACCTACGACGAGATCCGTGCCATCGGCGCGATCTTCGGAGTGCGGGGGCGCGCCGACAAGGTGGTCGCCGGCCTCCAGCGGCGGGTCGAGCGGACCACCCGGGCGGTGCGGGGCGCACGGGCCGTGCCGGTGTTCGTGTACGACAGCGGGGACAAGGCGGCGTTCACCGCGGGCGGCAAGGGTCTGGGCACCGAGATCATCCGGCTGGCCGGCGGCCGGAACGTGTTCGACGACCTCGACGAGGTCTTCGGTGACGCGTCGTGGGAGCAGGTCGTCGCCCGCAAACCCGAGGTCATCGCGATCTACGACTACGCGGGTGCCGGGAGCGTCGAGCGGAAGAAGCGGTTCCTGCTCTCGCAGCCCGCACTCGCCGACGTCCCCGCCGTGAAGAACAAACGGTTCGTCGTGCTTCCGCTGACCGCGACGGTCGTCGGCGTCCGTCCGCCCTACGCGGCCTCGGATCTGGCGCGCGCACTGCACCCCGAGAAGTTCCGGTGACGGACACCGTACGGAACGCTCCGGCGACGGGTACCGGCCCCGGACGCAAGAGCGGTGAGGGCGGGGCGCGCCGTGTGTCCTTCGCCATGGTCCTGGCGGCGCTCGGCATCCTGCTCCTGGTCTCCGCCACGGCGGGCATGGCCATCGGTTCGGTCCATGTGCCGCCCGGTGAGGTGTGGCGCATCGTGACGCACGCGCTCGGCGCCGACTGGTCGGCGCCGGTCCCGTCGCGGGCACACGAGACGATCGTGCTGAAGGTGCGGGCTCCGCGGGTGGCGCTCGGGGCCGTGACGGGTGCCGGGCTCGCGGTGGTGGGTACCGCCATGCAGGCGCTGGTGCGCAATCCGCTCGCGGAGCCGTATCTGCTGGGGGTGTCCTCCGGGGCCTCGCTCGGTGCCGTCGTCGTGATCGTCTTCGGGGTGAGCCTGCTCGGGCCGGTGTCGCTGTCGGCCGCCGCGTTCGCCGGTGCGCTGCTCACGCTGCTGCTCGTGTACACCACGGCCCGGGCCGGCGGCCGTATCACCTCGGCCCGGCTGGTGCTGTCGGGGGTCGCGGTGGCGTCGGTCCTCACCGCGGTGATGGATCTGCTGCTCCTGACCACCGGCCGGGGCAACGAGGCGCGGGCGGTTCTCGCCTGGACGCTCGGTGGCCTCGGTGGCGTCCAGTGGGGCACGCTGTGGCTGCCGGGCGCGGCCCTGCTGCTCGGCACCGTCGTCCTGGTGGTCCAGGCCCGCTCGCTCAACCTGCTTCTGGCGGGCGAGGAGGCCGCCACCACGATGGGGTTGGACGTGGCCCGGTTCCGTGCCCGGATGTTCGTCCTGCTGTCCCTGGTCACCGGGGTCCTGGTGGCGGCGGCCGGGCCGATCGGCTTCGTCGGCCTGATCCTCCCTCATATCGTGCGGCTGTTCGTGGGCGGCGACCACCGCCGCGTACTGCCGACCGCCGCACTGGCCGGAGCGGTGTTCCTCATCTGGGCCGACGTCGCCGCGCGCACGGTCGCCGCCCCGATGGAGATCCCCGTCGGGGTCCTGACGGCCCTGTGCGGAGGGCCGTTCTTTCTGTGGCTGATGCGCCGGGACGCCCGGCGCGACGCCGATCGAGGAGTGGGATGAGCGCGACCGAACTCGCCGTCGAGGGGCTGACGCTCACCGCCGGCGCACACCACCTCGTACGGGACGTCTCCCTGACCGCCCGGCCCGGGGAGGTCATCGGCCTCGTCGGCCCCAACGGAAGCGGTAAGTCCAGTCTGCTGCGCGCGGTCTACCGCGTGCTGCGCCCCGACACGGGGTGCGTACGCGTGAACGGGGCGGACGCCTGGTCGCTGCCGGTACGGCGGCTGGCCCGCACTCTGGCCGCCGTGGTCCAGGAGTCCGGCGCCGGCATCGACCTGACCGTTCGCGAGGTCGTCGCGATGGGCCGTACCCCGCACAAACGCCTGCTCGACGGCGACACCGCCGAGGACGCCCGGCTCATCGGCGCGGCCCTGGAGGCGGTCGACGCCGCCGGTCTGGCCGGCCGCTCCTTCGACCGCCTCTCCGGAGGCGAACGCCAGCGCGTGCTCATCGCCCGTGCCCTGGCCCAGCAGCCCTCCCTGCTGGTCCTGGACGAACCGACCAACCACCTGGACATCCGCCACCAGCTGGATGTGCTCGGCATTCTGCGACGGCTGCCCGCCACCGTTCTGGTGGCCCTGCACGACCTCAACCTCGCCGCGTACTACTGCGACCGCCTCTACGTCCTGCGCGCCGGCGAGGTCATCGCGTCAGGGACACCCGCGGAGGTGCTCACCCCGTATCTGCTCGCCGAGGTGTACGGGGTGACGGCCGAGGTCGCCGTCCACCCGCGCACGGGGGCACCTCAGGTGACCTTCCTCCCGGGGGAGCCCACCGCGGCGATCCGGCCCGTGGCGCCTCCTCCCCACCGGCCCGCTCAAGAGGGTTCCGGGGGCACCTCGCCGCTGCCCGAGGAGCCGGGTGGGTCGAGTCGGTAGCCGTGTCCGCGCAGGGTGGTGAGGTCGGGCAGGGTCACGGGCTCGGGCGTGGCGGAGGCCGCGGTCTGCAACCGGCGGCGTAGCGAGGAGATGGTGACGTCGAGGGTCTTGGTCGGTCCGTACCAGTTCTCGTCCCACACCTGCGCCATGAGCGATTCGCGGGAGACGGCCTCCCCCGGGTGCCGGGCCAGGACGGCGAGGAGTTCGAACTCCTTGGGGCGCAGCTCGACCTCCTGATCGCGCAGGAGGCAGCGGCGCGCGCCGGTGTCCACGGTCAGGTCTCCGATCCGGACCGGTTCGCCCGGTCCCGCCGGGGCGGGCGGGCGGCGGCGCAGATGGGCGCGGAGGCGGGCGAGCAGCACGGTCAGGCTGAAGGGTTTGACCAGATAGTCGTCCGCGCCCGCGTCCAGGCCCACGATCACATCGATCTCCTCGCTGCGGGCGGTCAGGATCAGGATGAGGACGTCGGGATACTCATCGCGCAGCTGCCGGGCCACATCGATGCCGTCCACATCGGGAAGGCCGAGGTCGAGCAGGACGACGTCGATGGGGAGCCGGGCCGCCTCGGCCAGACCGGAACCGCCCGTGCGGGTCCAGGCCACGGCGTAGCCATGCGACCGCAGCCCCGCCTCCACATGCCGCCCGATCACCTCGTCGTCCTCGATGAACAGAACGGACACCGCGTCCTTGGCCCCTGTCGCCCGCATGCTCCGAAGCGTAGAGCGGGGCCCGCCCGGTGGCGCGCGGACGGGCCGCCGTCGGAGTCGGCCGGGCCTCCGTCGGCGGGGCGGCGAGCCTGATGGAGCCCCGGAACGGCGGCGAGGGCGCGCGCCGGAGCCGGACGCCGGGACGTGCCCGTGTTCATGATGGGCGTATGAGACAGCGCGTGATGCGGGTGGCCGTGGTGGCGGTGCTGGTGGCACTCGTCCTGCTGGCCACGCCGCTGGCGCTCGGGATCCAGACGTCCTTCTTCGCGGACGAGCGGGATGAGCTGGAGCGCACCGCTCTGGCGGCCGCGGTCCACGTACCCCCGTTCGTGGTGGGCGGCCATGTGGGACTGCCCCCTCATGAGCGGGGCATCGACGTCGGGGTGTACGACCTGTCGGGGCGGCTGCGCAACGGCAGCGGCCCCAGGGCGGACGCGGTCGCCCGGACGGCCCGGAAGGGGCTCGTCGTCCGGGGGCGCGGCGACCACCGGCTCGTGGTCGCCGTGCCCCTGTCCACCGGGGAGCAGGTGATCGGCACGGTCCGTGCCTCGTCCAGCACCGCGGAGGTGTGGCGCCGTATCGTCCTGGCCTGGCTGGGCCTGGCCGGTATCGCCCTGGTGGCGCTGGCCACGGCCGTCGCGGTGGCACGCCGCCAGGCCCGCACGCTCAGCGCACCCCTGGAGGCGCTGTCGGCGAAGGCCGGAGCGGTGGCGGACGGGGATCTGACCGCACGTGCCGAGGGCAGTGCGATCGCGGAGATCGACCGGGTGGCGCGCACCCAGAACACCATGGTCGAGCATCTGACCAGATGGCTCGAGCACGAGCGCCACTTCAGCTCCAACGCCTCCCATCAGTTGCGCACCGCGCTGGCCGGTCTTCAGCTGGGTCTGGAGGCGGCCGCCACCGGCCCCGACGCGGAGCAGCGAGCGGCCGTGACGGAGGCCCTGGAGCAGGTCCGGCATCTTCAGCGGACCGTGGACGAGGTGCTCCGGCTCGCCAGGGCGACGCCACGCCCCGGTGTGCCCACGACCGCCCGGCCCGCCACCGAGGTGGTCGAGGGTGTGGAGCGCCGCTGGCACGGCACGTTCGCCACCGGGGGCCGGCGTCTGGGCGTGGCCGTGGAGCCCGGCGCCCGGGGGCTGTCCATCCCCGACCGGGCCGCCGAGCAGATCCTGGACGTGCTGCTGGACAACGCCCTGCGGCACGGCCGCGGCACGGTCCGGGTCACGGTGCGCGAGACGGGAGGGGCGGCGGCCGCCGTGGACGTGTCCGACGAGGGCTCGCTGGAGCTCGGCCTGCGGGCCGTCTTCGAGCGGGGCGCGACCACCTCGCGGGGTGGCAGTGGCATCGGTCTGACACTGGCGCGGGAGCTGGCCGAGGCGGCCGGGGGCAGGCTCACCCTCGGCCGGTCGGAGCCCACCACCTTCACCCTGCTGCTGCCGGTCACGGAGCCACCGCCGTCAGACGGGTGGGTCCCACGGAGACGTCCCGACGGGCGATGTCCTATGGGCGATGTCCCTCAGGTGTGACGTCCCATGGGTGCGGCGTGGCCGACCGCCCGCGACACGTTTTGCCGTCGTCTAACCCCCGTCGCGGCGGACCTTAACCGCCCCCTTCCTAGCGTGGAAAACGTCAGGGGCCGCCTGGACGGAAAGCGTCATGGACCGGCGAACCGCCGTGGCCGCCAGGGGCCCTGAGGGTGAGGGACCGGCCACCGGCCGCCCGCTCCCGGTCCGGGCCCTGGTGGCGCACCGGTCGGCGAACCGGCCGCCGACCGCGCCCGCCGACCCTCGACACAACCGTGTGGAGGCTTCTCATGATCACGTCCCTCCGGCCCGTTCCGCGGATGGCACCTCATGTCAGCGGCGATCTGCCCGGCCCCCGCTCCGCCGCTCTCCTCGCCCACCAGGAGCGGTGGGAGTCCGGCGCCCGGACCTATCCGCGCCATCTGCCCATCGCCCTGGCCGAGGGCTCGGGCAGCTTTGTCCGGGATGTCGATGGAAATGTCTTCATCGACTTCCTCGCCGGGGCCGGGGTGCTGTCCCTGGGCCACAACCATCCGGAGCTGGTGCGGGCCGTTGAGCGGCAGCTCGGCTCGCTGACCCACGGTCTGGACTTCCCCACGCCCGCCAAAGACGCCTTCGCCGAGGCACAGCTGTCGATGCTGTCGCCCGAGCGGCGGCACCACACCCGGCTCCACTTCTGCGGGCCGACCGGGGCCAACGCCGTCGAGGCCGCCGTCAAACTCTGCAAGATCGCGACCGGCCGGGGAGACCTCATCTCCTTCCAGGGCGCCTTCCACGGCAGTACCCACGCCACCATGGCGCTCAGCGGGCTGGTGTCCCAGAAGGCACCCGTGCGCGACGGCATGCCCGGGGTGCACTTCTTCCCCTATACCGCCGACGGCCGGGCCCCGGACGACCGCTCCATGAGCGGCGCCGACCTGCTGGAGCAGGCGCTGCGGGACAGCAACGGCGGTATTCCACCGCCCGCCGCGGTGATCATGGAGATGGTGCAGGGCGAAGGCGGAAACAACGTCGCCCGCGCCGACTTCGTCCGCAAGGTGCGCCAGGTGACCCGTTCGCTGGGCATCCCCCTGATCGTCGACGAGGTCCAGACCGGCTGCGGACGCACCGGCACCTGGTTCGCGTACGAAAGCTACGGCATCGAACCCGATGTCATCGTGGCGTCCAAGGCACTGAGCGGCATCGGTCTGCCGGTCGCCCTCATCCTGTACGACACCGCGCTGGACACCTGGGCGCCCGGTGCGCACATCGGGACCTTCCGCGGCAATCAACTGGCCTTCGCCGCCGGAGTGGAGGCGATCCGTGTCATCCGGCGCGACGACATCCTCGGCAACGTCCGCCGGCGGGGCGCGCAGCTCGCGGACCGGCTCGGCCGGCTGACCCATGTCCCATGGGTCCGTGAGGTGCGCGGCCGCGGGCTGATGTGGGGCATCGAACTGGCGGACCCCCGCAACGGCCGTCCCGCGTCCTCGGTCGCGTCCGCCGTGCAGCGCCACGCGCTGCGCCACGGCCTGATGGTCGAACGCGGTGGGCGCGACGACGCCGTGGTACGCCTCCTGCCCCCGCTGAACGTCACCGCCGAGGTCATGGACATGGCCTGCTCGATCCTGACGGCCGCCGTCCTCTCCTGCACCACCCGGGCCACCGTTCCCTGAGAGGGGTGCTCCCATGGCCCTGATCGTCCAGAAGTACGGTGGGTCCTCGGTGCGGACCACCGACCGGATCAGGCGCGTCGCCGAACGCGTCGTGACCACCCACGAGGCCGGGCACGATGTCGTGGTGGTGGTGTCCGCGATGGGTGACACCACCGACCGGCTCCTCGGCCTGGCGCGGGAGATGGATCCGTTGCCCCCACCGCATGAGCTGGATCTGCTGCTGACCACGGGTGAGCGGGTCTCCAACGCGCTGACCGCGATGGCGATCCATGCGCTGGGCGCCCCGGCCCGCTCCTTCACGGGCCCGCAGGCGGGGGTGATCACGACCTCCCCGCACGGCGAGGCGCGGATCATCGATGTCCGGCCGTGGCGCGTACGGGAGGCGCTGGACCACGGCACCATCGCACTGGTCGCCGGGTTCCAGGGCCTGAGCCGGGACACCGAGGAGATCACCACGCTGGGCCGGGGCGGCTCCGACACCACGGCGATCGCCCTGGCCGCGGCGCTGAAGGCCGACGTCTGCGAGATCCGCACCGATGTGAACGGGGTCTACACCACCGATCCCAGGGCCGTGCCCGACGCCAGGCTGCTGCGCCACCTGACCTATGCGCAGATGCGGAAGCTGGCCGCGAGCGGTGCCAGGGTGCTGGCACTGAGCAGTGTGGACTACGCCTCCCGCCACGGGGTGACCGTCCATGTGCGGTCCTCCTACGACGACCGCCCCGGCACCGTGGTGTCCGACTCGGTGGAGAAGCGAGTGGAGTACATCGTGCCCGGCCGTGGCACCCCGAGCCGGTCCCCCTTGCTGCCCGCCCTGGGCGCCGCACTGTCCGGCGCCGCCCTCGCGCTGCTGGCCGGGGCTCAGCCGTCGCTTCCCGCCGACGGCGCGGCGGGCGCGTCGCGCCCGGACACCGGCCGGTAGGTGCCGGAGGGCGGGACCGGCTGCCGCAACCCGTTCTCCAGCAGCGCGAACGCGTGTTCCGTGTCGGCCACCGCACCCGCATAGCGCTCGTCGGCCGACTCGCCGTACGCCAGGCGTCCGGCGTTGTCCTGTGCCAGCGCCCAGTGGACCGCGACGATCTGGACGGCGGCGAGCCGCGCGGTGAGTTCCGGAGTGTCCGCCGTCTCTCGCAATGCCTGGGCGAGCGCGCGTTCGGCACCGGTCTTGAACCGCTCCATCCGGGCCACCAGCGAAGGCGTGTCGAGGATCATGCGGGTGAGCCTGAGCACCGCGGGCAGGTCGTTGAGCCCGGTGATCGGGTCCCGCTCGCGCAGCCCCTTGAGGAAGTGCTCGCGCAGCGCCGTCAGCGGGGCGGTGCGAGGTGGGCGGGCCCGTACGACGCGGGCGGTTTCGGTCTCGTGGTCGGCGAGGCGATGCACCACGAGGTCTTCCTTGGCCGGGAAGTAGGCGAAGAGCGTCCGTTTGGACACTTCGGCCGCCTCGGCCACCTGGGCCACCGAGACCTGGCTGAAGCCGTGTTCGAGGAAGAGCCTGATCGCCGCGTCGGAGATCGCCGCGTGGGTCCGCTGCTTCTTTCGTTCCCGTAGCCCTGGCTTGCCGTCCACGGCGCTCACCGTAGCAGAAAACTGCCCTGAGAGGATTTCTGCACCTGGTATACATTTACCTCGAGGCGAGAGATGAGAAGGAGTGCCGATGTTGACGGAGAGCACGACCGAGGTCGTCATCGCGGGCGCCGGTCCGACCGGACTGACGCTGGCGTACGAACTGGCTCTGGCCGGGGTCGAGACCCTGGTCCTGGAGAAGCTGCCCCAGCGCATCGAGCAGGTGAAGGGCGGCGGGATCCAGCCCCGCACCGCTGAGCTGCTGGAGTTGCGCGGGCTGCTGGAGCCGCTGCTGCGGCGGGCCGTGTCGCGTGATGCGGTGGGTGGCCATTTCGCGGCCCTGCCCGTGCCCTTGGACTGCTCCCCCTGGGGGACCAGGCACCCTTTCCCGCTCGCGATCCCCCAATGGGAGATCGAGGCGGTGCTCGAAGAGCGCGCGGTCGCCGCCGGCGCGCGGGTTCTGCGCGAGACCACCGTCTCGGGGGTCGAGCCGGACCGCGACGGTGTGGTGGTGACGGCGGGCGGGCTGCGCGTGCGGGCGGGCTATCTGGTGGCGTGCGACGGCGGCCACAGCACGGTGCGGAAACTGCTCGGCCTGCCGTTTCCCGGTCGGCCGGGGACGCATCAGGCGGTGCTGGCCGACATCCGTCTGTCCGCCGTTTCGCCGCTGGTGCCGCGGCAGATGGGGCATATGAGCACCCTGACCCGCCATGCGGGCGGTTACTGGTCCATGCTGGTCCCCCTCGGCGGCGACCGGTACCGGATCACCTTCGGACACGCGGACCAGACGGACCTCGACCGCGACACCCCCGTCACCCACGAGGAGATCGCCACCGCGCTGCGGGCCGTGTACGGCGAGGAGACCACCCTCGGCGCCGTGGACAACTCCTCGCGGTTCGGCGACGCCACCCGACAGCTGGAGCACTACCGCGCGGGCCGTGTCCTGTTCGGGGGCGACGCCGCACACATCCACCCGCCGCTGGGCGGCCAGGGTCTCAACCTCGGCATACAGGACGCGTTCAACCTCGGCTGGAAACTGGCCGCGACCGTCCAGGGCCGGGCACCGAGCGGCCTCCTGGACACCTACCACACCGAACGGCATCCGGTCGCGGCCCAGGTCCTGCACCACACCTCGGCGCAGCGCGTCCTGGCGGATCCGAACCCGAGCGAGGACGTGGCCGCGCTGCGCGAGATCGTCATCGACCTGTTGCGCCTGCCCGACGCCAACCGCCATATCGCGGGACTGATGTCCGGGCTCTCGCTGCGCTACCCGCTGTCCGGCGACCATCCGCTCACCGGACAGCGCGTGCCGGACGCCGACCTGGTCACCGAAGCCGGTGCCACCCGGCTGTCGGCACTGTTCGGCTCGGGCCACGCCGTTCTGCTCGATCTGGCCGGAACCGTCCCGGTCGACCTCCGGCTCCCGCCACGAGTCGACCTCGTCCGCGCCACAAGCCCGGCCGATCTGGGCGCAGCCGCCCTGCTCATCCGCCCCGACGGCTATGTCTCCTGGGCCGCCGACGGCTCCACGGACCACGGCGATACCCTGCTCGCCACGATCGCCGGCGACCTTGCGACGATGCCCTGAACCGGGTGCGGGGTCACGGCGGAGTCCGGGTACCGCATGCGCGTCGACGCCGCGCCGGTCCGATATCGCCCGCCGCCACCGTGCGGCGGGCCGCGACACATCTGAGGTGGTCCTACTGAGCAGCGAATCGGCCCCGGAGGCCGCCCCCGCCCATGCGATGTTCGCCGCCGACGCGGCATCCCGTGCCATGGGCATGGAGCTCCTGGAAGCGGGGGACGGCTCGGCCGTTGTCCGGATGACCGTGACAGCGTCCATGGTCAACGGCCACGGCATCGCCCACGGCGGATTTGTCTTCACTCTCGCCGACACGGCGTTCGCCTGCGCATGCAACAGCCACGGCCCGGTCACCGTCGCCGCGGGCGCCGACATCGCGTTCGTCGCGCCCGCCAGGGACGGCGACGTACTGACGGCATCCGCCCGCGAACGCGCCCGCTTCGGCCGCAGCGGCATCTACGACGTGACGGTCCTGCGCGGTGAGACCGTCATCGCCGAATTCCGCGGCCGCAGCCGTGTCATACGGAACGCCCCGGAGGAATGACCCGGGGCGGGGTCGA
>NZ_JANIIC010000128.1 GCF_024519315.1 Streptomyces malaysiensis subsp. samsunensis | reverse complement strand
CCCCCGCCCCTTCCCGAACCGGGGCTCCGCCCCGGGCCCCGCCGGGGCTGCGCCCCAGACCCCGTTCCGGGGGCTCCGCCCCCGAACCCCCGCCGGGGCTCCGCCCCGGGACCCCGCTCCTCAAACGCCGGAGGGGCTGGAAGGTACGGGTCCGCCCCCAACGTTCCTCGACCGGCCGAGGGTGCGGGGTAGGGCTCACCCCCGGCGGCTCCTAAGCACCGGAAGGACTGGAGATTTACGCCCCCGTCCCGCCCCTCTCCCTGGCCAGGCGTTCGTAGTAGCGCAGCAGTTCCACGTTGTCCACCGAGCCCGGGTTGACCGCCTTGTCCAGGGAGGTGCCCTGGAGGAGGCGTTTGACGGGGACCTCGATGCGTTTGCCGGTCAGGGTGTGGGGGACGCCGGGGACCTCGATGACTTCGTCGGGGACGTGGCGGGGGGAGAGTTGGGTGCGGATGGTGGTCTTGATGCGGGTCAGGAGGTCTTCGTCGAGTGTGGCGCCGGGGGCCAGGTGGACGAAGAGGGGCATCCAGTAGCCGCCGTCGGGTTGTTCTACGCCGATGACGAGGGATTCGCGGATCTCCGGGAGTCGTTCGACCGCCTCGTAGATGTCGGCGGAGCCCATGCGGACGCCCTGCCGGTTGAGGGTGGAGTCGGAGCGGCCGTGGATGACCACGGTGCCGCGGGAGGTCAGGGTGATCCAGTCGCCGTGGCGCCAGGCGCCGGGGAACATCTCGAAGTAGCTGTCGCGGTAGCGGCTGCCGTCGGGGTCGTTCCAGAAGCGGACCGGCATCGAGGGCATGGGCTGGGCGACGATCAGCTCGCCGACCTCGTCGATCACCAGATGGCCCTGCGGGTCCCACGCCTGGAGGTCGGTGCCGAGGCCGGGGGCCTGGAGTTCGCCGATGTAGACGGGGAGGGTGGGCACGGCGCCGGCGAAGCAGCTGCACACATCGGTGCCACCGCTGACGGAGGCGATCCACATGTCCTCGGCCACCTCGTCGTGGATCCACCGGAAGCCGTCGGGCGGCAGCGGGGAGCCGGTGGTGGCGACGCACTTGACCCGGGAGAGGTCGAAGTCGCGGCCCGGGTGGACATCGGCCTTGCGGCAGGCCATGACGTACGCGGCGGAGGTGCCGTAGAGCGTGGTGCCGGTGCGCTCGGCGACGCGCCACTGGGCGGCGGTGTCCGGATGGCCGGGGCTGCCGTCGTAGAGGACCACGGTGGCGCCGACCAGCAGCCCGGACACCAGGAAGTTCCACATCATCCAGCCGGTGGAGGTGTACCAGAAGAAGCGGTCGTCGGGGCCGAGGTCGCAGTGGAGGCCGAGCTGCTTGAGGTGTTCGAGCAGGATGCCGCCCTGGGACTGGACGATCGCCTTGGGCAGGCCGGTGGTGCCCGAGGAGTAGAGCACCCATAGGGGGTGGTCGAAGGGGAGTTGTTCGAAGACCGGATCGATCGCGTCGCGGACGATGTCGTCCCAGGCCAGTGCGGACTCAGGGGCCGGGGTGCCCAGCAGCGGAATGTGGACGACCGCGCGCAGGCTCGGCAGCTCGGCGCGCAGCTCGGACACGGTCGCGGTGCGGTCGTGGGTCTTTCCGCCGTAGCGGTAGCCGTCGATGGTGAAGAGCACCACCGGTTCGACCTGCTGGAAGCGGTCCAGGACGCTGCGGGCGCCGAAGTCGGGGGCGCAGGAGGTCCAGACGGCGCCGACGGCGGCGGTGGCCAGGAGGGCGACGGTGGCCTGCGGGATGTTGGGGACGTAGCCGCTGACCCGGTCGCCGGGGCGGACGCCGAGGCGGCGCAGCTCGGCGGCGACCGCGCCGACCTGGCCGCGCAGTTCGGCCCAGCTGACCGGGCGGGGCTCATGGATCTCGTCGACGTACAGCAGCGCGGGCTCGTCGGCGCGGGCGGGGTCCTCGGCGGCGCGCAGGGCGTGCTCGGCGTAATTGAGAGTGGCGCCGGGGAACCAGCGGGCGCCGGGCATGGCGGCGTCGGCGAGCACCCGTTCGTACGGGGTGGCGAAGCGCACCTCGAACCATTCGGCGACCGCCCGCCAGAAGGTCTCCAGGTCCTCCACCGACCAGCGGTGCAACGCGGCGTAGCTCGCGGTCGGGTCGTCCGGGCCGGGCGCGGGCGCGCCGTGGCGCTCGGCCGCCCAGGCGTGGAAGGCGGTCAGCCGGGACCGGGCGATCCGGTCCGTGCCGGGCTGCCACAGGGGGTGTGGCCGGTGGTCGGGCTGCGCTGCGGTGGTCATGGGTCTCGGCTCCCGGCTGTCCGCGTCGGATGTGTCCGCGTGTGTCCGTGGGTCGCACATCCGTCTCGTATGCGTCCGGTCAGGACGATGCCATGTGATCGACTCCCGCACCAGGGGCGCCACTCCACATCACAGGCCGGGATCATGTGCGGGGACCACAGGTGAACGGCAGTTGAACCATGTCCCCGCCGGGTGTCGGCAATGGCAGGCTGATCAGTATGGATGCGCGTGACCTGGTGCGGTCGGAGAAGCTGGTGCGGTCGGTGAAGGTGGTCTGCACGGCGCGGGGGCTGCGGTCACTGCGTTCGGCGTGGCGGCGTCGGCGTGCCGACGCGGTCGGGCTGCCCCGCCGGGGTACCGAGCTTGCCCGGGTGCCGGGTGAGGTGCAAGGGGCGGAGCCGGAGCCGGGGGGTGGGGTGGTGCGGTTCGCCCGGTCCTCGCTGCGGGTGCGGGTGACCGCGGGTGGGGCGGTGTTCTGCGGCTGGGACGGGGCCGAGCCGGAGCCGTCGTACGCGCTGGACGGGCCCTGTCCGGAGGCGGACGAGCGGGCGGAGCTGGAGCCGGACACCGGTGGCGGCTGGCGGGTGGTGTCCGAGCGGGTCACGGTGACGGTGTCGCGGAACGGCACGGTGGAGGTGCGCACCCCGGGCGGGGTGGTGCTGCGGCGGGATCTGCCGCCGCGCTGGTGGGAGCCGGCCGGGGCGCCGGGTCCGGCGGAGCCGGGGCTGGGCGGGGAGGGCGCGCGCTGGCTCCAGCGGTCCGAAGTGGCCGCGGACGCGCGGTTCTTCGGGCTCGGTGGACGGGCGTCGGGGCCCCGGCTGCGGGACGGGGTGTACCGGCTGTGGAACACCGATCCGGGCGGCAGCTTCGAGCCGGGCGACGATCCGCTGTATCTGACCATGCCGGTGCAGCTGGTGGTGGCCGACGCGGGCACCCATCTGGTGTTCCACGACAACTCCTGGGACGGCACGGTCACCCTGCGGGAGGGCGAGGAGGGCGCGGGCTCGGGCCACGACCGGCCCGGTGGCTGCCGGACGCGGATGGAGGGCGGCCCGCTGCGCTACTGGGTGATCGTGGGCACCCCGGCGCGGGTGCTGCACGGCTGGACGGCACTGACCGGCGCCCCGGCGGTGCCGCCGCGGTGGGCGCTCGGCCATCACCACGCGCGGTGGGGGTTCCGCGACGCGGAGGAGGTCCGGCGGGTGGCGGCGGGCTACCGGGAGCGCGAGCTGCCGCTGTCCGCGCTGCATCTGGACATCGACCACTTCGTCGGCCACCGGGTGTTCACGGTGGACGGCGCGCGGTTTCCCGATCTGCCGGGGCTCGCGGCCGAGCTGCTGGAGGACGGGGTGCGGCTGGTGTCGATCGTCGACCCCGCGGTGAAGGCCGAGCCGGGCAACGCGGTGTACGAGGGCGGGGCGGCGGAGGACGTCTTCGTACGCGACGCCCGGGGCCGTGAGGTCCGCGGGGTGGTGTGGGCGGGCGAATCGGTCTTCCCCGACTTCACCGATCCGCGGGCGCGCAAGTGGTGGGGCGGGCTGTACGCGGAGCGGCTGGCGCAGGGCTTCTCCGGGGTGTGGCACGACATGAACGAGCCGGTGTCGTTCGCCGCCTTCGGCGAGACCACGCTGCCACGCTCGGCCCGGCACGCCCTGGAGGGCCGGGGCGGCGACCACCGCGAGGCGCACAACGTCTACGGGCTGGCGATGGCGCGGGCCGGCTACGAGGGCCTGCGCGAGCTGCGCCCCGACGAGCGGCCGTTTCTCTTCTCCCGCTCGGGGTGGGCGGGGCTTCAGCGGTACGGGGGCAGCTGGTCCGGCGATGTGGCCACGGGCTGGGCGGGGCTGCGGGCCTCGCTTTCGCTGGTGATAGGGCTGGGGCTGTCCGGGGTGCCGTATTCGGGGCCCGACATCGGCGGCTTCACCGGCTTTCCGTCGCCGGAGCTGTATCTGCGCTGGTTCCAGCTGGGCGCGTATCTGCCGCTGTTCCGCACCCATTCGGCGATCTCGGCGGGGCGGCGGGAGCCGTGGGAGTTCGGGTCGGAGGTGCTGGAGCACGCGGCGGCGGCGCTGCGCGAACGCCGGCGGCTGCTGCCGTACTTCACGACGCTGGCGCAGCTGGCCGCGCGCACCGGCGCCCCGTATGTGCGGCCCGTGTGGTGGCGGACGCCCAAGGACCGGGCGCTGCGCGACTGCGAGGACGCCTTTCTGCTGGGGGACGCGCTGCTGGTGGCGCCGGTGCTGGAGGAGGGCGCCCGCAAGCGGCCGGTCCGGCTGCCGCGCGGCCGCTGGTACGACACGGTGACCGGCCGGGCGTACCACGGCCCCGGCAAGGTGGTCCTGGACGCCCCGCTCTCGGGGATCCCGGTGCTGGCCCGGGCCGGTTCTGTGGTGCCGGTGACGGGGCCGGACGGCGGGGTGCAGCTGGAGGTGTGGACACCGTGCCAGGGGCGCAAGGGCGCGGGCGCGGGCACGCTGGCCGTGGACACGGGCGACGGCTGGAAGAAGCCGGAGCTGCTGCGCTTCGCCACCCGGCTGCGGGACGGCGCGGTGACGATCGAGCGCGAGGACGGCGGCGAGGTAGGGTACCCGGTGCGGGTGCGGGGCGAGGCCCCGCCGGAGGACGGCAAGCCGCCGCGGCGCACGAGTTGAGGGACCCGTCGCGCCGGATGCCGCTCGCCTCGGCGGCATGGCGGATGCGGCGCGGGCCCGAGCGGGGTGAGCGTGTCCTGCCGGATCCGCCGCCATGTGGGTGCCTTGCCGGATCCCCCTTGCGGAAGCCGGGTGAGCCGCCGTATGGCCGCCTCCCCCGAGCCCGCCGGGCGGGGCCGTCCCGCTACGGCCCGTCCGGTCCGCGCGCCCCGGCGGACGCGGGCGAGGGCGGAAGAGGGCCACGGCGGAAACGGCGCGCCCCGGCGCGGAAGCGGGCGCCGACGGGACGTGCGGGCGGGCCGGTCGGGCGGGGTGCGGGCGATCCGCGCGTAAGCCCGGCGCCACGGGCATCAGCGGATGGCCCACGGTGCGGGCGTCGGCGGATACCCCGCGACGCGGGCTCGTGTCCATGGGCTTGTTTTCGCTTCCGGGGGTGGGATAAGTGATGGGCATGCCAAGACTCGCCGCCGCGCTGCGTGCGCTCGCCCTGCCCGTCGCCGCTCTGCTGGCCGTCGCCCCGTCCGCCCCGGCGCAGGCGAAGCCGGAGCCGAAGGCCCCGAAGGAGTTCGTGGCTCTCAGGGACGTCGATCCGACGATCCTGGAGGAGATCCGCTACTTCACACCGCACAACTTCACCGGCGATCCGGTGGACGGCTACCGCCGGCCGATGTGCCTTCTGACCCGCCCGGCCGCCGAGGCGCTGCATCAGGCGCAGCGTCAACTGCTGCGGCAGGGCTACACCTTGAAGGTGTACGACTGCTATCGGCCGCAGCGCGCGGTGAACGACTTCGTGGAGTGGGCCAAGGACCTGGGCGACCAGCGGATGAAGGGCGAGTTCTACCCGGAGGTCGACAAGACCCGGCTGTTCGAGGACGGCTATATCGCCGAGAAGTCGGGGCACAGCCGGGGCAGCACCATGGATCTGACGATCGTGCGGCTGCCCGCGCTGCCCACCCGCCCCTATGTGCCGGGCGAGAAGCTGGTGCCCTGCTACGCGGCCAAGAAGGACCGCTTCCCGGACAACTCCGTGGACATGGGCACCGGATACGACTGCTTCGACACGCTCTCGCATACGCTCGACCCGCGGATCAAGGGCGCACAGCGGGCCAACCGGCTGCTGCTCAAAGGGACGTTGGAGAAGCTGGGGTTCGTCAATCTGGCCGAGGAGTGGTGGCACTACACCTACAAGCCGGAGCTGTTCCCGGACACCTACTTCGACTTTCCGGTCTCGCGCCGCTCGCTGACCGGCTGAGCGGGCTTCACAGCCGTCCGCCCGCGGGGTCCGAGGACAGCCGCTGGGCGATGTACACGGGCACCACGGACACCACGATGAGCAGCGCGGCGACCACGTTGACGACGGGGGCCTGGTGGGGGCGGGCCAGGTTCTCGTAGATCCAGATGGGCAGGGTGCGGGTGCCGGGCCCGGCGGTGAAGGTCGTGACGACGATCTCGTCGAAGGAGAGCGCGAAGGCCAGCAGCCCGCCCGCGAACAGCGCCGAGCGCATCGCGGGGAAGGTGACGTACCGGAAGGTCTGCCAGGAGCGCGCCCCGAGGTCCGCGGAAGCCTCGGCCAGGGAGGGCGCGATCCGGCGCAGCCGGGCGCCGATGTTGTTGAAGACGATGACCACGCAGAAGGTGGCGTGCCCGACGACCACCGTGAACAGGCCGAAGCCGACGCCGATCGGGTCGAGGACGGTGCGGAAGGCGGCGTTGAGGGCGATGCCGCTGACGATGCCGGGCAGCGCGATCGGCAGGACGAGCAGGAAGGACACGGTCCGCCGCCCGAAGAAGCGGTGGCGGTGGACGGCGTACGCGGCGAGGGTGCCGAGCACCAGGGCGATCGCGGTGGCGGCGAGTCCGGCCTTGAGCGAGGTGAGCAGGGCCTCGCGGGCGCCGTCGCTGTGCAGGGCGGCCCGCCACCAGCGGCCGGTGAGGCCGCTGGGCGGCCAGCCGAAGGAGCGGTCGGCGTTGAAGGAGTTGAGCAGGACCAGCAGCAGCGGGACGTAGACGATCGCGAGACCGGCCGCGGTGACACAGCCGAGGATCACTCGGGCGGTGCGCGACACGCGCAATGCAACCACCTCCTGGAACGACTGGAACGACTGGAACGACTGGAGCGACTGAGCGGCTAGAGCGAGTCCAGGGCGCCCGCACGGCGTACGGCGGCCAGATAGCAGACGATGAGGACCACGGGTACGGCGGAGAGCGCGGCGGCCATCGGCAGGTCCAGGGTGACCTGTGCGGCGATGACATTGCCCAGCAGCTGGGTCTTGCCGCCGACGATCTGCACGGTGAGGTAGTCGCCCAGGCTGAGCGAGAAGGTGAAGACGGATCCGGCGAGTACGGCGGGGCGCACGGCGGGCAGGACGACGGAGCGCAGGGTCCGCCAGGCTCCGGCACCGAGGTCGGCGGATGCCTCCAGCATCCGCTCGGGGAGCCGTTCGAGGGCCGCGTACACCGGAAGGATCATGTAGGGCAGCCAGAGGTAGGCGAGCACGACGATGACGGCGGTGGTGCCGTAGCCCGGTCCATGCAGTCCGAACGGGGCGAGGGCGGCGCCCACGACGCCGTCCTCGCCGAGCATGACCCGCCAGGCGTACGCCTTGACCAGATAGCCGGCCCACAGCGGGGTGAGCACGGCGACCAGCAGCGGCCGCCGCCAGCGCCGGCCCGCGATCCGCGCCATGACGAAGGCCATGGGCAGGGCGAGGAGCGCGTCGATGACGGTGACGGCGACCGCGATGGACAGCGTGCGCAGGGCGATGGTGCGGTAGACGGGGGTGGTCAGCAGCTCGTGGAAGTTGTCGGTGTTCCAGGTGTGGACGACGTCGGAGGTGAAGGAGTCGGTGGCCCAGAAGGCCGACAGCAGCAGGATGGCGAGCGAGCCCAGATAGGCCAGGGTCAGCCAGAGCAGGGGCGGTGCGAGGAGCGCGGTGAGGCGCAGCCGCGAGCCTGGGGTGGGCGCGGCGGGCATCTCAGCCCTTGACCTCCGTCCAGGCCCTGGTCCACTGGGCGTAGTCGGTGCAGGTGGTGTCCTTACGGCCGTCGAGGCACTCCTTGATGGGCGTGGTCCAGAAGTGGACCCGCTGGAAGTACTTCTCGTCGTCCGCGTGGAAGATCGCGCAGTGGTCGGGGGCGGAGGTCTCGGCGCACGCCTTACGGTTGGACGGAGCCTCGCCGAAGTACTCGGCGACCTGGGCGTTGACCTTGGGCGAGACGATCCAGTCGAGCCACTTGTAGGCGCAGTTGGGGTGCTCGGCCTTGGCCGACACCATCCAGGTGTCGGACCAGCCGGTGGCGCCCTCCTTGGGGAGCACCGCCTTGACCGGGGCCTTCTCGGCCTTGGTGAGGTTGGCGATGACCTGCCAGGTGGTGCCGATGACGCTGTCGCCGCCCTTGAAGGCGGTGATCTCCTTCTGGTAGTCGCTCCAGTACTCCCCCACCGCCTTGTGCTGCTTCTTCAGCAGGGCGACGGCGGCGTCGAGTTGCTTCTGGTCGAGCGCGTAGGGGTTCTCGATGCCGAGGGAGGGCTTGGCGCGCATCAGATAGAGCGCGGCGTCCGCGATGTAGATGGGCGAGTCGTAGGCGGTGACGTGTCCCGCGTAGCGCGCGGATTCGTCGAAGACGGCGCGCCAGGAGTCGGGGGCGGGGGTGACCTTGTCGGTGCGGTACATCAGGAGGTTGGCGCCCCGGCCGTGCGGAATGCCGTACATCCGGCCGTCCTTGGAGTTGAACGGCTGGTTTTTGAGGGCCGGGAAGACGTCCTTGTAGTTGGGGACCAGCTTGGTGTTGACGGGGGCCGCGTCGCCGGAGGCGATGAGGCGCAGGGTGGCGTCGCCCGAGGCGGAGACCGTGTCGTACTGCCCGGTCTTCATCAGCGAGACCATCTCGTCGGACGTGCCGGCCGTCTTGGTGTTCACCTTGCAGCCGGTCTTCTTCTCGAACGGGTGGACCCAGTCGACCTCGGGGTCGTTGGAGCCGTCCTCGGCGTAGCCGGCCCAGGCGATGATGTTGACCTCGCCTTCGCCCTTGCCGAGCTTGTCGGGTGCGTGGCCGCCCTTGCCGTCGTCGTCGCCGGAGCCGCACCCGGCGGCGGTCAGCAGCAGCGCGCAGACGGCGGCCGCGGACCTCCAGGCAGACGTCTTCCGTTTCCGCATCCGGTCCTCCTCGTCCCACTTGGCACTTGAGGCTCGGCCAGTATCGGGCGGGTGGTATGCCCCCGCCAGGGTGCCGTCGGCAATGACAAGGTCAACTCGGTACGGGGAAGGCGTCCCGCTCGTCCCAGGAGAGCCCGATCTCACCGTCCGGGCGG
Source organism: Streptomyces malaysiensis subsp. samsunensis (assembly GCF_024519315.1). GTDB lineage: Bacteria > Actinomycetota > Actinomycetes > Streptomycetales > Streptomycetaceae > Streptomyces > Streptomyces malaysiensis. The sequence continues at coordinate 3,027 of NZ_JANIIC010000128.1, read as the reverse complement.
GCGGATTGGGGCAGTCCGGTCAGGTTCTGGCGGTGCACGGTGAGCCGGTCGCCGTGCGGAAGCGCGATGGTGAAGCGGGTGTGCGCCCCGGCGTGCACGATATCGGTGATGCGCCCCGTGACGGTGCGCCGGCCGTCGGCGGAGGCCGCGGCGGGCGGTTCGGCGGGGTCGGTGAGCAGGATCCGCTCGGGCCGGATGGAGTAGGTGCCGGGGCGGCCCACGACGCGGACCGCGGCCTCGCCGCGCAGCAGGTTGGTGGTGCCGACGAAGCCCGCGACGAAGGCGGTGGCGGGGCGTTCGTAGACCTCGACCGGCGGGCCGGTCTGCTCGATGCGGCCGTCCCGGACCACGGCGATGCGGTCGCTCATGGTCAGCGCCTCGTCCTGGTCATGGGTGACCAGGAGGAAGGTGATACCGGTGGTCCGCTGGAGCTCCTTGAGCTCGGTCTGCATCTCCTGCCGGAGCGCTAGGTCGAGCGCGCCGAGCGGTTCGTCGAGCAACAGCACGGCGGGCCGGTCGACGAGGGCGCGGGCGAGGGCGACGCGCTGGCGCTGGCCGCCGGAGAGCTCGGCGGGGCCGCGGGAGGCGAAGCCGTCCAGCCGTACGGTGGTCAGCGCCTCGCGGGCGCGGGCGAGCCGCTCGGCCTTGCGGACACCGCGCACGGTCAGGGCATAGGCGACGTTCTGCTCGACGCTCATATGCGGGAAGAGCGCGTAGTCCTGGAAGACGGTGTGCACATCGCGGCGGTTGGGGGGCGTCGCGGTGACGTCCTGTCCGGCGAGTTCGATACGGCCGGCGGTGGGCTGTTCGAAGCCCGCGACCAGGCGCAGCAGAGTGGTCTTGCCCGAGCCCGAGGGGCCGAGCAGGGTGAAGAACTCGCCCTCGTGGACGGTGAGATCGACGGCGTCCACCGCGCGCACCGCCCCGAAGTCCTTGGTGACGGCCTCGAGCCGGACGGCCGTGCGCGTCGTGGTCCCGGTCCGCGTCCTGGTCTCCGTCTCCGCCATCGACCGCTCCCCTCGCCCTTCGGCTGATCAGACCCGTGATCGCGGCCCGTGATCGCGGTCACTGTACCGGGGTTACGCGCGATACGGTCCCCGTGCCACACTTCTGACACATCGTCAGTTACGAGGTATCGGGAGGGGCCGTGTCCCCCACACGAGTGCCCGTGGTCGACGGGTGGTTCTCCGGCGAGGGCGGGGAGTTCCGGCTGCTGGGGACGTGCTGCCGGGGCTGTGGCGCGGTGTACTTCCCGCGCGAGGACGCCTTCTGCCGCGCCCCGGGCTGCGCGGGCGCCGAACTGGAAGAGGTGCCGCTGTCCCGGCGCGGCCGGGTGTGGTCCTTCACCGACGGCCGCTACCGGCCGCCCGCCCCCTATCCGTCCGACCCCGAGCGCGCCTGGCAGCCGTACACCCTGATCGCCGTGGAGCTGGCCGCCGAGCGGATGGTGGTGCTGGGGCAGGGCGCCCCCGGGGTCACGGTGGCCGATCTGGCCGTCGGCATGGAGGTCGAGGTGGTGCCCGGGGTGCTGGCCGAGGAGGGCGGGCGCACCCTCACCACCTGGCACTGGCGGCCCGTCCCCGGGGAGGCGTCATGACCGGTGAGGTGGCGGTGCTCGGCGCCGGGATGCACCCCTGGGGGAAATGGGGCCGCGGCTTCGTGGAGTACGGCACGAAGGCGGCGCGCGCCGCGCTCGCGGACGCCGGGCTCGAATGGTCCGCGATCCAGTCCGTGGTGGGCGCCAACACCGTGCGCTGCGGCTATCCCGGGCAGGTCGCGGGCGCGACCTTCGCCCGGGCGCTGGGCTGGCAGGGCGCCCGCGTCACCAGCGTGTACGCGGCTTGTGCGTCCGGTGCGCGGGCCATCGACACCGCCCGCGCCCAGATTCTGTCCGGGATGGCGGACACCGTTTTGGTGGTGGGCTCCGACGCGGCGCCCAAGGGTTTCTTCGCCCCCGCCGGCGGTGAGCGGCCGGACGATCCCGACTGGCTGCGCTTCCGGGTGCTGGGCGCCACCAACCCCGCCTATTTCGCGCTCTGGGCGCGCCGCCGGATGGCGATGTACGGCGACACGGCCGAGGACTTCGCGCGGGTGAAGGTCAAGAACGCGGCGGCCGGCGCCGCCAATCCGTACGCCCGCTACCGCTCCCCCGTCACCGCCGAGGAGGTCGCCGCGTCCCCGGTGGTCGCCGATCCGCTGCGGCTGCTGGACATCTGCGCGACCTCCGACGGGGCTGCGGCGCTGGTGCTCGGCAGCATGGCGACGGCGCTGCGGCTCGGGATGAGCCGCCCGGTCCGGATCCGCGCCGTCTCGTCGGTCTCCCCCACCCATCCGCGCACCGCGCTGGATCTGCCGGACATCGCCACCGACTCCGCCCCGCCGGGCTCCCCCGCCGCCGACCCGTTCCGGCCCTCCATCGCGCGGGCCGCGTACGAGGAGGCGGGTCTCGGACCGGAGGATCTGTCGCTGGCCGAGGTGTACGACCTGTCCACCGCCCTGGAGTTGGAGTGGTACGAGGACATGGGGCTGTGCGGGCCCGGGGAGGCCGCGAAGCTGCTGCGCGAGGGGGCCACTTCGCTGGGCGGGCGGATCCCGGTCAATCCGAGCGGGGGGCTCGCGTCCTTCGGGGAGGCGGTCCCGGCGCAGGCCATCGCCCAGGTCTGCGAGCTGACCTGGCAGCTGCGCGGGCAGGCGGGCGAGCGGCAGGTGGCGGGGGCGAGCGCCGGAATCACCGTCAACCAGGGGCTGTTCGGGCACGGTTCGTCGGTCGTCGCGGTCCGCTGAGAGAGGCTCGGAGGTGCCCGTGCGTGCCCCGATACCGGCGCGACGTCCTTACGGTCGTCACGAACACCGTTGCCGTCCATCACCTTGACGCCCCCTGACCCCCGGTGAACACTGCTGCGGTGTCAGTCGGCGTCGCCGCGCGCAGGCTTTCTCGACGCTCACCCCCCATGGGCGATTCCGATGCATCCGCACGCTCGAAAAGACCCAGCACGGAGGACCGGGGCGGCCCGCCCCGGGTGAGGT
>NZ_JANIIC010000127.1 GCF_024519315.1 Streptomyces malaysiensis subsp. samsunensis | reverse complement strand
GCGCGCCCGGGGGGGGGACGGCGGGGGGGGGGAAGGGGGGGGGGTGGGGGGCCCGGGGGGGGGGGGGGGCTGCCCCAGATCATCAGGGCCGCGACCGCCGCCCCCGACCCCGCCACCAGCCACGCCCGTATGCCCCAGCGGTCCGGGCGGTAGCGGCTGCGCACCGAGCGGCGGCCGCCCAGCCACAGCCCGCCGAGCGCGGCGGCGAGACCGGTGAGCAGCAGCGGCAGGCCGTAGCCCGCGCCCTCGGCCGCGAGCAGGCCGTACGTACCGCAGCAGACGCCGAGCAGCCCGCCCAGCGTCAGCGCGGTGGTGGTACGGGCGACGGCGGGCGGGACCTGGGCGGTGCGGCCGTAGCCGCGCGCGTCCATCGCCGCCGCCAGGGCCACCGACCGTTCCAACGCGCCCTCCAGCACCGGCAGCCCGACGTGCAGCAGCGCCTTCACCCCGCGGTCGGGGCGGCCGCGCAGCCGGCGGGCGGAGCGCAGCCGCTGGACGTCCGCCACCAGATGGGGCGCGAAGGTCATCGCCACGACGACCGCGACCCCGGCCTCGTAGAGCGCGCCGGGCAGCGATTTGAGCAGCCGGGCCGGGCTGGCCAGCGCGTTCGCGGCGCCCACGCAGATCAGCAGGGTGGCCAGCCGCAGCCCGTCGTACAGCGCGAACACCAGCCCCTCCGCCGACACCCGGCCGCCGATGCGCACCCCCTGCGCCCAGTGGGGCAGCGGGACTTCGGGAAGCGTGAAGAGCACCCGTGTCCCGGGGATCGGCGAGCCGAAGAAGACCGCGAAGAACAGCCGGATGGCCAGCACCACAAGGCCCAGCTTGAGGAACGCGGTGTACGAGCGGGCCCACGGGGCGTCCGTGCGGCGTACGGCCACCACATAGCCCGCGACCGCGATCAGCAGCCCGAGCAGCAGCGGGTTGGTGGTCCGGGACGCGGCCGTGGCCAGCCCCAGCGCCCACAGCCACCAGGCCCCCGCGTGCAACGCGCCTCCGCCGCGCGGAGCACCGGCCCGCAAGCGGGCGCGGGGGCGGTGCGAGTTCGTGGTGCTGGGGGCGGCTGCGCGCGGTGGCATGGCGGTCATCCGTGCGCTCATACGCGACGGCGGCGCGCCTGCCACACCGCCGCGGCACCGAGCAGGACCACGGCCGCCAGCCCGCCGATCAGCCCGGCGGAGGGGCCTCCTGAGGCGCCGTCGCCGTCCGCCTTGCCGTCGCCGCCGTCGCCCTTCGGGGCGGCGTGGGCGTCCACGGAGCCGCTCATCTTGTCGCCGCAACCCGACTCCGGGTAGCCGGAGATGGCGCACAGCAGCGCGGCGGAGTTGTAGCGGAGCGGCTTCGCGACGGCGGCGAGCGCCTCCCCGGCGGACGCGTCCGCACCGACCCGCGCGCACTCCGTACGGGGCGCGGGCGGCGCCCGGTGGTCGGCTGCGTCGGCGGCTGTGCCGAAGTCGATGACCACCGCGACCCGTTTGGTGCCGTCCGTGGCCGGGGTGTCGGCGCAGACGGCGGCGAAATCGGCCATGCCGCGCGGCCGGGTCGCGTCGTTGGAGTCCTCGCTGACCGCGAAGCGGAAACCGATCATGTCGCCGTCATCGGGCCGCGCCGACGAAGGCCCCTGCGTGGCATAGGCCCAGCTGCCACCGTCCCCGCCCCGCTGCCAGAACGACCAGTAGCGATACCCGTCAGCAGCCTGCGCGGGAACCGCGCCGAGCGCCGCGAACAGCCCGACGACAACGGCCAGCAACAGGCGGGCCGTGCCCGGGGTCCGAGTCGACCGGTCGTGCCGGAGTCCAGCTGCCCGGGGCCGCGGGTTTGACGTTCGCCTCGTGCGCGGGGTCAAAGCTGTCGCCTCTTTCGGCCGCTGATCAGGAAGCCGATGCCCATACCGGCTACCGCGCAGACCCCGACCGTCCACCAGACGCCGCCGACCCCGCCATCGTCGTCGTCCTTCTTCTCCTCGCTCTTGCCGTCCGACGACTCCGCGCCCTGGGCCGCCGTCTCCGGCTTCGGGCCGGCGGCGTTGAGCTGCTGTACGAGGTCGGCGCCGCCGAAGTCGCGTGGGTTGGCTCCGGCCGCGTGGGCCGCGAGGATCAGCTTGGCGAGTGCGCCGGGGTCGCCCTTGGCCCAGGCCGCCGTGCCGCTGTCCTCGCTCTGGAGCCACTGGAGCGGCTTGCTCGCGGTCGCGCTGTGCTCGGCCGCGGCGAGGGCCACGACGGCGTCGGCGGTGCCGCCGAAGTCGGGCTGGTCCTCGGCGCCCGGCAGCGCCGACTTCAGATGCGCGCCGGTGTCGGACATGACGCGGGACAGATGGGCCAGCGCGGCCTCGGCAGCGTCCTTCGGCGAACCGGCCCCGCCCTTCCCACCGCCCGCGCACCCCAGCGGCTCGGGGTCGGTTCCGCTGTCCTTGCCGACGGTCTCGAAGACGAAGCCCTTGCCCTGGGCGGCCAGTGCGGCGCTCGCCGTGGCCAGCTCATTGGCGGCCAGCTTGCCCTTGTCCTCGGTGTACGCGAACGCCCCGCGCTCCCGCTCCTTCGCCGCGCACCCCAGCTGTAGCGCGAGCAGCGCGTCGTACGGGCTCTTGCCGCTCTTTCCAGAGCCCACGGTCACCTTCGCCGGGTCCTGGCCGGTGGCGGCGAAGGCGCCGACCGCCGCCGCGGTGGAGTTGGCGTCGCTCGGCCCGCCGGGGTTCATGCCCCAGCCGCCGTCGTCGTTCTGGTGGCGCTTCAGCCAGCCGATGCCCTTCTCCACGGTGTCGGCGCGGCCGCCCACCGCGGCCAGCGCCTGGATCGCCGCCGCCGTCGCGTCCGTGAACTCGCCCTTCTTCGGGTCGCACGCCTTGGAGGTGTCCGCGCGGTACGCCGCGAAACCGCCGTCCGCGCAACTCTGCCCGGCCAGCCAGTCGATGGCCGACTTCGCCGGGGCGACGCCCACCGCGTCCTGGGCGAGCAGCGCCAGTGACTGCCGCCACACCCCGTCGAACTTCGGGTCCTTGGCGCCGTAGAGCCCCTCGGGACGCCCGGCCGGGCCGTCGTCGGCCACGGCGGCAGGCGCGGTGGCCGCGCCCAGGGCGGCGCACAAGGCGGCGCACAGGGAAAGAGCCGCCACGCTGCGGCGAATGTTCATGGCTGTGGTGCCTCTCGGTCGGTGGACGGGCGCACGCAGCCGCGCACGGCCGTCCAGCCGTCCGCGGAACCTCCGCGACACGTCCGGCACCCGGCTCAGCTCCGCATACCTCGACGGTGCCGCCACCGGTCATCCGGCGGCGGGAGCCTGCGTCGTCGCGCCCGTCCGGGTGTTCCGGCTCATGCGCCCCGCGGGGCGCGCTCACGGTTGCGGGTCAGCGCCGGAATCACACCGGCTTCCCCCGATCGGACGCGTATGAAGTTTACGGACAGCTTATCCGCCGACTTATCGGGCGCCCTCAGCCGCCCACCGCTCACGCCCCCGGGCGCGGTCGCCTCGTACGACGCTGAGACAGCGCGTCGTGCTGCCGTCGTCCTCCTCGGTGTCGCGGCGGTGGACGAAGCCGAGCCGGGCGAGCAGGGCCAGCGACGCGTCGTTGGCCGCCATGACCGTGGCGTGCACCTCGTTCAGGCCGAGCGCGCCGAAGCCGTGGCCGACGACCGCCTCGGCCAGCTCGGTCCCCAGACCGCGCCCCCACGCGTGCGGCGCCAGCGCGTAGACGATCTCGTGGCCGCCCACGGCCCCGGTCGGCTTGATCTCGGCGTGGCCGACGTACCGGCCGCCCTCACGGACGGCCCAGACGTCGAACAGCCCCTGGGCGTAGACCTTGGTGAAGATCCGCCCGAACAGCGCCTGGTCCTCGGCCTCCGGGGCGACCCTCCCGTCCCCCAGCCAGCGGGACACCCGCCGGTCCTGGAACAGCGCCACGAAGGCGTCCTCGGTGCCCTCGACGCCCTCGTCTTCGGGGCGGTACGGCTCGAGGAGCAGGCGCGCGGTGCGCAGCGTCGGGGTCATGGGCCGGGTCATGCGCCGCGACGCTACGCGGCCGGACACCACCCGGCAATCCGAATCAGAAACGCCGCCCTGTGGCCCTGTGGCCCCGCTGCTCACTGGCCTTCCGGTCCAGCCGCCCCGGGCGCCGCCCCGGCCGAAGGCCCAGCGGCTATCCGCGGCGCCACCACTGGGCCAGGGACTTCCACCAGCGGCGGCGGGCCTCGTGCTCGGGGCCGGGTTCCGGCTCCACCACGGCGAGTTCCGCGCCCGGGGAGCGTTCCGAAGAGGGCTCCGGGGAGGGCTCCGGCGAGGGCTCCAGAGGGGGTTCCGGAGATGGCTCCCGCGAGGGCGCCGCATCCGCGCGGCCCTCGTGCGGGGCGTCGTCCTCCCCGGCGGCCTTGGGCGCCGTGCCCACGGCCCCCGCGATGGTCGCGCTCGCCGCGGCGGCCATCTCGGCCAGCGCCTCGTCGGACTTGGCGGCGGTCCGCGGGAAGCGCACCGGCAGCGCGGCCAGGGCCCGGTGGAAGGGGCCGGGCCGCCACTCCAGCCGCTCGGCCGGTACGGCCAGTTCGACGTCGGGGAGGCGGTCGAGGAGCTTCTCGACGGCGACGGACGCGATGACCTGGGCCGGGTCCTTCCCGGGGCAGGTGTGCGGGCCCGCGCTCCAGGCCAGATGCGCCCGGTTGCCGCGCCGGTTCGCCAGCAGGTACGGGTCGTTGTTGGCGGCCGCCAGGCTGATGACGACGGGCTCGCCCTTGGGCAGCCGGTGCCCGTCGACCGTGGTGTCATGGCGCGGGTAGTGGATGCAGAAGTTCGCCAGGGGCGGGTCCTTCCACAGCACCTCGTTGAGCGCGTCCCCGATCAGCATGGTGCCGCCCGCGAGATCGCCCGCGAACCGTTCGTCGGACAGCAGGAGCAACAGCCCGTTGCAGATCAGGTTCTGGAGGGGCTGGGTGCCCGCGCCGACGAGGACGACGATCTGGTGGACCAGTTCCTCGTCGGTGAGCTCCGCGGGGTGGGCGATCAGCCAGGACGCCATGTCCGGCCCCGGCTCCGCCCGTTTGAGGGCGACGAGCTCGAAGAGGGTCTCCGCGAGGAGCACATTGGCCTGCTCGGAGTCCTCGGCGATGTCGAAGAGCGCGGAGAGCGACCTGACCAGCTTGTCGCTCAATTCGGGCGGACAGCCGAAGAGCTGGTTGAAGACGAGCAGGGGGAGCCGGGCGGAGTACTCCTTGAGCAGATCGGCCTCGCCCCTGGGGCCGAAGAGGTCGATGAGGAAGTCGGCGCTCCGCTCCACGTAGCGGCGCAGGGCGTGGATGTCCAGCCGGTCGAGGGTGTCGGAGATCGCCGAACGCAGCCGGAAGTGCTCCTCGCCGTCGCTGCACAGCGCGTTCGGCCGGTACATCATCATCGGCACCACGGGGTTGTCCATCGGGACGGTGCCGTCGGCGAGGGCCTGCCAGTGGCGCGCGTCCTTGGAGAACGTCTCGGGGCTGCGCAGGATGTCCAGCGCGGTCTGATAGCTGGTGACGAGCGAGACGGGGACGCCGGGCGAGAGCTCCGCGGGCGCGATATGTCCGTGTGCCCGCAGCCGCGCGTAGGTGGCGGCCGGGTCGGCGGCGAACTCGGGGCAGTGCAGCGACTCCAGCCGTTCCCCGGCGGGGGTCTCGCCCGAATGACCCGAGTGGCCCGGATGACCCGAGTGGCCCGGATGACCGGAGTGGCCCGGATGACCGGAGTGGCCCGTGTGCGCGGGGCAGCCCGGGGGCGGTGTCGAGTCGGCGGCCGTACCTGGTGTCGAGGCGGAATCGCGGGTGGGGCTCGTCACGCATGCTCCTGCTGATACGGGGGGTGGGTGCGCCAGGGCGGGTAAGGCTAGCCGCCGGTCAGTCGGACCGGCACCCCATACGGCACTCAAATCGCTTGGTACATCACCGGATCGCTGCCCGGCACCGCTTCCGCCCGGCCCAGCTTCACCAGTCGGCGCACATGCGCCTCCGCCTCCGAGACCGCGATATTGCGGGAGCCGTAGGGGATCAGCTCCCACGGGCGGTTCCACTCCATGGCCTCGGCGAGCCGCCACGGCGTGAGCGGGGTGGCGAGCAGGGCCAGCAGCCCGGCCAGCCGCTCCTCGTGGTGGCGCAGCAGCGCGCGCACCCGCGCGGGGGCGTCGGTGAAGGCGTACTGATGGGCGGGGAGCACCTCGGCGGGGGCGAGGGCGGCGACGCGTTCGAGGGAGTCGAGGTAGTCGCCGAGGGGATCGGTGACGGTGGCGTCGTCGGGGTCCTCGTAGAGCCCGATATGGGGGGTGATCTCGGGCAGCAGATGGTCGCCGGAGAAGAGGCGGCCATGGCCTGGCATGCGCGGGCCTGGCATGCGCCGGCCGGCCGCGCGGTCGGCGCCTTCACCGGCCGCCGGGTGGGTGTCCTCACCCGCTGCCGGATGGGCGCCCTTGCCGGTCGCCGGATGGGCCTCTTCCAGGTGGAGGCAGACATGGCCGGGGGTGTGGCCGGGGGTCCAGATGGCGCGCAGCCGGCGGCCCGCCAGATCGAGGAGTTCCCCGGGGACGATCTCGCGGTCGGGGAGGGCGGCCCGCCGCCCCGGCAGCCCCGCGCGGCCGGACGCGCGGGTGGCGCGCAGCGGGGCCAGATGCTCCTCGGGCGCCCCGGCCGCGGTGAGCTTCTCCTCCAGGTACTCGAGCCAGCTGGCGGGGTCGGTCTCGCGGGTGCGCCGGACGACCTGGGCATCGGCGGCGTGCATCGCGATCCACGCCCCGGACGCCTCCCGCACCTGGGCGGACAGCCCGTGGTGGTCGGGGTGGTGATGGGTGATGAGGACGCCGTGGACATCGGAGACGGAGGTGCCGCAGGCGGCGAGTCCGGCGGTGAGGGTGTCCCAGGCCGTGGGGTCGTCCCAGCCGGTGTCGATCAGGACCGGGCCGCGGTCGGTGTCGAGGAGGTGGACCAGAGTGTGCCCGAGCGGGTTGTCGGGGATCGGGACAGGGATGCTCCACACCCCGCCGCCATGGTCGGTCACCCGCGTCACCTGCGCCATCGGCTCCCCTCTCCATCGACACAAGCATTGCCCACTATAGCTAGAACTGGTATCAGTTCTGATGCAGCGTCAGATATTGGTCGGCCCCGGTGCCCTCGGGTACCCCCGGGTGTCCCCGGGCCGGGCCGGCCGGACGCACCCCCTCAGTCATCGGCCGGAAGGCATCAGCGATGAGCGACCTCATCGAGCACGGGCAGCTCTTCATCGGCGGCGCGCTGGCGGACCCCGCGGGCGAGGACACCATCGAGGTCGTCTCGCCGCACACCGAGGAGGTCATCGGCCGGGTGCCGCACGCCTCGCGGGCCGATGTGGACCGGGCGGTCGCGGTGGCGCGGACCGCGTTCGACGAGGGCCCCTGGGCCCGGATGGACGTGGCCGAGCGGATCGCGGTGGTCACCCGGATCAAGGACGCCATCGCCGTACGCCATGAGGAGATCGCCCGGGTCATCAGCGCGCAGAACGGCTCCCCGTACTCCTGGAGCGTGCTCGCCCAGGCGCTCGGCGCGATGATGGTGTGGGACGCGGCCATCACCGTGGCCCGCGACTTCGTCTACGAGGAGCGGCGGGCCGGGGCGCTGGGCCCGCTGCTGGTGCGGCGGGAGCCGGTCGGGGTGGTCGCGGCCGTGGTGCCGTGGAACGTGCCGCAGTTCGTGGCGGCCGCGAAGCTGGCGCCCGCGCTGCTCGCCGGGTGCTCGGTGATCCTCAAACCGTCGCCCGAGACGCCGCTGGACTCCTACATCCTGGCGGAGATCGCGGCCGAGGCGGGGCTGCCCGAGGGGGTGCTGTCGATCCTTCCGGCCGACCGGGAGGTCAGCGAGTACCTGGTCGGCCACCCGGGCGTGGACAAGGTGTCGTTCACCGGGTCGGTCGCGGCCGGCAAGCGGGTGATGGAGGTCGCCTCGCGCCATCTCACCCGGGTCACGCTGGAGTTGGGCGGCAAATCGGCCGCGGTGATCCTGCCGGACGCGGACCTGGAGGCGGCCGTCGCCGGGATCGTGCCCAACGCCTGGATGAACAACGGGCAGGCGTGTGTGGCCCAGACCCGGATCCTGGCGCCGCGCGGCCACTACGACGAGATCGCCGAGCGGTTCACCGCCGCCGCCTCCGCCCTGGTCGTCGGCGACCCCCTGGACCCGGCCACCCAGGTCGGGCCGCTGGTGGCGCGGCGGCAGCGGCAGCGGTCGCTGGACTACATCGCGGCGGGGCAGCGGGAGGGCGCCAAGGTGCTGACGGGCGGCGGCCGCCCGGATGCCCTGGACACCGGCTGGTACGTGGAGCCCACGCTCTTCGGCGATGTCGGCAACGACATGCGGATCGCCCGTGAGGAGATTTTCGGCCCGGTCATCTGTCTGCTGCCGTACGGGGACGAGGAGGAGGCCGCCCGGATCGCCAATGACTCCGACTACGGGCTGTCCGGCTCGGTGTGGACGGCGGACGTCGGCCACGGCATCGACTTCGCCCGGCGCATCCGCACCGGCACCTACTCGGTCAACACCTTCAGCCTCGACATGCTCGGGCCGTTCGGCGGCTACAAGAACTCCGGTCTGGGCCGGGAGTTCGGCCCGGAGGGGTTCTCCGCGTATCTGGAGCACAAGATGATCCACCTGCCCCAGGGCTGGGAGGGGGAGCCGAGCTGATGGGGGACCGCTGGCGGATCGAGGTGGACCGGGGCGTGTGCATCGGCTCCGGGATGTGCGTGAGCGCCGCGCCGGGCGGCTTCCGGCTCGACGGGGCGCGGCAGTCGCATCCGGTCGAGACGGAGGCCGACGCTTCCGAGGCGGTGCTCACGGCGGCCGAGGGCTGCCCGGTCGAGGCGATCGCCATTCGGCTGTCGGAAACCGGTGAACAGGTCTTTCCCCCCGACGAATAGCTCCCGACGAGTAGCCCCGACGAGTAGCCCCCGGCCGCCGTCGTTCAGGTTCGGAAGCCGCCCCCGGTACGCACCAGACCGGGTTCAGCGGCCGCCGGCGGCCGGGATCAGACCCAGCCCTCGCACTGGGATATCCGTATGGCGTCCACGCGGTTGCGCGCACCGGTCTTCCGGGTGATCGCGGCCAGGTAGTTGCGTATCGTCCCGGTGGACAGATGGAGCGTACGGGCGATCTCCGGGATGGAGGCGCCGTCGGCGGCCAGGGACAGCACCCCCAGCTCGCGCTCGGTCAGCGGGATCTTGGCCGCCTGGAGGAAGCCGTATCCCAGTGCGTCGTCGACATAGCGCTCCTTCCTCGCCACCCGCCGGATGGCCTCGATCAGCCGTTGTGGCGGGGCATCCTTGTCCACATACCCCAGCGCTCGGGCCTCGTGGGCGCGCCGCAGCGGGCCCGGACGCTCCGAGTTGACCAGTACGAGCAGTCCGCACTCCCCGCCCTCCCCAGAGGCGGAGGCGACGAACTTCCCCCATTCGCCCTTGCGGGCCGCCTTGTCGGCCGCCGGGCAGTCCGTGTCCACCACGCACACCTGCGGCTGTAAGGACCGTGCCTTGCTACGCGCGTCAGGCCAGGAACACGCCGTTGCCTCGATGTCTGCTTCGGTCCCTATCACTGATGCCAGGGCCGATCTCAGCAGACCTGAATCGTGTACCAGAAGTAATCGGATCACGAACTTCTCCACCCCCCACGATGCGGTTCTCTCGTCGCGCGCCGTTGTCGCTCTGTCGCGCGCCGTTCATGAATACCGGGATTGGGCAGGGCGTGAACGCGGAATTTGAGACAAGACGGGGCGCGAGGGCGCACAACCCCCGTCCGGAAGCTCGAAAGGGCGCAGGATTTGGCCCATGCGCCCCCGTGGTGGGTTCCGCCCGGCTACCCGGCCGGGGCGGGGGCGGTGAGGTCGATCAGACGGCATACGGTCTCGATGTCGATCTTGACCTGGGCGATCGAGGCGCGCCCCGAGAGCCAGGTGATCAGCGCCGAATGCCAGGTGTGCTCGATGACGCGGACCGCGGAGAGCTGCTCGGCCGTCGGGCTGTCGTCCAGGCCCATGGCATCGAGGATGATCGCGGTGGTGAGCCGGGAGACCGTGTCCACCTCCGGGCTGACCGACCGGTCGGCGAAGGTGAGCGCGCGCACCATCGCATCGGCCAGATGGGGTTCACGTTGCAGGGCACGGAAGGCGCGCATCAGCGTCTGGGCGACCCGGGCGGCCGGCTCCTCCTCGGTCGGCGGCCGCTTGCGCAGCGTCTCATGCATATGCTGCAACTGGTCCTGCATGGTCGCGACCAGGAGATGGACCTTGGAGGGGAAGTAGCGGTAGAGGGTGCCGAGCGCCACGCCGGAGTTCTCCGCGACCTCGCGCATCTGGACCGCGTCGAAGCCGCCCCGGCTGGCCAACCGGGCGCTGGCGTGCAGGATGCGCCGGCGGCGCGCCTCCTGGCGCTCGGTCAGCTGCATGGCGGCCGGCTTGACTTCTGCGGTCATGTGTCCCACTTCGAATGTGTTACGTCTGCGAGTCGGCGGCAAGCGGACACCGTGCATGATGGCAGGGCGGGCCCGGGCCTGCGAGTCACTGGAACTCGTTCTAGGCTAGCGCGGCTCTTCCCCGAAGGGCCCGTGTCCGCGCAGTTGGGGCAGGTTGTTGCCGCGCGGTGGCCACGGCCGCCGCGGTGGCCCCCGCCCGATGCGCCCGCCCGTCGTCAACTTCTCCCCGGCGCCCTGGCTACCGAGTGGTAGGGATCACCTGCCCCGGCCCTGGAGAGGTCGTCCGGGGCAGGTATCTTCGAGACTCCTCAGGCGATGCCTTAGTGAAACTTGTTCTAGATAAACGGAAGCGGATACGCTCCCGCTGAACTGCACCAAGGAGGGGGCGCGAGTGACCGCAGAGGCCGCGCAGGAGACCGGGGCCGACCCGCTTCGACCAGCGCTCCCCACCACCCCCGACGAACGGCCGCTGCGCATCGCGCTGCTCAGCTACAAGGGGAATCCATTCTGCGGGGGCCAGGGCGTCTATGTGCGCCACCTCTCCCGCGAACTCGCCCGGCTCGGCCACACCGTCGAAGTCATCGGCGCCCAGCCGTATCCGGTGCTCGACGCCGAGCGCGGCGTCACCCTCACCGAGCTGCCCAGCCTCGACCTCTACCGCCAGCCCGACCCGTTCCGCACCCCCCGGCGCGAGGAGTACCGGGACTGGGTCGACGCCCTGGAGGTCTCCACCATGTGGACCGGCGGCTTCCCCGAGCCGCTCACCTTCAGCCTGCGTGCCCGCCGCCATCTCGCCGCGCGCCCAGGCCAGTTCGACGTCGTCCACGACAACCAGACCCTGGGTTACGGGCTGCTGGGCCTGGAGCGGCTCGGCTTCCCGCTGGTGACCACCATCCACCACCCGATCACCGTCGACCGGCAGTTGGAGCTGGACGCCGCCGACGGCTGGAAGCGGCGCCTGTCCGTACGCCGCTGGTACGGCTTCACCCGGATGCAGAAGCGGGTGGCCCGGCGGCTGCCCTCGGTGGTCACCGTCTCCGGCTCCTCCCGCCGGGAGATCGTCGAGGATCTCGGGGTGCGGCCGGACCGTATCCATGTGGTGCACATCGGCGCGGACACCGCGCTGTTCTCGCCCGACCCCGCCGTCCCGGAGATCCCCGGCCGCATCGTCACCACCTCCAGCGCGGATGTGCCGCTCAAGGGCCTGGTGTATCTGATCGAGGCGCTCGCCAAGGTCCGCGCCGAGAACCCCGAGGCCCATCTGGTCGTCGTCGGCAAGCGGCCGGAGGAGGGGCCGGTGGCCACCACCATGGCGCGCCACGGACTCGAGGACGCCGTGGAGTTCGTCAAGGGCATCAGCGACGCCGAACTGGTGGACCTGGTGCGCGGCGCCCAGATCGCCTGTGTGCCCTCGCTCTACGAGGGGTTCTCGCTGCCCGCCGCCGAGGCCATGGCCACCGGAACCCCCCTGGTCGCCACCACCGGCGGCGCCATACCCGAGGTTGCCGGGCCCGACGGCGAGACCTGTCTGGCCGTACCGCCCGGCGACGCCGACTCGCTCGCCGCCGCCCTGATCCGGCTGCTGGGCGACGCCGACCTCGGACGGCGGCTGGGCGCGGCGGGCCGTGAACGGGTGCTGCGCCGCTTCACCTGGGAACAGGCCGCCCGCGGCACCGTCGAGCGGTACCGCGAGGCCATCGGCGCGGCCACGCGGACCGTCCACCGCTGAGTTACGCCCCCGACCCCCCCCCCCCCCCCCCCCCCCCCGCCCCCCCCCCCCCCCCCCCACCCCCCCCCCCCCCCCCCCCCGCCCCC
>NZ_JANIIC010000126.1 GCF_024519315.1 Streptomyces malaysiensis subsp. samsunensis | reverse complement strand
GCCCCGGACCTCGGGCGGGGGCTTTGCCCCGGACCTCGGGCGGGGGCTTTGCCCCTTCCCGGAGCCTCGCTACGCGGCTCCGGGAAGGGGCGGGGAGGGGAACAACCCGCCGGACGCCCGGTGGCCGCCGTCCGGTGGGGTCGGCCTGGCAGTTTCCTGTCTCCGGCGTTGCCCGCTCCGGGGGCCTCCGATTTGAATGGGCGCATCAGAGCGGGGGACCGGCGAGCCGCAGCTCGCACCCCGTCCCGGCGGCCGGTCGCCACCCCCGCGAGCCGTCGATGTGCGGGATTCCGGCGCCGCGCGGCACCGGAGCCTCGCGCCATCCGGTGTCCGCCGTGCGGAAGGCGAATCCTCCATGAGTCACATGCCGATCGGTCCGGTCTACCAGCGCGCCGACGCCGACGGGGCGGCAGCGATGAGCGTCGCGTCGCGGCCACTGCCGATGAGCGGCGTCGGAGTGCTCGACAAGGCGTCCATGATCCTCAGCGTTGTCGAGCAGCGCCCCGCCAGCCTCGCCCAGGTGGTGGCCATCAGCGGGCTGCCACGCCCCACCGTCTACCGCATCGCCACCGCCCTGGAACGGCTCGAACTGCTGACCAGGGACGCGCACGGCCGGTTCCTGCCCGGCGCCAGGATCGGCCACTCGGGGGCCGCGCACCCGCGCGACCGGCTGGAGCACATCGCGGAGGGCGTGCTGGCCGAACTGCACACCCGCACCGGCCTCAACGCCCGGGTGCACCGCCGCCGCGACGCCGTGCACATCTGCGTGGCCAGCTCTTCCGACCCGGTCACCGGGCAGGACGCGGTCCCCCTCGGCACCGCACGCCCCGCCAAGTCCGGCCCGGTCGCCCAGGTGCTGCTCGCCTGGGAGGACCCGGACGAGCTGTACGCGGGGCTGCGCGGCGCGCGCTTCAACGCGGCGCAGCTGGCCCTGGTCCGGCAGCGCGGCTGGGCACACGGGCCCGATGTGATGGTGCTGGACGAGTATGTGCTCGCCGTACCGGTCCGGGACGGCGACGGCCGGGTCTCCGCGGCGCTGGTGCTGTCCGGGCCGCGGGCGAGGATGGCCAAGCTCCCCGAACGCGGGTTACGGAACACGGTCATCGACGCCGCCGCCGGGTTGACCGAGACACTGCCGCGGCCATCGAACCGCCCCCGCCCCCGCCTGCGCAGCGTGCCGCCCCGCTGAGCCCGCCACAGCTGTCGGCCGGCCCGCCCGCCGACGGCCCGCCCGCACACGGGCTGGGGACTGCCCGCACAGGGCCCGGGGGCTGCCCCACAGGGCCGGGCGGCCCTTACGGCGCCCCCGGTGCCGTTACGGCGCCCCCGACGGGGGCCACCACTCCCCAGCGCCGTCTCCGGGCCCCGATGGGCCGGGCTCGTCCACCGCGTCCCGCCCACCGAGTCCGTCGACCGAGCCCGGGTCACTGGGCCGGTTCGGCGCGCCCGGCCTGCCTGACGTGTCCGGCCCACCGCGTCCGTCTGGGGCCCCAGGGTCCTCCTGCCCTCGCGGCTCGACCGCCCCGTCCGGTCCTTCCGACCCACCGCGTACTTCCAGGGCGCCCCGGGCCTCCGGCCCCTCGGGCTCGCCCGCCGCCTCGCTGCCCCCGGCGTCTCCCTTCGCCGCGTCAGTGGCATCCGTGTCCGGGTGCTGTCGCCCTGTCAGGGCGTCGACGAAGCGTTCGAGCAGCTCGCCCCAGGGCGCCGCGCAGTCGCGCAGACACGCCTCCTGGTCGTGGGCGATCTGCTCCTCCAGTCGGGCCAGGAACGCCCAGGGGGGCTCGGTCGCGGCCGGAGGGGTCGGGTCGTCGGTCATCGGGCGGCTCGCTGGGTGGTGGGTTACGGGGGCGGGTCCAAAGGATCTCCCGCGCATCCTGCCCCGCCCGGGCGCCCGTGATCCATCGCGGGGTCACCTCCGCCGCGCACTGGCAACAAGCTGTTATGCCGTTCCTCCAAGGCCCTTCCGGCCGCCCCGGACCCGGCTCAGGGGCCCGCCCTGGCACCTTCCTGAAGGGGGCATTGAGGCGCGTGGCGGGCCTGGTTAGAAAGGTGTCCCGGGTCCTCCCGCCCGCCGCGCGGCGGGCAGCGGAGTGCGACCCGGCGGTGGGCCCCTTCCCCGCGCCCCGCCGCCGACACCCCAAAGGACGCGGCGCGAGCCATCCGAGTGCGTCCGGCCCCGGACGGGGCCGGGCCGGTCGCCGCGCCGGCCGCGGGGGACAGCCACGAGGAGAGCGACGATGACATCGTCCGGCAGTGCCCGAAGCCGGTGGTTCCGGCGGTACCCGGCGGCGGCCGGACGGCCGCGGGCGCGGCTGGTCTGTCTGCCCCACGCGGGCGGGACCGCGACGTTCTTCCACGCCTGGGCCGGTGCGCTTGGCCCCGACATCGAGGTGCTGGCCACCCGGTACCCGGGCCGTCAGGAGCGGATCGCCGAACCGTGCGCGACCAGCATCGAGCAGCTCGCCGACCCACTGGCCGCGGAGCTGCTGCCCTTCCTGGACGCCCCGGTGGCCTTCTTCGGCCACAGCATGGGGGCGTCGCTCGCCTATGAACTGGCCCTGCGCCTCCAGCCGGCCCATGCGGACCGTCTGGCCGGGCTGTTCGTCTCGTCCCGTGAGGCGCCCCATCTGGTCACGCCCAAGGAGATCCACCTCGGCACCGACGACGAGCTGATCGCCGAGGTGGTGCGGCTCGGGGGCGCGGACGCCGCGCTGCTGGACGACCCGGGGATCCGGGACATCGTGCTGCCGTCCGTACGGGCCGACTTCGGGATCGCGGGCACCTATCGGGCCGCGGCCCCGCACCCCGTCGGATGTCCGGTCGTGGCCTATGCAGGAGACCGGGATCCGGGTGCCGGGGAGAACGAGATGAGGCACTGGTCCGAGGTCGCCGGACATTCCTTCGACATACGCGTCCTGCCCGGTGGCCATTTCTACCTGAATGCCGAGCGGGATTCCCTGACGAACGACATCAGAAGGCGTCTGGACGAAGCAGTGTTGGCACCTTCCTGACGCGGCACGTGCACATCACATTCCCGTACTGCGATGGTTTCGAGTGCGGGAACGCAAAAGGAGCGCCGAACGGGGGGATTCCCGCCCGGCGGCAAAGACCGAGAGGTTGAATTCATCATGCCTACCCTTACCGAAGAGCGCGCTACGAAGATCAAGGAAATCGTCTGCGAGATCCTGGAGCTCGAGGAGGACGAGGTCAGCGAGACCAGTCTCTTCCGTGAGGACCACGACGCCGACTCGCTGCGCGCCATTGAGATCCTCGCCTCCCTGGAGAAGGAGTTCAAGGTCGTCATCGACCAGTCCGAACTCGCCCGCATGGTCAACCTCAAGGGCGTCTACGAGGTCGTCGCCGAGTCAGCAGGCTGGTAATCCCGTCCGCTGTTCAAGCCGAGACTGGTTGGAGGTTTCGATGACTGCTCCCGCGCGTGACGGTTCCGCCGGCGCGGCTCACAGAGTGGTTCTTACCGGGTTTGGCGTTTTCTCCAGCATTGGAGTGGGCGCCGCCGAGTTCGCCGAGGGGCTGCGCTCCGGCCGCAGCGGAGCGAAGCCGATCACCGCCTTCGACACCGAGGGGTTCGCCCACGCCAACGGCTGCGAAATTGTCGACTTCGAACCCGAGAAGTGGATACGCAATCTGGATGTGGCGGAACTCGGCCGGGCCAGTCAGTTCTCGGCCGCCGCGGCCCGCATGGCCGTCGAGGACGCGAATCTCGACGTCGATGTGTTGCGGGAGCAGCGCGGCCTCATCTCGATAGGCACCACCGACGGGGAGTCCTTCGACCTGGACCAGCTGGTGGAGAGCCAGATCGCCCACGGGCCGGAGAAGATGGACTCCACCATCGCCCGCCGGGTGCGGGCCGGCCGTCTCTCCGCGGCCGTCGCCCATGAACTCGGGCTGACGGACGTCGAAGCGGTGACGATCCCGACGGCCTGCGCCGCCGGCAACTACGCCATCGGCTACGGCTTCGACGCCGTACGCACCGGCGAGGTGGACTTCGCCCTCTGTGGCGGCGCCGACGCCATGTGCCGCAAGACCTTCGCCGGCTTCTACCGGCTGGGCACCATCGCTCCCGAGCTGTGCCAGCCGTTCGACGTGGACCGTAAGGGCATCCTCACCGGCGAGGGGGCGGGCGTACTCGTCCTGGAGAGCCTGGAGTCGGCCCTGGCCCGTGGCGCCCGTATCTACGCGGAGGTCCTCGGCTACGGGCTCAACTGCGACGCCTACCACCAGGTGGCCCCGAACCAGAGCAGCGTCGCCCGCTGCATGGCGCTCGCCCTGGAGAACGCCGGGGTCAAGCCCGGCGAGGTCGATCTGGTGTCCGCGCACGGCACCGGCACCAAGGCCAACGACATCACCGAGGCCCGCGCCATCCGCGAGGTCTACGGCGCCGCCCCGCCGCGCACCATCTCCATCAAGTCGATGCTCGGCCACACCATGGGCGCCGCCAGCGCACTGGCCGCGATCGCCTGCTCGCTGGCGATCGTGCACCGCTTCATCCCGCCGACCATCAACCACACCGCCACCGACCCCGAATGCGAGGTCGACTGCGTGCCCAACGAGGCGGTCGAGGCGGATCTGCGGATCGTGCAGAACAACGGTCTCGCCTTCGGCGGCAACAACGCGGTCGTCATCCTGGGCAAGTACGAGGAGCACCGATGAGCCGCTGGCCCATCACCGGAGTCGGCGCCGTCGCCAGCGTCGGAGCCGACCCGGCGCGGATTTTCGACAACCTCTGCCAGGGGCGCGGCGGGCTGCACAGCCTGCGCGGCTTCAACCGCGACTGGTACAACGCCGACCTGCTGTACGAGGTGGACGACCGGCCCGCGCCGGGCACCGATGTCGCGGGCCGGGCCACCGCCCTGCTGACCACGGCCATCGGGCAGGCGCTGGACGACGCGGGCCTGCCCCCGGACCTGCGCGGGGTGCCCGTCCTCATCGGCACCGGGCTGCGCGAGCTGCGCTCGCTGGAGCTGTGGTGGCGCGACGGACAGGACTTCGACGCCGGACGGATGCACTTCGGCACCGCGCTGCGGGAACGGTTCGGCGCCGATGACACCACCACCATCTCCAACGCCTGCTCCGCCTCGCTGTACTCGCTGGCCCTCGGTGTGGACCTGCTGGAGTTCCAGGGGGCCGACACCGTCGTGGTGGCGGGCGTCGACGTCATCACCGAGAGCATGTTCGGTCTCTCCGACCGGCTCCAGCTCGACCCGCCCGACGCGCTGCGCCCGTTCGACCGGGACCGCAAGGGCACCGTGATGGGCGAGGGCGCCGCCGCGATCGTGCTGCGCCGCGAGGCCGAGGACGGCGGCCACGGCTGGGTGCGCGGTGTGGGCGTCAACTGCGACGCCTACCACGCCACCGCCCCCGACGCCGGTGGCATCGCCCTGGCCATCAAGGACGCCCACAGCCGGGCGGGCGTCAAACCGGAGGACGTGGAACTGGTGATGGTGCACGGCACGGGCACCCCGCTCAACGACGCCGCCGAGGCCACCGCGCTGCGGGAGGTGTACGGCGACCACCTGGGCCGCCCCGTGATGACCGGGATCAAGTCGATGACCGGCCACACCTCCGGCGCCTCCGGTGTGCTCAGCCTCATCGTCGCGCTGCGCGCCATGCGGGAGCGCCGTGTGCCGCCGATCACCGGGCTCGACCATCCGGCCGAGGAGACCGAGGGATTCCGGATGGTGCGCGGCACCGCCGAACGGGCGGATGTATCGCTCGCCCAGATCGACGCCTTCGGCTTCGGCGGTATCAACGCCGTGGCGGTAGTGGAGGCGGCCCGATGAGCGCCGTACTGACCGGAGTCGGGCTCGCCCTGCCCGGCGTCACCACTCCGGAGGACCTGCTGGCCCCGGTCCCCGGCGGCGCCGAGCCGGTGGACCCCGCCGCCCGCATCGGCAAGAAGGGGCTGCGCTTCAAGGACCGCGCCACCCAGCTCGCGCTGGCCTGCGCCGCCGAGGCGCTGACGGACGCGGGGCTGCTCGGCCCCGAGGGGCTCACGGTCCCCGGCGAGACCGTCGCCGTCCTGGTGGCCTCCAACTACGGCAACGTGGACACCGTCTGCTCGGTCGTGGACACCATCGCGGCAGAGGGGGCCACGGGCGGTGTCAGCCCCATGGACACCCCCAACGCGTCCAGCAATGTGATCGCCTCCACGCTCGCCATCAAGTACGGGCTGCGCGGCCCCAATCTGATGGTCTGCAACGGCGCCACCTCCGGCCTGGACGCGGTCCGCTGGGCCACCGCCCTCGTCGGCGCGCGCCGCGCCGACCGGGCGCTGGTCCTGGCCGTCGAACCGGACAACGAGATGGTCCGCCGCCTCACCGGCGCCGACCGGATCGTGGACGGCGCCGCCGCCGTCGTCGTGGAGCGCCGGGCGGCCGCCGCCGTCCGCGGCGCCGAGCCCCGGGCCGTGGTGAGCTCCGCGGTCCGCGCCGGAAGCGTCGAGGCGTGCCTGGAGCGGCTGGCCGGGGACGACCGCACCCCGCCCGCCGCCTGGTTCGGCCCCGGCGACGGCCAGGGGCCCGGCTCCGCCCTGCTGCCGTCCGGCACCGTCCACCACGCGCTGGCCGGCACCTTCGGCGAGGCGTCGGCGGTCCTCGGCGTCCTCCAGTGCGCCGGAACCATCGGCTGGTACGCCGGCGGTGGGGCCGGGCCCGTCTACGCCCTCGCCGGCCGCGACGGCGACGACGCCACCGTCGGGCTGGCTCTCCTGGCCCCGGGCCGGTCCTGATGGCCCTCGGTGAGACCGGCGCGGCCGGGGACCGCGGCCTGGCGCAGCGGCCGTTGCTGCTGCGCCACCGCCCCGCGCGGGACGCCACCCGGCTGCGCGCCCTGTTCCTGCACGGGCTGGCCAGCAGCGGGGCGGTCTGGGACGGGCTGGCCCCGCATCTGCCGCCGGACCTGGAGACCTGGACCGCCGATCTGCCCTGGCGCGCCGACCACGTCCAGCCGTGGAGCCGCCGCCCCGAGCGGACCGACTGGATCGTCACGGCCCTGGAGCGGCTGCCGGATCCGCCCGATGTCGTGGTGGCCCACTCGTTCTCGGCGAACCAGCTGCTGGACCTGTTGAGCCGGGAGGCCGAGGCGGGCAACGACCCGTACGAGCGGTACGGCATCCGGGGCGTCGTCCTCGTCTCGCCCTTCTACCGGCGCTCACCGGACGACTTCGCCTGGGACTCCGTCTCGGGCATGCAGCGGGACTTCCTCCACATCATGGAGGAGGGGCTGCGCACCCACTCCGCCCGCCGGATCACCCCGGAGGTCCGGCGGCACATGGCGGAGCGGGTGTGCGAACGGGTCGGCCCCTACGGCTGGGTGCGGTTCTTCGAGCACTATCTGCGCACCCCCTGGCTCCGCACCGAACTGATCACCGTGCCCGGCCTGGTCGTGACCGGCCAGGACGACTTCGCCGCCGCCGAGAGCGCCTTGCTCGCGGCCGACCTCCCCGGGGCCGGGCTGCACACGGTCCCCGGGTGCGGCCACTACCCGATGTCCGAGCACGCGGAGTCGTTCTCCGCCCTGGTCGGCGCGTTCCTCCGGCGGCTCCCGGACCGGGCCGCCCCACACCTCACGGAGAAGTGATGTCGCAAGCCGTCAAGTCGCTGCTGAACGAGTCGACCGCGGTCGTCCTCAGCCCCGGTTACGAGGGTGCCAACATCGGCACCATCATCGGTTTCAAGCACGTCAACTACCTGGTCGAGAAGGCCGTCATCGCGCACTTCAAGCGCAGCGGGCTCCCGGTCGGCAGGCTCTACGAGGAGCACGGCCTCGGATTCGACATCGTCGACATCGACTCCCGCCTCCAGACCGCCCTCATCGTCGATGACGAGGCGGCCGTCGAGGTGACCCCGGTGACCAAGGACGGCGCCACCGAGCTGGCGTTCAAGGTCGCCATCACCGTCGAGCGCGACGGCGCCCCCAAGAAGGCCGTCGCCTCCAAGGTGAAGGCCGTGCTGCGGCGCGACGAGAACGATGTGCGGATGACGCGCCGGCTGCCCGTACCCGAGGGCCTGGAGCGGTTCGTCACGGACCGCGTCGGCGGCGCCGAGCCGGGACCGGCCGCGCCCGCGGTCACCGAGGAGCTGATCTCCGGCGCCTGCGCCGAGACCGACGCGGTGCTGGAGCGGCTCCTGGCCGGACAGAACGCGTACGGCTGGAAGTTCCGCATCCCCTACCCGTTCGTGCACTTCTTCGAGCGCCTCCAGATGTCGGGCTATCTGCGTCTGATGGAGGAGGCCAAGCACCGCTTCGTGGACGCGCGCGGCATCTCCATCCGGGCGCTGCTGGAGGAGAAGAACTGGATCCCCGCCGTCACCCACTCCCGGGTGACGCTGCTGGACGAGGCGCTCCTCGAAGAGGACCTCTACGTCGTCTACACCGTCGACAACGTCTTCAAGAACCTGCTCTACACCTCGCGCCTGGACACCTACGTGGTCCGCGACGGCCACCTGGTGCAGACCTCCACCGGCACCATCACCCACGCCTACGGGGTGGTCGAGAATGGCAAGGAGGGCCGCCTGGTCACCTTCGACGAGCGAGTCCTGAACGCCTTCGCCTCCGGCGACGGCCGGAACCAGCCGTGAGCACGACGGCCACCGCGACGCGCGGTCCCGTGATCGCGGGCTGGTCGGCGGTCTCGCCGTACGGCATCGGCCGGGACGCCTTCGTCGAGGGCGCCCGGTCCGGCCGGTCCACGGCCACCGCCTCCGAGCCCGGCGGCGAACCGGTCCCGGACGAGCGGGTGTGCCTGGCCCGGGACCTGGTCATCAAGGAGGTCCTGGGCCGCAAGGGGACCCGGTCCATGGACCGGGTCACCGGCCTGGCCGTGGCCACGGTACGGGAGCTGGTCACGGGGGAAGAAGGCGCGGCGGAGAGCGGCGCCGACGTCGCCCTCGTCCTGGGCACGACCACCGGAAGCGCCCAGAGCATGATGGACATCACCCGCGACACCCTCATCCACGAGAAGCCCTTCTACATCGACCCCTCGCACATCCCCAACGCCATCATGAACTGCCCCGCCGGGCAGTGCGCCATCTGGTACGGGCTCAAGGGGCCGAACACCACCGTCGCCGCCGGACGTTCGTCCGGGCTGATCGCCCTCAACTACGCCCGGCGGCTGCTCGCCTCCGGCCGCGCCATGACCGTTCTGTGCGGCGCCGTCGAGGAGTACTCCCCGGCCCGCGCCTGGCTCGAATGGCACACCCGGGGCGAGGACGAGACCGGTGTGGTCCTCGGCGAGGGCTGCGCGGTGCTGCGGCTGCGGCCCGCCGAGGCTGTGGCCGACGGCGAGGGGCTCGCCGAGGTGCTCGCCGTCGAGGCCGGGGTGGCGGGCCCCGACGGGGCGGGCCCCGCGCTGGAGTCCGCCGTGCGGCGCGCGCTGCGCCGGGCCGGGGCGTCGCGGGGGGACGTCTGGGCCGTGTCCCCCTCGGGCCCGGCCGGGCTCCTCGGCGAACAGGAACGGACCGCCCTGCGGGCCGGGTTCGCCGGACACGAGGTGCGCTGGATCCCGCAGCCGGACACGTTCGGCGACACCGCCGCCGCGACCGCCGCCTTCCAGATCGTCTCCGTGCTGACGGCGGCCCAGGACGACGACCGGGCCGCGGGCCGGCTGGCGGTGGTGACGTCCGTGGACCGTGACGGCGCGCTCGCCTGCGCACTTCTGCGCCTCCTGTGATGCCCCTTCCCGCTGTCTTCCCGCTGTGTGAAAGGAACCCCATGTCCGTCACCTACTCCGACGCGGCCGGCGCGGCCCCGCTCGACATGGACGAACTGCGCGGCATCGTCGCCGACATCCTGGAGGTCGACGCCACCGACGTGGCCGACGACGCCGACTTCATGGCCGACCTCGAGGTCGACTCCCTGATGGCGCTCGAGGTCATCGTGGTCCTGGAGAAGAAGTACGGCGTCAAGTTCGCGGAGGCGGAGCTGCGCCAGGTGGTGTCGCTGAACCAGGCGCATGAGCTGCTGACACAGAAGCTGCTCGTCCGATGACCGGCACGGCCACCGGTGGCACGTCCACCGACGCCACCACGTCCACCAACAGCCCGGTGCGGGCCGTGCCGGAGGTCGTGCGGCGGGCCTCGGCGGACGCCGGGCGGCCGGGGCTGAGCAGCGAGGTCCGGTTCCGTATCGCACCGGAGGAGCCGGTCTTCGCCGGCCACTACCCGGACTTCCCGATCTTCCCCGGGGTGTGCGTGGTCGAGTGCGCCCACCGCGCGGCCCTCGCCACGGCACCCGGGGCCGGGACCATCGCGCTGCGGGCCCTGGAATCCGCCCGCTTCATCGGCCCGGTCTTCCCCGGCGATGTGCTGACCGTCCGCGCCGACTGGAAGCCGGCCGTCGGCGGCTGGACGTACACGGCGACGGCCGCCACCGAGCGCGGCACCTCCGCCAAGGTGCGGCTGGGCTTTCGTACGGAGGTCACACCATGATCGACGCGGCCGGGATCAAGCGCCTGATGCCGCATCGCCATCCGATGCTGCTGATCGACCGGGTGGTGGAGCTCGTCCCCGGCGACCGGCTGGTCGCGCTCAAGGCCATCACCTGCAATGAGCCCTGGTACCGCCACCTCGGCGAGGACGCGGCCCCCGAGCGGTTCGCCTATCCGCAGACCCTGCTGGTCGAGTCCTGGGGCCAGGCCGCCGGGCTGCTCGCGGTGTGCGGCGCCGAGGCGACCGGCGGCCCGACCGGCCAGGTCATGCTGGCCGGTTCGATGTCCGGGGTGGAGTTCCACCGCCCGGTCCACCCCGGCGATGTGCTGGAGCACCGGGTGCGGCTCTTCCGGGCGCTCACCGACACCGTGATCTTCGAGGGCGAGACGCTGGCCGGCGGCGAGATCGCGCTGACCTTCTCCCGCATGGTGATGGCGTTCCGCCCCGGGGACCAGCTGCGCCCGCCGGCCTCCGCCGACCAGGTCGCCGCCCCCGCCGTTCCATAGCCCGCAGGCCCGCAGGCCCGCAGGCCCGCAGGCCCGCAGGCCCGCAGGCCCGCAGTCGGCCAGGAGGGCCCGCAGCCAACCAGGAGAGGGAACAGTCGTGCACAACAGTGAGTCCAGGGTCGCCCTCGTCAGCGGCGGATCCCGCGGCATCGGGCGGGAGGTGGTCCTGCGCCTGGCCCGGGACGGCTTCGACGTCGCCTACTGCTACCGGTCCGACGAGGCCGCGGCGAACGTCCTGGAGAAGGAGGTCCGGGAGCTCGGCGTCCGGGCGCTCGCCGTCCGCGCCGACGTCTCCGACATGGAGTCCGTCCGGTCGTTCGTGGCCCGCGCCGAGGAGACCCTCGGCCCGGTCGACGCCGCCGTCACCTCCGCGGGCATCACCCGGGACAACCCCCTGCTGATGATGGCCGACGAGGAGTGGAAGCAGGTCATCGGCACCAACCTCGACGGGGTCTACCACGTCTGCCGCGCCGTCATCTTCGAGATGATGAAGCGGAAGTCGGGCGCCATCGTGAACCTCTCATCCGTGGCGGGGGTGTACGGCAACCCCACCCAGACCAACTACTCGGCCTCCAAAGCGGGCATCATCGGCTTCTCCCGGTCGCTGGCCAAGGAGGTCGGCCGGTACGGCATCCGCACCAATGTGGTCGCCCCCGGCTTCATCGAGACCGATATGACGGCGGAACTGAGCGATCAGGTGCGCAAGAAGGCGCTCCAGCAGATCCCGCTGAAGCGGCTGGGCCGGCCGGAAGAGGTCGCCGACCTCGTCTCCTACCTGGTCTCCGACCGGGCCGCCTACATCACCGGCGCCGTCTTCCAGATCGACGGCGGCATCACCATCTGAACCCCGACCGGTCCACGACCGGCCCCTCATCGACCTCTACCGGAAGGCGGAGCACCACCGTGCCCAAGCCCAAGAAGCCACCGAGGTGGTACTTCTCGCTGCGCAGCCCGTACTCCTGGTTCGCCTACCTGGACCTGACCGAGCGCTACCCCGGCGTGGCCGACGGAATGGACTGGATCCCCTTCTGGGAGCCCGACGCCGTCACCCAGCGGATGCTGGACGAGGCCGATGTGGAGCTGCCCATCGTCGCCATGTCCCGGGCGAAGAACTTCTACATCCTCCAGGACCTCTCGCGGATCTCCAAGGCGCGCGGTCTGAAGATGACCGTGCCGATCGACAAGGACCCCAACTGGGAGGTCTCCCACCTGGCCTATCTCGCCGCCCAGGAGGAGGGCCACGGCCGGCGCTTCATCGAACTCACCTACCGGGCGCGCTGGCAGGAAGGCCGGGACATCACCCGGCCCGAGACGATGGGCGAGATCGCCGTGGAACTGGGGCTACCGGCCGAGCGGCTGGCGAATGCCTCGGACGACCCCGGGCTGCGCAAGCGGGGGCTGGATTGCCTGGTCCAGTCGTACCAGGACGGCCTGTTCGGCGTTCCGTTCTTCATCTACGGACGGGAGAAGTTCTGGGGTGCGGACCGGCTGACGCCCTTTGTCGCGGCCTTCCGCGGCCAACCTCTCGAGGAGGTCGAGAAAGGCTGGCAGCATCATGACGAGCTGCCCCGGTTCTCCGCCCCCGGTGGAGATACTGGACATGCAGGAGGCTGCGGCTAGACCGCTCGGTCACCACACCCGCCGAGAAGAATTCGAGGCCGGGGCGGACGGGTCTCCCGCGGATTGTCCGAGCCGTAGGAGAGGGACTCTCCACCCCGGCCTTGTCGCGCCGTGAATTCCGTACGTCGTTCATCGAATCCTCCACTGGTCACGCTCTTTTCGAGGGGTTCAGCAATGTCCGATCGCGTTCAGACCGCCACGCTTCCCGAGCTGTTCGAGGCTCAGGCCGGCGTTTCGGCGGAGAGTGTCGCCGTGGTCTGTGGCGAGGAGTCGTTGTCGTACGGGGAGTTGAACGCTCGGGCGAATCGGTTGGCGCGGTTGTTGGTGGGGCGGGGGGTGGGTGTCGAGGACCGGGTGGGGTTGGTGTTGCCGCGGTCGGTGGATCTTGTGGTGGGTGTTCTCGCGGTGTTGAAGGCGGGGGCGGTGTATGTGCCGGTGGATCCGGGTTATCCGGCGGACCGGGTGGCTTATGTGTGGGAGGA
>NZ_JANIIC010000125.1 GCF_024519315.1 Streptomyces malaysiensis subsp. samsunensis | reverse complement strand
TGGTGGTCGGCCCGGACGGCGGGATGGGTAGGTCCATTTCCAGGCGATGAGCCGTGCGTGCCAGCGAAGGACCGATCGCGGAGTGAGCTGTATTAACCACGAGCGTTGTTGACACGGGTGGGCGAGGTGGCGGAGTGAAGGAGGCCCCGCACTCCGTGGCTCGTGACGGTCGGCCTGTTCAGTGTGGACGGGTTTCGTCAGGGCGGTAGCTGGCTTTGATGTGGACGCGTTCACCTTGCGGGCCGAGAATGCTGAGGAACTCCACGGGATGTTCGTCGGCGTTGCCGAACCAGTGCGGGAGGTGGGTGTCGAATTCGGCGACCTCGCCCTCGGCGAGGATGAAGTCGTTGTCGCCGAGAACGACGCGTAGACGGCCTCGCAGGACGTAAAGCCAGTGGTAGCCCTCGTGGGAGCGGGGGTCGGGTTCGCGACCGTCGGTCAGGGCGGCGGGCAGGATGTGCTTGAACGCCTGTAGCCCGCCGGGGGTGCGGGAGAGCGGGACGACGGTCATTCCGTTCCGTGTGAAGGGCTGCGGATACACCCGGGGATCCAGATCGGTGGGGGCTCCGATCAGCTCCTCGACCGGCATCTGGTAGGCGCGAGCCAGCGGCAGCAGGAGTTCCAGGCCCGGTTTGCGCTGCCCGGATTCGAGCCTGGACAGGATGCTGATCGGGATGCCGGTGGTTTCCGACAGGGCGGTCAGAGTGGCACCACGGCGGCGGCGCAGCTCGCGTAGCCGGGGGCCGACGGCCGCCAGCACTGCCTCGAAGTCGTTGCTCATACGTCCACCCTGACCGTACTTTTCAGTTTCCGCAAAGAGCTTTGCCCGATCGTCGAAGCAGGTGCACCGTGACGATCGGAGGTGGTCACGATGACCCGAAACACCCAGGTCAATGGTGAGAGACGGTACGACGTCGTGGTGGTCGGCGCAGGCCCGGCAGGCTTGAGCGCAGCGCTCATGCTCGGGCGCGCCCGCAGGTCGGTGCTGGTGATCGACGAAGGCCGGCCCCGCAACGCGCCCGCAGCGCACATGCACGGCTTTCTGTCCCGTGACGGGATGGCGCCCGGTGACCTCCTGCAGGCGGGACGGCGCGAGGTCGAGAGCTACGGCGGCACCGTGCAGGCGGGGCGGGTGGTGAGCGTGGTGCGTGACGGCGATGGGTTCGCGATCGGACTCGACACCGGCCGCACGGTGCGGGCGCGGCGGCTGCTGGCCACCGCGGGAGTCGTCGACGAGCTGCCTGACGTGCCGGGGCTCGCCTCGCGGTGGGGGCGCGATGTGGTGCACTGCCCGTACTGCCATGGCTGGGAGATCCGCGACCAGCCGATCGGGGTCCTGGCCACCGGCCCGCTTGGGGTGAAGCAAGCCCTGCTGTTTCGGCAGTGGACCGACCGGCTGACTCTGCTGCTGCACACCGCTCCCCGTCTCACGGACGAGGAGGGGGAACAGCTGGCTGCCCGCCGGATCACGGTGGTGGACGGCGAGGTCACCGCTGTGGAGGTCGCAGAGGACCGACTGAGCGGGGTCTGCCTGGCATCCGGCAAGCACATCCCGCTACGGGCCCTGGCCGTCGCACCGCAGCCGTACCCGCGCGCGGACTTCCTGACCGGACTCGGGCTCGGGCCCACGGCACACCCGAGCGGGCTCGGCGCCTACATCGCCGCTGACGCGACCGGTCTCACCACGGTTCCCGGTGTGTGGGTCGCGGGCAACCTCGCCGACCCGAACGCCAACGTCCTCGCCTCGGCCGCATCCGGCTCCATGGCCGCCGGAGCGATCAACGGTGACCTCATCGCCGAGGACACCCGCCACGCGGTCCGGGCCCACCGCGATCCCTTCTCACCCGCGTCCGAGGCCCGCGTGTGCGAACAGGTCCTGGGTGCCCGGCGCCACGGCCTGTAACCCGCAGCCCCAGTCCGACATCGATGACCATTTTTCAGGCAGGACTGTCATGAGCCAACCAACCACCACCGGCCCCACCACGAGTGCCGAAAGCGCGAGTCCCTCCGGATCCCGCCACTGGTGGATCCTCACCGTACTGAGCCTGACCCAGCTGCTGCTGGTGCTCGACTCCACCGTCATGAACGTCGCCCTCCCCTCCGTACAGGCGGACCTGGGCTTCAGCAGCGCCGACCGGCAGTGGATCGTCACCGCCTACGCCCTCGTCTTCGGCGGCACGCTCCTGGCCGGAGGCCGGCTGAGCGACATGCTCGGCCGCAAGCGCATGCTGCTGACGGCCACGTCCGGGTTCATCCTCGCCTCCGTACTGGGCGGCCTCGCGAACGGCTTCGGCATGCTGGTCACCGCGCGCGCCCTACAGGGCTTCTTCGGGGCCCTGCTGGCACCGGCCACCCTGTCGCTCATGGCCACCACCTTCACCGACCGGTCCACCCGCGGAAAGGCATTCGGCGTCTTCGGCGCCGTCTCCAGCAGCGGCGCCGCGATCGGCCTGCTCCTGGGCGGGGCACTGACCCAGTACCTGGACTGGCGCTGGTGCCTGCTGGTCAACGTCGTGGCCGGCGCGGTAGTCCTTGCGGCGGCAGCGGCCCTGATCCCCGCACAGGACCCGGTCTCCCCGCGCCCGCGCATGGACCTGCCCGGCATGATCACCTCCGTGCTCGGTGTCCTCGCCCTGGTCTACGGCTGCTCAACGGCGGAGCGCGACGGGTGGACCAGCCCGGTCACCCTGGGCTCCCTCACCGCGGGCGTACTGCTCCTGGGACTGTTCGTCCTCATCCAGACCAGGGTCGCCCAGCCCCTGCTGCCGATGCGGGTCGTCCACGACCGCAACCGCGGGGCCGCCTACCTCATGGTCGCGATCGCCGGTATCGGCATGTTCGGCGTCTTCCTCTTCCTCGCCTACCACCTGCAGCAGGTGCTCGGCTTCTCCGCGCTCATGACTGGCGTCGCTTTCCTGCCCATGGTCATCTCCATGGTTGTGATGGCCATCGTGACCGGAGGCGTCCTGCTGCCCCGTACCGGCCCGCGCCCCGTCGTCGTCGGCGGCTTTCTGCTCACCGCCGTGGGCACCGCCCTCTTCACCGGGCTGAGCGTGCACAGCGGCTACGCCGCCGGCATCCTGCCGGGCCTGATCATCGTCGGCTCCGGCTTCGGCCTGATCTTCGGGCCGGCGATGAACCTCGCCACCGACCGGGTCGATGCCGCCGACGCAGGGGCCGCCTCCGCCCTGGTCAACGCCGGACAGCAGATCGAAGCGGCCGTCGGCACCGCCCTGCTCAACACCATCGCGGTCAGCGCCACAACGAGCTACCTCACCACTCACCCCAAAATCCCCGACGCCGCCGCGCAGGCATCCGTGCACGGCAACGCCGTCGCCTTCTGGGTGACAGTGGCGGTGTTCGTCCTCGGTGCTCTCGCATGCGGCCTCCTTGTCCGCCCCGGACGACAGACCGGGGCAAAGGACGGGGACGCCACGGTGACGGCAGCGATCTAAAGCGCCCCCAACAGCCGACCACCAACGAGAAACCAAGGAGAGGACGTAAGCGCCATGGACGCCCAGCACTGGGACGAGATGTACCGCAGTCGCGACCAGATATTCAGCGGCAACCCCAACCCCGCACTCGTCACCGAAATCACCGACCTGCCACCGGGCCAGGCGCTCGACGTCGGCTGCGGCGAAGGAGCCGACGCCGTCTGGCTGGCCCAGCGCGGCTGGCAGGTCACAGCGGTCGACATCTCCGAGATCGCCCTGCACCGTGCCGCCGCCACTGCCGCCACTGCCGCCACTGCCACCACTGCCACCAGCATCAACGGCCGTGTGGCGTGGGCACGGGCCGACCTCACCACCACGCCGCCCCCAGCAGACGCCTTCGACCTGGTGTCCATCCACTACTTCCCGCTCCACCGCCAGCCCGGCCACACGGCGCTGCACGGCCTTCTCAACGCTGTCGGGCCAGGCGGCACGCTGCTCTTCGCCACCCACGCCCGCGCAGACCTCACATCGCGCGAGGACTTCGACGCCGCCGGCTACTACCAGCCCGACGACATCGCCCAACTCCTCGACCCCACCGCCTGGAACGTACTGACCAACGAGACCCGCCCTCGTGCCACCCCGACCCCCGCCGGCACGCACCACACCCAAGACGCCGTCCTACGAGCAGTACGGCTGTCGTAGGCCCGCCGGACTCCGCCTCGCCCCGCCGAGATGTTCACTTCCACACCATCACAGAGGTCCTCGTGCCCCACCCCAACGCCCGGCTGACCGTCCATGGCAGACGGCTCCTAGTCGACCGGGTCAGAGCTGGCAGAGCCGTCGCCCACGTGGCCGACGAGATGGGCATCTCTCGCACCACGGCCCACAAGTGGGTCCGGCGCTGGCGAGCCGAAGGTGATGCGGGCCTGTACGACCGCCCCAGCCGACCACGGACAACTCCGCACCGCACCCCCGCCGAAGTCGAGTCCCGCATCTGCGACCTGCGGCGTGAGCGGAAGCTCGGCCCGGCCAGGATCGGCCCGATTCTGGGACTGCCCGCCTCGACCGTTCACCGTGTCCTGACGCGCCACCAGCTGAACCGTCTGCGCTGGATGGACCGGCCCACCGGCCAGGTCATCCGCCGCTACGAACGCGAGCGTCCCGGCGAACTCGTCCACGTCGACATCAAGAAGCTCGGCAACATCCCCGACGGTGGCGGACATCGGATCATGCCCACCTCACCCTGTCCTTGCCGAGTTGCCGTTCCAGCACCATGAGCTGGTGGCGCAGGGCGAGGATCTCTGCATCCTTGTCGCGGTCGCTGGTAGGCAGCAGACGAAGCATCGCGAACGCGTGAGTCACAGCCAGGTAGCCCAGTCGCAGCAGCACGACCGAACATCATTCCGCGCGATCGATACCCACGCGAGAGGGCAGGATCGAGTGATCGCCGTCGAAGTCCGAACAACCCACTCACCGCTTCCCATCAGGACGGATGGGGTTTTCGGCAAGCGCAAGGCCAGTCGCAGCAGCACGGTCGGACATCATGACGCGTGAACCACCGACTGCGCGAGAGCGCCTACTCGAGCGACGAGACCGACGACCGCCAGTCCCGATACATGCCTCCGACCAGGGCGGATGACATTCTCGGCAAGCGCAACATTGCCAGTCGCAGTAGCACGATCGATTTTCATCTCGCGTGGACCACCGGCCACGCGAGAGCGTCTGCACGACCGACTGTGGCCGACGACCGTCGGGACTCGGTGCACCCGCTCCGATCCGGGCTGATGGCATTCTCGGCAAACACAGTCGCATGAACTGCACACCCGAGGCATCGAGCCCACCTGGATCCGTGGCGGCCTCAACAACGGCGCTGGAACGAGAGCAACGTCATCCGTACCAGGTGATGTTGCAGATATAGATGCAGTGATGGCGTGGTACTGAGAGGAAGCTGATGAAGCCGCGTCCGCCGAGAATGTCGAATTCTCGGAGTCCGCCTTCTCGGTCGAAGGGCCGACCTACCTTTGCCGCGTCGACTCCAAGCGCGGCGAGTTCGGTCGCCAGTCGCTCGACCTCTGCTACGACACCTGGCGCAAGTCCGTCGGCGACGTACTCCTCGCTCGGGTTGTACTCCCAGGTCCAGTCGGTCACAGCCCCGCCTCGGCCTCCGCGGCCTTACGGATCTGCTGAATTTCGTGGATGGCCGCCGTCGGGTCCTGTTCGGCCATATCGACGATCTGCTCGAGTTCACGGAGGCGGGCGGCGCGTTCCGGGTGCCGCTCGATGGCGACGAACACGGCCCATGAGTGGACGAAAGCCCGCAGGGGCGCGAGGCTCTGTGTCTGCTGTGCGTTTGTGGTCGCCTCGAACAGGTGCTGAGTGAGCGCAGGGACTCTGCTGGGAGCGATCCGGGCGACAGCCGTGCGCAGTGCGTCAGGGGTGAGGTCGGGCATGGGAATCAGGGGTCCATACGGGCCGTCTGGCTGCGCACTCACGATGACCTCCTGTGCAGGGTTGCTCGTCGTACCCTACCGTGCGGGCGCGGTAGCCGTGGGAGACACTTGTCCGCTCCGCATGCCGTCGCATGGCGTGGCTGCTGCTATGGGGGAGTGGCTGATTGCCGCGCTCTCCGTAGGCGCGCAAGGGCGGGGTACGGTTCTGAACCGAGCGCTACGGTGCGGTACGGATCGTTGCAGAGAGTTGCCGCGCGGCTGGGGGTCAAGGGGTCGCAGGTTCAAATCCTGTCGTCCCGACCAGCGTTTTCGCAGGTCGGAGGCCGTTTCCGCGGGTAGCGGGAGCGGCCTTAACCGTTTCCGGGCTGGGAGTAAGTGGGAGCCCTCTGGGAGCCCTTGTGCTCCCAACTCGCAGACGTGTCAACGGTGCCCGATTCGTCCGTCACCCGATCCGGTAGACCCACAGCGCCGTACCGCGCTCCTATTCGCCGTTGTCAACCGCAGGCCGCCCAGGTCACCCCACCGCTGTGGATGCTCTCCGCATCGAGAGGCATAAGGGCCCTGTGCCGCTCGAAAAGTCATCGCTGCATGTCATGCCGCGTATCTGTACTCGTTGATGAGGCCGCCGAGGATTCGGGTGCGTAGGACTTTGCCGGTGCTGAGGCCATGCGCTGCGGCGGGTTGTTCGTGGGCGTCGGGTGGTAGCTGGTTGCGGGCCTGGTGGGGTCGGTGTTCGTTGTAGTGCTGTTCGTAGGCCGCGAGGACATGGCGGGCGTGGGCCTCGTTCATGATGAGGACGTGGTCGAGGGCTTCGCGTCGGATGCTGCCGATGACGCGTTCGCAGTGTGCGTTCATGCGGGGAGCCTGCGGCGCACTTGTGAGGATGTCCATCTCCTCGGCTGCAAAGACGGCGTCGAACGCTTCGCCGTACTTGCCATCGCGGTCGCGTAACAAGAAGTGCAGGGACTCGATGCGTATGCCCAGGTCGGCGGTGAGATTCCGCGCCTGCTGCACCGCCCAGTCCCGGGTCGGGCGGGTGGTGACCCCGGTGATGTGCAGCCGCCGGGTGCCGTGCTCGAGGAACACCAGCGCGTACAACCGCCTGCCGAGAGCGGTGTCGATGTGAAAGAAGTCTGCCGCGATGATGCCCTCGGCTTGCGCGGTCAGGAACTCGCGCCAGGTGGGGCCTGAGCGACGTGGCGCGGGGTCGATACCGGCCGCGTTGAGGATCTCCCACACCGTCGAGGCGGCGATGCGATAACCGAGTTGGGCCAGCTCCCCTTGGATCCGCCGGTGCCCCCACATGGGATTCTCCCTCGCCAGCCGCACGACGAGCTTCTTGATCGCTGCCGGGGTGGGTGGGCGGCCGGTGCCCCTGCGCGCGGTGTAGTCCCACTTTGCGGCGATGAATCTGCGGTGCCAGGCAAGCAGGGTGCCGGGGGTGACAGGGAAGATCTTGAGCCAGTGGCGCTGGGGTATCAGCCCGGACAGGGCGGCGAACCAGAACCGGTCGGCGGGCTCATAACGGACCGGTCCGGCCAACTGGCGGCGCAGGACCGCGTTCTCGTGCCGCAGCACCAGAAGTTCCGCGTCCTTCGCCGTCCCGCGACGGAGGACCACCGATGGAACAGTCAGCAGCTTCCGGGCCACCTTGTACAGCAAGGACACGATCACGGAGGACATGATCCCAGCGGGCTGACCGCATCCAGCTCACCTGCGGCGATGACTTTTCGAGCGGCACAGGCTCGATCGCGCGGAGAAGCTGAAGTGGAGCACCAAACAGCTGCGTGAAGGCATCCGCCTCGCGCGCGAGGACGACGCGCGTGAAGCGGAGACGGACGACACCACGCGGCGGCTCATGGTGCCCGGCGGCAATCTCAAGCGCTGGCATCGGGCCGCGGCCCAGTCCGGCACCGACCTGCGGCAATGGGTGCTGACCACGCTGGACCAGGCGGCCAAGGACGCCTTGGAGGAAGACGCCGCCCATCCCATGTCCCTGAATTCGTCACAGATGGAGGAAGACGGTGACCGCGTTGACGCGTGAGCACAGTCCGGTCGTCCGGCCCGAGCGGGGGCGGCGCTGATGCTCTGATCTGCGCGACAGACATGTTGAGTTGTTCCTGGAGCTGAACGGGGCGGGTCGGTAAGGCGGCCCGCCGGCCCGGGACTTCACCGTCCCCTGCGCGAGTAGGCGCGCAGTGAGAGCGGGGCGAGAACCACCAGCAGCGCTGCCGACCAGAGCAGAACGGCGGCCACGGGATGTTCCATCGGCCAGGCATTGTGTCCGGACGCCGCCATCCCGGGGTTGCCGAACAGCTCGCGGGAGGCGGCGGTGAGCGCGCTCACCGGATTCCAGTCGGCCAGGAACCGCAACCACGTCGGCATGCCGTCGGTCGGGACGAATGCGTTGGACAGCATCGTCACCGGCAGGAACAGCGTCGCCAGCTGGGTGACCATCTGCTCGTTCTTCGCCACGAGGCCCACATAGACGCCCACCCAGCTCAGTGCGTACCGCATCAGCATCAGCAGGAGGAACGCCTCAACCGTGTGGAGCAGGCCGCGGTGCGGCTGCCAGCCCACCAGCAGGCCCGTTCCCGCCATGGCGGCCAGCAGTGGCACGCCGACCACGGAGTCCGCGCCGGTGTGCCCGAACGGCACCGCGAGCCGCGCCATCGGCATGGACCGGAACCGGTCCATCACGCCGAGGGAGGCGTCGGCGGCCATCCGCCCCATGACCCCCTGCACCGAGGTGAAGGTCACCATCGCGAACAGGCCCGGCATGAGGAACTCGCGGTAGTCACCGCCGCCCGGCACCTGGATCGCGCTGCCGAACACGTACCCGAACAGCACCACCATGATGACCGGGAACAACAGCGCGGCGATGATCTGCTCGGGCTCCTGGCGCAGCCGCGACAGCTCGCGCCCGATCAGCGTAAGCCCGTCGGCGAACGTCCAGCGCAAGCGGCCCGCTGGCGAGGTGATGGTGGTCATCCGACGGGCTCCTTCTGGTCGGTGAGGCGCAGGAACACCTCGTCGAGGGTGGGGCGGCGCAGCCGCACGTCGGCGGCGTTGACCCCGGCGCGGTCGAGCTCGCGCACGATGTCGGCCAGCTTGAACCTGCCGCCGGGCAGCGCGACGCTGAGCTGGTCGTCGCCGCTCGTCGTGGGATCGGTTCCGGCCAGGTCGTTGAGCACGGTCGCCGCCGGGCCCAGGGCGGTGCGGTCTTCCAGGACGACTTGGAGCTGCTCCCCGATCGTTGCCTTGAGCTCGTCGGGCGTGCCCGTGGCAATGACCTGCCCGTGGTCGATGACGACGATGTCGTTGGCCAGTTGGTCGGCCTCGTCCAGGTACTGGGTGGTGAGCAGCACGGTGGTGCCGCTGCCGACCAGTTCGCGGACGCTGTCCCAGATCTCGCCTCGGCTGCGCGGATCCAAGCCGGTGGTCGGCTCGTCCAGGAACAGCACCTCGGGGCGCTGGATGAGACACGTGATCAGGTCGAGCCGGCGCCGCATGCCGCCCGAGTATCCGGCGACCGGGCGGTCCGCCGCCTCCGTCAGCCCGAAGCGCTCCAGCAGTTCGTCGGCCCGTCGGCGCGCCTCGACACGGGACAGGTGGTAGAGGCGCCCGAACATCTGCAGATTGCTGCGGCCGGTGAGCTTCTCGTCCACCGCTGCGTACTGGCCCGCGAGACCGATCCGGGCACGGACCTTGTCGGCCTCGCGGACGACGTCGTGTCCGGCGACTCTGGCGTGCCCGGCATCGGGATCGGACAGGGTCGCGAAGATGCGGATGGCGGTCGTCTTTCCCGCACCGTTGGGCCCCAGCACCCCGCAGACCGTTCCTCTGTTGACGCTGAGGTCCAGGCCCCGTAAGGCATGGGTGTCGCCGAAGGATTTGTGCAGCCCCTCGGCGACCACGATCGGATCTGTCATGGTCTCTCCACTGGGTACCTTGTACGCGGTCATAGCCCAACCTAGGCCACTGGGTACCATGTACGCAACCCCGGAGGTGACACGGTGGCCGACGCCGAGTACGTGAACATCTGGATGAGGCCCGAGCGCCCGGCGCGCGGACCCAAGCCGGCCTACAGCCGCGCGCAGATCACCGAGGCCGCGGTCCGGATCGCCGACGTCGAGGGGCTGGAGGCCGCCACCATGCGGCGGATCGCCGCCGAGATCGGCGCGGGCGCGATGTCGCTCTACCGGTACGTCCCCAGCCGTGACGACCTCATCGAGCTCATGGCCGACCACTTGATGGGCGAGGTCGACGTCACGGGCATGCCCTCCGGCGACTGGCGCGCCGACCTGACGCGCTATGCGAACCAGACACGGGCGATGTGGCTGCGCCATCCGTGGATCGCCACCATCCACCGGGCGCTCCCCGGCCACGGCCCCAACCAACTTAGCCTGATCGAACGGGTGATGGGCGCCCTCGACCCCTACGTCTCCATCGACGAGAACCTGGCCCTCATGGCCATTCTGAACGGCTACGTCGAGGGTGTCGTCCGCGAGGAGGTCGTCGTGGCGGAAGAGATCCGCCGCAGTGGACTCAGCGAGCTTGAATTCATGGCGCGGAGCCTCCCGCGCGTCCAGGAGCTGCTGGCGAGCGCGGAGTACCCGATCTTCACCAAGATCGTGACGGAGGCGGGTCAGCCGTTCCTGAACCACGACGACCAGTTCCGCTACGGACTGGAACGCGTCCTCGACTGCATCGCCGCCGCCCTTCGGCCGACGACCGGACTTTCGTCACAGGTCAACGGGCGAAACCAACCCCCGGCCACGCAGTCTTCCCAGCGCAGCACCGTATGTGACGAAACTCTGGAAGCGGTGGACGGCCAGTCGTCCGATCGTGACGAAACTCGGAGCGGGCTCACACGGCCCGCCACATGTGCCGTATGTGGCGAAACCGCCCCTAGGGTCCAAACCGGGCGACCTCGGCGATACTGCTCACGGGCATGCCAGCAGCGTGCCTACCGCACTCGGAGAGGGGCTGGATCCTCCCGGTGATCACCGGGCCGGCCTGTCCTGCCAACAGGACGCCGGGTGCCGTATGTGATGCGTTCGTCATTGGCCGATCTGAGGTATGTTCGGGCCCAGCCGGAGTGCAATTCAGCCCACGGCCCTGACGCCGGTCTTCACGCTTGCGAGTCCGAATGGTGCTGAAACCCTCGTTCGGGTCCACTCGAAGCCGCTTCGGCTTTCAACAACTGCTGAGTGTTCCGCACAATCAGGCCGACGGCCCAGGCGAACGTCTTTTCAGCAATTGGGAGGTCGCAGCGTGCGATACGAGATTCTGGGACCGCTCCGTGTCATCGACGGAAAGAACGCGAATACCATCAAGGCGCAGAAGGTGGAGTTCTTGCTGGTCGCTCTGGTGATCCGCTCCGATCAGGTCGTCAGCACCGACCAGCTCATCAGAGAGATCTGGGGAGAGG
Organism: Streptomyces malaysiensis subsp. samsunensis; assembly: GCF_024519315.1. Classification (GTDB taxonomy): domain Bacteria; phylum Actinomycetota; class Actinomycetes; order Streptomycetales; family Streptomycetaceae; genus Streptomyces; species Streptomyces malaysiensis. Next base: position 1,945 of record NZ_JANIIC010000125.1, on the reverse strand, counting down.
AGCCGCCGCGAAGTGCCACGGCGAGCCTCTACGTGTACATATCCCAGATCCGCAAGCTGCTCCGGCGCACAGGAACGGGGGTGAGCCCCGTATTCACCAGACCCCCGGGATACATGCTGACCCTGGGGCATGACGCCCTCGACCTCGACGACTTCACGCGCTTGCTGAAGGAGGGGCGGGACCACCTCAGGAGCCGCCGTTACGAGGCAGCGGTGCGCGCCTTCGGGGACGCGCTGGCCCTGTGCCTGGGTCCGCTGCTCGCCGATATAGCGCGCGGGCCGATCCTCCAGGGGTTCCGCACCTGGCTCTACGAAGCCCAACTGGAATGCAAGGAGGGCCTGATGGAGGCGCACCTGGCCCTGGGGCGGCACCGCGAACTCGTCAGCGATCTCTACCTCCTCAGCACCGAGCACCCCATGCGGGAGGCATTTCACCGGCAGCTCATGCTGGCGCTGCACCGCAGCGGATGCAGGGGCGACGCACTGCTCGTGTACCGGCGGGTCCGCCAGACCCTCCGGGACGAGCTGGGCGTCGAGCCCGGACCCGCGCTCAAGGACATCCAGCGGGTGATCCTCACGGATGACGGGTCCGTCGGGACCGGTAGTGCTCGGTGAGCTTCTCCAGCTCACGGATCACCTGGCCGGGTGCCGGCTGGGCACGCAGGTCCTCACGCAGCCGCCGGGCGCCCTCGCGGAACGCGGGGTCGTCCAGGAGCCGCACCAGGTGTTCGCGGATCCGTGCGCCGCTCAGCTCCCCCGGCTCGTCCCCGGGGATCCACAGCCCCGCGCCTGCCTGTTCCGTGCGCGGACCTCGCTCGCCGATGTCCGGGACGACGCGGCTGACCATCAGCTGGGGCACGTCATGAGCGATCGAGTCCAGAAACAGGCCCGGACCCCCGTGATGGATCACGGCCGAGCACGACGGAACGATGACGTGCAGCGGCACGAACGTCACCATTCTCGTGTTGCCGGGGATATGCCTGAGCTCCTTCTGGAACCGCTCGGGCAGCGTGACGACGAGTTCGATGTCGAGGTCGGCGAGGGAGTTCAGCATCCCCTGCAACTGCTCGACGGAGAGGGCCTGGTGCCGCTCGGCCTGCTCCAGGCTCACTCCGAAGGTGGCCAGGACCCGCCGCCGCGGCGGGTCCCCGCGGAGCCAGTCCGGCACGACGGCGGGCCCGTTGTAGGGGACGTAGCCGAGGGGCACCTGGGGCACGTCCTGGTCCAGCAGCATGGAACCCACCATCTGGTCGATGGTGAAGTGCCCCGTCACCATCTCCTCGGAGAACGACACTCCGTACTTCTCCGCCCAGCCCCCAGCCAGTCCGCCAGCGCGTCCTCGCGGTCCTCCGGGGGCTGCTGCGCCCGCACCCGCAGAAAATGCCGCCGCATACGGGCGTCCACGTTCAGCCCGAGCAGGAAGCGTCCGTGCGCCGCGCCCACCGCTGTGGCCGCGATCGAGCCCGCGTAGCTCACCGAGTCCCAGACCACCAGGTCGGGCTTCCACCAGCGGCAGTACTCCACCATCTCCTCGACCATGGAGTCGTTCATGGCCGCGTTGGTCATCCTCGCCCCGCGGAACCCCCAGCGCAGACGTTCCCAGGTGAGCTCTTCCTTCCGGTTCTCGGACAGGTCGACCAGGAGGTCGCCCCGCTCCTCGAGCTCCTTCACCTTCTCCCGGAGCTCGTCATCCATCATCTGTTCCAGCTTCTCGAAGATGGACTGGTCGGAACCGACGGGAACCGCCGTCAGGCCCGCCTTGGTGATGACGTCCGTCAGCTCCGGGCCACTGGCCACACGCACCTCGTGTCCCGCTGCCTGCAGGGCCCAGGCCATCGGTGCGAGGAGGTGGAGGTGGCTCCGGACGGGGATGGTGGCGAACAGGACGCGCATGGCGGTCATTACCTCCGTAGGCAGAGCAACACCAAGCAGCCTCGCCAACCCTC
>NZ_JANIIC010000124.1 GCF_024519315.1 Streptomyces malaysiensis subsp. samsunensis | reverse complement strand
GGAGCAGGTCGAGGCCGCAGCCACCGTCATCGACGCCCTCCCTGCCCAGAATGTTGCCCTCCGCGAGCAACTCGCCAACCGCTCCGCCGCTATAGTCTCACTGCCATTCGCCCAACGAGAGTGAGCCCGCTGAAGCCGACGAAGACTGCCGACACATGCGGTGGCATCTCCCAGCGGGTCGAAGCTCGCCATGGGCCTGCTGTATCTACTGTCAGGCGCGTATTCGTATCCCTGCTCGTACCCCGAGGCACCCTTTTCCTGGCGGAGCCGCCAGACTTCCCAGCCTCGGACTTTCCGGACTGTGGTGTCCGATAGAGGTGCCGGGAGGGATGTACCACTGACGTCCGTTAGTAGTACATATGCGAGCATTGCCACATATGTACGGCATGTAATGTGAGCAAAGGTTCGTAGGAGGCGGCGTGCTCAGTCTGGACCGACTTCGATTTCTAGTCGAAGTGGACCGTCGCGGAAGCATTGGGGCGGCTGCGAAAGCCATGCACCTGACGCCGTCGGCGATCTCCCAGCAACTGAAGGCCCTGGCACGGGCCGTTGGTACGGAAGTGGTGGAGACTTCGCCCGCCGGTAGCCGCTGTACGCCGGCCGGGCGCATCCTGGTAGACCATGCCATGCGCGCGATCGCAGAGCTCGATCTCGCCGAAGAAGCTGTGCGCTCGCTCGGCGTGCGGCGCACAGGTGAGCTGCGACTTGCCTGTTTTCCCAGCGTGGTCGGGTCGGTCCTGCCGGCCGTGCTCGTGGGACTGAGCCGCGAATATCCCGACGTACGGGTCATGTTCGACGTCATGCGCAGCCAGGAGTGTCTGGATCGACTGCTTACAGGCGCCGCCGATGCTGCGCTGATGGCCCGCTATCCGCAAGACAGTCCACTCAGCGCGGAACTGCGCTGTTCGGATCTGGCGAGTGACGAGACATGCCTCCTGATCGCTGCCGGGCACCGACTTGCCTCGCGGGAGAAGATCCCTCTCTCGGAGCTGTCGGGCGAGCCGCTGTTGCTGGAAGGCGAGAACAGCCCGTCCTCGCTCGCCTTCCTGGACGTCTGCCGGATGGCCGGGGTGATTCCCCTGGTCCGGGCCTACAGCCCCGATCCGAGGGTCGCGGCCGCCATGGTGGCAGAGGGCGTTGGCCATGCTGTCGTGCCAAAACTCGCCCTCCCCCAGCCCCTCACCGGGGCAGTCGCACGCGGACTTGAGTCGCCGGTGACACGGACGATCGTCTTGGTCAGCAAGCAACACAAGGCAGGCATCCCGGTGATGCGAGCTCTGCTGAAGTACGCACGCGCGGCATGTCAAGAGGCCACAGGGGCAAGCCCCACTTAATACCCCCCGAGCAGGTTGCGCTACTCGACGGGCGATGCAGTGCAGCAACATAGGAGAACCGAGTTCCGCCATCGAGCCGCTGACGGCGCGCGGTATTGCCCTCGAGGGAGTCTTATGTCCAAGGCAACAGATTCCGGTGTTTCCACCGAGTTCTTCGGTCATCCAGCGGGCCTGAAATGGCTCTTCGCCATGGATGCCTGTGAGCGCTTCTCCTACTATGGGATGCGCGCGATTCTGCTGTACTTCATCATCGATACTTCCGCACACGGGGGACTCGCTCTCAGTAAAGCCAGCGGACAAGCCCTAGTGGCGGTCTACGGCGCATCGGCGTATTTCCTCAGCATCCTAGGAGGCGTGCTCGCGGACCGTTTTGTCGGCCCGTACCGCTCGACCCTCTACGGCGGAGTGATCGTACTAACCGGGCACCTGCTGCTCATCCTTCCGGTAGAGGCTGCCTCATGGACGGGTATCTGTTGTGTCGCGGTGGGCACTGGCCTGCTGAAGCCGAATGTGCAGACGATGGCCGGCACCTTGTACCGGGATGGCGATCTCCGCCGTGACGGCGGATTCCAACTGCTCTACATGTCAGTCAACATCGGCGCGTTCTGCGCCGCGTTGATCGTGGGGATGCTGCGTGCGGCTGGCGGCTACCACGCAGGGTTCGCTGCAGCAGCCGTCGTGATGGCCCTCTCCCTGTTGGTCTTCCTGATCGGCCGGTCAAGCATGCCCGTTGAGGCCATGCACCCCACCCAACGGCTCGCCAGACACCAGCGTACGAAACTCGCCGTCGGCTCGGCAGGAGCTGTCACGGTGACCGTGGCAGTCTTCCTGTTGTTCCTGATGTTCTCCCACAACACACCGGATGCGGTGATCGGAACGGTATCGGTACTGTCGGCAGCCGCCGCACTGGGCTATTTCGCAGTGCTGTTCCGCAGCCGCTCGGTCACACCGTTCGAGCGCCGTAACGTTCGCGCCTACCTGCCCCTGTGGTTCGCCGCCCTTCTGGTCTGGATGATCGAGGAACAGGCAGCGGTCAAGATGGCCACCTTCGCGGCCTCGCACACCGATCTCCGAATCGGCGGCTTCCACATCCCGCCCGAGTGGTACCAGTCCATCAACCCTGCGGTCATCGTGCTGTTCGCCCCGTTCCTCGCGGCCTGGTTCACGACGCGGGCGGGCAAATTTCCGGGCCTGGCCCACAAATTCGTTTTCGGCACCGGAGTGACTGCGCTCTCGGCGCTGCTGATGGGGCTGGCATTCCAACGGTGGCCCGCCGGCGGTTCACTCGCGCCGTGGTGGGTGCTCCTGGCCGTATTCGTGATCCAGACCGTGGGCGTCATGTTTATATCGCCGGTCGGCGCGGCTGCCACCACCATGCTTATGCCAAAAGCCTTCAAGGCGCAGGGAATGGCAGTATGGCTTCTGAATAACGCAGTCGCTCAGGGAGTGGCCGCAGCCGTGATCCGCTACATGGACGAACTCTCCGATGCGGATTTCTACTACTGGCTCACGGCCATCACGGCAGCACTGACTTTCGTGCTGATGCTGTACAGCCCGTCGATCACCAGGAGGATGCGGGACCTGGCACAGAACCACCACAGCACCGACGCGAGCCAAAACCAACTCGTTGTAGGAGGAACCAAGTGAACGCAACACAAGTGGACGACTTCGTGGGTCTCCCGCGCTGGCGGGGCATGGCGCTGAGTCACGACGGCGCCCGACTGGTCGGCGTGGTCGACCACCTCGGCAAGGACGACAGATACCGCTCCGAGCTCTGCGAGCTCGATCCCTTCGCCGTCAAGCCACCACGCACCCTGTTCGAGTCCACCGGCCGGATCTCGGCATTCTGCTTCGCCCAAGGCGACCTCCATCTCGTCGACGATCGAGAATTGGTGGTGCTTGAGACCTCCGGCAGGCGCCGTCGCCTGGGGCCGGGTGATGCGATCGAGTCGCTCGTACCGACCGCTGACGGCACGCGCATCATCGTGGTCGGTAGCTCATCGCAAGGAGCCGGTTTGGGCGGCGCCGCCTTGCATCGGAACACCCCGATCCTGAACGACGACTCCGAGCGGGTCCGCCATCCGACGCTGTCGATCCTCGAGAACGGGACACTGCGGCGCATTCCAGTGGCAGGAACCGGACTCGTGGCCAAGTTCGGGTTCTTTCCCGACCGCTCCGGACGGCGGGTGCTGGCCAATCAGCGCAGAGCTGGGGAACGCGGTGAGTTCCGCATCGACCTGGTGCTCATCGAGACCGACACCGGGGAGATCACAGTCCTCCACCAGGAGGACGACGTCCGGCTGTTGGCCGGTCCCTTCGCCCCGGGCGGCACCAGCGCAGCCGTCCAGGCCGTGCGGCTCACTGCCGGTCTCAGCGAACGGCGTTCCCTGGCAATCGTGGACACAGCAACAGGAAATGTGAGCCCCCTCGCCGAGAACTGGGACCGTTGGGGAAAGCCGGAGGGCTGGCTGCCAGGCGGGCAACACCTTCTTGTCAGCGCCGACGAGGCGGGGAGTTCGCCCTTGTTCCTCGTTTCCGTACATTCCTCCGGCGTGATGAGGCTGACCGACGACGACTGCGCATACGAGCAGCCGCTTGTGCATCCCACCGAGGAAGTGGCCTTCGCGGTCCGTGCGACCATCCGGGTACCGGCGGAGTCGGTACGGCTGGACATCTGTGCCGCACCGCAGCAACCCCGTCCTCTGGGCCTGCCTGCCACGCAGCCTGAGTTTGCCGGCACCGTCACCGACCTGTGGATCCCTGCACGAGACGGTGTCGAGATCCACGGGCGGCTGATGCTTCCGCCCACTGCGACCGAGGACAATCCGGCACCGCTGGTCGTGTGGCCCCACGGGGGACCCGCAGTGTCCTGGGCAGGCTGGCGGTGGGCTCGCTCTCCCTGGCCCCTGGTCGCCCGCGGCACCGCGGTATTGATGCCCGACATCGCGATGTCCACCGGCTACGGCCAGGCATTCATCGACCGGGGATGGGGAGACTGGGGCGGCGCCCCATTCCGTGATCTGCTCGATGTCACCAGAGCCGTCACCGCGCGTCCCGACATCAACGCAGGCAGGGTCGCCGTCGTCGGCACCTCCTACGGCGGCTACCTCGCCTCTTGGGCGGCTGCGAACTGCGACGACTTTCACGCCGCAGTTGCGCACGCTCCACCCTGGGACCTCGAGCAGTTCCACACCGTCACTGACGATCCGGCCGGTTTCCGACTCCGCATGGATGCGGGCATCCGCCGAGGCCATTCACCCCGCTGGCAGGTCAACAACATCCGGATCCCCATGCTGGTCAGCCAAGGAGGACGGGACACCTGCGTGCCCCGCGAGCAGGCCCTGGCCCAATGGCGCGACCTGCTGGCCCAATCCCGGCTGGCCATGGACGGTGAGGGCCATTCAGCACACCGCTTCCTGTACCTGCCCTACGAAGGGCACCGGATTTCCAGCGTCCAGGCGACCAGGGCCTGGTACCACGCGCTGCTCACCTTCCTCGACACCCACCTGCACGGGCGCCCCGAAAGGTACCCATCGGAACTGACGGCCGAACACGACGGAGAGCTGGCGTGACCTATATAGACCTGCGCAGCGACACGGTCACCACGCCCACTGCGGCCATGCGGAAGGCGATGGCAACGGCCGACGTGGGCGACGACGGACGGCTGCTGCCCGACGGTCATTATGGTGACCCCACCGTCCGCGAACTCGAGGAAGTGGTCGCCGATCTGCTGGGCAAGCCTGCTGCCCTGCTCACCGCCACCGGCGTCCAGGCCAACCTCATCGCTTTGCGCACATGGTGCGAGCGCGGCGATGTGGTCGCTCTGGGGGAATCCTCCCACCTCATGCGACACGAAGCCGGGGCCTTCGACCCACGTCTTCTGGGACTGAGGGCACATCAACTCGCCGACCACACAGGCTTCCCCGACACGGACGGACTGGAGCAGTTCACCCCCAGGCTGCTCTGCTTGGAGAACACACACAATGCCGCCGGCGGTATTCCATGGCATCCAGCGCTCTGGCAACAGCATGACTCCCTCCCGGTACACCTGGATGGAGCACGGCTCTACAACGCCGCTGTCGCACTCAATACCTCGCTGAAGGAGATGGCCCAACCCGGCGACAGCGTCATGATGTGCCTGTCCAAAGGGCTCGGTGCGCCGGTCGGCTCGATCCTGGCCGGCGACACCGAGTGGATCAGCACAGCCCGTGACGTACGGCGGCTCATGGGCGGGCAAATGCGACAAGCCGGCGTTATCGCGGCAGCAGGCCTCTGTGCCCTGAGTGACGCACAGGAGCGACTCGCTCGGGACCACGAACACGCCAGCATGCTTGCCCATGCGTTGGCAGAGCTTCCTGGTCTCATGGTGCAGGCAGATACGGTCGCGACCAACATGGTCCTCGTTCAGACCCCGACGGGGCCAGCGGGAAAGGCGCACCTCGTTGACTACGCTGCCCAGCATGGCGTGCTGCTCGCCGGCCCTGGTGTGGATCGACTCCGAATGGTGCTGCACCATGACGTCACTGCAGCGGACCTCGAACGCGTGGTCGGAACCATTCGCGAGGGTCTTCAGCGTTCCTGATCCTGTCGCCCCCCCGCAGTTTACAGCGTGGGCCGGTGGCTCTGGCGCGTGCACACCTGTCTTGGGTGCCACGCTGCTTGATCGTGAGAGGGCGGTTCGTGGATCCGGATCCGCTTCGCGACCACCACCTGCGCGCCCTGCCCCGTGCGCGACCAGTGCACCCGATCCACCCAGTACGGACGCCAGCTGACCGTCCGCCCCCAGGATCAGGACGCCATGCTGGAACGCGTACGCACCGAGCAGGCCACGGACGAGTGGAAGGACCGCTACGCAGCCCGCGCAGGCGTGGAAGGCACCATCCACCAGGCCGTAACGACCGCGGGAGCCCGTCGGACACGCTATGTGGGCCTGGCCAAAACACACCTCGCGCACGTTTCTCACCGCAGCAGCAATCAACCTGATCCGTCTGGATGCCTGGTGGAACGACACCCCACTCGCCCGCACACGCACATCACGGCTGACTGCCCTCGCCCTTGCCGCATGAGCGAATTGGGCAACGGGGTCCGTCGATGTACTCGAAGAGCGCGAGGTTCGCCTGGGCCCTGGTCGCGAAGGTGCGGCCGCGGATGCACTCGGTTTTGACCAGTATCCACAGGTTCTCCGCCAGGGCGTTGTCGAACGAGTCGCCGACCGAGCCCATGGATGCCTGGATCCCTGCTCCGACCAGCCGCGTCGTGAGCTTGATGGAGGTGTATCGCGTGCCGTGGTCGGCATGGTGGACGAGCTCGCCGGGGGCGACCTCGCGGCTGGCCAGGGCATACTCCAGCGACGACAGGACCAGGTCGGCGTCGGCGTGGGCGGAGGTCTCCCAGGCCACGACCATGCGGGAGAACGCGTCCCGGATGGCCGACAGCCACAGCGGTCCCCCCCCTGATGGAGATCATGGTCAGATCGGTGACCCACAACCGGTTCGGCGCGGGCGCCGTGAAGTCGCGTTGCACCAGGTCCGGGGCCAGGTCGGCGTCCGGGTCACGGCGGGTGAAGCCCTTGCCTCTGCGGGGGCTGATCCCCGCCAGGCCGGCCTGGCGCATAAGCCGTTCGACACGCTTCCTGCCGACATGCACGCCCTCACGCCTGAGGACGGCGTGCACGCGCGGGGAGCCGTAGATGCCGCCGGAGTCCTGGTGGACCTGGCGGATCCTGTCTGTCAGTTCGGCGTCCTGACGGCGCCGACCACACGGTTCCTTCCCGGCGCGTCGCCAGCGGTAGTAGGTGGAGGGGGGAATGTGCAGTTCCCGGAGTACGGGCTCGGCCCCCAGGTGCGGGTGCTCGTCGATGAGCGCGGTCACCTGGGCCGGGTCGGGTCGGTGAAAGTCGGCCCGGGGCGCGGTTCCGGCTTTTCGGCCGGCCCGTTTCCCCGGACCGCTTCCCGAACCCGGCGGGCACCTCTCAATGCACCGGGCTCTCCACAAGCCCCGAAATGGACCGCGTGTTGGATATCCTCATCCCGCGATGGGCCAGGGAGCCGGGATTATCGAACCTCGGTAACGGTAGCGGGTCGTGCCTACCTTCCCGGGATCGAACAGCTCCCTGTTCTCGCTGGTGGGCCACCATCCGCCGCCGCAATAGCGGTGGCGGAGTTCCTTCCAGGTGGACCGGCGGTGTTTGCGCCGGATCCATCGCCAAACTGTCTGCCACGTGTAGTGGCTCAGACAGGAGAAGGTCGCGGAGGACACTCCTGGCCGGAAGTAAGCGCACCAGCCCCGCAACGTCATATTCAGTCGACGAAGCAGGTCATCCAACGGCTGGTTCACTTCGACCTCTCGGCACAATGTCTTGACCTTCCGTTTCACGGCCTGGACAGCCTTCTTCGCGGGGTAGGTGTAGACGAAGTGCTGCCTGGTCCCTCTCTTGCGGTGGCGCTGTATGTGCCATCCGAGAAAGTCCAGGCCCTCATCGATATGGGTGATCAAGGTCTTCTCCGGTGACAGGCGCAGGCCCATCGTGGACAAGACCTCAGTGATTTCCTCGCGCAGGACCTCGGCATCGGCTTTCGAGCCGAAGACCATCAGGCACCAGTCGTCCGCGTACCTAATAAGTCGGTAGTTGGGCAGACCATGGCGGTGCCGTCTGGCGCGGTCCACCTTCCCAGCAGTCGGGCCTCCCGGCGCCTGGGCGATGTACTCGTCCAGGACCGACAGCGCCACGTTGCTGAGCAGAGGCGAGAGAATCGACCCTTGTGGGGTTCCGGCGGTGGTTTCCCGCAGCAGGCGGTCCTCTCCGAGGATGCCCGACTTGAGGAAAGCCTTAACCAGTCCCAGGACGCGTCTGTCACCGACTCGATGCCGCAACCGGTCCATCAGGGCCGAATGCGAGATTTCGTCGAAACAGGCCGTGATGTCTCCCTCGACGATCCACTCATAATTGCGTGGCCGCGAAGCGAGATAGGGCACCTCGGCTACCGCGTCATGAGCCCGGCGGTTCGGGCGGAACCCGTAGGAACACGGGAGGAAATCCGCCTCGAAAATTGGCTCCAGCACCAGTTTCAAGGATGCCTGGACCACCCGGTCGGTGACGGTCGCGATCCCCAGACGGCGGAGCTTCCCACCGGCCTTCGGGATCATGCGCTCACGCACCGGCAGCGGACGGAAACTACGGTCCTTCAACTGCAACCGCAGTCCGTCAAGGAAATCCCCGGCTCCCTGCCCGGCCTCGACGGAACGCGCCGTGCGCCCGTCCACTCCAGCCGCGCGGGCACCCTTGTTACCCCTCACCCGATCCCAGGCCACCAGAAGGAAGCCCGGATCGGCAACGAGATTGTAGAGGTCGTCGAACCTGCGATGAGAATCATCACAAGCCCAACGGTGCAGCTTGGTCTGGATATTCAGTACCCGTCGCTCCGCCATGTATAAGGCGTGCTCCAGTTCGTCGGTATTCACCAGCGAAAACCTCCCGATATTCCAGCAGCCTCGACTGCTGACTTGCTGGCCCCCTTCGCCCTGCGGCCGTCTCTCACGGCCTCCACGGCGGGTCGTCATGCCCGCGACTACTACGGGGCCTCCGCCCCATCCCACGGCCCTCAATCGGCAACGGACCTGCCCACCGCTGAACCGGCTGTCCAGCAAGAGGGCGACCGCGGATGGTTCCCACGTTCACCATGTGATCGATTGGTCAGGGAGGCGCCCAGCTCTACTCCGGCAGCATCGCCACGCTTACGCCGCAGACCTTCGACGTGGCCTCCCCACCGTTACAGCTACACGGCTTCGGAGTTGGGATCCCCGACTCCTTGAATCGGACGTCCCACGCACTGCAAACCGGCCCATATCCACCAGATTTGACCCGGCTTCGCGTTTACGGAGCTTCCACCACTGGTTCGCTCTCGCTACACCTTCTGACCTCGCTGAACGGGCCCGCACCGTCTGGCAGTTTCGGTACGTTCCGCCTTCGTCGGGGCCGCTTGCCACCCTCCCCGGCGTTCCCCGGATCAGGCTGCCCCCAAGCTTCGATCAGGCCGCTGCGACGGCCTGACGGAAGTGGCCTTTCACCACCTCTCGATCAACATCGCGCCTCGTGGCGCACAGCTGGGCCGCGAAAAAAGCCGAGGCCGTCCGCAGCACCTCGTTCGCCCGCTTGAGCTGGGCGTTCTCCTTGCGCAAGGCCACCAGCTCCTCGCGCTCGGCGGTGGTGAGCAGGTCGTCCCGCTCGCCGGCGTCGGCCCCGGCCTGCCGGATCCAGGTACGCAGGGCCTCGTGATGCACCCCGAGTTCCTCGGCCATACGGCGGATGACAGGCTTCGGCTCAGCGGCGCGATACATCCGGACCGCGCGGACACGCAACTCCAGCGGGTACTTCCCGGGAGCAGGCATCGTCTGGTCTCATCTCGTGAGATCCACCTGACCTGCTGTCACCTTTCCCCGCATCTCGGGGGAACCTCACATGGCAGCACCTTCACCAGGGCTGTACACCAAGTCCAGCCCCTCCTGGCCGAGAACGGCTACACCATTCCACCCTCGACAGCCAGGTTCCGGACGTCGGCTGACGTCACCGCGTTCCTCGCAAACAGCAGTCCCACAAAACAGCATGTTGATCCTCTGTGAGCCCTTAATTAATCGACGGGCCCCGGAACCGAACCCGTGGAAAAGCTGGGCAGACCAGCAGATACCACCTGCCCCAAATCGAGCACCGACCCGGCACCAGCTCAGAAAACCGTTAGGAGATCCTTTTCAATCCAAGGCGGTGGATTCAGGATCACAGTAGCGGTCGAGTCGTCGCGGGGCTCCGGGCGGCCAAGTTCTTTGAGCCATCCAACGGCGACAAGCGCACGGCCATACCCAGAACCCCCGGCCCGCCGATCTTACGAACGACCGGCTCAGACCCACGATTGGAAGGTAGGACAAGCTGAGGGCCTCCTACAGCGGCACGATGACGAGGGCGGTGTCATCGCTGATGCCTGTCGATGGCAACAGAATCCGTCAGCAGGGCATCGGCGAGAGTTTCGGCCTCGGCTCCGCAGTGGCGGGTCAAGGAGTCGGCGAGCCGGGCAAGACCGGTGTCGATGTCCTCGCTCCGACGCTCGATCAGGCCATCGGTGTACAGCACAAGATATGCACCCTCGGTGAAGGGCGTCGTGGCCTGCGGCCAGGGGCCGTGCTTGAGGCGGGCGCCGAGTGGCGGATCGGTGGCCCGGTCCAGGAACTCGACGGTGCAGTCACTCCGCAACAGGGCCGGTGGAAGGTGGCCGGCGCTGCTGTAGGCGATGCAGTGGGTGTTCCAGTCGACGAACGCGTTGGCCACCGTCGTGTTCTCGGCTCCTACGACTGAGCGGGCGTACAGCTCCAGGATCTCCAAGGCGCGGGCGGGACCGCCGCAGGACCGCGAGGCGGCACTGAGAGCGCTGCGCAGTTGCCCCATGACGCTGGCCGCGGACAGTCCGTGACCGACCACGTCGCCCACGGCGACCCCGAGACGGTCGCCCGGCATATCCACCAGGTCGTACCAGTCGCCTCCCACCTCCAGCGTGCCGACGGCGGGCCGGTAGCGCACGGCCACCGGATGGCGTCCGACCTCGCGTGGAGCAGGCAGCATCGCCTCCTGCAGGCTCAACGCGACCACGCGGGCCTGGATCAGTTCGGTGACCTCCTCCACTCGGTGCAGCAGCAGCGCGACCTGCCCGTCCGCGCCCGGGACAGGGACGTTGGTCATGCTCCAGTAGCGCGCTTCCGCCGCCCGGGGCTGGATGGTGGTGTCCGTCGGATCGAACCGCTGCAGCTCCATGGTCTCGGGCCTGCCGGTTCTCGCGACCCGGCGCAGGGACTCCTCGATGTTGCGCGCCACGGCCGCGTTGGGATGATTCGGCCTGTCAGCGTAGTCATCGGGCATGTAGCGGCCGATGACGTGCACGCGGCTGCGGTTGATCACGCGCAGCCATTCCTCGTTGGCGTCCGCGAAGAACAGCTGCGGAGTCAGGAGAGCCACCGCCCCTGGAAGGGCTTGGAAAACGGCCATGTAGTCGATTTCTGGTTCTTTCATGACTATCCCGCCTGGACGCAGTGAGCTCTTCTTACATAATGTCGGATTTTTGTGGCAGGTGCCTCTGGCGCGTCGCCTCGAGGACCCCTTGCGTTGAGGCGACGGAGCCTCTCCTTCGCGAAATGCCCGCCCCTCGGTGCGGTGTGGGCCGAGCAGGTACCCCGCCCCTCCCGGATGGTGACGAAATCGGCAGGACGGCGGGTCGCCGCGAACACCCGCACGCTCCCGTTCCCCGGGGCCTCCGGTGCATGGGCTGTCCCTCGCGAATTTGGCGCCGATGCCACGACCGACCTGGAGACCATGCTGGAGTACGGGGCCGCAGCCGTCTGGACAGCAGGGTAGAAGGACGCGAGGCTGAAGCACGGAGAGACTCGGCCAACCGTTCATCTGAGTCCTCAGAGAACGAGTTCGCCCTCTACAGATGGAGCCCGTATCGTCGCAGGGTGTAGGGATTGCGAGCTTCAAGCGCCTTGGAGATCGCCGTCGCGAGACTGTCGCGATCGCCTGGGAGCCTGGATCAGGTCACTCATAGGCAGTTTCCCCGAGGTCCTCGCGGCGGGTACGTTCAGGACGCCCCGTTCAGGAAGCGGTCGAGGTGGCTGTCCAGGTCCAGCGCCTCGGCCTCCTGGGCGGCGGGTACCAGCTGGTAAGTGCGGTACACCCAGTGTTCGAGGGCCGGGAGCGGAGCGACGAGGTGGGCGAGGCCGCCCGGAGAAGTGAGGAGAAGGTGCAGGAGGGCGTTTGGGCCGGTCCCGGTAGGCCATATCCGCGCGTCGCCCTCTCCGCTGGGTGCCAGCATTCCCAGGGCGAGCAGCTCGCGTGAGATGACCCAGGGTACGGGGCCTCGGGCGGGGTCATGGAAGAGGAACTCCACCACCAGCGGGTCCTGCGACCTGTAGAGCAGGTGGGTTGGTACCGGGAGCCGTGTGCCCAGGGGTGACACGAGCTCCATGTCGAGAGTGTGGTTTAGGCAAGTGGCCATGGTTCTGTGGTGGTTCGGGGTCTGGGGTGGCGCCTGGGTTGTGGTGGCGGTGGTTGCGGGGCCTTCGCGCGGGGGCGGCATGCGGCGTCATGGTCGTTGCTGTCCCTTGAGCGGCCATGACGCCGCATGCCGCCCCCGCTGCCCTGAGGTGCCCGCCCACGTGTGGTGCGGGGAGTGATTCGGTCCGTGTCACTTGCCCGTCGGTGTGCGGCGGACCAGGCGGTGGTCCTGGGACCCGCGATTCTCAGCGGTGTGAACGGTCGTGGCGTTCCACGCTACCCCAGTAAGTGTGTCCGTGGTTCTCGGCTCAGCGGCTCTGGTCGAGGACCCACTGGCGCCGGTCTTCGTCGATCCGCGCCTGGTAGTCGTGGCGGTCGTCGTGCCGGATCCGATGGCGGCCTCCGTCGTGATCCTGCTTCCAGTGGCCACGGCCGTCGCTGCCCCGGCTGCCGAGTGCGCTGGGCCGGTCCCCGTTGTGGTTGTGCCGGTCCTCGTTGTGGTGGTCGGTGATTCGGACGGTGGATACGGCGCCCGACTGGCTACTGCTCGGGTGCATCGCCGCCGAGGCGGTGCCGCCGGTGGCGAGCAGTCCGGCTGCGGCGATGGTGGTCGAGGCGATCGCGACGACAGTCCGACGAACAGTCCCGCTTGTCATGGTTCCTCTCTTTTTTTCTCTCACGGCGAAGCGGGAACGTAACTCGCCGCGTGAGCCCTGCCGCCAGGTGAGGGAGGTGAACGCTTCCTGCCCGGGGCCGGTGGCAAGGGCTGCCACTGAGGGTGCGGGGTGGCGGTAGCGGGGCTGGGGCCGGCAGCCGACGGGGCCCTTGCGGTCCGGGGCTGTGGGTTGGGCGTCGAATGAGTGGGCGGTCACGTCCGCGCGGACGGCCGGCATGTAGTGGATTCCCCGCTCTGCCAGGGCGGTCCGAAGGTGGGCGTTGGTGCCGTAGGCGGCGTCGGCCACCACGACCGGCGGCCTCATGCCCCAGCCGGCCAGCGTGTCGAGCATGCCCGCCGCCAGTCGCCGCTTCTCGCGGTGCCCGGCCCCGGGCGGGATGCGGGTGACGGTCCTGCGGCCGGTGTCCGCCGCCCACTCCCTGGGCAGGAACAGCCGCCACTGCAGTGGACAGGAGGCCGTGTCACTGGCGGCGTGGACGCTGACCGCGACCTGGCAGTTGGCGCGTTTGCCCAGAGCTCCGCAGTACTGCGGAGCCACGGCGACCGACATTCTTCCGTCCTTGGGCAGCGACACGTCGTCGATCACCCAGGCCGTCGGGTTGACCAGTGGCAGCACGCGTTCGCAGATGCGCCGCTGCACCGGCACCGGGTCCCAGGTGGACTGGTTCACGAACTGCTGCAGGTTCTGTTCGTTGCCGTCCGGCAGCCGAGCGGCCATGGCCTGGATCGACTTGCGGCGGCCGTCCAACATCAGTCCCCGCAGGTAGCAGTCACCTTTGGCCCGCTGGTCCTTGCGCGGCACCGACGCGAACACGTCAGCCACGTATAACCCCAACTTCGCCCGGACACGGTTCACTTCATGTGCGTCCATCCACCCAACATGCCCAGGAACAGGCCGAACCGGAAGACCTGACGGAGTCCTACTA
>NZ_JANIIC010000123.1 GCF_024519315.1 Streptomyces malaysiensis subsp. samsunensis | reverse complement strand
GGGGGGGGGGGGCCCGGCCCGACCGCGCGGGGGGGGCGGGCCCCCCGGGCCCGGGAGCCCCGCCGGTCGGACGCCGGAACCGGCTATTCGAAGAGGTCCGCGTACGAACCCATCGCCAGCGCGATATCCGCCTGTGCCCAGAACCGGTGGTACGTGAAGGTGGGAACCGCGCCGCCCTTCAGATACGCCTCGACCTTCGACCAGGCCGGGTCGTTCTTGTAGAAGGAGCGGATCGACATGAAGGTGGAGCTGGAGTCGATCTTGTCACCGTTCGGCATGGTCCCGGTCCACCCGCTGGGCACGTAGACCGGGTCGTCGAAGCGGTTGTAGTCGGCGCGGGACTCGGGGGCGGCGATGCCCAGGTCGTCCTGGTAGTTGTTCCACATGCCGTCCAGCAGCGCCTTCGCGGTGTCCCTGGCCTGGGTGTCGCCGGACTTGGCGGCGTAGTACGACAGGGTCTTGGCGTACGCGGCCGCCACGCCGACGTCGTTGGTGTAGTCGGCGACGGTGACGTGCAGGCTCGCGTTGGCACCGGGGCCGGAGGCGTTCCAGGTGTCGGGCTGGCCGGACCACTGGAGGGTGGACGGGATCTGGTACGTGCCGTCGGGGTTGACGGTGGTCTCGGACAGCGCCCACTTGACCCACTTGTCCAGGACCGTCTTCGCGGAGGCGTCACCGGTGCGGTTGTAGTACTCCGCGACGCGCTCCATGGACCACGCCTGGAAGCCGAACCACTGGTTGGACGGCGGATCGTGGTAGACCGGCTTCTCGTCGTAGTACATGCCGTAGAACGTGGACTTGCCCGACGGCGGGGTGGCGTAGCGGCCCTGCCAGCTGTTGGTGGCGCCGCCCGCGATGGCGCCCTCGCTGGACTGGAGCCAGCGGTAGAACTCCAGCTGGCGCTTGAGGCTGGTGGACCAGTCGCTCGCGCCGGTCGCGGACTTGGGCTTGAGGTCGGCGTACGAGCTCAGGGCCCAGGCCGCCATGGGGTTCTGGTAGCCGCCGTGGGCGTAGCTGGAGCCGATGCGCCAGGACCAGCCCGCGGAGGTGTCGGTGGCGCCGCCCCACGCGTAGTACCAGGACAGCAGGTAGTGGGAGCTGTTCTTGCCGCTGCCCGCCGGGCAGGTGGTCTCACCGGCGCAGTCGCCGACCTTCTTGAAGTACTTGTCGTACATCGCGTAGCGCAGATAGTCGCCCATCTTGGCGGCCTTGGCGATGTTGCCGGAGATCTGGCCGCCCTTGCCCTGCGCCTTGGCCCACTCCGAGGCCCAGTAGGCGGCCTGGACGACACGGGCGTCGGCGTCGGGGGCGTTGGTGAACTTCCACTGCTTGGCGTACGCGGCGTCGCCGGTGAACAGGTCCAGATAGCCGTTTTTGCCGCCGTACTTGAAGCTGTCGCAGGTGGGCTGGGTCACGGTCTCCCAGACCGACTCCTGCGGGCCGCGCTGGAAGGTGTTGACATAGCTCGGGCCGGTGTCGCTCGGGCCCGCCTCGCACTTGCCGGGCGCGTTGCCGTAGCCGTAGACGTTGTCGACATCCTGGATCCAGTGCATGCCGTAGATGTCATCGGTGCCGTACGCGCTCTTCAGCTCGCCGGCGATGGGGTCCTGGCCGACCGGGACATTGCCGTTGAGCTGGGAGGGGTACTGCGAGGGCTGGTCCCACTCGGGCGCGTAGGTGGCCGGCTTGGAGGGGTCGTAGAAGCTGTTGGTGGGCTGGTCCGCATGGGTGGGGATCATGTACTTCTCCATGATGTCCCACGCGTTGTTGAACTTGGCCCAGTCGCCGGTGACCTTGCCGTACATCGCCTGGAGCCAGATCAGATAGCTGTACGCCTCGGAGGTCGTCTCATGGCCGTGGTCGGGGGCCTCGACGATCAGGGTCTCCACCGAGTGGTACGGAACGCCCTCGGGCGAGAAGTAGCCCGCCGAGGGTGCGGTGATCTTGTTGTAGAGGTCAAGGAAGCGGGCGTCGTAGACCTTCGATGCGGCCAGCTGGGTGACGGTGACCTCGGCCTTGGTGTGGCCGGCTGCGGTCGCGGTGAAGGTGGCGGCGCCTGTGCCGGTGGCGGCGGCGGCCACGGTCACCTGCTGGGCGGTGTCCCAGTTGGTGGGGGTGAAGGTGAGGGAGGCGCCCGAGGAGATCGTCAGTCCGGTGTTGCCCGAGGTGCGGGCGACGGAGACGGTGACGTTCGCGGACGGCTTGGTGGACAGCTTGACGCCGAACGTCCCTGTCCCGCCCTGCTGCACCCCGAGCTGACCGGGGCTGGCCACCAGCGTGGGCCCGGCCGCCACATGGATGCCGACGGGGGTGGACTCGGCGGAGGCGCCCTGACTGTCGTACGCCTTGGCATAGAGCGAGTAGTCGCCCGCCGGGACGTCCTTGTAGTCGAAGGCGTACGGGGAGGCGGTGTCGGTGCCGAGGAGCTTGGTGTCGCTGTAGAACTCGACCTTGGTGATCGTCGCCCCGTCGGCCGCCGCGGCCGTGGCCGTCATCGGGACGGTGCCGCCGGAGGAGAAGACGGCGCCGGGTGACGGGCTGCTCAGCACCGCGATGGGCGGCTGATGGGCGCCACGGCAGGCCACTCCGTTGACGGCGAAGGAGGTCGGGGCGGCGTTGGTGCCGCTATAGGTGAACTGGGCGCCGGTGGTGACATTGCCGCCGGCCGCGATCTTCGCGTTGTGCCCGGCGTTGGTGACGGTGACGGTCTTGCCGGACTGCGACCAGCTGCCGTTCCAGCCGCTGCCGAACTTCTGGTTTCCGGCGTAGTCGTAGGTCAGCGTCCAGCCGTCGATGGCGTCGGCGCCGGGGTTGGTGATGGTGAGACCGGCGGTGAAGCCGGAGCCCCAGTCATTGGTCTTGTAGTCGACCCCGCACTGGACGGCGGCGGCGTGCGCGGGGGCGGCGCCGCCCGCGGCGGTCATGGCCACCGGGAGCGAGAGCGCGGCGGCGAGGGCGGTCACCAGCCGTCTCATTCGTCGTCGTGCCCCGGATAAGGGCGAGCCACGCTGTACGCGCATCGGGGGACCTCCTCGCGGTTCGTGCGGTGGTGGGGGATGTGCGAACCAGTGGGAGCGCTCCCAAGGTTCGTGTCAGCCTGAGGGAGTGTCAAGTCTTTGAACAACACCGGGTCGTCGGACACCTTCGACCGATAATTCGTGAACGGGGTCTGTTGACATGCGCCCGTCGAGCGCTACCGTCACCTCAACCAGTGGGAGCGGTTCCAGCAGTCTGCGCCGTATCGAACGGCGCTTGGACCTCGAGGAGTCGCTCCATGCGAGCACCCCCGCGCCTTTATGCCTTGGTGGCCGCCGCGGTGTTATCCGTGGCGGGCACCGCCTTGGTGCCCGCCGCCGCCTCGGCGGCGGGCGGCCCGGCCACGACCGCTTCGGCCGACGCGTCGGCACAGCCGTCTAAGCCGTTCCGCGCCAACGCCGCACCACCGGAGCTCCGCGCCTCGGGCAACAAGCTCGTCGACGAGAGCGGAGCCACCCGGCGGCTGCTGGGCGTCAACCGCTCCGGCGGTGAGTTCATGTGCGTCCAGGGGCGTGGCATCTTCGACGGCCCCGTGGACGACTCGTCCATCAAGGCCATCGCGGGCTGGAAGGTCAACGCGGTCCGGATCCCGCTCAACGAGGAGTGCCGGCTGGGACTTTCCCATATCGACGCGGCCTACGGAGGGGCCAACTACATCGCGGCGGTCAAGGCACTCGTCGCCCGGCTGGAGGCCAATGGCATCACACCCATCGTCGAACTCCACTGGTCCCACGGCAGATACACCGGAGGGGACAGCCACTGCCCCGACACCGAGTACGCCACCTGCCAGAAGCCGATGCCGAACGCGCAGTACACCCCGGCGTTCTGGACCTCGGTCGCCCAGACCTTCAAAGGCGACCAGGCCGTGGTCTTCGATCTGTTCAACGAGCCGTTCCCGGACCGCGCCACCTCCGACCCGACGGCGGCGTGGACATGCTGGCGGGACGGCGGCGACTGCCCCGGAATCGACTTCCGGGTCGCCGGGACACAAACCCTGCTGAACGCCGTACGGTCCACCGGCGCCAGGAATCTGGTCCTGATCCCGGGGCTCGCCTACGCAAGCGATCTGCGCCAGTGGCTCACGTACCGGCCGGACGACCCGGCGGGAAACCTCGCCGCCGCCTGGCACACCTACAACTTCAACACCTGTTCCAGCGAGAGCTGTTTCGACGAACAGCTGGCCCCGGTCATCGCCCAGGTCCCGTTCGTGGCGGGGGAGATCGGCGAGAACACCTGCTCCCACGGCTATATCGACCGGGTCATGGCCTGGCTGGACGCCAAGGGCGCCTCGTATCCGGGGTGGACCTGGAACACCTGGGACTGCTCCTCGGGGCCGTCCCTGATCAGCGACTACAACGGCACGCCGACCAACTTCGGCGTGGGACTCCGCGATCACCTGAAGGGAATGCAATGAGCCGCAGAATCCGAATGGCGGGCACCCTGCTCGCCGCCTCCGCGCTGACCATGGGGGCGCTGACCGGCGTGGCGTCCGCCCAGGGGGACAGCGGCAGGGCGGCCGCCGCGAAGGTCGACAACCCCTACTCGGGCGCCAAGGTGTATGTGAACCCCGACTGGTCGGCGAAGGCCGCCGCCGAACCCGGCGGCAGCAAGATCTCCAACCAGCCGACCGGCGTCTGGCTGGACCGGATCGCCGCGATCAACGGCACCGGCGGCGCGATGGGGCTGCGCACCCACCTCGACCAGGCGCTCCAGCAGTCCGGCGGCAGCCCGACCGTCGTCCAGTTAGTGGTCTACGACCTGCCCGGCCGTGACTGCGCCGCGCTGGCGTCCAACGGTGAGCTGGGCCCGACGGAGATCGACAAGTACAAGACGCAGTTCATCGACCCGATCGCGTCGATCCTCTCCGAGTCGAAGTACGCCAACTCCAACCTGCGGATCGTCACCACGATCGAGATCGACTCGCTGCCCAACCTGGTCACCAACACCGGCAGCCGCCCCACCGCGACCCCGCAGTGCGACACCATGAAGGCCAACGGCAACTATGTGAAGGGCGTCGGCTACGCCCTGAACAAGCTGGGTGCCATCGGCAACGTCTACAACTACGTGGACGCCGGTCACCACGGCTGGATCGGCTGGGACGACAACTTCAACCCGACCGCCCAGGTGCTCAAGGAGGCGGCGACGGCCGAGGGCAGCACGGTCGACAAGGTGGCCGGCATCATCGTCAACACGGCCAACTACAGCGCGCTCGAGGAGAACAACTTCACCGTCAACGACTCGGTCAACGGCACCACCGTGCGCCAGTCGAAGTGGGTGGACTGGAACAAGTACGTGGACGAGCTCTCCTTCGCCCAGGCGTTCCGCCAGGAGCTGGTCAACGTCGGCTTCCCGAGCAACATCGGCGCGCTGATCGACACCTCCCGCAACGGCTGGGGCGGCTCGGCCCGGCCCAGCGGCCCCGGTGCGAAGACGGACGTCGACACCTACGTCAACGGCGGGCGCTACGACCGCCGCATCCACATCGGCAACTGGTGCAACCAGGCCGGCGCCGGGCTCGGTGAGCGGCCCAAGACGGCACCCGCCTCCGGGATCGACGCGTATGTGTGGATGAAGCCCCCGGGCGAGTCCGACGGGTCGAGCTCGGAGATCCCGAACGACGAGGGCAAGGGCTTCGACCGGATGTGCGACCCGACGTACACCGGCAACCCGCGCAACGGCAACAACCCGTCGGGCGCGCTGGCGAACGCTCCGGTGTCGGGCCACTGGTTCTCGGCCCAGTTCCAGGAGCTGCTGAAGAACGCCTACCCGGCGCTGTAACCGCACGACCCGTCCCCTGAAATCCGGGGCCGGTGGACGCCTTCCTCCGCGTCCACCGGCCCCTTCTTTACAGGGCTCGGCCCTCCTCCGGCCACCGCCGGGAGGTGCCCCCGCCAGGGCGCCTCGGTCTCCCCCGGCCACCGCCGGGAGCTGTTCCGGCCGGAAGACCCCGACACCCCGGGGCGGGGGCCGTATCCTCAGGACGACTCCCGCCGCACCAGCTGGGTGGGAAGCACCACCTGCGGCCGTTTGGAGGTGCGGTCCGACAGCCCCTCGATCTCCTCCAGCAGCACCCGCACCATCGCCCGGCCCATCTCCTCCGTGGCCTGCCGGACGCTGGTGAGCGGAGGGTCCATATGGCGGGCGACGGCCGAGTCCTCGAAGCCGACCATCGCGACATCGTCCGGGACGCCGCGCCCGTGCTCGCGCAGCACCTGGCGGGCGCCCGCGGCCATCACATCGGAGGCCGCGAAGATCGCGTCCAGGTCCGGGCGCTGGTCGAGCAGCCTGCGCATCGCGCTGCGGCCGCCCTCCTCGGTGAAGTCCGCGGAGGCCACCAGCCCGGGCTCCACCTCCCGGCCCGCCGCCCGGACCGCGGCGCTGTAGCCCTCCAGACGGCACTGCGCGACATACATGTCCAGCGGGCCGGTGATGGTGGCGACCGTCGAGCGGCCGCGGCCGATGAGGTGCTCCACGGCGGACTGGGCGCCCCCGGTGTTGTCCGAGTCGACGTATGGAACCGTTTCATGCGCCGAGCGGCGCCCGCTGAGCACCGCGGGCATCTCGATCCGCTCCAGCAGATCCGGAAGCGGATCATCCGCGTGCACGGAGACCAGCAGCACCCCGTCGACCCGGTGCGCGGAGAGGTAGTCCGCGAGCCGCTGCCGTTCCTTGGGGGTGCGGATGAGGGTCAGCAGCAGCTGGAGATCGGTGTCGGCGAGCTCGGCGCCGACACCGCGGATGATGTCGGAGAAGTACGGCTCGGCGAAGAGCCGGGTCTCGGGCTCGGGTATGACCAGGGCGACGGCGTCGGCGCGGTTGGCGGCGAGCGCGCGGGCCACCCGGTTCGGCACATAGCCGAGCTCGGCGACGGCCTGCTCCACGGCCGTGCGGGTGCGGTCGCTGACCCGGGGCGAACCGTTGATCACCCGGGAGACGGTGCCGCGGCCGACTCCGGCGCGGGCCGCCACTTCCTCGAGGGTCGGCCGTCCCCGCCCCGCGCCATGCCGCCGCGTTCCTGCCATATCGCGCCTCCAGCCGTCCGTACCCAGCAGCAACCCCCCAAATGGGGGGCTGCGGGGACATTCAACAGCAGTGTCGTTTCGGGAACTGGTTTCGCGTACTCCCTTGACACCCCAGCGGAGAGCCGCGACCCTTCAACACATCACAGCTGGGAGCGCTCCCACCGTACCTGAGCCATAAAGCCATACATAACCCGCACGATACCCGCCCGGCTCGATGCATCTCAAAGAGTCGCAAATCACCACCTTTCGGCCGGAGCCGTTGGGCGGGGCGCTAGGAGGACGGAATGCGCAGGAGCACTGGTAGTCACCGCGGCAGAGCCGTGGTCCTCGCGGCCGTCGCCGCTCTAGGAGCCGGACTGCTCAGCGGCTGCGCCGACGACGGCGACGACGGATCCGCCGGCTCGTCCGGCGGCGGTGACAGCAAGGGCAAGACGGTCGTGACGGTCGGCACGTACGGCGTCATGGGATTCAAGCAGGCCGGGCTCTATGACGAGTACACGAAGCTGCACCCCAATATCAAGATCGAAGAAAATGTGATCGACCCGGCGTCGAACTACTACCCGCAGCTGCTGACCCACCTCGGCTCGGGCAGCGGGCTCGCCGACATCCAGGCGGTCGAGGTCGGCAACATCAATGAGGTCACCACCACCCAGGCCGACAAGTTCGTTGATCTTTCGAAGGCGGACGGCGTCAAAAAGGGAAACTTCCTCGACTGGAAGTGGGCGCAGGCCACCGCCAAGGACGGAAAGACGATCGGCCTCGGCACGGACGTGGGCCCGATGGCGATCTGCTACCGCAAGGACCTCTTCCAGCAGGCCGGGCTCCCGACCGACCGTGACGCGGTCTCCAAGCTCTGGGCGGGCGACTGGCAGAAGTACCTCAACGCCGGCAAGGACTACGCGAAGAAGGCGCCGGGCGGAGCCGCGTTCCTGGACTCGGCCGGCGGACTGTTCAACGCGGCGGTCTCCGGCGGTTCCGAGGTCTACTACGACAAGAGCGGGAAGCCCATCTACAAGGACAACCCGGCCGTCAAGAAGGCGTGGAAGCTGGCGACCGACGCGTCCGCGTCCAAACTCTCCGCCGGGCTCCAGGAGTTCACCAAGCCCTGGCAGCAGGCGCTCGCCAACGGCAAGTTCGCCACCGCCTCCTGCCCGGCCTGGATGCTCGGCCAGATCAAGGAGTACGCCGGGGACAAGTACAACGGCAAGTGGGACGTCGCCGCCGCCCCCAAGCCCGCCAACTGGGGCGGCTCCTTCCTCTCCGTGCCGCAGGCGGCGAAGAACAAGGACGAGGCGGTCAAGCTGGCCACCTGGCTGACCGCGCCCGAACAGCAGGCCAAGCTCTTCGAGAAGCAGGCGAGCTTCCCCAGCGCCCAGGCCGCGTACGACCTGCCCCAGGTGGCCGACGCCAAGCTCCCGTACTTCAACAACGCGCCCATCGGCAAGATCTTCTCCGAGGCCGCGAAGGACAGCCCGACGCAGGTCCTGGGCCCGAAGGACGCCGTCATCAAGCAGAACTTCGTCGATGTCGGCCTGCTCCAGGTCGACCAGCAGGGCAAGTCCGCCGCCGAGGGCTGGAAGGCCGCGATCAAGACGAACGACAACGCGCTGGATCAGTGACCCGGATATGACAGCAACCTCCGGTTTTACCCCTGATACGGCCGCGCCCCCCGCAGGGCAGGGGGGCGCGGCCCCGCGCGCCGCGACCGCGCAGGCGCCCGACCCGGCCGAGCAGCGGCGCCGCGACCGGCGCAGCCGCCGCTACCGCTGGGATGTGCGATGGAGCCCGTACGCCTTCGTCGCCCCCTTCTTCATCTTCTTCGCCGCCTTCGGCCTCTTTCCCCTGCTCTACACGGGCTGGGCCTCGCTGCACCAAGTGGAGCTCACCGACCCCACCCATATGGAGTGGGCGGGATGGCACAACTTCTCCAGGCTGTGGGAAGACGAGTTCTTCTGGAAAGCGCTGCGGAACACCTTCACCATCGGGGTGATCTCCACCGTTCCCCAGCTGATGATGGCCCTCGGGATCGCGCATCTGCTCAACTACCGGCTGCGCGCCTCGATGTTCTTCCGGGTGGCGATCCTCACCCCGTACGCCACCTCCGTCGCTGCCGCCACGCTGGTGTTCGCGCTGCTCTTCGGGCGTGACTACGGCATGGTCAACTGGTCGCTGGGGCTGGTCGGGCTGGACGGCATCGACTGGCAGAACGGCACCTGGACCTCGCAGATCGCGGTCTCCACGATCGTCATCTGGCGGTGGACCGGCTACAACGCGCTGATCTACCTGGCCGCCATGCAGGCCGTGCCGAACGATCTGTACGAGTCGGCGGCGCTGGACGGGGCCTCGCGCTGGAAGCAGTTCCTGCATGTCACCGTCCCGTCGCTGCGGCCCACCATCCTCTTCACGGTCGTCGTCTCCACGATCGGGGCCACCCAGCTCTTCGGTGAGCCGCTGCTGTTCAACACCGCGGGGACGGCCACCGGCGGCGCCGATCACCAGTACCAGACGCTCGGCCTGTACATGTACGAACAGGGCTGGGTGAATCTGCACCTCGGCCGGGCCTCCGCCATCGCCTGGACGATGTTCCTGATCCTGCTGCTGATCGCCGCGGCCAACGCGCTGTTCGCGCGACGGCTGCGAAAGAGCCAGTGAGGGAGACGAGGAGAACCATGAGCATCACTGTCTCTTCCCGGCGGACACGCGATCCGGCGGCTCCCGTGCGCACCGCTCCACACGGCGGAAAGGGCCGCGGCCGAGCGGGCAGGCAGCTGCACGGAGGCAAGATCACCTACGCCGTGCTGATCCTGTTCACCGTCGGCTCGCTCTTCCCGCTGGTGTGGACGGCCATCGCCGCCTCCCGCACCAACACCAGGCTGGCCCAGACACCTCCTCCCCTGTGGTTCGGCGGCAACCTCTTCAACAATCTGGACAAGGCGTGGAACGGCGCCCACATGGGCACCGCGCTGCTCAACACGACGGTGGTGGCGGGCACGGTCGCGGCGTCGACCGTGCTGTTCTCGACCATCGCCGGCTTCGCCTTCGCGAAGCTGCGCTTCCGCTTCAAGAACATCCTGCTGATGCTCACCATCGGGACGATGATGGTGCCGCCCCAGCTCAGCGTGGTGCCGCTGTACATGATGGTGGCCAAGCTGGAGTGGACCGACCAGCTCCAGGCGGTCATCGTGCCGACGCTCGTCAGCGCCTTCGGGGTCTTCTTCATGCGGCAGTACCTCTCCCAGGCGCTGCCGACCGAGCTGATCGAGGCGGCGCGGATGGACGGCGCGAGCAGCCTGCGGATCATCTGGCATGTCGTCTTCCCGGCGGCGCGTCCGGCGATGGCGGTGCTGGGGATGCTCACCTTCGTCCAATCCTGGAACGACTTCTTCTGGCCGTTCATCGCGCTCACGCAGAACGGCAACCCGACCATGCAGGTGGCATTGACCGGTCTCAGCCGTGGATACACCCCGGATCAGTCACTGATCATGGCGGGGGCGCTGCTGGGCACCCTGCCGCTGCTGATCGCCTTCGTACTCTTCGGCAAGCAGATTGTGGGGGGCATCATGCAGGGCGCGGTCAAGGGCTGAGCCGCCCGCGACCACCACTCCGTCCTCCCTCCCCGTTTCCCCTCCTCCCCACGACCTCGAATGGGAGCGCTTCCATGTCTCTTACCTTCCCGCCCGGATTCCTGTGGGGCGCTGCCTCGGCCGCCTATCAGGTCGAGGGGGCCGCCCAGGAGGACGGCCGCACCCCGTCCATCTGGGACACCTTCAGCCATACGCCAGGCAGGGTGCTCGCCGGCGATACCGGTGATGTGGCCGTCGATCACTACCACCGCTTCCGCGAGGACGTCCGGCTCATGGCGGAGCTGAACCTGGGGGCGTACCGCTTCTCGGTGTCCTGGTCACGGGTGCAGCCCACCGGCCGGGGACCGGCCGTGCAGCGCGGGCTCGACTTCTACCGCTCGCTGGTGGACGAGCTGCTGGGCGCGGGCATCCAGCCGGTGCTCACCCTCTACCACTGGGACCTCCCCCAGGAGCTGGAGAACGCGGGCGGCTGGCCGGAGCGCGAGACCGCCGAGCGGTTCGCCGAGTACGCGGGCATCGTGGCGGGGGCGCTCGGCGACCGCGTCGAGTTCTGGACCACCCTCAACGAGCCGTGGTGCAGCGCCTTCCTGGGCTATGGCTCGGGGGTGCACGCCCCGGGCCGCACCGAGCGGCTGGCCCCGCTGCGCGCCGCCCACCATCTGAACCTCGCCCATGGCCTCGGCGCCCAGGCGCTGCGCGCCGCGCTCCCCGCCCGCGCCCAGCTCGCCATCAGCCTCAACCCGGCCGTGGTCCGGCCGCTCACCGACAAGCCCGAGGACCTGGACGCCCAGCGGCGTATCGACGCGCTGGCCAATCGCGTCTTCACCGGTCCGCTGCTGCGCGGTGCGTACCCCAGCGACCTGATCAAGGACACCGCCTCGATCACCGACTGGTCGTTCGTCCGCGACGGCGATCTGGCCGTCATCAAGCACCCCCTGGACGCGCTGGGCATCAACTACTACACACCGTCATTGGTATCAGCCGGCACCGACAGCGACGACTCGCCCGCCCGTCACGACGGCCACGGCGCCAGCGCCCACTCCCCCTGGCCCGGCTCGGAGCAGGTGGCCTTCCACCAGACCGCGGGCGAGCGCACCGAGATGGGCTGGACGATCGACCCGACCGGACTGCACGACCTGCTGATGCGCTACAGCCGTGAGGCCCCGGGCGTACCGCTGTACATCACCGAGAACGGCGCCGCGTTCGACGACAAGCCGGACGCGGAGGGCGCGGTCCACGACCCGCGGCGGGTCGACTACCTCCGGGACCATCTGGCCGTCGCCCACCAGGCCATCGCGGACGGCGCCGATCTGCGCGGCTACTTCCTGTGGTCGCTGATGGACAACTTCGAATGGGCGTACGGCTACAGCAAGCGCTTCGGCGCGGTCTACGTCGACTATCCGACGCAGACCCGGGTGCCGAAGTCCAGTGCCCGCTGGTACGCCCAGGTGGCTCGCACCGGAGAGCTCCCCTCGGCGTAACGGGACCCACGTCCGCGGCGCCGCCCGCTGGGGGGCGGGCGGCGCCGCGGACGGCAGTGGATACGCGGGCACGGGCGCAACCGGGCAGACGCCTTCTTCCTTCAAAGGGATTACACCCTGATCCACCCGGCGGAAGGGCGCCGTCACCACGGGGGAATGCCTGGTAAACCCATAGAGACATGAGAGCATTTCCGGAGCGCCGGCAGAGGTTCCGCGATGAGGGATCCGGTCGGCGCGCGCCCGCCGGAAAAGGCGAGGCCCTCGCCGGCTGGTTCGACGGCCGGGTGGGCCTGTTCAAGATGGCCAAGGCCAATCTGCGCAAGGTCTTCCCCGACCACTGGTCCTTCCTGATCGGCGAGATCGCCCTCTATACATTTGTCATCATCATTCTGACCGGCGTCTATCTGACCCTGTTCTTCAAACCGGCGATGAACGAGGTGGTCTACAACGGCCGGTGGACACCGCTGAACGGCATCCGCATGTCGCAGGCGTACGAGTCCACGTTGAACATCAGCTTCGATGTGCGCGGCGGACTGCTGATGCGGCAGGTCCACCACTGGGCGGCGATCGTCTTCATCGCCAGCATGCTCGCCCATATGATGCGGACGTTCTTCAACGGCGTCTTCCGCAAACCCCGCGAGATCAACTGGCTCTCCGGCGCCGGTCTGCTGATTCTGGGGATGTTCGACGGATTCATGGGCTATTCACTGCCCGACGATCTGCTGTCCGGCACCGGTCTGCGCTTCATGGAAGGCGCGATCCTGTCGATTCCGATCGTCGGCACCTATCTGTCGTTCTTCTTCTTCGGCGGCCAATTCCCGGGAGAGTCGATCGTGCCACGGCTGTTCACCGTGCATGTACTGCTGATTCCGGGCATCATGCTCGGACTGCTGGCGCTCCATATGATCCTGCTCGTCTACCACAAGCACACCCATCACCCGGGGCCCGGCAAGAAGAACATGAATATCGTGGGGCCGCCCCTGTGGCCGATCTATGTGGCCAAGTCCGGCGGTTTCTTCTTCCTGGTCTTCGGCGTCACGACTTTGATGTCGGCCATCGCCCAGATCAATCCGGTGTGGGCCTATGGCCCCTACCGGCCCGACCAGGTCTCCACCGACGCCCAGCCCGACTGGTACATGGGCTATTCCGAAGGGCTGATCCGGCTGATGCCGGGCTGGGAGATCAACCTCTGGGGCCACACCCTGGTGCTCGGGGTGCTGATCCCGTTCCTGGTCTTCCCCACGGTGCTGCTGGTCATCTGGCTCTATCCGTTCCTGGAGGCGTGGATCACCGGGGACCACCGCGAGCACCATCTGAACCAGCGCCCGCGCAACGCCCCGACCCGCACCGCCTTCGGCGCCGCCTGGGCCGCCCTCTACGCGGTGCTGCTGGCGGGCGGCGGCAATGACCTCATCGCGACCCACTTCCATCTGTCGATCAACGCGATCACCTGGGCCGCCCGGATCGGCTTCTTCGTGGTGCCGGTCGTGGTCTTCATCATCACCAAGCGGGTCTGTCTCGGCCTCCAGCGCAAGGACCGGGAGAGACTGCTGCACGGCCGCGAGACCGGCATCATCCGGCGGCTGCCGCACGGCGAGTACCTCGAAGTGCATGAGCCGCTGACACCGGCGGAGAAGTACACGCTGAGCGCGTATGAGCAGTACGAGCCGCTGGAGCTGCCGCCGTCGGTCGACGAGGCCGGGGTCGTCCGCAAGATCCCCTTCAAGGATCGGCTGCGCGTCTCGCTGTCCCGGAGCTACTTCGGCCTCAACGGCCAGATCGCGAAGCCCACGAAGGAGCAGGTGGCGGAGCACGAGGAGCATGAGGAGGCGGAGCGGGCCGAGGAACCCCAGCGGCCTTAGGGCCCGTCGGCCACGGGGCGACGGAAACGGCGGGGCGTGGCGGTGGGGGGGGGGGTCGGGGGGGGGACCGGGGGGGGGGGGGGGGGGGGGGGGGGGGGGGGGGGGGGGGTGGCGGGGGGGGGGGGGGGGGGGGGGGGGGGGGGGGGGGGGGGGTGGGGGGGGGGGG
>NZ_JANIIC010000122.1 GCF_024519315.1 Streptomyces malaysiensis subsp. samsunensis | reverse complement strand
ACCCCCGCCCGTCGCCGATCTGGCCGACCGCCGCTACCGGGCCGGCTATCTGTCCTGGGCGCTCAACGCCAACCGCCCCTACATCGACCACGCGGCGCTGTTCCTGCGGGATCCGGAGACGGCGGGCAAGAAGTACGCGCGGGACGGGCGGAAGGTCGCGGTGTCCTCACGGTGGATCGGTTCGCGGGGCTTCTACCCGGGCGTGATCCAGGAGATCACCTCGGGTGCGCCACGCCGCGTCGTCGACCTCGGGGCGGGCGCGGGCGGGCTGCTCATCCGGCTGCTGCGCGACCTGCCCGACAGCACCGGTCTCGCCCTCGACCTCAGCGCCGCCGCCTGCGACGAGGCCCTGCGGGCCGCACGGCGGGCCGGTGTGGCCGACCGGCTGGACGTGGTGCACCGCTCCATCGAGTCGATCGCCGAGGACCCGGCGCCGGTGCGGGGCGCGGACGTGGTGCACGCCGGATTCGTCCTGCACGACGTGGTGGCCAGGCCCGATGTCCTCGACGCGGTGCTGCGCGCCTGCCGGGAGTCGCTGGCGGAGGGCGGCCGCATGATCGTGACGGACGCGGTGCCGTACGTGCCGGACCCGCGGGAGCGGGCCTTCAGCGCGCTGTTCAGCTATCTGCACGCCTCGTCGATGGAGGTGAACCTGCCACCCACGGAGGTGTGGCACGAGGCGTTCCGCCGCGCCGGGTTCACCGACGTATCGAGCACCCCGCTACGGATGCCCGGCAGCCGCGTCTTCCAGGCCGCCGGATGACGCCGGCCGGGCCGCCGTCGGACAGGAGCCGCTTGGCGATGCCGGACCAGGACACCGCGCCCCGGGCACGCGCCCTCTACGAGGCGCGGGCCCGGCGCGTCCCCGTGCCGCCGTTCACCGACAGCGACCCTTCCCTGGGCATGGACGACGGCTACGCCGTACAGCAGGAGCTGGTCCGGCTGCTGCTCGCCGACGGCGACCGCGTCGTCGGCTACAAGGCGGGGCTGACGTCCGCGCCGATGCAGGAGATGTTCGGCGTCGGCACCCCGGACTACGGGCCCGTGCTGGCGTCCACCGTGTACGCGGACGGGGCGCATGTGCCGTTCGGGGCGTTCATCGCGCCGAAGGTGGAGGCGGAGATCGTCTTCCGGCTCGGCGCGCCGCTGAAGGGCCCGGGCGTCACGGTGGAGCAGGCGCGCGAGAGCGTCGCGGAGGTGTCGGCGGGCCTGGAGATCGTCGACTCGCGGATCGAGGACTGGCGTATCCGGCTCGCCGACACCATCGCCGACCTCGCGTCGAACGGCGCGGTCGTCCTGGGCCGCCCGCTCGCGCCACCCGCGGGCGCCGACCTGCGGCTGACCGGCATGGTCTTCCGGCGCGGCGGCGAGCTGATCGCCACCGGGGCGGGAGCCGCGGCGCTCGGCGACCCGTACGCCGTCGTGGCCTGGCTGGCCAACACCCTCGGCGAGCGCGGAGTGGCCCTGGAACGGGACCAGTTGATCATGACGGGCGCGTTGCACGCGGCGGTCCCGATGCGGCCCGGCGACACCTTCACCGCGGAGTTCGACCGGCTGGGCACCGTCACCCTGCACGTGGACGGCGCGTAGAAGCGACGCGCGCTCTCGCCGAGGCGAGAACGGGCGACGGGAAAGGCGATACAGCCATGAAACGAAACGGACGACTGTCCGTGGCCGTGCTGGGTGCCGGGCTCATCGGGATCGACCTGGCGGCGAAGGTGGCGCGCTCGCGCGCACTGGACTGCCGGCTCGTCGTGGCGCGTGCCGCGGACACCCCGGGTCTGCGGCAGGCGAGGGCGATGGGCCTGCCCACGGCGACCGACGGCATCGGCTCGCTGCTGGCGGCCGACGAACCCTTCGACGTGGTGTTCGACGCGACCAACGCCATGGCGCACGCCGAACACGCCGCGCTGCTCGGCCCGTTCGGCACGACGCTCATCGACCTGACGCCGAGCCAGGTCGGGCGCATGGTGGTGCCGACGGTGAACGGCGCCGAGGCGGTCGGACACCGCGACATCAACATGGTCAGCTGCGGCGGCCAGGCGTCGATCCCGCTGCTGCACGGCATCACCCGCCGGCACCGGGTGGACCACGTGGAGGTGGTGACCACCGCGGCGAGCCGGAGCGTGGGCCGGGGCACCCGGCTCAACCTCGACGAGTACGTGGAGACCACACAGGACGCCGTCCGTGACTTCACCGGTGTGAAGGACGTCAAGGCGATCCTCAACATCAGTCCCGCCCGGCCCCCCGCGACGTTCCGGGTCGCGATGTCGATGGTGGGCCAGGACCTCAACCCCGAGTCGGTGCGCGCCGCCGCCGAGGAGGCGGCCGGCCGAGTACGGGCGTACGCCGCCGGGTTCGAGGTCACGGCGTGCGTCGCGGAGGGCGAACGGGCCTTCGTCGCCGTCGAGGTCGCCGCCGGCGGCGACCGCATTCCGCGCTACGGGGGCAATCTCGACCTCATCAACTCCGCCGCGCTCCAGGTCGCGGAGGTGATCGCGGACGCCTCCGGGCCCAGCCCGGCCGACGCCCCGCCCCCAAAGCCCGGCCACACCACCCTCGCCGTTCCCACCGGCGGTACGGAGACGTCATGAGCCAGCAGACCACCGGCACGGACGACACCACCCGCGGGCACGTCCTCGTGCACGACCCGACGCTGCGCGACGGCCACCACGCCGTACGCCACCAGCTCACCACGGCACAGTTGCGCGGATACGCCGAAGCGGCCGACGCGGCGGGCGTTCCGGTGGTCGAGGTCGGGCACGGCAACGGCCTGGGCGCCTCGTCCCTGCAAGCGGGGCGGGCACGGCTGAGCGACGACGAGATGCTGTCGGTGGTCCGCGAGGCCCTCTCCAACAGCCGGATGGGCGTGTTCATGCTGCCCGGCTGGGGCACCATGCGCGACCTGCGGCGCGCGATGGCGCACGGCGCGGATGTGGTGCGCATCGGCACCCACTGCACCGAGGCCGACCTCGCCGAGCGCCACCTCGGCCTGCTGCGCGAGGCGGGCGTCGAGGCGCACGGCGTGCTGCTGATGAGCCATATGGCCTCGCCCGCACAACTGGCCGACCAGTGCGCCCGGCTGGTGGGATACGGCGCGCAGGGCGTCGGCATCCTGGACTCCGCGGGCCACTACCTCCCGGCGGACGTGAGCGCCCGGATCGCGGCGATGCGGGCCGCGGTGGACGTACCGGTGATGTTCCACGGCCACAACAACCTGGGTATGGCGGTCGCCAACTCGGTGGCCGCGGCCGAGGCGGGCGCGGACATCCTGGACGCCTGCGCCCGCGGCTTCGGCGCCGGGGCCGGCAACACTCAGCTGGAGGTGCTGGTCCCGGTCCTGGAACGGATGGGCTGGCGTACCGGCATCGACGTCTACCGGCTGCTCGACGCGGCGGACATCGCGGAGCGCGAGCTGATGCCGAAGCCGCCGACCATCGACTCGGTGGGCGTCGTCAGCGGCCTGACCGGGGTGTTCTCCGGGTTCAAGAACCGGGTCCTCGACGTCTCCGGGCGGCAGGGCGTCGATCCGCGCGACGTGTTCTTCGAACTCGGCCGGCGGCAAGCCGTGGCCGGCCAGGAGGACCTGATCGTGGACGTCGCCTTCGCCCTGAAGGAGAGGCCCGCCGGAGCGGGACGAGGAACGGGACGAGAAAGAAGGTCACAGGTGTACGAGGAACTCAAGGGCATCCTGGTCGACGACCTTCAGATGCGGGCCGAGGACGTCGTTCCGACGGCCGGCCGGGAACAGGTCGGCCTGGACTCGCTCGCGGCGGTGGAGCTGGCGACGCTGCTCAGCGACCGGTACGGCGTGGAGATCCACGACTACGAGCTGCTGGAGGCCGACACCGTCGCGGACATCGCCGACCTGGTGGCCGAGCGGCGCGCGGCCGCCCCGGGCGCCACCGCCGCCGCCCCGGCCCCGGGCGCCTCATGACGCTGCCCCGGCCCCGCCGCACCGCCGAGGCGGTGACCGGGACATGAGCGAGCTGACCCATCAGGCCGTGCCGGGGCAGCGGATCCATCGGCCCGACGCGAGTTCGCTGCGCCGCGAGGTCCTCGTCTCGCCCGGCATGTGCGGCGCCGGTTCGCTGGTGTTCGGACAGATCGGCGACTGGACCTGGGAGGCGGTCGCCGCGGCCTGCGGCACGAACGTGCACGCCGCGCGCACCGCCGACGGCCG
This sequence comes from Streptomyces malaysiensis subsp. samsunensis, assembly GCF_024519315.1. Taxonomy (GTDB): domain Bacteria; phylum Actinomycetota; class Actinomycetes; order Streptomycetales; family Streptomycetaceae; genus Streptomyces; species Streptomyces malaysiensis. The sequence continues at coordinate 11,221 of NZ_JANIIC010000122.1, read as the reverse complement.
TCCCGCCTATCTGTCGTTCTACTACTACCGGGTGCGCGGCGGCCGCACCCTGCACCCGCACGGCCTCACCTTCGGCGACGAACTGCGGGTCGACTCCCGCGTGTTCCAGTACGGCGGTCAGTCCGCCGTCACCCTGCACCGGCTGGCCCCGGCCGGACTCGACCTGCCCGACGGGCCGCTGGACCCCGCGGAGGTGTACGAGCGGCCCCATCCGGACTGCCTCTACGCGGAGAACTTCAACCGCTGGATCGCCCGCTCCCGCCCCGGCAGCAACGAGAGCCTCGCGCGGACGGCCCCGCCAGGCTTCGCCCACCGGCATCTGCCCCGGCTGCCGAACGCCCACTCACCGCGCTCCCCCGTCGGCCGGGCCCGGGAGGCCGGTACCTTCCACGCCGTTCCCCCGCCCGGCTTCGCTCCGGCGGGCCCCGGCTTCAGCTGCGGTTACGAACTCGACACCGTCCGGGACCTGAACGGCGCCGGCCTGGTGTACTTCGCCGCCTACTTCGCCATCTTCGACACCGCCCTGTTGCGGTCGTGGCGCTCGCTGGGCCGGTCCGACGAGCAGTTCCTCCGCCGTCGCGTGGTGGACGAGCGGATCGGCTTCTTCGGCAACGCGGACCCCGGTACCGTGCTCCGGATCGAGGTGCGGCGCTGGCGCGGCGCCGGGTCCGAGCGGCCCGGCGCGGAGATCGCCGACATGGCACTGCGGGACGCGGCCTCCGGGCGGCTGCTGGCGGTGGCGTCCATCGAGACCGGCCCGGACGGCGACGCCGCGGGGGACGGTCAGGCGAGGTAGTCCTCGGCGCCGCCGGTGCGCACGGTGTCCAGGGTGAAGCAGTGGAAACCGCCGCCGAAGATCCGCCGGTGCCGGTGCCGGACCGGGACGGTGTCGAAGCCGTGCCGCTCCAGGGTGGCGATGAGCGTCTTGCAGGCGTCGTTGACCAGGACGGTGCGCTCGTCCACGGAGAGCACGTTCAGGTCGATGTACGGGCTGGCCGGGATCGGGTCGCCGTTCTCGTACTGCGGATAGTCGTCGATGCCGGGCGGCGGCGGCACGATGGTGTCCCAGCCGCGCAGGGCCTTCGGCAGGTAGTCGACGACGCCCGGGTCACGCAGCAGCAGGGTGCCGGGGCGCAGCGGGACGACGACGCTGTCGATGTGGCTCTGGGTGAGCCGGTCCATGCGGTGCACACGGAACCGCCCGTCGAGGTGGCGTTCCAGCCAGTCGTGGGCCAGCGCGTGGTTGGCGTTGGATACGTTGACGATCAAGTCGCGGCCCAGGCGCAGGCAGTTGGCACCGTCGATCATGAGTTCCAGGCCGACGTCGTAGGGCGAGTCCCGGGGATCGAGGGGGACTTCGATGTTCGGGGCGGCATGGGCCACGTTGGCCGGGTCGAAGGAGTGGTCGGTCATCATGGGGCGCGGCATGGTCGTCCAGCGGGCGCCCTGCCGGAAGTAGTCCTGGAAGACCGGCTTGAGGAACTGCGTCTCGAAGTAGCGGTCGCGCAGCATGGGCGGGGTCTCGATGATCTCGTCACCGAGGACGAGGGTGTTGTCGCGGACGTTGAGCGGCGGCGTGACGGTGGCTTCGAAGGCAGGGGTGGCGACCCGGGTGAGGCCGGGGTCGGGCTGCCGGGGGCGGTGCACGGTGACCCCGAGCGCGGTCAGCTGGGCGGCGAGGCCCTCGACGTCCTCGACGAGTTCGCCGAGGAATCGCTCCTTCATCGCCAGCCGGTGCGGGGAGTTGCGCTCACGGCGCTCCTCGCTGTCCCGCCAGGTGGAGAGGGAGGGGTAGTAGCCGCGGGCGCCGGAGAGGTTGTCGCTGATGAACATGTCGAAGGACATGTCACGGACGCGGTCGCGGTAGCCGTCCGCGGAGCCGAGGACGACCTCCTTCAGCGGGGTGAAGTCATCGTAGCTGTTCAGGCGCATCGGCGGGGGCCTTTCGGGTCGGTGGCCGTCACCAGGTGACGGGCGGGCGGTGGACTCCGCGAACGGTCGTGTCGCGGCGGTCGGGGGCGTCGGGGAACCGTTCTCGGTCACGGTCGACGGCGGGCGGCGACGCGCTGTCGGAGTCCCCGGCGGGTGGCAGCCGGCCGCCGGACCCGACGTTCCCGGCCGGCGGCTCGAAGGGCCCGGACCGCTCCGTGAGGTGGGGTGCCGAGGTGTGGGTTGTTCCACCCTTCATGCCACCGCCTCCTTCCGGAGAAAGGTCGCGAGCCGCCGGACGCCCGTCTCGATCCGGTCGGGGTCCAGATAGCTGCACGACAGCCGGAGTTGCCGGTCGCCGCGACCGGTGAGGGAGAACTGGCTCATCGGCGTCCACAGCACGCCGTACTCGGCGGCGGACACCTCCAGCAGGTTGATGTCGGCGGGGACCGGAAGGTCGACACGGACGAAGAATCCGCCGGCGGGCCGGTGCCAGGCGATGCCGGGCGGCAGGCCGTCGGCCAAGTGCCGGTCCAAGGCGTCGAGCAGGCAGTCGAGGTTGCGCCGGTAGCGCTCCGCCTTGCGGCGGGCGAGCGCGGTCAGGGAGCGCCCGTGGTCCAGCAGCAGGCCGCCGACGACCGCCTGGGCCAGCGGTGCGGTGTTGACGGTGACCATCGTCTTGAGGTCGGCCAGCTCCTCGGCCAGCAGCCGCTCCCCGTCCGGGTGCCCGACGCGCTGGTCGGCGACCGCGTAGCCGACGCGGGCACCGGGGAAGCCCACCTTGGCGAAGGTGCCGACGTGGATGACGCGGCGCCGGGTGTCGAGGGCCTTGAGGCCGGGCAGGGTGTCGTCCTCGGGCGCGGTGAAGCCGTACGCGTTGTCCTCGATGAGCAGCAGGTCCTCGCGGGCCGCCAGGTCGAGCAGCCGGTGTCGCGGGCCGAGGGGCATACGAGCGCCGCCGGGGTTGGCGAAGTCGGGGGCGACGTAGCAGGCGCGGACCCGGCGGCCTTCCCGTCGGGCCTCGCCGCACCGGGCGGCGAGGTCGTCGATGTCGAGTCCGGCAGCCCCCTCCCGGATGGGCACCACGGGGATGTCGAGCAGCCGGGCGGCGCCGGTGATGCCGACGTAGCAGGGGTCGACGACCGCGAGGACGTCACCGTCGCCGGGGTGGCGGAACAGGGCGCGGAGCGTCAGCAGCAGCGCCTCCTGGGCACCGACGGTGATGATGATCTCGCGGGGGTCGGCGTGGATGCCCTGGTCACCGCTGAGTGCCTGGGCGACCAGGCCGTTGATCAGCCCCTGCGCGGGCCCGTACTCGTAGAGGACGCGCTCCGCGCGGGCCGGGTCCAGGCCACGGTCGGCGACGAGGTGGGCGACGAACCGGTCGGCCAGCACACGGGTGTCCAGGTCCCGCACGAACTCCGGGTGCGGGGCGCCGGGCGCGAAGGAGATGGCGTCGGGGTACCGGCCCATCACCTCGTTGAGGAAACCGATGGAGCCGAGGACCGGGTCCTGGAGCGAACCGTGCAGGTCCCGCACGTACAGGTCGGGCGTGGCGGTCATGATCCGCTCCTCTCCACCGCGCGCCGCCGCTCCCGCTCCCGCCACCTGCGCTCGACCTTGGCCAGGACGTCCGGGGCGTAGGCGCGTTCCGCCTGGGCGACGGCGAACTCGGCGAGGTAGGCGCGGAACAGGTCGAGGGGTTCCTCGGCGACGGTGAGCATGTGCCGGTTGGCGGCGACGGCGGGCGCGGACAGGGTCCGTACGGCCCGGTCGACCGCCTCGTCCACGCCGTGCGCGGGGACGATCTCGTCGCAGACGAGCCGGGCCTCGGGGTCGGTCGCCGCTATGCGCCGCCCGCCGAGCACCACCTGGCGGGCGAGGCGGGCCCCGGTGTGCCGGGTGAGCCGGAGGTTGCCGAGGCCGGGCACGATGCCCTCCTCGGCGGCGGGCAGGCTGACGTAGGCGTTCTGCCCGGCGATGACATGGTCGAGGACGAGGAGGAGCTGCATTCCGCCGCCGATGGCGAAGGTGTCGACGGCGCCGATCCACGGTTTGCTCGTGGCCCGCTCGGTCCACCCGCCGGGCTCCGGGTCGGTCAGCAGGCCCCGCAGGATCTTGTGGAGGTAGCCGAGTTCACGGCCGAGGAGGAACTCGACGAACGGGATCCGCCCGTCGCGCAGGTCGGTGAGGTCGATGCCCGCGCTGAAGACGCGCCGCCCCTGGTACTTGGGGTGGTCGACGGTGCCGCCGCGCAGGACGCCGACCGTGACCGCGTCGTCGAGGAGTGCCAGGTCCACGGCCGTGTCGAGATCGCCGATCAGCCGCTCGTCCTCGGCGTTGAGCCGCCCGGTGTTGCGGAACTCCACATGCGCCGCCGTGCCGCGGCGTGTCACGAGCACCGTGTCCAGCTCGGCCCGGCCGTCGGCGCGGAAGGCGTCGAGGAGAGCGAGGGCACGCGGGGTGGGCCGCAGCATCGTCTCGACGAGGTGCCGGCCGGCGGTGGGCGAGCGCAGCACGGCGCCGCAGAACAGTCCCTGATCGATCTCGCGGCCTTCCTTGTGGGCCTGGACGAGCGCCCGTTCGGCGGCCATCTGGTCACGCGTCGGCACCAGGCCGGGGAAGCGGTCGGCGGCCTGGTACACGAGGTCCGGCAGCCGGACGGAGCGGGTCAGCCCGTCGGTGAGCAATCCGTAGACCGTCTCGGTGTGGCGGGCGAGGAAGGCCCGGCGGGCCCGGCGGGCGGCCGCGTGGACGGCGGCGGCCCGGTTCCGGTCGGCCGGGGTGCGGTCGGGTGCGGGCGGCAGCGCGGCCAGCCGCTCCTCTCCTTCCTGGATGTACGTGGTGAGGAGGACGGTGTCCAGCCCGAGGTCGCCTTCGAGGACGAGGGGGACGGCGGTCATCCGGCGGCCTCCGCTTCCGGCGCGGTCGGCCCGTCCGCGGCCGACCCCTCCGCGGTGCGCAGCCGCCGCAACTCGCGGTCGCAGGCGGCGAGATGGGCGCCCAGCGCGTCGTCGTACTCGGCGGACGCGGCTTCCTCCAGGAGGCGCCGCCGGATTCGGGTCTCGTGGTCGGACAGCCGGCCGCGCAGCACGGCGGCGGCGTGCACGGCCTCCGTCAGGTCGCCGCTGACCTGGTCGATGATGCCGAGGTCGGTGGCCTCGGCCGCCGGGATGTCGGTGCCCCACAGCACGAGGCGGCGAGCCCGGGCGAGGCCGATGTGGTGCACGAGGCGGTAGAGCGACATGCCTGGCCAGAAGTGACCGTCGTTGATCGGCAGCATGAGGGTCAGATCGGGGGTGCCGATACGGAAGTCCGCGGCGAGCAGCAGATCGAGGACCGGCCCGCCGCAGGTGCCCTCGGCGACGGCGATGTTGACGACGTCGAGGCGTTCCAGCCGGCGGACCGCGCGTTCCCATCGGTTGACCTCCTGGATGGAGACCTCGCCGGGCCACTCGCGCGGCTGGGCCGGGGCGGGCGGGAACCACAGGACGACAACCGTCCGCGCGCGCAGGTCCTCCACCTCCTGGCACACCGCGTTCACCATCGCGGTCAGCTCGGGTAGCGGACTGCCGCCGTCCAGCCGGGCGGAGACGCCCAGCCCGTCGGGCAGCCCGGTCCGGTCAGGCTTCGTCTTCATGTCGGCAGCGATCCCTTCCGTCACCAGCCCACCAGGGCCGTCGATGGTCGACCCCGGCCCCATGTCCAGCCGCCGGCGGGACGGCTCGATGCCGAGGTCCTTGATGAGCAGCGCCGAGAAGCCCGGTTGGGTGTACATGTGATGCTCCATGAGGGCGTCGTGCACGGCACCAGTGCTCGCCGCAGTTACGGGAGAGGCCCGAGTCGGCACGCGGTGCCCACGACGAGGGCCCGGGGCGGGCGGTCCTCGGCCGCCGCGAACCGGTACTGACGACATGTCCGCCCTCGTTCGGCGCACTGTCAGTCCCGGCCGCGGGGGCGCAGCCGTGGGCGCTCCCGGGGGCGCGGGGCGTCGTACAGGCCGAGCAGATGCGCGGCCAGGGTGTCCGGGGTGGGGTGGGCGAAGACGGTCGCGGCGCTGACCTGGAGGCCGGTGGTGGCGGCAAGCCGGTTGCGCAGCCGGGTGGCGGTGAGGGAGTCGAAGCCCATCTCGACGAAGCGACGGCCGGGGGCGATGACGTCCGGGGTGCCGTGCCCGAGGACGACGGCGGCGTGGGTGCACACGACGCGCAACAGCTCCGCCTCGCGCTCTGCCGGGGGCAGGGCCTGGAGCTGTTTCCCGAACTCCTCCGGACTGTGCGGGCTCGGGGACGCCGCGGCCGTGGCCGCTTGGCGGACAGCGGGGATACCGTCGAGGAGCCGGGCGAGGGGGCGGGCCCCGGGGTCGTCGGCGAGGTGTCCGGCGAAGCGCGGCCAGTCGGCGTCGAGGACGGCGACACGGCTGTCCCCGGCGGCCACGGCACGCTCCAGCGCCCGCAGGGCGAGATCGGGCTCCATCGGGGTGAGACCGCCGTGTCCGACGGTACGGCCGCCCGCACCGCCCGCGTCCGCCATGCCGGCGTCCGCCCACGGTCCCCAGGCCACACAGGTCACCGGCAGTCCCGCGGCGCTCCGTTCCTCGGCGAGGGCGTCCAACAGGGCGTTGGCGACCGCATAGTTGGCCTGCCCGGCGGCGCCGACGGTGCCGGTGAGGGACGAGAACAGCACGAAGGCGGTGAGGTCGCGGTCCCGGGTGAGGTCGTGCAGATGCCGGGCGCCTTGCGACCTGGCCCGTGCCACCGCCTGGAACCGTGCCGTGGTCATCTCCGTGAGGTCGCCGTGGTCGATGGCTCCCGCGGTGTGCACCACAGCGGTCAGCGGCCGGTCGGCCGGGATACCGTCCAGCAGGGCGGCGACGGCGGCGCGGTCGCCGACGTCGCAGGCGACGAGGGAGACTTGGGCGCCGAGGGCCTTGAGTTCGTCGCACAGCGCGGCGGCCCCGTCGGCGGCCGGGCCGCGCCGGGAGGCGAGCAGGAGGTGTCCGGCACCGGCGCGGGCCAGCCGCAGGGCGACCTGCCGGCCGAGGGCGCCTGTGCCGCCGGTGATCAGGACGGTGCCGGTGGACGGCCACGGCCCGGCGGCGGGGGCGGCGGGCGCGGAACCCGGGACGAGGGCGGTGGCCGGGACGACGCGGCGGGCGAAGACTCCCCAGCCGCGGATGGCGATCTCGCTCTCCCCGACGCCCTGCGCCAGGACGGCGCCGAGCCGATCGCCCACCCAGCCGTCGAGGTGCTCGGGCAGATCGACGGTGCCGGCCCACCGTTCGGGCGTCTCCAGGACGGCGACACGTCCGAGGGCCCGTACGCCGAACTGCTCGGGCCCGCGCACCCGTTCGCCGCCGCCGACGGCGGCGGCGGACCTGGTCGCGTGCCACACGGGGGCGCGCACTCCGGTCTCGTCCAGGGCCCGCGACAGCGCCAGGGTGAGTGCCACGCCCTGGGGCACCGCGTCGTGCTCGGGGTCGGTTCCCGCGGCGAGGGCGAGCAGGGACAGCACCCCGGAGACGGGGCCGGCACCGGCCACCGCGTCGCCGAGTTCCCCGGCGAGGCCGCCGGGGTGGGTGACGGGCACGGTCACCGGAGTCGCGCCTCCGGCGGACAGCGCCTCGGTGACCCGGGTGACCCAGGGGTCGGCGGCGAGCCGCTCGGGGACGGCGACGAGCCAGGTGCCGGCCGGCTCGGCGGCCGGGACGGCCACCGGTGTCCATGTGGTGCGGTAGCGCCAGCCGTCGACGAGCGCGTCGTCGTGGCGGCGGCGTCGGTAGGCGGCGAGCACCGGCAGCAGCGCGGCCGTGCTCTCCGCGTCGCCGAGAGTCAGCTCGGCGGCGAGTGCCGCGTCGTCACCGTGCGCCGCGGCGTCCCGTAGGCGGCCGTCGGGGGTGTCGTCGCGGTGCGCGGCGACACCCGTGGAGGGCAGCCAGTAGTCCGCGCGCTGGAAGGCGTACGTCGGAAGGCGTACGGGGCGCGGCGTACGGCCGGGTATGCGGGCGACGGCGGACCAGTCGACGTCCGCGCCCCGCACGAACAGGTGGGCGAGCGCCTCGGTCAGGGACGCCGTCTCGTCGGCGTCCGCGTGCAGCGAGGGCAGGAACTCCGCGTCGGGCGCGCAGTCCTGGCCGAGGGCCGACAACACTCCGTCCGGGCCGAGTTCCAGGAAGGTGGTGACCCCCTGGGCGGCGAGCGCGGTCACACCGTCGGCGAACCGGACCGGTTCCCGTATGTGCCGCACCCAGTGGTCGGCACCGCACGGCCGGTCCGCGGGCAGCGGCTCGCCGGTCAGATGGGACATCACGAGCAGTTCGGGCGCGGCGAAGGCCAGTCGGCTCACCTCGTCCCGGAACGCGGTGAGTACGGGTTCCATGAGCGGCGAGTGGAAGGCGTGCGACACATCGAGCCGCTTCGTCTCGGCGCCGCGTTCGCGCAGTACGGCGACGACCTTCTCGACGGCGTCGCGCGTGCCCGAGAGGACGACGGCCTCGGGCCCGTTGACGGCGGCCACGCCCACCGCGCCCTGGTGGCCGGCCAGCAGCGGCAGGACATCGGCCTCGGCGGCCCGGACGGCCACCATGACGCCGCCGTCCGGCAGCTCCTGGATGAGCCGGCCGCGCGCCGCGACGAGCGCGCAGGCGTCGGGGAGCGTGAGCACACCGGCGACATGCGCGGCGACGACCTCACCGATGGAGTGCCCGGCCACGGCGTCGGGCCGTACGCCCCAGGACTCGACGAGCCGGTAGAGCGCGGTCTCCACGGCGAACAGCCCGCACTGGGCGTACAGGGTGCGGGACAGCTCGCGTTCCGCACCCTCGTGCTCGCCCAGCACGACGTCACGCACGGCCGGTCGTCCGGGCAGAAGCGCGTCGAAGTGGGCGCAGGCCGCGTCGAAGGCGTCGGCGAAGACGGGGTACGCCGCGTGCAGCGTGCGCCCCATGCCGACGCGCTGACTGCCCTGGCCGGTGAAGAGCACGGCCGTCCTGCCGGTGGTGGCGGTGCCGGTCACCAGGCGCGGCGCGGGCCGGCCGGCGGCCAGCGCGGCGAGCCCCGTGGTGAGGTCCTCCTGCCGCTCGCCGAGCACGGCGGCCCGGTGCTCGAACACCGACCGCTGGGTCGCCAGGGCCGCCGCGACGTCCGCCGGGTCGGCGGGCACGCCTGTGCGCACCACGTGCCGCCCGTGCCGCAGGTGGGTGAGCAGGCGGCGGGCCTGGTCCCGCAGGGCGTCCGCGGACCGCGCGGAGACGATCCACGGCACGGTCGTCCCGGACACGGAGGGCGAAGGCGCCGGGGCCGCCCCGTCCTCGGGCGGGGCCTCTTCGACCATCCCGTCCTCGGGCGGAGCCTCTTCGACGATGACGTGCGCGTTGGTGCCGCTGATGCCGAACGAGGAGACGCCGGCGCGCCGCGGCCGGTCCGCCGCGGGCCAGGCCACGGGCTCCCGCAGCAGTGCGACGTCACCACTGGACCAGTCGACGTGCTCCGAGGGGCGGCGGAGGTGCGGTGAGGCGGGCAGTACGCCGTGTTCCAGTGCCTGCACCATCTTGATGACGCCGGCCACTCCGGCCGCGGCCTGGGTGTGCCCGATGTTCGCCTTGATCGAGCCGAGCCACAGCGGCTGTCGTGCGCTGCCGCGGTCCTGTCCGTACGTCGCCAGTACGGCCTGGGCCTCGATCGGGTCGCCGAGCCTGGTCCCGGTGCCGTGCGCCTCCACGGCGTCCACGTCCGCGGGGCCGAGCCGGGCGTCCGCGAGGGCGGCGCGGATGACGCGCTGCTGAGCGGGTCCGTTCGGGGCCGACAGCCCGTTGGAGGCGCCGTCCTGGTTCGTCGCCGTACCACGTACGACGCCCAGGACGCGGTGCCCGTTGCGGCGGGCGTCCGACAGGCGCTCGACCAGCAGGACGCCCGCGCCTTCGGCCAGGGAGGTGCCGTCGGCGTCCTCGGAGAACGCCTTGCAGCGTCCGTCGGCGGCCAGGCCGCGCTGCCGGCTGAAGCCCATCAGCGCGCCGGGTCCGGGCATCACGGCGACGCCTCCGGCCAGGGCGAGGTCGCACTCGCCGGTGCGCAGCGACCGTACGGCCATGTGCAGGGCCACGAGGGAGGACGAGCACGCGGTGTCCACGGTGACCGCGGGCCCTTCGAGGCCGAGGACGTAGGCGACCCGCCCGGACACGACGCTGCCGGCGGTGCCGGTGAGCAGATGCCCCTCGGCGCCCTGGCCGGCCTCGTGCAGGCGGGGGCCGTACTCCTGGTAGTGGGAGCCGACGAACACACCGGTCCGGCTGCCGCGCAGCGCGGCCGGGACGATCCCGGCCCGCTCGACCGCTTCCCAGCTGGTCTCCAGGAGCAGGCGCTGCTGCGGGTCCATGGCCAGCGCCTCGACGGGCGAGACACCGAAGAACTCCGCGTCGAAGCGGCCCGCGTCATAGAGGAATCCGCCCTCGCGGACATAGGTCCGGCCAGGTGCGTCCGGGTCGGGGTCGTGCAGAGCGTCGAGGTCCCAGCCACGGTCGGTGGGCAGTCCGCCGATCGCGTCCCCGCCGGAGGTGACGAGCCGCCACAGGTCCTCGGGGGTGGTGACGCCGCCGGGGTAGCGGCAGGCCATGCCGACGATGGCGATCAGGTCGTGGTCGTCGGGGCTGCCGGTGGCGTCGGCGGGCCCCGGGGCGGCGGTGGCCGGGAGGCTCTCGCCTTCCGCCCCGAGGGCGTGCGCCGCAAGAGCGTCCGGGCCGAGGATCTCCGTGAGAAGGTGCCCGGCGAGGGCGCTGCTGCTCGGATGATCGAACGCGAGTGTGGCGGGCAGTCGCAGTCCGGTCGCGGTGCTGAGGCGGTTACGGAGGTCGACGGCCGTCAGGGAGTCCAGTCCGAGGTCCTTGAACGCCAGATCCGGTGCGACGGCGCCCAGGTCGTCGTGGCCGAGGACGGCCGAGACCCGGGTGCGTACGAGATCGAGCACCGTGTTCCGGCGGTCGTCCGGCCGCTGGGCGAGCAGTCGCCGCCGCAGCGCGGTCGGCCCGTCGGCGTCCGGACCGGCCTCCGGTGCGGCCTCCGGTGCGGCCTCCGGTGCGGCGAGGGCTCGGCGGCGGGGGGCCACGGGCCGTCGGACAAGGGTGCGCAGCATGGGGTGCACAGGAGCGTTCGGGTCGGCCGTGCCGAGGGCGCGGGGGTCGAGGCGGGCGGCCAGGAGGAGGCTCTCGGGAGACTCGGTCGCGCGGTCGAACAGTTCCAGGCCGTCCTCGGTGGAAAGTTCCTGGAATCCGGTGCGGGCGATGCGGGTGAGGTCGATG
>NZ_JANIIC010000121.1 GCF_024519315.1 Streptomyces malaysiensis subsp. samsunensis | reverse complement strand
AGTGAGTACGCGAAGCACTACAACCAACACCGGCCGCACCGATCCCTCGAACAACGGGCGCCGAACCGACTCACCGAACCCGGACCACCCACCGCCACCGACAACACTCGCATCCATCGACGCGATCGACTCGGCGGCATCATCCACGAATACACGCAGGTCGCATAGGGTGACACCGTTTCCGGCACCCACACGGTTGTGGCTCTGCGGGAATGTGCGCCCGTGGAGGCCTCCCGCCGTGCCCTGGCCAACGCCGGACCCGGATCCCCGAGGCCACCTCTTCACCGGAGTCTTCCCGCCGCTCGATCCCACCGGTGTGGATCTGCCGAGCGCGCTGCCCCTGTCAACGCCACCGCCGGAACACCGCACGGTGGCCATCCGGGCAACAACGCACGACGCTCTGGTTCAACGCACCTGGCCTTCGCGGACTTCTCGCGGTGTCATCCCGAACCGGGATCGGAACGCAGTGGAGAACGCGGCGTGACTACCGTACCTGCACTCCACGGCAACCCAGCCGATCGGGAGAGCCGGCTCCTGCTCCAGTCGCACGCGAGCCATATCCAACCGTGCGTTGCGGATCAGCTCACTGAGCGTCAAGCCCTCATCGTGCAGCATGGCCTGCAGATAGCGTCGTGACCAGCCCAGTGCGGCTGCAACCATGTGTCCGTCCAGCTCCGGGTCGGCCACATGGTCGGCGACGAAGCGGCGGATGGTCGCGCGCGCTGCGGACCGATGGCTGCTGTCGGCCTCTCGGGCTCCGGAACCGGCGAGGCAGGCCAGGTCGAGGGCTCGCTCACACGCCGCGTCGAATTCGGCGGCCACCAGCGCGTTGCCCTCTACGGAAACCGTCCGAAGTAGATCGAATGCCACCCTGCCCAGGCCCCGACGGCCTTCGAATACCTTCAGGCACTGATCGAACCAACTCGCCCGAGCCGCCAAGCGGCTCTCCGGAACCACCAGAGCCAGCGCCTCGAAGCCCGGGCTGTGCCACAGCCCGAGCGGCCGATCGAGGCCGCACACCACCGTCGCGTCCGCGTCGACCCGCACTCGCTGGCCAGCCTGCTCCACCACTGCCGTACCCGACACCGGGAATAGAAACTCGACCATGCCCTGAGGATTGGACAACATGCCGCAGTTCCTCGTCAGCGAAGCGCCGTTCTCGGGCAACAACATCCACAACGATGAACGCAACCTGAGCCAGGCGCTCGACCGGACCGGCGCCGAATTCGCGACATGCCACCGTCCTCCGCCGTGCGCTTGAGCGCAACTTTTCGTTCGCTTTTCCCCGTAGTGACAAATGTGTGCCACCGCCTAGCGTGTGCGGCATTGGGTCACTCAGCCCACCGAGACCGCATCGTCGCAGGTCAGGAGGTGTCGTCAAGAATGAAGCACGTCGGACGTTCCGTGCCGGGACGGAACAATGTGATCAGTGTTGCAGGCGCTGGAACCTATGTGGACGATGTCCGGCCGGCCGGCCGGATGATCATGGCAGTCCTCCGCAGCCCGCACGCCCATGCCCGAATAGTGCGGCTCGACATCTCGGCTGCCGCGGCACTTCCGGAGGTCTCCCTCGTCCTGGACGGGGCAAGCCTGGCGGCGGATGGCATCGTGGTCCGGCCGGGCGGGGCCTTCGCGAATTTCACTGTCCGCCAGTCTGATCGAGTGCCACTCGCGGTGGACGTGGTGCGTTACGTCGGTGAGCCGGTCGTCGCGGTCGTCGCGGTCGACCTCATCGCAGCCCGGGCGGCGCTGGAGCTGGTGGACGTCGAGTACGCACCGTTGCCCGTGCTCGCCGACGCATCGGCGGCGTTGACCGGCCAACCGCTGGAGCAGAGCTGGCCTGACAACGTCATGGTCGACTACCCCTTCAGCAAGGGCGATCCGGACGTCGTACTGGCCGGATCCGATCGGGTGCGGCGCGGTTCGCTACGCTGCGGCCGGATCGCGGCGTCACCGATCGAGCCCCGCGGGATCGTCGCGTCGTGGGACCCCTACCGCGAGACGCTCACCTGCTGGGCGTCCACCCAGTCTCCGCATGTGCTCCGCACGCTCCTCGCGGCCACGGTGGGCCTGTCCGACTCCGCGGTCCGGGTGATCCAGCCCCAGGTCGGCGGAGCATTCGGATCCAAGCTGCCAATGTTCCCGGAGGACGTGCTCGCCACCGTCGCGTCGATCCGGCTGGGCGTGCCGGTGGCCTGGACCGAACAGCGCAACGAGTACCTGACTGCGGCCGGCCACTCTCGCGACGTCGGCTGTGACTATGCCGTGGCGTTCCGGCCCGACGGGCGGATCACGGCGTTGACGGTTGACCTCGTCGCGGACCTCGGAGCGCCGACGACGGTCGCGGGCTGGGCCATGTGCATCGTCACGGCCGGCTGCATCCCCGGTGCGTATCAGATCGACGACGTCCGCGTGCGGATGCGTGGTGTCGTGACGAACCGGGGGCCCTGGCAGGCCTACCGAGGCTTCGGCAAGGAGGTGTCGTGCTTCGTGATGGAACGCATCCTCGACGAGGTCGCCCGCGCCACGGGGGTCGATCGAATTGAGGTCCGGCTGCGCAACTTCATCCCCTCCAGCACTTTCCCCTACACCCAGCCCTGCGGCTGGATCACCGATTCCGGCGATTACGAGGGGACACTGACCGAGGCCGCGAAGCTGATCGACTACGCCGACTTCGAGCGGCGCCGGGCCGAGGCTCGTGAGCAAGGGCGCACTCTCGGAATCGGGTTCGCGCACGAGCTGACGCCGGAGGGGTCGTCCCGCCCAGACAGTCTTATGGGCGGGACCGACTCGGCGACCGTGCGGATCAGCCCGCGCGGCGATGTCACCGTGCTGACTGGGGTCACGTCTCCCGGGACGGGCAACGAGACGGGCATCGCACAGGTGGTCGCCGACGCGCTCGGCTGCGACCTCGAGCGGGTCCGGGTCGAGCAGGGCGACACCGCATCCTGCCCGTACGGCAACGGCAACTACAGCTCTCGGAGCCTCACTTTCGGCGCGACGTCCGCCCGGCTGGCCGCCGACGAACTGAGAGAGCGCATCGAGGCCGTGGCGGTGAGCATGCTCGGGACCGACGCGGGCCGGATACGGATCGAAGAGGGGACCGTACACGGTCCCCACGACGCGACCCTGACGCTGGACGCCGTCGCGGCCGAGATCTACCGCAACCCGCACGGCAGGCATATGACCGGGCTGCCACCGGGCCTGGAGGCGACGCGCTCGTACCGCATCCCGAACGTGCACCACCAACCCGATGTCGACGGCCGTTACAACCAGTACCCGACCTGGTCGTTCGCCTCCGCCGCGTGCGTGGTCGAGGTCGACGAGGAGACCGGTGTGGTCCGGGTCGAGGACTTCGTCCTGGTCCACGATAGCGGGGAGATCGTGAACCCGCTGCTCGCCGAGGCGCAGCTGCACGGCGCCGTGCTCCAGGGCATAGGCGCGAGCCTGTACGAGGAGATCAGCTACGACGAGGACGCCCGGCCGTTCGCCCACACGCTGCGCGAGTACACGCTCCCCGGCGCGCGCGAGTCACTCGCTCCCGTCATTGGGCATCGCAGCACCCCGTCGCCGTTCACCCTGGACGGACGCAAGGGTGTCGGCGAGTCCGGGATCAGCGCGCCGGCGGCGGCCATCGCCTCCGCCATCGAGGACGCGCTGCGCGAACACGATGTCCGGCTCTCCCGTGCCCCGTTCACTCCCGCACGGGTGTGGGCGGCCCTCAACGGGGGTGCCGCGTGAACACCGTGTCCTACGCGGCGCCGACCACGCTTGACGCGCTCGTACGCATGCTCGCCGAGCGGGGTGACGACGTCACGCTCGTGGCCGGCGGGATGAGCGTGATGCCGCTGCTCAATCGCGGGATCGGCCGCCGTGACCGGCTCGTCACGCTGAACCGTGTGGTCGGCCTGGACACGATCGAGGCCGACGAGGACGAGGACGACCTCGTCATCGGAGCGACGGTCACCCACGCCCGCCTCGCCGCCGACGAACGGGTGCACCGGCACTGTCGTGTACTGGCCGACGCCGCCGGCGGGATCGGAGACCCCCAGGTCCGCAACCGCGGGACTCTCGGCGGGGCGCTCGCCTACGCCAATCCCGGCGCCGACGAACTCACCGCGCTCACCGCGCTCACCGCGACGGTCGTGCTGGACAGCAGCCAGGGCACGCGCCGCGTCCCCGTCGCCGAGTTCCTCCTGGGCGCCCAACGCACCGCTCGCCGCCCCGACGAGGTCGTCACCGCGGTACGGGTGCCACGGGCCCCGGCGGCGGGCTTCGCCCGCCTCGGCAGGGTCCAGGGAGCGCCGCCGACGATCACCGCTGCCGCAGTCCGCCAGGGCGAACGGCTGCGCGTCGCAGTCGGTGGGGTGGCGAGCCGCCCGGTGACGCTGACCTGCGTTCCGCATGCCCTGGAGGCCGAGATCCGGGCGGCGGCGCTGCACGCGCCGGACCCCATCGTCGATGACCCCTTCAATCCCCCCGACTACCGGCGTGCCATGGCAGTCGTCATGACACGCCGGGCGTCCCGACTCGCCCTGGACAGGAGGTGAGAGCCATGTCCGTCCCGATCTCGACCATCGTCAACGGTCAATCGATCGACCTGGCCGTGGATCCACGAAGCACCCTGGTCGACCTGCTGCGCGAACAGCTGGGCCTGACCGGCACGCACGTCGGCTGCCGGACCGCCAGCTGCGGGGCCTGCACAGTCGTACTCGACGGCAACACGGTGAAGTCCTGCTGCGTCCTCGCCGCCGAGGCCGACGGCCGTTCCGTCCAGACGATCGAGGGGCACGTGGACGGTGAGCGCCGGGCCCGGCCCGGCGAGCTGGACGACGTGCAGGAGGCGTTCGTACAGGTCCAGGGCATGCAGTGCGGCTTCTGCACCCCGGGAATGGTGCTGTCCGTGCGGGCCCTGCTCGCCGCGAATCCTGACCCGACCGACCAGGAGGCGAAGGCGGCCATCGCCGGAAACCTGTGCCGCTGCACCGGCTACGTCAACATCCTGCGCGCGATCCGCCGAGTGGCGGACGAACGTGCGCATGCGAAGGAGAGCACCGATGTCTGATCCGGCCGTCGTGCACAACGCCGCCCTGCATGAGCTCGCACCCGGAGTCCACGCGTGGATCCAGCCGGACGGCTCGTGGTTCATCAACAACGCCGGTGCCATTTGCGGAACGGACGGTGTCGTCCTGGTCGACACCTGCACCACTGCGTCCCGGACCAGTGCCTTTCTCAGTGCAGTGGCCGAGGCGACGGACGGGGCACCGATCACCGCCGTCGTCAACACCCACGTCCACCCCGACCACACGTTCGGCAACTGCCTCCTTCCCAAGTCCACCGTCGTGATCGGCCATCCGGACACCCGGGCCGGCCTGCTGGGCCCCACCTACCTGGACACGCCGCCCTCGTTCTGGAGCCCGCCTCTCCCTTTGGACGGCCTGGTGGCCCGGCCGCCGACCGTCACCTGCCAGGGCGGGCTGACACTGCACACCGGCGAGCACACCGTCGAAGTGCATCACCCTGGCTACCCTGCCCATACCTCCGGTGACCTGTTCACCTGGCTGCCGCGGGAGCGGATCCTCTTCGCCGGTGACCTGGTCTTCGACGGGATCACTCCCCTCGCCCTGGCCGGCAGCCTGTCCGGAGCGCGGCGTGCGCTGTCGCTGCTGCGGACCTTCGAGCCCGAGATCGTCGTGCCCGGCCACGGGCCGGTACTCACGGGCGCCGTCGCAATCCGTCGCTGCTTCAACCTGCTCGACGGCTACCTCGCCCACGTCCTTGCCCTGGCCGACGATGGAATCCGCACCGGCAGGCCAGCGCTGGACATGGCCGCCGACCTCGATGCGACCTATGAGTCGTGGCTCGACAGTGAGCGCATCGTCCTCAATCTCCACCGCGCTTATGCCGAGCAGAACGCTCCCGGCTTCACCTTCGACCGTGACACCGCGTTCGCCGACGCCATGCGCCTGGTAGGCGGTCCCATCCCCTGCTGCGTCTGAACCCGACCTCGCCACCGCACCCGCACCCGCACCCGCACCCGCACCCGCACCCGCACCCGCACCCGCACCCGCACCCGAAATGAGAACCACAATGAGCACATCGCGCAGAGCCACCAGACCTGAGGGGCTCCGGCCCGAGGCACGCCGCGCCATTCGCGGCGGCTTCTTCGGCTTCTTCGTCGACATGTTCGACATCTACCTGCCGATCGTCGTCCTCGCCCCGGCGCTGATCTACTTCACGCCCGCTCACCTGTCGAGCGGCACCAAAGGCGTCATCACCGGATCGGTCTTCGCCGCAACACTCCTCGGCAGGCCCATCGGTGCGTTCGTCTTCGGCCATCTCGCCGACCGTATAGGCCGCAAGCGGGTCACGACGATCGCACTGACCGGCTTCGGCACCGCAACGTTGCTGATGGGCGCGCTGCCCGGATACCAACATTGGGGGCTCACCTCGATCGCACTCCTGATCGTCCTGCGGTTCATCGACGGGATCTTCCTCGGCGGTGAGTACACGGCGGCCAGCCCGCTGGCCATGGAGTACAGCCCCAAGCACAAGCGCGGCCTGTACGGCGGAATCATCCAGGCCGGCTACCCGATGGCCTTCTTCTCGATCTCGCTGCTGGCCCTCGGTCTGCTCACCGCGATGCCGGCGGGAACACTGAACTCCGCGTACGTGCAGTGGGGCTGGCGGATTCCGTTCGTGATCGGCGGGCTGATGGCGTGGGGCCTGGCGATCTACTACAAGGGCAAGGTCGAGGAGTCCGAGGCGTTCACTGCGTCGAAGAAGTCCGCGACGACACGCACCGTCTCGCCGCTACGGGAACTGTTCACCGGGGACAGCCGTAAGGACTTCCTTCAGGTCTTCGTGCTGATGAGCGGCTTCTGGCTGTCCGTCCAGCCGACCGCCGCCGTGTTGCCGGCCCTCCTGCGGGACCCCATCGGGCTCAGCTACACCAAGGCCACGCTCACACTCGTGATCACCTACATTCTCACCACCGGCTCGATCATCGGGGGCGGTGTGCTCAGCCAGCGCATCGGACGCCGTCGCTTCCTCATCTGGAGCGGTGTCGTCGTCGCCGTCGCCACGCCGATCTTTTACGGGCTCGCCGTGGGCCTGCGGCCGGGGTTCGCCGGGACCACCGCGCTCACGGTGGCGACCACGGTGTGCGGCTTCGCCTGTTGGGGCGTCGCGACCACCTACGTCAACGAGCGGTTTCGCACCGGGGTCCGGGCCTCGGGATTCGGACTCGGCTACAGCCTCGCGGTGATCATCCCGTCGTTCTACGCGTACTTCCAGGCCGCGCTGGACCTCGTCATGCCGATCCAGTACACCGGCATCCCCCTGCTCGTACTCGGCGGGATCCTGGTCGTGATCGGCGGGGCCTGGGGACCGGAGACCCGAGACGTCGACTTCGGTGTCCCCGTCCCCGCCGCCACCCCCGCCCGTACCGGGGTACGGCTGGCCTGATGCACGCGACACGACGTCTGCCCAGGTGGACCGGTTGCACCCTATTCTGGCGAAAAGCGCGACCATCGCCGGAACGCGGGAAGGAGGCGAGCGGGATGCGAGTGACTCGAAACGACTCCTTCCGGAACGAGCGCCACTCCACTGAGCACGTGGCCCCCCAGCTGCGCACCGGGTACTGGTCGGATCTCGTCCGGCGAGTGCACTGCCCCATGGACATCCAGTTCAGCGACCACGACGACTACCACGGCCTGCTCCAGCTGAAGCGTTCCGCGCACAACCAGGTGGTGCGGTGGCGATCGCTCGAACAACTCGACATCGCCCGCCGGGCGGACAGCGGTGAGCAGCCCATGGTGCAGATCATCACCCCGCTGCGCGGCCGGTTCCGCAAGGAACAGGACGGCCGCAGTGTCGTATGTGAACCCGGCCTGATGACCATCATCGACCAGGCCCGGGCCTACCGGTTCAGCCAGCCTGGCCCACTCACCGCCGTGATGCTCACTGTGCCGACGGCCGACCTCGTCACCGCCTTCGGCCGTCAGCCGCGAACAGCCGTGCCCCTCGACATCCGCAGTGGCCTCGGCCGGATCGTCCAATCGATGCTGAGCGAGGTCGCCGAGGCGGACCGCCTCTCCGGTAGCGCCTTCGACCTCGCCTGCGCCCACCTGATGGGCCTGCTCACCGCTGCCATCGACGAGTCCGGTGAGCTCACCGAGTCCACCAGGGAGGCCCATCGGCGCGCGATCCTGCATCATGTGCGCACCCACCTCGGCAACCCCGAGCTGGGAACCGGCCACGTCGCCGCGGCGCTCCACCTCTCCCCCCGTTACGTCCAGACGCTGCTCCAGGAGACCGGCACCACGATGCGCGACCATGTTCGCACCACCCGGCTCGAAGCCGCCCGATCACTGCTGGAACTCACCCAACGTCCGATCGGGGACATCGCCCGCTCCTGCGGATTCACCGATGCGAGCAGGTTCAGTACCCAGTTCCGTGCGGCATACGGCATGTCCCCGCGCGAGGCGCGCGTTGCTCACACCTCGCAGGCGGTCGCGTCGTGACATGGCTCGACCTGGAGGCCGATGATCCCTTCGGCGTCCATAACCTTCCCTACGGCGTGTTCTCGACCGATGGCACAGGACCGCGGCCCGGTGTCCGCGTAGGCGACTTCGTGCTCGACATGGCTGTCCTCGAGGACCCGTCGTGTACCGGCCCCTCCCTTAACCGGCTGCTCGCCGCCGGTCCGAAGCACGCGGCCTCCGTACGCGAACGTCTGCAGGAACTGCTGACCGACCCGGCGCACCGCGGCAGGGCGGAGCCCCGCCTGTACCGACTCGCCGACGTGACGCTGCATCTTCCGATCGAGATCGGCGACTACGTCGACTTCTACGCCAGCGAGCACCACGCCCGTAACGTCGGCCGGATCTTCCGGCCCGGCGCCGATCCCCTCACGCCGAATTGGACTCACCTGCCCATCGGCTACCACGGACGCTCCGGATCGGTCGTCCTCTCCGGGACCGATGTCGTACGCCCTCGTGGTCAGCGCCGTGATCCCGACGCGCAAGGACCGGTGTTCGGCCCTTCCACTCGCCTCGACATCGAGGCCGAGGTCGGGTTCGTCGTCGGCGCCGGCTCCGTCCTCGGCCGCCCCGTACCGGTCGACGAAGCCGAGCAGCACCTCTTCGGGGTGTGCCTGGTCAACGACTGGAGCGCCCGGGACCTACAGGCCTGGGAGTACGTGCCGCTCGGACCGTTCCTCGGCAAGTCGTTCGCCACCTCGATCTCGCCATGGATCGTGCCGTTCGTCGCTCTCGAGGCCGCTCGCCTCGACCCGCCCGCCCGGCATCACCCCACCCTGCCCTATCTCACCGACCGTCCCGGGGGCGCGCTGGACCTGCGCCTGGAGACGCGTTGGAACGGCCACCTCGTAGCCACGCCGCCCGCCGCGGCGCTGTACTGGACGCCGGCCCAGATGCTCGCCCACCTCACGGTCAACGGTGCCGCGATCCGCCCCGGTGACCTCTTCGCCTCCGGGACCGTCAGCGGCCCCGGATCCGACGAACTCGGCTCGTTCCTCGAACTCACCGAGGACGGGAGACGACCGGTCACCTTCCCCGACGGCAGAACCCGGACTTTCCTCGAGGACGGCGACGAAGTCGTCATCTCGGCCACTGCGGCCGGACCGGGCGGCACTGTCGTCGGACTCGGCGAGGTGACCGGCCGGATTCTTCCCGCACCGGCACCGACCAACCCGTAATCATCCCGTCGTCCGCAGTGCCGGACCAGTCGAGCCAGAGCGTGCCCTACTTCCACATCCCCGTCGTCCTGCTCGTGGTCTCCGGTGTCCGCACGTTCGCCGGAGCCATGCCGGAAACCGACACCAACCGCGTCAGCCTCAGCGGCTGACCACACAGCGACGCCCAGCGGCATCCCCGGCCGCCGGGCGTCTTCCTCGGCGGCCGGTCTCAGTTTGCTCGGACGGGCTCTTCGCCGATCGCCGGCCCGTCGAGCCAGCGTGTCACCCACGTTGCTCGGCGCAACCTTCCACCTGCTGTCCCGCTTCGGGCCCCGCGCGGCCACCCCCCTCAGGAAGTCCGGGAAGCCGACTTCACCGCCAGTCCGCTTGCACACGGGGCGCGGTGGCGTCACCGCCTTGATGGCGCCGACGTGCCCAAGGTGGCCGGACCTGCTCGTCGGGCCCTGCCTGCGAGGCCGGCTTCCTCGTCCACGTCGTCCTCAGCCTCACAAGGGTCGACTGAACGTCAGACAGCTCGGTCACCTCTCCACACATTTGCCCAGGAGCACTCATGCTGGACATCGCCGACGAGCTATCCCGGTGGTGCGAACAGGGCCGTGACTTCGCCGTCGCCACCGTGGTGGCGGTGGGCGGGAGCGCGCCCCGCCAGCCCGGCGCCGCCCTGGCCGTCGACTCCGACGGCACGGCCATCGGATCGGTGTCTGGGGGGTGTGTAGGGGCCTGAAGGGTGTCTTTATTGCCGTATGGTGGGTGACCTGGGGCTTTGCGAATGACACCCTTCAGGGGTGGGTACGAGTCTGGTGCCGGTGAGGCAGCCGTCGAGAACGTTGTGGCGGTACTGAAGCTGGTGTAAGCCCCGCCGGACGGCGTTGATCAGGTCGGGTGGGTCGGCGAAGGCGCGGTTGGCCGTGGTGGTGCGCCGCAGTACTGACCAGATGCCCTTGACCGGGTTGAGGTCGGGTGCGTAGGGCGGGAGTTGGTAGACGGTGAGCCAAGCAAGAGGCGCGTCAAAGGTCCGGAACTCAACGGCCGACATCCTTCTGTGAGGGTGGCCGTTCCGAGACATGCCGCCTCAGCCCGACCACCGAAGCACGATGGTTGGCTGAGACGGTGTAACCCCTGGGAAGCGGCGGGCCGTTATAGGTCCGCGCAGCCGCGAGGTCACGCCCTCAATCAGTTCTCGGATGATAAGCGACTCCAGGAGAGCACACCAGAGTGTGGTCATAGAGCAAGAGCCATCGGCCATCGCTCAGCGTGGCCACAGGGGTGACCCTGGCAGGGATACGCGACGCCTCAACATGCGAGCCCACCAGTCCCGAGGGCCTTGCCTTACGCATGCGCCTTACCTCCTGAAGCCCGCAAAGGCCGGGAGTGTCATCAGCTCTGCGGGCTTGCAACGTGTACCGCCAGACCTGGCCCGTAGCATTGTGCACGTCGTCATCAGCCCTGGCGGGTTCCCAACCGGGGCAAGGACCCGGCCAAGCAGATCGTCGGCCGGGCCGTCATCACCCCTGGAGGAGTCGCAACGTGCCGGCGATGGCGAGGTAGAGCATGTGGCATCCCTCCTGGTGGGGTCGCAACAGGCAGACGCCGACCGTGTCGCAGCGCACCTCCACCGGCCGTCATCACCCCTAGAAGGGTCGCAACGCGTACAGGCGGATGGCCCACTCCGGCCTTGCCTTAATCACCCCTGGAGGGCTCGCAACCGGATGAGGACCAGCATCGTTGGCGCGGGTGCAGCGGGCCACGTGGCGGCTGGAGCAGGCCGAGCGAGAGCGGGACTGGGCCCTGGCTGCCGCCCGGCACGAGTTCGAGGCGTACAACCCGTTCCGCCAAGGCCGCCACTGACCAGTGAGCCCGAAGCGTTCAGGAAACTGAACGCCGTAGCGGTGATCTCTGCTCGGATACTCCTCGGCCCCCGCTACCGCGGGCAGCCCAGCGACCGGAAGCGCAGCGCGCCCGGTCGGGGCGCTGGGTCCGCGGACCGAGACGTGCTTGTGGCGTACGCGGCCGGTGGTGCTGGAACACCGGCCGCACCGTCAGCCCTCCAGGCCCCCGACCAGGATCTCGCCGTTCTCCTCACGGACCGGGTACACCTTGATCGGCTTGAGGGCCGACGGGGACGGTGGCTCGCCGGTCCCCAGCGATGCGTCTGCATGACTGCTCACGGCCTCATCGACCCGACCACGTGGTGCAACAACCCTTGAATCCGCCCGGAGTGGGGGCCGTTGGGCCAATCCTATGCCGCGAGCGCTCGCTATTCTCCGGCGGAACCGGATGTTAGAAACTGTGCGAGTTCGTCTTCGGGCAACTGAGCCGTGGTAAGCCTAGCGATCTGGTCGTCGGTCAGCCGTAGCGCGGACGCCGCGACGTTCTCCTCGAGATGTGTGATCGAGGATGTTCCAGGGATGGGGCATATCATCTTCGACCGAGCCAGCAGCCATGCCAGAGCGACCTGCGCGGGCGTCGACTCCGTCTCCATTGCCACCTCAGCGATCACGCCACCCGGGGTCGCCAGTGTGCCACTCAAGATCGGAAACCATGAGACGAACGGGATTCCCTCCCGTTCACAGTAGGCGAGGACCTCCTCGCCGATACGGGCGGCGACGCTGAAGATGTTCTGCACGGCCGCGACGTCGATGATCGCCCGAGCCGTCTCGATCTGCTCGACGGTGACGCTCGACAGTCCGAAGCGGGCGATCTTCCCTTCGTCGTGCAGCTCCCTCATCACGCCGATCTGATCCTCGAACGGCACCTTCGGGTCGACGCGGTGGAGGTAGAGCAGCCCGATTCGATCCACGCCCAGGCGGCGCAGACTCGCCTCGCACTGTTGACGCAGGTAGGAGGGGCGTCCAACCGGCTCCCACACACGCGGTCGTACCTGCGCCTGACCCACCTTCGTCGCGATCAGCAGGTCGTCGGGATAGGGGTGCAGCGCCTCGCGCAGGATCTCTTCAGTTACGCCGAAGGCATAGGAGTCGGCGGTGTCGATGTGATCGACTCCGAGTTCGACCGCGCGGCGTGCGACCCGGACGGAGTTGTCCCGGTCTGCGGGTGGCCCCCAGATGTTCGCGTCGGCGAGACGCATGGCGCCGAAGGACATGCGATGCACGGTGCGGTCGCCGATCTGGACAGTGCCCGACTGTTCGATCCGCTGTTGTATATCCATGATCCCCATGCTCGACGTGCTGCTCCAGGGCGACCACTCAGAAACGGCCGTTGAAGTTGAAGATCACGCCACCGTGGTCGTCGACGGTCGCTGCCCCCGCGTCGGGCCGTACGTCCGGCGGTACCGACCCGGCGACACATTTGTGACCCTGGTGAAGTGGTAGCGCAGGGCCGCCTCCGACCCGAAGCCACTCGCATCGGCGATCCGGTCCACGGTCCACGTGGTGCGCTGCAGCAGTTCCTGCGCCCGGCGCACCTTGGTGCGCCGCAGCCACTCCATGGGCGAAATGCCAACCGCTTCACGGAATCGCCTGGAGAAGGTACGCATGCTCATGGAGGCGTGCCGGGCCAAATCAGCCACCGTAAGCGCCTCGTCAGGATGCTCCTCGGCCCATCGCAGGGTGTCTTGCAGAGAGCGCGACCGGTCGGGAACATCCCACCGCGCGTACTGCGACTGATCGCCGTCGCGACGAAGCGGGACCACCAGAAACCGTGCGATCTCCGCCGCGAGTGCCGACCCGTAATCTTGTTCGATCAGATGAAGTGCCAGGTCCAGGGCTGCCGTGCCGCCCCCCGATGAGAAGATCCTTCCCCCCTGGACGAAGAGGTGCTCGGGGTGGACCTGCACCATCGGGTGGCGCGCCGCGAGCTCGTCCGCCCAGTGCCAGTGAGTGGTCGCTTTGAGACCGTCGAGAAGGCCGGTCGCGGCGACGAAGAAGGTGCCTAGACACAGCGCTACGACACGCGCGCCTGCCGCGTGCGCGCGCCGGATCGTCGCGGCCAGGGAGGCCGGCGGATCCAGGCGTTCGGGGTACGCGGGTACGACCACTGTGTCCGCCGACTCCGCCCAGGACAGGGGGCGGTCGGGGAAAATACTGAAGCTGGTCGCATACCCGGTCTTCGTGACGACGGGCCGCTCGGGCCCGACCACGGCAACTTCGTACAGTACGTCACTGGCATGGTCGTTCGCCGCGGCGAATGCCTGCACGGCCAGCGCCACCTCGAACGCTCCGACGCCATCGTGGCCGACGACGGCCACGCGATGCGGCGTCACCCTGTGGGTCTCAGTGGGGGCGGAACTCACCTGATAATCCTTCCACGTGGCTCATCGTCGGACACAGTGGCTGTAGCCGGGCGCGATTGTCCCGGGGAGCCTTGGCCGGGTCGGTGAGGTGTTGATCGACGCTCGACAAGGCGCAAGTGTAGGCGGTCAGGCAGTCGTAGAAGTCGGTCCGCGGGCCGTGACCGGCACGATCGCACAGCCCGGCCGGCCATGGCCGCGAAACTGCCGCTCGACGCAGCCGACGACCACGACGGGCCCTCCGTAGCTGCATGATCCGCCTCTATGGCCTTCTTGTTACGCCATCTGGCGCAGTTCACAATGTGACGTCCGTCAGCACTCGGAAGGATCACCCGTACAGGCACCCGTCCTGCCGATGGCCCCGCGCGTGCGACTGCGGCGACAGCGCCTCCCGGAACTGCTCGTCGGATTCGACAGCCTTGGGAACCCCGAGCTACCGCGAGGCCCTGTCCTCATGCGCCGACCGCACGACGATCACCTGGTCAAGGTCCTTGTTCGAGCAGGCAACCACCGTAATCGGTAAGCGGATGGCGTCTGATCACTTCACGGGATTGACGCAAACAGAGTACGTTGCCGTCCTGAGCGCCTGACGGTGCAGTGTATCCAGCCGCTCCTGTATCGTCCCCGTCCCAGTAGCCAAGGCGAGTTGTGCGGCACAAGCGATGGGCTTGTCATGCAATCCCTCTGTATGAGCACGGGGTCCTTCGCGAACCGCTTGCGCGGCCGGTACGCGAGCTTGGGGCCGAGATGGTCGATGATTAGGTCGGCCGCCGACTTGGAGATGCCGAAGAGCGCCGCATCGTCAAGTTTGTGCGCCAGTAGGCCACGACCAGCAACGCCCGGTCCTCCAGTGACAGGCTCCACGGCCGCCCGCGCCGCGTCTCGTCCGCGATCTCGCGGCGCGCCAAGGTCACCAACTTGCCAAAGCAGTACGGGCTCAGCCCAGTAAAGGGGGCTATCCAGGACGACTCCGATACTGTGATCACGCTAGCCACAACAAAATCATGCCAGGGGCCTGGAGGTCGGCCGACCGCGTGCCGCGCTACGTTCGCGGGATGCAACAGCCCTCGGAACAGGTTCCCGCGCTCCTCGATGGCCCGGCCGTCGATATCTCCGATGCCCATGAACTGCTCCTCGGCTACCTAGAGTGGTACCGGAAGGCCCTGATACGCAAGCTTGCCGGGCTGTCCGACGACCAGCTCCGCACGCCTGTCGAACCGCTGAGCTGGTCTCCCCTCGGCCTGGTCCAGCATCTCAGCTGGGTCGAGCGCCGATGGCTGCGATGGGGTTTCGCCGCCGAGAATGTCGTTCCCTATCCGCCCGGCGGAGACGCCAAGGAGTGGACGGTCGCCGCCGACACCTCCGCCGCGGAGGTCATGGCCGCCTACCAAGCGGAGGTGACCGCCGCGGACTCTCTTACGGCGGCTGCCGCCCTGAGCGACAAGGCACGGCTGGGAGGCCGCTTCAAGACACCCGCCCAAGCGCCCTCGCTTGGACGAATCCTCTTCCATCTGCTCCAGGAATACGCGCGCCACGTCGGCCACCTCGACGTCGCGCGCGAGCTCATCGACGGAGAGACCGGCGAGTGAGACACCCAGGGACCGCCGATGCATTGCGGGACAGCCT
>NZ_JANIIC010000120.1 GCF_024519315.1 Streptomyces malaysiensis subsp. samsunensis | reverse complement strand
GAAGAAGGGGGCCGGACATCTCTGTCCGGCCCCCTTCAGCGCTCCATCACGCGGGTACCGCTACTGCGGCCAGTGCCAGCCGCCGTTCCCATTGCCGTTGCCGCCGTTCCCGTTGCCGCCGCTGATCACGTCCGGGGGCAGGGAGATGTCCGGCCACGGGTTCTCCTGGCCGCCGTTGTCGCCCTTGTCGTCGCCGCGGTCACGGCCCGGCTTGTGGTCACGGCCCGGCTTCTTGTCGTCGTGGGGCTTGCGCTGGTTCGGGTCCTTGATCGAGACGTTCACGAAGTTCGGCGCCGGCTTTCCGTCCAGCGCGCCGCTCATCGCGTCCTTCCAGATCGGGCCGGGGGTGTCCGCACCGTAGACCTTGTCGTGGTGGACGCCGCCGATGGTGATGTTCTCCATCTTGACGCCCTTGGCGCCCGCGCCGCCGACCCACACCGCACCGGCCATGTTCGGGGTGTAGCCGACGAACCAGGCGGCCCTGCGCTCGTCCGTCGTACCCGTCTTACCGGCGCTCGGCCGGCTCTGGAGGCCGGCCTGCTTGCCGGTGCCGTCCTCGACCACGCCGCGCAGCAGTGTGTTGATGGTGTCCGCGGTCTTCGTCGACATCGCCCGGGAGCACTTCGACCGCGGAACCTTCAGCGCCTTGCCGCCCGGGCCGGTGATCGACTCGATGAAGACCGGGGAGCAGTAGATCCCGCGGTTGGCGAAGGTCGCGTACGCGTTGGCCATCGTCAGCGGCGAGAAGCCCTCGGAGCCGAGGGTGAGGGAAGGCACCTGGTTGTGCTCCTTGCCGTCGGCGCGCTTCACCCCCATCTTGTCGGCCATCTGCGTCACCGGGCAGACCCCGATGTCGCTGATCAGCTGGACGAAGTAGGTGTTGACCGACTTGGCGGTCGCGTCCTTCATCCCGTACGGGCCGACCTCTTTCTCGTTCTCGTTCTCGACGGTCGCGCCCTCGTCGTTGCTCCAGGTGCCCTTGCAGGTGGTGACCGGGCTCGGGTACTTCATCCGGTACGGCGAGGAGTAGCGCTGGTACGGCTTCTTGCCCTGCTCGATGGCGGCCGCCGCGGTGATCGGCTTGAAGGTGGAGCCGACCTGGAAGCCGTAGTTCGAGCCGCCCATGGACTTGTCCGCGGACAGGTTGATCTGGGTCTCGTTCTGGCCGAAGCCGTACGGCCTGGACTGGCCCATCCCCAGTACCTTGCCGGTGCCCGGCTCGACGAGCGTCACCGCCGTGGCCACCGGGTCGGACTGGTAGACATGGTTCTTGATCGACTTCTGGACCGACTCCTGGGCCTGCGGGTCGAGCGTCGTACGGATCGTCAGGCCGCCCTGGGTCCAGCGCTTGGCGCGCGCCTCCGCCGTCTTGCCGAAGGTCGGGTCGTTGAGCAGGGTCTCGCGGACGTAGTCACAGAAGAACCCGGCGCCCTGGACGGCCGTGATGCAGCCGCTCCTGGGCATGCTGACCTTGAGGCCGAGCGGCTTCTTCTGGGCCTCGGCGGCCTGCGCCGGAGTGATGTCCTTCACCTGGGCCATCCGCCGCAGAACGGTGTCGCGGCGCTCCTTGGCGGTCTTCGGGGCGTTGATCGGGTCGTAGCGGCTGGGCGACTGGACCAGACCGGCCAGCAGCGCCGCCTGCTCCAGCTTCAGATCCTTGGCGGGCTTGCTGAAGTAGCGCTGGGACGCCGCCTCGATGCCGTACGCCTGCTGACCGAAGAAGGTGATGTTCAGGTAGTTCTCGAGGATCCGCTTCTTGCCCAGCTCCTTCTCGACCTTGATCGCGTACTTCAGTTCCTTGATCTTGCGGCCTATGGACTGCCGGGTGGCCTCGGCGACCTTGTCCTTGTCGTCGCCCGCCTCCTCGACGAACACGTTCTTCACATACTGCTGGGTCAGGGTGGAGGCGCCCTGGGAGACCCCGCCGTCCTGTGCGTTGGTGTTGACCGCGCGCAGCACGCCCTTGAGGTCGACCGCCCCGTGCTGGTAGAAGCGGGCGTCCTCGATCGCGACGATCGCCTGCTGCATATAGGGGGAGACGTCCTTCAGCTTCACGATCGTCCGGTCGCGGGAGTAGACCTTCGCGATCTCTCCGCCCTTGGCGTCCAGGATCGTTGTCCGCTGACTGAGCGGCGGTGTCTTGAGATTGGCCGGAATCCCGTCGAACTCCTCGACGGTTCCCTTGGCCGCGAGGCCGAGCGCCCCGACGGCGGGAAGCGCGAGGCCGGCCATCACGGCACCGGCCAGCGCGCTGACGCCGAGGAACTTGGCGGCCTGTTGAGCGGTGGACGGCCCGCCGCTCGAGCGCGTGTTTCCCATAGGGGGCAGCCTACGTCTCGAATCGCCGGACAGGGGACCGGGTGTTCGCATAAGCTGTTTCACGCCAGCCACAGGTGAGTGGCTGAGCCACACCTCCACCACCACTCAAGTGAGTGATGAGACCTGTCCGGATTGCGGCCCCTGTCCTGAGGTGCCCGCTGTTCGGCGTGTGAACTGCCCTGATTTGCACTAGTAATCGCAAATGTCGTCAGCTCACTCCGTTGGGTGATCTGCCGCGTACCCATAGTCCGTTCGGACCATCCAAGATTGGGCCCGCAGGGGGTGTTGCGCCTTGTCTCGCTTCCGTAACGTCCTCAACTGGCGACGGTGAATATGCCGTTTGTCGCCGTGGGGGAGCTCCGATTCGGGAGAGGACGGCGCCAGCATGGGCTGGGTAACCGACTGGAGTGCGCAGGCCGCCTGCCGCACTACTGATCCAGATGAACTGTTCGTCCAGGGCGCGGCACAGAACAGGGCCAAAGCGGTCTGCACCGGATGCCCGGTGCGCACCGAGTGCCTTGCGGATGCCTTGGACAACCGCGTGGAGTTCGGTGTGTGGGGAGGGATGACCGAGCGCGAGCGGCGAGCACTGCTGCGCCGCCGGCCAACGGTGACCTCCTGGCGCAGGCTCCTGGAGACCGCGCGTATCGAGTACGAGCGCAGTGCGGGGATTCTGCCCTTTGACGACGAGGAGTACGAGCGCTTCGCCGCAGTCGGGTAGACCGGACGGCGGCTCGCCGGCGGTCGGCTGACGACCTGCCGGTGTGAGCGTCTCGCCTCATCATCACCTCACCCACCTCTCGTCATCGGCACGAGCGGGGGTGCGAGTACGGGCGCGCCTCGTCAGGGGCGGGTACGGGTACGCGCACGCCTCCGAGCGCGACCGCGGTCAGAGTCGCGGTCGGCCGTGGGGCGGGTGGCACGGCCTGGGGTGCGTGACACGGCTTGGCCTTGGCGCATGGTCATACGGCCTGGTGTGGGCGCGTGTGACGCGGCCTGACGATGTCGCGTGTGACATGGTCCAACGGGGCCGTGCGGGCCGAGGGTTGACCCGCCGTCTACGCCATCGGTGTTTGCTGCTTGCCCGCAGCACCGCTGGGCGGCCGTAGACGCCAAGGTCCACTACGGGCGCCTGCGCGCCTGTGGTCTGCCTCGGCGACCGTCACCGGGTGCGGTCAGGCGTACCGGGGATACCGCCGGTGCCACCACCGTCCGTTATGTACGTATGCGTGCTGTTCGTCGCGCTGTGTTGTGCGTCTCCTCCATGCGCGCGCGGCCGTCCGCCAGGGCGGGCGCGGGCACCGGCTCAGCCCGCCGCGCGCTTGGTCCGTTCCAGAGGGACCGCGAGGCGTTCTCCGATCGCCCGCAGTCCTGCCAAGTCGTGTACGTCGCCAGGGAGTGCGGCCACTTGGGCCACCGGAACCTCGGGGTGGAGCGCCGTGAAGCGGTCGTGTGTGCGCTGCTCGCGTCCGAGCACCTGCATACGCTCCGCGTGCAACCGAAGCAGTCCTGCGGCGAGCCGCTCCGCCGACGTGTCCGCCGACGTGGGGGAGACGTCGGGGTCCGCTGCCGAGGGGTTCCGCGCTTGAGCATTCCCTGAGGGGGGATCGACAAATCCGCAGTCGGCAAGATTTTCTGTCCCGGGGCGGTTCTTGGCCGGATCGCTTCCCTCCGCGGCGTTCGCGGGAGGGTAGTCGGCGTTCGCGGGAGCATCGTCCGGATCCGCCGGATCGATCGCCAGGGACAAGATCTCCGCGGCGGCCAGCGCCCGTTCCGCCGACAGTTGTTCGGCCCCGCTGCCGTGCACCCGGTTCAGCACCAGTCCGGCCAGCGGCATCTGGTCCGCGGCCAGGCGTTCGACGAAGTACGCGGCCTCCCGCAGGGCGTCCCGTTCGGGTGCGGCCACCACGAGGAAGGCGGTACCGGGGGCCTGTAGCAGCCGGTAGGTGGCCTCGGCACGAGTGCGGAATCCGCCGAACATGGTGTCCATCGCGGCAGCAAACGTCTGAACGTCGCGCATCAGCTGCCCGCCGAGCACCTTGCTGACCGTGCCCGTCATCATCGACACGCCCACGTTCAGGAACTTCATCCCCGCCCTGCCGCCCACCTTCGCCGGCGCCATCAGGACCTTGATGAACTTCCCGTCCAGGAAGGAGCCGAGACGTTTCGGCGCGTCCAGGAAGTCCAGCGCCGACCGGCTGGGCGGGGTGTCGACGATGATCAGGTCCCATTCGTCGCGGGCCCGGAGCTGGCCGAGCTTCTCCATGGCCATGTACTCCTGCGTGCCCGCGAAACCGGCCGAGAGCGACTGGTAGAAGGGGTTCGCGAGGATCGCCCGGGCGCGCTCGGGGTCGGCGTGCGCCTCGACGAACTCGTCGAACGTCCGCTTCATGTCCAGCATCATGGCGTGCAGTTCGCCGCCGTCGCCGCCGATGCCCTCCACCCGGCGCGGGATGTTGTCCAGCGCGTCGATGCCCATGGACTGCGCGAGCCGACGGGCCGGGTCGATGGTGAGGACGACGACCTTACGGCCGCGCTCGGCGGCCCGTACGCCCAGGGCGGCGGCGGTGGTGGTCTTGCCGACGCCGCCGGAGCCGCAGCACACCACGATGCGGGTCTCCGGGTCGTCCAGCAGGACGTCGATGTCCAGCCGGGGTGCCACGTCCATGCTCATGCCGCCTCCTGCGTACGACTCCTCGTCCGTGGCGCCCTTACGGCGGGCGCCGCTCACGTCGGCCACTGCTTGCGCAGATCCGTCGCGAGCCGGTACAGCCCGGCCAGGTCGATGCCGTCCGTGAGCAGCTCCAACTCGTGCAGCGGCAGGCCCAGGCCGGTCAGCTCGGCGCGCTGAGCCCGCTCCAGCGCCACCCGCTCTGCGTGCTCGCGGGCCTGCTCGAGCAGCGGGTCGACCAGCCGCTCGGCCATGCCGCCGCGGCGCGCACCGCCCAGCCCCGCCTGGGAGAGCGCCTTGGCGACGGCCGCGCGCTGCCCGTTGGCGGCGACCTCGACGGCCTCGTGGTCGAGGATCGCGGGCCGCACCATGTTGATGATGACGCCGCCCGTCGGAAGGCCGTCGGCGCGCAGCTCGGCGATGCCGTCCGCGGTCTCCTGGACCGGCATCTCCTCCAGCAGGGTCACCATGTGGACCGCCGTCTGAGGCGACTTCAGGACGCGCATCACGGCCTGTGCCTGGTTGTGTATCGGGCCGGTCCTGGCCAGCCCCGCCACCTCGTCGTTGACGTTCAGGAAGCGGGTGATGCGGCCGGTGGGCGGCGCGTCCATGACCACGGAGTCGTAGACGAAGCGGCCGTCCTTGCCCTTACGGCGCACCGCCTCGCACGCCTTGCCGGTCAGCAGGACGTCCCGCAGCCCCGGGGCGATGGTGGTCGCGAAGTCGATCGCGCCGAGCTTCTTGAGGGCGCGTCCGGCCGAGCCCAGCTTGTAGAACATATGGAGGTAGTCCAGAAGTGCGAACTCCGGGTCGATCGCCAGAGCGTGCACCTCCCCGCCGCCCGGTGTGGTGGCGATCTTTCGCTCCTCGTAGGGCAGCGGCTCCGTCTCGAAGAGCTGTGCGATGCCCTGACGGCCTTCGACCTCGACCAGCAGGGTGCGCCTGCCATCGGCCGCGAGGGCCAGCGCGAGTGCGGCGGCGACCGTGGTCTTGCCGGTTCCGCCCTTGCCACTGACGACATGGAGCCTGCTCACAGTGGGGAGCCTAACCAGTCGCCCCTCGCCCTACGCACCAGGGCCCGGCGGAGAGGCATTACAGTCGGCCCCATGACCAAGTGGGAATACGCGACCGTACCGCTGCTGGTACACGCCACGAAGCAGATTCTGGACACCTGGGGCGAGGACGGCTGGGAGCTGGTCCAGGTGGTCCCGGGGCCGAACCCGGAGCAGCTGGTGGCCTATCTGAAGCGGGAGAAGGGCTGATGGGGAGCGGCACGGTCGAGGGCAGGCTCGCCGGGCTCGGCCTGAAGCTGCCCGAGGTCGCGGCACCGCTGGCCTCGTACGTACCCGCGGTCGGCACCGGCCCGTACGTCTACACCTCGGGCCAGCTGCCGCTGGTCGAGGGGAAGCTGGGCGTGACCGGCAAGGTCGGCGCTGAGGTGACCCCCGAGGAGGCCAAGGAGCTGGCGCGCATCTGCGCGCTGAACGCGCTGGCCGCCGTGAAGTCGGTCGTCGGTGACCTGGACCGGATCGTGCGGGTCGTGAAGGTCGTCGGCTTCGTCGCCTCGGCGCCGGACTTCACCGGCCAGCCGGGTGTCGTCAACGGCGCGAGCGAGCTGCTGGGCGAGGCCCTGGGCGACGCGGGCGTGCACGCGCGCAGCGCGGTGGGCGTGGCGGTGCTGCCGCTGGACGCGCCGGTCGAGGTCGAGATCCAGGTCGAGGTCGCGGACTAGCGAGCGGTCCCGTGGGTGGCCCGGCCGGGCCCGCCGGTGGGCCCATGAGCGGGCCGGTGGGCGCGCGCGGGCGCGGAAGCGGCCACGGCGGCGGGCGCGGCCCGGTGTGACGGCCGGTACGCGGCCCGGCCCCGGCGTGCCGCCGCCGGTGCCACTCGAACATCAGCGCGTCAGCGCATAGCATCCGCCCATGTCCACTACGAATGGCCAGTGGTATCCACCCGAGTGGCCAGAGCGGATCCGCCTCTTGTCGACCGGTGAGCTCACACCGGTGACACCGCGCCGGGCCGCCACCGTGCTGCTGCTGCGGGACGGGCCGGGCGGACCGGACGCAACGGACGGGCAGGGCGCACCGCAGGACACACAGGACGCACAAGACGGGGAGCACGCACCGGAGAAGCCGCGGGAGCTCGGCGCGGCGCCGGAGTCCGCGCAGGCCCCGGAAAGCTCTGAAGGGCCCCCAGAGGGCCTACGGGACACGGCACGAGGGCCCGGCGGGCCCGCCGTCTACATGCTGCGCAGACGCGCCTCCATGGCCTTCGCCGGAGGCGCGTACGCCTATCCGGGCGGTTCCGTGGACCCGCGCGACGAGCGGATGGTCACCTGGGCCGGTCCCTCGCGGGCGCAGTGGGCGGGGCGGCTGGGCCTGGACCCGAGCGAGGCGACGCGGGCGCAGGCCATCGTGTGCGCGGCGGTCCGGGAGACGTTCGAGGAGGCGGGCGTGCTGCTCGCCGGTCCGACGCCGCACACCGTGGTCGCGGACACGACGGGGGACGACTGGGAGGCGGACCGCGCGGCGCTGGTCGCCCGGGATCTGTCCTTCGCCGAGTTCCTGGACCGCCGGGGGCTCGTGCTCCGCTCGGATCTGCTCGGCTGCTGGGCGCGCTGGATCACCCCGGAGTTCGAACCCCGCCGCTACGACACCTGGTTCTTCGTGGCCGCCCTGCCGCGCGGGCAGCGCACCCGTAACGCCTCCACGGAAGCGGACCGGACCGTCTGGATCCGTCCGGGCGACGCGGCCGACGGCTACGACCAGGGCGAGCTGCTGATGATGCCGCCCACGATCGCGACGCTGCGCCAGCTCGCGGCCTTCGGCTCGGTCGCCGAGGCGCTGGCCGCGGCGGCGGACCAGGACATGACGCCCGTCCTGGCCCGGGCGCGGATGGAGAACGGGGAGCTGGTGCTGAGCTGGCCGGGCCATGATGAGTTCACCAAGCACATCCCTGGAGCCACGGGGGGACCTTCCGCATGACGTACGCATCCGCACTGCCCGGCCAGCCGCGTGGGGGCACCATCGGCGGCCCGGCCACCGACCGGGCCGTCTGCGTCCTGGCGCCGAACGCCTCGCCCATGACGCTGGACGGCACCAACACCTGGATCGTCGCCGAGCCCGACTCCGACCTCGCCGTCGTCATCGACCCCGGGCCGCTGGACGACGCGCACCTCAAGGAGGTCATCGCGACGGCCGAACGGGCGGGCAGGCGGGTCGCGCTGACGCTGCTCACCCATGGCCACCCGGACCACGCGGAGGGCGCGGCGCGCTTCGCCGAGCTCACCAGGACGTCCGTAAGGGCGCTGGATCCGGCGTTGCGGCTGGGCGACGAGGGGCTGGAGCTGGGGGACGTCATAACCACCGGCGGTCTGGAACTGCGGGTGGTGTCCACGCCCGGCCACACCGCCGACTCGCTGTCCTTCCACCTCCCGGCCGATGGCGCGGTCCTTACGGGGGACACGGTGCTCGGGCGGGGCACGACCGTCGTCGCGCATCCGGACGGGCGGCTCGGCGACTATCTGGACTCACTGCGGCGGCTGCGCTCGCTGACGGTGGACGACGGGGTGGACACCGTCCTCCCGGGCCATGGGCCGGTGCTGAACGACGCCCGGGGCGCCGTGGAGTACTACCTCGCGCATCGCGCCAACCGGCTCGCGCAGGTGGAGACGGCGGTCGAGGACGGCTACCGGTCGCCCGCGGAGGTCGTGGCGCAGGTGTACGCGGACGTGGACCGGTCCCTGTGGCCGGCGGCGGAGCTGTCGGTCCGGGCCCAGCTGGACTATCTGCGTGGGCACGGGCTGATCTGAGACCGGCCCGTCCGGGAGCCTGGGCGAGGCGAGGACATAGGGCGAGGACATATTGGTCCGCAGCCCGTGGGGTTGCCCCGTCCGGCACGCCGTAAGGGCCCCACCGGAGTCCCGGCGAAGCCCTTACGGTGTGTACGTTCCGGCGTCAGCGGGAGCGCTTGGCCAGCCGCTCGACGTCCAGCAGGATCACCGCGCGCGCCTCCAGCCGCAGCCAGCCGCGGCCCGCGAAGTCGGCGAGCGCCTTGTTGACGGTCTCGCGGGAGGCGCCGACCAGCTGGGCCAGCTCCTCCTGGGTCAGGTCGTGGACGACGTGGATGCCTTCCTCCGACTGCACGCCGAAGCGGCGCGACAGGTCCAGCAGGGCCCTGGCGACACGGCCCGGAACGTCGGAGAAGACCAGGTCGGACATCTGGTCGTTGGTCTTGCGCAGACGCCGGGCGACCGCGCGCAGCAGCGCGGAGGCGACCTCGGGCCGGGCGTTCAGCCATGGCTGTAGATCGCCGTGGCCGAGGCCGAGCAGCTTGACTTCGGTGAGGGCGGTGGCGGTGGCGGTGCGCGGGCCGGGGTCGAAGAGCGAGAGCTCGCCGATCAGCTCGCCGGGGCCGAGAACGGCCAGCATGTTCTCGCGGCCGTCGGGAGAGGTGCGGTGGAGCTTCACCTTGCCCTCGGTGACCACGTACAGGCGATCGCCGGGATCCCCTTCGTGGAAGAGCGCGTCACCCCGCGCGAGGGTGACCTCTCCCATGGAGGCGCGCAGCTCAGCGGCCTGCTCGTCATCGAGCGCCGCGAAGAGCGGGGCGCGCCGCAGAACGTCGTCCACGAGTCTCTCCTTGTCGACATGCACAGGGGACCGACGTCCCCATGATGCCGGACGGTAAAACAGTGCGATCAATCACAAGTTTGACGCACTGGCCTGCCGAGCTGTGCGGCAGGGGTCCGATTCGGGGCCTCTTCGCGGTGGCCGGGCCGGATGTCAGTGGGTGGGCTTAGGCTGGCCGGGTGTCCAATAGGCCGGTGAGAGCACAGGGCAAGGGGGCCGGACGAGTGACCGCACCTCGTAATTCCGCTGTGGGCGAACAAGAGTCCGCCGAGTCGACAGAAGTAGCGAAACCGCATAAATCGGTCAAGGGCTCGAAAGGCGCCCGCCCCGAGTCCCGACTCGCCCTCGTCCGCCGCGCCCGCCGCATCAACCGCGAGCTCGCCGAGGTGTATCCGTACGCCCATCCCGAGCTGGATTTCGAGAACTCGTTCCAGCTGCTGGTGGCCACGGTCCTGTCCGCCCAGACCACCGATCTGCGGGTCAACCAGACCACGCCCGCGCTCTTCGCCGCCTATCCGACGCCCGAGGACATGGCCGCCGCCGATCCGGAGGTCCTGGAGCAGCTGATCCGGCCCACCGGCTTCTTCCGCGCCAAGGCCAAATCGCTGCTGGGCCTGTCCGCCGCCCTTCGCGACCGCTTCGGCGGCGAGGTCCCGGGCCGGCTCGAGGACCTGGTCACACTGCCCGGTGTCGGCCGTAAGACGGCCAATGTGGTGCTCGGCAATGCCTTCGGAGTGCCCGGTCTGACCGTGGACACCCACTTCGGCCGGCTGGTGCGGCGCTGGAAGTGGACCGCCCAGGAGGACCCCGAGAAGGTCGAGGCGGAGATCGCCGCGCTCTTCCCCAAGAGCGAGTGGACGATGCTCTCGCACCGCATCATCTTCCACGGCCGCCGCGTCTGCCACGCCCGCAAGCCCGCGTGCGGCGCCTGCCCGATCGCTCCCCTCTGCCCGGCGTACGGGGAGGGCGAGACCGATCCGGACAAGGCGAAGAAGCTCCTGAAGTACGAGATGGGCGGCCAGCCGGGCCAGCGCCTGCGCCCGCCGTCCGACTACCCCGGCCGTCCCGCCGCCCCCCTGGGAGCCGCCGAGTGACGAGCACGTACGGCGGGGATGTGGAGATCAGCGCCCAGGGGCTGCCCGAGTGGCTGCTGCCGGTGGCGCGGCTGGCCGAGGCGATCGAGCCGCGCCAGCTGAGCCGTTTTCTACCGCCCGAGCAGGGCGGAGGCCGCCCCTCCGCGGTGCTGGTCCTCTTCGGCGAAGGCCCCCGGGGCCCCGAGCTGCTGCTGATGGAGCGCTCCGGCTCGCTGCGCTCGCACGCCGGTCAGCCCTCCTTCCCCGGTGGCGCCCTCGACCCGGAGGACGGCGATCCGGACGAGGACGGCCCGCTGCGCGCCGCGCTGCGCGAGGCCGAGGAGGAGACGGGGCTCGACCCGTCGGGGGTCCAGGTCTTCGCGGTGCTGCCGAGGCTCTACATCCCGGTGAGCGGTTTCGTCGTCACCCCGGTGCTCGGCTGGTGGCGCCGGCCCACCCCGGTCGGGGCGGTGGACCCGGCCGAGACGGCCCGGGTCTTCACGGTTCCCGTGGCGGATCTCACGGATCCGGCCAATCGGGCCACAACCGTTCATCCCAGCGGCCACCGGGGACCCGCCTTCCTGGTGGGATCCGCTCTGGTCTGGGGTTTCACGGCCGGAGTGATCGATCGCATCCTGCATTACGCGGGGTGGGAGCGGCCCTGGGACCGCGCGAAGCACGTCCCACTCGACTGGCGCGCGTGAGACGGTGTTCCGGTGAATGTGCTGGACATCCTGTTGCTGCTTGCCGCCGTTTGGTTCGCGGTCGTCGGCTACCGCCAGGGTTTCGTCGTCGGCGTGCTGTCGGTGACGGGGTTCATAGGAGGTGGATTGATCGCGGTCTATCTGCTGCCGCTCGTATGGGACGGCACCACCGACGACAAGACCTCTCCCGGCACCGTCGGCGCGGTGGTGGCGATCGCCTTGGTGATCGTGTGTGCCTCGGTGGGCCAGGCCGCCACCACTCACCTGGGGAACAAGCTGCGGCGGTACATCACCTGGTCACCGGCGCGCGCCCTGGACGCGACCGGCGGCGCGCTGGTGAACGTCCTGGCGATGCTGCTGGTGGCCTGGCTGATCGGCTCGCTGGTGGCCCAGACCTCGCTCCCGACCCTGGGCCGGGAGGTCCGGGACTCCAAGGTGCTGCTCGGGGTCTCGCGCGTCGTCCCGGAGGAGGCGA
The DNA here is from genome assembly GCF_024519315.1 of Streptomyces malaysiensis subsp. samsunensis. Taxonomy (GTDB): domain Bacteria; phylum Actinomycetota; class Actinomycetes; order Streptomycetales; family Streptomycetaceae; genus Streptomyces; species Streptomyces malaysiensis. The sequence continues at coordinate 4,326 of NZ_JANIIC010000120.1, read as the reverse complement.
ACACCTGGTTCACCGACTTCTCGTCCGTGCTCGCGCAGAACGGCTTCCCGCAGGTCTTCTCGCCCTTCGCCAACGAGCCGATCACCTCGGTACCGCAGCCCGACCCCGCGCTCGCCCAGTCCCCGGTGGCCACGCGGGCGCAGGAGAGCATCGTCAAGGTCGTCGGCACCGCCCCCAGCTGCGGCAAGGTCCTCGAGGGCAGCGGCTTCGTCTTCGCACCGAACCGGGTCATGACCAACGCCCATGTCGTCGGCGGTGTCAGCGACCCGACCGTACAGATAGGCGGCGAGGGCCGGCTCTACGACGCCAAGGTCGTGCTCTACGACTGGAAGCGCGATATCGCGGTCCTCGATGTGCCCTCGCTGCAAGCCCCGGCGCTCCAGTTCGCCCAGGACGACGCGCGCACCGGTGACGGCGCGATCGTCGCCGGCTTCCCGGAGAACGGCGCCTTCGATGTGCGCGCCGCCCGCGTCCGCGACCGTATCGAGGCCAACGGCCCCGACATCTACCGCCGCTCCACCGTGCACCGCGATGTGTACTCGCTGTACGCCACGGTGCGGCAGGGCAACTCCGGCGGTCCGCTGCTCACCCCGCAGGGGCGGGTGTACGGCGTGGTGTTCGCCAAGTCCCTCGACGACGCCCAAACCGGGTACGCGCTGACGGCGGACGAGGTGAGCGAGGACATCCAGAAGGGCCGTACGGCCGATCAGCCGGTGGACAGCCAGGGGTGTGCCCTCTGATCCCGGTGAGCCGTCGGGAGCGGAGTGGTGCTCTCCGGAGCCGGGTGATGCCGGTGATATACCGAGCGTGATACCAGGGGTTTCCGGTGTCGCCGGTGCCCCGGGCCGCGCCGGAGATGCTGCTATCGGCTGCGTGGATGGCGCAGTCGCGCCGAGACCCACCGGGCCCGGCGGCGGATGATGCGGGGAATCCCGATGTTCGGGTCATGGCCTTGGGTAGGCCCGGAGCCGCCCCGCTCGGAAACACTCAGCGCGGCATTGGCGGTAGCGGCGGCCTCGGGGCCGCGGCTGTTTGGTGCGTCACGGTAGTCGTGCGTCCAGCCCATACCTCGGTGTGTGCCCCTGACCCAAGGTCCGTAATCGCCGCTGACTGCGGCAATTGGCCTATGCTCGAGGCAATTGGCTGTTCGAAAAACAGATGTTCGCACGCCCGTGGTGACGTGGTCGAAATGCGTACGGTAAATGACGCTCAGCGGTCGGGTTCGGGGTCCTTCAGCCAGTTGATCAGCTCAGAGGTGAAGGCCCGGGGGTCCTCCTCGTGCGGGAAGTGGCCGAGCCCGTCGAAAAGCCGCCAGCGGTAGGGGGCCTCGACATACTCCCCGGAGCCCGCCGCGCTGCGGGTGCGCATCACCGGGTCGAGTGATCCGTGCAGATGCAGGGTCGGCACCCGCACCGGCCGCTTCATCCGACGGTTGAACTGGAAACCGTCCGGCCGTGCCAGCGACCGCACCATCCAGCGGTACGGCTCGATCGAGCAGTGCGCGGTCGAGGGGATGGACATCGCCCGTCGGTAGACCTCCACCGCCTCGTCCTCGGGCAGCCGCGGTCCGGACCAGTCACGGATCAGCCGCCCCACGGCCGCCGCGTCGTCCGCGACCAACTGGCGCTCGGGCAGCCAGGGCCGCTGGAACCCCCAGATATGGGAACTGGCCGTGCTCTGCTTGACGTCCGCCAGCATCGACGACCGCCAGCGGCGGGGATGCGGCATCGAGGCCACCGCGAGCCGCCGTACCAGCTTGGGCCGCATCACGGCGGCCGTCCACGCCAGATATCCGCCCAGGTCATGGCCGACGAGCGCGGCGTCGGGCTCACCCAGCGAGCGGATCACACCGGTGATGTCGAGGGCGAGGTTGGCCGGGTCGTAGCCCCGGGGCGTACGGTCGCTGCCGCCCACTCCGCGCAGATCCATCGCGACCGCGCGGTAGCCGGCGTCGGCGAGCGCGGGCAATTGGTGCCGCCAGGTCCACCAGAACTGCGGAAAGCCGTGCAACAGCAGCACCAGTGGGCCGTCACCCAGCTCGGCGATGTGGAAGCGCGCGCCGTTGGCCGCGACATCCCGGTGGGTCCAGGGGCCGTCGAGCCGTACGACCGACGCGGCGGTATCAGGGGCCGTCATGCTGACGAGCGTGTCACATCCCGCGCGGGGCGTCCGCCATTGCTCTCGGCACGCGGATGCGGTTTGACGCTCCCCAGTACGGCGGCCGTCTCCTTGGACGAGGCGATCGACCGCTTCGGTGCCTTGACCTTCTTGAACTTCAGCAGCGCCAGCAGACCCAGGATCCCGGCGAACAGCCAGTAGATACCGCCCACGATCAGAAAGCACCAGGCGAGGCCGAGTCCGGTCCAGGACCGCATGCCGTAGGCGAGGGCGAAACTCAGCACCGGCAGCGAGAACAGCAGCAGCACCCCGGCCGCCACCCCCGCGCCGCTGCCGACCGCGGCCTTCTTGGCCCCCACCCGGAACTCCGCCTTGGCCAGCGCGATCTCGTCGTGCATCAGCGCCGACAGCTCGGTGGTCGCCGTCGTCACCAGCTGGCCGAGGCTGCGGTTGCCGCCGTGGTCGGCTGCGCTCATCGCCATCTCCCTCTGCTCTTGTGCGCCTTACGCTCGTGCTGCGTCGTTCGCGCGCGGTACGTCGTCTGCGCTTGCTACGTCTTCTGCGCATTTCTACGGGCGTCAAGCCTCTCAGATCATGCCGGACCATCGTCGCCGGAGTCGTTCGCGGCGGCCACTTCGGCAAGCCGTCGGTGCTCGGCGGCCTTTGCCTCGTGAATGGCGGCCATCCGCAGGTGGTATTCGGGGCTGTCCAGCTCATAGACGTCAGGGATGCCGTCCATGTCCTCGTCCCGCTCCTCCTCCTGACACAGCCGCTGGTACTTGGTGTTGCGCAGTTTGAGGAGGACCCCGGCGAACAGGGCGGCGGTCAGCGAGCCGATGAGGACCGCCGCCTTGATCTCCCCGGCGAGCGTGGGATCGCCGGGGAAGGCGAGTTCGCCGATGAGGAGGGAGACGGTGAAGCCGATTCCGGCGAGGGTGGCCACGGCGAAGACATCGGCCCAGGCGAGATCCTCGTTCAGCTCGGCCCTGGTGAAACGGGCGGCGCACCAGGAGCCGCCGAAGACGCCGACGGCCTTGCCCACGACGAGGCCCAGGGCGACGCCGAGGGTCTCCGGGCGGGTGAAGACATCCGCCACGGCGTCGCCGGAGAGCGGCACCCCGGCCGCGAACAGGGCGAACAGCGGCACCGCCACGCCCGCCGACACCGGGCGCATCCGGTGCTCGACGCGCTCGGCGGGGGAGCGCTCCTCGCCGTCCCGTACGGTGCAGCGCAGCATCAGGCCCATCGCGACGCCGGAGATGGTGGCATGCACACCGCTGGCGTGCATCAGCGCCCAGGTCACCACGGCGAGCGGGAGATAGATCCAGGCCGTCCGGACTCCCTTGTGGTGCAGCAGCCAGAAGAGGGCGAGTGCGGCGAGGGACAGGCCCAGGGCGACGAGGTTGATGTGCTGGGTGAAGAAGATCGCGATGATCAGGATGGCGCCGAGGTCGTCGACGACCGCGAGGGTGAGCAGGAAGGCGCGCAGCGCGGCGGGCAGTGCGGTGCCGATCACGGCGAGGACGGCGAGCGCGAAGGCGATATCGGTGGCGGTCGGCACGGCCCAGCCCTTGAGACTGCCGCCGCCGCTCGCGCTGACGGTGACATAGACGAGCGCGGGCACGGCCATGCCGCAGACGGCGGCGATCACGGGCAGTGCGGCCGTCCTGGGGTCGCGCAACTCGCCCGCGACCAGTTCGCGCTTCAGCTCGATACCGGCCACGAAGAAGAAGATCGTCAGCAGACCGTCGGTGGCCCAGGAGGCGACCGAGAGATGCAGGTGCAGCGCCTGGGGGCCGAACGAGAAGTCCCTGATGTCGCCGTAGACGCCGCTGAGCGGGGTGTTGGCGAGGATCAGCGCCACGATGGCGGCCACGAGGAGGAGTACACCGCCGACGGTCTCGGTGCGCAGCGCGTCGATGACGAACGTCCGCTCGGGCAGCGACGGGCGTCCGAGGAACTTACGGCTGGTGGGCGCGGCCACGGGCGGGCCTCCTGGGTGAGTCGGGTGCGGATACACGTATGGCGTATGCCGACCAGACTTCCCGGCGCTCCTACCCTCATCTTGTCGCAATTTTTGCGCGACAGCCACCTGCCCCAGCAGGGAGCGAGGTGTGGGGATGAGCGGGGCCCGGAACGTGTGAGGCGGGGCGGGGGCGGGGGGGCGGGGCGGGGGGGCCCGGGGACGAGGAGGGGGGCCCCCCCCCG
>NZ_JANIIC010000012.1 GCF_024519315.1 Streptomyces malaysiensis subsp. samsunensis | reverse complement strand
TCGCCCCGACCTCACCCCACCCCGGAACCGGCCGCGGACACCTCCGGGCCGAACGTCCTGCTGGTCTCGGCGAAAAGCCCCGAAGGTCTGCGGAGCCTGGCCGCCCGGTACGCCTCCCACCTGGAGTCGACCGAAGACTCCCTCGCCGACATCGCCTACACCTCCGGTGTCGGCCGCGCCCATCTGCCGCACCGCCTCGCGGTGCTCGGCGAGACCGTCGAAGCGGTCCGGGAGGCACTCGGCAGCGCCACGCGCGGCACCCGGCACGCCCAGCTCATCACTGGTGAGGCCACGGGGGAGCCGGGCCGAGTGGCCTTCCTCTTCACCGGGCAGGGCTCCCAGTACGCGGGGATGGGCCGGGAGCTGTACGAGCGCTACGACGTGGCCCGCGAGGCGATGGACACCTGCGCCCGGATCCTCGACGATTCGCTGCCCCGGCCCCTGCTGCCCACCCTCCTCGATCCCGCCCGGGGGGAGGTGCTCGACCGGACGCAGTACACCCAGCCCGCGCTCTTCACCCTGCAATACGCGCTGGTGCGGCTGTGGGAATCCTGGGGAGTGCGCCCGGACATCGTCATCGGACACAGCGTCGGCGAGTTCGCGGCCGCCCATACCGCGGGTGTCCTCTCCCTGCCCGAAGCCCTCGGCCTGCTCGCCGAGCGTGCGAGGCTCATGCAGACACTGCCCGAGGGCGGCACCATGGCCTCCGTCTTCGCCGATCCCGACACCGTGGCCGAGGCCATGGCCCACGCGGAGGCGGGGATGGTGTGCGTCGCGGCGGACAACGGCCCGTCGCACACCGTGATCTCCGGCCATCGGCCGGCGGTGGAGGAGACGATTCAGGCGCTCCGTGCCCAGGGCGTGCGGTGTCTGTCGCTGAAGGTGTCCCACGCCTTTCACTCCGCACTGCTCGACCCGATCCTGGACGAGCTGACCGAGGCGGCCCGCACCGTCACCCACCGAACGCCCAGGATCCCTCTGATCTCCAATCTCACGGGCGGGGAAATCCGCACCGCGGCCGAGATGAGCGGCGACTACTGGTCACGCCATGCCCGCGGCACGGTGCGGTACCGACAGGGCGCCCAGCACCTCGCCGACGTCGACCACCTGGCGGAGATAGGACCGGCGCCCACGCTGCTCCAGCTCACCAGGGGGTGTCTGCCAGGGGCGTCGGTGAAGTGCTGGCTTCCCTCGCTCCATCCGAAACATCAGGCCCCCCGTCAGCTGCTCATGAGCGCGGCCGCCTTGCACACCCATGGACTGCCCCTCGACTGGGAGGCCGTACACCGCGAGCGGCGGCCCTCCAAGGTGTCCCTGCCCGGCTATCCGTATGAACGCCGACGGCACTGGATCCCCCGGCCGGCACCGGTCGCTCCGGCGAACGGCCATGGGGCGGGGGAGTCGGCCGGAGACGACGCCCTGGTGGGCACGGGCGGCCCGTCTCCGCTCACCGGCACCACCGTCTTCGCGGTCGAACACAGCGCCACCGCACCGGCTCTGCTGGCCGGCCACCTGGTCTACGACACCGTCGTGGTGCCGGGCGCGGTCCACATCGCCCGCGCTCTCGCCGCCGGTGTACGCATCCTGCACACCGGCCCCGTGGCCGCCGAACGAGTGGAATTCACACAGGCGATGTCCCTGAGGGAGGGGGACCTGCGGCGCACCCACACCGTGGTCACACCGGACCCCGACCACGAGCGGGCATGGTCGGTCCGGGTCGCGAGCAGCGACGCCCGCGGCACCACCGGACGGGAGGCCGAGGACTGGACACTGCACGCCCGGTGCCGGTTGCGAGCCGCGGGCCCGGCGGCGGACTTCGCCGACCCGTCACAGGAGATCCGGAACCGCTGTCCGGAGGTGGTCGACGACTCCTCCTTCTACACCCGGTTCGCGCAGCACGCCCTGACCTACGGCCGGGACTTCCGGTGGATCCGGCGGGTCTGGCGCGCACCCGGTGAGGCCCTGGCGCTGATCCGGCCCGATGAACCGGCCGATCACCTGGCCGACTACCGCTGCCACCCCGGCCTGCTGGACTCGCTCCTCCAGCTTCTGGTGTTCGCCCTGCCGGAAGCGTTCGGAGCGGCGGAACCCGGCCAGGCCATGGTGCCGGTGGCGGTGGAGCGGGTGGTGTCCTACGACGTACCGGGCGGCGAGCTGTGGGCACACGCGGTCGCACACCACGGCCCGGCCGGAGCGTCCGACGGACGTGGCGACATCACCCTCCGGCGGGCCGGTGGCGCTCCCGTTCTGCGGCTGGAGGGGGTCTGTCTCAGGCCCGCTCCCGCGGCCACGCTCCTGGGCGGGCGGGACGCCGGGGAGCGTTCGCCCGCCGGAGCCGGACGGCCCGCTGAGCCACTCCTGCGGACGTACCACACCGGTTTCCGCCGTCTCGACCAGGCCGAGCCATCGGCCGCCGCGCGCCGCTGGCTGCTGGTGGGCGGCGAGCCGGAGCGGGCCGGCCGGCTGGCGGATCTGCTGCGCTCCCGAGGCCAGGACTGCCGGGTGGAGCCCGCGCTGCCCACGTCCCTGCCGCACGGCTCCTGGGACGTGGTGTGCCTGGACGCCGGGGTTCCCGGTCCGGAACCCGGCCGCGGGCGCCATGACACGGTGCGGGACGTCGTCGAGGCCGTTCACCGCCTTACCGGGTCGGCAGAGGGCCACCGGCTGGCGTTGCTCACCCGTCAGGCGCTCGCACACCGGCCGGAGGACGCCGTACGCCCGGAGGCGGCTTCCCTGTGGGCCCTGGGACGTGTCGTGGCCAACGAACGCCCGGAACTCGGATGCAGGCGCTTCGACATCGCCGACGACGGTGACCTCGACGCGCTGGTGCGGGAGTTGCTCCTGGACCGGCCGGACGACGAGGTGGTGGTCCGCGCCGGCGTCGCGTACGCCACCCGGATCGCCGTGGCGCCGGAGCCGACGGATCCCGCCGCGGCACGCCTGTCACCCGACGGCACCTACCTCGTGACCGGCGGGTTCGGCGCCATCGGGAGGCTCACCGCCGAGACGCTGCTGGCCAGGGGAGCGGGGCGCGTCGCGCTTGTGGGCCGGAGCGGCCCCGGCCACGAAGGGGACGGGAGCGCGGCGCTCGCCGAGGACAAGCGCGTCCGCGCCTACGCCTGCGACGTCTCGGACCCCGACGCGTGCCGGGAGCTGCTGGTCAAGCTGCGCGACGAGGGGCCACCGCTGCGCGGTGTGGTGCACGCGGCGGGTGTGCTCGACGACGATGGGATCGAGCGGCTCACCTGGCAGCGCTTCGCCGCCGTCCTCGCCCCCAAGGCCGACGGTGCGTGGAATCTGCACCTGGCGACCCGGGACGATCCGCTGGAGTTCTTCGTCTGCTTCTCGTCGCTGGCCGCGCTTCTGGGGACGGTCGGGCAGGCCAACTATGCCGTGGCCAATGGCTTCCTGGACGGCCTCGCCCAGTTGCGAAGGTCACAAGGGCTGCCCGGGACCAGTATCGCCTGGGGACCGTGGGACGTGGGCATGGCCGCCAGGCTGTCCGCGCCGGTACGGGACCAGCTGCGGCGCATCGGACTGACCGCAGGTGGCACCGGAGAGAGCCTGGCCGCCTTCGAGGCACTGCTCCTCGGCGAGCGGGCCCACAGCGCCGTAGGCCGCGTGGACTGGGACGCGGCGACCGCGGCGCTGCGACTGCCGCGAGCCCGTGACCTGACGGCCGGGCCCCGGCAGGAGAGCACCGAGTGGAGCACGATCCCCGCCACCGAGCGGCGGCCCTTCATCCGGCACATGCTGGGTGAGCACCTGGCGGAGCTGATGGGCTCATCCGCCACCGACGCCGTACGGCCCGCACCGGCCGGGGGAAACGAGGACGACGACACCGCGCTCGCGGACCTGGGCATCGACTCGCTGCTGGGCATGGAACTGCGCGGTCGGCTCAGCGACACCCTCGGCGTGCCGCTGCCGGTCACCCTCATCTACGACCACCCCACCGTCGGGCGGCTCACCGCGTATCTGTGCGGCCTCCCGGCGCGGAGCAGCAACGAGGGGACGAACCAATGACGTCATCGACCGATACGGAAACCGACCTCTTCCAGCGCCTCGCCCGCATCGTGGGGGAGGAGCACCTCACCACCGCCCCCGACGAGATCGAGGCCGGTCTGGACAACACGCTCGGCATGAAGCGGACCATGGTCGGCATCGTCCGGCCCGGAAGCGTCGCCGAGGTCCAGGAGGTGGTACACGCGGCCAACGCGCACCGCCAGCCGCTGTACCCCATCAGCCGCGGGATGAACGTGGGCAACGGCACCCGCCTGCCCTCCGGCGACGGACAACTGCTCGTCGACCTGAGCCGGCTGTCCCGCGTCCGGTCCGTCGACATCGACCACGGCTATGCCGAGGTCGAGCCCGGTGTGACCCAACTCGGCCTGGCGACACGCCTTGAGGAGCTCGGCGCGCCCTTCTTCGCCGACATGACCGGTGCGGCCACCGGTGCCAGCATCCTGGGAAACGCGCTGGAAGGCGGACTCGGCTACACGGAGCGGGGGAACCACCGGAACACCTTGTCCGACCTGGAAGTCGTCCTGGGCACCGGCACCTTGCTGCGCACCGGTACCTTTCCCGGCGTCGGCCCCGATCTGAGCGGGCTGTTCGTGCAGTCCAACTTCGGCATCGTCACCTGCGCCCGCGTCGAACTGGTCCCGATGCCGGAGGCATACGCGTCGATCCGCGTCGAGGTGCCGCACGACCAGCACCTCGAGCGGTTCGTGGACGCCCTGGTACGGCTCAAGGTGCACGGGCAGCTGGGGTGTCTGACGCATATCTCCAACCCGCTCCGGGCCATCGGGGCCGCCAAGTCGCGCGACGCCACGGCCTACCGCCCGCCCGCCGCGTGGAGCGCGTACGGCGCCCTCTACGGCTCCCGCCGGCAGCTCACCGCTCAGCGCCGGCGGATCACGGCGGCGCTGCGCACCATCGGCCAGGTCCAGTACTTCACCGACGCCTCGCTCTCCCGCCGCCGACGGCTGGCCCACACGCTGGACGGGCTCGCCCGGCTGCCGCTCGGCCCCCTCCGGGCCCTCACCACGCGGGCCGACGCACTGCGTCAGTTCCTGGAGAACCATCAGGACATCCATGACCTCATGCGCGGCGTACCGTCCGACGCCGCCTTCGACCACATCAGCCGTGACCTGGGGTGGGAGCGTCTGGGACTGATCTGGTGCTCACCCACCGTCGCCGCGGACGGCGCGGCCGTACGCGACCTGGTTCGCGCCGCCGAACCGGTCTACCGGGAGCATGGCTTCGCCTTCTCCGCCAGCTTCATCCTCGCCACGCCGGACCGCATCGTGGGCGTCCTCGGCCTCACCTTCGACAAACACCGCCAGGACGATGTGGCACGCGCCCACCAGTGCTACGGCCACCTGGTGGAGGCGCTGGAGGGCATCGGCGCACGGCCCTACCGGAAGAACGCCATCGACACCTGCCGCACCCGGTACGCCGACCAAGGGAAGGCCGAGACGCTGGATCTGCTCAAGAAGGCGCTGGATCCGCGAGGCGTCATCGCACCCCGACGGTATGGAATCGGAGGTCCCCCCTCATGAGCCGTGCCCCTTCCGGAGGCGGACCCGCGCTGACCGTCGCCCTCGCCACCGAACCGGCCGACCGCTCCCGGGTGATGGACTTCGTCCGCGGCGAGTACCTGCGTGTCTACAACACATCTCCCGGCGAACCGGAAGCGCTGTGGTACGCCGAGAGCGACCGGGAGATCGTGGCCACCGTGGGCGTCGATCTCGGCCGCGCCGACGCACCCCCGGAACTGCACCGCGTATACGGCTGTGACGGCGTGGACGTGGCACCCGGCTACACGCCCGCCACCTCGGCCCAGATCACCCGCTGGATCTCCACGGTGCCGTTCGGCGCGACCCTGGTCATGCACGCGGCCGCCCGATGGTCCCTCGCCCGCGGACGACCCCACCTGTTGTTCGAGGCCAAGCCCGACATCGCCCGTCACCTCGAGGGCTTCGGAGCGCTGCTGCGGCAGGTGCCGGGGGTGTCGTTGGCCTACGACCAGGTGCAGCCGGGCGATTTCGACTACTACATGACCGATCCGCCGCCACGCCTCTACCACGTGCTCGCGTCCGCGCTCGCGGACCACCTGGATCCGGCGGTGCGGGCGTCGACACCAGGAGCTGACGACCATGACTGACGCCGCCGTGTCGTTGAGGGACCTCATGTCCCCCACCTCGATCGCCCACCCCTACCCGCTGTACGAGCGGATGCACCGCCGTGGCGAGCCCGTCGTCGAGGACCCCTCCGGTGTCCACCTCGTCAGCGGCTACGCCGAATGCCACGCCTTGCTGCGCGACGCCCGGTGCAGCAGTGACGAGACCGGGTCGACCATGTTCCACCGGATGCGCGGCCGGGGCGAGCTCAGCGGCGAGGATGCCGCGCTGCTGGCGAAGGCCCCCTTCATGCTGCTGGACCCGCCCGCACATACGCGGCTGCGCCGGCTGGCCCACACCTGCCTGATTCCCGCCTTCGCCGGGTTGCCGGAGCGTATCGAGCGGATTGTGGCCGAGCTGCTCGATGCCGCCGGCGAGCGGGAGTCCATGGATGTCGTCGCCGACTTCGCGTTTCCCCTGCCCGTGCGCATCATCTGCGAACTCCTCGGTCTGCCGCAGGAGGACTTTCCCCGGCTGGGCCGCTGGTCGGGGGCGATGGCACGGAACATGGACCAGGCGTTCAACCTCGACGCCGCGGCCCGCGCGGAGGGGACCCGTGCCCGCGCCTCGATACTGGACTACTTCCACGAGCTGATTCCCGCCCGCCGCGCGGCTCCGAGCGGCGATGTCATCTCGCAACTCGTCGCCCTGGCCGACCAGGGCGCGGCCGATACCGAGGAAGTGGCCTCCATCTGCGCGCTGTTGCTCGTGGCCGGTCACGAGACGACCGTCAACCTGATCGCCAACGGTGTGCTGCTTCTGCTCGGCGACCCCGGGTTGCGGCAGCGGGTCGCCGACCGGCCGGGGGCGGCCAAGGCCATGGTGGAGGAGGTGCTGCGGTTCGATCCCCCACTGCACTTCCGCACCCGGGTGGCGCTGTCCGACATCGAGATCGCCGGGCGGGTGGTGCCACGCGGGGCCACCTTGGTACTGCTGCTGGCCGCCGCCAACCGCGACCCGAGGCGCTTCGACTCCCCGGACGTCTTCGACCTCGACCGCCGGAACAACCGCCACCTCGGCTTCGGGCTCGGCCTGCACGCATGCCTCGGTGCGGCCCTGGCACGCAGCGAGGGTGAGATCGCGCTGCGGGAGTTCGCACGGCGGGTGCGTGGGGCCGAACGGCTGGAAGCCCGGCTCACCTACCGTCCGACGCTGGCCATGCGCGGGCCGGCCCGACTGCCCATCCGCTACACATCCGTCGGGCCGGGCCGAGCGGGCACCGACTCCTTCACACCCCATGAGAGGACGCACGAGATGCACACCACGACGACCACCGAACTGACCGAGGACAGGCTCGGCCTGCTGATGCAGGGCCATGTGGCGTTCCAGGCGCTGTGGGCCGGGCATGAACTCGGTCTGTTCGGCCATCTGTCCGCCCACCCCGACGCCCCTGTCGAGGAGACCGCCAAGGCCCTCGGTATCGAGCCCGATCCGATGGAAGTCCTGCTCGGAGCCCTGCGCGGGGTCGGTCTGGTGGAGGTCCACGACGGCCGCCTGCGGAACGCACCGCTCGCCGAAGCCCGCCTGGTGCCCGGCAAACCGGGTTCCTTCGTCCCGATGCTCGGCTGGCAGCACCACATCGTCTACCCGGGGATGCGTGACTTCACCGCGGCCCTGCGCAGCGGCAGCAGCGTCGGGCTGCGGCACTTCCCGGGTCCGGGGGAGACGCTCTATGAGAGGCTGGCCGACCACCCGGATCTGCGGGCGGTCTTCCAGGACGCGATGAGCGGCCTCTCCTCGCTGGCCAACGAGGCCCTGGGCAGCTGCGGGGCGCTCAGGGGGTTACACCACGTGGCGGACATCGGAGGCGGCGACGGCACCAACGCCATCGCCCTGGTCCGCAGCCACCCCGGACTCTCGGTGACGGTGTTCGACCTCCCCAGCGTGACGAAGATGGCGGAGGAGAACATCGCGCGGGCCGGTTTGCGGGACCGTGTCCGTACCCACAGCGGTGACATGTTCTCCGACCCCTTCCCGGAGGACCTCGACGGGGTGCTCTTCTCCCACCTGCTCAACATCTTCCCCCCGGACACGAGCGTGGGGCTGCTGCGCAAGGCGTACGACTGCCTGCCCGAGGGAGGGAAGGTCGCCGTACTCAACATGATGCAGAACGACGCCAAGGACGGACCGGCCACGACCATGCTGGCGGCACCGTACTTCCTGACCATCGCCTCGGGGCAGGGTCGCCTGTACAGCTGGGCCGAGTACGAGTCCTGGATCCGTGAAGCGGGCTTCGGCGGATATGAGCGCTTCACGGATCTGCCGTTCTTCCACGGCCTGCACGTGGGCACCCGCTGAGCGCTACGGACCCGAAGGGAGCACATCGTGACGACACCGTGGCACCAGCTGAGCCACAGCCAACTCCTGGAGGCCACCGCCGGGTTGATGCCCTTTGCCGGTCTCCGGGAGTACTGGGACCTGTCGGCGGAGGAGATCTACTGGCTGATCATGCTGCGCGCACTGCCCGCCGTGCTGGTCGATGGCGAATGGCGGTTCGAGCAGCGGGCCATTGACGCCTGGGCCGAGGACAACGGCGGACTGCCGGCCGTGCGCGCCTTCGTCCGGGACGCGCTCGATGAATGGCGGCGCGCACGCGAGGAGCTCGATGGGCGCGGTGCCCACCCCGCCCTGCGCGGTGGGCTCGGTCCGGCGGAGTGAGGCGGCGGGCCCGCTGTTCCGACGACAGCGTGCGGACCGTCGACCCGGGCGGGTTCCGAAAGCTGGTGGCCGCGACGGCGGTCTCACGGCTGGGCGACGGTCTGCACCTCACCGCCTTACCGCTGCTCATCGCCGGCGTGGCCCCGGATCCCACCGCGTTCGCCGGCATGGCCGTCGCGCAAGCCCTTCCCTGGCTGCTTGTCTCTCTTCCCGCCGGTGCCCTGGTCGACCGGCTGGACCGACGGCTGGTGATGACGGTCAGCGCTGCTCTTCAGTGCCTGCTGGCGGCCGTGCTGGCCGTGGCCGCGACGGCGGGTGGTCTTCAGCTGCCGACCGTCTACGCCCTGGCGTTCGCCCTCGGCTGCTGTCAGACCTTCGCCGAGAACGCGGCGACCGCGCTGCTGCCCCAGTTGGTCCCCGCGGACGCGCTGCCAACCGCCAACGGACGTCTGGTCGGAGCCGAGATCGTCACCGGGCAGCTGATCGCCGTCCCGCTGGCCGGAGTGGTCTTCGTCGTCTCGCCCGGTCTGCCGTTCCTGCTCGACGCGCTCACCTTCGCCCTCGCCTTCCTGGTGCTCCTGTCGCTCAGGGGAGGCCGGGCGAGGGGAGGCCGGGCGACGGGCGAGGTCGCCAGGGCGGCGTCCACGCTCCGGCGCGAGATCCGTGAGGGCCTCCGGTGGCTCGCCGCCGACCCGGCCTGCCGGTCGCTCGCCGCCGTCGGGGGAGTGATCAATACCGTCATCACGGGCTGCTTCGCCACCTTCGCGCTCTTCACCGTGGAGGTCCTGCACACCGGCGAGGTGGGATACGGCCTGCTCATGTGGGCCTCCGCGGCCGGCGGAGCGGCGGCGGGCCTGGCCGCCGGGTCCGCTCGCCGCCGGTTACGCCACCGCCCGTTGCTGCTCCTGTCGCTGTGGGTCCCCGCGGTGGCGAGCCTGGCCATCGGTTTGACCGGGAACGTCGTCGTGACGGCCGCGATGCTCGCCCTGGTCGGATTCGGCGGCACCACGTGGACCGTGGTCACCCTCTCACTGCGCCAGAGCGTCATCCCGCGACACTTCCAGGGGCGGGTGATGAGTGTCTTCCGGCTGTTGTCGGCGGGCACGGCCCCCATCGGCGCGGTGCTGGGGGCCATGCTGGTCGACCACTTCGGCCTGCGCGCCCCGTGGCTCGTCGGTGCTGCCGTCCTGCTCCTGGCACCTGGTCTGGCCGGCCCGGCCCTGGCCGCCGTGCCGACAGACGAAGGGCCGGCCGGAGACCATAAGAGCGCGGACCCCGCCGCGTGACGTGCGCGCTGTCGTCGGGTGTGCGCTCCGAGCCGGAGCCTCGGCTGTTGGCCAGGGTGCGGTCGAGGAGGAGGCGCAGGCGGCCCGCGGGCTCAGGCGAGGGCGGAGACCAGCAGTGCGAAGGCGGCGATGATGACGGCGACGCGGGCGTAGTGGAAGCGGTCCCAGCGGTTCATCTGCTCCTTCCAGTCCTCAGGCCGGTTCTCGGGGGTCCACGTCTTGCCCCGGTTGTTGATCGGGACGAGCAGCAGGATCGACATGATCACGCTGAGGATCAGCAGCGCGCCGGCGGTGACGACGAGGCCGGTGCCGTGGTGGTGCCACCTGGCGACAGCCCAGATGCCGACGAGGACGAGTGAGCCGATGTACCAGACCGGCATCACGGCGCCGAGCATCCGGCCCCCGTGGGCGCGGCCGAGTTGGCCGCTGTCCTCCGGGAGGGCGTCGAGGATCCGGTTGATGACGAAGGCGACGGAGAATTCCACCCCCACCATCAGGCCGACGACCACGGTGGTGAACACCTCGAGTGCGTTGAGCATGATGACCCCTCCAAGGATCTAGCGTTGCTAGCTGCCGAGGCAACGCTAATGCTGCTGTCGCTTGATTGTCTAGCGGTGCTAGGATCGAATCATGTCGGTACGGGAACGCAAGGAGCGCGAACGGGCGAGCCGCGAACGGCTCATCGTGGCAACGGCCCGCGAACTCGCCGAGCAGAAGGGCTGGGACGCGGTCACCACTCGCCAGCTCGCCGAGCGCATCGAGTACAGCCAGCCCGTCCTCTACAGCCATTTCCGCGGCAAGCGCGAGATCATCGGCGCCGTCGCCCTCGAAGGCGCCGCCGAGATGGCCGCGGCGCTGCGGGCCGTGACCTCCGCCGCGGACGGCCCCCGCGTCCGGGTCACCGCCCTGGCCCGCGCCTACCTCGACTTCGCCGAACGCAACCCGGCGGTCTACGACGCCATGTTCCAGCTCGACGGCGGCCTGGCGTTCGCACGCGAGGACACCCCCGAGCCGCTGAAGGACGCCTTCGCCGCCCTGCTGGAGAACCTCGGCGAGGTCGCCGGGGACGGCGTCCACCCGGCACTGTTCACCGAGACGTTCTGGGCGGCCCTGCACGGACTGGCCACCCTGACCCGGGCGCGACGGCTCCCGCCGGAGGACACCGAGCGCAGGGTGGAGCTGCTGGTGGACCGGCTCGTCGTGGTCTGACACACCGTCCTGGCGGCCACGCAGCAGGGGTCCTGGGACCCCGCTGCCTGCCCACGGCATCGCCTCCGGCCACTCGCGCCCACACGGCGCGGCCGCGGATCGCCGGGCCCCGTACCTGGCGAGCGTGCGATAGGTTGCCCGCCATGGCTGAACCCGCGTCCGTCGCCTGGCCACCTGCCCCGATCAAGACCGAGCGGCTCGTGCTCCGCGAGTCCGAGGCCCGGGACCGTGCGGCGTTCATCGAGCTGTTCGCCTCGCCGGAGGTGGGCACCTACATAGGCGGCCCTCGACCGCGCGATGAGGTGGAGCGCGTGCTGCCCGAGACGCCCGAGAGGCGGCCCGGCCTTTTCGTGGTCGAACTCGACGGAGCGATGATCGGCACCATCGAACTCAACCGGCGCGACGCGGAGCGTCGGAGCCATGTCCGCCCGGATGCCGGGGAGGCCGAACTCGGCTACCTGTTCCTGCCACAGGCGTGGGGACGCGGGTACGCCGCCGAGGCGTGCGCGGCGGCGCTCGGCTGGTTCGCCGACGCGCTTCCCGGCGAGCCGGTGGTGCTCTGCACCCGGACCGCCAATGAGCGCTCGATGCGCCTCGCGGCCAAGCTGGGGTTCACCGAGGTGCGACGGTACGAGGCGTGGGGCGCCGAACAGTGGATGGGCGTGTGGTCCCCCCGCGTCAAACGAGGATGAGCCCTGCGGCCCCTGACCGGGCCAGGCCGCGGTGGTTCATGGGCGGGCCCGTCGGGTCGGCCGCGTGGTGGGGTATCCGCCGGGGCGGACCCTGCCGTGGAAGGGGCCAAGGTGTGACGGCCGGGCAGGACATGGCGTAATGGGTGCCTGTTCTTGTCGGAAGGAGCCGCGCCCATGCCCCTCAGCGTCCGGGAACTCGTCGCGCGCCGTGAATTCGGGCTGACCGTGGCCGCCGGCGCGAGCGGGCTCGACCGGCCGATCAGTTGGGTGCACGCGAGTGAGGTGTGCGATCCCACGCCATGGCTGGAGGCCGGTTCTCTGGTGCTCACCACCGGCATAGGGCGCGCGGGGCCCGAGTCCGTGGCCGCCACGGCCCGCCGACTCGCCGCGACGGGAGCGGCGGGCATCGGGATCGCCGTCGACCTCGTCTATGACGACGTGCCGCCGGAGGTCGTGCGGGTCGGCGCGGAGACCGGTCTGCCGGTGCTCGTGGTGCCGTACACGACCCCGTTCGTGGCGCTCGCCCAGGCCGTGGCCAGCCGGATCGCAAGTGAGGAACGCTCCGCTCTGCACCGCGCACTGCACCTCTATCCGCGGCTCACCACCGCGGCGCTGGAGCTGGGCGCGATGCGGGGCACCACGCGGGAGCTGGCGCGGGAGTACGGGGGCTGGGCGGCGGTCGTGGACCCGGCGGGCGAGGTGCTGGCGGTGGCGCCGGAGACCGCGGTGGCGGATGCCGCCCGCGCCGCGTCCGCCGCCGCGGTCTCCGGCCAGTCGCTCTCCGTCGTGGACTCCCACGGCCATCTCGTCGGCCACACGCTGGGACCGGGGGCCGCACGGGGGCGCCTCCTCGTGTGGCGTGAGGAGCCCTTCGCCCGCCCGGACTACACGGTCGTGGCGGCCGCGGCCTCGCTGGTCACCTACGACGTGGAGCAGCGGCGCCGGACTCGGGCCGAGGGCCACCGGGCCGCCGCCGAGGCGGTGCGCGAGACGCTTGAGGAGGGCGCCGACCCCGTGACGGCCACGCGGCTGCTCACCTCATGGGGGCTCGATCCGCAGGACATCACGGTGATGGTGCTCCGGACACCGCTCGCCGCGGGCACGTACGACGTCCTCACCGACTACGCGCCCCCGGTGCTGGCCACGTCGACGGATCGCGGGGAAACGGTGCTGCTGACCTCGCGGCCGGCCGAGGTGCTCGCGGCGCTCCGGGATCCCGCGGGGCCGCTCGACCGGGTCTGCCCCGGACCCGCGGGGGTGAGCGAGGCGGTGTCGACCGGCAGCCTGGTGCAGGGGCTGCGGCAGGCCCGGCAGGCGCTCGCGATCGGCCTGCGGGAGGGCCGCGCCGTCACCTCCATCCGCGAACTGGGCGCGATCGAACTGTTGCTGGCCTCCGCTGAGCGGTCGGTTCCCGACATCCTGGTGGCCCGGGTCATCGATCCGCTGCGCCGTGCCGAGGAGGACCGTGGCGTCCCGCTGATCGCCACGGTCCGCGCCTTCCTCGACAACAACGGATCACTGGCCCGGGCCGCCGCGGAACTCGGCATCCACCGGCACACCCTGCACCACCGCCTCGGCGTGGTGGGCCGGGTGCTGGACCGTGACCTGGACTCCGCGTACGTACGCCTCGAACTGGCCCTGGCCCTGCAAGCTCACGCGCTCGGGGCGGACGGCACGGCCTGAGCGGCAGGGACGCCGACCGCGTCGCGGACTCCGGCGGAGTCCGGCAGTTCCTCGAAGGCCAGCCCCGCGACAGCGGGGTCGGGCCGGGTGACCAGGGTCAGCGTCACGAAGACGACAAGGGCCGCCGCCATGCCGTACATGACGGGTTCGTTCGCGTACAGTCCCGAGATCGCCATGAAGGCGACGCATACCGTGGAGCCGGCCAGCACCCCGCCGATCGCCGCGACCGCCGTCGAACGTCGCCAGAACATCGCCCCGACGACGGGCACCAGCAGCGCCGCGGCCAGCAGATCCGCCGCCACGGTCACGGCCCCCACCACGCTGTCCACGGCGTACGACACCGCCAGCGCGACAAGGCCGACGGCGAACAGGGTGATCCGGTTGGCGCGCACGCTGCTCAGCCGCCGCCCGCCCAGCGGCCGCAGCACATCGTTGGTGAGCACCGTGGACGCCCCGATCAGCAGGCCGCTGGCGGTGGACATGGACGCGGCCAGGGCGGCCGCCATCACCAGCCCGAACAGCCCGACCGGCAGGACGAGCGAGGAGATGCGGGCGTAGGCGTCATCGGGGTTGGCGAGGTGGGGCAGCACCACCCGGCCCGCCGTGCCGATGAGGGCGCCGGCCAGGCCGTACAGGGCGCAGTAGAGGCCGGAGACGATGGCGCCCCAGCGGGCGACCTTCTCGGAGCGGGCGGTCAGCAGCCGCTGCCAGTTGCCCTGGTCGATCATGAAGCCGAAGAAGAACAGCAGGAAGTACGCGCCGATCGTGCTCATGCCGATGCCGGTCGGCGAGAAGAATCTTCCCGGCAGCTCGGCGCGCATCGCCGAGAAGCCACCTGCCTTGTGGACGACGAGCGGCAGCAGCACGGCGAAGACGCCGAGCGTCTTGACCATGAACTGCACCACGTCGGTGAGGGTGATCGACCACATCCCGCCCGCGACGCTGTACAGCATGATCGTGGCCCAGCCGATGAACGCCGCCGTCGTGGGCGGTATGTCGAAGACGACGGTCAGTACCGTGCCGATGCCGATGATCTGGCCCACGCCGACCATGAGCGTGTAGAAGACGACGATGACGGAGCTCAGAACCCCCGATGGGCGGCCGAAGCGGCGGCTCATGGCGTCCGGCACCGTGTAGACACCGCTGCGGAAGAGCCTGCCCGCGAAGAGCACACCGATGGCGGCGATGCCGATCGCGAGGGACAGCACGAGCACCATGCCGGAGATCCCGTACTGGTATCCGAGGCTGACGCCGCCGACGGTGGACGCCGCGCCCAGCACCACGGTGCTCATGGCCGAGGTGTACATGAACGGGCCGAGTCGCCGGCCGGCCACCGTGAAGTCCTCCGAGGTCCGGCTCCGGCGCATGCCGAGGTAACCGGCCCCGACCATCAGGAGCAGGTACAGCAGGATGATGAGCTTGTCGATCATGAGAGCGCTCCTTCGGGAGCCGCGTCGGGCGACCCCCCGTGGACGACGAAATGTGCCACGAGATAGGCGGCCAGGTTGGCGGTCCGGTCGTGCAGGTCGGTGAGCGGGTTGACCTCGGTGAGGACGAGGGCGTCGACGTACGGGGCCAGCCGCTGCACCAGGTCGAGCGCCTGGAAGGAGGTCAGCCCGCCGGGCTCGTGCGCACCCGCGCCGGGGGCGTGCGCGGGGTCGACGCAGTCGATGTCGAAGGCCAGCAGCACCTGGTCCGCGGCGGCGATCTGGGCGATCACGTCCTCTGCGATGGCCTCGGTGCCGCGCCGGTGGATCTCGGCGGCGGGGATGTTGCGCAGGCCCGCCTGCTCGCGGAAGGAGAGCGAGGAGGGGAAGTTGAAGTGCCGGGAGGCGAGCTGCACGCTGGCGGCGAGGTCGACGTTCGGCAGTTCGCTCGCCCTGCGCATGCCGGACGAATGGCTGTGGGCGCCTTGCTGTTCGCTGCGGTCGAGCAGATCGAGGTGGGCGTCGAGGTGGACCACGGCGACGGTGCCCGCGGTCGACTCCGCGAGGCCGCGGGCCGCCGGGTAGAGCAGGCTGTCGTCGCCACCGAGCAGCACGGGCGTATGCCCGGCGGCGAGCGTGTCGCGCACACCGGCGGCGGCGCCGGCGAGGGTGGCCTCCAGGTCG
The DNA here is from genome assembly GCF_024519315.1 of Streptomyces malaysiensis subsp. samsunensis. Classification (GTDB taxonomy): domain Bacteria; phylum Actinomycetota; class Actinomycetes; order Streptomycetales; family Streptomycetaceae; genus Streptomyces; species Streptomyces malaysiensis. Next base: position 170,100 of record NZ_JANIIC010000012.1, on the reverse strand, counting down.
TGGGCGACGGTGTGGACATCGCCGCCGTCGGTGAGCAGGTCATCGGGGAAGGGGTGCAGCGCGGCGTGGTCGAGGCAGTAGATCTGCCCTCCCTCGCGGCGCTGGAGGATCCACCGCATCCCGGCACGGATACGGTCCGGGGCATAGCGGCTGCCGGGCCAGCCGAGGGTGGCGGCGCCGTCGAAGGGGGCGCCGAGCAGCGTGAAACGGCGGCTGGTCCGGGGCAGGGCGCGGGCGGTCATCTGGCTCCTCGCGCGCCCGTGGCATGCAGCCTGCGCTGCTTCGCCACATCGCGAGTGCCATCGAGCGCGGTTCGTCGGTTGGCCGCCCATCGTTCAGCACCCGTCCAGCCCGTACCCCCGGCCCGGATGTCGAACGTACGGGTCATCCACTGGCCCGTCCGGCGATGGACACGAGGCCCGTCTGGGGTGCACGGGCGGGCGGTCAGACTACGGCCAGTGTGGGACTCGCAGTGCCCGTGGGGCCGTCAGGGGCGCCGTATGGGGGAGACGGCGCCCCTGACGGGGCGTTCCCCGGTCTGCGCGGACGGGAACATCCCCGAGCGCACGGCGGCAGCGCGCTCCTTTTCACATCCCGGACTCGGAATCATGCTCCGGGCCGCGACGAGACCTGTCCGCATGGAGGGCCCGGCGGAGCGCCATCAACGGGTACGGGGTCTCCCTGTCCTCGTCCTGGATCGTGACGTAAAAGTCCGTCATCACTGCGGCGAGCGGTGCGTGGCGGGAGAGGATCGCCCTGGCCTCTCGCGGTCCGTCCGGCGGGTCCTCCCCCTCCGCGCATGCACGAATGAGTGCCTCGCGTTCTTTCCGCTCGTAGCCGTACAGATTCGTGATCAACCAGTTCACCAGCCAGCTGCGCGTGTAGCAGAGATCGTAGGTCCGGTGCAGTTCGAAGAAGCTGGTCTCGGACGGTGAGAGATCGAATTGGGCGGAGAGGGCGAGGCCGTAGTCGGCGAAGTAAAGGCGTCGGCCGTCGGTCAGGATGTTGTGAAAATGGGCGTCGAAGTGCAGAAGCCCGCGAGCGTTCAAGAAGGACGTGCCGGCCTCCAGCCCACCCTCCACCAGGGAACAGGCCAGGTCGGCAGACTCTTCATGAGCCTGCACCTGCTCGGTGAGCCACTCGTGGAGAGTCTGCGGGATGTATTCCACGAACAGCGCGAGGCTCGCAGAGGAACGCTGAAGGGCCTCGATACGACGACGTACCTCCGGCCTGCCTCCCCAATAGGCCACGACCCGCTCCACATCCGCGAGTTCCTCGGGCAGCGCGGCCGTGTCCGGCAGCACGCGCCAGTGGTACATCATCGGGAACCCTTGGTGCTGCCCTCCGAGCACCCAGTTCGTCGTCATGATGTGAACGGCGAGCTCCCGCCATGCCCCGAAACCAGGCCCCCCACCGACTCCGTACTGGCAGAAAGTGGGTATTCCGAACAGGTTGGCCGTGGATCGTGCATGCTCCGGCAGCCGCTCCATATCCGTGAGCGGCACCCGCTTCACGAAGACCGGCTTGCCCTCAACCTCCAGCAGCGCAGACCTCCCGCCGATACCGGAGCCAAGCGGTACGGCAGCGTCCACAAGCTCGCTCAGCTGGCGATCACTTCGAAGGGCGAGAGACGTGGAGACAGTGCTGTAGGTGGCCAAGCGCGCGTCTTCTGACATATGGAGAAGGCTGCCACGGTCCAGCGCCGGCAGGCAGCACGGAAGAGGCTCGCCGACCACAAGATCGTCCTCTTGGTCCGGAAAACGCCTGCGTAGCGATCGAGGAGGTGGATGATCAGTTCCTCGGCGTCGGCCTGCATACGGTCGAGCGTGAGCGGCTCGTCGAGCCGGTGGTTGTTCGCGCCGAATGTCTTGCCCGCACCGCGCTGGTCCCACTGCACGACGGTGAAGAAGTCCTCCCACGGCCGCTGGAAGCTCCATGCTCGCCCATCATGGGCGAGCGGGGGCCGCCGTACGCGTCCCACGGCGTCGGCGTCGTACCGAAGCTAGCTTAATTAAAGAGGCTTAGTTAGGGCCTGGGGCATGACACCGGTCGCTCGTCGGCCTCTGAGAGGGGATGTCCATGACCTCTGGCGTGCGCCGCCAGGAAGGAGATGCCCGGGTCCTGGGCGACCGGCACCAGACCCCATAGGCCGCGGTAGAAGTCGAGTTGGGCCTCGTAGTCGGGAACAGCGAGGTCGACGTGGCGCAGGTGGGTCAGCAGACGTTGTGTCATCGTGTCGTCCCTTCAGTGCTGCTCGGCGGCGCAACGGGTGATCTGTGTGCCGAGTCCGGTGATGGTGCTCTCCATGACGTCGCCGTCCCGCAGGAGCCGGCCCCGGTGGATGCCGTTGCCGGCGGGGCTGCCCGTGAGCAACAGGTCCCCGGGAAGCAGCTGGGTGGTCTGCGAGGCGTAGGAGACGAGGGCGGCGACATCGAAGATCATGTCCTTGGCCCAGTCGTCCTGTTTCACCTCGCCGTTGAGCTTCAGGGTGAGGCGAAGGCCCTCCGGGGCCCCGATGTGCTCCGCCGGGACGAGAAAGGGGCCCAGCGGGGTGAATCCGGGCAGGTTCTTACCGGGTCGCCAGTCGGCGCCGATCCGCCCGAGGTCGTCGCGGAAGACGGCATCGCGCGCGGAGACGTCGTTGGCGATCGTATAGGCCCCCACATGGGCGAGCGCCTCCTCGCGACGGACGCGGTAGGCGGGCTTGGTGATGACCGCGCACAGTTCCAGTTCCCAGTCGACCTGCTCCGACCAATCGGGGAGTCGCAGGTCGTCATAGGCGCCCGCCAGCGAGGAGTGCAGCCCGGAGAAGACGTACGGCTCGCCTTCGGCGGCGCGCCGGTCGACCCCGGCCGCGGCCTCGGCGCGGGCCACCTCCTCGGGGCGGTCGTCGTCCGCCAGCCGATGCGCCAGCGTCAGCTCGATCACGTGCTTGCGGTAGTTGGCGCCGGCCTGGAGGATCTGGTGGGGCTCCACGGGCGGGTGCACACGGAGCTCCTCCAGCGGCAGCCAGTCCTCCCGCCGCGGCGCGTCGGCGAGACGCCGCAGCTCCGTGAGCGCCTCGTCCCAGTTCTCCAGCAGCTCACGCGTGGTGCGTGCGCCGCCGGGTGACCTCAGCGTGCTGAGGTCGAGAGCGCGGTCCCCGACAACCAGTCCGGGGAAGGGCGCGGCTTCGGCGAGCGAGAAGGTTCCAAGGGCGAAGGGACCGGCGAACGCCACATTGCGGGTCATGGTTCAGAACGCTCCTTTGCCGAACGAGCCGCCGAAGAACAGCAGCGGCGTACCGTCCTCACGCATGGACAGGTCGGTCACCTCGCCGATGACCACGATGTGGTCTCCGGCCTCGTGGATGGCGCTGATCCGGCAGTCGATCGTGGCCAGCGCTCCGTCGATGTGTACGGCCCCGGTGGGGGAGGCGCGCCAGGGGATGGAGCTGAACTTGTCCTCGGCCCGCCGTCCCAGTGCCGCGCAGATGTCCTTCTGCTCCTCGGCGAGGATGCTGACTCCGAACCGTCCGGTGGGCTCGATCTGGGCCCAGCTTCCCGATCCCAGCCCGATGCAGACCAGGATCAGCGGCGGTTCGATCGAGAGGGAGGAAAAGGACTGGCACGTGAGCCCCGCGGGCTCGCCCTTCTTGTCCAGGCCGGCCACGATGGTGAGCCCGGAGGCGAAACGGCTCATGGTCGTGCGGAACTCACGCTCGTCAATGGTGCGGCCGACGTCACGGTTCGCGATCTGATGGCTCATGGTCTCCTCCTGTACGGGTGTGGTCACGGGCACTTGGCGGTGGGGAGTCAGAGCATGGGGTCACGGACGTCCAGACCGAACGCTTCCCGGCCGAAGAGCACCAGCGCCTTCTCCGGGTCATTGGTGATGTGGCCCCGACCCGTGTGCACGTCACGCCAGGCCCGCTGAAGCACATTGCCCCCGGCGCGCATGGCGCCTCCGCCCGCGTTGTCCATCAGCAGGTCCACGGCCTTCACGGCCCGTTCGGTGGCCAGCACCTGATCGCGGCGCAGGCGGGTGCGCAGCCGCATCGGGGGCTGCTCCCCGCGCTTGACGCACTCGTAGAGGTCGCTGATGTTGCGGCTCAACTGCAACCAGGCGGCGTCGATGTCGCTCGCCGCGCGGGCGGCACGGACCTGCGCGAAGGGATCCTCGGAGACGGGGCCGCCACCCGAGGCGCGGATGCGCTTGCGCATGGCGGTCAGATACGCCTCGTAGCCGGCCTCGGCCATGCCCACGATGGGCGTCGCAATGGCCGAAGTGAAGATCGAACCCAGTGGGAGGCGGTATACCGGCTCCTGGTTCACCGCGTGGCCGGGCCGGGTCCAGGACGCGACCTGGTCCGCGGCGATCGTCCGGTACGCGGGGATGAAGGCGTCCTCGACGATGATGTCGTTGCTTCCCGTGCCCCGCAGCCCCACCGTGTCCCACACCCTGTCGATGCGGTAGTCGCGGCGCGGTACGAGGAAAGTGCGCATCTCCAGCGGGCTGCCGTCGTCGTTGCGCACGATGGCACCGACCATCGCCCAGTCCGTGTGGTCGCTCCCGGAGGAGAAGCCCCACCGCCCCGACAGCCGGTACCCGTCCGCCAGGCGAGTCACCTTGCCCATCGGGGCCAGCGACACGCACAACCGGGCATCGCGGTCGGCACCCCAGACATCCTCCTGCGCCTGAGGGTCGAAGAGGGCCATCTGCCAGGTGGTGGTCCCCAGCACGCCCGCGACCCATCCCGTGGAACCGCAGGCGCGGCCGAGCTCCCGCAGACAGGAGTAGAAGACCACCGGATCGGCGCCGTAACCGCCGTAGAGCCGGGGCTGCAACAGCCTGAAGACCCCGGCTTCGGCAAGCTCCTTGATCGTGGCCTCCGGTACGGAGCACCTTGCCTCAGCGTCAGACGCCCGCTCTCGTATCGCGGGAAGCAGTTGACCGACCGCCGCCAGTACTTCGTGTTCGCTCATGCGCCTTCTCCGGAAAACATCGTCGTAATGAGCCGCTCGTCCCTCCGAGCTTCCGGTCAGGACACTATGGATTCCCAGTCCGCTGTGAACTGCCACTTTCCCGCTGAGCGGGAACCGGCTCTCTTCCGCTGCGCGGAAGCACGGGGCGGCCCGGGAACGGGAGTACATCCACGTCGCGTCAGCGGGCGGCGGCCCAGGGGAGCAGGGAACGACAGCCGCTCAGGTCCGGCCCTGGCGGCGGGTCCGGCGGTACTGCTCGAAGAAGTGGAGCGCCTCGGGGCGGTCCAGGGACGCCGGGTTGACCGCCTGGTCCACGCGGGCTCCGGCCAGGATCCGCTTGACGGGCACCTCGATGCGTTTGCCGGTGAGGGTGTGCGGGACCGCGGGTACGGCGATGATCTCGTCCGGCACATGACGCGGTGACAGCTCGGTGCGCAGCGCGGCTGTCACGGCCCCGCGCAGGTCGTCGTCGAGGGTCGCACCCTGTGCGAGGACCACGAAAAGCGGCATCCAGTAGCCACCGTCCGGCTGTTCCAGCCCGATGACGAGCGACTCCTCGATCTGCGGCAGGCGCTCCACGACTTCGTAGATGTCCGAGGAGCCCATCCGCACACCCTGCCGATTGAGGGTGGAGTCGGAACGCCCGTGGATGACGACCGACCCGCGACAGGTGTGGGTGATCCAGTCCCCGTGCCGCCAGACGCCGGGGAACATGTCGAAGTAGCTGGCGTGGTAGCGGCGGCCGTCCGGGTCGTTCCAGAAGTACAGCGGCATGGACGGCGTCGGCTTGGTGACGACCAGTTCGCCGACCTCGTCCACGACCGGCTTGCCGTCCGGGCTCCAGGACTCGACGGCGACGCCCAGGTTCGGTGCCTGGATCTCACCGAGGTGGACCGGGAGCGTAGGCACACCGCCGACGAACGAGCCGCAGACGTCGGTGCCGCCGCTCATGGAGACGAGCCAGACGTCCGAACCGATCTCGTCGTAGATCCATCGGAAGCCGTCCGGTGGCAGGGGAGACCCTGTGGTGCCGACGGTGCGCAGACCGGCGAGGTCGAGGTCGCGACCGGGGTGGACGCCGGCCTTGCGGCAGGCCATGACGTAGGCGGCGGAGGTGCCGGACACCGTGGCACCGGTGTCAGCGGCGACGCGCCACTGCGCGTCGGCGGCCGGGTATCGAGGACTGCCGTCATGTGTGACGATGCTCGCGCCCACCAGCAGACCGGCCAGCAGATAGTTCCACATCATCCAGCCGGTCGAGGTGTACCAGTAGAACCGCTCGCCGGGGCCGAGGTCGAGATGGAGGCCGGCCTGCTTGAGATGCTCGATGGTGATGCCCCCGTGGCTGTGCACGATGGCTTTGGGAGGGCCGGTGGTGCCCGAGGAGTACAGAACCCACAGAGGGTGGTCGAACGGCAGTTGCTCGAAGACCGGCTCGACGTGTGCAGGGCCGCTTCAGGAAGCCTGGAGTGCCACCTCGAACACCTCAGCCGGTGGCGACTCGACGCCGGTTTCCGCCGCGGTGCGCTCACGCACCGCGGCGTGCCCCTCCGGGTGGCGCGCGCCTTCCTCGGTCTCCCAGAGGGAGATCAACAAGGCCCTCTCGTTGTCGCGGTCGGTGAGGAAGTAGATGGCTTTGAAGCCCGAAAGGTCAGGCGCGGTCGGGAGTTGCTTCCGCATGAACGCCGTGAGCTCGTCAAGTTTCTCGGCCGGTTGGTGAAAATTCTGAACCCGAGCGAACATAAAGAGGCCCTTCCATGTGCGTCCCGTAACGAGACATCAATGTCTCATTGCTCGACACTCATGTCAATCTGAGATACGATCTCGGCTGACCGACGTTGAGGATCAGGGAAAATGACCAAGGGCGAAGTGCTACGCGACCTCACCGAAGCCGCGATCATCGACAGCGCGGCGACAGTGCTTGCCGAGCGTGGCGAGGCCGCGACCATGGAGGAGATCGCCCGCGCCGCCGGAATCGCACGCGCGACTCTCTACCGTTACTTCCCCAACCGCGAGAAGCTGCTCCGGGCCATGACCGCGGCGAGCGTTCAGGAGCTCGCGGTACGGATCGAGGAAGCCGACCTCGAAGCGGTCCCGTTCGAAGAGGCGATCGCTCGCCTGGCACGTGGCATGATCGCCACGGGAAGCAAGTACAAAGCGTTGGGCGGAGACAGCGCGAAGTACATCGGCGCCTACCCCGACGCCCATGCCAAGGTGATCGAGCCGATCCGCGCGCTGTTCGACCGCGCCGTCGTGGCCGGCTCCGTGCGGGAGAACTTCCCTTCCGATGTCCTCATGGACCTGTTCTCGGGCCTGATCACGGGAGCACTCGAGACGACGGCCAGCGGGCGCAGGGGGATCGAGGAGACCGCCGCCGCGGTATCGAGCCTCTTCCTGAGCGGCGCCGGCGCCTCTTGACCGAAAGGTCCATCCGGCTCCATCGGCCCCTGACCCGCTTCGCGGCCGTCCTGCCAGCCTCCGTGCCGGACGTGTATGTCCCTTGGCCGGAGCACATGTTCAGATAAGGGCCGCTTCGGTGTACGGCGGTTACGGAACCGGTGATCAAGCTCGACGTACCATTCGACGCCGGACGTCAAAGATCAAGCCAGGGCCTTCACGGCAGGGGCTGTTCGGTCCAGATGCACTTGCCCTCGGCCGTGTAGCGGGTGCCCCAGCGCTGGGAGAGGGCGGCTATCAGCTGTAGCCCCCGCCCGCCCTCGTCGGTCTCGGAGGCATGGCGGATCCGGGGCGTGGTGGGGCTGGTGTCGGACACCTCGCAGATCAGCCCGTCACCGCGCAGCAGCCGCAGCCGGAACGGGCCCTTGCCGTGCCGGATGGCATTGCCCACCAACTCGCTGACCAGCAGTTCGGCGGTGATGACCAGCGGTTCGAGGTCCCAGCGGTCCAACTGCTCGCGGACGTGTTCCCGGCCCTCGCCCGCCGCGATCGGCCCGTCCGGCAGGCACCACACCGCGACATCACCGGGTGCGAGGGCGTGGGGCCGGGCGATCAGCAGCGCGGCGTCGTCCGCCGTCCGCTGCTTCTCCGGCAGCAGCTCGGCCAGCACCTCGTCGCACATCCGCTCCAGCCCGGCCGGGCCGGGCGCGGCCCCCAGGCGGCTCGACGCGACGGACAGCGCGCTCGCCAGATGCCGCATCCCGCGGTGGATGTCCTGGTTGACGGACTCGACCAGCCCGTCGGTGTAGAGCACCAGCAGACTGCCCGCGGGCAGCTCGACCTCGACCGTCTCGAACGGCGGCAGCGCCGCGCCCAGCGGTGGGTCGGGGGTGAGGCCGGGGAACCGGACGGGCTCCCCGGGGCGTACCACCGCGGGCGGCGGATGTCCGGCGCGGGCGAAGACGCAGCGCCCCGCGACCGGGTCGTACACCGCGTACAGACAGGTCGCGTAGAAGTCGTCGCCGAGATCGCTGACCAGGTCGTTCAGCCGGGTGAGCAGTTCGGCGGGCGGGACGTCGAGGTCGGCGAGGGTGTGCACGGCGGTCCGCAGCCGCCCCATGGTGGCCGCCTCGGCCAGCCCGTGCCCCATCACATCGCCGACGACCAGCGCCACCCGGGCGCCGGACAGCGGGATCACGTCGTACCAGTCGCCGCCCACGTCGATGCCCTCGCTCGCGGGCAGATAGCGGGCGGCGGCAGTGACCGAGCGCAGCGCGGGCAGGCCGCGCGGCAGCAGTCCGCGCTGGAGCTCCTTGGCCCGGGTGTGCTCGGTGTCGTACAGCCGGGCCCGTTCGATGGCCTGGGCCGTCAGCCCGCTGAGCGCGGTGAGCAGCGCCCGCTCCTCGCCGTTGAGGTGGCGCGGCTCGGCGAAGGAGATGACCTGGCAGCCGATGGCGCGGCCGGAGACCATCAGCGGGAGGAAGGCCCAGGCGGACTTGGCGGCCGCGGACGGGCGCCAGCCCATCGATGGATAGCGCGCGATGTACTCCTCGGGTGAGTCGATGAAGACCGGCCGACGGCTGTGGTACACCTCGGAGACCGGGGAGACGTCTTCGACGGAGGAGCCGTCGAAGGTGTCGAGGAAGTCCCGCCCATAGCCGACCGACCCGGCGATCCGGATGATGTTCCCCTCGATCAGCTGGACCACGAACCCGGAGGCGCCGAATGGTGGCAGCACCCGCTGGGCGATCGCGTCCACCACATCGCGCATGGTCAGGGCCTCGGCGAGGGCGGTGGTCAGCTCGGTGACCCGGGCGGTGCGCTGGACCGCGGCGCGTTCGGCGGCGGCCTGCCCGGCCTCGCGCAGCCGACGCTCGGTGATGTCGGCGGCGTACACGGTGAGCCCGTCGACCACCGGGACCAGCCGCATCCGGTACCAGCGCCGGTCGGTGGGCCAGTGGACGTCGAAGCCGGCCGGGGCGGCGTCGGCGACGGCCCGCAGGTAGCGCGTCCGGAGATCCGGTTCGGCGGAGTCGATCCCCAGGTCGGCCAGTACGTCCCACAGGACGCGGCCGAGCGGGGTGCGGAAGCCGCCGAGCAGCCGCTCGGCGCCGCGGCTGACGAAGGTGAGCCGCCAGTCGCGGTCGACGGTGAACAGTGCGTCGGTCATCTGCCGCAGGATGCGGGCCACCGGGGCGTCGGCCGCGACGGGGCCCGCCGGGCCCTCGGCTGCTGCCTGGTCGGCCAGTGCCCGGTCGGGGGGCCGCAGCCGCGGGCCCGCCCAGGCGGCCAGCTCCTCGACGGCCGCGCGCCGCCGCGGCGGGGGCTTCTGGGCGGCCAGCACGGACAGCGCGCCCAGCGCCGCGCCGCCGCTGCCGTCCGCGGCCGGGAGCAGCGGGACGGCCAGCAGCCCGCCGGCGCCGGGCAGCGCCGGGACCGTACCGCCCCGGCCGCTCCCGGGCGCCCAGCGCATCACGCGCAGTGCCGTGGCCCGGGCCGGGGCGCTGGGGCCGCCCTCCGTGAGCTCGGCCCAGTCCCGGGCTCGGGCCACCGTACGCGCCAGCCCGTGCGCCGCGACCAGCACCAGCCGCCGGGTGCCGGGGACGCGCAGATGCACCATGCCGCCCAGCCCGCCGGACTCCGTCACGGCGGCGTCGAGCGTGAAGGCGGCCAGCTCGGAGTCGGCCAGCTCCTCGCCCGCCTTGATCATGGTGCGCAGCCGCGCGCAGGTGGCCTCGTCCATGGATGCCCCTGCTGTTCCAGGAAAGCCGTTTGATTCCAGTTCTTACTATATGAGGCTTCGTGGCGCGTTGGGCCGGTCAGACGGCCGTCAGCCCCGGGGGAGGCGGTCCATCGGCGCCAGCGGGGCGTGGATCACCGGGGGGTACGGCGCGGCCCGGACCAGGGCGCCAAAGGCTCGCCGAACCAGAAGCACGACGACGGGCAGCCTCACCCGCTTCTCCACTCTCACCTTCGCTCAGGCATCAGTAGCAGTGATGAGTGACATCAACATATTCGGTCTATTCCGATACGAGACCGTCCGCCATTCTTGCGTCACCCACAGGGCCATGCGGAGAACGTACGCAATCCCGCTCCGCGGCCGGCAACTGCCTCCCATTTTCGTGGCTGATACCACCCAACCCAAGAGGACCGATATGAAGGCACCAACCTTGGGCGCGAAGATCGCCGCCATGGCTGCCGCGATATGCCTCACGCTTTCCGCATGCGGCGGCGCGGCCAGCAGCTCCCAGAGCGGCGGCGGTGCCGCCGGCCCGACGGCTGATATCAAACGGGCCAAGGCGGCGATCGCGGGCTACGTGGGGCATCCCAGCCCCTTTCCGATCGACACTCCTCTGGTTCGGAAGCCGACCGGCAAGCGCATCGCCTTGGTGGACTGCGGCACGACGATTTGCGGACTCTTCTACACGCTCGCCAAGCCGGCGGCAAAGGCCCTGGGGGTGAAGCTGACCCGCATCAAGGCCACCATGGCCGCGGACAGTGTGGCCGGCGCGTTCGACACCATTGTGCAGGACAAGTATGACGGTGTCTTTGTGCCGGCCATCCCCATGCTGCTGTGGCAGGCGAGCCTCGACAAGCTCAATGCCGCACACATCCCCGTCGTGACCGCGGGAATCACCGGGACGGACAGATCGAAGATCCCGGTTGCCGCGTTCGATACAGACGCGATCAATCGAAGCGCCGAACTCCTCGCCGACTATGTGATCACACAGCACGGAAACGACACGAACGTCGTCTTCTACAACACCCCCGAACTCGCGTTCTCCAACCTCTTGCAGAAGCGGTTCGTGTCCGAGATCGCCACACTCTGTCCGCGCTGCAAGGTGCGCACAGCCAAGATCCCGGCCGCTGCGTTCGGGACCACGGCACCCAGCGTCGTGGTGGACGACCTCCAGGCCAACCCCGACACCGAGACGGCCGTCTTCGCGGTGGGAGAGCAGGCGGCCGGTCTCCCGGCCGCGCTCAAGACGGCCGGCCTGTCCGTCGAGGTGATCGCCAACTCTCCGGACCCGCTGTCGCTCCAGTACATCAAGGACGGTGACTTCTCCGCGGGTCTGGGCAGCGACCTTCCGGTGATCGCCTGGACGCTCATGGACTCCCTGGCACGCCTGTCGACCGGTCAGAAGCCCGCTCCCGGCGCTGTCGCCGATGTCATCCCTCAGCAGTTCCTCACCCGCAAGGAGTTGACGGGCGACGTCAGCCACAGCTGGGTGGCCTACCCGGACTACGCCAAGCGCTTCGCGGCACTCTGGTCCGCGGCGTCGTGACGGCTCGCTCCCACATGAGGAAGAGGCATCCATGAGCAGACCTCTGCTGCGGGTCAGGGGACTCAGCAAGACGTTCCCTGGTGTCAGGGCCCTCCGGGACGTGTCGTTGACCGTCTCCTCCGGCGAGGTCGTGGCCCTGCTGGGCCACAACGGCAGTGGCAAGAGCACCCTGGTGAAGATCCTGGCCGGTGTGTACGACGCGGACGACGCGACCACAACCCCAATCCGCTGGAACGCCGGATCGACATCGACGGCGTCGAGTACCCGTACTTCGACCAGCTCGTCTGGGCTGGTCTGGCCACCATGCCCGGCCTGCCCGCCACCGCCATACCAGCGGGCCGGACCTCCGATGGCCTGCCGATGGGAGTGCAGCTCATCGGTCCGATGTTCGAGGACCGCACCCCGTTGCGGCTGGCCGAACTGCTCGAGCAGAAGATCGGCGGCTTCCAGGAACCGAGGTAGGGCGTACTACCGGGTGTCCGTCGAGGATGAGGTGCGGATGACGTCGCCAAGCGCGAGGCGTACCCCGAAGCCGTCGAGCAGGCCCACGCCGACTTCGCCGTCCTGAAGGCCGGCGAAGTCCCCGGGCCCCGCCTCACTCTCCCTGACAGAGCGTCACTCTGATTACAGAGAGCTGCTTTTCGCTTCGCCGCAGCTTCGGGAGAGCAATGCCTTCACCGACGGCAGGCTTGTGCCGCGCGGTCGCCCGCACCTTCAGCTCGTCGGTGTCCGGCCACGCGGGGGCGGGCGAGCGGAGCCGGTGAAGGGCACGCTCGGCCCGGACTGCGCCCGGGCCGATGACTGCGCGAACCCTTGACAGAGCGCCATGCGATTGGTTCTGTACACGACAGGCTATTTTGAGCGCTCAAATAGCTACGAACAGCGGCCCGATGGAGCAATCACCCTGTTGACCGATGTGCGGAAGCGGTGGATCCGACTTCCGTACGGACGACCTTGGAGCGCGATCATGAAGCGACTGAGACGTCTCCACAGCCTCCTCGCCGTCAGCGTGTGCGGTGCTCTGGCCGCCGTGCTGTCGCTGCTGAGCCCCGCGCCCGCCCAGGCATCCCAGACCACCATCCACAACGCCGACCCGAGCGTGATCCGGGTCGGCGGTACGTACATCTCGGCGGAGACCTCCGGCGGCGGCATCGCCGTCCGGGAGGCGTCCTCCCCGAGCGCGCTCGGCGCGGCCACCGCCCGGAAGGTATGGACGAACCCCAGCGGTCGCGGCGAGGTGTGGGCACCGGAGATCGTCGTGGACGGCGGCCGGTACTACATCTACTTCACCGCCGGCGCCGGCGCGGCCCACCGGATGTACGTGATCAGCTCCGCCACCGCCAGCGGCGGGTACGGGAACGAGACGAAACTGGCCCTCCCGGACGACAAGTGGGCGATCGACGGCAACATGTTCACCTTCGAGGGCCAGCGCTGGTTCGTCTGGTCCGGCTGGGCGGGCGACACCAACGTCGAGCAGAACCTCTACCTGGCCAGGATGAGCAGCCCGACCACGCCGGCCGGCGCGCGGTACATCATCTCGCAGCCGCGCGAGAGCTGGGAGCGTGTGGTCGGCAACCCGTACATCAACGAGGCGCCGAACGCGATCAAGGATCCCAACGGCCAGCTGCACATCGTGTACTCGGCCAACGGCAGTTGGAGCGACCAGTACTGCATGGCCGACCTGCGGCTGCGGGCCGGCGGCGACCCGACGTACGTATGGGACTGGTACAAGTCGAACGGCTGCCTGTTCGGGTCGCACGCGGCCACGATGATGAAGGGGTGGGACCCCACCCTGTACGTCGACGGGTCCGGCAGCCACAGCTTCGTGCTGCTCAACGGTGACATCAACACCAGCCCGCCGGCCGGCCCGACGTTCCCGCTGATGTTCACGGCGGTCCCGAAGGGGACCCCGTACTCCTGGTCCGCCCGCTACTGGTTCACCGGGAGCTTCTGCTGGTGGGGCGACACCACGTACACCCGGGCCAACGTCCCCGGCGACACCAGCAACACCGGTTGGAGCCTGAAGTTCTTCGAGTAGGCGTGCCTGGCCCGGCCCCATCCCCGACCCCCATGGAGGGACGCGACCATGCCAGGTCCCGTGCCACCGCTTTTGCGAAGTCGCCACCACATGTCCCCGGGCGCCGTGCTGGCCGCCCTCTGCCTGCTGGCCGCGACGCTGCTCCTCGGCGCCGGACAGGCGTACGCCGCGCCCGCCGGCGCCGACCAGCAGGTCCGCCTCGGCACGCCCTCCGGCGGTGAGTCCGACGGAGGCGTGCGCATCATGCCGCTGGGCGACTCGATCACCGACGGGTTCAACGTGCCCGGCGGCTACCGCTCGGACCTGTGGCAGTACCTGGTCGCCGACGGTCACGCCGACGACTTCGTCGGCTCGCAGTCCAACGGCCCCGCGCGTCTCGGCGACCACGACCACGAGGGCCATCCGGGCTGGCGGATCGACGAGATCGACGCACACGCCGCCGACTGGGTGCGCGTCACGTCACCGCGCACGGTCCTGCTGCACATCGGCACCAACGACATGGTCCAGAACCACGACCCGGCCGGCGCCCCGGCCCGGCTGTCCACGCTGCTCACGCACATCACCGACGCGGCCCCCACCGCCGACGTGCTGGTCTCCGACCTGGTCCCGCTCGCCGACCCGGTCCTCGAAAGCCGCGCGGCACAGTACAACGCGGCCGTCCCCGGCGTGGTCTCCGCGCTTGCCGCGCAGGGTCGGCATGTGCACTTCGTGGCCATGCACTCCGCGCTCACCACCGCCGATCTGGCCGACGGGGTGCACCCGACGGCCGGCGGCTACTCCAAGATGGCCGCGCGCTGGTACTCCGCGCTGGTCTCCTCGCCGGTCACCCGCTGGGAGGCGGAAAACTCCGCCTACGCGTCCGTGCACGACGCCGACCTGTTGTCCAGCCCCACCGCGTCAGGTGGTGTGAAGGCCGGCCATATCGACAACGCCGACAGCTATCTCCAGTACGTCATCACCGCCCCCTACACCGGGGTCTACCGCATGTACGTACGTGCCGGAAACGGCATGGGCTCCACCTGCACCCATCTGCTCACCGTCGACGACGCCCCCGCCGTCACCGTCGCCTACCCCTCCTACGGCTGGGAGGAGTGGTCGATGACCGGCGTCGACGTCCACCTCCGGCAGGGTGCCAACACCCTGCGCTTCGCCAAGGGCACGTGCTACGCCGAGATCGATGCGATCGACTTCGCCACCCTCGGCGCACCCACTCCCTGGATCTAGCGCCTCCCCGGCGGGCCGCCGACGCCATCGGCGGCCCGCCGGGGAGGACACCTCCGCGGCCGCTTGCTCCGCTCCCTACTTGAGTCCTCCCGCGGTCAGGCCGGAGACGATGCGTCGCTGGAACGCCAGAACCGCGAGGACAAGGGGGACGGTGACCACGACACCGGCCGCCATCTGAGTTCCGTAGGGCTGGTCGAAGCCGTAGGCCCCGGTGAAGCGGGAGATGGCGACGGTGGCCGTTTGCATGTCCTTCTTGTTGACCATGGAAAGCGCGATGATGAAGTCGTTCCAGGCCGCGATGAACGTGATGATCGCGGTCGTGAACACACCGGGTGCCGCGAGCGGGAGGATGACCTTGCGGAAGGCTTGTCCCCGGGTGCATCCGTCGATCATCGCCGCTTGTTCCAGTTCGGCGGGGAGCTGGCGGAAGAACGATGTCAGGTACCAGACGGCCAGCGGAAGGGCGAACGACAGGCTCGGCACGATCATGGCCTGATAGGTGTTGATCCATTTGATGTCGGTGAACAGCTTCAGCAGCGGCACGACGATGGAGATCGGCGGGAACATGGATATCGCGATGATGACGGCCGCGACCAGGTTCTTGAAGCGGAACTCCAACCGCGCCAGCGCGTAGGCCGCAACGGTACCGATCACCAGCGTGACCACCGTGGTGATGCCCGCCACCACGAGGCTGTTGAGCAGAGCCCGTCCGAATCCGACCTCGGGTTTGAACACCGCGCGGAAGTTCGCGGTGGACCAGGGCCTGGGCAGGGCGGAGAGCTGGAACTGGTCGGAGGGCCGGCGGAACGCGGAGACCACCATCCAGAAGAACGGTGCCAGACAGTAGACGACGATGACGGCTACGCCGAAGTAGCGGAGGACGGCCGCGGCACCCGGGCCCTTGGCACTCGCTCTCCTGCTGGGCCGGTCCGTGGCGTGGGTGGTCATGCGGGAGTTCCCCTTCCTGCGAGCGGGCGCGTTGCCGACCGGCGCCGACGTGCCGGAGTCCTGGTCCGCGCTCCGGCGAGGAGATCTGCGCCGAGAATCTTGACGAAGGCGTACGCGACGATGACGACGTACAGGAACAGCAGCGTGGCGTAGGCCGCGGCAGGCCCGTAGTGCAGGTTGTTGGCTTCGTTGAAGGCGAGCACCGACAGCGTCTGCACGGAGTACTTCTGGTTTCCCACCAGCAGGTAGGGCAGGTCGAACATGCGCAGGACATCGAGGAGGCGGAACAGCACGGCGACGAGGAGGGCCGGCTTGATCAGAGGCAGTGTGATCTTTCGGAACCGAATCCAGGCATTCGCGCCGTCCACCCGGGCGGCCTCGTGGAGTTCGGCGGGAATGAGCTGGAGGCCGGCGAGGGTGAGCAGGCCGATGAAGGGGGCGGTCTTCCAGGTGTCGGCGATGACGACGGCCCACTTGGCCGGCCAGCCGTCCGCGGACCACAGGATCTGCTGCCCCAGGAGGTTGTTGGCGATGCCGTTGGCGTCGAAGACCCATCGCCAGAGCAGGCCGGATACGGCGGTGGGAACCGCCCAGGGCACCAGGATGCTGGCGCGCAGGAGGGCACGGCCGCGCAGCGCGTGATGCATGATCAGGGCCATGGCCAGGCCGATGACGGTTTCCAGAACCACGGTGGTGATCGTGAAGAACGTGGTGTTGCCGAAGGCGTTCCAGAAGCGGGAGCCGTTGGCCCCGGTGAAGGCGTCGGTGTAGTTGCGCAGGCCGACGAAGTGCTCGCCGCTGATGACGAAGCCGTTCGCGTCCAGTCCCTCTCCTCGCTGGTAGAGGGACCCGCGCAGGGCGGACACCAGCGGGTAGCCGATGACCAGGGCCAGGACGAGAAGTGTGGGCGAGAGCAGGAGGGCGGCGAGGCGGCCTTCGCCGCGATGGGCGCGGCGGATTCGGCTTTTCGGTGCGGGCTTTGCGTGCGGTGGAGCTGCGGCGGGTGCGGAAGTGGTCATGAATGGCTCGGTCTTCCGTGCGATCAGTCGGGAGGAGACGACGGGCCGGACGCGGGGGGAGGGGACGCGCCCGGCCCGTCCGTTCACGGCTGAGAAGTGAGCTGCGTCAGCTTGTCCTGTAGCGAGGCCAGCGCGGTGGCGGGATCGGTCCGGCCGGAGAGCGCAGGGTAGACGGCGTCCTGGATCGCCGCGGACACATCGCCATAACGAACGGCCTGGGGACGTGCGACCGCGGTGTCCAGCGACTTCTTGAGGCCGGCCAGGTAGGGGAACTTCTTCTGGAGGGCGGGGTCCTGGTACAGGGCGGTTCGGGTGGGAGCGGTGGACGCGGCGAGCAGGTTGGCGCGTTCGGACCTGTCGCTCGTCAGGTAGGTGATGAAGTCGCGGGCGGTCGTCTTGTGCTTGGTGAACGAGGAGACGGCGAGGTTGTAGCCGCCCAGGGTCGAGGAGCCGGTGCTGTCGAGGCCGGGCAGGGGTGCGACGTCGAACTTGCCGGTGACCTTGGAGGAGCCGTCGGTCTTGTTGGCCAGGTCCCACACGTAGGGCCAGTTGCGCATGAAGATCACTTTTCCGGACTGAAACGCCTGCCGTCCGTTCTCTTCCTGATAGGTGAGGTCCTCGTGCGGGATGGTGCCGTCCTTGAAGGCGTCTGCCATCCAGGTGAGTGCGGTCTTCGCCTGGGGGGTGTCGACCGTCGGCTTGCCGTTGGCGTCGAAGACATGCCCGCCGGAGGACTGCACGGCTTCGGAGAAGTTGACGACCAGGCCCTCGTACTTGTCGAACTGCCCCGCGTAGCAGGATGCCTTCTTGGCCTGAGGCTGTGCCTTTATCTTGGCGCAGTCGGCCTGCATCTCGCGCCAGGTGGTCGGTGGCGTCTTGATTCCCGCGGCGGTGAGCAGATCGCTTCGGTAGAAGAGGAGGCCGCCGTTGGTCTGCCACGGCACGCTGTAGAGGGTGCCGCGGTACTTGGCCGATTCGACGGCGGCCGGGAGCAGGCCGCTGGTGCTGGTCGAGGCGGGTATCGGGTCGATCCACCGGTTGGCCGCGAATGCGGCGGTCCACGTCACGTCCAGCCCCAGCACGGAGAACGCGCTCGACTTGACCTGGCCGTTCTGCTGGAGTTGCTGTAGTTGGGCGTCGGCGGCTGCCGGGAGTTCGTTCAGCGTGACCTTCTCCGACGGGTGGGCGGCGTTCCAGGCGTCCACCTGCTTCTGCAAGGCGCCGGAGGTGTCCTTGCCGACCGCGAAGGTGATGGGGCCACGATCGGTGCCACCGCCTGACGTGGACGTCTCGTCCTTCGCATCGCTGCCGGAGCAGCCGGCCAGGATCAGGGCACCGGTGGCTGCCAGGGCCGCCAGGCCGGCGGTTCTCGATGTGCGCCAGGTGGTGCGGGTGCGGCTCATGCGGGCTCCTTGCGGTGAGGGAGGGTACGGGCGGGGAAGCGGGTGCGGCTCGCGAGGGGTCGTCGCAGAGCCGGGGAAGGGAGTCCCGGTCAGGTGTGTCGAGGCTCGGGAACGGCTGTCAGGAGGCCCGGGCGATCGCCGGATTCGGTGCCCGTGCTCGTGGAGTCATGGCTTTCGAGGTAGTCGATCATCGCCACGGCCCCGGCCGAGGCCCATGCTTGCGGACGGCAGGCGTTGGGGTAGGCGAGAACGGGCTCACCATCATGGGCGGAGGTGCCCGCGTACAGTTCCGGAAGGCGGAAAGCGAACTCTTCGGCGGCGGTGACGACACCTTCCGCCAGCGAATGCGCGGCGGCGTGGTGACCCTCGGCGGCCAGCCCGAGCACCGCGATGGCCGTGTCGTGCGGCCAGACGCTGCCGCAGTGGTAGCTGTGCGGGTTGAAGGCCCTGCTCGTCGAGGACAGGGTGCGCAGTCCATAGCCGCAGTCGAGGTCGGGGCGTGACAGGCGACGCGCCACCAGGTCCGCCTCATGGGAGTTGAGCAGGCCGGTGCCGAGCAGATGCGCCATGTTCGAGGCCGCTCCGTCCACCGGCCGTTTGTCCGCGTCCAGGGCTATGGCGGGATAGACGCCGGTGGCGTCGTCGATCCAGAAGGTGGCGCGGAACCGCTGTTGAAGCCGGGCTGCCCAGTCCCGCCAGCGGTCGGCTCCGGGCAGTCCGAAGGCGTCGAGGAGGGTGGCGCCCTGGGTGGCGGCCGCATACGCGTAGCCCTGCACCTCGCACAGCGCCAGCGGGGATGCCACGCGTCGCCCGTCCGCCCAGCGCACGGCGTCCGGGGTGTCCTTCCACCCCTGATTGGCCAGGCCGCCCCGGGTGGAGGACCGGTACTCGATGAAACCGTCCGCGTCGCTGTCGCCGTGGGCCGTGATCCACTCCAGCGCCGCGAGCAGGCTCGGGAGAAGCGCCTCGATCTCGGCCTCGTCCACGCCTGCCTGCCAGGTGCTGTGCAGGAGGCGGACCCACAACATGGTGGCGTCGATCGTGCCGAAGTAAAGGGGAGGGATGACCATGTCGTTCAGGCGCAGAGTCTCCCGGCGGACTTCGTGCAGAATCTTGCCCGGCTCCTCCTCCGCCACGGCGTCGTGACGTTCCCCCTGGCGCCGCTGCAAGGTACGCAGTGTCCCGAGGGCCAACCGCCGGGCACCGGGCAGAAGCAGGGAGGCCGACCACAACGCGTCGCGGCCGAAGAGGGTGAAGTACCAGGGGCTGCCGGCGGCGAGGAAGGAGTCCGCGGGCTCAAGGGGATCGGCCAGCAGCATGCGCTGAAGATCCCGCAGACTCGCCTGGAGCAGTTTGCGGCGCTGGGGGTCGCGCGGCTCCTCCGCTCCGGTGGTCCGGTGGGCGAGTACGGGCGGATTCCGCGGAGCGACGGACAGGAACGTACGCTGGGCCGTCTCCGGATCGTTGTTCCGGGCGGTCGCCCGCAAGGTGACCCCGGACGGTTGCTCCGGCGCCAGGTCGACGGTGAACGACAGCACCACGTCCGCGTCCTCGGACGTCATCCGCGCCGGAACCGGTTCCGCGGTCAGCAGGACCTCCTGTACCGCTCCGGCCCAGCACGCGCCTCCGGCCACGGGCCGAGGAGCCACGTGAGGCGCCTGCCGGCCGCCGCGCACGACATGGACCGGTGCCAGATCGGTTCGGGCACGCGCCCGCACGGTCGCCCGCACGGGGGCGGCACCGTAATTGACCAGCTCCAGTCGTTCCTCGAGCCCGTCCTGGCCCACCGACCGGTAGCGGTGCATCACCACCGATGGATCGGCGCCCTCGTCACCGTCCAGGCGTACACGGGAGGTGAAGACGGCACTCGCAGGGCCCTGAAGCCGGCATCCGACCGGCTCGACCACAGCGTCGGCCACCTCCACCTCCAGGCCGGAGAGCGCCCGGTAATCATTGGTGTAGAAGCCGTCGAGCCCCTCCGCACGTATCTGGCCGTCGCCGGAACTCAGGCACACGGAGGGTGCCCAGAGCAACGTGACCAGTTCGTGCAGAGAGCTCTGGCGGAAGTGGCTCACATCGCCTCCGTGAACTCGGACGGGTGGAGTTGCGGTAAAATTTGAGCGCGCAAATCGCGAGGAAGCGAACCGTAGCAGACCGGACGACCGCCGACCAGGGACCGAGTTCAGGGACAATGCACTGCGGGTGAAGCAGAAGGAACTGGAGGCGTACATGGCGGAGCCGGGACACCACGAGCCAGTGGGCGGAGGCGCTCCCACCCTCCAGGACGTGGCACAGGCGGCCGGAGTGTCCAGACAAACCGTGTCCAATGTCCTGCACGCGCCCGAGCGGGTGCGCCCCGCCACCCGCGAGCGCGTCGTGGAGTTCATCTCCCGGCTCGGCTACCAGCCCAATCGCCAGGCGCAGGCTCTGGCGCGCAGCGCCTCACACATGATCGGGTGCCGGATCCGCCCGCTGACTCCCGGAGCCCTCACCTCGATGCACGACAGGTTTCTGCATGCTCTGGCCGAGGCCGGCCGGGCGGCCGACCACCACCTGTTGCTGTTCGCGGCCGAGGACGAGTCCGCGGAGATCGACAGCGTCGGCAGGCTCCACCGCGGAGGAGCTGCCGACGCATTCGTCCTGTACGACCTGACGGCCGACGACCAACGCCCGAAGGCGCTGCTCGACATGGGGGTTCCGTTCGTCGCGTTCGGGCGGACGGATACGGGCGCCGACACCTATCCCTGGGTCGACGTGGACAATGTCCTGGGCACTCGCCTCGCCGTGGACCACCTGGTCAATCGCGGTCATCGCCGCGTCGCGTTCCTCGGCTGGCCGTCCGGTCGCACCATCGGCGACCGCCGGGCACGTGGCTGGCACCAAGCCGTCGAAAGCCACCGTCTCGCCTCGACCTGTGGAGTCCTGGACGTGCGGAGCGAGGACTCGGTCCAGGCGGCCATCCAGGTCACCTTCAGACTGCTCGAACACTCCGAGCCCCCCACCGCCATCGTCACGGCCACCGACACGCTGGCCGTGGGCGCCATGCAGGCGGCTCAGCGATGGGGGCTCGAGGTGGGACGCGACCTCGCTGTCGTCGGTTTCGACGACACGCCCACGGCGGCCGCTCTGGAGCTCAGCAGCATCCGGCAGCCCATCGAGCTGGTCGCCCGGCAGGTCGTCGCGGCTCTGCTCGGCACTGACGAGGTGGGTCCCGGGTGCTGGCTCCTGGAACCCCAGCTGGTCATTCGGTCCTCCAGCGCCCGGCCCGCGAGCCCGCGGCGGTAGCCCCGCCCGTCCCACCGACAACCCGGCCGATGCCGGGCACCCCAGAGCAATCGGTGTGCGAACCCTTGACAGGCCCGGCATCGGTTGGTTCCTTAGGGGCGCCGCGTTTGAGCGCTCAAAAACCCTCTGCCGACCGCGGCACCCGGCCTCTACGGCCACCGCAGAGCACGATCAGCCCCTGTCGCCTCTGATCCTGGCGACCGACGCCCCCAGGAATCGCCATGAGCCGCATCACACCGTCGCCGGTGCCGGCCGACGGACCTCCCCGCCTCCGAACCCTGCGCCGACGCCTTCTCAGCGCGGTCATCGGACTCGCCCTCGTCGGCTTCGCCGCCGGTGTCCAGACCCTCCAGGCCGCTCCGGCCCGTGCCGGCACGAACCAGGTCGACAGCGCGGTCATCGGCTGGGACGGAGACAAAGACGCCGCCATCGCCCATCGGGACGGCAGTTTCGACATCCGCGCCGGGAAAAACACGACCGCCAGATTCGGGATCCACAACAACCCCGCGTCTCTCCAGTGGTCGAATGCCGAGGGCTACTACCCGGCGCTGGTGACCAGCTTTCAGCGCGACAACACCACCGTCACCATCACCAACTTCGGAGACAAGGTGACGACCGGTGGCAACGACTATGTCGCCGTCTACTCCCGCGTCACCGTGGACAACCATGACACGGTGGCCCACACCGAGGACCCGGCGCCCTCATCCGGCCTGATCCCGCTGAACGACGTGGGCAACACGGTGCAGCCAGGTGAGTCGGTCTCGCACGACTACGTCATCGCCGTCGACCGCTTCGGGGCTTCGTACCCGTGGCCCTCCGACAGCAGCCTGGCCGCGGCCGGCTCGTACGATTCCCACTACGCGCACATGACCAACCACTGGGACGGCCGGCTCGGGGAGATCGCCCAGCTCGACCTGCCGGACCCCCGGCTGGTCAACGCCTACAAGGCGGGCATGATCTACGGCGAGATCGTCAAGGACGGCACCGCGCTCCATGTCGGGGAGAACGGCTACGACCAGGTCTGGAACCACGACCTCGTCGGCATGCTCGTCAACCGTTTCACCCAGGGCGACCTCTCCGACGCCAAGACCCAGCTCACCGAGTTCGACCCGAGCAACTCTCCGGTCGACTACGACGACGGGCACTGGACCTTCCCCTGGCCCTGGGCCGTCTACCTGGAGAAGACCGGCGACACCGCCTTCGTGCAGAGCAACTTCAACCGCATCCAGACCGAGGCCCACCGGATCCAGACCGACCGGACCGGGCCCGGCGGCGTCATGAAGGCCACCTACGACATCGACAGCGACGGCTACTGGACCGTCGACAACGCCGAGGCCCTCATGGGCCTGACCGCCTACCACTACATCGCGGCCAAGCTCGGCAAGACCTCCGAGGCGAACTGGGCGCAGCGGACCCACAAGTCCCTGCTGTCCGCGGTGAACACAGCGCTGACCAAGACCATCGACGCCAACCACCTCAACTACATCCCCTGCGCCGTGAACGCGCCCAACGACGGCAATGCCTGCGGGCAGAAGAACAACGCCAACTGGGCCGCGTTGTTCCTGTTCGGCCGCTGGAACTGGGACGGCTACCTCTTCGGCGCCCAGCAGAGCGGCCCGATGACCACCATGCTCGACTCCACCTACAAGAACGGATTCGCCAAGCTCTCCGGGCTGCCCCCGCACACCTACGGCGGCTACACCGGCTTCAGCACGGGCTACAACGCCGGGTACGGGGAGGCCGGGCTCGCTTCCGCCGACCACCGCGCCGAAGGCGTGTACGACTACCAGTTCATGATCACGAACTCGCAGAGCGCGCCGTTCTCCTGGTGGGAGGGCATCCCCACCGCCGGGTCCACCAACTGGTCACCCGGCACGCACGCCACCGCCGGAACCGGTTCCAGCCCTCATATGTGGGGTCAGGCCAATGCCTCCAAGGTGCTGCTCGACTCCCTCGTCGCCGAGAAGTCCGACGGGCAGGTCATCGTCGGCCGCGGCCTGCCCACCGAATGGCTGCGCTCCGGCGCCACGACCAGTGCCACCAACGTCCCGATCGCCGGTGGCCACCGCATGGGTGCCACCATCACCAGTACCGGCTCCGCGGTGAAGCTGACCCTGAACGGCGACACGCCCGCCGGTGGGGTGTCCTTCCAGGTCCCCGGCTTCGTCGGGAACATCGCCTCCGCCACCGCGGGCACCGTGAACTCGGCCGCCGGGACGGTCACCCTCCCGGCCGGCACCACCTCCACCACCGTCACCCTCACCAAGCCCCCCGCCTTCCAGAGCTCCGGCGGTCTCGACCTCAACGGCTACTGCAAGTCGGTCGGAAACACCGGCGGCGTCAGCCTCGACGGCACCACCGCCAGTGACTGGCACTGTGTCGCCCCCGACGGCAACCACGTCTCCATGAGCATGGACGACGCCTGCACCTACGGCTACCCGTACGCGGCAAGCGTCTTCTCCCGCGCCGCCGACGCCGACGATCCCCACAGTTGGGCCTGCTGGCACTTCTGATCCAAGCCGGTCGGCCCGCACCCTCGGACAGGCTCCCGGCCTGGCGCCCCGGACATCGGGCCGGGAGCCCCCACCGTTCGAGAACGTGGTCACCACGTTCAACGTCACTCCGGGCACTTGCCCGGCCGCAGTCCCTGACTCTGAGCCCCACACCGGATCTCCAGGAGCGCTTGTGACCGACGTCAGTCGCCGTAGGTTTCTGCAACTTGCCGCGGGTACGGCCGCGGCGTCCAGTCTGTCGGCCGGGATTGCGCGGGCCGCGTCGATTCCGCCTGCCGCCGGGAGTGGCACGCTCGCCGATGTTGAGCATGTCGTGGTGTTGATGCAGGAGAACCGGTCGTTCGACCACTACTTCGGGACGCTCCGCGGGGTGCGGGGTTTTGGTGATCCGCGCCCGCTCGTGCTGCCGTCGGGGAAGACCGCTTTCCACCAGGCGGCGACCTCGGGGCGTGAGACGCTGCCGTTCCGCCCGGACGCGGACGACCTGGGCCTGAAGTTCATCCAGGACCTCGACCACAGTTGGTCCGGCACGCACGCGGCGTGGAACGGCGGCGCGTACGACCGGTGGATCCCGGCGAAGTCGACGACCACGATGGCGTATCTGACCCGTGAGGACATCCCGTACCACTACGCGTTGGCGGACGCGTTCACGGTGTGCGACGCCTACCACTGCTCGATGCTGAGCTCCACCGACCCCAACCGGTACTACATGTACACCGGTTACACCGGGAACGACGGCAGGGGCGGCGGGCCGGTACTCGGCAACGAGGAGGCCGGCTACGCGTGGACCACGTTCCCGGAGATCCTTCAGCAGTCCGGCGTGTCCTGGAATGTCTACCAGGACATCGGCACCGGGCTGGACGCCGCCGGCCACTGGGGGTGGACCAGTGATCCGTTCATCGGGAACTACGGGGACAACTCGCTGCTGTACTTCGACAACTACCGCAACGCGGAGCCCGGCGACGCCCTGTACGACAAGGCCCGCACCGGCACGAACGCGGCCGCCGGCGACGGCTTCTTCGACCGGCTGCGCGCCGACGTCGCGGCCGGCACGCTGCCGCAGGTCTCCTGGATCGCCGCCCCCGAGGCGTTCTCCGAGCATCCGAACTGGCCGGCGAACTACGGTGCCTGGTACATCTCGCGGGTTCTGGACGCGCTGACCTCCAACCCGCAGGTGTGGAGCCGTACGGCGCTGCTGGTGACCTACGACGAGAACGACGGGTTCTTCGACCATGTGACCCCGCCGTTCCCGCCCGCCTCCGCGGCCCGGGGGTTGTCGACCGCCGATGTGACGCAGGACCTGTTCGCCGGGTCCTCGGGCTACGGCGCGGGACCGTACGGGCTCGGTCCGCGCGTGCCGATGCTCGTCATCTCCCCGTGGAGCACCGGAGGGTGGGTGTGCTCGCAGACGTTCGACCACACCTCCATCGTGCAGTTCATCGAGAAGCGTTTCGGCGTTCACAACCCCAACGTGTCCGCGTGGCGCCGTGCGGTGTGCGGCGACCTCACCTCCGCGTTCGACTTCTCCGGCAGCGATGCCGGCGTGCCCGCCCTGCCCGACACCACCCGCTACGTCCCGCCGAACCACGACAACCCCGGCGACTACGTGCCCGCGCCGCCGGCCACCGGCACGCTGCCCAGGCAGGAGAGCGGGCTGCGCAACGCCCGGCCGCTGCCGTACGACCTGGTCGTGGACACCAAGGCGGTGGGCGGCAGGATGCAGTTCACCTTCACCAGCCTCGGTGCGGCGGGGGCGGCATTCCATGTCACGTCGGCCACCCGCGGCGACGGTCCCTGGCCGTACACGGTCGAGGGCGGTAAGAGCCTGACCGACAGTTGGGCGCTGCCCGGCAGCCGCTACGACTTCTCCGTCCATGGCCCCAACGGGTTCCTGCGCCGCCAGGCCGGCACCAACACCGCCGTCGGCCCCGAGGTCACCGCCCGCCATGACAACGCCGCCGGGCAGGTCACGCTGACGTTCACCAACGCGGGAAGCGCCTCCGTCACCTTCACCGCCACCGACGCGTACGCACCCGACGACCACTACTCCTACACCGTGCAGCCCGGCGCCTCCCGGACGGTCCCCGCCTGGGGCGTGCCCGCCGGCCACCACTGGTACGACGTCACCGTCACCTCCAACACCGACAGCGCGTTCGTGCGACGGTTCGCCGGCCACGTCGAGACCGGCACAGCCAGCACCAGCGACCCCGCAACCACCACCTGACTCTTCCACTGCGGCCACCGCATGATCTTCAGGAGTTCACACAACCCCCGAGGATCACGCGGTGGCCGTACGTGTTCTCAGCCGGGTCCACCGCACGATCGCCAAACCGGACACCGGCCGAGGCCGGATTCGATGCGGGAGGCGGTGGCGGGTCGGCCGAGTGCGGGATCCTCTCAGATGGGGGCGATCCGCCCCGCGTAGCGCTGCGTCCAGGCGGTGTCGGTGTTGACCGTAACGACCACGTCGTAGTAGCCCTGCTGGGTGGGCCACATGACGACCTTCGTCCGGCCGGGGGCCACGGTGACGTTCCGGGTACGGCCGAGGTAGTCATGGGCGGTGAGGGTGTAGTCCACCGGCTCGGTGCCGTCGTTGTGCAATGTGAGCTTCACCTGGGCCTCTTGTGTGATGCCCTCGCCCCTCAGCAGGGCGACCTCGACCCGCGGGAGGGCACCGTCCGTCTTTCCGGCGGGCGCGACCTGGCCGGCGAAGGAGCGCACGAAGCCGTCGTTGGAGTAGATCGAGAACGCGTACTTGCCGTCGGTGGCGTTGGCGTCCCAGGTGTAGTCGCGGGGCTTGCGCGCGGCGACGGTGAACGGCGTGCTGGAGAACGCCTTGTACTTGTCGGGGAAGACCTGGAAGCTCAGGGCCTTGTCCTTCGGGCCGCCGGTCAGGGTCATCCTGGCGGTGACCGTCCCCGACGCGCGGTCCTCCGAGATCGTCGCGTGCGGGTGGAAGCTCAGCGGGCGGGCCTTCATATGGTCGGCGGCGATCGACACCGGCCGCTCGGCGCGCGGGTCCGGGAGGGCGGCCGGCCCCGGTTGCGGGTGGGCGAAGTCGAGGGCGCTGGTCAGGTCACCTGCGATCGAGCGCCGCCAGTCGCTGATGTTGGGGCAGCGGAACGGCTTGCCGAGGTGGGCCGCCCAGATCTCGAGGAACTTGATCGTCGAGGTGTGGTCGAAGACCTCCGAGGCGACGTACCCGCCGCGGGTCCACGGCGAGACCAGCAGCATCGGCACCCGGGGACCGAAGCCGAGCGGATAGTCGCCGGTGTACTCGCCCGCCGTGCCCGCCTCGGGCCAGGGCGGCAGCACGTGGTCGAACTTCCCGTCGTTCTCGTCGTAGTTGAGGATGAAGAGGGTGTGATTCCAGATGTCGGGGTTGCTCTGGAGGATGTCGAGCGTCTTCTTGACGTAGCGCTCGCCGTGAAGAGTGTCCGCGCTCGGGTGCTCGGACCAGCCGTAGGGCGCCACGATCCAGGAGACGGCCGGCGGCGGGTGTTCCGCGCCCGGCTGGCAGGCGTCATGGAGGTTCTTGAGGACCGCGTCGAGGTTCTCGTCGGAGTCGTCATTCGGTGAGGTCTTGCCGGAGTAGTAGGTGGCGTTGCCGCGCCAGATCAGGCCGGTGCCGGGCCGCAGCTTCGGGTCGTCGGCGCTCAGCCCCTGCGGGTCGAACCCCTTGAAGTACTTCAGCTCGTTGTCGCCGTAGTCGCCGACCCAGGTGCTGATGTAACCCTGTCGCCCGTTGCCGCTGTTGTCGGAGTAGAGCCGCCAGTCGATGCCCACCTGCTGGAGCTGCTCGGCCACCGTGATCCAGGGACGGGAGTAGTTGGACTCGTCGGTGTTGCCCGTCTCGCTGTTGGCGGTGCCGCTCCACAGGTACTTCCGGTTGGGGTCGGTCGGCCCGAACTCGGAGCAGAAGTTCTGGTCCGCGATGGTGTACTGGGCGGCGATCGAATGGTAGAAGCCCATGTAGGCGTCGCTGTGGTAGTTCATGCAGCTGGCGCCGTTGTGCTGAACCCACAGATCCCACTTGCGATGGTCGACGTCGCCCCAGGCTTCGTGGTTGTTGCCCCAGGTGCCGTCATCGGCCTTCGGGGTGACGATGTTGCCGTTGCGGTCCTTCTGCTGGAAGACGGTGGTGCCGTCCTGGAACCGGAGCGCCTGCTTGTCATTGAAGCCGCGTACACCGGGGAACGTGCCGAAGTAGTGGTCGAGGGATCGGTTCTCCTGCATCAGGATCACGACATGCTTCAGGTCGGACATGTCGCCCTGGAAGCCCTTTGGCAAGACGTACCCGGGGTTCGAGGCGGCGTACGCGCCGCCCGCCCCGGCGGTCCCACCGAGCACCAGCGTCCCGGCGGCGACCCCCGCGCCCTGGAGGAAGCGACGGCGGGTGGCGCCGGTCGTCGTCTCGGGTCTGTCGCCGGGCTCGGACTCGGGCTTGGGGATATTCGGATTGCGAACCACGGAATCTCCTTACATGGGCATGGATGCTCGGAAACGAGTGCCGCGCCCAGCTCTCTCGTGGAAGCGAGGTGTCACCAACTCTGTATGCACACCGGCCGAGTGGTGATCGGCGGAGCGTCGGCTGCGAGGTTGTCGATTTCCGGTGTACGTGGTGGCGCGTGTCCTTCACGCCAATGTTGGCTGTACAACTTCGCCCCCAGTAAGCGGCCCGACCGAGACTGTTCTGTGAACCGCAGATGACGGACAACCGGAAGAGAGCCGAAGACTTCGCCCCACCCGATGGGCGGGGCGGGCCGGTCAGTCGGACCGTCGACACATCAAGGTCGCGACTTCGGACAGTGAGCCGGACGCCGGTGACCAGCTGAGCGGATGGTGCTGCCGGGGGATGGGGTGGGAATCCCACTGTCCGCTCGTAGCCGGCCGACTGCCGGACGACATGGGGCGACGCGTGGCGGACACGAAGCGGATAGGGTCCAGCGGGACCGGGGTACGCCGCGGTGTCGAGTCGACCAGGGAGGAACGTTGCAGGACGGGCGTGCGGAGCCGCCGAAGGACACCCTGTACCGCAGGGTCGCGGCCGACCTGCGTGAGGCGATCGCGGCCGGCGAATACGGGTCGGGCGGCCGGCTCCCGGCCGAGAGCGCGCTGGCCGAGCGGTACGGGGTCTCCCGCGGCACCATCCGCCAGGCGCTGGGGGCGCTGCGCGCCGACGGCCTGGTCACCTCCCGGCGCGGCACTCGCCGCGTCGTGCTGGGCACCGCCCGGGTGCAGAGCTTCGCCGAACTGGTGAGCTTCACCAATTGGGCGCGATCCCTCGGCGAGGAGCCCGGCGGGCGGGTGGAGCGGGTCGAGAGGCGCCCGGCCGACGCCCGGGAACGCGAGCAGCTGCGGCTGGAGCCCGGCGCGGAGGTGGTCCTCGTCCTGCGGGTGCGTACCCTGTCGGGCCGACCGGTCATGGTGGAGCGGTCACTCTATCCACTGTGGGTGGGTGAGCTGGTGGCACGGATCCCGCCCGACGCGGTCTCGCACACCGAGCCGCTCCAGGAACACGGTGTGGTCTTCGCCGACGCTGACCACACCATCGATCTGGTGGTGGCGGACGCCGACGACGCGCGACTGCTCGGCTGCGAAGCCGGGGACGCTCTGCTGCGTGAACGCCGCCGCTCCACCGATCCGGCCGGGACACCGGTGGAATGGTCCGAGGACCGCTACCTCCCGGGCACCGTCGCCTTCACCGTGCACAACTCGATCGCGACCTCCGCCCTCGCCCGCCGCCACCGCCGGTCGGACTGATTCCAGGCATCGACCCTGCACGAGCTCGTCAGTCCGCCGTTTTGCGGGCCAGCGCGTTGTTCCCGATCGAGTTGTGCACGCTGAAGCTCACGGCGTCCGAGCGGTAGCGGTCGTCCGACCACTCCACCGGTCGCCCTTCGCGAGTGGTCGTGACCCTGCGGACCCGTAGCAACGGGCTCGTGCGGCGGATGCCGAGCAGTTCCGCGTCCTGCGCGCCCGCCGCGACCGCGTCGATGACGTGCTCGCCGTAGGCGAAGACCAAGTCCGTGTCGTCGTAGAGGCGCTGGGTGACCGACGGGCAGTCGGGCTCGATCGCCGCGACGGCGGGGGAGATCCAGTCGGCGTACACGGTCCGCTCCACGAGGACCGGCTCGCCATCCAGGCCGCGAACCCGCAGAACGTGCAACACCGGTGTTCCGAGGGGCAGTTGGAGGCGTACGGAGTCCTCCTTGGTCGCCGGGCGGTGTTCCTGCGCCACCACCCGGCCCGTCGCTTCCCGGCCCATCGCACGCGCCCACTGGGCGAAGCTGCGCAGTTCGGCGAAGGTCTGGCTGCGGCGGCTGGTCAGCACCACGCGGCGGGCGCCCTGGCGGGAGCCGATCAGGCCCTCGGCCGTGAGGGTCGCGATGGCCTGGCGCACCGTGCCGCGCGAGACGCCGTAGCGGGCGGCGAGTTCCGTCTCGGGGGGCAGCAGGCTGCCGACGGTGTACTCCTCGCGGTCGATCGCCTGCCGCAGTGCATCGGCGATCTCCTCGTGTCGCGCCGGCATGCTTCCCCTCTGAGTCGACAACTGTGCACAGCATGGACAGCTTAATCGAGACCTGGAGGTGATGGCACCGTCCGCAATTATGCAGGGAAACAGGGGGAAGGGTTTCGCCGGTGTTTACGGGGACGACATCCGAGACGGCCTTACTGAGGCCAACTTGTTCAGACAAGTTCTCCGTTTCATCTCCTTGAACCCTCGTGCGTCCCCCTGGAGTGACCGTGACCGTGTCCCTGCCGAGAACAGCCGTCCTCAGCGGCTCCCTCGCCGTCGTCGCCGCGTTCGCCCTGAGCGCCTGCGGCGCCGCACCCGACAACGCGTCGAGCACCGCCGACGGCAAGAGTGCCGCCACCGCCACCTCCGCCGCCGATTTCGGCGGCATGGACGCGCTGGTGAAGGCGGCGAAGAAGGAGGGCACGCTTCAGGCCATCGCGCTGCCCCGCGACTGGGCCAACTACGGCGCCCTCATCGACGGCTTCCAGAAGAAGTACGGCATCAAGATCAAGGTCGAGAACCCGGACGGGTCCAGCCAGGACGAGATCAACGCAGTCACCTCCCGCAAGGGCCAGAACCGCGCCCCGGACGTTCTCGACCTGGGCAGCTCCTTCGCTCTCAGCGCGGCCCAGCAAGGGCTGCTCGCGCCGTACAAGGTGGCCGACTTCGCCGACATCCCCGAGGGGCAGAAGGACGCGCAGGCCCGCTGGTACAACGACTACGGCGGCTACATCTCCATCGGCTGCGACGCGAAGCGGGTCAAGACCTGCCCGACCACCTTCGCGGACCTGCTCAAGCCGGAGTACAAGGGTCGGGTGGCGCTCAACGGCAACCCCACCAAGTCGGGTTCGGCCTTCGGCGGTGTGTACGCGGCCGCGCTCGCCGGCGGGGGCTCGTTCGATGACATCCAGCCCGGCCTGGACTTCTTCGCGAAGCTCAAGAAGAACGGCAACTACACACCTGTCGAGTCGACTCCGGCCACCGTCGAGAAGGGCGAGACGCCGATCAGTATCGACTGGGACTACCTGAACGCCGGGTACGCCGAGGAGTTCAAGTCCAAGGGGGTGGACTGGAAGGTCGCCGTACCGGGCGACGGCACGTTCTCCCAGTACTACTCACAGGCCATCAACAAGGACGCCCCGCACCCGGCGGCCGCCCGCCTGTGGCAGGAGTACCTCTACAGCACCGAGGGCCAGAACCTGTGGCTCAAGGGCTACGCCCGCCCGGCCCTGATGACCGCCATGGACAAGGCCGGCACGCTCGACACGACCGCCGCGGCCAAGCTGCCGGAGGTGTCCGGCACCCCCGAGTTCCCGACCGAGGCCCAGCAGAGCAAGGCCAAGAAGGTGCTCGCGCAGGGCTGGGCGAAGGCCGTCTCCGGATGACCGCCACCCTTCCCAAGGCCGGTGCGGTGCCCGTCGCTTCGATGAAGCGGCGGCGCCGCGCCCCCGGCTGGCTCGCCGTCCTGCCGCTGCTGGTGTTCACGGCACTCGCCTTCGGACTACCCGCCCTGGCCATGTTCAACGGCGCCTTCACCGTCAAGGGTCAGACCACCGGTGCCACCTCCTACAGCCTGTCCAACCTGACGACCTCGCTGCACGGCGCGTACCTGACGGCCCTGCTCGGCAGCGTCAAGCTGTCCGCCGTCTCCGCCGCCATCGCCGCCGTTCTCGGGCTGTCGCTCGCCCAGGCCGTGGTGACCTCGCGCTTCCGGGCGCTGCGCGAGGCGGTGCTCACCGCTTCCGGGGTGCTCGCCAACTTCGGCGGTGTCCCGCTGGCCTTCGCGTTCGTCGCCACGCTCGGCAACTCGGGCGTTCTGACCCGGCACCTGGGGCTGGCGAAGCACGGGTGGGACCTCTACAGCTTCTGGGGACTGATCACCGTCTACCTGTACTTTCTGATTCCTCTGATGGTCCTCACCATCACCCCCGCCCTGGAGGGACTGCGCTCCCACTGGCGCGAGGCCGCCCGCAACAACGGCGCCACCGCCCTCCAGTACTGGCGGCACGTCGCCCTCCCCGTGCTGGCGCCCTCGCTGCTCGGCGGGCTGGTGCTGCTGTTCGGCAGCGCCTTCGCCGCGTACGCCACCGCCGCGGCCATGGTGGGCAGTTCGGTGCCGCTGGTCACCCTTCAGATCGCCGACGCCATCTCCGGCAACGTGCTGGTCGGCCAGGAGAACGTGGCGCTCGCCCTCAGCCTCGACATGGTCCTGGTCGCGGGCCTGGTCATGGCCATGTACCTGCCTCTGCAACGACGGAGTGCGCGATGGCTCGCCTGAATCCATGGCGCTGGTGCGTGTTGGCCTGCGCCGGGCTGTACTTCCTGGTGCCGCTCGCCGCGTCCGTGGTCTTCACGGTGGACGTGCCGGGCCAGGGGGTCACCTTCGACGCCTACACCCACATCCTCTCCGCCGACGGTTTCCTCTCCAGCCTGCTGCTGTCGCTGGAGCTGGCCGCCGCCACCATCGCCGCCGTCCTGTTGCTGATGGTGCCCGCCATGGTGGCGCTCCGGCTCGGTGCGCCGAAGCTGCGGCCGGTCGTCGACGTGGTCTGCTCACTGCCGCTGGTCGTCCCGCCGATCGCGCTGGCGGCCGGGATGGGCACGGTGCTGAAGTGGGGACCCGAACACCTCTCGCGTACCCCGCTGTTCCAGACCTTCGTGGCGATCCAGAACCCGAGCTTCCCGTTTGTGCTGGTCCTCGCGTACGTGGTGATGGCCCTGCCCTTCGCATACCGGGCGCTGGACGCCGGACTGCGCGCCATCGACGTGCCCACCCTCGTCGAGGCCGCCCGCAGCTGCGGCGCCAGCTGGCCGCAGGCACTCGTCCGGGCCGTACTGCCCAACCTGCGCGGGGCACTGCTCAACACCTCCTTCCTCACACTGGCGCTGGTACTCGGCGAGTTCACCGTCGCCCAGCTGCTCGGCTTCCAGCCCTTCGCGGTGTGGATCGTGACCGTCAGCGGCTCCCAGGCCCAGCTCTCCGTCGCCGTCTCCGTGCTCAGCCTGCTCGTCACCTGGGCACTTCTCCTCGCACTCGCCGGCTTCGGCGGGCGCTCCCGTACCGCTTCCCGGGGATGAACCATGACCGCCACCACACGTGACAAGGCAGTTGCCGAGAAGGCGGCCACCGTCGAATTCCGGCGCCTGCGCCGAGAGTTCGGGAAGACCATCGCCCTCGACGGGCTCGACTTGGCCGTGCGACCGGGTGAACTGCTCGCCCTGCTCGGTCCGTCCGGCTGCGGCAAGACCACCGCCCTGCGCCTGCTCGCCGGCTTCGAGCACCCCGACGCCGGCGAGGTGCTGGTCGACGGCCAGGACGTCACCGGTGTTCCGGCCCATCGCCGCGACGCCGGGATGGTCTTCCAGTCCTACAGCCTCTTCCCGCACCTCAGCGCCGTCGACAACGTGGCCTTCGGGTTGCGCATGCGCAAGGTGCGTACGGCCGAACGGCGGGCGCGAGCAGCGGTGTTGCTGGAGCTGGTCGGCCTCGGGGACAAGGGCGAGCGGTTCCCGCACCAGCTCTCCGGCGGCCAGCAGCAGCGCGTGGCCCTCGCCCGCGCGCTCGCACTGCGCCCGCGCGTCCTGCTGCTCGACGAGCCGCTGTCGGCGCTGGACGCCAAGGTGCGCCTGACCCTGCGCGAGGAGATCCGCCGACTGCAACGGGAACTCGGCATCACCACCCTGTTCGTCACCCACGACCAGGAAGAGGCGCTGTCCATGGCCGACCGTGTCGCGGTCATGCGCGCCGGACGGCTCGAACAGTGCGCACCCCCGTCCGAGTTGTACGGACGGCCCGCCACCGCCTTCGTCGCCGAGTTCGTCGGCACGATGAGCCGGATTCCCGGACACCTGGACGGTACGACCGTCGAGGTGCTCGGGCAGCGACTGCCGGCCGACGGCGAGGTGCCCGCGACGCCGGAGGTGGACGTGCTGGTGCGGCCCGAAGCCGTCCACGTCGCGGCGGAAGGACAGGGCGACGCCCGCGTGGTCGCCACCGCGTTCCTCGGCGCGACCACCCGCCTCACCGTACGGATGGCCGACGGCGTGGAGATCAAGGCCGACTTGTCCACCCACGAGGCCGCCGCACTGGCCGCCGGGACCGCCGTACGGGTGTCACTCCCCCGGCGGCCGGTGCTGGTGGCCGAACGCGCGCACTGAAGTTCCCCCGCGAATTCCCCGACCTGAAAGAGACCACCGTGACTCGACTCCCGCTCCAGGCCGTCCTGTTCGACATGGATGGCACGCTCGTCGACACCGAGCGGCTGTGGTGGGAGGCGGTGGAGCAGGTCGCCGCGGGTCTCGGCAGACCCTTGACCTTGCCCGACCAGCCGGAGGTGCTCGGCCGCCCGGTCGAGCACACCGCCGCGTGGCTGGGCGCGGCCACGAGCCGGCCGGCCGCGGACGTGGCCGACGCGCTGCACCGGGAGTTCACCGACCGGGTGCTTACCGGCATCGTGCCGCGACCGGGTGCGCTCGACCTCCTCGACGCCCTCGCCCGCGACGGTGTCCCCACCGCCCTGGTCACCGCCTCATCCCGGGCCGTCGCCGACATTGTCCTGGCCGTCCTGGGCGCCGACCGGTTCGTGGTCTCCGTCACTGCCGACGACACCGAGCGCACCAAGCCCGCTCCTGACCCCTACCTCACCGCCTGCCGCGCCCTCGGCGCAGACCCCGTCCGCTGCGTGGCCGTGGAAGACACTCCCACCGGCGTCAGCTCCGCCGAGGCGGCGGGGTGCGCGGTGCTCGCCGTGCCCTCCCTCGCGCCCATCGATCAAGCGCCCGGACGCACGGTGCTGGCCAGCCTGGAGGAGGTCACGCCGGAACGGCTACGCGCCATGCTCCCTTCGTGGACCGCCTCGGCGACCCCGACGTCGGCTTCTACGGAGCGGCGGGTGCCCGGATCCGGATAGCACCGGGTCGGGAGGTCGACGTCTGGACCGCCCACCCGCACCGCACACCGTACGGGCCCTACGAGTCCGCCTTCGGACGGGCTCCCGTCCGCCGAGCACCGCGAGGCCACCGGCTGGCGGATGGTCTGTGCAGGGGTGAGGGCGAGTTCCGTTGCCCGTTCGGCGGTGGAACGGCCCGGGTCGTCGACCCGGGCCGTCTTATTGTTCAGGCTTTTGAGATCTCTTGTGGTCTCTCGAGGTTTCCTCAGAATCCCTCGGGCATGGATCCGTCCTGGTCGATGACGTTGTCGCCGGGGCCGCCGTCGATGTCGTCCTGGCCGGGGCCGCCGAAGAGGTAGTCGTTGCCCGGTCCGCCCTTGATGGTGTCGTCGCCCTCTTGGCCGTCGATCGAGTCGTCGTTGCCGGCGCCGTCGAGATAGTCGTTGCCGGGGCCGCCGTAGATCTCGTTGGCCACGTCATCGCCGATGACGGTGTCGTCGCCGTCTCCGGCCCACACCGCGAACGAGTCGGTGATGGTGTCGTCGCCGGCGTTGCCGTTGGCGTTCGTGGCGTGGCTGATGGTGTCGTCGCCGTCGCCGCCCACCGCGACGGAAGCGCCGATGATGGTGTCGTCCCCGGCCCCGCCGTAGACGTTCACATCGCCACCGGAGATCTTGACGCTGTCATTGCCGTCGCCGAGTTCGACGTTGCCCTGGTCGCGCGGGTGGTCCGGGTCGGGGACGGGCACGGTGCAGGTCACATACGTCAGGTCGGCGGCGGTGGGGTGGGTGCAGGCGGCGCCGACGGTGATCTCGACAACGTCGTCGACGGCGAAGGTCAGCGTGGTGTCGGTCTCGCTGACCCGCTTGATGGTGAGCTTGTTGGTCTGGCCGTCGGCCGCCGTGTAGGTCATCCGTTCGTCGGTGACGGTCACGGTGGCCGGCGACGCGGCCGACGACACCGGGGAGGCCGACGCGGGCGAGGCGGCGGCCTGGGCGTTCCAGGCGAAGAGTCCGGTGCTGGCCGCGACGGCCAGTAAGGCGGCGACGCCGACCGGGCGGACGCGGGGGGAGGGCGGGCCAAGGGTGGACACGAAAAACCTCCGTGGGGAGTGGATCTGATTTCCGATCACCCGTTTCGACGTGGAAAATCCGCGCGGGGTTGTGCCACTTCCGTACCCTCTTCACCGATCTTTTCGAATTCACATTTCGCGTTCAGCTATACGACACCGGAAATTCCCCTCGCGGGTCGCCGCTGCGATGGTCGGCGCTCAGCGAGCCGGGTGATTATGCGGCCACGCGGACCTTGGGCGTCGGATAGGGTCCGGCGAGGAGGTGCGGGGATGAGCTTCCGGTTGGCGGCGTACGCCGTGTGTATCGAGGACGGGCGGGTGCTGCTCGCCCGCCACGTACCGCCGGAGGGCGGGAGCAACTGGACTCTTCCGGGTGGCAGGGTCGAGCAGGGAGAGGATCCGTTCGATGCGGTGATCCGGGAAGTGGCGGAGGAGACCGGGTGCGCGGCGGTAGTGGATCGCCTGCTGGGAGTGGACTCACGGCTGATTCCTGCGGCCCTCGCGCGTGCGGGAGTCGAGCACCAGAATGTCGGCATCTTCTACCGGGTCCGTATCACTGGCGGCCGGCTCCGGCCTGAGCCGAACGGAGAGATCGCCGAGTCGGTGTGGACTCCGATTCCCGACGTGGCTTCCCTGCGCCGGTCATCGCTGGTCGATATCGGCCTCACGCTGGCACAGACGCTTCCAGCGACCGGTCACGTCGCTGCCGTCCCTGTCGGCGGCCTGATCCAGCACTGAGGCGCTACCAACATCGAGACTGGCCGGCCCGCGGGCGGTGACGTTGAGTCCGGTCGGGTTGGCGGTTTCCTGCACGAGCGTGCCGGACCATTTCCACGTACTGTCGAGGCGGGGCCGGAGCCGCCCGATCACCTGCCTTTGCGCACTTGGCGGGTGATCTGCTGACCTTCGGCGGGGGTGAGGGAGCCGGTGCTGTCAGCAGGTGCGGTGCCGAGCGCCACGGCGAGGGTGCGGCCATGGAGGTCGACCGCCGATTCGCTCAGGTCGGTGAGCTCGGCAATCGCGGTCCGGGCTCGTGTCCATGCGCTGAGGCCCGTGACCAATGCGATCAGCAGCGCCGGCCACCACAGCGTGCCGAGTACGAGGTAGGGCAGAGCCCATGCCCCGGTGACGATGGTGGTGGCGAACTGACCGTTGGCCGTGGTGAGTTCGGCCCGGATGTGCTCCGGCAGCACCAGCCAGAGGCGTGGCCAGCCGAATCGGAGGTCGAGCCCGTACCTGTCAAGGCTGATCTGCTCGACGGCGGCGATGCGATCACCCATCCATGTGGGTCGGGCGGGCTTCGCCGGGGACAGCCGGTTGATCCGGTGCGCGATGGTGTCGATGTCGTGCTGCCGCTCGGGAGTTCGGCCGGGCAGCGGGTACCGCCGCTGGAGTTGCTGCCGGTGCTCGACCAGCCTGACCCATCGGCCCGTGCGTGCTCGGGTCCGCCACCGCGCCGCCCACCGCAATCCCGTCGGCCACTGGCCGAGCCACCACGCGCGGAGCGGCGCCGTGAGTGCCTGCACGATCAGTCCGACGCCTGCGGCGGCGAGCAGCAATGCGACGATGGCGAGGATCTGAGCCGGACCGGACGCCTTGTTCAGGGAGGCGCCGAGCGCGGTGGTCTTCGAGGCGAGCAGGCGCAGGTCGAGGGCGTACGTCCAGCCGAGTTGCAGACCTGCCCAGGCGCAGGAGACGAACAAGAGACCGGGTACAGCGAGCAGTCCGACCCAGCGCTCTGCCAGCTTCTTGGCCAGTTCACCGAAGAAGTTGCCCATGTCGTCAACGGGAGATCAATGGCAGACCGGTGAGCTCGCATCGCGGTATCGGGCCCGCCGGTACGGCGTGGACGACCCGGTCGCAGGCGCCGTCAGGACAGGCGAATGTCTCCTCGTCGGCTCGTCCGGAGCCCGCTCCCGGCAGGCTGCTGCTCAATCCCCGAACCGTGTCGGCTCCGCTGGTGCCGAGCAGTTGATCCAGCAGGGCCAGGATCGGGCGGCGCTCGCGAGCCTCGGCCTCGATCCGGGACAGGAGGAGCCGCTTCTCCTCGGTCTGGACAGCGCACTCCCGCCGGAGTTCGCGCAAC
This sequence comes from Streptomyces malaysiensis subsp. samsunensis, assembly GCF_024519315.1. Lineage (GTDB taxonomy): Bacteria > Actinomycetota > Actinomycetes > Streptomycetales > Streptomycetaceae > Streptomyces > Streptomyces malaysiensis. Next base: position 131,456 of record NZ_JANIIC010000012.1, on the reverse strand, counting down.
TCGTCGCACAATGCCGCCAGTGCGAGCCGTTCAGCGGTATCGGGGGGACCATGCTCCATGATCTGAAGAGCCTAGCCGCGAGCCACTGGCTATGTGTAGGTGTGAGGTGGCATGTTGTTCTTGTGCGTTGGGCATTTCGACGGCGGCCGGAACCGCGAGAACGGCCCGAAAGGCCGCTCGACGTGGCGTTTCGTCAGGTCCAGCAACGTCTTCTCGACTACGAGCGATCCGGCGACCCGTCGAGGATCCTGGGGGATGACGCCGTCGCCGACGCTGAGCTGCTGGCCGAAGGAATTCGGCCAGATGCCGTCGGCGAGTTCATGCCTGAGGAGCGGCAGTTCTTCGACCAGGCGTGCCGTGCGATCGGCTGGCTGCACTACCACCGGTTCAACGTGTCACCGGGAGACGCTGCTCTTGTCGACCTCGCGAAGGCGGCGTTCTTCCTCAGCCCGGTGGCCGAGGATCCGGACTTGGTTCCCGAACGCATGCGAACTCTGATTGGCCCCACCGCGGTTGTCGAGACCCGTGCGGGCCTCGCCGGGAGCCTTCTGACCCGCGCCTCGGAGACGGGCGATCTCGCCCTGCTCAACGCGACCATCGACATCCTCATGCTCTTCATCGCGGACACGGCGCACGATCGCGTCGAGCGGGCGACCATGCTGTCCGATCTCGGCATCGCCTTCCAGGTCCGGCACTCGCTCACTGGGCAGTTCGACGATGTGATGCGGGCGATGGATGTGGGTGAGCCCGCGGTCGCGGCCATCCCTCCAGACCATCCCGAGCGGGCGAGATGCCTGTCGGATCTGAGTCTCGCGTACGGGGCGTGGTACCGGCGGAGCGGGCTGGCCGAGCACGGGGACCGGGCCATCGAGCTCGGCGAGGCGTCGGTGGCAGCCGCCTCGGCCGACGACGTCGACCGGCCGAGGTTTCTGTCCAACCTCGGCCATGCCTATACCGCCCGGTTCGAGCGGGCCAAGACGGTCGCTGACGTCGACCGGGCCGCTGAGCTGCTTGAACAGGCGCTCGTGGCCACACCCGCCGACCATCCGCAACGTGCCGCGTTGTTCGCGAACCTCAGCAGCGACTACCGGGCTCGCCATGCGCACACCGGTTCACCCGAGGACCGTGAGCGTGCGATCGCCGCGGCCGAGCAGGCAGTGGCAGCGGCTCCGGCGAATCATCCGGAACGAACGCGGTACCTCGCCGTACTCGACGCCGCGCGGCGGGAAGCGTATGTCGGCGGCAGCGCGTATGTGGGCGGCAGCGCCCCGAAGACCACCGACCGGGACGAGCGTGGGCCGGACACGTCGGCCGCTTTCGCGCTGCTCGCCGACGCCATGCGTACCTCCGATCCGGCGCCGTTGAATACCGCGATCGAGCTGATCACCGCGAGGCAGCCGCTACCCGGCCTCGATCATGGCTGGCTACCGCACCGACTGACAGCCCGTACACCAAGTTCGGCGGTCCCGGGCATGCGGCGGCGAGCAGCGGCGGCATGTCCTCTCAGGCGGGGCTGTGACCGGGGTCTGTGCCCACGTGCGCACCAGCCACGGCGCGCCCTGCTCCTCCTGAGGGGCGTGTTCAACGTCGTCAACGGCGAGGGCCGTTCGGCAGGCGTGCCGCTGGTTCGCCGCGGCGGAGTGGACATCGTCTCACTCAACGGGGACTCCGCGATGGGCAAGGACGTCACGCGCGCGGCGGCCGACAGCCTCAAGCGTGTCCATCTCGAACTCGGCGGCAAGGCACCCGCCGTTGTCCTCGACGACGCCGACCCCGTCGAGGTCGCGGATGTCCTGCGGGGCGCCGGCTTTTACAACGCCGGACAGGACTGCGGCGCCGCGTCCCGCGTCATCGTCACGGCCCAATTCCACGACCGTGTCGCGGAGGAACTGGTCCGGGCGGTTTCCTCGCTGCGTGTGGGCGCTCCCGCCGACCCCGGCACCGAGATGGGTCCCCTGGCCCACGCCGCGCACGCCGAACGCGTCCGGGGCGTCCTCGACCGCGCGGCCGAGGCCAGGGTGTCCTTTCTCACCGGTGGCGGTGGAGCCGACCCCGGTGGGTGCTACGTCGCCCCGACTGTGGTGACCGACGCCGCCCAGCACAGCGAGATCGTCCAGCGGGAGGTCTTCGGGCCAGTGATCTCGGTGCAGCGCGCGGCGGACGCCGAAGCCGCCTACACGATGGCCAACGACGTGGTCTGCGGGCTCGCCGCGTCCATCTTCACGCGGGACATCGGTCAGGCCATGGACGCGGCCCGCCGGCTGCGGTTCGGCACAGTCTGGATCAACGACCATGGAGTGTCCGCCTCCGAGATGCCGTGGGGCGGCTTCAAGGAGTCCGGGCACGGCAGGGAACGGTCCGTGTACTCGCTGGAGGAGTTCACCGAGCTCGAACACGTCATGGTCAAGCTGCCCGCCTGACGGACATCAGCCAGTTACTCGGGCCACCATGAAAGAGGCATCCCGTGCGCACAAGGAGAACGTTGGCCGGGGGCGGCGCCGGTCTCACCCTGCTGTTCGCCACCGCCTGCGGCCGGCCCCCGCCGCCACCCGGCACCTCCGCTGCGGACTCGGCCGGACCCGCGGCGACGGCAGAATCCGCCAGTGACCTGGGGGGCATGGCCGAGCTCGTCGCCGCCAGGAAGGAGGGAACACTGAACGTCATCGCCCTCCTACCCGACTGGGCCAACTACGGCGACATGATCGCGGGCTTCGAGGTGAAGTACGGCGTCAAGGTCCACTCCACACAGCCCGACGCCAGCAGCCAGGACGAGATCAACGCGGCCAGGCAACTGAAGGGCCAGAGCCGCGCACCCGACGTCTTCGACCTCGGCAGCAATGTCGCACTGGCCAACACCGCCCTGTTCGCTCCGTACCGGACGGCTGCCTGGAAGGACGTCCCGAACCACCTCAAGGACCCCAAGGGGCGCTGGACCAGCGACTATACCGGCTACCTCGCCATCGGCCACGACGCCTCCAAGGTCCCCGCGCCCGTCAGGATGAACGACCTGCTGGGGCCCGCCTACAAGGGCAAGGTTGCGCTCAACGGCGACCCGACCCAGGCATCCGCCGGCTTCCACGGAGTCGCCGCGGCCTCGGTGGCGAACGGTGGATCGGCGGACGATCTGGCCTCCGGTGTGGAGTTCCCGCGCAGCGCCCGCCGGTGGAAGGGCCACGCACCCCAGGTCGCGACCGGTGTGGCGAGCGAGAAGCAGGCGTACTGCCATGGGTCGAACTGCCAGGCGGGGAGGAGACGAGCATCACGGGTACCGCCAGCGACGCCGTGACGACGAGCCGTTCGAGGTCGCCGACCTGATCGCGGTCGGGTCCGGCTGCCCCGTCCCCCGCGGCAGACGACTGGTCATCGTCTCCCCTGGCCGGGGAGGGAGGTGCCGGGAGTTCGGCGGTGTACCCGGCCCGCTCGACGGTGGCGATCAGCTCCTGCGGGGTCACGGTGGGCGGATGGCGGACCCGCGCCGTACCGGTGGCCAGGTTCACGGTGGCGCTCACTCCCTCTACGCGCGCCAGCTTCTTCTCCACCCGGGCCATGCAGGCCGTACACGTCATCCCGCCGACCAGCAGGTCGGTGGTGCGCACGGGCGCGTCGGACGGGCTGGTCCGGTCGGGCTCGGTGCCCGGCTCCTCGCTCATCGCACCTCCTACGGCACGCCGCGGCCGCGTGTCCCCATGCCATGCGTGTCCATGCCCCCGGCCCCGCCGTCCTCCGGCACGCTCCGGTGAATGCCGGGTGCCACTGGACCAGCGGCCCGCCCCACCACGCAGGAGGCGGCCATCAGCGCCACCAGGAGGGCGAGAAACCCGACCAGGGCAGGGGGCGGCAGCGCGCGACCCGCTCGGGCACCGCGTGGCTCCGCTCCTTCGGCCGCCGGTCGCGGCGGTGAGGCGGTATCGGTCAGCGTCCTCATGGGCAAGAACGACCGGGGTCCACCCACCTTTACGGGCCGGGTCGGCCGGCTCCTCACCATCCGAAGGCTCTGTCGAACAAGGAGAAATCCATCCCGGCCGGGAACTGTTCGGACCTGTCAGCTGACATCTGAGCTGTGAGAAGTCTTTGCCCCAGCCCGAGGGGCTTTGCCCCGGCCCTGCGGAGAACGGGCGGTCCGACCGAACGGTGGCCGAGGGCCGGCCGCACGGAGAACCGCGGGCCGGACCATGACCCTGCGGGTTCTGGCCTCGCCGCCGCCGGTCGCCCGGGTGACTGTGCCTATGGCCGCGAAGGCCGCATGCGCCTGGTCGTACGCGTACAGCGGGTGACTGGAGGACGGTTGCGACCGCGTCAGACCGCACCCAGGGGCCGGGCCCGCCGCTCACCCTGTGCGAGCCGGGCCCTTGCCCGGTACCGCATCGAGCAGGCTCGCCGTGTAGGGGTCGCGCGGCCGGGCAAGCACCTCCGCGGTCGGCCCCTGCTCGACGATGGCCCCCTCCCGCATCACGGCCACCGTGTCGGAGATCTGGCTGACCACCGCCAGGTCGTGCGAAATGAACAGATAGCTCAGCGCGAACTCCTCCTGGAGCTCGGCCATGAGCCGCAGGATCTGCGCCTGGATGACGACGTCGAGCGCGGACACGGGCTCGTCGAACACCACGAGATCCGGGCGGAGCGCTAGCGCGCGGGCGATGGCCACCCGCTGGCGCTGCCCTCCGGACAGCTCCTTCGGCTTGCGGTCCGCGACCGTGGCGGGCAGCGCCACCTGATCGAGAAGTTCCCGGACCCGGGCGGTACGGCTCCGGCGCGTTCCGTCCCGGAACGCGTGCAGCGGTTCGGCGACGATCTGGCGGATCGTCATCAGCGGATCGAGTGCGGTGTACGGGTTCTGCGCGACCAGCTGGATCCTGCGGCGGAACGGCCGCAGCGCCCGTGCGCCGAGTCCTTCCAGCGCCACTCCGTCGAAACGGATCGTCCCGGACGTGGGGTCGGCGAGGCGCGTCACCAGACGGGCCGTCGTCGACTTCCCCGAGCCGGACTCTCCCACCAGGGCCAGGGTGCGGCCCCGCTCGATGCCGAAGCTCACCTCGTCAACCGCCCGCAGCGAGCCGGCGCCGGGGCCGCCTCGCACCGTGTAGACCTTGCTGAGCCGGTCCACGGACAGCAGCGGCTGCGTGGGCGGGCCCTGTTCGCGCACGGCGACCAGGCGCGGGACCGAGGCGAGCAGCAGCTGGCTGTACTCGTGCCGGGGGGCGCTCAGCAACTGCCCGGCCGGGCCCTGTTCCACGATGCGGCCGCCATGCATCACGGCGATCCGGTCCGCGCGGTCGCCCGCCACCGCGAGGTCGTGAGTGATCATCACGACTGCGGTCCCCGACGACCTGGCCAGCCGCTCGATCCGGTCCAGCACCCGCTGCTGCACGACGACGTCCAGTGCGGAGGTCGGCTCGTCCGCGACGATGAACCTCGGTCCGGCGGCGAACGCGATCGCCGTCAGGACGCGCTGCCGGTAGCCGCCGGACAGTTCGTGCGGATAGCGGTCGGCGATTCGGCCGGGATCGGGTATGCCCGCCCGTTCCAGGTTCGCCAGCACCGTGGCGCGCTCGGTGTCCGGATCCGACGGCCGGTGGATGCGCAGCGCTTCGGCGACCTGCTTCCCCACGCGCTGCACCGGATTCAGCGCCACTCCGGGATCCTGCGGGATGAAACCGATCCGCGCCCCTCGTACGTGCCGCCACTGCCGTTCGGAGAACCGGTCCAGGCGGGCGCCGTCGAGTTCGATACGGCCGCCGGACACTTCGGCTGTGCCGGGCAGCAGTCCGGTGAGCGCGTGCGCCAGCGTGGACTTGCCCGAACCGGACTCACCGACGATCGCTATGATCTCCCCGGGGTTGACCTCGAGGCTCACTCCGTTCACCGCGTCGACGCGGTGGCCCGCGATGCGGTACGAGATCCGCAGGTCGGTGACCGTCAAAGTGGCGGACGGCGAGGTCGACGTGTTCACCGGCGCCCGCCCCGGTCCGCCAGCCGCCGTCCGAGCTGGTTCGCGGCGATCACCGACACGACGATGGCCAGGCCGGGCACGGTCGTCATCCACCAGGCCACCTCCAGATAGTCCCGTCCGGCGGCGACGAGCGAGCCCCAGTCCGCGGCGGGCGGCGGCGCGGCGAAGCCGAGGAAGCTGAGGGCCGCCATGGCCAGGATCGCGTTGCCCAGCTCCAGACTGGACAGGGCCAGGACGGGCCGGGCCGCGTTCGGCAGGATGTGCCGGGCCAGCGTCGTCGCCCGGCCGGTGCCCGCCACCGTCGCGGCTTCGACGTAGGCCGCACGCCTCACCCTGAGCACTTCGCCGCGCGTCATCCGGGCGAAGCTCGCGGTCGCGGAGAGCCCGACGGCCACCGCGACGTTCACGGTCCCGAACCCCAGGATCGTGATGATGGCCAGGGAGAGCAGGAAGTGCGGTACGGCCAGCAGCATGTCCACCACCCGCATGACGGCGTCGTCGGTCCATCCGCCGGCCGACCCCGCGACCACGCCGAGCAGTGCGCCGGAGACCAAGGCGATGCCGACCGCCAGAGCCGCGGCCGACAAGGAGAGGCCGGCGCCGTGCACCACGCGGGCGTAGAGGTCGCGCCCGAGTTCGTCGGTGCCGAACCAGTGGGAGCCGCTGGGCGCCCGCAGCCGTTCGGCGAGCACACCCTCGTTCGGGTCCCGGCGCGTGAACAGCGATGGCCGCACGGACCAGCCGAGCACCACCGCGATCAGCAATCCGGACCAGCCGATCCGCCGGACGGTCGTCATCGGCCGCCTCCCGGCGCCGGCGCGGCCGCCCGCGCGGACGGCCGCTGCCGGCTCCGTACGGCCGGGCGCCGGACGAGCACCCGCGGGTCGGCGAGCGGATAGACCAGGTCGACCGCCAGATTGACCAGTGCGAGGCAGACGGCGGCGAGCAGCACCAGGCCCTGCACCATCGGGATGTCCTGGGTACGCACCGCCGCTTCGGTGAGCCGGCCGATCCCGTCCCGCGCGAAGACCGTCTCCACGACGACGGAGCCGGACAGCTGCCAGCCCACCAGTAGCCCGAGCATCGTGAGCGTGGGCATGACCGCGTTGCGCAGCGCGTGACCGCGCAGGACCCGCGACCGGGACGCGCCCTTGGCCCTGGCCGTGTCGGCGTACGGTTCCCCCATCGCCTTGATCAGTTCCGACCCCAGGGTCTGGGCGATGAACGCGGCGGAGGGGATCGCCAGCGTGACGGCGGGCAGCACCAGCGAGGCGAAACCGGTGCCGCCGCTGGCGGGAAATGCCCGGAAGGTGAAGGAGAACAGTTCCATCAGCATGAGCCCCAGCCAGAACGTCGGCACCGAGATGAACAGCGATGGCACGGCCAGCAGCGCCGCGCGCAGCCGGGGCGACGAGGCGTACGCCGCCGACCACGCGACGCTGCCGCCGAGCATCGCGCCGAGCCCGAGCGAGGCGCCGGCCAGCGCCAGGGTGTGCGGCAGCGCCCGGAACAGCTCGGTGATGACCGGCACGCCACTCTGGATCGACTGGCCGAGGTCGCCGTGCAGCGCGCGGCCGAGCTGCGTGACGTACTGCGTCACCACCGGCCGGTCCAGCCCGTACTCATGGCGCAGCCGGGCGAGTTGGCCGGGACTGGCGTGTGCCTGCGGACCGATCATGATCTGGACCGGATCGGAGGGCAGCAGATAGAGCAGGAGCGAGGTGACGGTGAACGCCGCCCAGATCACGAACACGGCCTGGCACAGCCGGCGTACGAGGTAGCGCGGCAGCCCTGGAGGCAGCCTCGCCGTCATTGCCGCACGTCCAGCAGGAGCACGGGTTCCGAACGCCGGGCCGTGGACTCCACCGCCGCCCGGCCCTCGCCCGCGTACAGCACCGTGCCGTCGGGGTGGAGCCGGCCGAGGACCGCGAGTGCGGGCAGCGGCTCACCGCCGGTGAGCAGCCGGTATCGGCCGGTCCGGGCGGTGAAGAGGGCCGGTTCGGGCAGCAGGCGCCGGCCCTCCACGACCGTCGTCTCCGGCGGCGGGCCCGGTTCGGCCGCCGCATCGGGGCGCAGCGCGTATCGATGCCCGCGCAGCGCCTGCCCCAGGTCGACGCGCCATGGGCCGCGGGCGGGCCCGGCGGACTCGGCCTCGAGGTCGAGTGTGACGGTGCCGGCGTCCGCCGCGCTCTCGCCGCGGACCAGCCGGGCGGTCACGGGGCGGCCGGTCGCCGGTTCCTCCGGGGGCAGTGCCGCGAGGTCGCGGTGCGGCAGTTCGAGGTAGTCCGCGGCGGCGGGGACGAAGAACAGCGGCTGCTCCTCGTCGTCCAGCACCGCCTCCGGTGACCACGCCAGCCGGTAGCGCGGAGCCAGCAGGTCGCCACGGGACAGTACCGCCGGCAGCACGGAGCCGCCGGGCCACTGGAAACCGTAGGCGGACAGCCGCGCCGGCCCCGGGCCGCCCACGGCGGCGACCGCCGCGAAACGTACGACCGACCGGTGCGCGATCCGCCGCGTGGTCAGTTCCAGCACGAAGCGGTCACGCTCGTCGACGATGCGCCGCAGTCCTTCGGCCGTCACCAGAAGCCGCGTCTCACCGTGGCGGTCGAACGGGATGAGGGCGTCACGCAGCAGGACGAGCTGGTGCAGCCACTCGTTGTACAGATTGCGTGCGGGGTGCCCGCCGGCCGGCCCCATCAGCCACTCCACGACGGAGGGCGTCCAGCCGTAGCCGACGCAGGGGCTGCGGAGGTCCGTAACCCGCCGCCCGCCGCCGGAGCCGGCGCCCGCCTGGACCAGGTCCATGATCAGCTCGGCGGCGGCGGCCGCGCTCGCGGTCAGTTCCGCACGCGCCGCGTTGCCCGTCGCCGGGACATCCAGCCGGGTGGTCGCATAGGGCCCTGCCAGGTCGAGCGAGGCGGCCAGTCCGGCGACCAGATGGGCTCTGACCTCCGCGGCGGGCCCGGAGACCGCCCGCACCGCACCGTCGAGCAGGGCCGCCGAGGCCGCTACGAATTCCGCGGGTGAGACCGTTCGGCCATCACCGAAAGCGTTCCAGCGATCATCTGTGCCGCTCACTTGCTGACCTCCGCGTCGTAGAAGATGGGGCGGCTGGACGAGTCGAGCCTGATGCCCTTGACGGCGTCCCCGACGCCGATCGAGGCAGCCTGCTCGAACAGCGGGATGCCGTGGCCGCCGTCGAGGATGGTGTCGACGGCGCTGTCGACCGCTTGCTGCCTGCGTGCGGGGTCGAGCGTTTCGCTCACCGCGCCGAGCGACCGCTCCAGCCGCCCGGGTTTGGTCCTGCGCAGCGGGTTGGCCGAGTCGACCGTGAAGACGGTGGACAGGACGGACGGGTCGCCGCGGGTGACTCCCCAGGACACCAAGTCGTAGTCACCGGCCGCCTGGCGGGCGTTGTTCCGGGCGTCGTCGAGCGGGGTGAGGGCGAGATCGATGCCGCTCTTGCGCAACTGCTGGGCGACCAGCTCGTAGACGGAGCCGTACGGGTCGGTCGACGCGTAGACGAGCCGGACGCGCAGCGCACGGCCGGCACGCTGCCGGATCCCGTCGGGACCGGGTGACCAGCCGGCCTTGTCCAGCATCGCGGCGGCGGCCACGGGGTCGTGGGGGAGCGCGGCCGATCGGTTCGAGTAGTCCGGGGTGGACTTGGCGAGCAGGCTGGTGGCCGGTGCCTCTCCAGGCGACAGCAGGGGTGCGAAGGCCGAGCGGTCGATCGCGCGGCTGATCGCGACCCGGACGGCGGGATCGGAGAGGACGGGGCTGGTCTCGTTCGGCAGGAGTGTATAAACCAGACCCGGGCGCACCTGGGACAGCAGGTCGGGCCCCGCGCCGGTGAAGGAACGCTTGTTCTGCGGCAGCACCTGCGTGTCCACGTCGGCCCGTCCGGAGACGAGATTGCCGTGCCGGACCTGGGCGGTGGGAACGATCTGGAAGGTCAGCCCGTCGACGCGAGCGGCGCCGGTGTGCCGGGTCAGCGGGGTCGGCCAGGCGTAGTCCCGCCTGGTCTTCAGGGCGATGGACTCGTTGACGGCGGTGGAGGCCAGCGTGAACGGACCCGATCCGGCCACCCTGCCCGAGCAGCGCTGGCCGGGGCTGCGCTTGAGCGTCGCCGGGGACAGCAGACCGAGGGTCGGTGTGGAAGTGGCCTGGAGGAACTGGGCGTTGGGCTTGGCGAACTCGACGGTCACGGTGCGGGTACCGGTCGCGCGCGCCGCACGCAGATCGGCGAGATAGCTGAGCCCGAGCGGCGACTTGGCGCCCAGGGCGGTGATGTCCTTGATGTTGGCCACGACTGCCGCGGCGTCCAGCGGGCTGCCGTCGCTGAATTTCACACCGTCGCGGAGGGTGAAGACGAAGCGGGTGGCGTTGCGGTTGACGGTCCAGCGGCTTGCGATCCAGCCGACGATCTTCCCCGTCCGCGGATCCTGGTCGGTGAGGGAGTCGACCAGCTGCCGTGCGACGTTCAGCGCCGACGTCTGCGGCGCCTGGTGCGGGTCCACGCATGTGATGGACTCGGCGAGGTCGACCGTGACGGTGCGGTGGGGGCTCGCTCCGCCACCGCCGACGCAGCCGGCCAGCATCGCCGTCGCCATCAGCGCGGCGGACGGTACGGAGATTCGGCGAGGAACGGCTCTTGGCATCTTGCGGGCTCCGGGATCAGGGTCGGCACGGGTGACCCGCTCACTGTCGGCAGCGGACGAGGCACGGCCCAGGGCCGATTTCCGGTGAGTGGGAGAGGCGAACGAGACTTCATACGGGCGCAACAATCCGGATTTCGGCCGCTGTACATAGACGGGCACGGGAACGGCCACCGGCACGGGCGTGGCCGCGGGGCAGGCGCGGCTGTCGGCCGGGGTCCGGGCGGGTGCGGCGGGACCGGCGACGGTCCTCGGTGCCTCTCGGCGGCGGCAAGGGCTTCCCATTGAGCGGAATTCGACGCGTGGCTTATGTCACTGGCCGCTCTAACCTGTGGCAACCCCGCTTCGACGAGTTCAACACGACGTGATGGCCCCGCGAAGAACCGCTCCAGGAGGCACGATGAAAAAGGAAGAATTCAAGGTTGTCGCAGCGTCCGCGGTAGGAACCGCGTTCGAGTGGTACGACTTCTTCCTGTACGCCTCGCTGGTGCCTGTCATCGGCGGGAAATTTTTCGGCGGATACAGCGAGGCGGCCCAGACCGTGTTCGCGCTCCTCACGTTCTCCGTGGGATTCATCGTCCGCCCGATCGGTGCGCTGATATTCGCCCGGCTCGGCGATCTGCTCGGCCGTAAAGCGGTCTTTCTGCTGACCCTGGTCATCATGGGGTCGTCCACCGTCGCGATCGGGCTGCTGCCGACGTCCCAGCAGATCGGCGCCATGGCCCCGGTCCTCCTGCTGGTATGCCGGATCGCACAGGGGCTGGCCGTCAGCGGGGAATTCGGGGCGGCGGTGACATACGTTTCCGAGTACGCGCCCAAGGATCAGCGTTCCTACTATGTGGGGTGGCTCACCGGCACGACCGCGCTGTCGTTCAGCCTGTCACTCGGGGTGCAGCTCATCGTGCAGAGCGTGGTGGGTGCCGACGCCTTCAGTGCCTGGGGCTGGCGGATTCCGTTTGTGATCTCCGTCCTTCCGCTCGGCCTCTCGGTCTGGATTCGGCTGAAGCTCCGCGAAAGCCCGCTCTTCCTCAAGATGAAGGAGCAGGGGACCCATTCCAAGGCTCCGCTCCGCGAGGCGCTGCGAGAGAAGCGGCACCGCCGGATGATCCTCATCGTCTTCGTGATGGCTGCCGCGCAGTCATTCATCGGCTATCTGTCGACGGTGTACATGCTCACCACCATGAGGACCAGCTACCAGGTGGACGGGCGTACGGTCAGCTGGATCTTCATGCTGGTCTTCCTGATCGGCTTCTTCCTCTGTGTGTTCTTCAGCTGGCTGTCGGACCGAATCGGCCGGCGGAAGGTGCTGATCACGGGTCTGGTGCTCGCCACCGTCACCGTTTTCCCGGTTTTCAACGCACTGACCAGCGCGGCCAATCCGGCGCTTGCCACGGCCCAGTCCGACGTCAAGGTCATGCTTCGGGCGAACCCGGATGAGTGTTCCTTCCAGTTCAACCCGGCCGGGAATGTGAAATTCACCTCGGCGTGCGACCGGGCACGCGAGGTCTTGCACGCCAGTTCCGTGAAGTTCGACCGGCAGGACATCGGCGGCCCGACCGAGGTCGTGATCGACGGTAAACACATCACCGCGGGCCCCCGGATGGAGGCGGACATCACCGCAGCCGTCCATGACGCCGGCTACCCGGTGCGGGGGGCCGCGATCACCGTGGACGGCGTGACGGACTTCCTGTCCTGGCCCGTGCTCAAGGTCGCCGCACTGCTGCTCCTCCTCGTGGCATACGCACAGATGGCTCAGGCGCCGGCGGCGACCGCGATGGCGGAGGTGTTCCCCACCCGCATTCGCTCCACCGCCATGTCCCTGCCCTATCAGACGGGCGTGGGGGTATTCGGCGGATTCCTCCCGGCCACCATGGTGGCGATCGGTGCCGAGACGGGCGATATCACCGACGCGCTGTGGTATCCGGTCGTCGCCATGGCCATCGGCTCGGTCATCCTGGTCTTCGCTCTGCCGGAAACACGAGGCGTCGACCTGGCGAAGGCCGACGGCGAAGAGCCCACGGCGCCCACGGGCGGCCCCGGCACCACGGCGGCCTGAATCAGCCATTCTTCCGGTGTGGGCCGCGGACATCACGCCGCGGCCCGCACCGCCGTGCGGCGATTCGCCGTACCTCGACCCGCAGCGATTCCCAGGAGTACAGCCATGCCGATCATCGACGTGTCGTTGCTGAGCGGACGCCGGAGGGAAGACCTTCAGCGTCTGATCCACGCTCTTCACGAAACAACCGTGCGGGTGCTCGACGCACCGCCGGAATCCATCAAAGTGCTCATCCGCGAGATACCCGCCGAACACTGGGGGTCGGGCGGGATCACCATGGCGGAGAAGCGTGCCGCGGCACAGCGGCACCGGCCGGATCCCGCGGGCCGACCGAATCCGGTGGGGGAGAGCGGCGATGGAGCCCGGTAGCTCCCGGAATCGCTGGAACCTCGTGATCGGTACGCTGGGAACCCCGGCCGCGAGCCCCTCCGGCCGGATCAGCCCGGCCGCCGCCGAAGACGCCGGTCCGCGCGGCGGGAGGAAACACAGCACAGTGGCGATTCGGTTTCTGCTCGTGCACGGAGCCTGGCACGGCGCGGGACACTGGGCCATGCTCGGCGCAGCCCTGACCCGGCGAGGGCACGACGTATGCGCCGTGGACCTGCCGGGACACGGCATGTCCGCCCGCTTCCCCGCGTCCTACTTCGACGCGGAGCAGCGCAATCTGGCACACGACGTCTCACCGGTCAGCCACGTGACCCTGGACACCGCCGCCCAGTCCGTCGTCGCGGCACTGGAGACCCTGCACCGTCGGCGGGACGGGCGGCGGTGCGTCGTGCTGGTCGCCCACAGCATGGGTGGCGCTGTCGCCACCCGGGCCGTGCAGGCGGTTCCGCACCTGGTCGACCACGTGGTCTATGTGTCCGCCTTCGTGCCGACGCGGCTGGGCAGCGCCGGCGCCTACCTGGCGCTGCCCGAGGCGGCGAGCGCCTCGGGCGCCGGTCTGTATCTGGGCGATCCCGCCGAGACCGGCGCCGTGAGAATCAATCCCCGGTCCACCGATCCCGCCTATCTGGAGGAGCTTCGCTCGACGTACTCCACCGGATGCCCACGGCCGAGTACCTGGCCTACGCGCACGCGCTCACCCCGGACCAGCCGCTGGGCTTCCTCACCGGCGAGGTGGCCGCGACCGCGGACCGTTGGGGCACCGTGCCCCGGACCTATGTGCGGTGTCTGCGGGACAGGGCCCTGCCGCCGCCGTTGCAGGACCGGCTGATCCGCGATGCCGACGGGCTCACACCCGGCAACCGCTTCCGGCAGGTGCCCCTCGACAGCGGCCATGCGCCGTTCGCGTCGCTTCCCGAGGAACTGGCCCGCGTACTGGTGCGGGTTCCGACATGACCGCGGTTTCCGTGCGGCGTTTTCTCCACCGCCGTTCCACTGAATGGAAAGGCGGTGGAGATAATGCCCCTCCTGTCGATTGGCGTCCGACTTATCCGAAAAGCGCGATGTGGAATTGCGCGGAGGAGCTGGATGCCATGACTTTCCGACACCGGCGTACCCGGACCATCACCATCCCCGCACGGGACGAGCATGTGCCCCTGGCCCGCCGCGCTGTCGTGGACACTCTCCGCGCCTGGGGGCTGCCCGAGGACGGCGAGGCCGTCTACGCGATCCGCCTCAGCTCCTCGGAACTCCTGGCCAACGCCGTCCGCCACGCCTGCGCCGTCACCGCCGAGATCACCGTCGTCGTGGAACTGGTCGACGGCGACCGGATCCGTGTGGGGGTGCACGACGACCATCCGGGCCGGCCGGCCCCCGCCGACGCGGCCGCGGACGCGACCAGCGGCCGTGGTCTGCGGATCGTCCACATGATCGTCGGCGAACTGAACGGCGTGGTCTTCACCGAGCACACCGCCACCAGGGGCAAGACCGTCTGGGCCGAACTGCCCTGCTCCGTACGGGAAGAGACACCCGTCCCCACCGCCCCACGCTGATCACGTCATCGACGGCAACTCCGGCGCGGCGCCGTGCACGACCGCGGTGAGGATCTCCGACAGCGCTCCGGGCTGTTCCTCCGGCAGGTAGTGGCCGCAGTCGTCCACCAGGTGGCTGCTCACCTCGGCCGCCGCCTGCTGGACGGAGTCCAGCCAGCTCAGACCGATACCGTGAGCAGCCCCCACCACCGCGACCCGCTGAGTGAGCCGCGCGGCGCCGCTCAGGGCGCGGTTGTCCGCGATGTCCGTCGGCAGGGCGCGGTAGTAGCCCATGGACGCGCGCACCGCGCCGGGGGCGGCCAGACTCCGCGCATAGACGTCCAGCGCGGCTGCGTCGATCGCGTCGGTGACGTACAGGCCGATGGAATCCCGCAGGAACATGAACTCGAGGAAGTCGCGTTCCCTTCCCGCCAGCAGCAGTTCGGGAAGGTCGTGGACCATGTTGAAGCCGAAGTGCCAGGAGCCGCCGCGCAGCGGATTGGCGGCGTCCTCGCTGTTGCCCAAGCCGGGAATGCCGGCCTCGATGAACGTCACGCTCGCGACGGACTCCGGGAACTGGGCGGCGAGCGGATAGGCGACCTGTCCGCCGACGTCGTGGCCCGCCACGTGGTAGACGTCGTGCCCGAGTTCGGTCATGAGCAGGTGCAGCAAACGGGCGACGGTCTTCTTGTCGTAGCCGTCCCGCATGCGCGAACTGGCCCCGAAACCGGGCAGGTCGGGCACGACGACAAGGAAATCCTCGCTCAGCCGGGGAGCGACGAACCGCCATGCGTGGCTGGTCTGCGGCCAGCCGTGCAGCAGGAGCAGCGGCTCGCCGGCCCCCAGAGTCGCGCAATTCAAAACGGCGCCGGGAACACGAATCCGCCGCATGGCCGCCGGAAGCAGATCACGATGAGTCACGCACCGAGTATGCGGTGCCCACGCCATGCTGTGGCGCCGCGTTTTCCAATGAGTGGAAATCACCGATTGAACAACGTCGGAACGTCGGGCTGACTGGTCGAAACGGAGTTCTTCATCTTTGCGAAACGAGGGACCAGCGTGATCGAGGGTATGAAAGTCCTCAGCTTCTCGCACTTCGTGCAGGGCCCGGCCGCCTCCCAGTACCTCGCGGATCTGGGCGCGGACGTGACCAAGGTCGAGCCGCCGGCCGGTTCATGGGAGCGCAGGATCGGCAGTGCCGGCATCCGGCTCGCCGGCCAGAGCGTGACGTTCCTCGCCGTCAACCGGAACAAGAAGTCGATCGCCGTCGACCTCAAGCACCCTGACGCGGCGCGTGTGCTGCGGCCCCTCATCGAGCGGTGCGACGTCGTCATGGAGAACTACCGCGGTGGCGCGCTGGAGAAGCTGGGACTGGGCTACGACGCGGTCCGTGCGGTCCGGCCGGACATCATCTACGCCTCCGCCACGGGCTGGGGCTCGTCCGGCCCCATGGCGGGCAAGCCGGGCGTCGACCTGCTCGTACAGGCCCGCTCCGGCCTCGTCTCCGTCACCGGTGACGGAGACGGGCACGTCACGGCCGCCGGCACCCCCGTCGTGGACCACCACGGCGCCGCCCTGCTGGCGATGGGCGTGCTGGCCGCGTACGTCCGCAGACTCGCCACCGGACAGGGCACCCGCGTCCAGTCCAGTCTGCTGGGTGCCGGGCTGGACCTCCAGGCGGAATCCCTGGCGCTGTACTACTCCGGGCGCAGGAGCCGTACGGACATCCGGCGGCCCGGGGCCCTGGCGGCCTGGTTCATCGATCCTCCCTACGGCGTCTACCGGCTGCGCGACGCACACGCCGCCATCGCCCTCAGCGGCACCATGGACGACTTTGCCGCGGCCCTCGGCTCCGAGGAACTCGCCGCCTTCGACCAGCAGGCCCGCCGCGACCGCCGTGCGCAGTACACCCGGCTCCTCGAACAGACGCTGTCCGCCTGGACCTACCAGGAACTGGTCGGCAGACTGGAGCCGCTGGGTTTCTGGATCGAGCGGGTCGCCGACTACGACGACGTACGCGACGACGCCCAAGTGGCCGAAGAGGGACTGCTGATGGACATGCCGGTCGGCGACAGCCACGCCACCGTCCTCAACCACCCGGTCCGCTACGACGGCCGGCTGCCACCGCTGCGCACCCCGCCTCCGCGACTCGGCGAACACACCCGCCCGCTCCTGCGAGCGGCCGGCTTCGGCGACCCGGAGATCGACGAGCTGATCAGCTCCGGCGCGGTGGTTGCGGGCGACGACGGGACGGCCCGGGGATGAAGGCGCTGCTCTGTACCCGGCTCGGCACCCCTGATGTGCTGGAGGTCGTCGACCTGCCGGAGCCCCGCCCGGGCCCGGGGGAGATTGTGGTCGAGGTCGCCTACGTCGGCCTCAACTTCCACGACACGCTGGTCGTCGCCGGCCGGCACGTGGTCCGTCCGGACCTGCCCTTTTCGCCCGGCAGCGAATACGCCGGTGTGGTCACGGCCGTCGGCGACGGCGTCACCGCGGTGACGGTCGGCGACCGGGTCGTGGGCAACGAGGAGTACGGCTGCGCCCGGCAGTTCGTGGTGGTGCGCGCGGACCGCGTCACCAGGCTGCCCGACGGAGTGTCCGCCCAGGACGCCGCCACCGTCCTCGTCGCCTATGCGACCGCTTACCACGCCCTGGTTCAGCGCGCCGGGCTTCAGCCCGGGGAGAACCTGGTCGTTCTCGGTGCCGCCGGCGGCGTGGGGGCCGCCGCGGTGGACGTCGGCCGCCTGCTCGGTGCCCGGGTCATCGCCTGCGCCTCCTCGGACGAACGCGCCCAGGCGGCCCGCGCCCAGGGGGCGGCGCAGGCCCTGTCCTACGGTGCGGGGGACATCAAGGAGCGGATCAAGGCCGCCACCGCGGGCCGCGGTGCCGATGTCGTCTTCGATCCGGTCGGCGGTGACGTCGCCGCCGCCGCGGTGCGGGCGGTGGCCTGGCGCGGCCGATACCTCGTCATCGGCTTCGCCGCCGGCGACATCCCGTCCGTCGGCCTGAACATCCCCCTCGTCAAGGGCGCCTCCGTGGTCGGTGTCTTCCTCGGCGAGTTCATCCGGCGCGAACGGGACGTGCACGAGAGGAACCTGGCGCAGATCTTCGCCTGGTCCCGGCGCGGCGAACTGCGCCCCCGCGTCCACGCGGTGACCCCCCTGGAGGAGGGCGCCGCCGCGCTCACCGCCCTGGCCGCCGGGCAGGCACGGGGGAAGATCCTCCTGCGGGCCGACGAACGGCCGGCGTAGCGAGATGGCCGCAGCCTTCCGGCGACGGCGCCACCGGACGACGACGGACCGGCGGGCACCGGACCTGGCCGTACTGATCACCTTGATGACGGGGACGCTGCTGGCTCCCCTGAACTCCTCGATGGTGGCCGTGGCGCTCGTCCCGGTGCGGCAGCACTTCGCCACCACACTGCCCTCCGTGACCTGGATGGTCACCGCGTTCTACCTGGCGGCCTGTGTCGCCCAGCCGATCATGGGGCGGATCGCCGACGTCTTCGGGCCGCGCCGGGTCTTCATCAGCGGCATGGCGCTGGCCGCCCTGGCGTCCGGTGCCGCTCCGTTCGCCCCAACCGTCGGCGCTCTGGTGGCCTGCCGGGCCGTGCAGGCCATCGGCGGAGCCGCCGCCTTCCCCTGCGCCATGGTGCTGCTCGCCCGGCGGGGCCGGGCGACGGGGCACGCACTGACCGGCATCGCCGCGGCGAACACGGTCAGTGGCGCCGTCGGACCCGTGCTCGGCGGGGCCCTGGTCGCGCTCGGCGGCTGGGGTGCGATCTTCTGGATCAACCTGCCGCTGACTGTCGGCGCGCTGGTCGCCGCCCTCCTCCTGTTCGAGCCGCCTCCCCGGCCCGAGCGCCTACGCGGCCGCCGATTGCTCCGTGGCCTCGACCCGCTCGGCATCGCCCTGTTCACCGCGGCGGCGGTCGGGCTGCTCGAGGTGATGCTGAACGTGTCCAGCGGCGCGTTCCTGCCGGGGCTGCTGCTCTTCGTGGCGGCGACGGCGCTGTTCACCATCTGGGAGGCCCGCACCTCCACCCCGTTCATCGACCTGTCCGCCCTTGCCGGAGCGGGCGGCCTGAGCGCGGTCTATCTCCTTTTCGTCCTGTTCAACCTCGCCTACTACGGCGCCTTCTACGGGCTGCCCCAGTGGTTCCAGGACGGCCGCCACTTCACGTCCGGCCAGGCCGGGCTGCTGATCCTGCCCATCGCGGCGACCGGCGCACTGGCGACCGTCCTGGCGCCGGCCCTGCTGCGCAGGCTCCGTCCGCCGTACGTACTCCTCGCCGGCGCACTGATGCTGATGGCCGGACTGGCCGGTGTCGCCGCGTTCGGCGCCGGCACTCCCGTGTGGCTGCTGGTCGCCGACGGTGTGCTGCTCGGCCTGCCCTACGGGCTGTGCAACCTCGGGTTGCAGCGGCTGATGTACGAACGGGCCCCGGCCCCATTCGCGGGCGTCGCGGGCGGCCTGTTCCAGTCCTGCCGCTATCTGGGCGCGATTCTGGCCGTCGGACTCGTCGGCTCGCTGCCCCCGCAGACCTCCGGCGGCCGGGGCGGCCTTACCGGCCTGGGCCTCGCGATGACCGTCGTCGCCACGGCGTTCTTCCTGGCCATGGCCGCCGACTTCGCGCGCCGCCGCGATTCCCGCCGCCGCGATTCTCGCCACCGTGGCGAGAAGATACCGTGGAACCCGGGCGCCCGGGCGAACCAGGGCTCCATGACCTCAGAGGCTGACCGTGGCTGACAACACCGAGCTCAACAAATCCGTGTCCCGCCGGGTGTTCTCGCTGCTGAACGCGTTCACGCTGCGGGAACCCGCGCTGCGCCTCGTCCAGCTCAGCCAGGCCACCGGGCTGCCCGTCTCCACGGTGCACCGGATGGCGGCCGAGCTGGTGGAGATCGGCGCCCTCGAGCGGGAGAGCGACGGCCGCTACCGCATCGGGCTGCGGCTGTGGGAGCTCGGCTCGCTGTGCCCCCAGCCCAACACGCTGCGCGAGGTGTCGCTGCCGTTCATGCACGACCTGTACGAGGCGACCTCGGAGAACGTACAGCTGGCCGTCCTCGACGGCGGGGAGGCCCTCTACATCGAGCGGGTGTGGGGCAGAAGCTCGGTGCCGGTCGCGTCCCGGGTCGGCGGCCGGCTGCCGCTGTACGCGACGGGTGTCGGCAAGGTCCTGCTCGGCTACGCTCCCGCGGATCTCCAGGAGACGGTGCTCCGTGCCGGTCTGCACCGTCACACCTCGCACACCGTCGTCATGCCCGGTGCCCTCATGCGCACACTGCGGGACGTCCGCGCCTCCGGCATCGCCCGCTGCGTCGAGGAGATGACGCTGGGCACGGTGTCCGTGGCGGCGCCGATCTTCGACAAGAACCGGCAGGTGGTCGCCGCGCTGTCGATCGTCATGCACTCCCGGGCGCGTTCCCTGGCGACCACCGAGCCGGCCCTGCGGGTGGCGGCGAGCTCCATCTCCCGGCAGCTCGCGAAGAACCACTACCAGGCCGGCGACGAGGTCCAGGTGTCACTGGCCGAGAAGCCTCCGCGCATTGGCTGAGCCCACCCGCTCCCGGTCGGCGGGAGTGATGGCCAGCCCGGCCAGGGTGGCCGCGGGTTCGGTGTCGGCCAGCTCGAAGGGGTAGTCGGTGCCCAGCAGCACCTGGCCGGCGCCGAAGTCCTCGATCAGCCGCTCCAGCAGACGCGGCGAGAATATGGCGCTGTCGACGTACAGCCGGCGCAGATACTCGCTGGGCGGCAGCGGCACCGTACGCGCGACGTCCTTGCGGCGCCAGCCCAGGTCCAGCCGGCCCTCCAGCGCCGGCAGGCAGCCGCCGCCGTGCGCGAGACACAGTGTGAGCGCGTGCCGTTCCAGCACCCCGCCGAAGACGAGCCGGCTGACCGCCAGCGCCGTCTCGGCGGGATAGCCCACCAGCTGCGGCAGCCAGTAGGAACCCAGCCGGGCGCCCCCGGACACGGCGTTGGGGTGCAGGAACACGAAGGTGCCCCGCTCGGCCAGGAACTCCCACAGCGGCTCATGAACCGGATCGTCCAGATCGCGGCCCGCACCGTACGAACCGATCGCGACACCCGCGCAGTTCAGTTCGTCCAGGCACCGCCGGGCCTCCGCCACCCCCTCGGGGATCCCCAGTGGCACCGTGCCGAGCGCGAGCAGCCGCCCCTCGCCCCGGCCGGCGAACGCGGCCAGTACCTCGTTCCCGCGGCCGACGACCTCCCGGACGAGCCCCGGGTCGGCGGCGCCGGAACAGGTGAAGAACGGCGGCAGCGACACCGCCTGGCGGTACACCCCCATCCGGTCCATGTCCGCGAGCCGGTGCGCCACGTCGTACTGCGAGCGGTGCAGGGGGATGGGCGTGCCCTCGGCCACTCCGGAGATCTCGGGCGAGAGCCGTACGACGTCACGGCCGACCTCGCTCATGTCCGCCAGCCCGTGGCCCGCCAGCCACGTCAGCAGGGGGGTGGGAGCCGCATGCGTGTGCACGTCGATCAGCCGGCCGGCGCCGGCACTCGCGGAGGTCATACGGCATCACCCGGACGGGCCGGCCTGTCCGACCACCATGCGCGCAGCGTACGGCGGTCGACCCGGCCCATGGCGTCGAGTGGCAGGGCCGCCACCGGCAGTACCTCGACCCGGGGCGCGCCCGCGGTGCGCAGGCAGTCCCCGATCCCGTCAGCGACGCCGGCCCGTACCGGCTCCGGCAGTGCGACGAGGACCCCGCCGCCCTCCGGCAGGGTCGTGACCGCGGTGGGTGCGACACCGGCTTCCGCGGCGAGCAGAGCCTCGAGATCCGCGGGGCAGACCAGCTCCCCGTCCCAGTCGAGGGTGTCCTGGATCCGGTTGAGGTAGTGGAGGTAGCCGTGCTCGTCGGTCCGGCACGCGTCGCCGGTGCGCAGCCAGCCGTCCCGGAACGGCCGCTCCGGCACCCGCACGCCCCCGTAACCCGCCATCACCGTCGGTCCCTTGACGCACACCTCGCCGGCCCGGCCCGGCGGGCACGGACGGCCGGCCCGGTCCTGCACCTGCACGGTCATCCCGGTCCAGGGCAGGCCCAGGGAGGTGCGGCGCTCCGGCAGCAGATGGTCGGCTGGTGCCAGGAACGCGATCGTCTTGGGCACTTCCACCTGACCGAAGACCCCGCACAGCACCTGCCCGAACAACGCATGCGACCGGTCGATCTCGTCCGGTGTGAGCACCGCACCGCTGTAGATCACCAGGCCGACACCGGACCAGTCGGCTCCGCCCGCCCCGGGGTGCGCGAGGATCGCGCGCAGCGCCGGCGGCATCGCCAGCAGGACGTTGGGCCGATGCGCGGCGGCGGTGTCCACAAAGCCCCCGGCGGAGAAGGTCTCCAGCATGATGAACGTGCCGCCCCGTATCAGCGTCGGCACCACCATATTGCCGAATCCGCCGGCCACTGGCTCCGCGCACAGGACCCTCGGCCGGGCCGGCCAGTCCGCCTGGGCCAGGTTCAGTAGGGCGACGCCGCACAGCGCCCCGCTGGACAGCAGCACACCCTTGGCCGTTCCGGTGGCGCCGGAGGTGTAGCCCAGCCGTACGATCGCGTCCGCCGGGGCGGCCGGACCGATCGGCCCGGCGGGCTGCTCCCGGAGCAGTGTCTGGATGCTGGTCCAGCCCTCCGCCGTACCGTCGTCGTCCGTACCGTCCGAGACGCGGACGACGTCCTTCCGCAGCGCGTCCCAGCCGGCGACCTCGGCCGTCCGCGAGGCGTCCACGACCACCAGCGCCGGACCGGCGGCGATCAGGCGTTCGCGGAGCGTGCCGGGGGGCAGGCCATTCAGGGGCAGGGTGACCGAGCGGAATCCGGCGATGTAGCAGGCCGCGGTCACCAGCCACTGCGTCGGCCGGTTCGCGGTGATCTGCGCGACGGTGTCGCCCGGCCGCAGTCCAGCCTGCTCAAGGGCCTGGCGAAGGCGGGCCACGGCGTCCCCGACCTGTGCGTAGGTCAGACGTTCCGCGCCGCATACGAGCGCTTCGCGGTCGCCGAACCGGCGCAGCGCGGTGATGATCGCGTCCCCGATCGAACCGACGCCCGTCGTGGCGCCTTGCGCGGTCACAGGCGCTCGTCCGGCATCACGGTTCCGCACTTCTCGCAGGTGCGGGCTTCGACACTGCCGAAGAAGCGCTCGTACGCGCCGGCGACCGGATCGAGCCGGTAGTCGTCTATGTGGACGCTCTCCTCGTGCAGGAAGGCGTCACAGCCCGGGCAGAACCAGCGGAAGCGGTCGAGTTCGCCGGGCCGCCGGAGCCGTTCGATCACCAGGACGAAGGCGTCCGGCGGAAAGCGTGGCGAGTGCGCCACCCCGGTCGGGGTGAAGATGGAGGAGCCCTCCGGGATGGCCGCGACGCCCTCCGAGCCGTCGGGGTTGCGGTAGTGGAGGTTCATCGCGCCGCGGATCATGAACATGACCTCGTCGCTCGGGTTGAGGTGGAACTCACTGCGGTACTCCCGCCCGCGCGCGATGAAGGCCAGCGACTCGCTGTGCTGCCACAGGACCCGCACGCGGCGTCCCGATTCGGCGAGGTCATCGGCGACCTCGCCGAGATCGGTGATCGGCATCTCGCTCGGTAGCATGATCGTCCTCTTTCTCATGTTGGTGGTCGCCTGTCCGTCAGCTCGCGGTGGCGGTCGAAGACGACGCCGCCGCCCACGACGGTCACGTCCGCGTTCAGGGCCGGCAGGGTCTCCGGGTCCGCGGCCAGCGGATCCCCGTCCAGGACCACGACGTCGGCCAGGCAGCCGACCCGCAGGGAGCCCTTGGTCCTCTCCTCACCGGTGTGGGCGGCACCCGACGCGGTGTACAGGCGCAACGCCTCTTCACGGCCGACGGCCTCACCGCCGCCGACCGTTCTGCCCCGCTCGTCCCGCCGGGTCGTCATCGTGTACAGGTTCTGGAACGGGTTCAGCTCATTGACGGGGTAGTCGGTACCGGCCGCCACCCGGTCGATGCCCAGGACATCGATCATGGACCGGAGAGGGACGGCCCCCTCGGCCCGGTGCGGGCCCATGCGCGCCGCGATGGCGTCGCGGTTCCTCCACAGGAACGGAGCCTGCGGGGCTACCACCACCCCGAGGTCCCGCGCCCGCTCCAGCTGGTCCGTCCGCATCAGGCTGGCGTGGATCAGGATGTCCGGGCCCGGCCCGGCCGCCCCGGCGGCCCGCGCCTCGGCGAAGACCTCCAGAACACGGTCGATCGCGGCGTCACCCACCACGTGCACGCCCACACGCCAGCCCCGGCGGTGGGCCCGCGACACGAGCATCGCCAGGCGGGCATGGTCGATCAGGAGGTCACCGGCGTACGCGCTGCCGGGCAGGTGCGGTTCCCGGGTGGCCGCCGTGCCCAGGGTCATGCCCCCGTCGAGCTGGAGCTTCACGCCGAGTTCGCGCACCCAGGTCCCGTCGCCGTACCGCCGCGGGCCGGACTCGATCAGGCTCTCCCACTCCGCTTCCGACACCGACGGGATCAGCTCGCCCGACGGGAGCACCATGGCGGCCACGCGCAGCGTCGACCGTCCCTCCTCGGCGAGACGCGCCAGCACGGCGACGTCCCGCGGGTGCGTCGCGCCGGCGACCACGGAGGTGATGCCCCAGCCGTTCAGCACCTTCATCGCGGCGAGCAGCTGCCCGGCCCGCTCCTGCTCGGTCCACTCCGGAACGACCCGGGCGACCAGGTTCTGGGCCTCCTCCCACAGGTATCCGGTCAGCGCTCCGGAGTCGGGATCCCGGCCCAGACGGCCACCGTCCGGGTCGGGTGTGCGCTCGTCGATCCCCGCCAGGCGCAGCGCGGCGCTGTTGACGCAGGAGCTGTGCGCCATCGGCAGATGGACTGGCCGTCCACCGCTGACGGCGTCGAGTTCCGCCAGGGTGGGGACGCGGCCCTCCGGCAGCTGGAGGACGGGGTTCCAGATCTGGCCGCGCACCCACGCGCCGGTGTCCAGCGACCGCGCCGTGTTCCGTACCCGCTCCAGGGCCTCGGCCATGGTGGTGACCCCGCGGAAGGAGACGGTGTCGCCGTCCATGCCGGCTTCCTCGAAGTGACAGTGCGCATCGACGAAGCCCGGTATGACGGTCCGACCGCCCAGCTCCAGTACACGCGTCGCCGGGCCCGCGGCGTCCAGGACCCGCCGCTCCTCCCCGACGGCCGCCACCTTGCCGCCGCGCAGCAGCAGCGCGGTGGCCGTCGAGCCCGTATGGTCCAGGGTCAGCACCCGGCCGCCGCGCAGCAGCAGGTCGTACGGGCCGGGGTCACCGGTGGTCATCCGGCTCACCCTTCTGTCACGGCGGCGACGCATTCGATCTCGACGAGCACCCCGTCACGGTGCGCGGCCGCGATCACCGTCGTACGCGCCGGGAAATGCGGCAGTCCTTCGAAGAAGCGGCGGTAGACGGCGTTGAAGGCCGGAAAGTACGCGCCGGAGCGCAGGTAGCAGTTGCACTTCAGGATGGTCTCCTTGCCGCCGCCCGCGGCCTCGACCACGGCGAGCAGGTTGCGCAGCGTCTGTTCCGCCTGCGCCTCGAAGTCCTCCGAAACGATGGTGCGGGTTTCCGGGTCGAGCGGGCCCGTGCCCGAGCAGTAGACGGTGGAGCCGTGGACGACTGCCTGCGACAGCGGAGCCTTGGTTCCGCTGGAGAAGCCGACTGTAGGGGCGCCATGGGTTGAAACGGAACGGATATTCATCGTTGTCCTCACCGGTAGATTCCTCACCCGTCGGACCGGGTCGATATTTCAGGCCGGGTCGATATTCATGACCACAGCCTTGGGTTCCGTGAAGAACTCGCGACTGTAGTTTCCGCCCTCCCGGCCGACACCGGAATTCTTGACGCCCCCGAACGGGGCACGCAGGTCACGGACGAAAAAGCAGTTCGCCCAGACGGTCCCGACGCGCAGCGCACGCGAAACCCGATGTGCCCGGGAAAGATCCGTGGTGAAAAGCATCGCATTCAGTCCGTAGGGCGTGTCATTCGCTGCCCGGACGGCGTCGTTCTCCTGGTCGAACGGGAGGATGACCACGGCCGGACCGAAGATTTCCTCCTGAGTGACACGGTCACGTTGACCCGCGCCCACTATCACCGTGGGACGCACCGTCCAGCCCGATCCCCGGCCGCCGGTGAGAATGCGGGCGCCCTCGCGGACGGCGAGGTCCAGATAACCCGTGACCTTGTCGAAGTGCTCCTCGGAGGCCAGTGGCCCGATCTGGGTGGCGTCGTCCTTCGGGTCGCCGATGACGAGTGCCTCGGCGGCGGCGCGGAAGCGGTCGATGAACTCCTGATAGATGTCCCGCTGGACGTACAGGCGACTGCCGGCGAGGCAGACCTGGCCATTGTTGGTGTAAATGGCCTTGATCGACCATGAGACGGCCTGGTCCAGATCCGCGTCCGCGAAGACGATGTTCGCGCCCTTGCCGCCCATCTCCAGGCTGAGGGGGGTCAGATTGCGGGCGGCGGCGGCCGAGATCGCGCGGCCGGTGCCCGACTCGCCGGTGAAGGTGATCCTGTCCACCGAGGACGACTCGGTGAGAGCCTGCCCCGCGGAGCCGGGCCCGTACCCGTGCACGACGTTGAGGACGCCCGGAGGCACGCCCGCCTCCAGCGCGAGGAGTGCCAGCCGCGTCGCCGACGCGGGGGTCTGCTCGGCCGGCTTCAGGACGACCGTGTTGCCCCAGGCGAGCGCGGGGGCGACCTTCCAGGTCTCCATCATGAGCGGGAAGTTCCAGGGGGCGATCGCCGCGACGACGCCGGCCGGGTCGTACTCGGTGTAGGCGTGGAACCCGGACGCCATGGGGAACTTCTCGGCGGCCGTGACGGTGGAGTAATCGGCGAAGAATCGGAAATTCTGTGCGGACCGCGGGATGTCGTGGCCGCGCGTTTCCGCGATCGGCTTTCCCATGTCGGTGGTGTCCATGAGCGCGAGGCTTTCGCCGTCGGCCTCGATGAGGTCGGCCAGGCGATGCAGGATTCCCGCTCTTTCAGCGTAACTCATCCTCGGCCACGGGCCGGTGTCGAACGCGGTCCGCGCGGCCGCTATCGCCCGGTCCGCGTCTGCGGCGGAGCCGAGAGCCACCGTCGCCCACGGCTTGCGTTCCCACGGGTC
Organism: Streptomyces malaysiensis subsp. samsunensis; assembly: GCF_024519315.1. Lineage (GTDB taxonomy): Bacteria > Actinomycetota > Actinomycetes > Streptomycetales > Streptomycetaceae > Streptomyces > Streptomyces malaysiensis. The sequence continues at coordinate 104,747 of NZ_JANIIC010000012.1, read as the reverse complement.
GATCGACTGAAAAGCGGCGCCGTCGACGGACGGCACCTCTTGACCGTCGATGATGTGGCCGAAAGACTCCACCTTGTCCTCCTGCGTCGGATTGCGTGAACGCACCAACCATCACCGGGCCGGGCCCGATTCTCAACGAAGCATTTCCGCTCATTGGAAACACCCACCCCGCCTTTCCGGGCCGCTGCGGAGCGATTACCGCTGGATGGAAAGGAACCCTTGCCGACTGGAGGGGAGTGGCGGAGGTTGAGCCCGACCTCGAACCCGGGAAGGCATCGTGAACGCAGAGGAACAGAGGAAGTACGCCCAGACGCTGCTCCGGGCCTACGCGGACCGCCTGGGCGTCCGGCCCGCCACGGCCGACGGGGCGGGGCTCACCGAGTCCGACGCCTACGCGGTCCAGCAACTCCAGGTGCGGCACTGGGAGCAGAGCGGGCACACGGTCCGGGGCTGGAGGATCGCCGAGTTCGCCGACGCGTCCGCCGACGGGAATCCGCCCGCCGACGGGAATCCGGCCCGGCTCGCGTACGGCCACCTGATGTCGCCGGTGTTCCACCCGGAGTCCAGGCCCATCGACGCCGGGGCCTTCGTGGAGCCCCGTGTCGCGCCCGCCATCGCGTTCGTGCTCGGGCAGCGGTTGAGTGGGCCGGGCCTGCACACCGCCGACGCGGCGTCCGCGATCGCCTACGCCCTGCCCGCCCTGGAACTCCTCGACTCCCGGCTGCGGGACGCGGCCGAGGCTCCGTTCGCCGACCTGATCGCCGACAACGCGGCCGTCGGCGGCGTCGTCCTCGGCTCGCGGCAGACCCGCCCGTACGACTTCCAGCCCCGTATGGAGGGCTGCGTTCTCCACCAGGGCGGGCGGCCGGTGGCGACCGGGGTCGGCGCGGCCGTCCACGGTTCGCCGTTCAACGCCGTCACCTGGCTGGCCAACACCCTCGGCGCCGCCGGAGTGGTCCTGCCGGCCGGCTCCGTCCTGCTGTCCGGGCCCCTCACCCCCGCCGTGCCGGTCGCCCACGGGCAGTCGGTCACCGCCGCCTTCACCCATCTCGGCAGCGTCACCGGGCACTTCGTCACCGGGCCCCTCGCCCACCCGCGGTAGACCGCCCGCGGATCCCTCACCCACCCGACCGATGGAGACGACAGACATGACGTGGACCGTGCCGATGGTGGCGCACACCCTCCTGGACGCGGAGAACCGGCGACAGGACCTCGGCCGCTTCACCGACGAGTGGGCCGAGCTGGATCTCGACGTGGCCTACCAGATCCAGGACGAGACCCTCGCCCGCCGGATCATGCGGGGCGAGCACATCATCGGTGTCAAACTCGGACTCACCTCCCGGGCGAAGCAGCAGCGCATGGGTGTCGACGCACCCCTGACCGCCTGGCTGACGGACGCCATGGCGCTGGGCAGCGGTGCCCCGGTCCCACTCGATTCCCTCATCCACCCGCGGGTGGAACCTGAGATCGTCTTTGTGCTGGGCAGGCCGCTGGCCGGGCCGGGAGTCACCGCCACCAGCGCACTGGCTGCGGTGGCGGCCGTGCACGCGGGCATCGAGGTCATCGACAGCAGATACCGGGACTTCCGGTTCCGGCTGGCCGACGTGGTGGCCGACAACGCCTCGTCCGGACGCGTCGTCGCCGGAAGCGTGGCGCTGCCGCCGCAGGGGCTGGACCTCGCGCTGGAGCCGTGCGTGCTGCACGTCAACGGAGAGGTCGTGCACACCGCCACCGGCGCGGCGGTGCAGGGACATCCGGCGGAGGCTCTCGCCCTGGCCGCCAACACACTGGCCGGACGCGGCATCACCATGGAGGAGGGCTGGTGCGTGTACACGGGCGGCCTCACCGACGCGGTGCCCCTGGCGGCCGGCGACCAGATCGTGGCGGAGTTCGGGCATTTGGGGTCGGTTACCGTCACCGGCGAATGACCCGGCCCCGGCCGACCGGAAACCGGCCGCCGGGCCGCGGCAGTATGCGGCCCGGCGTACCCGTACGCGGCGGGCGAACCGCGCCCGCCGCCGCACCGTACGCGTCTCTCATCTGCCGCGCACCGCCGACGACCATGCCGACCAGTGCTCGTGGAACGCGTCGGCGCGGACCGCGTCGAGCTGATGGGCGATCTCCGCTCGCAGCGCTGATGCGAAGTCCGTCCTCAGACCGTCCCGGACGAGCCGCTTCGTCGCGGCGGCGACCGCCGGCTCGGCGGCGGCGAACACCTCGGCCTTCGCCAGGGCGTGGGCGAGCGGATCGGCGGCGGTCTCGGTCAGCAGCCCGTGGCTCAGTGCCTCCTCGCTGTATACCTTGCGGCCGCTCAGCAGGATGTCGAGCGCGGCTGACGCCCCTACCGTACGGGCCAGCAGCCAGGAGACCCCGAAGTCGGGCACCAGGGCCATCTTGATGAACGGCGCCGCGAACACCGTATGTGCGCCGCCCACTCGGATATCGCAGGCAAGGGCCAGGGCGAGGCCCGCCCCGACGGCGGGCCCTTCGACAGCTGCCAGGGTGATCTTCGCGGAACCCACCAGCTGAGCCGTGGACTCGAACTCCCGGGCCATCCGGTCGGCCGCCTGCGACGGCGACTCGCCCCGCATGTCCCCGATGACCGCGAGGTCGCCACCCGCGCAGAAGGAACCGCCGCGGCCCGACAGCACGATGACCCGCACCTCGTCGTTGCGGTTGAGATGTCGCAGCACGCCGGGCAGGCCGTCCAGAAGGCCGCGGTCCAGGGCGTTCCGCCGGTGTGGACGGGCGAACTCCACCAGGGCGACACCGGGCCCGGGCGACGACACGACCAGGCCGGAGATCTCCGGGAGGTCACCCGCGTACGCGTCGGATGAGGAGTCTCTTTCGCTCATGTTCATGCCGGTCACCCTGGCGCACCCCGGACGGGCTGCCTACGACCGCTTCTCGCCCAGTGGAAAGCCCGTATGGCGCCGTGACGGAACGCGCCGGATGCTCTGAGCGAGAAGCACGACAGTGGAGGGCAGATGAACGATTCCGAGACCGGTCACCCGCTCGCGCAACAGCTGCTGGGCAAGACCGCCATCGTCACCGGCGCCGCGTCCGGCATCGGAAGGGAGACAGCGCTGCTGTTCTCCGCCCGTGGCGCACGGGTCCTCGCCGTCGACCTGGCCGCGGACGGCCTGGAGTCCCTGGCCGCGCAGGCCGCGGAGCAGGGCGTCCCGCTCGTCACCCACGTCCAGGACCTGCGCGTCGAACACGCCGCCCAGCAGGTGTTCGACGTCTGCCATAGCCGGTTCGGCGTGCCCGACGTACTCGCCAACATCGCGGGCAGGGGAGGGGACAAGTCGGCCGACGCCACCACCGACGAGGACTTCGACTTCTTCGTCTCGGTGAATCTGACGACGACGTTCCGCATGGCCCGGCAGGCCGTCCTGCACTTCGGCGAGGGTGGAGGGTCGGTCATCAACACCTCCTCGACGTTCGCGGTCGTCGGGGTCGGCGGATCGGCCCCGTACTCGGCGGCGAAGGGTGCTGTCAGCAGCCTGACGAGGCAGATGGCGGCCGACTACGGCCCCCGGAACATCCGCGTCAACGCCGTCGCGCCCGGCTTGATCGAGACCCCGGCCACGGCGCCGAAAATCCGGGCCGGGCAGTTCGACGACATGGTGACGAAGTCCCGTCCCCTCCCCAGGGTGGGGCGGCCACGGGACGTCGCGGGCGTCTTCGCCTTCCTGGCATCCGACGACTCGTCGTTCATCACCGGGGTGACGCTGCCGGTCTGCGGAGGCTGGAGCACCACCCGCTACCGCGCCTGATGCCGTACGGGCGCGGCGCCGCCCGCAGGCGTCACGGCTCCTGGCAGCGCCGCGCACCGACTGCCGACGGTCATCCGGCGCCCCTCGCCGTCCCGCCGGGGCCGCCGGTGTCAGCGCAGCGCCCGGGAGTGGACCGCGCGCCGGGGCGTCGTCGTGGCCACCGGCTCCCGCCCGCGCGCCCTACCGGGCCTGACGCCGGACGGACGTCGGATCCCCGGCCGGGCTCTTTCCGGCGCTGGCGGGAGCCACACCGACGAGGTCGTCGCCTATGCGAAGGGCCTGGGCAAGCCGATCGACCGGTTGAACATCACCCATCAGTGACGGAAATCGGGCGCCGCCGCGGAGGCTCCGAAGCCTATAGCCCGACCTGCCGTGGGCTATACGCTTTACAAGGGGGATCGGGCTTCTGGAGCGGAGAATGGGACGCGGGAGTCACTTCTCGGGGTCGTCCAGCTCGGTGACGTCGCTCGACGCCGAAGAGCGGATGTCCGTCGAGACGCTACAGCGAGCGGTGGGTGAGCTCGGGGCGACGATGGGATCCGTACTGTTCCCGGTCGATGACGAACAGTCGCTGGCCAACGCCGTCGTCGTGGGCGATCCGCTGTCGATCTACGCGGTGACTGATCAGCACCCTGCGAACGACGACAGATACGCTGGAGCCGTTGCTTACCGCACCGGCCGTCAGTGTGTGCGCGTTCGGGAGGAGTCGCCCAGCGGTCTCCTCCCGGCCATGCCGTTCCCGTACGCGATCGTCGCTACACCATTGATCGCCGCCGGCGGGCGGTCACTCGGAGTCATGCTTCTCGTCTGGGCCGACCCGGTCGAGTGGGGGGAGGTCCCTGCGACGGTGCGGGACCGCTGTAGGAGCCTGGCAGACGGACTGGCCCTCGGCCTGGAGCGGCAGGGCGGCGAGTCCCGGACAAAGCGCTATTCGTCGGCACCGAGATTCATTTTGCCTGCCCTGCCGAGACCGGAGCGGCCGGCGGAGTCCCTGAGTCTGTCTCTGGTGTACCAGATCGGCTGGCTCGCCACCCAGCTCACCGAGGCTTTGCAGCTCCAGGACATTCTTGATGCGGCGATCCAACGAATCATGAAGCCCTTCGGGGCTCGGTGCCTGGCCGTCTCGGTCATCGACGCAGGGCGATCGCGACTGCTTGGTTACAGCGGATGCGGCGCTGTACTCGCCGAGCGGCTTACCACGGCCTCAGCGGGCACTCTGGAAGAGGAGACGGACATGGGCGAGCCGTCGCCCGTCGACCGGCCTCTTTTCTTCCATGACGCGGCGGGGAGCGAATCAGTCTCGGCATACTGTCTGCTGCCTCTGATCATCGGCGGCCATAACACCGGTACCCTCGCCCTCGGCTTCGGCCGGCAACGCGACTTCCGGGCGGATGAGCGCGCCGCCCTCGTAAGGATGGCGCAGCTCCTCGCCCCATCCATCGGGCGAGTCCGCCAGGTCGAGGCGGAACGCCGGCTGGCCCAGGAACTTCAGCAGGGCCTCCTGCCCCCGGCTCTCCCGCAGCACGCCGAAGTGGATATCGCCACCCGATACGCCACGCGGACATTCGGAACCGCCGTTGGCGGCGACTGGTACGACGTGCTCAACCTGCCCGACGGTGCCATCGGCCTGATCATTGGCGATGTCGAAGGGCATACACCCCGCGCGGCAGCGACCATGGGGCAGGTGCGCACCGCGATCCGGGCCTACGCTGCCGAAGGGCACCGCCCCGCGGAGGTACTGACACGTATCAACCGGCTACTCGCAGAACTCGGCATCGACCTGCTGACCACCTGCTGCTGCGTTTGGCTGGACCCCGAGGCTGAGACCGCCGAGATGTCCACCGCCGGCCATCCAACGCCCATGCTCCGCCACCCTGGCCATCACTTCACGGAAACCGAACTTCCCCGGGAAATACCGCTGGGCGTCCAGCCTGACACCGTCTACAGCTCCACACGGCTCCCGCTGCCGGAGGGAACTACCCTGGTCCTCTACACCGACGGACTTCTCCAGTCCCACTCGGTGCGGCTCGAGGACGGCATCGCCGCACTGCACAAGCGCCTGGAGACACTTGACGTCGGCCTGAGCCTGGAGGCACTGGCAGACAGGCTGCTTGAAATCGTCGGCACCGACGAACAGCGGGACGACGATGCCGCACTGCTGATCGCACAGTTTCTGGGCATGCCTGCGGGCCGCCGCCAGCGAGTGGGGCGAATGTTCGTCCACCGCCATGATCTGCACGCTGTCCGAGACGTCCGCAGATTCCTGCGTGAGCAGGCCCGGCTTTGGGACTGGGAAGCCGTCTCGTCCGATCTCGAACTCGCCGTCACCGAACTGGTCACCAACGCGCTCGTGCACGCCGACAGCGCGGTCGAGGTCCGGCTGCGCGAGTACCTTGATCGGCTGCGCATAGACGTACGCGACTCCGACCCGCGACCTCCCGTGCCCGCACCCGTGCTGGCCTCGGGAGAGGCCGACACCGAATCAGAACATGGCCGGGGGCTGCTCATCGTCGATGCGCTGGCATCGTCCTGGGGCAACGCACCCAGCGGGCGGGGCAAATCCGTCTGGTTCGAGCTGAGCAAGCCCCAACTGGCGGAGCACTCGAAGCGGTGACTCCATTCCGACCCTGCCGTGGTTCTGAAGCGAGCAGTACGACCTGAAGTTGCAGATCGCGGGCGTCGTGCCGGCAGATGCCACAGCAAATCTGCGGCGTGATCGCCCGTTAGAAGGGGGCTCCGGTGGAGCTCGCCGACAGAGTGATCCCCGATCCGGGGCCGGGTGAGGGCGTGGTCGCGGTGGCCGCCTGCGGGGTGTGTCACACCGATCTGACCGACCGGGGGTGGCGGGATCGACGACGCGTTCCCCTTCCTGCTCGGGCACGAGGCCGCAGGCATCGTCGAGGCCGTGGGCGGGGGAGTGGACTCGGTGAAGCCCGGCGACTTCGTCGTCCTGAACCGGCAGGCGGTTTCTGGTCGGTGCCGTGCGTGCGTACGTGGCCGTGCGAAAGTTGATCTTGTTCGTTGATGATCACGTCTTGTGGGACGTGAGGATCTGACGAACGGCCAGTGGACCCGGCGTGAGCCGCTGCTGCCGCGGGGCATCGAGCCGGGCCGTCCGCAGGTGTGGACGCGGCGGCATGCAGCTCCAGGCCGGGGCCGACGCGAAGGGCCTGATCACCTGGGAGGTGAACGACGACTTCACGGTCTGCCGTGCCCACCAGCACGCCGCTGGGGCGGCGAAAAGGGGAACCTTCGGAAGGAACGCCGTTGCTCGCCTCGCCCGCGCCAGCGGATCCTCCGGCCCGTCCAGGCTCGCATTCCGGGACGGCACAGCGGCCCGTGCGGATCGTGATCGCGCACTCATCAGGGAGCGTCGCGAGCACGTAGCGTTGCTCTCCGCTTGACCGCTTCAAAGCACGGGGACGGGTGAAGGCGGCTTTCCGATGGCCTTGTGAACTCATCGAACGAGCCGTTACAACGTCGTCGTTTTCCCCGCCTTCGTCCAAGGGGCGGCGCCGCACGTCGGCGAGGATTGGGTGCGAATGCAGGACACAAGGACGAACTGCGGACCTTACCCAGAGCCTCCACCATTCGCGATGATGGGCGCGCTGCTGCCCGGGCGTTGGGATGTACGCATCGACCGCTTCGACACCGGCGTCTTGCCAGGACGGGCGGGAGCGGCGATTACCGACACGGACCGTTCGATCAATATGTCCTCGGGTTGGGTGCGGGCCACCGTCCACGACGCGGGACCCGTAGCGCGCCCGCCCTCCCTGGCGTGGGCCCTCGTTGACCACCTGAGTGTCCATCGCGGCCCGCACGCGCGCTTGGACGTGCTGCCGCTCCGACTCGCTGATGCCCTCGAGGACGCTGATCAGCATCTTGTGTGAAGGGTCGCGGGGATCGATCCCCGCCCAGTTCGGGCACCCATAGGTGCACCCCGTATGCGGCGAACTTCGGTGCGATCAGGGAGAACCGGTTCCCGAACCAACAGCGCGTCCCGTCGCCGACGACGGGGGCATTCCAACCATGGGCAGGGTCCTTGAGTGAAGCCAACAGCCGTGCCGCCTCCGATGCCGCCGCCGCATCGAGGGAGTTCGCGGTGATGCGCGCGCCGAGCGCTTGGTGAGGTCCAGGGGCCAATTCCTAGCGAGGTCGCTGGACCCCATCCATGACCGCCTGCGCCAGCTTGGCAGGCAAGTCCGGCTCAAGCTGTTCGTTCAATACCAAGACCCGCCAGTGAATCGGAGCGACGAGTAGCTCGATGATGAATCGAGGATCCGTGTTCCGGGTTGCTTCTCCGCGATCAATGGCCTGTTCCACAACCTTGGCCGCTGAGGCGATGCGGTCGCGCCAAATCTTGGTTTGCATCTCTGTGACCGCCGGGTCCTTGGCGGGCCATGACAGCAGTTGCGCGACGGCCAGCCGGGCGCAGGTCAGGGCCTGTTTCCGGGCGGAGGTGACTTCAGCAGCCCCTTAGATTAGTTAGACGGCGCACCAGCGTGGTGGTGGCGCTTGGGTCCAGCACGGCAGCCACTCGGGCGACCCGCAGCGCGACCGGGCCACAGCGGTAGAGCGAACTGAGGTACGCCAGCCGGAACGCGCGGCCCGCCTCGAAAGCGCTCTCTCCGTTGGCCCGGGCCTCCCGCACATCGCTGATCAGTCCACGGCTGAGACTCAGATTGCCCCCGGTCGTTTTATACAACCCCGCGAGCACATCCTCGGCGAGGCCCGGGCCGAAGGCGGCGCGAGCCAGCTCCGCCGATTGCTCCGGTCCGAATGGACGCAGCGCGATCTCGTGGTGGTACGGCAGGCTGAGCAGCTCCGCCTTGAATCGTGACTGCGTAGGGGTGAGGCTGCGCAACTCGGTGAAGATCATGGATATCCGGGCCGGACGGACCCGGCGGGCTAAATGCAGCAGACAGTTCAAAGAGGCGGTGTCGGCGTGATGCACATCGTCGACGCCGATCAGCACCGGCCGGTGCACGGCAAGCGCCAGCAGGGCACGGGTGAGATCCCTGCGCAGTCGGTTCTCGGCCCTCAGCGACAGCTGCCCGCCCTGGGCTATCCGATCAGCCAGCCCCGGCGCCCGATGCGCGAGCGCCGGGTCGTCGATGAGCTGCCCGATCATGACGTACGGCATAGCCCGCTCTTCGGGCGCGCAGACCGCGCGCAGAATGATGGCCTCAGCCTTCGCGGCAGCCGCGTCAAGCAGTTCTGTCTTGCCGCAGGCGATTGGGCCGGTGACGGTGACCACGACGCCCTGGCCGCTGCTTGCTTGTTCCAGAGACCTCTGTAGAGTGCCGAGTTCGTCCTCGCGTGCGACGAGTTCGTATCCTTCACGGCAGGTACCGCTATACACAGCACCTGCCCACCGTCATCGCCTGAGCCCCCATCGTCTCCGTGGCGCGTTGGGGCCACCGGCCCGTCGTGGAGAACGGCGGCTGAGACGTCGTTGCCGTAGAACGACTCCGCCCGCGTGCGGACGGTGTCCGGCAGAGGATGTGGGTTGCCCATTCGGGCACCCGATGCGGCCGCGGCCGGTGCCCCGCCAGCCCGTTCCCGCGGTCCCGCTCCTTGGCGTTGTCCTGCACACGCACGAGCGCTCCCCTCAACGGTGGATACATGTCGGTACGGTACTCTTTCGCCGACACGTCCGGACTGGGTAGATCACCAGTGTCCTGCGCCGGTAGTCCGTCGTTAGCTCTTGTGGCCCGATGGCGGATGACCGTCTGCCAGGGCGATCCGGGCCAGGGTGGAGCGTTGCCGCTCGGTAGGGTGGGCATAGGGTCTGGTCAGCCCTGATACCTGTTACGCGAAGGTCCGCCGAGGGCATTCCCGGTCACCGTGTGGGCGATGAGAGGGCTGGCGTGGCCGTGGTCCCAGCATTGATGTACCGGATCATCCACAGCCACCCGGTTCCCTCTGCCACGAACCGCGTGCTCATCACTCATACTGGTCGCATGTCTGCCATGCCGACTGCTGAGCCGTCACCGTCCGCTGCCGAGGTGCTGCGGCAGCGCTACGTACGAAGGCTTCCCGGCGCGCTCGGCGAGCTGGCCGGGCCGGCGCGTGGCTCCGTCCAGCTGCCGCTGCATGTGGCGTGGTCGGGCCTGACGCGGTTCGATCTGGACCGGCCGCGGTCGCGGATGAGCATGTACCGCACGGTGCTGGCCGAAGGGCAGCACGATGACCTGATCGCCCTGCTGAACCGGGACCTCCTGGTCAGCCAGTGGCCTGTCCTGCGCACGTTGATCAGCCGCGCCATCCGCGACGTGTGGGAAGAGGCTTTCCCCGAGCTGGCTTCGGCTCGTCCGGCAGCCGCGGCGTGAACCTCAGCGATCTCCACCGTCGGCTCCTCTCCGACGTCCTGGCCATCGGCAGCCCGTACCCCCTGGTCATCACCGGCGGGTACGCCGTCCAGGCCCATGGCTTGGTCGACCGGCTCAGCCAGGACCTCGACGTCGCCACGGAGAACCCCGCACCCATGGCGGAGATCATCCGGGCCCTCACCGCCGGGCTGACGGAGCGCGGCTGGCAGGTGACAGAGGTGGGCGTGGACCCGCTTTCGGGCCGCCTCATGGTCACCGATGCCGCCACTGGTGAGCAGTGCGAGGTCGACATCCTCAAGGAGGCGTTCTGGCGCCCTCCCACCGCCACCGAGTACGGCCCCGTCCTCGCACTGGACGACGTCATCGGCACGAAGGTGCGCGCGCTGGCCGACCGCGGCGCCGTGCGTGACCTCATCGACGTCCACGCCGCCTCCCGCCTCCACACCACCGCCGACCTGGAAACGCTCGGCCGCCGTCACGCCCGCGACGAGTTCTGCCTCGAGGATCTCCAGGCCCGTCTGGCGGGTGCGGACTGGTACGAGGACGAGGAATTCACCGCCTATGGTCTTACAGTCACGGAGACGGCCACCTTGCGGGCCTGGGCCGGAGATTGGGCCGATGATCTGGCCAGGCGCCTGCATGAAGAGGCCGTGGACGACTGACCAGCGGCTGTCTGCCCGAGGCGTCCGCGGAATCGTCGCGTACAGCGGGCCTGTGCCCAGGACACGCCTCACCGCCCGCGGCCCGGCGCGGGGTGAGGGCGGGAGGGCCACCTGAGGACCTCGCCTGCGTAGAGGGCGTATACGGCGGCCGCCCGGAACAGTTCCAGCTCGTTGCCGCCCGGTGCGGCGGTGACCTGGTAGGGCCAGCCGGGGATGGTCCGGCAAACCCCGTCGCGGCGGCACGGGCGGTAGCAGTGCAGCCGGTGTCGCTGCGGCCGCTGCGTCAGGAGGTCCACCACATCCCGCCCGCGGCCGCGGGCGGGGTCCGCGCGCCGAGGGCGATGTTCGCCGACGTCGACCTCGGAATCTATGCGCGTCCCGAGGTCGGGGGAGGTGTCCTCGTCGGTGGAACGGAGCCGGAGTGCGATCCGGCCGGCCCGTGTCCGCCCGGGTCACACCCCTGGATTCGGCCCTCCGGCGAACGATGTCGAACCCGGGCGAGAGGCGAGGTGCGCGGGAGTGGTGGTCTCGACGAGGTCGCGGATCGCGGCCACGCCGCGGGCGATGCGGTCTTCGGACTCGCTGCCCACGGAGACCCGGATGTAGCGATCGCAAGAGTCCCCGTACCCGATGCCGGGCACCACGCTGATCGCGCTCTCCTTCAGCAGCCGGCCGGCGAACTCGGTGGAGTCGAGGCTGGATCCGCCCAGGGAGGCGAAGAGATAGAACGTCGACGTGCCGGGCAATGTGCCGATGCCGTTGTCCGTGAACCAGGTACCGACGCGGTTGCGCAGTTGGACGGTGCGCTGGATCTGAGGTCTGGTGATGTCCAGAAGGTCGTCGAAACGTTCGGCGAGATAGGCGGCCAGAATGGTCGGCGCACAGGTGACCAGATGCTGGTTGATCTTCAGAACCTGGTCGGTGAGCCGCTGGTTGGCGATGAGGTATCCGATCCGCCAGCCCGAGACGCCGTAGTTCTTCGACATCGAGTTGACCGTGACCGTGTGCTCCTTGTCCGGGTCGAGCGCCCCGGCCGCGAGGAACTCGGTGCCCGGCGGCACGAACTCGTTGTACGCCTCGTCGACGATCAGCAAGAGCCCATGACGGTCGGCCAGTTCGTGCAGGTACTCCAGCTCGGCCCGGGTGTAGATGTGCCCGCTCGGGTTGTTCGGGTTGTTGATGATGACGGCACGTGTGCGCGCGGTGATGAACCGTTCGAAGTCGAAGACCGGCACATCGTGGGGAACCATCACCGGCTCGCCACGGCACATACGGATCTGCGCCGGATAGCTCAGCCAGTACGGCTCCGGCACGATCACCTGGTCGCCGGGGTCGAGGATGGCCATGAGCGCCATGTGGATGGCGGCCTTCGATCCGGCGGTGACGATCACCTCGGTGTCCGGGTCCACCGGGAGCGCGAACCTGGTCTCGTAGTACTTGGCCAGCAGCCGCCGCAGCTCCGGCAGTCCCCGGGAGTGCGAGTAGTGGTGCAGACCGGGCGTCGTGAGCCCGTCGAACGTCGGCAGCGGCAGGTCGAAGAAGGCCTCGCCGAGGGACAGCGTGATGATGTCCCGTCCGGCGGCCTTCATGTCGTAGACGAGGTTGTTGTACTGGACCGACAGTGCCTGGCCGATGTCCTCCATCAGCAGGGAGGTGCGCAACGGCTGCTTCGCCGCGGTGTGCAGCTGTCCCCCCATCAGATCGTCCTCGTCTGGCCACTGCCCCAGACCACGTTCTTCACGGTGGTGAGCGCGTCCAGCCCCATGGGTCCTCGCACATGCAGCTTCTGGGTGGAGACGCCGATCTCCACGCCGTAGCCGAACTCCCCACCGTCGGAGTAGCGGGTGGAGGTGTTGACGAAGACGCTGCCGGAGTCGACCTCCCGGGTGAAGCGCCGCGCCACGTCGATGTCCTTGGCCACGATGCCCTCCGCGTTGGAAGTGCCCCACCGGCGGATGTGTGCGATGGCGCCGTCGGCATCGGGAACGACCTTGACCGCGAGCACGAGCCGCAGGTACTCGGTGCCCCAGTCCTCCTCGGTCGCGGCGACCGCCTTCGGCCAGACGTGCCGCACGGTCTCGTCGCCGCGGATCTCCACGCCCGCCTCGGCCAGTAGCTCGAGGACACCGGGCAGCCAGGACTCCGCCAGGTCCTCGTGGACCAGCAGGGTCTCCATCGCATTGCACACGCTGGGCCGGGAGGTCTTCGCGTTGATGGTCACCGCGGTCGCGATGTCCAGGTCGGCGGAGCCGTCGATGTAGGTGTGGCAGTTGCCGGCGCCGTCGATCACCGTGGGTACGGTGGCGTTCTGCTCGACGGAGGCGATCAGCTCCGGGCCGCCTCGCGGAACGAGCAGATCGACGTACCCCTTGGCGCGCATGAGGTCCATGGCGGCGTCACGGGACGGGTCGGATATCAGCTGAACGGCCGCGGTGGGCACTTCGTCGTGCTCGGAGACGGCCTCCGCCAGGGCCGCCATGATCGCGGCATTGGTGGCGGCGGCCATGGACGAGCCGCGCAGCACCGCGCAGTTGCCGGTCTTCAGACACAGTGCCGCGACCTCCGCCGTGACATTGGGCCGAGCCTCGTAGATCACCGCGATGACGCCCAGTGGCTCCCGCACCTGCTCGACCAGCAGCCCGTTGGGCCGCGTCCAGCCCTTGACGACCTCACCGACCGGGTCCGCCAGCGATGCCACCGTGTGGACGGCCTTCACCAGGCCGGCCATCCTGCTCTCGGTGAGGGTCAGGCGGTCGATGAGGGTGGGGGTGACGCCGGCCGCGCGGGCGGCCCCGATGTCCTGCTCGTTCGCCTTGGTGATCGAGTCCCGGTGGCGCTCGATGGCGGCCGCCATGTCCAGGAGGACCTGGTTCTTCTGGGCCGTGGTCAGCTGCTTGACGGCGGCGGACGCCTCCGCGGCAGCACGGCAGATCTCGGTTACCGACACGACTAGCCCTCCAAAATCCGTACGTAGTCACAGTGGTTGAACAATGCCGAGGCAGGCCGGCCGCCGGCCCCGGCCTCCGCCGAGCTGAGGCGGACGCTGCCGCGGGCGATCACCCGGGAGTCCGAGCCGACGATGTCCACGACGTCGCCGCTGCTGAACGACCCCTCGATCGCGTCGACGCTCCCGCCGAGCAGGGCTCGGCCCGACTCGATGGCCTGCTGCCCCGTGGCGTCGCAGACCACGGACCCGCTCGGGGGGTTCCGGAACGCACGCCACAGGCGGCCCAGATCGGGTGCGGCGGAGTGGGAGGTGCGCGGTGGGAAGACGGTCCCCGCCACCTCGTCGCCCCGGAAGGCCGCGACCAGGGCGGTGGAGTCCATGGCGTCGGCCACCACGGTGCGGACCCCGGCGTGCGTGGCGATCCAGCAGGCGCTCAGTTTCACGAGCATGCCGCCGGTTCCGCTGTCCCCGGTGGATCCCCCGGCCACCGCCTCGACCTCGGAGATCGGCCCCGTCACCTCGGCGATGCGCACGGCGTCCTCGCCGAGCAGCGGGTTGCCGTCGTAGAGGCCGGCCACGTTGGTGAGCAGCAGAAGCAGCCGCGCTTCGATGAACCCGCTGAGCAGAGCGGCCAGTACGTCGTTGTTGCGCACGCCCAGCGCGTCGTTCTCGTTGACGATGGGCACCATGCCCAGCGACCGCATCAGGTCGAGCGTGCGGCGGACGCCCCCACCGCGTTCCGGTGCGACGAGAGCGCGCGGCGTCAGCAGGATCTGTCCTGTTTCCAGGCCGTGCGCGGCAAATCGGGCGTGGAGCGCCGAGTACAGCACTCCCTGGCCGAGCGCCGCCGCGGTCTGTGCGGCCTCCGCCGTGTCCTGTGCCAAAGTGCTGTGCATGGTCCGGCCCAGTGCGATGGCCCCCGAGGTGACGAGCACCGGCGCCAAACCGGCCTCGATTCCCTTCGACACCGTCGCGCAGAGGGTGTCGAGCTTGACGGGGTCCACCCTTCCCCGAGTGATCAGGGACGAAGTTCCGACCTTGATGACGACCCGGTTGCCAGTGCCGTCGTTGATTCCATCCCGCATGGTCCCCTCGCCTGAACCTAGGCAGTCGATATGAGAGATCGGAGGGGCGGTGGCCGCTTCCAGGAAGAGATGGTTGCCGGGGGCGGTGTTCTCTCAATGTGCTGCCGATTCGCCGTCGCTGTCGGGCGCTCGCGCACCCGCGGAATTCAGCGCTTTCCATGACCTCTGCCCTTGCGCGGGCGGCTATTCGGCGCGTTGCGCCATGTCGCCAACTGGCTAAACTCGCCCACGGGCTGATGCCTGATCAATCGGGAAGGTCACTTGTTCGGGACTCACCCGACGTCGTGCTGTGTGCCCCGGCTACGAGGCGGATCGGAATCGGGAGTTCCTATGGCAGAACCTACGGTGTCCAGCACGTCGTCGCCGGGACTGTCCCCACAGTCGCCCCCGGCGGACGCCAGCACGCGCAACACCTGGGTGCTGGTGTCGTTCACCGCCGTGACCAACCTGACCGACGGCGTGACCAAGGTGGCGCTCCCTCTCATCGCCACGTCACTGACCGACTCACCCGCGCTGGTCTCGGGTGTGCTGCTCACCCTGACCCTGCCGTGGCTGCTGGTCGCGCTGCATGTGGGCGTGCTGGTCGACCGGTCCGATCGCCGCAAGCTGCTGTGGCTGGCCAACGCCATGCGCATGACCGTGGTGCTCGGCCTCTTCGCTGCCCTGGTGGCTGACGTGGTCAGCCTTCCCATGCTCTACGGGGGCGGGCTGATCCTCGGTGTCGCGGAGGTGATAGCCCTGACATCCGCCGCGGCGCTGGTCCCGGACGCCGTGGCACCGGCCGGTCGCGAGCGTGCCAACACCTGGGTGACAGCGGCGGAGACGCTGTGCAACGAGTTCGCCGGGCCGTTCGTGGGCGGCATCCTCGTCGCCGGGAGCGCTTCGATCGCGCTCGGCGCGACCATCGGCGGATATGCGTTGGCCATCCTCGTCCTTCCCTTCCTGGTGGGCCGGTTCCGGGTCCCGCGCCGCTCCGGCCAGCCGGAGTTGACCGTCAATCAGCAGATTGGCGAAGGTCTGCGGTTCCTGTGGAACCAGCGGCTGCTGCGGATGCTCTCGCTGACGGTCACCGGGCTCATCACCTGCTGGGCCGCCTGGTTCGCCCTCATGCCGCTGATCACGACGAAGGAGCTGGGCCTGAGCGCGGACCGTTACGGCATGCTCGTGGGGGCGCTGGGCGTCGGGGGTGTCGTGGGCACGATGAGCGTCGGCCTTGCCAACCGGCTCCTCGGCCGGCGGTGGGTCATGTTCGGAAACGTCTTCTTCTCCGCTTCCATGGTCGCTGTCCCGGCGTTGACCAGCAACGTCTGGGCCATCGGTGCGGCCGCGTTCCTCGGCGGCATGGGGGGCACGCTGTGGGTGGTCAACTCCCGCAGCATCAGTCAGACACTGGTGGGTGCCGAGTTGATGGGCCGCTACAGTGCCGCCGCCCGGCTCTTCTCCTGGGGCTCCATCCCGGTCGGTGCCGCGGTGTCGGGAGCGCTCGCCCAGTGGCTGGGGTACCGGGTGACGTTCGGCCTCTTCGCCGTGGCCACGGCGGTGGTCATCGTTCCCTTCCTGCGGGTCTTCACGCCGAAGGCACTCATCGAAGTCGAAGCGCGGATCGCTGCCCGCTGACGGTCGGGAGGAGGCCGGCTCTTTCGGCAAGCGACTCAGTACGTGACGGTCGACGCACGTCACAGGGCCGGCGCATCGACAGCACATCGAGAGAACAACTCGACTCGGAAGAATCGCCGTGCAGGCGTCGTAAGCGCCCGGCGGGGCCCCTTCGCGGGCCGCGCCCGCCGTTATCCGTTGCACGAGCGGTCCCACGCTCGGCGTACGAGCCATCGGCATGAGGTGGAGACAACGTGCTGATCACACCGACAGACCTTGATTCGAGGATCGCGCAATACGCCACGGCGGATTTCGTCGACTCCACATTGATCCAGGAGGCCGGTCTGGAGTCACTGTCGCTCCTGCGCCTTGCTGTTGAGGTCGCCGACGAGGACGCGGAGATCGATGCCGCGGGCCTGGTCGACGTACGGACGGTCGGGGACCTCAAGGTCTGGCTCATCAGCCTGTTCCCGAAGGACGCGGATGAGACCGGTGCCGCATGCTGAAGAACACCACGGCCCCTGGCGCGGCGGACCCGACCCTTCTGCCGCTGACCAATGCCCAGAAGGGGCTGCTCGTCGTCGACAGCAGGGTGCCGACCCGCGAGATCTACAACCAGATCATGCAGTTCGACCTCGATCCGCGGCTGTCGGACGATGCCGTGGACCATGCCCTCGCGGTACTGGTCACGGTTCAGCCGGCGCTGCGCCAGGTCTTCGGCCACCTGCCGAGGATGCATTCCAGATTCACCCCTCCGCCGGAGACGGGACATGTGCCGGTCGAGCGGGTGGACGTACCGCCGGAGGAGTACGCCGCCGCTGCCGAGGCATTGGCGAGGCGGCTCGGGCAACGCCCGTTCGACCTCGCGACAGGGCCGGCCTATCGATTCGGATACGTACGCGCCACTGACGGCTCCGCGGCCGCCATTCTGCTGTGCGGCCATCACCTCATCGGGGACGGGGTCTCGACGGGGCCGATCATCCGTGACCTGGAATCCGCGCTGACCTCGAAGCTCACCACGGAGGACATCGAAACGCTGCGCGAGGCACGCGAATCGGCCTTCCTCAGGGAACTCGAGGCGCAGAACCGGGCCTCCGGCTCGCCGGAGACGGCCGAGCACGTCAAGGTATGGGCCGAGCGGTTGCGTGCCGCACCGCCTCTTGTGCTGAACCCCCGGCCGGGGCGGCCGGAGGAGACGGACTTCTCCGGTGCACGCCTTTCGTGGCTGCTCAGTGAGCGAGAAGCGATCGACTTCCAGGAGACCTGCAAGCGGCTCTCCGTCACGCCCTTCGTCCTGCTGAGCGCCGTCTACGGGGCCGTACTCGCCCGGCACGGCGGTGTGTCCACGGTCCTGATCGGCAGTCCCCTGTCGGCCAGGCGCACGGTCCGCTCGTACGACCTCTGCGGCTTCTTCGTCAACACTCTGCCGGTCACGGTCGACGTGGACTGGTCGCGCACGGTGGACGAGCACATCGCCGGGACCGTCCGGGAAGCCGTCGACTACTGCCGCGGCAGGGTCTCCGTCACGCTCGACCAGCTCGTGGCGGGTGTCGGGCAGGACCGCACCAGCAACCGCAACCCCTTGTTCTCCTGCATGCTCGCGATGCAGGACACCTTCGACGGGAAATCGACCGGCGCCGTCGTCGGGGTGCGGGAGCCCGGCAACGGAACGGCGAAGTTCGACCTGTGGCTCGGTGCCACGAAGGTGGAGAGCCGCTGGTTGCTGGAGCTCGAGTACGACCGGCATCTGATATCGGAGGCTGCCGCGGACGCGCTGCTCGCGTCGCTGCGCACGGCACTGCGTCGCACGCTCGAAGACGGCACCCGTCCGCTGGCCGATCTGTTCACCGACTGGATCACCGATGGCGACCTTCCGGGCACGGCGGTCGAGCCGGCGGATGCCGGCCGTCCGGCACCGGTTCCGGCAGGCGGTCTCGCGGAGTGGATCGAGCAGGCCGCTCGCCGTACGCCCGACGCGATCGCCGTCGAGGAGCCCCTGCGGAACCTGACGTACGGCGAACTCCTGGCCGCCGCCGGGCGAACCGCCGACGGACTGTCCCGGCAGGGGGTCACGCCGGGGCAGGTCGTCGGCCTGTCCCTGGACGGGCTGTGCGACACCGTGATCGCGATGCTCGCGATCCTGCGCCGCGGTGCCACCTATCTGCCGCTGGACACGAGCCTGCCGTGGGAACGCCTCGCTCATATGGTGGACCAGGCAGGTTGTCGCCTGATCGTCGGCCGCGGCCCCGGCCTCCCCGGGACGCGCACCACCGGCCTGGCCGAACTCTCCGTCCCCGGCGACGGGCCCCGTGCCGTGGGCGGCTCCGCCGACTCGGCGGTGTACCTGATGTTCACCTCGGGATCGAGTGGTGTCCCCAAGGGGGTGGTGATGGGCCACCGGCCCCTGCTGAACCTGGCGGCGTGGCAGATCTCCGCCATGGAGCACGACGCGACGACGCGTTTCCTCCAGTACGCGCCCCTCGGCTTCGACGTCTCTTTCCAGGAGATCATTCCGACACTCGCCTCGGGCGGCACCGTCGTCTCCCGCGAGCCGGCCGACCGGCGGGACTTCCCGGCGCTGATCCGGCGCATCGAGGAGACACGGGCCAGCCACGTATTCCTGCCGGTGGCGGCCCTCCGCCCGTTCGTCCAGGCCGCACGGCGTGCCTCGGCCCGCTTTCCCGGCCTGCGGCGCGTCTGCGTCTCCGGTGAGCAGCTCCTCGTCGACGACGAGATCCGCCGGTTCTTCGCCGACCACCCGGAGTGTGTGCTCGTCAACCTCTACGGTCCCACCGAGACCAACGCCGCCACGGTGCACGAGATGCGGGGCGACGACGCGCGGTGGCCCGCCCACGCACCGATCGGCCGCCCGTTGCCGGGTGTCGCGGCGTACGTGGTCGACGGGACGGGCCATCTCGCACCCGTCGGCGTACCCGGCGAACTCCACCTCGGCGGCGTCAGCCCCGCAAACGGCTATCTCGACGCGGAACGGACCGTGGCCGGCTTCCTGCCCGACCGGTTCTCCGGCGACACCGCCTCGCGCATGTACCGCACAGGTGACCAGGTGGTGCGGGACGCCGACGGGACACTGATCTTCCTCGGCCGACGGGATGGCCAGACGAAGATCCGCGGTTACCGGGTGGAGCTCGGTGAAATCGAGGCGATCGCCAACACCGCGGCCGGAGTCAGGCAGTCCGTCGCGGTGGCGAGGGGGCTCGGGGCCGACCGCGAACTGGTCCTCTTCCTCGATGCGGAGCCGGGCGCCGACCCCGATCACGCGGAGCTCCAAGCCCGGATCTCCGCGGCACTGCCGTCGTACATGTCGCCGTCCTGGATCTTCGACACCGACGGGATACCGACGTCGCGCACCGGCAAGACCGACCGGGAGGCCCTGGCCGCCCTGGCGGACCGGCTCATCACCGAGCGGAAGACGAACGCGGCCACGACCGCGGTCGAATACGCCTCCGATCTGGAGCGCGGACTGGCCGCCATCTGGTCGTCGATCCTGGGGACGGACAGCATCGCCCGCGACCGGTCCCTGATCGATTACGGAGCCCACTCCCTGAACATCTTCACGGCCTTCGCCGAGATCGAGGAGGAGTACGGCACGACGGTCCCGGTACCCGAGTTCTTCCGGTCGCCCACCATCGCGACGCTCGCCGAACTCGTACGGGCGAGCCTGGCCGAAGGCGCCCGAAACGCGCGAGACGCCGACGGCGCAGAAGGCGAGGCCCGGGCATGACGGCCGCGGCCGTTGCCGGGACGACAGCGGCGACTCGGCCTCCGGCAGCCGTCGTCAGCGGCGGAACCCGCGGTATCGGCCTCGCCTTCAGCCGTCGTCTGGTGAAGCTGGGTTTCCGGGTGAACGCGCTGTACCGGTCCGACGAGGACGGTGCGCGCGGTGCGGTGCGGGAGTTGGGCCCCAGGCTGAACACCGTGCGGGTGGACCTGTCCGACGGAGCCTCGGTGGCCGAAGCGGCGGAGGCCGTTGTGGCGGAGTACGGGCCGCCGGTGGTTCTGGTCAACAACGCCGGGATGAACGTCGACCGTCCGTTCCTGGAGATGAGCCACGACGACTGGCGGCGGGTCATCGACACCAACCTCTCCGGTGTCTTCTATCTGACCCGCGCGCTCGCCCCGGCGATGGTGGCCTCCGACACCGACGCGACGATCGTCAACGTCGGCGCCACCACGGGCATCCGCCCCCGCCGCAACGGCGCCAACTACTGTGCGAGCAAGGCGGGTCTGCTGCATCTGACCAAGTGCCTCGCTCTCGAACTGGCCCCCCGCGTCCGGGTCAACTGCCTGATCCCCGGCAACACCGAGACCGACGAACTGGTCGAGCGGTTCAACCTGAACGATCCGGACGCCCGGCGCGGAATGCTCGACGAGATACCGCAGCGGCGGATCGCCGACCCGGAGGAGATCGCGAACGCCCTCGAATTCCTCGTCAGCCCGAACAGCGCGTATATGACGGGACAGAAGCTCGTCGTGGACGGCGGACAGTTCATGTGGTGACGGGCGCATGGCGGCACGTCCGGGCGCGAGCAGTACCCCACTCCTTGGACCTCTCGATCAGCGTCTCCTCCGGAAGGGAAGCACCATGACGACCCGCACCCTCTACGACTGGTTCCGGGCCTCCGCCGAGGCGAGTCCGGAGGACCCGGCCCTTGAGGTGCTCGACGTCACCCTCACCTACGCGGAACTGCGGGCCGCCGCGGAGTGGATGTCGGCCCGCATGGTCGAAGCGATGGGTGGCCGGCCCGATCGAGTGGGCCTGCTCACCTCGCGCACCGCGGTCAGCTATGTCGCCTATCTGGCGGTGCAGCGGCTCGGTGCCACCGCGGTGCCGCTGAATCCCGCCGCCCCGGCGTCGCGCAACGTCGACATCACCAAGGAGGGCGGACTCGATCTCACGGTGTTCGACGACACCGCGGGTGACGGCGCGGCGGAGTACCGGCGCGACGCCGGAGTACGGCTGCTCGACATGACGGGCGAGAAGTGGCGTCCGCTGCTCGCCCCCGACCCCTCGGACGACATCCCGGACCAGGTCCACCAGCCCGAGACCGGCACGGCGTACATCATCTTCACCAGCGGAACCACCGGCAGGCCCAAGGGCGTGCCCACCACGTACGCCAGCGTGAACGCGTTCCTCACGGAGGTCATTCCGCGCTATGAACTCGGCCCCGGCTGCCGGGTTTCGCAGAACTTCGAGATGTCCTTCGACGGTTCGGTGTCCGAGATGTTCAGCACCTGGGGGTCCGGTTCGACCCTCTGCGTGGCGCAGCACGGTGATGTGTTCACCCCGGTGCGGATCGTCAACACCAGGCGGCTCACCCACTGGATGTCGGTGCCGTCCGTCATCTCCTTCGCCAAGCGCCTGCGGGCGCTGGCCCCCGGAAGCATGCCCACGCTGCGGCGTGGCCTGTTCGGCGGGGAGAGGCTCGGCGTCGACCAGGCCGAGGCTTGGTGCGCCGCGGCGCCGAACGCGGTCATGACCAACTGCTACGGCCCGACAGAGACCACGATCGTCATCACCGGGTACGAGGTTCCACGGGAGCGGGCCGACTGGCCGGAGACCACCAACCGGTCCATCCCCATCGGCCTCCCGCACCCGCGTATGGACTGGCTCCTGCTGGACGAGGACCTGCGGCCCGCCGACGACGGTGAGCTGTGTGTGCGTGGCCCGCAGCGCTTCCCCGGCTATCTGGACCCCGGGGAGAACGCCGGGCGGTTCGTCCTGATGGAATCGGGCTCGGACGCCGACTCGGACCGCGGCCGCGTCCACGACGGCCGGGAGCCGGTGACGCCGGAACACTACTACCGCACCGGCGACCGGTGCCGGCTCGAGGGCGGCGAACTGGTCCACCTCGGACGCGTCGACGGACAGGTCAAGATCCGCGGCAACCGGATCGAACTCGGTGAGATCGAGTCGGCGCTGCGGTGTCACCTCTCGATCGAGGAGGCCATAGTCCTCGTCGTCCCCGCCGCTGATGGCGAGAACGAACTGCGCGCCGTGTACACCGGCAAGGAGGTCCCGGCGGACGAATTCACGAAGCTGGTCTCCGCCCTGCCCCGCTATATGCATCCGCGCAGCTACCACCACCGCGAGTCGCTCCCGCTGACCACCGTCGGGAAGGTGGACCGCAAGCGGCTGACCGACGAGTTCGCGGCCTGACGAGGGTTCAGTGTCCGACCCGACCAGTTGTACAAGTCACCGAGTGACCGAGGAGACGAGTGTGACCGCCAGACCTCTGGTCATCCCGGCGACGGCCCAACAGGCCGCCCGCTGGCATGCGTTGCGGAGCGCCAGGGACCGTTCCGTGTACCACATCACCTGGCGACTGGGGTGCGCCGGACGCGTAGACTTCGACGCCCTCGCCGCCGCCTGGCAGGCGGTGACGGACCGCCACGACAGCCTGCGCGCCCGGTTCGTGGCGCACGACGGCGAGTTGGACATGGTCATCCAACCGGCCGTGGACGTTACCGCGCGGCTGATCGAACCGGACGTACCGGACGTTGGTCAGGCCGCTCAGGAGTTCCTGCGCCTCGCCGTGGAACTCCACACACAGGAGTTCCACCTGGACGCGGGCCCCTTGGCCCGGCTGGCCCTGGTCAGGATCGGGGCGCGGGAAGAACTGATCCTGACGGTCCATCACATCATTGTGGACGGCTGGGGGACGACCGTTCTGCTCAACGACCTCTCCGCCGCGTACGCGAGCTTGGTCCGAGGCGAGAAGCCGGTCTTCATCAGCGACGCCGTCACTTTCCACGGCTACGCCGAGAAGCTGCGCTCGGAGGAAGAACGGGGCCGATGGCGACGAAGCCTCGACCATTGGCGTACGGCACTCGACGGGGCCGTCCTCACCACGGTGGCCCACGATCGCGAGCCCCGCCGGCCCACGGCGGTCGGCGATCCCGGCAGGACCGTGCAATACCGGTTCACCGCGCAGGCCGACTCGGGACGTGCGGCACTGGCCCAGGAACTCGGTGCCACTCCGTTCTCCGTGATGCTGGCCGCCTGGCAGATCGTTCTGGCGCGGGGCGGGGAACGCGAGCTGACCGTCGGGGTCATCACCATGAACCGGAGCACCCGCAGCGAGCAGGCACTGGTCGGATTCGTCAGCAACTCCTGCCTGGTCCGCGCTACGGTCGACGATCAGGCATCGATCCGTGAGGTGGCCACGGCGGCACGGGACGCGACCTGGAACCTGCTGGCCCACCAGGGCGTGCCCTTCCCGGTCGTGCACGCGGCCCTCCCGGAGGAGACCCGGTCACGCCTGACCAACATCAAGCTGACCCTCAACTACCTCGGGCCGATCGGCCGGAACCTGACGCTCGGCGACATCGGCCTGACCATGCTCCAGGGTCCGAACCGCGCCGCCCGTGCCGACATGACCGTCGCCTACTGGGACGGCGACGACGGGACCCTCGCCGAGATCGAGTACAACACCGAGGTCTACGAGGAGGAGACCGTGGTGCGGATGATGCGCGACATGGATGACGTCCTGGTCATGGCCGCGGCGGACGTGGACCGCCCGGTGGGCGGAGTCCGGGTGCTGACCCGGTCCGTTCCCGCCGCACGGTAGATCCGCTCGCGCCCAACACGCAGCGCATTCTGTCAAGAGATTCGATCAAGGTCCCGGTCCTGTCGGACGTGACCAGGGCGTTGAGAGTTTCCCGCTCTCGGCGGTACCACGCTCCCAGAGTCGGCCTCGGCTGTTCCCGCGCGGCGATGGCGTAGTGGTCGACAACGCGTTGTACGGCCTCGGTGGCCTCGTGGTCCGAACCTGTGATCTCTCGCGCCAGGGCCCGGACACTCTGCGGAACGCGGTAGCGGTCGATCGCGAGCGACTCGATGAGCCCGGCATCGACAAGCCGCTCGGCGATCTTGTGCGCCTCACCCTCCGTCGTACTGAGAAGCACCGCCAGTGCCTCGACGGTGACAATGGTCAGATCCAGGAAGCCCAGTCTCCGCAGTGCCGTCACCGTTGTCACCGCCGTCCCGCCTGACTCATCGGACAGTAGGGGGAGACTCGCCAGCAGTGAGTCGCGCAGGCTGACGTTGCCGCCGGCCAGGAAGTCGAGCCGCTGGTGCGGCTCGGCCACATACCGTGCG
This sequence comes from Streptomyces malaysiensis subsp. samsunensis, assembly GCF_024519315.1. GTDB lineage: Bacteria > Actinomycetota > Actinomycetes > Streptomycetales > Streptomycetaceae > Streptomyces > Streptomyces malaysiensis. The sequence continues at coordinate 80,227 of NZ_JANIIC010000012.1, read as the reverse complement.
AAATCCGCGACCGACCAGTCGGGCCGTGTCGCGAGCCGGTCGGCGGCGAGGCGGAGCGCGAAGGGCAGGTAATCGCAGGACCTGGCGAGTGCGGAAGCGGGGGCGGGTTCCGCGTCGATGCGCGCTACGCCAACGCTCCGCCGGAGCAGGTCGATCGATGCGGACACGGTCAGCCGTCCCAGACGCAGATGCATGAGGCCGTCCATGCCTCCTATGGGCGAGCGGCTCGTGATGAGAAGCGAGCAGCCGGGCGGCGCGGAGCGGAATCCCTGGATCTGGTCGGAGTCGCGGACGTTGTCGAGCACGATCAAAGCCCTGCCCCCGGCCGGACCGGCCCACGTATGCGTTGCCGCCGCGCCACCGCCGCCCTGCTCTGTTCCGAACGAACGCAGCACAAGCCGCATCGCCTGGTCGGGCCGCAGGGCGGAGTCGCCTGTCGTACCCCGCATGTCCACATAGACCTGCCCGCCGGGGAAGTCACCGGCCGCGGCATGCGCGGCCGCGATCGCCAAGGCACTCTTGCCCGATCCCGCCAGCCCGTGGATCGCGACCGCCGGGCGTCCTTCCGCCAAGTAGGCGACGGTCGTGGCCAGTTCGGATGTCCGGCCGACGAACAGCGAGGGTTGGTGCGGGAGCGGACACGGTGCCGCCACCGATGACACAGCACGCTCCCTGGGACCGGATGCCGTCGCGCCATGCGGGGCGCCCCGGTCGTTCAGACGCGGATCCTCTTCCAGGATGCGCTGCTGAAGCTCGCGCAGTGGCCGGCTCGGATCGATCCCCAGCTCGTCGGCGAGCAGGTGGTGGAGGTCCCGGTACGCCCCCAGCGCCTCGGCCTGTTGGCCGGTCCCGTACAGCGCCATCATCAGGTGCTCGTGGAGCCGTTCGCGCAACGGATGCTGGGCGACCAGGAGTTTGAGTTCGGGCAGTACGTCCTCGTGTTGCCCCAAGGCGATCCGCACGCCGAAGTTCGCCTCCATCACCGCCAGCCGGGACTCCTCCAGACGGGCGGACTCGGCCATGATCGAGGAGGTGAGGGCAACGTCGGCGAGGGGCGAGCCCCGCCAGAGTTCCAGCGCGGCGCTGAACGACTTCATGGCCTCGACCAGATTCCCCGAGGCGCGCTGCGTGCGGCCGGCGGCGACGAGTGACTCGTACTCGTGGAGGTCGAGGCTCCCGGGAGACACGGCCAGTTGGTACCCGGCGGGCCGGGTGAGAAGGGTCTGCCCGGCGGGGTCGCCGATGGCGGCGCGCAGCCGCCACACACAGCCGGCCAGCAAGCGGCCCACGTGGCTGGAGGGTCCGTCGCTCCACAGCTCCGAGTGCAGCTGCTGTGCGGGAACCAGATGGTTCGCGTTGAGGAGCAGTAGTGCCATGAGCGCGCGCTGCTTGGCGGCCTTGATGGGGACCCAGTTGTCGCCGTCGTGGTACTCGACCGGCCCCAGAATGCGGAACTTGATCGATGGTTGACTCATCGTTCGCCTCCCTGTCTCGGATCTCGCCGGCCCGGACGGCGACGATCGGTGTGTCGGGCCGACTGCGTGGGCTCAGTCCGACAGGACCAGCCGGGGGGCGTGGATCTCCAGCCAGGTCGCCAAGTCGAGCCAGCGCTCCAGGCCGGTGCGGGTCGCGCCGTCGACCTCGTCGGCGGTCCGGGCCACCGTCTGCTGCACCCACGCCTGGTCGGTGAGCGTGTGCACGGCGTGACCCCGGTCGGCGAGCACCTCCTTGGCGTGCTGCTGGAGCGCGGCCGTGTAGAACGGGTCGCGGGTGGACGGGTAGGGGGCCTTGCGGCGCTCCACCACCGACCGCGGCAGCAGATCGGCGGAGGCCGCCCGCAGCAGGCTCTTCTCGCGGCCGTCGAAGGTCTTCATCGACCACGGCGTGTTGAAGACGTACTCGACCAGCCGGTGGTCGCAGAACGGCACCCGGACCTCCAGACCCACGGCCATGCTGAGCCGGTCCTTGCGGTCCAGCAGGATGCGCAGGTACCGGGTCAGGTGCAGGTAGCACACCAGCCGCATCCGCGCCTCGAACGCGTCCTCGCCGGCCAGCCGGGGGGCTTCCGCGACCGCCTCCGCGTACCGCCGGCGGATGTAGCCGGGCAGGTCGAGGGCGGCCAGCAGGCCCTTGTCGTACACCCCGGTGCCGGTGTGCGGGCTGGTCACATGCGTGTGGTCGACCCAGGGGAAGGTGTCGGCTCGCTGGGCCTCGGGCTGGTGCAGCCACTTGTAGCCGCCGAACACCTCGTCGGCGGACTCTCCGGACAGGGCGACAGTGGAACGTTCCCGGATCGCCTTGAACAGCAGGTAGAGGGAGTTGTCGGCGTCGCCGAACCCCGTCGGCAGGTCCTTCGCGGCCACCACGGCCCGCCGTACGGCCGGATCGGCCATGCTCTGGGCGTCGAACACGAGGTTCTCGTGCGCGGTGCCGCAGTGCGCGGCGGTCTCCTTGGCGAACGGGGCGTCGGCGTCCGCCCGGAAGGGGTCGGCGGTGAAGTTCTCCTCGTGCCGGGCGAAGTCGACGGAGAAGCTGCGGATCTGCTCGCTGTCGCCGAGTTCCCGCTGGGCGAGCGCGGTGATGGCGCTGGAGTCGAGGCCGCCGGAGAGCAGGGTGCAGCGCGGCACGTCGGTGACCAGCTGGCGGCGCACGATGTCGGTGAGCAGCTCCCGCACCCGGGCGACGGAGGCGGCCCTGTCGTCGGTGTGCTCGGTGGCCTCCAGCCTCCAGTAGGTGTGGGTGCGTTCGCCGCCGCGGTCGATGGTGACCAGGGTGCCCGGCCGGATCTCCCGCATGCCGCGCCACACGGCGTGCCCGGGGGTGCGGATCCAGGCGAACGCCTCCCGCAGCCCGTCGAGGTCGACCGCCTTCTCCGCGCAGGGGTTCGCGAGGATGGCCTTGGGCTCGGAGCCGAAGAGCACTCCGTCCTGGGTCGGGTAGTAGTACAGCGGTTTGACGCCGAGGCGGTCCCGGACGAGCAGCAGCCGCTCGGTGCGGCCGTCCCAGACGACGAAGGCGTACATGCCGTTCAGCCGCTCGGCCAGCGCCTCGCCCCACTCCAGGTAGGCGTGCAGCACGACCTCGGTGTCGCTGCGGGTGCGGAAGGTGTGGCCGCGGTGGCGCAGTTCGTCGCGCAGCTCGACGAAGTTGTAGATCTCGCCCGTGTAGGCGAGGGCCACCTCGCCGCCGCCGGTGTCGTAGGACATCGGCTGGCGGCCGCCCTCGATGTCGATGACGGCGAGCCGGCGGTGGCCGAGTGCCACGTGCGGCCGGGCCCACAGGCCGGAGTCGTCCGGGCCGCGGCAGGCCATGGTCGCGGTCATGGCGGCGACCGTCTCCCGCTCCCTTCGCAGGTCCCGTCCGTAGGAGACCCAACCGCTCAGACCGCACATGGCGTTCGCCTTTCTGTGTGACGTCGTATTACGTCTCGGGCCCCGGGCGGGGTCGTCAGCCGAGGTGGTGGGGGAGTGGGATGTCCGGTGCGAGCGCGGGGTCGGGCACCGGGGCGCCGCGTACGAGGCGCACGGGGACGACGCCCGCCCACAGGCCGAGCGCGGCGTCGGGGCTGTCGCCGTCGTCCGGCGGTCCGGTGCGTAGCTTGACCGACGCCTCTTCCAGGCTCAGGGCCAGCAGCGTCGTCGCGGCCAGTTCCTTGCGGCTGGGGCGGCGGGCGTAGTCCCACTGGCCGGGTTGGGCCTGCTCGGTGATCAGGCGCAGCCCGGCCAGGGTCTCCTCCGGGTCGGTGACCGGGCGTGGGACGCCGTAGATCATGGCGCTGCGGTAGTTGACGCTGTGCTCGAAGAGCGAGCGGGCCAGCACGATCCCGTCGACGTGGGTGACGGTCACGCAGACGGTCTGGCCCGGGGCCGACGTCAGGCTGCGCGCGGCGACGGAGCCGTGGAAGTAGAGGGTGTCCTCGGCGGCGCCGTACACGGTGGGTACGACCACGGGGGCGCCGTCGACGACGACGCCGAGGTGGCAGACGAACCCGGCGGCGAGGACGGCGTCCAGGTCCGCGCGGGCGGTGCGGCCCTTCTCCTTCATACGGCGCAGACGCGTCCGGTCCGTGACCGGGAGTTCGGCGCCGAGGGGCTGGTGCGGGGAAGTGCTCAAGGTGTCACCTTCGCTGTGTGCCGGGGGCGGAGCGGTCACGGTGTGGCGCCCTCCCACCGCAGCAGACACCGCACGGCGACCGCCGCCTCTTCGGCGGCGCCCGGCGCCGTCTTGAAACCGGCTCCGGACCAGCACGCGGCCACCACGACCGGGGGCTCACCGGGAAGAAGGCCCAGGAACGGCCCGTCAGGATGGTACAGGTCGGCCCCGAACCGCCCGCCCAGGTACGGCGCTCGGGGGACCCAGGGCCAGCGGTGGACGACCCCGGCGCGGATATGGGCGACCTGCTCGTCGGTGAGGGCGTCGCCGGCGCCGGCCGACACGTCCCACTCCTCGACCGGCCGGCCGGTCAGCTGACCGCCGGCGAACGGCTCGTCCAGCTGCGGGCGGCCCCAGATGCCGCAGGTCAGGTCGCTGACCGCGGGCAGTGGCCGACCGGGTCCGCGGAAGAAGGCGTACCGGATGCGTTTGGTGCGGGGGGCCGGGCCGCCGGGGCGGGGCGGCAGCCGGTCGCCGAGCAGCGCCGGGGTCCCGCCGCCCGCCGCCACCACGGCACAGCGGGCGGTCAGCTCGCCCGCCGGGGTGCACACGCGCACCCCGCGCCGGTGCGGCTCCAGGGCGTGCACCGGTCCCGGGGACAGCAGGACGGCCCCGTGCCGCAGGGCCCGGGCGAGATACAGCGCGGCGGTGCCGCCCGGGTCGGCGTAGCCGCCGCCCGGCTCCCACACCGCGGCGGCCACGCCGTCCGCCGTCAAGTCGGGCCAGCGCACGCTCAGTTCGCGGGGCGTGAGCAGTTCCGCCTTGATCCCGGCCGCGGACAACTCGCCGATGCCGCGTTCGGCCTCGGCGACGTCGTCGGGGCCCAGCAGCACCACCGAACCGGTGCGGCGGAACCCGGCCGACCGGGGCGGGGAGGCGGCGCCCCACAGCAACTGGTGGCTGCGCACGGCCAGGGCGCGTACGACGGGCTCCGGTTCGTACGCCCGGACCAGGCCCCCGGAGGCGCGGGTGGCCGACCCGGCGTCGGGACCGAGGTCGGCGACCGCCACGCTGAAGCCCGCCGAGGCCAGTTCCGCCGCGGTGGCGGCGCCCACCGCACCGGCGCCGACGACCACGACGTCGTACCCGGTGACCGGGGCTCCGGTCGGGCGTGGTGCTGCCGGGGCCGAGAGCAGGGCGACCGGGACGACCTCCCAGCCGGCGTCGTCGTCCGCGTCGACGGGATCGCCGTCCGCGTCGAAGGAGAGGCGGGCGGCCGCGCGGACGGCCGCGAGGAGCCGGTCACCCGTGGCGGCCGGGTCCGAGCGCAGGGCCCGCACGAGCGCCGCGAAGGCCGCCTCGACCTGGAGGTGCGGGCCGCCGCGCAGCCGTACGACCCGGGCGGAAGACGCCGGGTCGCCGAGCAGATCGGCGAATTCCGCCACGGCGCAGTCGTCGGTGAAGAACAGCGGTCCGTCGTGCCCGTCCGCGCGCAGGCGCCGGGCCGTGTCCGCCGCGCCGTGGTGGGTGCCGCAGACGACGAGAGCCTGGCCCGTCGCGGCCGGGTCCGGGGACAGGGCGGCGAACCGTTCGGCGAGCCGGCGCCCGTAGGGGCTGCCATCGTCGACGGCGGCCAGGGTGCCGATGCCGAGGTCCTGGGCGGCCCGGCGGATCGCGGCGGGCTGACCCAGGTCGTGCGGGCACCAGCGCAGCGCTCCGCCGCCGCCGGAGGCGAGCAGGTCCGGGTCGGTGGCCAGCGGCAGCAGCACCGGGAGACCGGCCCGCCGGTAGTGCGGCAGGGCCCGTGCGGCGCCCAGGCTGTTGAAGTGCCCGATGACGGCTCGCACGACGGGCTCGGCCGTCAGGGCACGCGCGACGCGTTCGGCCGCGTCGGCGTCGCCCCGGTCGTCGTGGAACTCCCAGACGACGCCCGGATCGCCGTGGTCGGCGGCGGCCCGGGTGAGCAGCTCGCCCCAGGCCGCCCGCGGACCGCTGAAGGGTCCGACGACGGCCACACGGACCTCGGTGTCGTCCTGTCGTGCCATGACCTCAGTCACCGAAGACCGGGCGGTCGGGCACTGTCAGCGGCCGGCCCGGCGGGGGCGGGGTCAGCGCGTCCGCGTCGACCGCGCGGTCCGCGTCCTCGCCCAGCAGCGCGGCGAGCCGTGCCGCACCGGCCGGCATGACGGGCGCGGCCCACGCCGACAGGGCGCCGGCGACGGCCAGTTGGGCGGTCAGGGCGGCACGGTGCGCGGAGGGCGACCGGTCCCGCTCGTGCTCGTGGACGTACCAGAAGTCGTTCGCGCCGGCGACGATCTCGTCGAGGAGGGCGACGACACGGCGTGTGTCGAAGCCCTCGACGCCGTAGGCCTCGCGCAGCTCCGCCACGGTGCGCTCCAGCCAGGCCCGCAGCCGCTGCCAGGCGGGTCCCTCGGGCCTCTCCTCGGGGACCCGGCCGTCGCTGTGGCGGGCGACCGCCGCGAAGAGCCGCTCCAGCCAGCCGTTCCACTGGGCGGTCAGCAGCGCCTGGGTGCGTTCCAGGTCCGCGCGGGTGAAGCTGGTCTGGCGGCCGTTGGGCCGGTCGGCGAGCACATGGTGGCGCAGGACGTCGGAGCCGGCCTCGGCGAGCGCCTCGTGGACCCAGATGGCGTGCCGTCGGCTGGTCGAGAACTTCGCCCCGTCCAGCTGGTAGAACTCGTTGACCACGAAGGCCCGCGCCAGGGCGGCCCCGGGGTACAGGGCGGCGTACAGGGCGGGGAACAGCACCGCGTGGAAGTAGCCGTTGTCGAAGCCGAAGAACTGCACGGGGGCGGGCCAGTCGCCCTTCTCCCGCTCCTGCTCGGGCAGCTCCCACAGATAGCCAGGCGCCATCTCGAACCACACATAGGCCCGCTGGTCCTCGAAGCCGGGCACGGTCACCGGCACGCCCCACTCGCCGGGGTGGCTCACCGCGATCTCCGGCAGCCCGTGGGCAAGCATCCGGTCGCACAGGGCCCGCAGATGCGGCGGCATGTCGACCTCTGCCCAGAACGCCTCCAGCCGGTCGGCGAGCGGTGCCAGCGGGAAGTACAGCCGGGCGGCGTCGCGGATCTCGGCCGGGGTGTCGCAGATGGTGCACCGCGGCTCTCCCAGATCGGCGCAGTCGTTGGGCCGGCCGCACGGCTCGCAGGCGTTGCCGTTGGACGAGGAGCCGCAGTGCGGGCACTTGCCCGTCAGGTACGCCTCGTACAGCCAGCGCTCGCACGGGGCGCAGTACGGCAGCGGCCGGGTACGGGCGACGACGTGCCCGGCGTCGTGGAGGCGGCGCAGGAAGTCCTGGACGTAGGCGAGGTAGCCGTCCTCCTCGCGCGGACGCACCACGCGGTCGAAACCGACCTCGGCCCGCTGCCAGACCCGGGCGATGGACGCGCCGTAGCCGTCGGCGATCTCCTCGCCGGTGCGCCCGCCGTCCTTCAGACCGCGCACCGGGACATAGCTCTGGTGGTCGTCCAGGCCGGTGGTGTAGCGGACCTCGGTCCCGTCGGCGGTGAGGAAGCGGCGCAGTACGTCGCCGGCGACGTAGGGTCCGGCGATGTGACCGATGTGAAGGTCGCCGTTGGGGGTGGGCGGGGTGGCGGTGATCCAGACCGGAGCGCTCACGCGGTCCCCTCCGCACCCTCGGTCCGCTTCGGCTCGTGCAGCGGCCAGTAGACCGAGAGCCAGGTCAGGGTCCCGGACCCCGGATTGTGCACGACGTGCTCCTGGTTGCGGGGCAGGACGACCACGTCTCCGGTGGTGAACCCGGCCTTTTCGCCGGCGAGGTCGAGGCTGCCGGAACCGGAGAGGATCACCATGACCTCGTCCTGGTCGTGGCAGTCGGGGTCCGAGGAGGCGCCGGCCGGTAAGAAGCAGGCCATGCCGCCGAAAGGCGGTTCCTCCTGGCCCTCCTGTGCTTGCCAGGGAATGATCCGCTGGCACGCCATGCCGAACTCGCTGACAGCGGCGCCTTCATGTATCCGAAATTTGGTGATCATGCATTATCCATATCCCGTAAAGGAGCGCTCGGCTGGTGGGGCAGGGGCAATTGCATGCCTTTTTCCGTCCCGGTCGACTGTGCGTGCCGACCTCGGCGTTGAGCCAGCGGAGTCGGGCGACCTTACAGGAGGGTGTCACCGACCAAAGGGTGTAATAGGTGGTTATATTGAACCATTTGGCAGGGTGGGGCACGTGCCGGATGGCAGCTCACTGCCACGCTCCGCTACCTGTCGGCTACTCGGCCGGGATCCGGGATAGCTTTCTGACTCGCCTCGGGCAATGGCATATCGAACCAACGGTCCGACGGGAAGGGAAATGTCCTGATGGGGAATCCGCACGACAATTTCTCGCCGGTTCACGACGTTGTGGGAATCGGTTTCGGGCCGGCCAATCTGGCCTTGGCCATCGCCCTTGAGGAACACAATGGGAGCGCTCGACGCGACCAGGCGGTCACCGCACTCTTCCTGGAGCGGCAGCCCAGCTTCGGCTGGCACCGGGGGATGCTCATCGACGGCGCCACCATGCAGGTGTCGTTCCTGAAGGATCTGGCCACCCTGCGCAACCCGACCAGCCGCTTCGGGTTCGTCCCCTACCTGCACGCACGCGGCAGGCTGGTGGACTTCATCAACCACAAGATCCTTTACCCCACTCGCGAGGAGTTCCACGACTACCTCGAGTGGGCGGCGGCCGGGGTCGACCACCTGGTGTCCTACTCCAGCGAGGTGACCGAGGTCCGCGCGGCCGGCGACCTGCTCGAAGTGGTCGTCCCCGGCCCCGGCGGCAGCACCGTGCACCGTGCGCGCAATGTGGTCGTCGCCTGTGGCCTACAGCCCCGGATGCCCGACGGGGTGAAGGCCGGCGCGAACGTCTGGCACAGCAGCGAGCTGCTGACCCGGCTCGCCGGGCGGACCGCGGACGTCCGCCGGTTCGTGGTGGTCGGCGCCGGACAGAGCGCCGCCGAGGCGGCCGAGTACCTGCACCGCACCTATCCGCAGGCCGACGTGGAGGCGGTCTTCGCCCGCTACGGCTACAGCCCGGCCGACGACAGCCCGTACGCCAACCGGGTCTTCGACCCCGAGGCCGTCGACGTCTACTACGACGCCGACGAGGCCGCCAAGAACCGGTTGATGACCTACCACCGCAACACCAACTACGCGGTGGTGGACCTCGATCTGATCGAGGAGCTGTACCGGCGGGCGTACCAGGAGAAGGTGCGCGGCCGCTCCCGGCTGCACATACAGGGCGTCAGCGAGGTCACCGACATACGGGACGAGGGCTCCGGCGTCACGGTCCGCGTCCGCTCGCAGGCCACCGGCACGGAGCAGGAGGTCGCAGCCGACGCGGCCGTCTTCGCCACCGGCTACGACGAGCAGGACCCGCTGCCGCTGCTCGGCTCCCTGGCCCCGTACTGCGCCCGGGACGCCGCCGGACGGCTGCGCGTCGGCCGCGACTACCGGCTGACCGTGGACGGCCTGGAGAACGCCGGGATCTACATCCAGGGCGGCACCGAGCACACGCACGGCATCACGTCCTCGCTGCTGTCGATGGTCGCGGTCCGCTCCGGCGAGATCCTCCGCTCCGTGCTGGAGCACCGGGAGGCGGCGATGCACGGCGACGACGAACCGCTCGCCCTGGAAGGTGCGGCGCATGACTGACCCTGTCCACCGGACGGATGTGGCCGTGGTCGGCGCCGGAGTGGTCGGTACGGCCGTCTTCCACGAACTGGCCTCCCGCGGCGCCCGCGTGACCCTGGTCGAGCGGGACCGCGCCGGGCTGGGCACGACGGCCTGGAGCGGCGCCATCGTCCGCTGCCACCACGACGATCCGGTCCTCTCCGACCGGGCGGCGGCCGGCTGGCGGTACTTCCGGGACTTCGCCGAACACACCGGGGAACCGGCGGCCTTCCACACCAGCGGGTTCCTGTACCTGCCGGCCCCGGACCGCGCGGCGGGCGCACGCGCGGAGGCGGCCCGGCTCGGCGCTCAGTCGCCCGTGACCTGGCTGGAGGCCGAGGAGGTGACCAAGCACTTCGGCCACTTGCTGGCCGGGCCGGCCGGCCGCGGGGCGGTGTGGGAGCCGGAGTCCGGCTGGCTGGACCCGGCCGAGGTGACCCACGGCTTCCTGCGCGCCGGCCGGCGCCGGGGCGGCACGGTCCTCGAAGGGGTCGCCGTGCACAGCCTCATGCGCGCGGGCGACGGCCGGATCACCGGGGTGCGTACGAGCGCCGGAGCGGTCCGTGCCGACCGGGTGGTCCTGGCCACCGGCGCCGCCACCGCGCACCTGCTGACCTCCTGGGGACTGGCACACGACCTGTGGGCCCAGGCCGTCCAGGTCGAGCTGTTCCAGCCCGAGGCGCCGGTGTCCGGCCAACCCGCCTACACCGACGACGAGTTCGACATCAACGGCCGACCCGACCCGGACTCCGGCGGGGTCTACGTCGGACACCCCACGTACCACCGGCTGCCCCCGCCGCCCGGCCGGGAGCAGATGGACGCGGCCCAGTCCCGGCTGGCCGCCGCGGCGGGCGCCCGGCGCTGGGCATGGCTGCCCGGCAGCCGCCACCTCGGCGGGCTGCGCGCCGCGGAGTGCTGGGCCCCGGGCGGCCGCGCCCGTGTCACGGCGCATCCGGACGCCCCCGCGCTGCTGCTGGCCACCGGCTTCAACGGGGGCGGATTCAAGATGGCGCCCTGGGCGGCCGCCGAGATCGCAAGGCTGGCCGGTCTGGCATGACCGGCCGGACGGGGCCGCGGAGGCGGCGCGACATGAACGGAGAGAACCCATGAGTCTGCAACGGCCCGACGGGACCAGCGAGATCAAGGGGGTTCTGCCGGTCGTCATCATGCCGTTCACCGACGACGGCGCCCTCGACGAGGAGGACTTCCTCGCCCAGACGGAGCACATGTTCGACGTCGGCTGCGACGGGTTCGTGGTCGGCCAGGTCTCCGAGGTGCTGCGGCTGACACACACCGAGCGGCTGCGCGTCGCCGAGCTGAGCGCGAAGGCCGCCGTCGGACGCGGTGTGTCCGTGATGAGCACCGGTGCCGAGACACCCGAGGCCGCCATCGAGTACAGCCGGCACGCCGAGTCCGTCGGGGTGGACGCCCTGCTCGTCATGCACCCGGCCACGATCCCGCTGGACGAGAACGGGATGGTGGAGTACTTCACCCGGGTCGTGGAGTCGGTCCGGATCCCCGTGATCATCCATCACGCCAAGAGCCTGGCCAAGCAGCCCCTGACCATCGCCGCCCAGGTCCGGATGCTGGAGCGGTACGGCCCCGACCGGGTGCTGTTCAAGCCCGAGGCCCAGCCCTCGCCGCCCAGGGTCAGCGAGCTGCGCGACGCCAGCGGCGGACGGGCCCGCATCTTCGAGGGCGACGGCGGCATGATGCTCCTCGACTGTCACCGCCGGGGCCTGGCCGGAACGATCCCCGCCACCGAGATCGCCGAGATCGTGGTGACCCTGTGGCGGCTGCTGGAGGCCGGTGAGCGGGAGAAGGCCGAACGGATCGGCTACCCGCTGTCGTACCTCATGTGCCACATGATGAACAGCACCGACTACTACCTGTCGATCGCCAAGCGCTTCCTGAAAGAACGTGGCCTGATCAAGACCACCCATGTCCGCGGTCCGAGCCGCCACGTCCTCGACGACGAGTCCTGGACCGAGGTCCACCACACGTACCGGCACCTGCTCACCCTTGCGAAGGAGCTCGCTCGATGAAGAACCACGCCTTCACCATCCGCCTCCGGGACGAGGCCGCTGCGGAGAAGTACATCGAGCTCCACCGGGAGGTGTGGCCCGAGGTCGTCGGACCGGGTGGCGCCCTGGAGACCATCGGCGTCCGCAAGCTACAGATCTTCTACATCGACCCGCTCACGCTCTTCATGTACGTCGAGGCCGAGGACCACTTCGAGCCCGTGCACGACTTCCTCCGCGCCAACGACCTGCACCCCCGGGTCCAGGAGTGGGACGACATGATGCACGACGGCGAGGGCAGCCTCCTGGTCCGGCACCCGGGCAACGACGGCCGCCTCAACTGGGCGCCGATGCGCCGCGTCCACCACGTCGACTTCACCAACACCCTTCCGGACCTGGAGGACAAGTGAGCGCGGTGGCCCGTCAGGACGTCACCGTCCTGGACTGCACGCTGCGGGACGGCGGTTACTACACGAACTGGGAGTTCGAGGACACCCTCGTCGAGGAGTACCTCAAGGCCTGCGTGGCGACCGGCGTGGACGTGGTCGAACTCGGCTACACCCAGTTCACCCCGAGCGACCGCGGCCCGTACGGCAGGTTCCCGTCGGGTGTCACGCCCGCGCTGCGCGACGCCCTGCCCGACGGCCACCGGCTGCGCTTCGCCGTCATGGTGGACGCGCCCGCGCTGGCCGAGGTCCCGGCGGCCGAGGCCGGCCCGCGGCTGCGCAGGCTGCTGGCCGACGGGCCGCTGCCGGTCGACCTGGTCCGCGTGGCCGTCCACCACAGCGTGGCGGCCGGTGTCGCCGAAGCCGTCGACTCCCTGCGCGAGGCCGGCTTCGGGGTCTGCCTGAACCTGATGCAGGTGGACCTGGCGACCCCCGCCGAAGTGGCCGGCCTGGTCCGCCTGGTGGCCGGCCTGGGCCCGCTGGAGTCGCTGTACGTCGCCGACTCCCTGGGTTCCCTGCACGCCCCCCGGATCGCCGAACTGGTCGAGGAGTTCAGGGCCGGCCAGGCCGCCCCCGTGGGCCTGCACGGCCACGACAACCAGGGCTTCGCGCTGCACAACACCCTTGCCGCCGCCCAGGCGGGCGCCACCTGGCTGGACGCCACCGTCCTCGGCATGGGCCGGGGCGCCGGCAACACCAGGACCGAACAGCTCCTGGCGGCGCTCGGCACGGACCAGCGGGCGCTCCAGCCGATGCTGGACCTGGTGGCCCGCCGCTTCGAACCGCTCATGCACAAGTACCGCTGGGGCGCCAGCGCCCTCTACGCCATCGCGGGCATGCGCCGGATCCACCCGACCTACGTCCAGCGTCTGGAGGAGGGCCTGGAGCGGGACGTCGAGGTCAAACTGCGCGCCCTGGACTTCCTCGCCCGGAACCGCAAGACGTCGTTCTCCGCGGCGTCGCTGGAGGGCGCACTCCGCCATGCCGCTGTCTGACCGCGCCGGGGAGCGCCTCGATCGGACGCTGGCCGCTCACCGCCTTGTCGTGTTCGACCTCGACGGGGTGCTCGTGGACTCCAATGAGCTGAAGGTGGAGTGCGTGCGCGAGGCGCTGGCGGAGGTCGGACCGGAACTCGTGGACCCCTGCGTCCACGAGTTCCGCCGGACCTTCGGCCGCTCCCGCCGTGAGCACTTCCTCGCCTTCCACCAGGACCACCTGGGCGGAGAACAGGCCACGGGGGAGGGATTCGAGACGTTCTACCAGCGCTGCGCGGGCCGTTATGCCGAGCTGCTCGCCGAGCGCTACCCCAAGGCGCCGCTGTGCCCCGACGCCGACCGGCTGGTCCGCGGCCTGTCCGAGCGCGGCCTGCCACTGTACGTGGCCACCGGCACCCTGACCGCCGAGGCGGAACGGGTCCTGGACGGACACGGGCTGGCCGGCGAGTTCCGGGCCGTGCTCGGCGGCGAGGAACCCAAGGCGCGGCGGCTGTCCACGGCGCTCGCCGCCGTGGGCGCCGACCCTGGCGAGGCGGTCCTGCTCGGCGACTCGCGGCAGGACCTCCTCGCCGCCCAGGCGGTCGGCATGGGCTTCGTGCTCGTCACCGGGCACGGATTCTTCCCGCCCGCCCAGGTGCTCGACGGGGCGGACGGCCAAAGCTCCCTCGTCGCGGCCGGATTGGACCCCGGCGGCTTGCTGATCGGCACCGGAGCGTACGAGGGTCCTCCGGGGCACTGACCTGAGCCCCGCACACCCTGAGACCGCGAACACGGGAAACCCCACAGTGACACCTCAGAACGGCAACGAGGCCGCCCCCGCCCGCCGTGAGTCCCGCGGCCGACGCGTGGTCATCACCGGAGCCGGCCGGGACTTCGGCCGGACGCTCGCCCTCTTCTTCGCCCGCCGGGGCGACGAAGTCCTGCTCTCCGCCCGGGACCTGGCGGCGGCCGAGCACGTGGCCGACGAGATCCGCGGCCTCGGGTCCGACAGGGTCCACGCCCTGCGCTGCGACCTGGCGGACCCGGCGTCGGTACGCGCCTTCGCCGACGAGATCGCCACGGTGACCGACCACGTCGACGTGCTGGTCAACAACGGGGCCCGCTGGCTGTCCGGCGAGGACCTCGCCTCCGCCGCCGACGAGGACATCGCCGCCACCGTCGCCTCGACCGTGACCGGCACCGTCCTCGTCACCAAGCACCTGCTGCCGCTGCTGCTGAAGTCCGACCGGCCCGACGTGGTCAACCTGATCTCGTCGGCCGGGCTCACCGGCAACCACCGTACCCGGGCCCACGCCGCGTTCTACGCGGCCAAGCACGGGCAGGCCGGCCTCGCCGACCTGCTCTCCCCCCAACTGCGCCCGCACGGCGTGCGCGTCATCTCGCTGTACCCGCCCGACTTCAGCAACCCGGATCCGCTGGGCCCGGACTGGGACACGACGCCCCGCGGGCCGGGCTGCGAGCTCACCGCCCACTCCCTCGTGGAGTGCGTCATGTTCGCGATCGACCAGCCACGGGACTGCTTCATCAAGGCGTTCCACTTCGAACAGACCACCTGAAAGAGCACCATGGATTCCGTCAGCACCAGCACGTCCGTCGTCATCTCCGGCGTGAGCCGGGGCCTCGGCGCCGCCCTGGCCCGGCGCTTCGCCGCACTGGGCCACCGCGTCGCCGGCTGCGGCCGCGACCGCGAGGCCCTGGACAGGCTCCGCGCCGACCTCGGCGAGGGCCACCTGATCACCGTCACCGACGTCACCGACGCCGACGCCGTGGAGCGGTGGGCGGGGGAGACCGTACGGCGGCTCGGCGCGCCCGCCCTGGTCGTCGCCAACGCCGGGTACATCAGCCCCCAGGCCCCGGTGTGGGAGACCAGCCCGGCGGACTTCCGCACAACCGTCGACGTCAACGTCGTCGGCGTCTACACCCTGGCCCGCTCCTTCCTGCCGCGGATGGCGACCGGCGGTACCTTCGTCGCCGTCTCCTCGGGCTGGGGCCGCAACCCGCGCGGCAGGCTGGCCGCCTACACCGCGAGCAAGTTCGCCGTCGAGGGCTTCACCCGGGCCATCGCCAAGGAGGCCGAGGAACTGCTGCCGGGCGTCACCGCCGTCGCCGTCGACCCGGGCGGCGGCGTGGACACCGCCATGCTCGCCACCTGTCTGCCGGACGAGCACACCGAGTACCCGGGCCCCGAAGCCTGGGCACAGGTGGCGGCCGACTATCTGCTGCACCAGGTACCGAAGGAGCCCAACGGGGCTTCTCTGACGGTTCCCGGGCCGTAAGCCCGGTCGCGGGCTCGGCAGGCGATCCGCACCCACCGGACCAACCCGAACGCACCCACCGGACCAACCCGAAGGAGACGACCGTGTCCGAAGCCGGCACCGTGGTGGCCGACCCGTGGTCCAGCAAGATACGTCAGCACGAGGCCGTCGCGGCCGCCGACCCGGATCTCGCCTTCGACCTGCACGTCCTCGCCGGCCCGGCGGAGCTGACCGCCCACCTGGCGGCCCGCCGGGACCGTACGGTCGTCCTGCGGCCGGAGGTCTCCGACGACACCGGCTCCGCCGTGCTGGTCCGGCCCGGAGCCGCGCCGCCGGAACCCGAGATCCGGCGGCTGTGGGACCGGGGCGGCCGGATCGTCGCCCACGACCATGTGCCCGGCACCCCGTGCTTCGTCAACGGTGTCGTCCTCGACGGCGTGCTCCACCTCACCGACGTCTGGCGGTGCTTCTCGCTGGAGGAAGGCCCCAGGTCACTGCTCACCAGCGTGGTGAACCTCGCGCCCGGCTCGCCGCGGGAGCGCGAACTGGCGCACCGGCTGTCGCCCGTGGTGAAGGGCGTCGGCCTGGTCTCGGGACCCGTCACGTTCGAGGCGGTCACGGGCGCCGGCGGGACCGTGAAAGTGGTCAAGTTCGCGGCCCGGGCCGCGGGCCACCCCCTGCCGCACCTCTGCTCCCTGCTCGGCCTGCCCGACCAGGCGGCCGCGCTCGCCGGCGGCTCCCGGGCACTGGCCGGACGTCCGGCCGAGCCGGGCTTCGTCGCCGACTACGCCTTCGTCGCTCGCGAAGGCGGACGGCTGGTCCGCGTCGAAGGGCTGGACGAGATCCGGGCGTTGCGCTCCTACGCCGGTGACATCTTCCTGCCGACTCCGGGCGAGACGATCACCCCGACCACCGGAGAAGGCGGCGCGGGCGCCATCCTGTTGAGGAACCAGGACGAGGAAATCCTGCTCGCCGACGTCGAGTTCTGCCAACAGCGCAATCGGGAGGGCGTCTTCGCCATCACCGCCGACGCCCGGCAGCCCCTCGGCCGGTGACCTCCCACCTCCTCGGTCGACGAGCATGCCCCTCCGAGCAATCGACTGGAGAACCCAGATGCCGGCACGCCGCGGGGTCGCCATCGTCGACGCCCACTCCTTCGGGCGCCGGCCGGCCTCCCGTTCCGCGAACGCGGCTGCCGACAAGCCGGTTGGCGAGCTGGCGCAGGGCGGCGTTGTGGCTGCCGCCCCGGGCTCGTTGCCGCTGGTGGTAGGCGTGGGCGTTGGGCGAGACGCGCAGGGTGCTGAACGCCCGGGTGAGCAGGGCGTCGATGAGCCGGTCGTTGAGGACACAGCGGGTCAGGGTGGCCTTCTTCTTGCCGGAGGCGCGGGTGATCGGGGAAGTGCCGGCGTAGATCTTGCGGGCCTTGGCCGAGGCATGGCGGGCGGGGTCGTCGCCGATCGGCTCGCCCACGATCGCAGGCAACCGGGTCATGACCGGCATCCCCTCGGGCAGCCGGGCTTTGGCCGGCCGACGACCGGCGCCGTCCATCACCTCGATGTCGTGATGGTCCTCAGCCCAGTCGTCCCCCACGAACAGTCGCAACGGTCCCTCCGCTCTCGATGCCGATCACCTTCAGCGGCCTGCCGGAGAACCATCTGCGACCTGATCAAGCAGTGCTCACGCCGCCACTCAGCGGCGGGCACGACATCCCATCAGCGATCAACTCTCCGGGCCAACAGGCAGGGGCACGGTCTTTCGTCAGGACTCAACGTCCAGGAACCACGAGTGCTCACCTGCCGGACGGCTACCACCCGGAGTCTGCCGGATGGCCGACTCCCCGAACTGATGAGGCACCACTGCAATGGAGAACCTCCGCGTCGTCATCACCGGTGCCGCCCGGGACTTCGGGCGCACCCTGGCCATCGTCTTCGCCCGGCAGGGCGCCGAGGTGTTCCTCTCGGCGCGCAGCCTGGAGGGCGCCCGCCGCACCGAGCAGGAGATCCGTGACCTCGGCAGCGACCGGGTGCACGCCTTCGCCTGCGATATCACCGATCCGGAGTCCGTACCCGCCTTCGCGGACGGCGTCCGGGAGAAGGCCGGTGCCGTCGACGTGCTCCTGAACAACGGGGCCAACTGGCTGGAGAGCGAGGACCTGACCGCCGCGGACGATGCCGACATCCTCGCCACCACCGCGTCCGCCGGAGGCACCGTCCTGATGGTCAAGCACTTCCTGCCGCTACTGCGCGCCTCGCAGCGGCCCGACATCGTCACCCTGGTGTCGGCAGCCGCGACGCCGAACTACACCGGCTGCGCGGGCCACGAGGCGTTCTACGCGGCCAAGGGCGGACAGGCCGCGTTCACCGGCATCCTGTCCAAGCGGCTGCGCGCGGAGGGCATCCGCGTCATCTCCCTGTTCCCGCCGGACTTCGACAACATCGACCCGCTGTCGCCCGCCTGGGAGGGCGCCTCGCGCACCCCGAAGGACACTCTGACCGCGCAGTCCCTCGCGGAATGCGTCACCTTCGCCGTCAACCAGCCCCGGGACTGCTTCCTCAGCCAGCTGCACTTCGAGCCCGGCCACTGACCGGGCGCCGTGCCGTACGTCCGCATCCTCGAAAGGCGACTGCCATGACACTGCTCCAGGTTCTGCCCGCCACGGGCGAGGCGAAGCCGCTGCTCACCACCCAGGACCCCGACCGCATCGCGGCCGAACTCGGAGTGCACGGCGCCCGGTTCGAGCGGTGGGCCCTCAAGGACCTGGCGGCGGGCTTCGGCGACGACGACGTGCTCGGCCTGTACCGGAGGGAGGCGGACCGATTCTCCGCCGAGACCGGCCTGGGACATGTCGAGGTGGTCCGGATGGCACCGGACGACTCCGACCCGCGGTGGGCCACCGAGGCCCGCGTCTCCCGTGACCGCTACTTCAACGAGCACACCCACCGCTCGGACGAGGTCTGGTTCTTCGCCCAGGGCCGGTGCGGCTTCTATCTGCGGCTGGCCGACGACGAGACCGTCCACGTGTTGATCTCCGAGCCGGGCGACCTGGTGTGCACGCCCGCTGGCGTACGGCACTGGTTCGACATGGGAGAGACGCCCGACTTCGCCGCCCTGCACATCTACGTCGCCGAGACCGACTGGGACGAGGCCTTCACCGGCGACCCGATCGCGTCCCGGTTCCCGCACATGGAGGAGCTGCTGGCCACGGCTCGCTGACCCGCGGGCGCCGCCTCCAGCCCCCTTCCCGCCGGCGCCGGGGTGCCCGGCACCACCGTGCCGCGCACCCCGGGTCAGCCCTGCTCACCCCGAATCTGGCCGTCGCCCGTGGGAGCGGCTGTAGGCCCTGTACCGCGAACTCGGCCACACCGTCGACCTGATCGACCCGCTGGAGCTGACCGACCCGCGCTACAACACCGCGCTGGCCGTGCTGGGCGGCGACGAGATCATGTACAACCCCGAGGCGTTCGGTCCGGGCAGCCGGGAGGCGCTGCGCCGGCTGTACCCGGACGCCATGTTGGTCGGGCCCGAGGACATCGGCCTCGACCCGTCCGAGCTGCTCAAGGGCGGCGGCAGCGTCAAGTGCTGCACGCTGGGGATACGCGGTTGACGATGTCTGCCGGAACGGGCCCATCCGCCACGCGCGTCGACCGTCGTGGCAGCAGGCCCGTCTCGATCGCCCGGGCGCCGGCCTGGAACCGGGAGTTGGTGCGCAGCAGTGCCATGATGTCGGCGACGTGGCGCCGGTAGGTGCGCACGGACATGGAGAGCTTGCGGGCCGCGACGTCATCGATGAGCCCCTCCTGGAGACAGCCGAGGACACGGCGTAATTCTTCGGCCTGGGCAAGTTCCCTTAAGCGCAGACGCGGGTCCAGTACCGGTGCGGTCGGCCAGATGGTGTCGAAGAGCGCGCGCAGGTTCGTCGCCACGGACGTACTGCGTATGAGTGCCGGGTCGCCCGGGGTGTTCGACACCAGTGTCGACTCCGTGTCGGAGACGACCGCGGTGAGCCCCGGGAGCGCCGCGAGCCGCACCTCGGCCTCTTCCGGAAACACTGCGTCGAGCGCGCACCGGGTCCGGCTGGCCGGTGGGACGAGCGCCCGTACGGTGACGTCCGAGGCCAGCGTCGGGGCGATCCGGCGAAGGGCGGCAACGACGGCGGTGGTCGTCTCGGAGCGTTCGTCGATTATCAGACAGAGGGATTCCGAAGCCTGGGACATGAAGTTTTCGGCCGCTTCTCCCAGGGTTTCTCGGCTTACGGAGAGCTGGGTGACGAGTGAATCGTTCGTCGTCTGGCTACGCCATTGTGCGGCCAATGATTCCACCAGACCCCGGACCTTGAGCAGATCCTGCTCCAGAATTTTCGTGGTCGGCAACACGTTTATTCCCTTCAGAGCGTGTCAAACAGCTGTAATTCGGCTGCTCGGGTGCCACCGGAAAAACGGGAACTGACTTCCAGAGACTCCAGGATTCTGGCGACGTGTCGGCGGTACGTGCGCAGGGACAGGCCCAGTTCACGGGCCGCGACCGCGTCGGTGGAGCCGGCATACAGCCGGGCCAGAACCCCGCGTGCGGTGTCGGTGGCGAGATAGGCGTCCAGCAGCAGATAGTCCGGCCAATGCAGCGAGGCTTCCCAGGCCCCCATGAACAGCGAGGTCAGTACGCGGACCACGGCCCGGTCGCGAACGAGCAGGCCCCCCGTGCTGTCGCCCGGCGCACGGAGCAGCGCCTCCGCGACGTCCACCACCAGGGTCTCGGCGAGCGGGCGGCCGGTCACCCGCAGTTCCGCCAGGTCGGCAGCCCCCGCCCAGGCCGGCAGCTCCCGCAGTGCCGAGGCGGACCCGAGCACGCGGACGGTAATCCGGCCCGGACCGGCCTGGGTCCGGGCCCTGAGGTCGCTCAGCATGGTGCGTACGGCCGCCAGCTGCCCGCTCCGACCGGACAGCGAGATCAGCACGGTGCGCCGGGCCTGGGCCACCAGGTCCGTCAGGGTGGCACCGGGCGCCTCCTGCCGCTTGTCGGCGGACAATTTCACGAAACGCGGCGCGGGAAGAGAACGAAATTCAAGAACGGCGGAATCGATGAGATTCCTCGCTTGCAGCAGTGCGTGTTCCACGGGGTCGTGAGTAAATTGTGTACTGTCTGTTTCAGGCTGATCCCGATTGATGACTACCCCCAGGTTCTCCCTGGTTGGAAAGTTACCCAATCGAGACAGTCCTAGCAAGGGATTTCCGAGTGCGGAGCGTGTCGTTTTGTCCGACTTAAGGGGTAATGTCCATTACTCTTTGTCGTTAATTGATGGTCGAATGCCTCATTCCGGTAGGCCGGTGGCGCGCCGTGTACGTGAGGCGATCTGTTCGAATTTCACGCTTTCTATATGCAGAGCGTCGTGGAATGGGTCACCGAGTGAGGTGGGCAAATTCAAGAAAGCGAAGCCTGTGAGTGCGGCGATGGCGTTCATCCGTGGCACGGCGGGCAGTTCGTGGTACGGCGGGCAGGGTGGGCACGAGGTCCGCTCCGCCGAAGGCATCACGCCCAAGGCCGTCAGCTTCTCCAACTCCGAGGTCGAAGAAGCCATGGCTCTGATGGACGCCATCGGGGGCACCGACATCAGCCAGTACCGCGACCAGTACCGCGTGGGCTTGCCTGTCGGCACGGGAAGGCGTTCGTCGCTGTCTTCGATGAGTGTGTCGGGGGGATCCCGGCCTTGAGGGTCACCAGCGGTAGATCGTCTGCGGCATGGAGCCCAGCGAGACGTGCGACCTCGTTACGCCGACTGCCGGAGCGCGCCTGTGGGGCCGGGGGCTGGCTGCGGGCACGCCGAACACTCTATCCGCCGGCAGTCTCTGCGACATTGTATAGACGCAACGTTGCGTCTAATCTAAATCGCACCCGCCGCAGAGGAGTGAGTATGTCCGCCATCCCCCACCGCACGGCCCTCGTCATCGGAGCCTCACGAGGGTTGGGACTCGTCCTTGCCGACGAGCTCGTCCGGCGCGGCTGGCTGGTCAGCGCCACGACGCGCCAGAGCGGCGGCGAACTGCGAGCGCACGCCGACGCCTGGAACGGCCAACTGACGGTCGAATCCCTGGAGATGACGAGCCCCGCACAGCTGGCCGCACTGCGTAAGCGTCTGGAAGCCAACCACTGCCGACTCGACCTGCTCTTCGTCAACGCCGCGATCGACCGAGGAAATCTGCCGATCCACGAAGTCTCGACCGACATGTTCACCGAGGTGATGATCACCAACGCATTGAGCCCGCTACGCGCCCTGGAAACCCTCCGCGGACTCGTCGTACCGGGCGGAACCGTCGCGGTCATGTCCTCCGACCAGGGCAGCATCTCGCGGAATACCGAGGGCGGCTATGAGCTCTACAAGGCCAGCAAGGCAGCCCTCAACCAGCTGATGCGCAGTTACGCCACCCGCCATGCCGGCGACGGACAGACCAAGCTGCTCATCGACCCCGGCCACAATCAGACTCAGCTCGGCGGCCCTGGCGCACCGCTCATTCCCCAGGAGAGCATCCCAGCCGTCGTTGACGTCCTCGAAGCACAGGCCGGCGCCCCCGGCCTGCAGTTCTTGGACCTCCACGGCGAAACGGTCCCCTGGTAGAGAACCGGACCGAACCGTCGAGGTGCCTCCCTCTCTGCGCAGCCGACAGGATGAGTCGGGCGCAGCCGCAGTGCCATGGGCAAAGTGCGCAAGACTGCGTCAGCCGTCCGAATCGAGCGCTGTCCACATTCCGCCGGGGCGCAGGGGAGTCACCGCACCGGCGGGAGCGGAGCCGCCCCTCGCTCCTCATCCGGGTAGAAACACCCCGGCGCCGGACAGCGTGTCGGCAGAGGAACGGAAGCTGCGGGTACGGCGCCTCGTCTGCGAGAACGCCTCCCGCACCCATCGGACGTTCGCCGAGCAGGTACCGGGTCTGACCCGCCGCCACATCCGCCGGACACAGTTCCCTACCACCCTGCTCACCGACGTGGCGCTGTTCCTGGGCGGCCGTCCGGGAACCCGCCTGTCCGCACGCATGTCCATCACGACCTGCAAAGACACTCTGCTTCGACTGATCCGCGCATTACCCGACCCGAAGCCGGACCCCGTCCCGGCCCTCAGCGTCGACGACTGTTGATCCGGAGGTGTGGAGTGGCGCGGCCGAAGCCGTGGGAAGTCGATGACGAGTTGCGGGCTAGTGTTGCCGGTGTGACACGGGACGGTGTGGACGAGCTCGACCAGGCGGTGATCCACGCCCTACAGATCGACGGGCGTGCCCCGTTCCGGCGCATCGGCGAGGTGCTCGGGGTGTCCGATCAGACCGTGGCGCGGCGGTTCGGGCGGCTGTCGGACGTCCTCGGTCTGCGTGTGCTCGCCCTGGCCGATCCGGTGGTGCTGTGCGAGCGCCAGTGGGTTCTGCGTGTGCGGGCGGCCCCCGAGGCCGCGACGGAGGTCGCCGAAGCGCTGGCCAGGCGCGCCGACACCAGCTGGATCAGCCTGTGCTCGGGCGGGACGGAGATCGTCGCGTCGGCCGGCGGCGACGGTGTCGAGTCGCTGCTCTTCGAGGCGCTGCCGCGTACCCGTCACATCCTCGATGTGCGGGCGCACGAGGTGCTGCACGTCTTCTACGGCGGTGCCGGCCAGCCGTTCACCAAGCGGGGGCCGCTCACGGAGAGCCAGACCGCCAGCCTTGCGCGGCACGTCCCGGCCGGGGTCGGGCCGCCGCCGCGGATGGATCGGATCAGCCGCCGCATGCTGGAGGTGCTGCGGGCGGATGGGCGGGCCCCGCTCGACGAGTTGACGGCCGCCACGGGGGAGTCGGCGGGCACGGTGCGCCGCAGACTGCGCGAGCTGCGGGCCGGCGGGGTGCTGCACTTCGACGTCGATGTCGGGCTCACCGCTTTCGACGTGCCGGTGCGCACCTTGCTGTGGCTCACCGTCGGGATCGACGCGCTGCCCGCGGCGGGCGCCGCTCTCGCCGCGCGTCCTGAGGTGGCGTTCGCGGCGGGGGTCACCGGGTCCGGCAACCTGTTCGCGAGTGTCTCGACGCGGGACACGCCTGCGTTGTGGCGGTTCCTGACGTCGGTGGTGGGAGCGCTGCCCGGCGTGCGGGACGTCGAAACGGTGCCGGCCCTGCGCCCGGTGAAGGGCGCCGTGGTCCTCTTTCCCCGTCCGTCGGCGCCGCGCGCCAGGTCTCCGCGCGGCGCCCGAGAGCGGTGACGGCGACCTGGCCTCAGCCGGCCGAGCCGGTCAGCGGATGACGGGCGACGAACCCGCGGACGACGGCCGCCATCCGTACAGGGTCCTCCAGCGGCATGGCGTGGGTGAGGCCGTCGACGACCACGGTCTCGGCGTGCGGGAGGTGGGCCGCGATGGACGCCGCCCGCGCCCGGTGGGGTGTGCCGAGCCGGTCTCCTCCGCCGCCGACGACGAGCAGCACGGGCGCCCGCACGGCGCTGAACTGCGGCGCGCCGAAATCCCAGTCGGCGAAGGCGGTGGACTCCCGGGTGAAGAAGTGGCGGCTGGTGCCGACAGCCGCTGTGAGCCCTTCCTGGCCGAGCCGGTCGGCGAGCAGGCCGCGTACGCCCGGCCCGCACACCCAGGTGAGGAAGGCGTCGAACGCCGCTTCCCACGCCCCGGCCCGAGCCGCGGCGATCGCGTTCGGCATCGCCGCGCTCGCGGGCTCGCCCGCCGCCCGGGGCAGCGCGGGTTCCAGGAGGACCAGCGAGGCGACCAGTTCCGGCCGGTCATGGGCCAGGTGGAGTGCGACGTCCGCCCCGGCGGAGTGCCCCACCAGGTGGACGCGCGGTATCCCGCACCGCTCCAGCACCGCGGCGCAGTGGGCGGCCTGTGCGGGCACGCCGGCGCCACCGCTCGTGCGGTCCTCACTGCGGCCGTAGCCGGCCCGGTGGATGACGACGCATCGGAAGCCCGTCAGCTCGCGGGCCATGGGCGTCAGCCAGTCGGCGCACAGCGAACCATGCAGGAACACCAGCGGCTCGCCCCCGCCGGTGTCGCCGCAGTCCTCGTAGACAAGGGAGGCGTCGGGCAGGTCGAGTCTCATCACGCGGCCCGCCTCAGCCCTGATCCGGGCCGTTCAGCCCCTCGACGAAGGCGTTCACCTCGGCGAAGAACCGCGCGGGCCGCTCCAGCTCGATGAGTTCGCCCGCGTCCTCGAAGACGGTCAGCCCGGCGTTCGGGATGCCGTGCGCCAGCTCCCGTGACAGCGGCAGCGGCGTACAGAAGTTGTGCCGTGCCGGGGGTGCGATCCTCGCCGGGACCGCCGGGACCGTGGTCGGTGTCTGTGCCGACGCGGGGTTCATGGCGTGTCCTGGTCGGCCAGGGCGGCCAGTGCCTCGCACGCGGAACGGAGGAACGCTCGCTCGGGGCGCTGGTCGGTCATCGCGTACTGGAACGCGATGCCGGAGAGCAAGGCACGGATCGCTTCGGCCACGATTCGGGCTTCGGCCTCGCCGGTGCGCCGGTCCGGTGCGTCCTCGCGCAGGACCCGCCGCGTGAGCAGGACGGAGAGATCGGCGATCTCGCCGAGTTTGAGGTCCCCCAGCCGTGCCTTCAGCTTCGGGTCGCGGATCGCCGCCAGAGCCAGGTTGAGCTCGAATGACCAGCGTGCGGCGCTCTCACCCGCGTAGGTGGTGAGCCACGCGTCGGCGACCCCGACGAGCACGGCCCGCAGGCCCAGCTCGGGATCGGCGAGTTCGGCCAGGGCGCCCTGGTACCGGTGGAAATCCTCGGCGAGGAGTTCGACGAGCAGGTTCTGCCGGCTCCCGAAGATGGAGTACACGGCCCCCGTGGTGAGCCCGGCGGCCTGCGCGATGGCGCTCAGCGAGACCTCTGTGCCATCGGACGCGATGAGATCCCGGGCCGACGACAGCAGGGCCTGCCTGTTCCGGTCCCGGGCCTCGCTACGGGTGGGGGGCATACGCACGAACTCCTTCCATCGCGGCCAGTGCGGCTGCACGGCGGGTTGCCATTCGATAATAACGTTATTACGGTTCCTCAGGTAGAGCGGGAACCGCGCAACGGTGCCGAATGGGGCGAGAGGGACGACGAGATGGCCGAGTTCATGCATGTGCATCAGGAGAAATGGCGGGCGGCGCAGACCGTCGGGCACACCTTGGAACGCTGCGGACTCTGGGAGGGGCGGGAGGGCACCGCGGCAGAGCTCTGGCGGATTCCCGAGGACTACGACCTCGGGAAGCACCGGCACGACACCTGGGTCAGCGTGTTCATCCTGGAAGGGGCGATGCGCTACACCGACAGTGCGGGCGAACGCACGCTGGGACCCGGTGACTGCTATTTCGTGAACCCCGGGGACACCCACCGGGAGGAAACGCTCGCGAAGTCCCTGGTGCTGGTCGTGGAGGCGGACCCATGCGTGTCGTATCCGGTCGACGAGAACGGACAGCGCACGAACGGGCAGTGAAGCTGCTCCGGGGCAGTGGGGGCGCCGCCCGGAGCCACCGGCGACGGCCCTGCGGTATCCGGCGCGCCGAAAACGCCGGTCCGGCCCTGTCCCGCGGACCCGAAGTGGTCCCGGCGCGTTGCGCCGCGCGCCCCTGATCTCCCTCAATCTCTGCTGGAGCGGCCGCCGTCGGCGGGGCGGTGCCCGGCTCCAGCCCCTGTGGAGGAAACCGTGAGTGTGCTCCGTCATGTCCGGTCCCTCGATGACAAATACACGGCCACGGCCGGCCGCTCGGGACCAAGGCGGGCCAGCCCGGACTGAGTATGGAGAAGGAAGTCGCCTTCGCCGGCCCGTACCTCCTCACCGGGCAGCGCCTGCTCATGCGCAAAGGCGACACCGAGGGGACGGTATGGGTCAACGATGATAAGACGGGATCCCTCTACACCAAGGAGGTGCGTTCGTACGTGGATCTGCCCCCAAAAACGGACGTCTGTACCGCTGCGGACTCGACATCCCAGAAGAAGCTGAAGAGCCTGAAAACCGACTCGGGGGAGAAACTGTTCGACGTCACGCCGCTTACGGACTACGACCTCTGCATCTCGGGGCTGTTGGACACGACCTACGGAAAAGTCGGGGTTGAAGTGACCAGCCCCCGCCACGGACACGGTGCTGACCAGTCGCACCTGAACTGTCAGACACGGTAGCGAGCCCGTCTGTGCGTTCTCCTTATCCCGGGGGCGCACACGGAGCGCGCCGGATGAGTCGGATCGGTAGGACGGGACACATGTTGGACGCGGTCGAACGTGGACTGCTGCAGGCGCTCCAGATCGATGGGCGGGTCGCGTTCTCGCTGGTCGGTGCGGTGCTGGGGGTTTCGGACCAGACAGTGGCGCGCCGGTACGCGCGGCTGCGGAACGAGGCGGGTGTTCGGGTGGTCGGTGCGGTGTGGCCGGAGGCGGTGGGGCGGCAGTTGTGGCTGGTGCGGGTGCGGTGCGTACCGGAGGCGGTGGCGGGGCTCGCGCGAGCGCTGGCGAAGCAGGCGGAGACGTCGTGGGTGCAGATCGCCTCGGGCGGCGCGGAGGTCCTGTGCATGGTTCAGGCGGTGACGGACACGTCGGCCGCGGAGTCGACCGTGCTGTCTCGCCTGCCCCGCACGCCCCGGGTCACCGGGGTGAGTGCGCACCGCGTGCTGCACCCGTTCTTCGGTGGAAGTGAGAGTCCGCTGACGAAGAACGGGCCGCTCACGGCGGAGCAGTGCGCGCAGCTGTCGCCGCCGGCGGCGAAACGCGTGACCGGGCCCGTGGAACTGTCGGCGGAGGACAACGCGTTGCTGGAGGCGCTCGCGCTGGACGGGCGGGCGGGGTTCCGGTCGCTGGCCTGGGCGACGGGCTGGTCGCAGACGACTGTGCGGCGGCGGCTGGCGGAGCTGCGTTCGGGCGGGGTGGTGTACTTCGACGTCGATGTCGACCCGGCGTTGCTGGGGTCGTGGACATCGGCGGGGTTGTGGCTGACAGTCGCGCCGGGTGAGCTGGCGGCTGCGGGTGAGGCGCTGGCGGAGCATCCGCAGGTGAGCTTCGCGGCTGCCACCACCGGTATGTCCAACCTGTACGCGAGCGTGCAGTGCCCCACTGGCACGGCGCTGTACGAATACCTGACGGGCCCGGTGGCGGCATTGCCCGGGCTGCTGTCGGTGGAGACCGCGCCGAGTATGCGGGTGGTCAAGGGGGCGTCTCCGATCGTCGGATAGCGCCGCGTACGAGGCCCTCCGTGTCGGATAGCGCCCACTGGGACGGTGTTCCTGCCGAGGGGCTCAGCGCGAGGGGATTGTGGCGGGGCACGAAAATACTCGCTCCGAGAAAGAACTCCCGATGCCCAACGCATTCGACCCGATCACCATCGGACCGCTTTCCCTGCCCAACCGCGTCGCCATGGCCCCGCTGACCCGCCGCCGCGCCTACGGCGACGGCCTGTCAGCGACCCCTCTCATGGCCGAGTACTACCGGCAGCGCGCGACCGCCGGGTTGATCGTCGCCGAAGCCGCCCAGCCCAGTCGTGTCGGCCAGGGCTACACCGACACCCCCGGCCTGCACGACACGGCGCAGGTCGCGTCCTGGCACCCGGTCACCGACGCCGTGCACCATGCGGGCGGCCGGATCTACACACAGCTCATGCACGCCGGCCGTAACAGCCACCCCGAACTCCTCGGCGGCGGGCTGCACCCGCTCGCCCCGTCCGCGTGTGCCGCCGAAGGCGTCGTGCGCGTCCACGGCGGCGAACCGGCCGTGCGCAAGCCGTACCCGATACCGCAAGTCCTGACCATGCAGGGCATCGCGGATACCATCGCCGACTTCGCCGATGCGGCCGCGAACGCGATCGACGCCGGGTTCGACGGTGTCGAACTGCATGGAGCCTACGGTTACCTCATCCAGCAGTTCCTCTCCGGCAACGCCAATCGCCGCACCGACCGCTACGGCGGCAGCGTCGCCGGGCGCGTCCGGTTCCCGCTCGACCTCGTCGATGCCGTCGCCGCGCGCATCGGACCCGAGCGGCTCGCACTGCGGATCTCCCCCGGCTGCACCGCGTTCGGCCTCGAGGAGCCGGACCTGCACGAGCTCTACCTGACCCTGGTCGACGGTCTGCCACGCGACCTGGCCTACCTGCACGTATTCGAGTTTCCGGGCCACCGCGACCTCACGGTGAAACTGCGGGAGCACTGGGCAGGAGTGTTCATGCTCAATCCGCACGAGACCCACCACGACTGGCCCGCCGGCCGCCGGCAACTGCGCCTGGTCGACGACGGGCTGGCGGACATCCTCTCGTTCGGGACGCTGTTCATCTCCAACCCCGACCTCGTGCACCGCCTCCGCCTCGGCGCCCCGCTCGCCGAGGCCGACGAGACCACGTTCTACCGCGGCGACCACCGCGGCTACACCGACTACCCCTGCCTGGAGGAAGCCCTCTCGTGACCGTCGGCGTTTGTTCACCTCCCATGGTCTACTCGCATAGATTCTGTCGGGCCAGGATGAGGGCGCTTGTTCACCCTCACT
The DNA here is from genome assembly GCF_024519315.1 of Streptomyces malaysiensis subsp. samsunensis. Classification (GTDB taxonomy): domain Bacteria; phylum Actinomycetota; class Actinomycetes; order Streptomycetales; family Streptomycetaceae; genus Streptomyces; species Streptomyces malaysiensis. The sequence goes on along the minus strand of NZ_JANIIC010000012.1, from coordinate 51,275 downwards.
TCGGCTCAGGAGCCGGTACGCCATGCGCAGGGCGCCTTCGTCCACGGCGGTGCGGCCGTTATCGATCGCCTTCTCGCTGCTGCGGAACAGCCTGGCGGCCATGCCGTGCGGGTGGCTCTCGCCGGTGAGGAGGCAGAGCAACCTCACGGAGACTGCGGGGTGCTGGGACTGCGGGCACCGTAACCCGCTGCGCGATCCTGGCCCGGAGTAGACGAGCGCTCGACTGTCGGTCCCGCTCCGTACTCTTGGCGCTCAGCCGCTTGGGCTACGGCCCCTGCTGGGCCTTTGATCACGGGAAGCGGGACCGCACAGTGACATCGATCTACCTTTCCTCCGAAAACCCCCGGTGGATGCCGAAGACCGAGGCCGACCTCCAGGCCGCCGTTGATGGCGGCCTGTTCGAGAAGAGCCATCACCTGGACCTGAAGAAGGCCCCCAACAGCAACGATCCCCGACCCGCCGCTGACCGTACTCACCGAGGAAACAGCGCTGCGGCCGACGACGGGACCGGCTATCTCATCGTGAACATCCCGGCCGGCCACGTCGCTCCGCATGGTCGACAACCCCTACTTCCGCCGCGGCGGCAAGACGAAGTACCAGATGGGCGACGCCGAAGTCGTCAGCACGGCGGCGCAACACCGAGGCCGACACCCTCGCCCTGCTGCGCAAGGAGATGGACGAAGACCCGCTGTGCGACGTCGGAGCCCAGTCCCACCTCTTCCCGGTCGCCCAGCCCACCGCCGGACGACGAGACATGTGCCTGTCCACCACCGGTGCGCAGGACTGGAACATGCGCCTGCACACCCTGATCCGCCGCGTCCACGAGAACCAGAGCCTGCGGACAGCGCTCAAAGGCAAGGGCTTCAGTCCCGATCTGAGCCACGCTCACCAAGGACACGGGCGCGCCAGGGGAGTGGCTCTCAGCTCCTCAAACCTCAAGTCCGACGCACGTACACCGCAGACGGCAGCTACGACGACGAAGACGTGATCGAAGTCCAGCTCTTCGAAGGCGGCGGGCTGCGCCTATTCATGCCCCGTCTCTCCGACGGCCGAGAAAGAGCAGGTCCTCTTCGACGCCGGCGCCGTCATCCTCACCCGGCACATGCTGGAGCTGGTGCGCCTGGTCTCCGACGACGTGGGTTACCACGAGAACTGGGCGGTGTCGGTCGGAGCCAACCGGCTCCGCGGCCGCCGGAGGCACACACAACAGCCGTTCTTCCCCAGCAACCATACGTACAGCGCCGACACCTACGAGGAGACGATCGAGGCATTCGGCGACCCGGCGGGCCATCGCAGCCGCCTCCGCCGGGAAGCGATCCAGCAAGCTGAGGTCGTCGCACATCCGGTCCCGCAGCCCGTACAGGCACGCCGTCGTGAACAGCACCTCCGTACACGGCGATCAGCATGGCCACGCAGTTCATGGTGTCTGCCGCGTCCGTGGCCCGGTACAGCGTCATCCGCTTCCAGTCGCGCGCGACGCGTCCGGGGACGCGTAGTCCATGACCTCCGGCAGCGCTCGACTGCCTCGTGCACGAACTGGTTGACCGTGCGGCGCATTGGCTCGGGCATCGGGGTGTGTTCCATAGCCGCACGTTGAACGGGCCGCATCCCCGGACCCCGGAGTCGTGGCCCGTCGCTCACCCGTACGCGGCAGCCATCATGGGTCTTTCTGAACCGACGTCTCGTTGCCTGGATACAGCCATGACACCACTTGCTGCCTGGTACGAGTCGGCTATGTTATGGGGAGCAGTCGCGGCGATTGCCGCAGTATGTGCCATCCCAACCACCGCCGTGGTGATAAAACCTGCCTGCTGGTGGGACCAGCACTGAGCCCTTTTCAAGCTGGCGGTGCTGACCGCGAGTTGGACTGTCCTGCGCAACGACGAAGCTCCTGGTAGACGGTTTCTCGAGCAAGATCACCCGTGTCCGCCAGGAGCTTCGCGTGCCTGTCTACCCGTCCTCGATTGATCTGTCCAGCCGCACCTTGCGGTTCCTGACCGGGCAACTGACAGCCCGGCGGCAGGAGATCGGAACGCGGTGGCGGCGCCTTCCTGCCGGACGTCAGGCCCTGCTCGCCCTGGCCCACCTGCGGTGCGGTGACTTACGCCCAGCTCGCCGCCGGGTTCGGCATCGGGATCGCGACCGTGTACCGCTACATACGTGAAGCCGTCGAGTGGGCCCTGGAAGCGATCGTCGTCCAGCACCTGACCATCGCTCGCGTTGCCGAAGCCCTCGGCGTCGCCTGGAACACAGCGAACGACGCCGTCCTCGCCGAAGGCAAGCAGGTGCTGATCGACGACGAACACCGCTTTGACGGGGTGACCGCCATCGGTGTCGATGAGCACGTGTGGAGACACACACGCCGCGGCGACAAGTACGTCACCGTGATCATCGACCTCACCGGGATCCGCGAGGGCACTGGCTCAGCGCGACTGCTCGACATGGTCGAGGGCCGATCCAAACAAGGCTTCAAGGCCTGGCTGACAGACCGGGACCAAGTGTGGCGTGACCGTGTCGAAGAGCGTCGAGAGCCGAGCCGTGGCCGTCGGTGAGGGAGTCGCCCAGGTCGCAGAGTGCTTCGGCGGTCTCGATGTCCTGGTCAACAACGCCGGCATCGGCGCGGTATCGGTGCCGGCGACACCAACGACGACGCCCAGTGGACCCGTGTCCTCGACGTGAACGTCACCGGCATCGCCCGGATCACCCGAGCCGCCCTGCCGCACCTGCGGCGCTCACCGCACGCGGTGCTGGTGAACCTCTGCCCGGCCGTCGCGTTCATCGGCGTACGCCAAAGGGCCCCAGCGCCAGTAAGGGCGCGGTTCACGTGCTGACGCTCGCCATGGCCGTCGACCATGCGACAGACGGGATCCGCGTCAACGCCGTGGCCCCGGGACCGCCGACACCCCCTGGGTCACGCGCCTGCTCGACGACGCGGAGGACCCGGACGCGGCAGCCGAAGCGCTCCGGGCACGGCAGCCGCTGGGGCGCATGGTGACCGCCGAGGAAGTGGCTCACGCCGTCATCTCGCTTGCTTCTCTGCGCGCGGGCTCCACCACCGGAACGATCCTCCGTGTTCGACGGGGGCATGACCAGCCTGCGTCCGTGACCCACCGGACCGCGCACATCGGCCTGCCGGACGGCCTGAGGTGCACCTGATGGGACACCGACGAGTCACTCGCGTTCGCCTGCGGCCTCGGCTTCGAGCACGTATGGCGGGAGAACGACGTTCCCGCCCTGCCTTTCGACGCGGTCGTGGACGCATCGAACGCCGCTCCGACGTCTTCGGTGAGGGCGTCGCATAGTGGTACGGCCACAGGCGCTGGCGCGCGGCCAAGTGTGGCGGGTGCCGCTGGCGACCAAGACCGGGCGATACTGATCGTGGAGTCCGACGCCGCGATCGAAGCCCTGCCCTCGAGCGTCGTCGCGATGATGATCGACGAGACCGGCGGGGCACCGGATACGGTCGTCACTGTGCCCATCACAGAACCCGTGCACGGCGCGGCCGCGGCGGTCGATCTCACCACGCTCACCGTGAAGCGCATCCGCTCCGGAACATTCCTGGGTCACGTGAACGAAGCGACGATGGCCGGTGTGAGCACGACACTGCGCGTAGTCCTGGACTCCACGACTGATCGCTGCTTACGAGCGTGTGCCGTTAACCCGTAGGGCGACCACCTGGGAAAACCCCAGCTCACGGCCGGTGAAGCCATGATGAAGCGGTACGGCCCCGCTAGCGCCCCTCCTCCGTCAGCCGCCCTCCGCTTAAATCAGGTTCGTGTCTCGCGATTTGGGCGACCCTTGACCGTTCCTGCCTGCGGATGCCAATCTCTCGCTCATGTCGTGGACGCCGCTGACCAGCCGCCGAGTGGTTGATTACATGCTGATCGCCACCAGCGCGTGTCGCTTCTGCTGACGGTTATTCCCATTGGCCGTTCTCATCGGTCGATCGCCGGATTCCACTAGCCCGTCCATTGCGTTCGCCTCGCCTCTCCCGTCGCCCAGCTCCTTGCGTCCCGGTGTGTGAGTGACGGTGCTTCCCTGTCGCGAACTTCCTGTAACGCGCTAGCTGTTCCTGCTGCTTTGCCCGGTGCCGTTGTGTGCTCTGACGCGCCCACCGGGCGGGCGCGAACTAGCCGTAAAGCGCCACCTATTCCTGCTGCCCTGCTGCCCGCCGCCGTTGTGCGTTCTGACGGGCCCACCGGGGGCGGCTTCGTGCGGCCCAAGAAGGAAGACCGTTCAGGCCATGACCACGTTCCGTCCGCGCCGCCCATCGCCTGCGCTTGGCGCCATTGCCACCACCTCCGCCCTGCTCCTGTCGGCGTGCGGTTCCTCGGGCAGTAGCTCGAACCCGGGTGCCGGTAATCGACCTTGTCCGGGCCCTCACGGACGCCGGCTTCGGCCGACTGCGGGTGCCGGTCGGGCTCGGCGGCTTCGGCGTGGACCTCCCGACGCTGTTCGAGCTGCTTGCGCAGGCTGGCGAAGCCGACTCCAACGTGCCGCAGATCTTGCGCGGTCACTTCATCACGGTCGAGATTCTGCGCCACGCCGAAGACCAGGAGACCGCGACCTATTGGCTGCGCAAGGTGGCCGCGGGTGCCGTCTTCGGCAACGCGCAGTCAGAACTCAACGGAGCGCCGTTCGAGACCACGACGAAGGTCGAGTCTGTCGATGGGCAGCACCTCGTCTCGGGGACGAAGTTCCATTCGACGGGGTCGCAGTACGCCGACTACATTCGCGTCGCGGTCGCGGACGACGAGGGCAACCGCTGGTTCGCCGTTGTCCCCGCCCGGCATCCCGGCGTCGCCCACCTCGACGACTGGGACGGCATCGGGCAGCGCCTGACGGGCAGCGGCACGACGGTCTTCGACCGGGTGCCGGTCGCGGACCACGGCGAGCTGGGCCACGACAAGGAAGATCTGCGTTCGCTCAACTCCTTCGTGCAGCTGGTGCACCTGGCCAACCTGACGTGCATCGCCCGCAGCCTCGTGGTCGAGACCGCTGCCATGGTGCAGGGACACAGCCGCGCCAGTCTCCACGCCCTGTCCGACAAGGCCACGCAGGATCCCGATGTACTCGGCATGGTCGGGCGCCTGTACGCGTACCGGTTCACCGCTGATGCCGTGCTGCGCAAGGTGTCCGAGGCATTGGAGAGCGCCGAGACCGCCGACACCCCGGAGCCTTCGCCCAGGCATACATCGAGACCTCGGCTGCCCAGGTCGCGCTCATCGACATCGTTCTGGAGGCAGCGAACCTGGCCTTCCACGCTGGCGGTTCCTCCACCGTACGCGAGCGGGCGCATCTGGATCGCCACTGGCGCAACGCCCGCACGCCGGCCTCGCACAACCCCGTCATCTTCAAGCCCCGCGTGATCGGCGACTACGTCATCAACGGCACCGGCCCGGTCAACGGCTACGACCGGGGCCGCGCATCCGCGGCCGCCGACAACTGAGAGGTCCGCATGGCCAACCAGCTCCACATCAACGTCAACATCCTCAACTCGGGTGTCTTCGGCGGCGCCTGGCGCCTGCCCGGCAGCGACCCGCTCGCCGCCTACTCGATCGACCACTACACCTCGATCGCCAAGAAGGCCGAGGCGGCCGCACTCGACGCCGTCTTCCTGGCCGACGGCCCGGTCATCGAGCCGATCATCCGTCACCGTCCCGGCAACAACTTCGAGCCCTCGACCGTGCTGGCGCGCATCGCCGCCCAGACCGAGCGCATTGGCCTCATCGGCACCCTCTCCTCCAGTTACAACGACCCCATCGAGCTGGCCCGCCGTATCGGTGACCTCGACCACATCAGCGGCGGGCGTGTCGGCTGGAACGTCGTGACCACGGCCGGCCCCGCTGCCGCTCGCAACTTCGGGCGTGACCAGGAGCCCGACCACGCGCTGCGCTACCGCCGCGCCGGCGACTTCACCGAGCGAGTCGTGGCCCAGTGGGCCGGCAGCGAGGCGTTCACCTCGCCGCAGGGCCGTCCCGTGGTGGTCCAGGCCGGCGGGTCGAGCGACGGTAAGCGGCTCGCCTCCCGGGTCGGCGAGGTCATCTTCTCCGCTTCCCAGGACATCGACGACGCCAGGGCCTTCCGCGACGAGATCCGCGCCGGCACGGTTCAGTTCGGGCGCCGTCCGGAGGACGTCGTGATTCTGCCGGGCCTCTCCACGGTGGTCGGCAGCACCGAGGAGGAAGCGCGCAAGCGCCGGGAGCTGCTCGACGACCTGCTGCCGCTGGCATACGGCCGTACCCGGCTCGCGGCTCAGCTCGGCTTCTCGCTCGATGACCTCGACCTCGACCAGCCGATTCCGCAGGAGCTGCTGACCGACCCGGACGAGGCCGGCGGCTCGCAGAGTTTCTACAAGATCGTGCGCGCGATCATCGAGAAGGAGCACCCGACGCTGCGCCGGCTGCTCCGTCGGCTCTCGGGCAGCAACGGCCACCGCATCGTCGCCGGCACACCTGAGCAGATCGCCGACAACATCGAGCACTGGTTCCGTCACGGTGCCGCCGACGGCTTCAACGTCATGCCCGATGTCCTGCCGTCCGGCTTCGACCACTTCGTCGACGGTGTGATCCCCGAACTCCAGCGCCGCGGCTTGTTCCGCAAGGAGTACGAGGCGGACACGCTCCGCGGTCACCTCGGCTTCACGATCCCGCCGGCCCCCATCGCGTTCGACGTGTCCGAGCAGGCGCTCGAGACCGCGCGCTGAGCATGAGAGAACACTTGATGAGCATCATCATCGTCGACCTGGCGGCCGGCACCACCATCTCACCCTCCGACGCCGCCGACATCACGAAGGCCGCCGCGGACGCCGGGGTCACAGCGATTCGCGTTCTCGACGGCGCGCCGGGCCAGACCCTGGAGGCCTCGGTCATCGCCTCGTATCTGGCCGGTACGGATGCCGCGTTGCAGTCGCATCTCGGGTGGATCCTGGAGGCTTCGACGAGCCACAACGCGCCGACGAACCTTGCGCGCCGCTCGAACTCGTTCGACCGGGCCACCGGTGGGCGTGCGGCGCTCGCCCTGCGCGCCGGCGACGGGGACGAGGTCAGTGACCCGATCGCCCCGAAGCCGGGCAGCGACCGGTCAGCTCGCTGGGACGAGTACGCCCAGATCCTCAAGGGCCTGTGGACGTCCTTCCCGCCCGCCGCGCTCGTCGGCGACCAGAACGGCGAGGTCTTCGCCGAGAACACCCGCATCAAGCCGCTCAACTTCGAGGGTGACTACTACCGGGTGGCCGGGCCGCTGGACGGCCCCACCTCGCCCCAGGGCGGCCCGCTGCTCATCGCCGATGATGTGGACACCCTCGGCTGGGACGTCATCGCCCGCAACGCCGACGTCGTCGTCGTCGACCGGAAGGCGGTGCCGACAGCCGATACCGATCTGTCCGCCGCCCTGGCACGGGCGGGCCGACCGCGCGAGAGCGTCGCGCTGGTCGTTCGCGTCGACGTGACCGAGCCGGAAGCGGTGGCAGCCACCCTGCCGGCCCTCGTGGCCGAGCACGGGCTGGACGGCGTCGAACTCGTGGCTGCGGGCGGGAAGGACGACGTGCTTGCCCTGATCGCCGAGGTCGTGCCGGCCCTCCTTCCGAGCACCGACGCGACCCTGCGCAGCGCCTTCTCGCTGACGCCGTCGGCCTGAGGCGTCGCAGCCCATGCGGCTGACCCCGACGCGTCCCATGAGAACCCACAGTTCAGGAGGTGCGGCTGATGCCGGCCCAAGCAGCCGTTGAGGAGACAACCGCCCCGGCCACGACCGCCGCAGCAGCGGTCGACGCCGCCGACGAGCGACCACTGGTAGCTCACACGAAGAAGTACGCCCTGGAGAAGCTGGCGCCCGCGGCACTCCAGACCGACCGTGAGCGCGTCTCACGGGACACCATCGAAGACCTCCGCGGCCTGGGGCTGCTCAACCACCTGGCGCCCCTGGAGTTCGGCGGTGCCGGCCTCGACCGTTACGCCGACCGCCGACTGCACGAGTTGCTCGCCTACGCCGACCTCAATGTCTGGCTGATCTGGGCCCAGCACGCGCCGACCGTCGCGCGCATCGCCGGCGCGCTGAACTCCGAGGACGGCGGATCCCACCCCCTGGTCGAGCCCGTGCTGCGCGGTGAGCTGCTGATTGGTGCGGCACTGAGCGATGTGCGCCGCTACCCGACCGGCAACCTGACCGCGCGGCGCTCCCGCGACGGATGGACGGTGAACGGCACGGTCTCGTGGTTCAGCGGCTGGGGCCTCAACGAGGCCGCCGTCCTTGCCGCGGTCGACCCGGAGTCCGAACAGGTGATCCTGGCCCTCGTCCCGATCGATGAGCACTACCGCGCGACGCCGCTGGCACTCCAGGCGCTGTCCGGGAGCCGCACCGAGCGCGTCCGTATCCTCGACGTGGTTGTCCCGGACGCCTACGCACTCGCCGTGAAGCCCCTGGCCGAGTGGCAGCACAGCGACAACTCCACCGCCGGCAACGCCGGCTCGCAGTTCTTCGGGCTGGGCAGGCGCATCCTCGATGAGATCGCCGGCGAACCGCACGGTACCGGCGTAGCCGAGGCATGGCTCCCGTATCTACAGGGCCTCCGTGCCCGGGCGTACGAGCTGGCGGATGCGGTGCTCGACGGCGGCGACCCCGATGCCTCGCTCTCGGAACGGCTCTCGCTCAAGGTCCGTGCCGGTGAGGCCCTGACGACGCTCAGCCGCGCACTCGTGGTGGCTCGCGCCGGCCGGGGACTTCCCGCGGACAACACCGCACAGCTGCATGCCCGCTCCGTCCTGTTCCTACAGGTACAGGGACAAACCAGGGCCGAGCGCACCGCGCAGCTCGACGCGATCGCCAACAGCGTTCCCCGGCTCGCCTAGGACGTCACCGGAGCCACTCCACCAGCGCCTCGTACGGAACAGGACACCGACATGAGCTACCTGTGGTACATACCCAACCAGATCGAGCCGGGCCACCGCGGCGATGACACGAGCGGGGACGAGGGCTGGGGCACACTCGACTACTCCACCGATCTGGCCCGCACCGCCGAGGACCACGGCTGGGAGGGCGCGCTGCTGGGCACCGGCTGGGGCCGCCCCGACACCTTCACGCTGGGCGCCACGTTGGCCGCCCGGACCACGACCTTCAAGCCGCTGATCGCCGTGCGGCCCGGCTACTGGCAGCCCGCGCACTTCGCGAGCTCCGCCGCCACGCTCGACCACCTGAGCGGCGGCCGCGTGCTGGTCAACATCGTCAGCGGCCTCGACAACCTCGCGGCCTACGGCGACTACACCACCGACCCGGCCAACCGCTACGAGCGCGCCCGCGAGTTCGTCCAGCTGGTCCGGCGCCTGTGGACAGAGGAGAACGTCACCTACAAGGGCGAGCACTTCGCCGTCAAGAACTCCACCGTGCTGCCGCACCCTGACGGCTACTCCGACCGGCACCCCACCCTCTACTTCGGCGGCGCTTCCGAGCCCGCCGAGCGGGTGGCCGCCGCCGAGGCGGACGTGCAGCTGTTCTGGGGCGAGCCGCTGGAGGGCCTGGCCGAACGCATCGAGCGCCTGAGGAAGCTGGAAGCCAAGGTCGAGCGCAAGCACAAGCCGCTGGAGTTCGGCCTGCGCATCACCACGCTCGTCCGTGACACCACCGAGGAGGCATGGCGCGACGCCGAGGCCAAGGTCGCCGGCATGGCCGAGAAGGCCGAGGCCGGCCCCGGCTGGGCCGCCACCGGCAACCGCAGGACCGCGGTGGGCCAGCGGCGTCTGTTGGAACTCGCCGAACGTGGCGAGGTGCTCGACACCTGCCTCTACACCACGCCGGGTACGGTGGGCGGCGGCGGAGCGGCGACCACCTGGCTGGTCGGTTCGGCCGACGATGTCACGCAGGCACTGCGGCGCTACCGCGAGCTCGGCATCTCGCACTTCGTCCTGTCGGACACGCCTTACAAACAGGAGATCATCCGCATCGGCGATGAGCTGCTGCCCAAGCTCCGCGCACTGGAGAGCGCCCGGTGAGCGCGGAGTTGATCCCGATCCCGTTCCCTCCTGAAGAGAGCCCGTGCACATGACCCTCACCGATTCCACTTCCACGACGATCAACCGGGCCGGTATCCGCTATGGCGACCCGGACTTCGTCCTCGGAGCGACCTCGCCGGTCATCGAGCACCAGCTGCGCCACCGCTCGGTGCGCGCGTTCCTGCCGACACCCGTCACCGAAGAGGAACTGCGGGCCATCGTGGCCGCGGCGTCGTCGGCGTCGACGTCCTCGAACCTTCAGGCATGGAGCGTCATCGCGGTGACCGACCCGGAGCGCAAGCGGCGGCTGTCGGACCTGGCGGCGCGGCAGAAGTTCATCATCGAGGCGCCGTTGTTCCTGGTCTGGGTGGCCGATCTCGACCGCGGCCACCGCCTGGCGGAGCGCGACAGCAAGCCGCTCGGCGCCACGGTCTACCTGGAGTCCACGCTGCTCGGTGTCATCGACGCCGCGCTGGCCGCCCAGAACGCGGTCGTGGCGCTGGAGTCACTCGGCCTGGGATCGGTCTTCGTGGGCGCGGTCCGTGACCACCCCGAGGAGTTCGCCGAGGAACTGGGCCTGCCGCCGCACAGCGTGGCCGTCTTCGGGCTCGCGGTCGGGCACCCCGACCCCACCGAGGACGCCGACGTCAAGCCCCGCCTCCCCCAGACCGCCGTCCTGCACCGCGAGACCTACGACGCCGGCCGGGCCGACGCCGACCTACCGGAGTACGACGAGCGCCTGGCCGCCTACAACCGTGCCCACGGGCTCACCGGCGCGTGGACGGAGCGCGTCCTGGCCCGGCTCGCCGGAGCTGCCAGCCTGGCCGGCCGCGACAGGCTCCGCGACATCCTCGAGCGGCGCGACCTGCCCTCTCGCTGACCACCGTCTCGGGCTGCCCTGTTCACCCGTTCCGCCGCCCAACCATCCGGAGCCTTCCATGAGCAGCGACCAGTTCCACCTCAACTTCTCCCTGATGTCGCCCGGCCACTACCGCGCCGCCTGGCGGCTGGCCGATGCCGACCCGCACGCCTACCTCGATGTCGAGCATTACGTGCGCCTGGCAAAGCTTGCCGAAGAGGCCGGCATCGACGCCGTGTTCCAGGGCGACAGCCCCGCGCTCGGGCCCGAGATCGCGGCCGGAACCTCGGGCGGCCTCGACGGATTCACCCTGCTGGCCGTGATCGCCGGCGCCACCGAACGGATCGGCCTGCTGCCGACCGTATCGACGACCTACAGCACGCCCTACAGCCTGGCCCGGCGCTTCCAGAGCCTCGACCACCTCACCAGGGGCCGTGCCGCGCTCAACGTGGTGACCACGGGCAACCCGACTGCCGCCGCGAACTTCGGGGTGTCCGCCCACCCCGACCGCGACGCCCGTTACCGCCGGGCGCACGAGTTCCTGGAGGTCATCACGCGGCTGTGGGAGGCGTGGGAGCCCGGCGCGATCATCGCCGACAAGGCAACCGGGCAGTTCGGCGACCCGAGCCGCATCCACGCCATCGACCACCACGGCGAGTTCTTCGACGTCGCCGGCCCGCTGCCGGTGCCCACCTCGCCGCAGGTTCGCCCCGTCATCTCCCAGGCGGGCGAGACGCCGGCCGGCCTCGAGCTCGCCGCCCGGTACGCCGACGTGGTGTTCGCCGCCGGCCACACCGTTGCCAAGGCCAAGGCCTCGCGTGATGACATCCGCGCACGCGCGCAGTCACACGGCCGGGACGCCGACAGCATCAAGTACTCGCTCGGCCTCATCGTGCTGGTCGGCACCGACGAGGAGGATGCCAAGCGCCGCCACGACGAACTCAACGCCACGCTGCCCCCGATCGAGTACATCGTGTCGGCGGTCCTGTCGGCGCTCGGCCTGCCGGCCGACGCCTTCTGCCCCGACGACGTCATCCGGCTGGAGGACCTGCCGACCGAGCCGAACCTCAATGCCTTCTCGATCGGTATGTACAACAACACCCGCGCCGTGCTGGCCGAGGGCGCGCGCACGCTGCGCGAGCTGGTGGCCCACACCGCGGGCATCGGCACCCACCGGTTGGTCGTCGGTTCGCCGGAGCGCATCGCCGACGACCTGGAGTCGTGGTGGCGCCAAGGAGCCGCCGACGGCTTCACGGTGATGTTCGCCGACACACGCATCGACCTCGAACGCTTCGCCACCCTGGTGGTGCCGATTCTGAAGGAGCGCGGCCTGTTCCACCGGGAGTACCCGGAGGGCACGCTACGCGACCGTCTGCGCCTGCCGGTGCCCGGACTCCAGCCGGCCGGCCGGCGGCTCGCTGTGAGTCCGGCCTGAAGGCGACCGCGATCCAAGACGGGCGTCCGCCCCTTGGACCGAAGTCAACAAGTCCATTGGACACCACTCGGAAGGCTCTTATGACTCTGGATGTGGCAGACGCTGTGCCAGGGAGTCCGCCGGTTCCCGCCGAGCCGCTGACCGTCGCCCAGCTGCGCACCGTGACGGCGCCGATCCTCGCGCGGCTGGCCGCTTCCGCCGCGGAACGCGAGGAAACGCGCGACTACCCCTTCGACGACGTGCGCGCCCTGGCACGTGCGGGCGTCGCCCTGGCCGTGGTGGCCCGCGAAGAGGGCGGTGCAGGAGGCTCCCTGCGCGATGCCGTGGAGGTCGTCATCGAGATCGCGCGTGCCGACTCGAACGTCGCCCAGGCGCTGCGCTCCACGTTCATGTCCGCGTGGGCCGTGACGTCCCGGCCGGATACCCCGAACCGTGACGAGACGCTGAGCCGGCTCCGCCGCGGGCACATCCTGGCCGGCACCGCGAACGAGCGGAGCGGCGGCGCCAGTGGGTCGGTGAACACCACCGCCGTGCGCAACGGCACCTACTGGGTGCTGAACGGCGAGAAGTACTACTCCACCGGCGGGCTGTACGCCGAATGGTTCGGTGGGACGGCGAATACTCCTCAGGGTGCCGTCCTGCGGTTCACGGTGCCGGTCGACCGCGAGGGCGTCGAGCGCCTCGACGACTTCGATGCGGTCGGCCAGCGGCTCACCGCCAGCGGCACCACCCGCCTGACCAACGTCCTTGTCGGCGACGACGAGGCGATCCTGGTCGACGCGACTCGCCCGTCGCGGACAACCCGTGGCAGGGCAGCTATCCCCAGCTGCACCTCGTGGCGATCGAGGCGGGCATTGCCGCCCGAGTCCTCGACGATGCGCTGTGGTGGGTGCGGGAGAAGGCCCGGCCCATCAAGCACAGTTCGGCCGACAAGAGCATCGACGACCCGTACATCCGGCGTCGCATCGGGCAGATATCGGCGTACGCCCGCGCGGCGCGCTCAGCCGTCGTGCTCGCCGCGGAAGAGCTCGACTCAGTGCGCGGCCTGCACGGCGAGGAAGCGCACCGCGTCGGTGCCCGCGCCGCGGCCGCCGTCGCGGAGGCCGCGGTCATCGCCATCGACGCGGCTCTCTCGGCCGCACCGCTGATCTTCGACGTGGGCGGCGGCACCATCACCAACCGCGAGTGGGGCTACGACCGCCACTGGCGAAACGCCCGCGTCATCGCCAACCACAACCCCCGCGACTGGAAGCTCGCCGTCGCCGGCGCCTACCGGCTCGGCGTCGCCGAGCCCCCGACCACTGGCCTCTTCTGACCGCCCTCGAAAGGAATCACCACACGCATGACCATCGGCCTGACCCGTTACCTCGGCCGCACCGGCGTCCGCGTCTCACCGCTCGCCCTCGGCACCATGAACTTCGGCCGCTGGACTCAGGAGAAGGAGAGCCTGGAGATCATCGGGGCCGCGCTCGACGCGGGGATCAATGTCGTCGACACCGCCGACGTCTACGGCAACGGCGGCAGCGAGGAGATCGTCGGCAAGGCCATCAGGCACCGCCGCGACGACCTCTTCCTGGCCACCAAGTTCCACGGCCAGGTCGGCGACAACCCCCAGCATGCCGGCAACAGCCGCCGCTGGATCGTCAAGGCCGTCGAGAACAGTCTGCGCCGCCTCGGCACCGACCACCTCGACCTCTACCAGGCGCACCGGCCCGACGAGCACACCGATCTGCTGGAGACCATCCAGACGCTCAACGACCTGATCCGGCAAGGCAAGATCCGCTACTACGGCACCTCGGTCTTCCCTGCCCACCAGAAGGTCGAAGCGCACTGGCTGGCCGAGAAGCACGGCCTCATCGCCCCGCACACCGAACAGGCGCCGTACTCGCTCCTCGTCCGCGGGGTCGAGCGCGAAGTCTTCCCGACCGTCCAGAAGTACGGCGAGGGTGTCCTCTCCTACGGCCCGCTGGCCGCCGGCTGGCTGTCGGGCAAGTACCGCATCGGCGGCGAGCAGCCTCAGTCGGCCCGCGCCGAGCTGATCCCGGGCCGCTTCGACCTATCGCTCGAGCGCAACCAACGCAAGCTTGCCGCCGCCGACGCGCTCGCCAACCTGGCCGAGGACAACGGCCTGACGCTGCCCGAGCTGGCGGTCGCCTTCGCACTCAACCACCCGGTGGTCAGCAGCGTGATCACCGGGCCACGCACCCACGCCCACCTGGAGACCTACCTGAAGTCCGCCAGAGTCGAGTTGAGCTCCGAGACCCTGGACGCCATCGACGAGATCGTCGACCCCGGCACCCAGTTCCTGGAGCGCGACACCGGTCGCGACACCCCCTCGCTGAAGCCGGCCGCGCTGCGCCGCTGAGTTCCGTCCCATCCCATACGCAAGCCCCGAAAAGCATGATAAGCCCGATAAGCGATAAGGGAGAGCACCGATGAGCGAGCAGTACCCGAACTACGAGGACGTCTTCAAGGCGGCCGACAACCGCTACGACTCCTTGCCCTACCGCCGCACCGGGCGGTCCGGGCTCGACCTGCCGGCCTTCTCCCTGGGCCTGTGGCAGAAGTTCGGCGCCGACTACGCCTACGACACCCAGCGCGACATCATCCTGCACGCGTTCGATCTGGGCATCTCCGCCATCGACAACGCCAACCGCTACGGCCCGCCGCACCGCGCCGCCGAGCAGACCTTCGGTCGTGTGCTGCGCCGGGAGCTGGCGCCTTACCGCCATGAGCTGATCCTGTCCAGCAAGGCCGGTGGCATCTTCGGGCCCAACCCGAACCTCCGCGGCGGCAGCCGCAAGGCGCTGCTGACCTCGCTGGAGCTGAGCCTGCGCGACCTCGGCACCGACTACATCGACATCTTCTACCACCACACCCCGGACGAGACGACGCCGCTGGAGGAGACCGCCGGCGCGCTCGCCACGGCCGTCAAGTCGGGCAAGGCTCTGTACGTCGGCATCTCCAACTACAAGCCCGACCGCGCCGAGGCCATCGCCCAGCTGCTCAAGGCCGAGGGCGTGCCGCTGCTCATCCACCAGCCGCGCTACTCCCTGTACGACCGCAGCATCGACCGGAACGGCCTCGCCGACCTGGCCGTCAAGGAGGGTTTCGGTCTCATCGTCTACTCGCCGCTGGCTCAGGGCCTGCTCACCAACAAGTACCTGGAGACCATCCCGGACGGTGCCCGCGCCCGGAACAGTGACTTCCTCAAGCCCGACCAGATCGACGAGACCTACCGGCAGCGCACGGCGCAGCTGAACAAGCTCGCCGAGGACCGTGGCCAGTCGCTGGCCCAGCTCGCCCTGCAGTGGGTGCTGCGCAACCCCGCCGTGACCTCGGCGCTGGTAGGCGCCAGCTCCAAGGAGCAACTCGACCACAACCTGCGGGCGCTGAACGGCCCGGAGTTCACCGACGAGGAGCTCGCCGTCATCGACGAGTACGGCGTGCACGGCACGGGCCGGCGCGGCTGACACCGCCAGGGAGACCGTCGCCGGGGGAGGGCAGTCGGCCGTTTCGGCCGGCCACCCTCCCCGGGGCGGCTGTGTCACCGAGCTTGAGGACCGGTGAAACCACGTGGTCGCGTCCCTGTTCGCCATGGCCGGAGGAGCTGCTCAGATGCTGATGCCCGGATGAACGTGCGCACGGCCCGCGAGGCCCAGCGGCACGCTCTCCGTCCCGACACCTCAGACGGCCGGCGGCTGGTGGTCATCTTCGCGATCACTCAGACCCTGGGCTACGGGTGTCTGACGCAGGGCTTCTCGGTGCTCTTGATTCCGATCTCCCACGACCTGCACAGCTCGCGCACCGCGGTCACGGTGGCCTCGACCATCTCCACGCTCATCGGCGCCTTCGCGGCCTACCCGGTGGGGCGAGTCCTGGACCGGTACGGCGGACGGGCTCTGATGACTGCCGGCTCCGCGAGCGGCCTGCTGGGCGTCTTCCTGTGGTCGTGGTCAACCGGGTTGCCCGAACTGTACGCGGCGTTTGTGCTCATCGGCCTGGCTCTCGCCATGTCGACGTACGATGCCGCGTTCGCCGTCGTGGTGGTCGCCACAGCGAAGGACCACCGCGACGGCGCCATCGTGACCATCACCATGATCACGGGTTTCCTGACGAGCTTCTTCTATCCGCTCATCGGGTGGCTACAGGGCGGGCTCGGGTGGCGCACCACACTCCAGGTGCTGGCGGCCGCCATGATGCTCATCGTCATCCCCGCGCACCTGTGGGCCGTACCGGGGCGCGCCACCCATCACAGCCGGATCACCAAGCGCACCGGGTTCCGGCTGGGCGACGCGATCAGGACAGCGGGATTCTGGCTGCTGCTGGTCTCATTCGTGGCTCAGGCCGGCACCACATCCGGCTTCCTGGTCATGATGGTGACCTACTTCCAGAACGTCGGCTTCAGTGCGCATACGGCCTCGACACTGCCGCTTGCCGTCGGTGTCCTACAGCTCACCTCGCGCCTGGCACTGGCACCCCTGTCGGCGCGATTCGGCATGCTGCCCGTCACGACGTTCTCCTTCGCCGCGCAAGCCCTCGGGCTGCTCCTGCTGCCACTTGCCGACGCTTCCATCCTGCCCACGGTGCTGTGCATCATGGCCTTCGGGCTCGGCTATGGGATCAGCGTGGTCGCTCGGCCGTCGGTCGTGGCCGGCACCTTCGGGGTCACGCGGTTCGCGAGCATCATGGCCATCACCGCGGTGCCCATGGCATGCGCCCGTGCGGGGACGCCGCTGGTTGCCGCGTGGCTGGAGAACTGGCGGTTCCTGATCCTGCTGGGCTCGGTCACCGCTGTCGCGGCCGTCGCCCTGGTGCCGCTCGTGCGCTATCAGCACCGAGCGGACGGGTGAGCCGCGTGGTGCCGCCGAACGCGTTTTCCTGGCCCAACACCCCAGCCAGGCCCGGGTGTTCGCAATCCAAGACAATGCTTGACAAGGAATACCGGTCCACTACAGACTCAGTCTCCATGAGCCTCCTGGACCCTCTGCTGACCAGCGAGCGCTGTGTCGACCTGCTCAGGGTTTCCAGCGCGCGGTGTTGACGACCCGCGTGGCGTGATCCACACCCCGGACTGTCGGTCTTCGATCGTCCGCCCCGTCTTGAGTACCAACGCGGCCATGGTTCTGGCGGACCGGCCGGCGGTACTTCTCCCCTTGACGACAGCGTCGAAGCGGACGGTGTGCTGACCACCGGCCCACGCGGACGCACCTGTCGTGATCCGTTCCGCCGCAACCGGCGGAAGACCCACGCCATCCCACATCCCACCACACCCACGGTTGACCCCGGCCGCGGGCGCGTCGACGCGCCGCACCCACCTGCCCGGTGGCGGGCGCCGACGTCCCGAAGAAGCACTGCTCGTCAGTTTCGTCCCCGGCGTCCCCGAGTACCCGTCCATTCGTCACGAGGAAAAATGGTGTCCGACCTTCGCAGTTCCATCGAACGCGCCGCGCCCAGACGCAAGAAGTGGCCATGGGGCGCCGGCATCGTCGCCGTCCTCCTCATCGCCGTGAGCGGGTTCGCCCTCACCCGCGGTGGCGGCCCCGGTGCCCAGGCCGCCGGCGACGGCAAGCCCGTCCACGGGGGCACACTGCAGTTCGCGCTGATCGACTACCAGCGCAGCCCGGACCCGCAATGGGGCACCAACTACGCCGAGTCGCTCATCGGCAACAACATCACCGACAAGCTGACCTGGCAGGACCCGGACACCGGCGAGATCACGCCATGGCTGGCGAAGTCGTGGGAGTACAACAAGGACCTGACCGAGTTCACGTTCCACCTGCGTACGGATGTCACCTTCAGCGACGGCACGCCGTTCGACTCCGCGGTGGTCAAGGCCAACTTCGATCAGTACGTGCACGGCGACCAGAAGCTCGGCATCCTGCCCAACGGCGCCACCCTGCTGCCCGGTTACATCGAGACGCGCACCCCCGACAAGCACACCGCCATCATCCGCTTCAAGAAGCCCCTCGCGAGCTTCCTCCAGGCCTCGTCCTTCACCGCGAACGCCCAGCCCGGCTTCCTGTCGCTCTCGACGCTGAAGCTGAGCGCCGAGCAGCGGACGGATCCGAAGAAGGTGATCGGCACCGGCCCGTTCGTGTACCAGTCGTGGAAGGCGCAGGTCAGTACCGTCCTGGTCAAGCGCAAGGGCTACAACTGGTCCCCACCGGCACTCAAGCACCAGGGCGAGGCGTACCTGAACAAGATCGTGTTCAGCACGATCCCGGAGGCCAGCGTCCGGACTGGCTCGCTGGGGTCCGGCGCGATCGACGCCACGCTCGACGTGGGCACCACGGATGAGAAGTCACTGGCCGACCAGGGCTTCGAGATCATCCACCGGGCGGTGTCGGGCACCTCCATCTTCTTCAACTTCAACTCCCGGTTGTTTCCAACCAATGACATCGCGGTGCGCAAGGCGATCCAGCTCGGCTGGAACCGGGAGGCGCTCAAGAAGACGGTGCTCACCGGCTCCTACTCGGTGGCGACCTCGGTCCTCGGGCCGTCGGTCTCCGGATACGCGGACTACAGCGGCTCGGTCCTGACGTACGACCCGAAGAAGGCCGAGCAGCTCCTCGAGAAGGCCGGCTGGAAGCGGGGCCCGGACGGGATCCGGGTGAAGGACGGCAAGAAGCTCGTGGTCAAGCTGCTGGGCATCAACAACCTGGTGGTGAACAAGCCGGCCTACGAGTCCATCCAGCAGGACCTGAAGAAGATCGGCATCGACCTGCAACTCACCGTCGTCCCGATCCCGGACTACTCGGCCAACGTGGCCAAGGCGAAGACCGACTGGAACATCACCGCGGCCAATCGCTCGCGCAACGACCCGGCGGTCCTCAACCTCCAGTACAGCCCGCTGCTCGGCAACGGCTCCTACCTGGGCGAGGATTCGACTGGCGTCGACGTCGACGAGGTCACGAAGACCCTGGGCAGGCTGGAGCTCACCCTGGACCCGGTCGAGCGCAAGCAGTACGCCAAGGCGGCGCAGGACCTCCTGCTGGACAAGTACGCGCTGGTGAACCCGGTCTACAACCCCTCGCAGGTGATCGCCCAGGCGAAGTACGTCCACGGGATCATCTTCGACGCCCAGTCCCGCAACCACTTCGTGAACGCCTGGAAGGGCAACGGGAAGTGACGTCCCGTGGTCGCCGTGACTCGAGGGGTGCGGCGACCACTCGCACTCCCTGATGGAAGGATCTTCGTGCTGCGCTACCTCGCGCTGAAGGTCGGACGGGCCCTGTTCGTGGTCTGGGCCGCGTTCACCCTGACCTTCGTGCTGCTGTTCGTCCTGCCGGCCAACCCGGTGGATCTGCTCTTCGACCCCGCCGAGCTCAACACCGTCACATCGGAGGTCCGCGAGCAGGCGGCGGAGAGCTACGGCTTCAACAAACCGGTGCTCCTGCAGTACCTCGGCCGACTGGGACACGCGCTGACCGGCGACTTCGGCAACTCCGTACAGTCGGGCCGCTCGGTCACCGCAACGATCCTCGACGTGCTGCCGAGCACCTTCGTCCTCGCGTCCGGCGCTCTCCTGCTGGCCCTGCTCATCGCCTTCGCGATCGCGCTCATCGCGACCTCGACCCGCCGGGCTTGGGTGCGCAACCTGGTCGAGGCGCTGCCGTCGGGCGCGGTCTCGGTGCCGGTCTTCCTCTCCGGCATTCTCATGCTCCAGGTCTTCTCGTTCCAGCTGGGCTGGTTCCCGGCCTTCGGCGACCGCGGCGCGAAGAGCCTCGTGCTGCCCGTGATCACACTGGCCATCCCGGTGTCGGGGCCGATCGCGCAGCTCCTCGTCCGCAGCTTCGCCACCGAGTTCCGCTCCGGCTACGTCACGACGAGCTGGGCGAAGGGGGCCACCCGCGGCGTCATCGTCGTCCGCGACGTCTTCCGCAACGCCAGCCTGCCGGCGCTCACCATCGCCGGCATCACCTTCGGCAACCTGATCGCCGGGTCGGTCATCACCGAGACCGTCTTCGCCCGTCAGGGCATCGGCCGGATGACCCAGGCCGCGATCAACACGCTGGACGTCCCGCTGGTGCAGGGGGTCGTCGTGCTCGCGGCGGCCAGCTTCGCGGTGATCAACCTGATCGTCGACCTGATCTACCCGCTGCTGGATCCGCGACTGCGGGCCACGCTCACCGTCGGCTCACCCCGGGCGGCCTGAGGAGGAATGTGATGACCGTCGAACCGGACACCCTCGCCGCGCCCGCCCTGTCCGGCTCCGCCCGGCCCGGCTCCGGCCGCGCGTCGCTCAGACGCCTCGGTGAACTCGCGCAGCAGCCGGTCCTGGTGGCCTCGTGGATCACTGTGCTGGTCGTGATCGGCTGGGCCGTCGCCCCCCGGCTGTTCACCTCCTACAGCCCCTATAACGGCGACAGCGCCGCGAGCTTCGCACCACCGAGCGCGGAGCACTGGTTCGGCACCGACCGGTTGGGCCGGGACCTGTTCGCCCGCACCGTGTACGGCGCGCACACCACCCTCACCGCGACCCTGCTGGCCGTCCTCATCGCCTTCGGCATCGGCACGGTCGTCGGGCTGATCGCCGGCTTCAGCGGAGGGATCGTCGACATCGCCGTCATGCGACTGGTCGATGTGTTCCTGGCGATCCCCAGCCTGCTGCTCGCGATGGTGGTGGTCTCGGTCCTGGGCTACTCCACGCAGAACATCGCCCTGGCGGTCGGCATCTCCTCCATCGCGTCGTTCGCGCGGGTGATGAGAGCCGAGGTGCTCACCGTCGTGAACCAGGACTACGTCAAGGCGGCATACGGCCTCGGGGGCGGCCGGCCGGCCGTGCTGCTCCGGCACGTCGTGCCCAACTCGCTCAACTCGGTGATCGCGCTGGCCGCGCTCGAGGTCGGAACGGCTGTGCTCGCGGTCGCCTCGCTCGGCTTCCTCGGCTACGGCGCACCGCCGCCGCAGCCGGAGTGGGGCCTGCTGGTGGCCGAGGGCCGCGACTACGTCGCGACCCACCCATGGCCCTCGATCATGCCCGGCCTGCTGCTCGCGCTCGTCGTTGTCGCCACCCACCGCATCAGCACCTCGTACCGGAAGGAACACCGCCGATGACGGACGTGCCCGAGGGGAAGCCAGATCCGCTGCTGCGAATCGCCGACCTCGCGATCGACTACCGGACGGGGCGCCGCCGGTGGACACCGGCCGTCCGCGGCGCGGGTCTCCAGGTGGACCCGGGCGAGTTCGTCTCGCTCGTGGGGGAGTCCGGATCGGGCAAGACCACCCTGGTCCAGGGCGCGCTCGGCCTGCTTCCGCCCGTCGCGCGAATCCGGGCCGGCTCGATCGCGTACTCCGGTGTCGACGTCACCGACTGGAACGACCAGCGCATGGCACGGGTGCGGGGCAACTACGTGGGCTTCATCCCCCAGGACCCCAATACCTCGCTCAACCCGGTCAAGAAGATCGGGCAGCAGGTGATCGAGGCGGTCCGGTTCAACGCGCCGGAGGCCCGCACCGCGGCACAGCACAGGGAAGCCGCGCTGGAGAGCCTGCGCACCGCGGGCCTGGGGGACGCCGAGCGGGTCTTCCACCAGTACGCCCACGAGCTCAGCGGCGGCATGAAGCAGCGCGCGCTCATCGCGATCGCGCTGGCGGGCGAGCCGAAGATCATCGTGGCCGACGAACCGACCAGCGCGCTCGACGTCACCGTCCAGAAAGTGATCCTCGACCACCTGGTGCGGCTGCGCGTGGAACTCGGCATCGGCATCCTCCTGATCACCCACGACCTCGGCGTCGCACTGGATCGCTCCGACCGGATCCTGGTCATGCAGGACGGCCGGATCGTGGAGGAGGGCCCGGTGCGCCAGGTGCTGGAGAACACCACCCACGACTACACCCGCCGACTGCTCGACGCGGCCCCCGCGCGGCAGGCAGGCCGGCTCGAGCCGGCGTCAGGCCCGCGGACGGTCCCCACCGGCAGTCCGCCGGTCCTGCGGGCGCGCGCACTCACCAAGAGCTATCACCTGCGCGGCGGCCGGGGCCGGCAGCGGCAATTGCGGGCACTGGACGGCGCCGACCTGGTCGTGCGCAGGGGCACCACGCACGCGATCGTCGGTGAGTCCGGCGCGGGCAAGTCGACGCTGGCGAGCATCCTGGTCCAGTTCACCGCCGCCGACAGCGGCACGGTGCACATCGGCGACCGGAAACTGACCGGCCTCGGCCGCGGACAACTGCGGGAGAGCCGCCGGGACCTTCAGTTCGTCTTCCAGAACCCGTTCACCTCGCTCGATCCGCGGTTCACGGTCGGCAAGCTCGTCGCCGAGCCGCTGCGGGCCTTCAAACTGGCGACTGGCAAACAGGAACGGGCGGCCCGAGTAGTCGAGTTGCTCAGGGCGGTGGCACTGGACGAGAGCCATCTGCACCGGCTCCCCAGCGAGCTCTCCGGCGGTCAGCGGCAGCGGGTCGCGATCGCGCGGGCGCTCGCGCTCAACCCCGGGATCCTCGTGCTCGACGAGGCCGTGAGCGCGCTCGACGTGTCGGTCCAGGCACAGATCCTCCAGCTGCTGGTCGATCTACAGGCCGAGTTCGGGCTCAGCTACGTGTTCGTGACCCACGACCTCGGTGTCGTACGCCTGATCGCCGACGACGTCACGGTGATGCGGGGCGGCGTCGTGGTCGAGACGGGCCCGGTCGAGGAGGTGCTCCGCTCGCCTCGGCACGAGTACACCCGGGAACTGCTGGAGGCCGTTCCAGGAGCCGGGTTCACCGGCTCCGGCGCGAGCGAAGGAGAGCGAGTCGGCACATTGATCGCACGCCAGGCGTGACACCGTGCGCCGGCGGTGCGGGGCGGTAATCGGCTGCCGAGCACCCGGCGCCACCTGGAGGCGGTCGGCCTGACCGCCTCCAGGTGGCGCCGGGTGCTGGTTCCCGCAAGCTCCTAGCCCTCGGTCGCGGCTGCTTGCCGGACATGGCCGACGTAGAACCGCAGGAACGGATCCTCGGTGCTCTGTCCCGGCGTCCCTCCGGGAACGGACGCCGGCGGCAGCGTCGCGTCTTCGGCGAACAAAGCCGCGCCGACCGCGTCGACGAGCCGCGGGATGCCCGTGGGCAGCGACTGCGTATCGCCGACGGGTATGCCGAAGCTCATGGCGGCGCCGGCCGAGAACACGTGGATGCGGGTCACCCACGGAGCCTTGCCCGGCTCACGCTCCTGGAACTCGTAGCCGTCGCCCAGGTACGGCCAGCGGCCCAGGCCGGCGTTCGCCAGGTCGTCCGGCGGCTGGTAACGGTGCTCCCAGAGGGCGATCTGGTCGGCTATCAGCGCCAGTTCGGCCTGGGTGTCCGGGTCGTACTGGTAGCCCGTACCGGCGATCAGGAAGTCGAACCGATGCGTGCCGTCATCGGCCTCGACCTGCACGCCGTCCGCGGTGGCGACGGCCGTGTTCCAGCCGGCCGAGAGGTGCACGGCGAAGCCGTCGAAAGCGGCCGCCCGCTTGACTGACGCCAAGGTGCAACTGCGTCCCGCACGGGCGATGGTGACCTTGAGCTTCCATCGCTCGGCGTCGGGGCGCCGGTGGAAGTTCTCGCGGGCGCCGATGTTCGCGGGGCCCTGGGGAGCGTCGCCCTGGATGAGGAGCTTCTCGCGCCGAGTGAACACATGCGCCTCGGCGGCGCCGGCCTCCAGCGCGGTGGCTGCGGCGTCCAGCGCGGATGCGCCGGCGCCGAGGACACCGATCTTCTTGCCGGTGAGGTTGTCGAAGTCGATGGGCTCACCGGTGTGCGCGTACAGCTCGCGCGGCAGACCGTCGAAGGCCTCGGGGAAGGAGAAACCACCGGTGCCCTCGACGCCGTTGGCGAAGACCAGTCGGCGGGTGACCTCGGTGCGGCGCTCCTCGTTGCCGTTCTCATCGGTGACGACGAGTTCCAGGGCGAGTCCGTGCTCGTGCGGCGCGACGCTCACCAGGCGGGTGCGGTGCCGTACGGGTACCCGCAGGGTGTCCTCGATCCAGTCGATGTAGGCCGCCCACGGGAGGCGCGGGATGCGGTGGAGCGCCTCGTAGGCAGCCTGCCCGTGGCGTTCCTCGTACCAGGCGCGGAAGCTCAGCTCCGGGTGTCCGAACTCGGGCTCGGGCCAGATCTTCGGTGTCCGCAGCGTGTGCATCCGTGCGATGGTCTTCCAGACGCCGGTCGTGCCAGGGGCCGCCGCGTCGATCACGGACAGGCGGCCGATACCGGCGCGCCGCAGGGCAAAGCCGATGCCCAGTCCGGCCTGCCCGCCGCCCACGACGACGACGTCATGATCGGTCTCGGTCTCGCGCACCCAATTCACCGGGTCAGGGCCGAAGTGTCGTAGAAAGCGGTCGCCGCGCGACTCGGGCGCGGCGTCGAAGCTCCTGCCGACAAGATGATCCGCCTGGTGTGCTGCCTTGGGTTCCTCAATGCCCCAGCGGCCGCGCAGGGTCTTCTCCTCGTACTCGTGCCGGAACAGTCCGCGCTTGCGCAGCACCGGCACGACCTGATCCACGAAGTCGTCGAGGCCGGACGGGAAGGCGTCGGGCATCAGGTTGAAGCCGTCGGCCGCTCCGGCCTCGAACCATTCCTGGATCGTGTCGGCTATCTCCTCCGGCGACCCGACGATGCGCCGGTGGCCGCCGTTGCCGAACTCGTCGAGCACATCTCGGAAGGTGTAGGGCCGCTTGCTCAGTGCCCGCACCAGCGACTCGCGGAATCCGAGCGAAGCGGTGAAGGCCTGCGGGTCGGCCAGCTCACCGAGTGCGTCCTGGGGGAAGGGGTCGTCCAGGCCCACGCCGCGGAGGTCGTAGCCGAGCATGTCACCGAGCCTGACGGTCTCGTGGTCGCGGGGAAGCAGCTCGCGCGTACGGGTCAGCCGCTCCTCTGCCTCGGCGTGAGTGGAGCCGACGACCGTGATCAGACCGGGCAGGACGGCCAGGTCGCCGCGGCTACGGCCATGGCGGACGGCTGCCTGCTTGACCAGCTCATAGTGCTCGATGCCCGCATCCAGCGTCAGCTCGGCCGTGAACACCCCGTTGGCGGCGCGGCCCGCCAGCTCGCGTCCCTGCGGCGACCCGCCGGCCTGAAGCAGCAGCGGGTGGCCCTGTGGCGAGGCCCCCAGCGGCAACCGCCCGTGGATGTGGAAGAACTCACCGTCGTGGTGCGGATCGACGCCGTCCAACGCGGCCTGCCACAGCCCCAGCACCACATCGACGAACTCGTCGGCGCGGCGGTAGCGGGTCGCACGGTCGGGCCGGCCCGGCAGACCGAAGTTTTCCGCGGCAGGCGGGCTGTAGGTCGTCACGGCGTTCCACGCGGCGCGCCCGCCGCTGACGTGGTCGAGTGCGAGCAGCCGATCGGCGAGCTCCACGGGGTCGTTGTAGGTGGTCGACAGCGTGCCGATGACGCCCAGGTGGTCGGTTGCCTCCGCGATGGCCGTCAGGATGAGCGACGGCTCCAGCGCCCGCCCGCCGCGGCCGCGCGGGTCGCCCTGCAAGGCCGGGCCATCGGCGAGAAACAAGGCATCGAGCGTGCCGCGCTCGGCTGCCTTGGCCTGCTCGACGTAATAGTCGACATCAGCGACGCGCGCCGCGGGGAGTCCTGAGAAGTCCCGGGCGGAGATGGTCTGCCCGAAGTCGAGGACGTTGACATTGAGGATCAACCGGCGGGTCACGCGGACTCCTTGGCGAGGGACGGGAAGGCGATCTCGTTGTCGCTCAGGTCGGGCTCGACCCGCGCCGGTACCCCGAGCCGGTCGCGCAGCGTGCCGTTCCGGCTGGCCACGGCGGCCGGCGAGGGGAGATTCGTCAGGACGTCGCGAAGCTCTTCGGCGGATGGCCGCACCAGAACACCGGCGATACCCGGGGCGGCGATGAGCGCCTCGGCCTCGGCGAGGGTGCGCGCCCGAGCGTGAAGCTGGAGGGGCCTCCCTGCCGCGGCGAGGTCGGCCACCGCGTCGGCCAGAGCCATGGTGACGTCGTCGGCGTCCGTGAACACCACGTCAGCGATGGACGCGGCCGAGAGCTGATCGGCAAGTTGCCCGGAAGGCGCCGACCAGAAGACCAGCGGTTCGCCCTGGGGCGTCGTCGGTACGTTGAGCGGCCCCTTGGTGCTGAAGATGCCCACGTGATCCGCGTACGGCAGACGGGTCGCCTCGGCGATCCCCGGGTCGGGATCGAGTGAGGCGAACGGCCAGGTGCGCCACAGTGCCCGCGCGGCGAGCAGCGCGTCGGTAAGCTCCTCCGTGCCGATCGTCCGGTCGGTCCAGGTGCTGCCGTCGCCGATGCCGAGATCGACGGAACTGTCACGGAACAACCCCAGCAGGCCGACGCGGCCGTGGCTGATGTGGTCGACGGACGCCACTCGGCGGGCGACGTTGTAGGGGTGGTCACGCTGGGGAGAGGCGGCGACGACCAGCCCGATGCACGTCGTGCGCCGTGCGAGCAGGGTGGCGGCCACCGTGGGGTTGAGGGAGGGCGCTCCCTGCGCGCGGTCCGCTCCCTGCGCGCGGTCCGCTCCCAGCACGGCGTAGCCGGTGCCGGAGGCATCCAGCAGGCCGGCCAGGTCGCTGCCTTGGGCGAGTAGTCCGTTCACCGCGGCCGCGGGCAGTTCGACCCCGATCCTGGGTTGTGACGTCATCACCATTGTCCTTGCTTGCTCACACTGCGTGGCCGGCGGGTTCTTCGGTCCACCCGTAGTGCCCGCGAAGCGTCCGTGCTTCGTACTCCCTGCGGAACAGGCCCCGCCGCTGGAGGATCGGAACGACATGGTCGACGAAGAGCTCGAGGCCCTCGGGATACGTGTCGCACAGGAGGTTGAACCCGTCGGCCGCGCCCTGGGTGAACCACTGTCCGAGTGCGTCGGCGATCTGTTCCGGGCTGCCGACGAGTTTCCAGTGGCTGGTCGGCCCGTCCGCGATGAGTTTGCGGACGGTCCTGCTCCGGTTCGCTTCCAGATAGGCGCGGGTGGAGAGGTCGAAGCCGACCGAGCCGTTGGCTTGGCCGACCTCGGGCAGCGCGTGAGGTCCGGCCCCAGGAATCAGGCGGCCGCAAGAGCGTGGTGACGGACCGTGAGCGCGGCGGAGAAGGCGTCGGCGACCCGGTAGACCTCGCGGGCGGTGTCCGCCGGGAGGGTGACCGTGCCGTCCGGGGCGACCGTGATGTGCTTGTCCACCACGAACCAGCCGGGCAGCACATGGTCGGCGCCCATGGAGGTGAGCACCGGCCGCAGCGCGTAGTCCACGGCGAGGACATGGGCCGGGCTGCCGCCGGTGGCCAGCGGGAGAACCGCCTTGCCGGCGAGTGCGTACTGGGGCAGCAGGTCCAGGAGTGTCTTGAGCAGACCGGAGTAGGCGGCCTTGTAGACGGGCGTCCCTATCACCACGCCGTCGGCCTTCTCCACCAGCCGGGCCGCGTCCTGGATCGCGGGGTGCCCGGGGTCGGCCCCCAGGAGTATCTCGGGGGGCAGCGTGCGCACGTCGAGCGGGATCACATGGTGTCCCTGCCCGGCCAGGCGCGCGTCGAGGTGGCGCAGCAGGCGGCCGGTGCGCGAGGTCGCGGACGGGCTTCCCGAGACGGAGAGCACGGTGGGCATGAGGACTCCTTCACAAAAGAACGGGCCCGGCGGCCCGCACCGGAACGCCGGCCACGGGCTGCCGTCCCGTCCGGACCAAGGCGGCGGGAACGGGGAAGCGACGGTTGCCTGGGGGAGGGGGAGGGAGGGACGCCGCACCGACGGGACGGCAGGAAGAACGCCATCCGGCTGCGGGCACGCCGAACCGGAGGCTCACGGCGGGAAAACGCGCGAAGAGAGCCCGCTCAGCGGGCGGCGCGAGGCGAACAGAGCCCGCTGGACACGCGCACGAGGTCGACATGGCGTCGTCGCGTGAGGTCCTTGCGCTGGTTCATGAGCTGGATTTAATCAGGTGATGGGTACATCGGTCGAGGGCATCCCTGTCAAGGAGCGCCGATTCCGCACTTGCCGGAAACCTCATCCGTGCAGGTCACGGTGCATGTCGGTATTCGTGGAGGATGCCTCCGAGACGGTCGTGCCGACGTATGTTGAGGCGGGCTGATGTGTCCGGGGCGCCGATCGGCGGGGGCAAGGGGTGTAGCGGTCTGGCGTTGGCGATGCCTTGGTGTGGTCGGTGTGGTCGGTGTCCGTTGTAGAACTGCTCGAACTCGTGCAGGGCGTGGAGGAGGTGCTGCTGGTTCCAGCTCAACGTCCGGTCCAGGAGCTCGCGGCGACAGGTCTGTATCCACCTTTCCGCGATCGAGTTCATCCTCGGTATCTGGATGCCGCTGCGGACGACTTCGATCCCCGCGTCCTTGAGGACGGCATCGAAGAGGTCGGGGAACTTCCCGTCCCTGTCCCGGATCATGAACCGTGCCCGGCAGCCGAGGTCTTCGAGGTCCATGACCAGGTTCTTCGCCGCTTGCGCCACCCAGGTTGCGGTCGGATGTGCGGTGGTGCCCAGGACGCGGATCCGGCGGCTGCCGTTTTCTTGCCAAGTTGACGTTCCAACACGGTGTTCTGGTGGCGCAGGGCGAGGATCTCCACGTCCTTGTCCCGGTCTGTAATCGGCAGTAGACGAAGCATCGCGAACGCGTTCGTCACGCCGAGGTAGGCCACTCGCAGCAACACGGTCGATCATCTTGCCGCAGGGAGCGCCAGCCTCGTGAGAGCGCCTGTGCCGGCGACTTCGCCGGCCGACCTCCGGCACACCGTGCGCACCCCGTCCCACCAGGGCGGATGACATCATCGGCAAGCGCACCGACTGATTCCCCAAAGCCCTGCGCGAACGCCGGATCGTCTCCCCGCGCACCCTGCTGGCCAGGCACCGGCAGAAGTGGACGCAGCCGCCGTCTACCGGGCGACCGCCCCTGCGGGAGGAAACCCGCAACCTGATCACCCGCCTCGGCACCGAGAATCCCCGATGGGGCTGCCGACGCGTACACGGCGAACAGCGCCGCCTTGGGCACAATGCGCGCCCCCGGTCTCGGTCCCGCGCCGCGCCGCGCCGCCAGCTGGCGCGCGGTGAGTGGGCGGCGTTCCTCAAAGCCCAGGCCAGCGGCCTGCCCGCCACCGATCTCTTCCGTCTCGACACCATCGGCCTGCCGGCGGCTCTACGCGCTGTTCATCATGGAGGTGCGTACCCGCACCGTCCATATGCTCGGCGTCACCGCCCACCCCACCGCCGCATGGGCCATTCAGCAGGCCCGGCAGTTTCTGTGGCAACTCGGCGATCGGGCCGCCGAATTCACTCACATCATCCGCGACCGGGACGCGAAATTGACCGCCACGTTCGACGCCGTGTTCGCCAGCGAGGACATCACCGCGGCCAAGGCCCTTCCACGCAGCCCCAACTGCAACCCACACGCAGAACGCTTCATCCGCTCAGCACGGGAAGAGTGCACCGACCGTGTCCTGCTCTTCAACCGTGGCCACGCCGAGAAGATCCTCCACGACTACGCACACCACTTCAACAGCCACCGACCACACCATGGCCTGACCAACTCGCGCCCAGCGACAATCCGAACGTCATCCCCCTGCCTGTAGCCCGGATCAAACGCCGACAAGCCGTCGCGGGCCTCAACAACGAGTACCCCCGAGCCAGCTGACTACAAGGAAAATCCCAGCTCACAACCAGTGAAGCCGTTCTGAAGCGCTACGGACCCAGTTCACCGTCATCACCGACAGCGCCACGGACGAGAAGGTGCTCTGCACGGGCCCGGCATTCCTGCCGCTCGCCGCCGTAGTCGACGCCGAACTGACCATGTCGATGCCGCCCCGGCTGACCGCCGACACCGGCCCCGACGCCCTCACTCACGCCGTCGAGGCGTATGTGAGCCGCAAGGCCAACCCCTTCTACGACAGCCTCGCCCTCACCGCGATCGGCTCCATCAGCCGCCACCTCCGCCGCGCCTATGCCGACGGGCGGTGACGCCCAGGTCCGCGAGGCCATGATGCTCGCCGCTACCCAGGCCGACATCGCCTTCTCGAACTCCAGCGTCGCTCTCGTGCACGGCGTGAGCCGCCCTATCGGCGCCCATTTCCACATCGCGCACGGCCTGTCGAACGCCATGCTCTTCCCCGCGGTGACCGCCTTCTCCGTGCACGCGGCGCCCGGCCGGTACGCTGACTGCGCCCGCGCCCTGGGAGCCGCGGCCATCACGGACGGCGACACCGCGGCCGCCGACAAGCTGGTCGACGCGCTCGGCAGCCTGTGCCGCGACTTGGCCGTACCCACGCCCCACGACTACGGCATCGACCAGGACGAGTGGAACTGCCTGACGCCCATCATGGCCGAGCAGGCTCTCGCTTCCGGATCACCTGCCAACAACCCTGTCGTACCCACCGCCGACGAGATCCTGGAACTCTACTCCCGGATCTACGCCTGATTCCCAGGAGACGCCGCGCGAGGCAGTCTGGGCCCTCTTTAGGACGGGCGAATGATCTGCGCGTCGATCACCCCGAGATCGAGACGTTCGGCGAAAACGTCGGAGTGATCACCCGGGAGATCTTCGGTTTGGAGGTGCGCCACACAGGGTTCAACCGGTTGATCCAGTCGCTCGCCGATGACGGCATGTCGTTCGAGGAAATTCTCGACGAATTCGATGACCAACTGGGGGCCGAAGGACGAACACTGGCCCGCTCCGCGACTCGCCGCCGCGAAGGCGAGCGCTGATGCGCCGACTCAATCCTCCCCAGATCGGAACGCGAGAAGCGCTCCGCATGTGCATCAGCGCGAAGATCAGCCCGCCGATGCGGGATCTGCTCAGCAGTTATGAGGGAAGGGTTGTGGTCGCCGCCGATATGTATGAACAGGCGTGCCGCACTTCCACGCTTCACCACATGCATCCTGCCGCGTTCGCTCCCCTTCCGATCAATAAGCATCACACTGCTCAATCAAATTCAGTAGCACCGGCAAGGGCGTCGATCCTGTCACACATTCGAGATCTTTGCTGATCTGCAAAGTCTCAGCGAGTGGACTGGCGCCCGAGAGCGGAGCGGCGCAACTCCCTACAGCACCACGCGGGCGTCCCGGCCGGCGGTTGTCTCGGCTGGACTGCGGGGGTCGCTCCGCCGGGCCCGATGCCCATCCCGTGGGAAGGGTAGCTAGTTCGAACCGGGCCTGTTACCCTCCCCGCTGATCATACATTCAGCCATAGCGTGTATGAATGGAGGGCGGATGCGGAGAAGGACGGCCGTGGTGCTCGGCGGCAGCGTGGCGGGACTATGCGCCGCGGGAGTGCTCGCGAGGCATTTCGACGAGGTGATCGTCCTGGAGCGGGACCGGCTCCCGCCGGACGCGCAGCATCGGCGGGGCGTGCCGCAGAGCAAGCACCCGCATTTCCTCCTCAACTCCGGGCGTCGAGCGATCGGTGAGATTTTCCCCGGGTTCGAGGAGGCGCTGATCGCCGCGGGCGGGATGCACCTGATGCCGTCGATGGACGCGGCGTACTGCGAGAACGACGGCTGGGCCCCGCGTAAGTCCGGGTCGATGACGATGGTCTACAGCTCGCGCGTGCTCGTCGAGCGGGTCTTGCGCGACAAGGTCCGCCAGCTCCCGGCCGTCGAGATCCGCGAGGGCGTGACCGTCACCGGGCTTCGTTCCACCGGGGGCGGCACCTCGCTCGGGCGTGTCGAGGGAGTCGAGTACCGCACGGGCGACGACTCGGGCCACCTGTCCGCCGACCTGGTCGTCGACGCGCTGGGGCGCGGCTCCTCCGTCGCCGACTGGCTGAGGACGGCGGGATGGCCGGTGCCGCCGGAGAAGACCCTCGACGCCAAGGTCACATACAGCTCGCGGTGGTACGACCTGCCGCCCGTCGACCAGCGTCCGGAGTCGTGGTGGTGGAAGCATCTGGTCATCACTCCGACCCAGGACACCGGCGACCATCCCGTAGAGCACGAGTTCCTCAGCAACTTCTTCCCGATCGAGGGCGACCGCGCCATCGTGTGCATGGGCGCCTGGGGCATCCGGATGCCGCGCGAGGTCGACACCTTCGAGGCCGCGGTGGACCGCGTGCGGGCCAAGCCCTTCGGGCAGGCGACGCGTGCCTGCACTCCGACCTCCGAGGTGCACCTCACCCGTTCGACCGGCAACAAGTGGCGCCGCTTCGACCTGCTCGACCGGCCCCCGCTCGGGCTGGTCTGCGTCGGTGACTCGATCTGCGCGTTCAACCCGTTCTACGCCCAGGGGATGAGCTCGGCGGCCCGCTCCGCGCTCATCCTCGCCGAGATGCTGCGCGGCCGCGACGTCCTCGACCTCGCCTTCTTCCGCGAGTTCCTCACCCGGCAGAAGAAGTCACTCGACGTGCCCTGGATGCTCGCGATGGCTCGTGACCGGGCCTATGACTTCGCGACCGGGAGCGAGGTCGTCGCTCCCTGGCGCCGCCGGCTGACCGCGCGCCTCAGCTGGCCGGTCTTCAACGCCATCAACGCCGCGAGCCGGGAGGACGCCTACGTCGAGCGGACGTTCGCCCAGGTCTTCAACCTCGACATGTCACTCAGGGAGATGGCCACCGATCTGCGGTTCTGGTTCGGCATCATGCGCTACAAGGTGCGTCAGCGGCTCGGACGCACGGTCGTGCCCGGCGGATTCGACGACCAGCAGGACCCGCCCGGCACCGACTTCACCGGCCATACCTGCGCCGGCAGAGCGCCATCCGCCGAGACCGACCTCGTCAACGACTGACCCGAGGAACAAGGCATGGGCTATACATGCGACTCAGCGGCTGAGCGCCTCGCTGAAAAGCTCGACCACTCCTGCCATGACGCAAAACCGGTCGTGGACTTCCGCAACCCGTTCGGTCTTGAGAACGGCACCATGCCGTTCCTCGAACTGCTCATCATCGGCGGCGCGGTGTTCGCCCTCGTCCATGCGTGGCGGCGGTGGCGGCGCGACGGCGACCCGATCAACATTTCCCTGTGGTTCGCCTCGATCGCCTATCTGGCGGTGATCGAGCCGCCGCTCTACTTCCCGGGCTGGTTCGGACTGAAGGAACACGTTGGGCTCATTTTTTCCCACAACGTGTTCACCGTGCAGTTCATGTACGACCGGCTGCCGCTCTACATCGTGGCCTTCTATCCGACGCTGTCGCAGCTCGCCTACGAACTGGTCCGCGTCCTCGGCGTCTTCACTCGGCGCGGCCTCCTGGCCGGTTCGCTGGCGGTCGCGTTCGCCTGCCAGGCATTCTACGAGATCTTCGATCAGCTCGGACCCCAGCTGAAGTGGTGGGCCTGGAACCCCGACAACAAGATGATCAACGAGCCGGCGCTCGCCTCGGTCCCGATGAACAGCATGCTCCTGTTCGCCTCGGTGTCCTTCGGCGCGATGACCTACCTCGTCATCCGTCTGGTCGGCGCGACGGACAGCCGGGGCACGCTCACCGGCCAGCAGATCAGCCTGCGCACCGTCGCCGCCGGCGCCCTGACACCGTTGGCGATGACGGTCGCCGGCGTGCCCAGCAACGCCTTCCGCGGTGAGGACCAGCTCGGGATCCAGCGGGCCATCCTAGGTGCCGAGCTCGCCCTGGTCTGGGTCGTCGGCCTCTGCCTTCTCGCGGACGCCTGGCGCGCGCGGCGAACGCATCTGGTCCCGGTGGCGTTGCCGCTGTTCGCACGGATCTATCCGGCGCTGTATCTCGGCGTCCACATCGTCCTCTGGCTGGTCGCGTTGCCGGCCTACTTCACGGCGACCGACGGCATCACCGAGCAGGGCGCACCGATCGGCAGCCTCTGGTACACCGTGCTGTGCACCGTCGCCGCGACCGGGCTCGTCGCCACCGCATTCCGCGCGACCAGGTTCCGGCACACCGCAGGGGTTGTGCGATCCTAAACCCATGGGGCACCACGGCTGGGGAGGCATGCCTCCCGCATCGGACGCCGAGGCACGGCAGCGCATCATCGACGCGACCGTCCGCTGCGTCGACAGGCACGGCGTCACGAAGACGACCCTGTCCGACGTCGCTGCCGAGCTCAGCGTCACCCGCCAGACCGTCTACCGCCATTTCGGCCGCATCAGCGACATTATCCGCGAGGTGGCGGCCCAGGGCGCCGAGTCGTTCGTCGACCTGCTGATCGCGCACCTGCAAGGGATCACCGACCCGGCCGAAGCCGTGGTCGAAGGCATGGTCTTCTGCGTAGGGACCATACCCACCGACCCACGCCTGAGCCTTCTGCTCCAGCTCGGAGACACCACCGCCTTCGGCCGCGGCGCCACCACCAGAGACACCATCGCCTACGGCGCCAAGATGCTGCAGCGCTTCCCCGTCGACTGGGCCGCCGTCGGCATCGGTGAGGACGACCTCAGCGGCCTCGCCGAGATCATCATGCGACTCCTGACGTCGCTGCTGCAGCACCCGAGCGAGCCACCGCAGGACGAAGCCCGGCTCCGCATCCTCCTCAACCGCTGGCTGGCCCCGGCCCTGTCCCGGACTTCAGCATCCGCGCACCCGCATTTTTGAACGCTCACCCGGTGACCGGCCGGACTGTCGACCGCGCAACCCAGTGCCGGAAGTGGGGGAGGACGGTTTCTGTCGCTTCGGTGTGACCTGGTCGGTGTCGGGTTCGGCCTGCGAGGCGAAGCGTGCGCTGATGGTGCCGTCCGGGGCGATGAGGCAGTTATCGAAGTTCCAGCGCACGTCTGTGCGGCATCCCATGAGTTCCCCACGAGCCGCGTGAGACTTCGGGACTTTCGAAGCGGTCTCACCTCGTCCGACCAATCAGCAGTCGGGCTGAAGGTGAGGAGGCTCGGGTTGGCACTGGATGCCGTACGCGACCTGCGCGAGTTCCGCGATCCGGTCTCGGCGGAGGCACTGGAGCAGTTCGGGACCGACGTGCTTTCCGGGTTCGTCCTCGCGCGGGCCTCGGCGGGGCTGGCATGCTCGCCCCGCTGCTCGCGGTCCTGTCCGCCCGCGCCGCTTCGTCGGCCACGACGCCGGGCACGCACAGATCGCCACCGACCGCCGGGTGAACCGGGCCATCGGGCTTTTCCACGGCAATCTGCTTCTGGGCATGAGCTACGCATGGTGGAACGACAAGTACAACCGGCACTACGCCAACCCCAACGACATCGCGCACGCGTGTGGACCGCCGATCAGGCCGCCGTGCGTCAGGAGGTTCGCCCGCTGGGTGACCCACCACCAGGCGTGGCTGTTCTTCCCGATGCTGCTGCTCGAAGGCACCGCCTTGAGGTGAGCAGGGTCCGGGACCCGAGGAGGCAGCCGGTGCGGATGGTCGAAGGCACGCTGCTGGTGCTGCGCGCGGCCGGTTAAGTCCAGAAGCAGTGCCGGGCCCTCGGGCTGCCGTGCGCGGAGACCGGGCTGCTCGACTCGTACCGGCAGGGGCTGCGGCACATGCACACGGTCGGCGGTGCGGCGGGGGACTGACCCGTCGGCGCCGTGCGCGCGGATGCGCGACGACGCGGCCCGGTGGTGTGCCGGGCCGCGTCGAGGCGGGTGGTTCAGGCGGTGGGCTGCCGCTCGCTGGTCGTGGTGGGTTCTTCCTTGGTGGCCTGTCGGCGGGTGGTGAGGGCGCTGCCGGCGAAGACGGCGGCCAGCGCGCAGACGATCAGGCCGATGACGGCGGCGTGGCCGATGCGGACGGCTCCGCCGAGCAGAAGCCCGGAGACTCCGAAGTCGGCGTCCGAGAAGGTGGAGTTCTGCAGTCCGATGTCACCGAGGAAGGGCAGGACGAGCAGCGGAAGGAACGTGATCAGAAGGCCGTTGACCATGGCGCCGAGTACCGCGCCGCGTCGGCCGCCGGTCGCGTTGCCGAGGACACCGGAGGCCGCGCCGGTCATGAAGTGGGCGACGATGCCGGGGATAATGATCGTGCCCCCGACGGCGACGAGGACGCCCATCCCGATGAGTCCCCCCACGAAGCTGGACAGGAAGCCGATCAGCACGGCGTTCGGGGCGAAGGTGAAGACGATCGGGACGTCGAGGGCGGGCCGGGCGTTGGGGACCAGCTTCTCGGAGATGCCCTTGAAGGCGGGGATGATCTCGGCCAGGACCACCCGGACACCGGCCAGGATGATGAACACGCCGGCGGCGAACTTACCGGCCTGCATCACGGCCCACAGCAAATACCACTGGCCGTTGCTCAGCTTGTCCTCGACATAGCCCTGCCCGGCCACCAGCGTGACGAGCAGATAGATGAGGCCCATGGAACTGGCGATGACGACGGTGGTGTCCCGCAGAAAGCCGAGCCCCTTGGGGATCTTCAGGTCTTCCGTGGACTTCTCGGGGTTGCCGAAGAGCTTGCCCACCAGACCGCTGGTGGCGATGCCGAAGTTGCCGGTGTGGCCGAGCGCCACATTGTCGTTCTTGGTGGCCTTGCGCATCCAGGGCTGGACGAGGGCGGGCGAGAGGGTAGTGATCAGGCCCTGGGCGAGAGCGCCCCAGAGGACGGCCTGCCAAGAGCTGAAGCCGTTGGCGATGAGAATCACGGCGATCATCGCCGCCAGGTACAGGGCGACATGCCCGGACATGTAGATGAACTTGAACCGGGTGAACCGCGCCAGGAGCACGTTCACCACCATGCCGAAGAAGAAGATCAGCGCGGCCTGGGATCCGTAGTCGGTGAGGACCTTGCCGACGATGGCCTCGTTGTTGGGCACGACGCCCTGGACACCGAAGGCGTGCTGGAACATGTCACCGAAGGGAGTCAGGGCATCGGAGACCACTCCGGCGCCCGCCGCCAGGACGAGGAAGCCGACGAACGCCTTGGTCGTCCCCTTGATGGTGTCGGAGAGGGACTTGCGTTGCAGCACAAGGCCCAGGAGGGCGATCAAGCCGACGATGACGGAGGGTTCGCGGAAGACATCGAGAAGGTTCTGC
Source organism: Streptomyces malaysiensis subsp. samsunensis (assembly GCF_024519315.1). Taxonomy (GTDB): domain Bacteria; phylum Actinomycetota; class Actinomycetes; order Streptomycetales; family Streptomycetaceae; genus Streptomyces; species Streptomyces malaysiensis. Next base: position 14,192 of record NZ_JANIIC010000012.1, on the reverse strand, counting down.
AGAACGCTGTTCACTGACAACGCCTCTCTTCGGGCACGACGAGGCCGTGACGGCCGGGAACGGTGGATGCCGGGCGGGGCGGCGGGAGCGCGCACGGCCGGACTGGCAGCCCGTGATCGACGGTGAGAGGGGCCTCGAGTGCTGCGGGCCAGGGACGCACAGGGGCGCACGGGGGAGTTTGAATGACAGTGGTGCACGCAGTTTGCGCCGGGGCGCACGGGGCGGTGGTCGCCCGATGTGCGGTGTGGCGGGCGCCGCCGCCACACCGGGCTGCGCCGCGCCGGGACGAACGGGTGGGAGCGCGGGTCAGAGCAGCCCGTGCCGGACGGCGGCGGACTTCACCGCTTCGCGTAGTTCGTCCATGTCGATGATGCTGTTGAGGACGACCACCTCGCCCAGTCCCTGAGCGGCGTCCTCCAGGTCCTTCGCCACGAAGAACACATCGGCGCTGCCCGGTCCGGCGGAGCTGATGTCGGAGTGCTCGACCGTGACGTCCGAGAGCCCCAGCTCACCGACGATGGTCTCGATGTTCATGCGCACCATGAAACTGCTGCCGAGCCCGGTGCTGCACATGGCCAGGAACTTCATTCGGACTCCTCGAACTGAGTGATCAACTTGATGACATCGGGCGCGGAGGAGGCGTCGCGCAGCGCTTGACGGGTCCGGGCGTCCGAGAGGATGCGGGCGAGGGACGCCATGGCGCTCATATGCGCCTCCGCGTCGACGGCCGCGAAGCAGAAGTAGAGGTCGACCGCGTGCTCCGGCTGGTCGAGCAGCGGGGCGGGCTGCGCGAGCCGGAGCATCGAGACGGCGGTGCGCACGGCCCCCTTCTCGGGCCGCGCGTGGGCCAGGGCGATGCCGTGGCCCAGATCGATGTACGTTCCACCGGCCGCGATCGACTCCAGCATGGCCTGGACGTAGCCGGGGGTGATGTCACCCGCGTCGAGGAGTGGCCGGGCGACCTGGGTCACGGCTTCCCGCCAGCTCAGCTTGTCTGGGGAGAAACGTATCTTCTTTTCGGTCAGGAGATCACTCAGCATGTGCACCTACAGGGTTGTTCCAAGGCCGGTGGGAGCCCTACTCGACGTCGGCGACGATGTCGAAGGAGAGTTCCGCGGTCTCGGGGAGGAATTTCGATGTGCCGTGGATGACCGGTTTCCCACCCGGTTCGAAGACACATGAGGTGGCCAGCAGCAGCGGCGACCCCTCGGCCACGCCCAGCAGCGCCGCCTCGCGCTCGTCGCAGATGTGCAGGCCGACCACGATCTCGTTACGGGCGAGCAGCAGATCGTGGTGGGCCCGTAGATAGGCGTAGAGCGAGGTGGAGGTGAAGTCGGTGGTCAGGACACCCGGGAACCGCTCCTCCGCCACGAATGACTCGGCCAGATGGTGCACCACTCCGTTGACCCGGCGCAGCCGCTCCAGCCGGATGACCGATGTGGCCCGGCTGATGTCGAGTGTGGCCGCAAGCCGCGCACCGGCCCGTATCCGCTCCTGGGCGACCACTTCGGAGGTGACGGTGTGACCCTGGCGGGCCATCTGGGTGTAGAAGCCGGTCACCTCGTTGACGAACCGCTCACGGTGCTTCAGGTGGTAGCGCGGGCGGGTCACGAAGGTGCCACGGCCGTGCTCGCGCACGAGGTATCCGTCCTGGACCAGCTCGTCCACGGCACGACGCAGTGTGATGCGACTCACTTCGTACTCCGCGCACAGCACGCTCTCGGCGGGCATCTGTCCGCCCACGGGAACGTCACGGATGCGGCGCAGGAGGTGGTCACGCACTTGCTCGTACTTGTGACCCGCCATCCCTGATCTCCTCATCGAGTTCATGTGTCGTCGAGACGTCATGATGACTACAGGTTGCTGAACGCGTCAATAGCCGCAACCGAAGCGAAATACGAGGACCCGCCGGCGCCTCTGTGCTGGATCTTCTGCCCGCACCCTCAGCTGAGCTGTGAGGTTTCGCTCCCGGGACATCCCTGGTGCATGCATGGATCTATCGGTTACGTTTCCGAAGTCATCATGACGTTATGATCTCTCCAAGGAGTCTCCGTGACCTTCGCAACAGAGCAGCCGGCCACGCCCTCCCCCGGCAGGGCCGGGCGTGTGCTCGACGAGGCGGACGAGCGGGCCATCGCCGTGGCACGAGCCCTGACCGTGGACGCGGTCGAGGCGGCCGGCTCCGGCCATCCGGGCACGGCGCTGGCGCTGGCTCCCGTGGCCCACCTGCTGTTCCAGCGCCACATACGGCACGACCCCGCGGACGTCTCATGGGAGGGGCGCGACCGGTTCGTGCTCTCCTGCGGCCACGCGAGCATCCTCCAATACACGCAACTCCACCTCACCGGCTGCGGCCTCGAACTGGATGATCTGCGGCGCTTCCGGCAGCTCGGATCCCTGACCCCGGGCCACCCCGAGTACCGGCACACCGCCGGTGTGGAAACCACAACCGGGCCGCTGGGCCAAGGCGTTGCCACCGCCGTCGGCATGGCCATGGCCCTGAAGCGGGACCAGGGCCGGCTGGCCGGGGCCGATACGGCCGGCATTCCCGACCGCACCGTATGGGTGCTGTGCTCCGACGGCGACCTCCAGGAGGGCATCTCCTACGAGGCCGGAGCCCTGGCCGGGCGCCACCGCCTGGACAACCTGGTGGTGATCTGGGACGACAACACCATCCAGATCGAGGGCTCCACGGACCTGACGACCCGTGAGGACACCGCCACCCGCTTCGCCGGCCAGGGCTGGTTCGTCCAGACCGTGGGCCTCGCCGCCGACGGTGACATCGACATCGACGCACTCGACACCGCGCTGAGCACCGCCCGCGCCCACACCGGCCGGCCCAGCCTCATCGCCCTGAGGTCGCAGATCGCCTTTCCCGCCCCCAACGCGGTCAACACCGCCGCCTCGCACGGCGCTCCCCTGGGGGCGGCCGAAGCCGCCGCGGTCAAGGCCCGGTTGGGAGTCACCGACGAGCCGTTCACCGTTCCGGAGGCGGTGTTGCGGCACACCAGGCGCGCCGTCGCCCGGGGCGCCGAACTGCACCGCGCCTGGGACACGGCATTCGCCGCATGGACGACGGCCCACCCCGAGCGTGCGCGGGCCCGCGCACAGGCCATCCGGCCCGTCGACCCCGCCGCTGCCGCCGAGGCGCTCCCGGTGTTCGAGCCGGGAACCCTGGTCGCACCGCGGGACGCCTCGGGTAAGGTCATCCAGTCCCTGGCCGAGGCGCTGCCGCGGCTGTGGGGCGGCTCCGCCGACCTCGGCGACAGCAACCGTACGACCATCGCGTCCGGTGGTTCGTTCCTCCCGGCCGACGAGGCGGGCGGGCAGGGCCTGAGCGGCCGCAACATCCACTGGGGCGTACGCGAACACGCGATGGCCGCCGCGCTGAACGGCATCTCTCTCATCGGCTACGACACCCCGTTCGCTGGCACCTTCCTGGTATTCAGCGACTACCAGCGGCCGTCCCTGAGGCTCGCCGCCCTCATGAAGCTCCGGGTGGTCCACGTCTGGTCCCACGACTCCGTGGCCCTCGGCGCGGACGGCCCCACCCACCAACCGGTGGAACATCTCGCCGCACTGCGGGCCATGCCGGGGCTGTCGGTGGTCCGCCCGGCCGATGCCACCGAGACCGCGGCCGCATGGCTGAGCGCACTCGACCGCCCAGGGCCGGTCGGACTGGCACTGGCCCGTCAGGCGCTGCCCGTGTTGCCGACCCCGGCCGACGAGGTCCGTGCCGGAGTGGCCCGCGGTGCCTATGTGGTGGCCGGCGCCGTGGACGCCGTGGACGTGGCCCTCATGGCCAGCGGCAGTGAGGTGTCACTCGCCCTGGCGGCCGCGGACACGCTCGCCCGGCGGGGCGTGGCGGCCCGGGTTGTGTCCGTTCCGTGCAAGGAATGGTTCACCGAACAGGACGCCGCCTACCGGGATGCGGTGCTCCCGCCCTCCGTCCGCGCCCGTGTCGTCGTCGAGGCCGGGTGCGCCTTCGGCTGGCACGACCTGCTCGGCGAGCACGGCCGGACCGTGACCGTCGAGGGCTTCGGCACCTCCGCCCCCGCGCAGCAGGCGATGGCGTCGGTCGGGATGACCGAAGACGCCGTCGTGGCGGCCGCGTTGGCTTCCCTCGCGACCGCGCGGCCGTGACCCGCAGCCGCCCCCTCCATCCGTCGTTCCCCCAGCCAAAGGAGCATCCGTCATGCCTCAGCGCGTCGTCGCCATCGGTTCCCGCAGCGGGCTGCACGCCCGGCCTGCGGCGGTGTTCGTCCAGACCGCCGCCAAGCAGCCGGTCAAGGTAACCATCGCCCGCGACGGCCGGGCCCCCGTCGACGCACGGAGCCTGCTGTCCGTGCTGGCACTGGGCGCCGCCCACGGCGACTCGGTGGTGCTGGCCGCCGAAGGGGAAGGTGCCGAGACCGCCCTGGAGGAGCTGGCAGTGCTGCTCAACCGCGATCACGACGCCCGGGAGGAGAGCTGACACCCGGAACCGGCCACAGCCGCGTTCGATTCCCGCCGACCGCCGGCCCGCCATCACCCCTCGTATCCGCCCGCGTCCGTGCCCGCTGCCGTCAAGCCACCCGTCAAGGAGCCCTGCGTTCGAAAGCGTTCTGTTCCTCCGCATCACCCCCTTCACCGCCACCGGCGAGCCCGACCATGAGGCGCTGAAGAAGCACATCGGCACCGGTCTCGACGCTGGCCCCAGTGCCGTCTTCGTCGCCTGTGGCACCGGTGAGTTCCACCCGTTGGACACCGAGCTGGCGGCTATCGTCGCCGACGGCCGCCGCGCGCTGGCCGCGGCTGGCTGAGCGTTCCGGCCCGACGCTCCTGCCCTGGTCCCCGCTCGCGGGTCGGCCGATGCGGGGCAGGGGCGGTTCGTTGGAGCTCATTCGCTCGTCTCCTTGCTTCGTGGTCAGCGGTTCGGTCGTGCGGTGGCGGTTTTGGACAGGCGGCGTTCGATCAGGTGCCGTACCTCCGGGCTGCACCACTCGCGGGCGGGCACGAAGACGATGCAGGGGCAGCCGCGCCGTACGCGGCACGCCTGGGGCGGCGAGCGCCCGATGCCCCGGTTCGGGTCCGGCGTTTGGTGGGAGCTGCCGGTGTGTCCGCACCGGCCGCACACCCGGGTCAGGAGGTCGCTGCCGGTCTTCATTCGGTGTCTCCGTTCCGGGCCTGCGCCAGCAGGTCGGCGACAATGTCGGAGCCGTCCTGGCTCTGCCTGACCAATTCGTCCAGTACTTGGTCGCCGTCGAGGACCTGTCGGGTGAGCCGTTCCATCAGCTCCGGGTCGGTGCCGCTGCCTGGTCCGGTGAGCTGGGCCCGGGTGGGGCGGCGCGGGCCGACGACCTGTGCGTCGGTCTGTACGTCCTGCTCCTCGGCCTCGGCGAAAGGCGGAGATCCCGTTCGAGATCGCTTCGAGCCCGGTGAGGGACGAGCCGCCGTTGGCGAAGGAACGCAGCACCATGAAGAGCGACACACCGTAGAGCCAGCTATCGCCGGGAGTTCCCAGAGGCACGACACCCGGAGCATTCAGGTCGGCATGGGGCAGCTCGCCACTCAGTCCGCGCACCGCGGCGACGTGGAAGGCCAGGCCCATCGCGGCGATGAAGAGATAGGCAGGCAGCGCGAACATCCGGCCCGCCTCGCGCACTCCGCGCAGGTTCCCGTAACCCAGCAGCACGATCACCACCACGGAGACCTGCAACTGGAGATGATCCAGCCCCGCCCAGCCATTGCCGACCAGATGGGCGAGTGAGATCAGCGCGCTCGTGCCCGCTGACACCTGGACGGCAACAGTGACGACGTAGCCGACCAGCAGGGCCACGGCGGCGACCTGCGCGACGTTCGGCCCGAAGTTCCCCCGGGCCACCACGTACGAGCCACCGGCCCAGGTGTAGATCGTGACGGAAAGCTGTAGCAGAGCGTCAGAAGCAGCAACACCAACAGGATCGCACCGGTCACCGGCATGACCATCGTGAAGGCGGCTGCTCCGACAACCGGCACGAGGACCCGGAGCATCTCCTCGGAGCCATAGTGACGGCCCGAGGGTGAAGCGCCCTGACACGGTGACGACGGCAGGGGCGACGACGGCACGGCGGAGGCCCCGACCCGGTGTGTCGCACGCCCGGTCGGGGCCTCCGCCATGTGCGGGGCGGCCCGCTCAGCGGGTGGGCAGGACATCCGCGCCGGGATCGTCCGTGACAGCGGCGTCGACGGGGGCCGGCGGTCGGTTGCCACGGGCTCTGCGCACTGCGTAGGCGAGCAGGACCACGGCCAGGCTGCCGATGCTGGTGAGCAGTTGGGTGCGCTGGTCGCCGATGACGGCCATAGCCACCAGGACGGCGGCGAAGCCGGCCATCACCACCCAGGTCAGGTAGGGGAAGAGCCACATGCGCAGTGACAGCCGTTCCGGGGCCTCGCGTTCCAGCCGGCGGCGCATCCGCAGCTGGGATGCCCCGATCATGAGGTACATGAAGATGGCGATAGCGCCGGAGGAGTTCACCAGGTAGCTGAACACGGTGTCCGGGGAGAGATAGGCGAAGAGCACCGAGACCCAGCCGACCACGGTTCCGGCGAGGATCGCGCGGGCCGGGACGTTGCGCTTGTTCGTCGCCACGAGCCAGGCCGGCGCGTCGCCGTGCGTGGCGAGGGCCCGCAGCATGCGCGAGGAGACGTAGACCGAGGAGTTGAGCACGCTCAGCACCGCGGTGAGGATCACGATGTCCATCACGACGCCCGCGCCGGGCAGACCGATGATGTTCCAGGCCGCCACGTAGGGGCTGGCGAGGACCTTGGCGCTGTCCCACGGCACGATGGTGACGACCAGGACGATCGAGCCGACGTAAAAGAGGATGATCCGCCAGATGATGCCGGTGGTGGCGCGGGCGACGGAGCGTTCCGGTTCCTTGCTCTCGGCCGCGGCGATGGTGACGATCTCCGCTCCGCCGAAGGCGAAGATGACCACGACGATCGCGGAGAAGATCGCGGTGAAGCCGTTCGGGGCGAAGCCGCCGTTGGCGGTCAGGTTCGAGAAGTCGAACGACGTACCCGGCCAGGCGCCGAAGACGTACAGTCCACCGACGACGAGGAAGGCGACGATCGCGGCGACCTTGACCGAGGAGAACCAGAACTCGAATTCGCCGAACGACTTCACCGACAGAAGATTGGTCGCGGTCATCACGACCATCAGCCCCATCGCCAGGGCCCAGAGCGGCAGTCCGATCCACGCGTGCAGGATCGCCGCCCCGGCGACGGCCTCCACGGCCACGATGATGACGTAGTAGTACCAGTACAGCCAGCCGATGGTGAAGCCCGCCCACGGTCCGATAGCAGTGCGCGCGTAGTCGGCGAACGAGCCCGAGGACGGCTTCGCCACGACCATCTCACCGAGCATCCGCATCGTGCACAGGACGAGGGCGCCGGCCAGGCAGTACGACACGATCGCGGCGGGGCCGGCGGTCTTGATCACCGAACCGCTGCCGACGAAAAGGCCGGCGCCGATCGCGCCGCCGATCGCGATCATCGACATGTGGCGGTTGCGCAGCGAGCGGCTGAGTTCCAGTTGCGGGCTCTGCGGTTCTCTGTGCGATGCGGGGGAAGTCATGGCAGCTCCAGTCCTGGGCAACGGTGAGGCGGGCGAGGAGGGTTCCCTGCCGTAGAGGGGGTCCGGCGGGCAGGCTGTCCGTCGGGGCGCGGTCGCCGTTCGGGCGTGCTCTCCCCGGGGAATGGGGTGACCACTCCGGGGAACGAGCGTCCCGTGCTGCACGGTGGCTTCTGAGCCGCCGGGCGGAGGTGGGTGCGGCGGTGGCCCGGTCGGGGCCGCCGCGCCGTGTCATCAAGTCCAGTCGCCCTCGCGACCTGTGCCGATCACCCAGGTCAGTGCGCGGAAGCGGCGCAGCGCCTCCTGGGCGTCGGGTGTCTCCATGCGGACGGTCCGGGGGCCCGCCTCTTCGACTCCGGCCAGTGCGCACGCGCGTTGGGCGAGGTGCCGGCTGTCAACGTCGACCTCCACCACGTGCGTCGTCGGCCGTGCGGCGGAGCGGGGCGGGGCAGTGGAGAGGGCAGCGGCCGCCTCCCTGCGGATGTCGGCGGTCGTGGCGGTCGGCGTGCGGCAGATCGCCGCGTGACGTGAGATGGCCGTCTTCACCGTGACGGTCCGGCAGCCGGGCGCGTACCGGGCGGCGTCGCGGCAGGTCATGTCGTCGCCGGTGACCAGGACCACGGGAGCTCCGGACTCGGCGGACACCAGGGCGTTGAACTCCCCCTCGCCGACGGGTTCGCCGTCGATGCGCACACCGAGGATGCTGTGCGACAGGTAGGTGTGGGCGAGGACACCATCCTCCCCCGCACCGGTGTGGTAGCCGACGAACGCCACAGCGTCGACGCCGGTCTCCAGGCCCTGCATCATGCCCAGCGGCTTGTGCCGGCCCACGACCAGGACCGCCCGGGGATCGAGCTCCTCTATGAGCACGTTGTCCATGCCGCAGTGCGCGTCGTTCACGATCACTTCGTCCGCACCGGTGTCGGCGAACCCCGCGACGGCGGCGTTGACGTCCTGGGTGAGCAGTCGGCGGAACCGTTCGTAGCGTGGCGTTCCCGTCTCGACGTCCGCCGGGAGGACCGTGCCGGTCGCCCCTTCCATGTCGGCGGAGATCAGGACACGTGTCATTCCGCCATCTCCTTCGGCTGTTCCACGGCGTTGCCGGAGCGCAGCGCCACCAGGGCGTCCACTTGGGAGAGTCCGCTCTCCTCGACCACGCCGCGCACGCTCTGGGCCTCGCGCACGAGTGCGAAGGCGACCTGCCCGCCGGAATCCGTCTGATAGCCGTACACAGCGGATCGTGGCAGGGAATTGTAGGAGAAGTGCGAAGAGAAGTAATACGCCCCGGTGTCGTACAGCGCCACCACGTCGCCCGGCTCGACGGCCGGCAGCTCGCGCCCGGTCGCGGTCAGGTCGCCGGCGAAACAGCACGGACCAGCGATGTCGACGACCTCGGTCGGGCCCTGCTTGGGCCGCCCCGCGGCGTCGAACACCCCAACGCGCAGCGGCCAGGCGTCCGGCATGAAAACCGTGCGGGTGGCCACCTGGGCACCGGCGTGCGTGACCGCGATCCGCCGGCCGCCGGCCGACTTGGTGTATTCGACGATCGAGCCTATGGTGCCGCTCTTGGCGAGCAGAGAACGACCGAATTCGGTGATCAAGGCGTAGCGGCCGTCGAAGAGCCCGGGGGCGGCGGCGCGGAGCTCGGCGACGTAGTCGGCGTACGTCGGACGGTCGTCCTCGCTGTCGAAGTTGACGGGCAGGCCACCGCCGATGTCGAGCCCGGTGATCTGGGCGCGGCCCAGTTCCGTGTTGATGCGCTCGGCCAGTTCGTACGCCGCCCTCACCCCGTGGGCGATGAGCGGCAGCGGGCAGCCCTGGGAGCCGACATGGGCGTGCAGCCGGTTGAGCCACGGTCGGCGCGCGAAGGCCTCGATCACCGCCTCCACGGCTCCCGCATCGCGCAGCGCGACGCCGAACTTCGAGGTCGCGGTCGCAGTGCTCATCGCACCGATGGCACCCGCCCCGACCTGTGGGTTCACCCGCAGCCCGATGGGCCCGGATGCCTCCCGGCCGGCCAGCAGGCCGTCGACGCGGGCCATCTCCTGGAAGTTGTCCAGGTTGATCGCGATTCCGTGGGCCAGCGCAAATTCCAGCTCCTCGACCGTCTTGGCGGGACTGTCGAAAACCAGCCGGTCATAGGTGAATCCGGCCGCCAGCGCCTGCTCCAACTCACCGGGCGAGGCCACTTCGCAGCCCATGCCCGCCTCCGCGAGCAGCCGCAGCACCGGCACCAGCCCGCACGCCTTCACCGCGAACGTGTGCTGCACCACGGCCGGTCCCTCGAACGCCTCGTTCAGCGCCTCGACAGCAGCAAGCACGCCGTCGACGTCGAGGAGACCGACCAGGGGCACTTGCGGGCCCAGCAGGCCGTCCTTGACGGCCCGTGCGAGCGCGGCCTCACGGGCGCTGCTGCGCTGATGGGGGGAACCGGAAGTCACTGCAACACACTCCAGACGCGTCGGTCGTGCACGGCGCTCGTCGAGCGGCCGGCCGTTTTGCCTTGCCCAGCTTCGCCCTGCGCAGCCCATCACGTCTTCGTTCCATGCGACCATGGACGGCTTGGCTTCCTGTGCAACGCGACAGCTGAATGATCAAGGTCGTGTGCCGCCCCGCCCCGAGAGGCCGTGGTGCTCACGTCGTGCGCCGCGCCAGCCGCAGTCCGATGTCCGCCAGGAGCCGTAGGGTGGGGTCGGCTAGGTCGACGCCGAACAGTTCCCGAGTCCTCCGCAGCCGGTACCGCAGGGTGTTCGGATGCACGTTCAGGCGCTGAGCGGCTGTGCCCGTGTCACCGAACGCGTCGATGTAGGCGGCGACCGACGCGCCATACTCCGATCCGTGCGCCCGGTCGTGCTCCACCATCGCGTGCACAGGACCCGACAGGCTCTCCCACAACGGCGCGATCCGGTCAAGCACCCGCAGCGCCGACACTTCGGGAACCAGTTCACCGAACGCCGCCACGGCGGAGACCACGTCCGCCGCCGGAAGCAGCGCGGCCCGCTCCCGCAGCACCCGCACCACCAGTTCCGCGGCCTCGCGCGACGCAGGAAGCCCCGACAGGTCCGCCGCCACCGGGCCGACGCCCGCGAACACTACCCCGCGCGGCACCGAGCGGGCCGTCGCCAGCAAGGCACGCGCCGGGTCCGTCTCGCCGTCCCCCGCCGGAAGCAGGATGTACAGCCGCCGCCCCGACCGCGCCGTCACACAGCCCGGTCGGTACGCCGCGGCCTGCAGCGCGAGCACGTCCAGCACCCGCTGCTCGGCGGCGCCCCCCGCTGCCGGTGCGGGCACGACTTTCAGATCCAGGCTGTCGTACGCCTCCGCGACCATCACAGTGTGCGGCCGGTCCGGCGCTACCCCGGCATCATGCGCGACGCGTGCCGCCTGCCCGCTCCCGTCGAGGAGTGCGTGCACCGCGCCCTCCCGCGCCCTGGCCGCGGCCCGGCCCCACGTCTGGTGGTGAGACAGATGCGGCACGGCCGCCCGCGCCGCCGTGTGCAGCGCCGCCGCCGCGTCCTCGGCCAGCGGCCGGCCGTCGGCGGCGGCCCAGAGCGACCCGAGGATCTCCGACCCGTGGCGCACCGCGACGGCCAGTCGTTCCGCGTACCGGTCGTCGGCGGGCAGACGTACGACGCCGTCGGTGCTCCACAGGGCCTGGAAGAAGCCGCTCTCACGCAGTTCGTCCACCCGCCAGCGGGGGACCTCCTGCCCAAGGATCGTCAGCCTGCGCATCGGATCGGGCTCATGGTCCATCCGCGAGTAGGCGAGTACCCGCGACTGCGGATCCTCGATCGTGATTGCGCCGCCGACCAGGGCGGCCACCGTGTTGGCGAGCCCCGGCAGGTCACCGAGCCGCAGCCCCTTCACCCCGGTCGTTCCGGTTGGGGCGCTGTGCGCCAGAGCGGTGCGCAGCTGACCGAGCACCTCCGTCCACCCCTGCCCCGGCCGCCGGGTGAGCAGCGCCGTACGCCCCGAAGCGGCCGCCTCCAGCAACGCCGCCCCCGGTCCGCGAGCACCCCGTCTCAGCACCACGGCCACGGCTCCGGCCCGGTCGGCACCGCGCAGCACGTCGATCGCCTCCGGGGAGGCGACGTCCACACCGACCGCGAGGAGGATCAGTCCGGACGCCGCCCAGGTGCCGTCGTCCTTCTCCTCACCCGGGTCGTGCAGCACCACGTCGGCCACCGGCACATTATGGCCGCGCTGCGCCACGACGACATCGAGCATCCCGGGGGCGATCAGACCGAGAATCTGCTCCAGCGACGGCCCGCTGTCGTGCCGGTTTGTTTCCTTTGTTGCCATGCATCCATCATGGCGGGCTGCTGCGACCGCACGCCCCGCGGCCACGGGGCCCGGAGCGCTCAGACCCTCGAGCCGAACGTTTTGCAGTCCCCTTCGACGGTGCTCCGACTTCTGCGGCAGCACCGCGGGCAGCGTGATCGAGCGAACTTTTGGCTGGTTGATGCAGCAGCACCGCCGCCGGGAACGGGACTACGAAGCTCTGCCGCAGCGTCCCCAGGCAATGATCCACTGGGCGACGGCTAACAAGATGTCCCGTGAACTGACCGAAGAATCTGGCGCGGCGCGACAGCCCACCGAAGAAGAACAGCGCTGTCACCGGCGCAGCCATGATCTGAAACAGAACACAGCTCACGTGGCGATGCGAGACCTCAAGACCGGCTCACCAGATCATCGATTCAAAGGGATCGGCCGCGCGCATGAGGCGGGGGAGCCCAAAGGGCGGTTGTGACGCCAGACTGGGCCCCCTCGCGACCGCACCCTACGTGAAGACGACGAACCCGAGGGAGCAGAACCCGCGCACTCAACCGCGGAGATCCCCTACACCACACAGCGGGACGCCGTCCTCTCACCACGCTGGACCGGTCCGACGATGTCGGGGAGCTCCTTTCGGAATACGAGGCGTCCCTTTCCGCGCAGCGGCGTGTGCCACTGTGGACCGTTGCCCCCGGCGCTCTTCCGCCGGAAAAGCTCCACATCGGCGGCCGACGCCGCAAGCCTCAGCCCCGGACGATTATCGACGACCACCGACCACCGACCACCGACCACCGACCACCGACCACCGACCACCGACCACCGACCACCGACCACCGACCACCGACCGGCGGTCGCGTTGCAAGTGCGCGTTCATCTGCTTCGAGGACGAAGCGGGCGTGATCGGCCGGCCGCCCAGGGCTGCACCTGGAGCCGACGCGGGATCACCCCCACGGTGCGCGTTTCGGGGCGCAGTCGCGGCCGCCTGTCAGTGGCCGGGCTGCTGTGCTACCGGCCCGGCCTTCCCACCCTGTGGGTGCCGGGAATTATGTCACCTGGGCTGACCTGTTGCGTCGGATCTGCCCAGATCTCAGGAATGGCGAGCCGTTCTGAGGCTGCATGCCGGTCGTGGTGATACGGCTGATCTACCTGTTCGCCTGCCAGACCTTCCGATGGCTTGCCCTGCTCGTCCGCTCGAGCGCGACGAAAGACGCAGAGATCTTGATGCTCCGGCATCAACTCGCCATCGCACGACGCGCCCAGCCACGGCCGCGCTTCTCCTGGAGTGACCGGGCCGTCATGGCGGCACTGCTCCGGATGATCGTCAGCAAGCAGCGGCGTTCACAAGTGGCCTTGCTGATCTCTCCGCGGTCGGTCCTCCGCTGGCACGCACGACTCATCGCCTGGAAGTGGACCTACCCATCCCGTCGTCCGGGCCGACCACCGAAACCAGAGGCCCTGCGCCAACTGGTCCTGCGCCTGGCGAAGGAGAACCCGGGCTGGGGATACCGCCGCGTCCACGGAGAGCTCCTCGGCCTTGGACGTGACGTCGCGGCCTCCACTGTCTGGACCATTCTGAAGCAAGCAGGGATCGACCCGTCGCCGCAGCGTGTGGACTGCTCCTGGGCCGCTTTCCTCAAAGCCCAGGCCTCCGCGATCGTAGCCACCGACCTGTTCCACATCGATACGGTCTTCCTGCGGCGCTGGTTCGTGCTGTTCTTCATCAACCACGGCACCCGGCGGGTGCACATCGCCGGCATCACCCGACACCCGACCGGCCCCTGGGTCACCCAGCAGGCACGCAATTACCTCATGGACCTCGGCGACCACGCGGAGTCGATCAGGTGCCTCATCCGGGACCGCGGCGCCTACTTCACCGACAGCTTCGACGCCGTCTTCCAGGCCATCGGCGTGCACGTCATTCCGACACTGCCCCAGGTGCCTCGAATGAACGCCATAGCAGAAGGCTGGATCGGATCATGCCGCCGCGAAGCCACCGACCGCATCCTGATCACGGGAGAGCGCCACCTCCACCTCATCGTCAACGAGTACGCGGAGCACTACAACAGACACAGGCCGCACCGATCCCTCGAACAGCGGGCACCGGACCGACCCACCGAGCCCGGATCACTCATCGCCGCCGACAACACTCGTATCCATCGACGCGATCGGCTCTGCGGCCTCATCCACGAATACACGCAGGTCGCATAGGGGTGACACAGTTTCCGGCACCCACAGAGCCCGCCGGAGAATAACCTGGTGGTTTTGCGACTTGACCTCGCGGGTCAGCAGGTTGCTCATCCGCATGTTGTTCTTCGGCAGGCCC